>NZ_JCAXDZ010000040.1:0-284 GCF_059758635.1 Phyllobacterium sp. GQ127
TTATCACGCCGGCAAGCAGTGCGACAGCCATCTGCTCCCAAAGCGAAGATGCCGGGACCGTGGGCAGGCGAATTGCTTGCAAAGCATTGAGCGGATCAGCTGTATCGGCCATGAAGTCTGCCCAAAGAGTTGATCTGTTTTTCCGGTTCGATTTCGCTGTGAAACTCTACGATGCGAGCGCCCAAACTTTCGATCTGACGGAGCATTGCCTCACGCTTTTTCCGGACGGGATTTTGGTTCGAAACAATTCGCACGCCTCTAACCGCCTCGCGGGTCTCGAATGG
>NZ_JCAXDZ010000041.1:0-272 GCF_059758635.1 Phyllobacterium sp. GQ127
GCATCGGCCCAGCCGACCATGGGCAACGCCTATGAACTCGACGCCATCGCCGCGGCTGTTATCGGCGGCACATCGCTTGCAGGGGGCTCCGGCCGCATCACCGGAACGCTGATCGGCACCATCATCCTCGGCATTATCACTTCAGGGTTCACCTTCCTGAAGATCGGCTCCTATTACCAGGAAATAATCAAGGGCGCGATTATCGTCCTGGCCGTCGTCATCGATCAATACAGACGATCAAAACACGCAAGAACCTGAGGACGGGGCGATTG
>NZ_JCAXDZ010000042.1:0-264 GCF_059758635.1 Phyllobacterium sp. GQ127
GATGATGTCGCGGCCCGAAACCGGCAATGCGGCGACGGGCTGTATGATCTGCGGTCCTGCGAGGGCCAGCACGCCCAACGACCAGACCGTCCAGAGGATCGCTGTAAAGCTGCGTATAGCGCCCAAGATGCCGGTCTGCACATCGTCGATGTTGTCAAACACCACAGACGAAGGGACCGTCAGCGTTCTGGCGTAATGCCGCCGGGCTTTCAACAGCCGCGCCGCAATCAGCGGTAGCGGTACCGCAAGAAACGCCCAAGGTGA
>NZ_JCAXDZ010000043.1:0-264 GCF_059758635.1 Phyllobacterium sp. GQ127
CCTTCGATCAGTACATGGCCGCCGACGAGCAGGGCCATGAGCAACCTGTCGACAAGGGCAAGCCTCCCTATCAAACCGGCTTCAAGGTTTTGGGCAAGCTGACTGAACCTCGGCCCGAGATCCGTCTCGTCGCCGGTGGAGGAATGCTGGTTTATGCCGTCCATAAAACTTTCCCGGTCTTATGGTGCCCATAGCGGAGGATAGCCAAATAATAGAAATGTTCAAGGAGAGATGCTCGACAACACGCCGAATAGAGAAGACCCC
>NZ_JCAXDZ010000044.1:0-258 GCF_059758635.1 Phyllobacterium sp. GQ127
GTTTATCAAATTGCAAAGACACCTCAATGAATGGCAAGCTTTTTGTCGATCAGGTGCTTGACAATGCGAGCCAGCGAGGCCTTGTCTGCTTGCTGTTTGCCAAACACCATGGACTCCAGGTTTTCAATTGCAAACCGCGAATGTCCGTCGACCTGCCGCTGCAACTGCCAGACCAGCACGGCATCGCCAACGTTTGCCGCGCGTTTCATCCGAAGCCCGATCCTATAGGCTCGCCAGCGTAGGGCAATTTTCGCGATT
>NZ_JCAXDZ010000045.1:0-252 GCF_059758635.1 Phyllobacterium sp. GQ127
GCCACGCAGAATCCAATCGAACATGAAGGCACTTTTCCGCTGCCCGAAGCCCAGCTTGACCGCTTTCTTTTTCACGTGACCGTCGATTTTCCGGATGCCACGTCCGAGCGCGAGATTCTCGATCTTGTCGAACAGGAGCGAGGCGGCAATCGTCCTATTGTCAGCGACAAGATCAGCATTGTCGAAATTCAGCAGGCAAGGCTGCAGGTCAACGCGGTTTATCTGGCGCCAGCATTGAAGGACTACATTGTC
>NZ_JCAXDZ010000046.1:0-250 GCF_059758635.1 Phyllobacterium sp. GQ127
GCCCAGGCCTCGTTGATCCGGCGCTACGTGAATGTTGTTGCAGGCGATGGCGCTGCACGCAAACAGGGTGAAGACTGGCTGGAGGAACTCGATAATCTCTTCAAGACGGAATTTTTTCGCAAGGGCGGCGGTCGTGTCCTGCTCGATGGCCTCTATTCGAGACAGCCGCCGTTCAAGAGCGCCGAACTGGGAATTGCGCTCTGCGAACTCTTGCAAGGCAGAAGGTCATGATCGAGGGCTTTTCCTTTGC
>NZ_JCAXDZ010000047.1:0-246 GCF_059758635.1 Phyllobacterium sp. GQ127
TGGTGAGACGGTTGACCAGTCAGTCAAGACAGTCACCGGCAATCTTGCGACAGTAAAGACGACGGCGGATGCGGCCAAGGTTGGTGCGGATGCAGCAACGACGAAGCTTGCGGGCCTTTCGGACGATACGGTTCAGGGGGCGATCAACACGGCTGCGACGAAGGTCGGGCAGTCTGTTGCCACAGCACTTGGTGAAGGCACGACGCTGGATAAGGATGGCAAGCTTGTTCTGCCCGACTTCGGTCT
>NZ_JCAXDZ010000048.1:0-233 GCF_059758635.1 Phyllobacterium sp. GQ127
AGCCAAGATTGGCGCGGATGCAGCAACGACGAAGCTTGCGGGCCTTTCGGACGATACGGTTCAAAAGAGCATTGACGCTTCTGCAAAGAAGCTTGGTGACACGGTTGACCAGTCAGTCAAGACAGTCACCGGCAATCTTGCGACAGTAAAGACGACGGCGGATGCGGCCAAGGTTGGTGCGGATGCAGCAACGACGAAGCTTGCCGGTCTTTCGGATGCGACGGTTCAGGGGT
>NZ_JCAXDZ010000049.1:0-224 GCF_059758635.1 Phyllobacterium sp. GQ127
AGCTTTCGCAACCTCGACGGCGTAATCATCGCCCTCGATACATCGAAATCCATGGTCGATAGTGGCGCGGTGACCGACGGACAGATCGCTGCCACGCAGTTGATAGACAATAGCGCCGCGAGCCAGCAGGTCGGTTTCATTCTCTTCGCGGGAGACGCCTATCTCGGCAGCCCCTTCAGCGCTGACCGGCACATGCTGCATCCACTATTGGGTGGCGATCTTTC
>NZ_JCAXDZ010000005.1:0-364660 GCF_059758635.1 Phyllobacterium sp. GQ127
ATTTTCTACCACAACGATACGATCGGCATTGCGGATCGTGGCAAGTCGGTGGGCGATAACCAGCGTGGTGCGTCCCTGCGCAAGTTCGGCCAGAGATAGCTGGATTTCCCGCTCTGTCTTGGTGTCCAGAGCCGATGTCGCTTCGTCCAAAATCAGAATTGGCGGGTTTTTCAGGAACATTCGCGCAATGGCAAGCCTCTGTTTTTGCCCGCCGGAAAGCTTGACTCCGCGTTCGCCGACAATCGTTTCATAGCCAGCAGGAAGCAATGCAATCATCTCATCAAGCCGGGCACGCCGGGCAGCTTCAGCAATTTGTTCGTCTGTTGCGTTGAGACGGCCATAGGCAATGTTCTCCCGTATGGTCCCGCCGAACAGAAACACATCCTGCTGAACGACGCCGATCTGGCTACGCAGCGAGGCCAATGTCATGTCGCGAATATCGATGCCGTCAATCGTTATGCTGCCGGAGTTTACTTCATAAAAGCGCGGCAGCAGCGAGCAAAGCGTGGTTTTTCCGGCACCTGATGAGCCAACAAACGCGACCGTTTCACCGGCCTTGATGGTCAGGTCAATCTCATGCAGCGCATCGCGCTCCGGTGAATATCGGAACGTTACGTTTTTATAAGCGATATTGCCCTTCAGATTGGAAACGGTCAGGGCATTGACGCGGTCGGCTATGTCCGGCTCCGTATCGAGAAGCTCCGTGTAGCGGCGGAACCCTGCAATACCCTTGGGATAGGATTCAATGACCGAGTTTATCTTTTCGATCGGGCGCACAAAAACAGCAACCAGCAGGAGAAAGCTGACAAAACCACCATTTGTCATCTGCCCGGTGATGACAAGGTAGCTTCCGGCGATCATGACAATGACCTGTATCAGCCGCATGCTCATATAGTTCAGTGACGTGCTTGCAGCCATAATCCAATAAGCGGCAAGCTTGGTCTCGCGATAGCGTGCATTGTCGCGGGCGAAAAGAGAGCGTTCATGCTCTTCATTGGCGAATGCCTGAACGACGCGCATACCACCGACATTCTCTTCGATACGCACGTTGAAATCACCGACGCGGCTATAGAGATTTTGCCAGTTCCTGGTCATGCGGCCACCATATTGACCAGCGCCCCAAACAACGATCGGCACCACGATCAGTGTCAGAATTGCCAATAGAGGATTGACATAGACCATCAGCCAGAAGGCACCGATGAAGGTCATGATCGCAATGAAGAGGTCCTCAGGACCATGATGGGCGACCTCGCCGATTTCCTCTAGATCCTTCGTTACGCGCCCGACGAGATGACCGGTCTTATGGTTGTCGTAGAAGCGGAAGGACAGTTTTTGCAGGTGGTCAAAGCTTTTGCGGCGCATTTCGGTTTCAATATTGATGCCGAGCTTGTGCCCCCAATAAACGACGACCGCGTTCAGGCCCGTGTTAAACAGATAGACCGCCAGCAGACCGAAAGACGCCAGAAGGATAAGTGTCCAGTTCTGGCTGGGCAGCAAAACATCAATGAAGCTGCGCACGGCCATGGGAAAGCCGAGTTCCAGCAAGCCCGATATGATTGCGCAGGAAAAATCCAGCGCAAACAGTCCCTTGTAAGGGGCATAATAGGCAAAGAAACGTTTGATCATTTTATACGCGCGAGCACTGTGGGAGAAGCGATTGTGCCTGGAAAGGCACGGGCAGGAGTTAGCACATGTTTGCCTTTTGCCCAATAGAATCGACGAATACAGCGATAATAATGGTCGGCTTTTACAAGCGCTTGAACAGAACTGCCGCGACTTGAACGGAAATGGTGCGGATAGGCCGGAAAGTTTTGCTTAGACCACTAGTTCAAATTGCTGACACGACAGCGATATGCCGTCAGGCCTATAATTTAAGTGCAGCACCGCCCGGCCTTCCCAGTGCCACCAAAAGGCCGGACGGAGGGGGCTTGGGGAAACCGATGAACGTCCAACGATACGACATGCTTGATGGACTGAGAGGCGTTGCTGCCCTCCTTGTCGTTGGATTCCATCTGTCGCAATTCGGCATGATTCCGGCTATCGTACCGAGAGGCTATCTTGCCGTGGATTTCTTCTTTGTGCTCAGCGGGTTTGTTGTTGCCCACGCCTATGAAAGAGACCTCCGGACTCATTTGTCACTTGGGTCATTCATCATAAAACGCGTGATCAGACTCTATCCGCTGGCGCTGCTTGGTGCTGGCATGGGCCTGGTGGTCCTTTTGCTGAAATGGCTGTTTTTTCCCGGAAAAGTTGAATCTCTGGAGGTCCTGCTGGCGTCCGGAATGCTCAATCTTGCAATGGTTCCGTCTTTCCTCAGTGCAACAGCAACATCTCACGATCTTTTCCCCGGAAATGGTCCGCTCTGGTCGCTTTTTTTCGAGTTGCTTATCAATCTATTATGGGCGGTCTGTGGCATTTGGCTCCGTACCAGCACCCTGATCCTGATCATCGTAGTCAGTCTGGTTTTGCTTGCGGTTTTCGTGAACCGATATCACACGCTCAATATTGGATATGACACCGCAACCTTCTGGGGCGGTCTGGCCCGGGTATGTTTCGGCTTTCCCTTGGGTGTGGTCATATATCGTGAGCAGCACCGCCTGAGTGCAAATGCGCGGCATTGGAGCATGTTTACCCTTTCGGCCGCACTGGTTTTTGTGCTTGCAATTCCAGTTGCCGTATCAGAGCGAAATTTCCCTTGGCTGGACTTGGTTTTTATCAGCCTGTGTCTGCCTGCCATCGTCCTTGGAGGCACCGGGCAAACAAACACCATGCGTTTCGGCTCCCTGCTCGGCAGTTTGTCCTATCCAATTTATGTTTTGCATTTTCCTATTGTCTTGATGATGTCAGGTCTTAGCCAATCATTGCTTTCAGGCTGGAATACGCACATTATCGCCAGCATGAGCTTCGTCATGATCCTGGCTTTTTCCTGGATGGCCTTGCGTCTTTATGATGAACCCATGCGAAGAATGCTCACATCTTTGACGCGCAAGGGTGATGGCAAATTCTACAAACCCTTCCCGGCACCGGAACCTGTAAGCGGAGCAACTCAACCAGACGGAGGGCAGATCGATGTTCGGCTTTAACGTCAGAGATCCGGAGCGGGATCGCGAGAGTGATACAGCCCGATTCAAACGCATTATTACGACGCTGACGGCTGTCCGAAATGAATTGGAACTGGAGAAGCTCGGCCTCAACAAGCGTTTTGCCGAAGCATCTGCGGATGCGGCACTGACGCTTGAAGCAATGACAGATATTGCCGAACCGGAATCCTATGAGGGTCGCCTGGAAAATCTGACGAGCGTTATGAAAGCCTATGAAAAGCGGGTTGCGTTTCTTGAAAGCCAGTTGACTTTTGTTGAAGGCATTTTGGGAAAAACCTCATCTTTTCACGACGAATTATAGTAACGCAAATAACTATCTGCTTGGCAGAGAAGACACTAACTTTCAGGCACTTGTGTCTATGTAGCAATAGTTTGGCAGATTCTTTGACTTTTCTTTCAAAAATCCATCAACCCTCTTGCACAATGTCATTATTTTGCGGATAGTCGAGACTTAAAACGAATTTATCTTATGAAAAACGAACCCGGAACGGACATTCCGTACTGTCGGTCTCTTTGCAAGTATTTCAGAGGCAGTATTAATACAAATTTATTATAGTTTTACCTTTATATCTATCTATAGATATGGGGTGGACTTGGTTAAAATTGTGACTGATAGCCTATGCAGATCGTATATCGGGAAGAAAACAGTTAGATAAATCCGGGGCTTATTCGGAATGAAGATTGCAGTTTTTGGAGAGGCAACTGTAAGTCTGGGCGGACAACTTGTTCCCCGTGTCCCTGCCAATTTTCTTCGCATTATTGTTTACCTTCTGCTGGAAAACCCCAACCATTCCGTTTCTCGTGGCAAGCTGTCACAAGTTCTTTGGTCCGAGACGGACCAATCCCACGCTTCCATGAATCTGCGGCAAAGTCTGGCGCGTATCCGCAAATTTCAGGAGCAATATGGCTTAAGTCTTATACAGGGCGATGCTACTTATGTTTACCTGAACCTGTCGCAGGTGAGGGCCGATCTTCTGCGGATCGATCTTCTTGAGTATATGGAGCTAATGCAGAAGGGCGATATTGAGTCCTTGCTGCCGATGATCGAGCTTTATGCCGGCGATCTTCTGGCGCAGAACGAGCCGCAAGCTTCTGATTTTGATGAATGGCTGGACGTCAAGCGCGTAAAGATTCGCGATGATCTGACCGCGATGCTGCTTTTGATGATTGATCAGCCCATAGGCGTAAGTATCGATGAAAAGCGGCAATGCGCCCGTAAGCTGATCGAAATTGACCCCTATCAGGAGGTTGGTTATCGCGCATTGATGCAAACAGCATCGCAGCTTGGGCTGATTGCCAAGGTGGAGCGGACATTCCGGGAATGCACGAAAAAGCTCCGCGATGATCTTGATGTCGAGCCGGAAGAGCAAACGATTGAGCTCTATCAGCAATTGCTGCCGAAACTTTCCCCGGCAACAACAAGAGGGCTCATTATCACGCAGTCAGCACAACCTGTTGCAATCCGGACCGAAATACAGACACCGCACGCGATCCGCGCCGTATCTCAGCTGCAACAGGCCAAACAAGCGGGCCTGCCGCGGGTTATGGTTCTCTATTTGCCGCATAATGCATCCGACCCGATGGAGCAGCTTGCCGCATCGCTGGTAGATGATATCACGATCGGCCTATGCCGTTTGCGCACGCTTTCAGTTGTCGCGCCCTATACGTCCAAGCGCGTGGTAACAGAATCCCCGATTGACAGTTTTGACGGTCTCAAGACGCAATTCGGTGTCAGCTATGCCGTCGACAGCAAGATTGTGCGCCGCGACGGGTTTTGCTTCCTTTCAGTGAAACTCATTGACACCGAAACGCAGGAGATCGTCTGGGCGGAGAAAACAAAGTTTGATTATGTCCTGCCGGAACAGCAATACCGCCAGCTTTCCATCCGCATCATTCTTTCTGTCGTCTCTGTAATCGAGAAGTCGGAACTTGACCGCTACAACAAGCTCGATCAGGATCCAAATGCCTATTATTGGTACCTCATGGCCAAGCGCGACATCGATAAATTCGACCTGTCCACGCTGCGCCATGCTCGGCAATCTTTCAAGAATGCCCTGATAGCGTCGCCTGACTTTGTTCCTGCGCTTAGCGGGATAGCAAGAACCATGCAAAAGGAATGGCTGATGCTGGCGCGCAGTGAAAAAGATATTTTGCTTGAAGGGGAGAAAATTGCCAAGCGGGCGACTCCCAATGATCCAGACGATGAACGGCCATTACGCGAACTTGGTACGATCAGCATGTATTTGGGTAAATTCGAGGAAAGTTTGGAGTATTTTGATCAAGGCGAGTCCATCAATCCCCAACATGCTGACTTGTTGGCTGATTATGCGGACGCTTTGACCCATTATGGTTGGCTCGATCAGGCATTGGAGAAAATCCAGCAGGCAATCGCCCATAATCCCCTCGCGCCTGATTATTATTATTGGGTAGGGGGTGGGGCACTCCACAATATGGGGCGCCATTCGGAGGCTGTAGATACTCTCGAGCAGATGCAGAACCCGCGAGCTGCGGCCAGATTGCTGGCAGCTTGCTATGCAATGCAGGGCGAAAAAGAAAAAGCCGGCGAATATAAAAAGCAAGCGATGGAAGATAATCCAACATTTCGGATAGATGATTGGATTAAAGGCCTTGGAGTGCGCTTGCCGGAACAGCGTCAAAGATATGAAAATGCGCTGCGCGAGGCAGGTTTTCAATAGTTAGACAAACAATGCAAACGGGGTAAATGTTGATGGCGAAATACTTCATTATTGGGGAAACGGATGCCAAGGAGCTTTGGTTGGTTGATTTGGACAACCGTTCGGTGGAGCCACTGACAGATATCACTCTTGCCAAGTCACAAGCGGCTGATGCGGGTTTTGTTGAAATCCTTGATAAGGCAAGGGCGAGCGGCATTACTACTTTAAAAGGGATAAGTATCGCGATCGCGACGAACAGTCGATCTGAAGCTATTTCTCAATCATTCATTGTTGATCCGACGTCTCATGAAAAGTAAGTAGACGGGTATTAAGCAAATCTTCTTCTTGATCTATTAAAGAATCGTCATACGCTTGCCATGTGGGCTCTCCTTCATAGAAAGGCTAATCGCATGGCAAGGTTTTACATTGTAGATCAACCGGAAGTTGATAAATTATGGCTTGTAAACGCTGACACACACAGCGTTGAATGTCTTGATCGGGATATTCTTCGATCACTCGGATCCGCTGGGCATGAATTTCTTTCGAGTATCAGCGACATGGCGGGCAATGAGAATGTGTCTCTCGAAACTCGAAGTGATCCGTCAGACAGAGCTTTTTCGTTCGACGGGAGAAGTAATCCATCTGATCGAGCATTCTCGTTTGACGGGAGAGGTGATCCATCGGATCGTGCCTTCTCGTTTGATGGGAGAAGCGATCCGTCTGATCGTGCTTTCTCGTTTGATAGTAGAAGCGATTTGTCAGATCGAGCATTTTCTTTTGGTCCAGAGAAAAGCACGGCCGTACCAGTCTGATAAAATAGTCGCCGATCTGCCCGTGATTATCAGAAGGAGTTTCTTATGAAGTCACGGGCCGGGATTTCGGTTTATGAAAGGCTTGCGGCGGATGAAGCCAAGCTTCGCTCCGCCGCAAGCAATAATGATCCGTCTTCCACCAGATTGCATGATGCGGATGTGACCGTGAGCCGGCTGCGTCCACATTTCTCGCAGCTGGGCATTGTTCGAATGGCGGAAGTGACCGGCCTCGACCGCATCGGTATTCCGGTGTGGATGGCGGTACGCCCAAATAGCCGTACATTGGCGGTCAGCCAAGGCAAAGGTATCACGGCACCACATGCGCGTGCTTCCGCTGTTATGGAAGCCGCAGAAATCGCTATTGCCGAAGACATTCCCGCCACGTCAATCACAGCAACGAAAGCTGCCCTGCAAGACAGCGGACATATTGTTTTTGACGGGCGCATGCTTCTCATGCGCGGTGCTGATGAGCCCGGAAATGACGAGCCGATCGAATGGTTGGAAGGCTTTGATCTCCTCAAGCAACTCCCGGTCTACGTGCCGCGCGAGGTCGTCTCGCTTGACTTCACGTCGCAGCGGCAGAACTGGCACTATAGCCAATCCACCGATGGGCTGGCGTCCGGAAACTGCCTGCTGGAAGCGGTTATCCATGGACTTTGCGAACGGGTGGAGCGTGATGCAACGGAGCTATGGCGGTTTCAGCGTGACGCTGGTGTCCAGGCGCGATGCGTCGATCCGCGCGTGTTCTCCGACAGCAATATTGATTGGCTCGCCGAACGCATTGCCAGTGCAGGTTTTGTGCTGAGGCTCTTCGATACGAGCTCGGATATTGCGCTGCCGGTTTTCATGGCGACCATCAGTCCGGCAACACAGCACGGCACCTATCTGCATTTCGATCTCGCAGCGGGATATGGCTGCCATCTTTCTCCGCGCGTAGCCGCCATGCGCGCGATCACCGAGGCGGCGCAGACCCGTATCACCAATATTTCGGGTGCCCGGGACGATTTCGATCCATCGGAATATGCGCAGCGGCTTGCGCCGGACCTTGCCGTCTATATCCACGCGCAACCTGGAAGTGATTTCCATTTCGAAGACCCATCGCCGGTCGCGCGGGCAAGTCTGGAAACCTATCTCAACCCACTTCGCCAGCGCGGCATTAGAAGCGTGGTTGCTGTTCCGCTTGGCGGAGAAGAATATGGATTTTCCGTCTGCCGGGTGCTGGTCAATGAGTTGGAAAGCCCGGCAGGTATTCGCAAACATCGCTTCGGCGGGAGGGCTCTCAATGCAATGCTCCGCCAGTAAAGCAACGCCATGAAGATTCTTTTTGCAGGCCCGAGTCTTTCGGGAACCAAGTTCGTGCCGTTGCGCAGCGGAGAGGATGTGCTGCTGCCGGATCATGAATTGACTTGCCGTGGGCCGGCCAAATGCGGTGACATTACCCATGCCGTGGATCAGGGATTTCGCACGATCGGGCTTGTCGATGGACGCTTTGAGGACGTTGCAGCCGTCTGGCACAAGGAAATTCTCTATGCCTTGTCAAAAGGCGCAGTGATTTACGGCGCTGCCAGCATGGGCGCTTTGCGTGCCGCCGAATGCTATCCATTCGGCATGATCGGCATTGGGGAAGTGTTCGAGCGTTATGCTTTTGGCGGGCTGGAAGACGATGCGGCTGTTGCGCAGGTTCATGCGCCAGCCGAGTTTGGCTATATCGCATTCAGCGAGGCAATGGTCACTATTGATGCCACTTTGGAAAGGGCCAAAGCCGCCGGAGCCATCAATCCGGATGAAATGTATTATATTCGCTCAGCAGCGAATGCGATATTCTTCAAGGAGCGCAGCTGGCGACGGGTTTTTGACAAGATTTCAACCGAAATTGCCGATGGTGAAGCCCGCATAAGACCGCATATCTGCAACATCAAGCGACTTGACGCCACATTGTTGCTGGAAACCATGCTGGAGCAACGCCAGCCGAAGGAAATGGGCGCGCCTGACGATCATTTTCAAGATTGGACCTTCAATGAAACCAGCCAATGGCTCAAACTGAAGGTCTAGTTTCCTCTACTCCTTAAGTTTCGAGCCTAACCGAATTCAGTACAATCTTATTGGTTAGCGCAGATTTTGTAAAAATTTCCGGAAAAAGCCCTTTGAGTCACGCTTGCGTAACGGGCAGAGATTTAGCTTCATATGTGTGGTCGCAAGTTTTAAACGCATGAAAAACAAGATCAAAAAAATCAAGCGTGTGTGGGAGCAAGCGGGCAGTCAGTGGGGGACCTACGCCGGAATTCTAAAGTGAATTGAATGTAGAATTTCGGCGTAGCACTGTTCTTATCCGTCCTGAAGAATCCAACCCAATAATCAAGATCCGGGCATGACGCGCGCGCTCTCGTGCGCGTACGCCATGTCATGGACGAGGGGCAGTATTGTGAAAGTAGCTATCGTTCATTATTGGCTTTTATCGATGCGCGGTGGCGAAAAAGTCCTCGAAGCACTGAGTGAGCTTTACCCCGAGGCAGATATTTTCACGCTGGTCTATGATCCCGACGCGATCAAGGGCCGGTTGAAAAACCACAAAATCACAACGTCCTTCCTGCAAAAAATACCGGGTTCAAAGAAACATTATCAGATGTTGCTGCCTCTAATGCCGCTGGCGTTGGAAAGCATGGATCTGACCAGCTATGATTTGATCATCTCAAGCGAATCCGGGCCGGCAAAGGGGATTATCCCCAAGCCCGATGCGCTGCATATTTGCTATTGCCACTCGCCGATGCGCTACATCTGGGATCATTATTTTTTCTACCGTGCCAGCGCGGGCTTCGTGAAACGATTGTTCATGCCGGTAATAGCATCCTGGCTGCGGCAGTGGGATGTTTCGACCAGTGCACGCGTTGATTGCTTTGTCGCAAATTCGCGCCACATAGCCAATCGCGTGCAGAGATATTACCGGCGGGACGCGGTTGTTATACATCCGCCTGTCTCAGTGAGTGAATTTGCAATATCCGAAACGGTGGATGACTTCTACCTTTGTGCCGGGCAATTGGTAGGCTACAAGCGCGTTGATCTTGCGGTTGAAGCATTCACCAGAATGAACAAGAAGCTTGTCGTGATTGGGACAGGCGAAGAGATGGCCAGCCTCAAGAGCAAGGCGGGGCCAACGGTGACATTCCTGAATCACCAGCCATTCGCATCATTGAAGAGCCATATGGCACGGTGCAAGGCTCTGATTTTTCCTGGCGAAGAAGATTTTGGTATCGTGCCGGTTGAAGTAATGGCAAGCGGCCGCCCGGTTCTCGCCTATGGCAAAGGCGGGGCGGTTGACACCGTGGTCAATGGCCTGTCAGGCATGCTGTTTTCAGAACAATCCGTGGAAGCATTGATTGATTGTGTCGAGCAGTTCGAGCTGGTGGAAAAGAGCTTCGTGCCTGCCCGAATTCGCGCGCATTCGCTGCGTTTCAGCAAGGAAACATTCAAGGATAAAATGAGCCAGCTCATTCGCAAGGAATTTGAGCACCGGAATGCGCAACAAACCATGGACATGATTTCGCAGACACAAGGAACATCCGACGCGAGAGGGCGCTCGGGCGCTCTTGTCCTTGCCCTGAAGGCTCCGGCACAGACCAGCACAAATTCGCTGCGGCCAAGCTGAAGGATATCGCAGCTATGTTGGAACGCGTCGTGATCATCAATGATGAAGCTGTGGCCAGCGGCGGCGCGGCGGCTTTGGCTCTGCTGTCAGCACGCCTGCTGCATGAGGCCGGAATACCCGTTACTTTCCTGACAGGCGATACTGGCGCCGGCTTTCCATTGCAGGGCAATCATAATGTGGAAATTGACGGGTTGGGAAGCCAGCCGCTGCTGAAATTGCCGGTTCACAGGCGGATCATGGATGGCGCCTATAACAAGGCCGCTTATGAGGCGATCACGCGTTACATTGCGCAAAAGGACACGCCTGGCACGGTCTATCATGTCCATGCATGGGCCCAGATACTCTCACCCTCGATATTTTCAGCGCTTAAACCGGTCTATAGCCGCCTGATAATATCGGCGCACGATTTTACTTTGGTGTGTCCCAACGGGAGCTATGCTAATTTCAAGACAAATAGCGTGTGTTCCCTAACACCGCTAAGCGGACAATGTCTGGCTTCAAACTGCGACAAGCGACGCTATGCCGACAAGCTGTGGCGTTTTGCGCGGTCGTGGTTGCGCACACGGCTTCTGGACATGTCCAAATCCAATTGCACGATTGCGTCCATTCATCCAATGATGAATCCATGGCTCGAAAGAGGCGGAATTCCCTCATCGCGCATCAGAACGGTGCTTAATCCGGTCAAGCCATTTGCAAAAAAGCGCATCCCTGCCGAAGAGAATAGTGACATATTCTTTATAGGGCGGCTCGAGTTTGAAAAGGGCGTCGATATTGCTGCTGAAGCCGCGCGGACGGTAGGACGGCGGCTGCGCGTCATTGGAGATGGAGCTTTTCGCGAGGAGTTGCTCCAGCGCTATCCGGAGGTAATCTGCGAGGGCTGGAAAACTCATGACGAGATCAGTGCCCTTTTACAGGAAGCGCGGTTTGTGGTTATGCCGAGCAGACTTCCCGAACCCTTTGGCCTGGTTGCTCATGAAAGCCTTCAAAGCGGAATTCCAATCGTCGCCTTCAAGTCTGCATTCATCGCCAATGAAGCGCAGGAGCTCGGATGCGGCATAGTTGCCGAAGCGTCTGACGCTGAAAGCCTGGCAGCAGCCTTTGCAGAACTCGACAGCGATGACCGGGTTCAGCACATGAGCAAGACCGCATTTGCTCTTTCTCCAGGCTTGGCCAATACGCCGCAAAGTTGGTGTAATGAACTGATCGCCCTTTATGGCGAATGTCTGGCCGGTGAAAAATTGCCGGATACTGCACCGGCGCTTGATTCCTCCGCCGGAATGCACCCTTCTTACCAAGCGATCTGATCATCAAGCCTTTAAGGACGCCTACTTCGATTGTTCGGGGTTAGGCGCGCTATCCATTTATTCATACTTTTTGGTTAAAGTTGTAATTGATTTAGGAGAGGTCTAAATCTGCCGGGCTATCTTTGGTCCAAATTCAAGGTTAGAATTGACCTCAGTGTAAAAATGCATCGTTAAGAGATAGATGAAAAATACTTCTGAAAATCTTGAGACCACAACCCAACGACCCTCGAAGTCATTCTTTGACCTCGTTGAGGAGAAGTATCTTATTCGTTGGGCTGCATTCTTTCTTTGCGTGGTTTTCTGGCTCGTCATTTGGCGGATGACTTAAAGCGATTTATCGCTCGTTTAACTCATCATCACCTGCCGCAAGCCACTCCCGCAAAATAGCTACAGACATTGGTCCGAGATTGGGAATGAGATTCAATTCCAGCGTGGATGCCCATTGTCTGTCCGGCTCCCAATCAGGAGGCATGTCCCATGGTGCTCCGCCATACTCGACCCACAATGCGTTAGCGATCCGCGTATGGACCGTTTTGGAAGGACAAAACGTTTGAAGAAGATGGGGCATGAGTAACCCAGATAAGAGTTGCATCCGTATCACACCGATCACTATGTTCGTCAGAGCCGTTTGAAGTGCATTGCCCTAACTCTCTGTTGCTACGCAATTCCCGATGGAAAGCCCGTTTCAGCTTTTCCTGGAGCAAGTTTCAATATTCAGCAGCTGCCTTTCGCAAATAGCACCACCGACGCCGTGCGGACCATGATTTTCAGATCTACCCAGATAGAGCGCGACTTGAAGTAGTCTGTGTCCAGCTTTACCCGCGTATCATACCCGGTATCACTGCGGCCGCTGACCTGCCACAGACCCGTTATGCCCGGCTTCATCGCGATGTAATACCGATAGGAATCGCCGTAGCGGCCGATCTCATCCATGACGATGGGACGTGGCCCGACAATACTCATTTCCCCACGCAGTACATTTATGAGTTGGGGAAGTTCGTCCAAGCTTGAAATCCGCAAAATGCGACCGACCCGATGGATTCTCGGATCAGTTTTGAGCTTTTGTGTTTCCGTCCATTCACGCAAGGATTCCGGACAGTGCGCCAGAAGCGTAACCAGACGCGCATCGGCATCTTTCGCCATGGAGCGGAACTTGAAACAAGTGAACTCTTTGCCGTTCAGGCCGATTCTGCGTTGCCTATATACGATAGGAAAGCCGTCAGTTGCTGCCAAAGTACCTATGATGCAGACTAAGACCGGAAAGAGAAATATTAGCGCGGCGGTGGCCAGTATAACGTCAAGAGTTCTCTTGATTACAATGTAGGACATCCGGTTCTTTGCCGGCATTTTTTCGGTCCGCTGTTCTATCAGCGGTTCTGTTATGTAGGACATAATCCTGACCCCAACCATTCCCATAGTTTCGGCTGCCCAGACGCGTAGCGCTGGAAATCCTCTTGAATCGCGGCAAAATCATTGCGTCCTAAAAAACCGCCCAAGCAAAGCAGTATTTTTAGTTACGAAATTTGCATTCTATACGCTGTGAGCACAGTATTGCATGTCTGGTTGCATGGTTTTATTTGTTTTATGATTCCCTGCATACAATTAAACTATAGTATAAATGTTTTGCGTCAATAATTAATAGTACTTAAAGAAATATGTTATGCCCTTAGTAATAATCATTAAAATTAGAGCTAAACGTCGTTATGGCCTAACCGGGCAGCGAGAAATATGTTGCAATGTCAAGAGGATGGTAGCACCAGACCTTGAAGCAAAGGTTATTTTGTTTTGCACAGATCTATAACAAACCGGGTTCCGAGCGTATCCAGATGGTGGCAGCCAACAATACCAGTCATGAAATCGGGTCTAACGGATTTTATGGTTTCTTCGACATAGTCTTCGGAATCGAGTCTGGTAATTTCCTGAATATTCAAACCGTAGCCGTAAATCCCATGAGAGTTACACTGCGACGGGCGTAAAACCCGATCACCTATGATATGAACGCGGCCCCCATTCCTTGCGATATCACTCCCAATAATCACGGGGTTGCGTTTGTGGGGGACAACTCTTTTCAGGTCAGGTCCATCAACGGCGAATGCATAAAGTTCGCTGGAGTGATCCATGAAAGTGTGATGATCCGAAAGGGAGGTCAGCAACCACCATTGCCCTTTGACCTTGAACATAGTCGTGTCGGCAGGGCTTTTGCCTTCAAGCGCTGTTGAATGAAGCTCCCATCTCAGGGGAAATTGTGTGCAGCGCCATATCTCCACCCGGTCTGTCTGGTGCGTTTCCGGAATCATGTAAATGTCCGGGCCGTCATTGAAGACGAATGGATAGGAAAGATGGTAACTCGTACGCAGGCAAGTTCCGAGAAATTCGACTTCTGATCCGGACAGCCGTGCGACAGATATCCAGGCGTTCATACTGTTATCCGGGAAACATTCGAAAAAGACATAGTCCTGGTTTTGCCATCGAAACAGGAAGGGATCAGCGGCCCACATTCTGTCGGCGAGCTTTAGAGGGGTAGCCTTATCGGGGGTAAAGTTTTCGATACTCCCATCCCCCATATAAACGCCCCAGCTCCTTGAGTTGAGCCCAAGAATTGATCTTGCTCGCACTGCAAGTTTTCCAATGATGTTACGGCCAAGCTGTCCCAGATAAAGGATAGAATCGCTAAGTTGAGGTGCGGCTCGCATATCTACGGAGAGCGTGGCGGGGCTTGTGGAAAACTTCCTCGTCTCTGCCAATCTGCGTAACTCACGCAGCAGCAGCAGGACAGACTTCTCCTTGATAAAGGCCCCATTGAGCGCCGCGCTATATTTGGTGTTGTAGCCGGCACTGGAAATGACGAGCGGCTCAGGCTCCGAGCCAAGGCGAGCTGACAATTGAACCACAGTCAGTGCCTTGCGATCTTTCACTTCCCAAAACCCGGTCCAGTCATGGCCGCTGGCCACTTTATCGACGAAATCGAGAGACCATTCGCCAAACTCGATCTGGTCGAGACATTGCTGCGGAAGCGGTTTTGCCGTCAATCGCACTGCCACATCAATATTTACGCCCAGCAGACCGTCGCGGCCTACACGTATGGATTCGGGTAATTTGTATTGCTGATTTCCGAAAGGTTGAGCGGGATAGCGCCGTTGTTTAACAAATACCTGCTTCTCTACCCGATCAATCAATTTTCCAACAAACGACGTGTCATGCGCCGGCACTGGACCAGTTTCGATAACAGCCTTCAAATTGAACTCAGGACAATCAAGAACACCCTTTAAAAACTTGATCTCCCAATTCTGTAATCGATCCATGGAATCAGTGATGATTCCAATACGAAGTCTCGTAGACATTCTGCCCCCTAAACCTGGTCTCATCGATCCTCGGATTGCGTTCAAATGCGCGAATTTCTCAGGATGAGCACGGCTTAGCATTGAATGTTCCACTTTCATGAGCATCCGTCCAGAATGCCTAATCCAATTGATTAGAGGGGTAATTCCTGAAACAAAACGGGCCATCTGGTATGGATGAAGCGATCGTTTTGAGCAGTCAGGTTGGTGTTCAAAGCATGTGCCGGAGGCATCACGCTGAAACAGGGTTCTCAGATAATAGCCGAGAGGCTCACGCCCAGGAAAGCTGCCGTCATGGCGTTTATGGCGATGGCTTCGCGTATCTGCGCCCAACTTGCGCAAGTGCTGGTATTCATTCTGGCAGCGCGAATGCTGTCGGCGGCTGAATTTGGTGTTTATACCCTGATCCTTGCCATAGCCATACTGCTGACCCGTGTCGCCGAAGCGGGCTCGCGGGAGTTTATAATGAGCTGCCGCGAGGATATCTCGCTGTTCAATCAGATTGCTACAATGGCTCTCGCCAGCGGTGCGGCGGCGATGGCTATCGGCCTTGCCGTTTCCGGCGTACTGGACCGTTTTTTCGAAATGAGGCTGGCGGCTGAAATTCTCGTCATCTTTTCAGTCTGGGTGGTATTTGCAACCTTTAGCGCAGTTTATGCTGGCATATTGGTTCGTCAAAGCAGATCCGAAATGCACTCGATTCTGCTCATGGTCGGCGAAGGCGTTGGGCTGGCGATCACCTTGGCTGGATTGCTTGCAGGATGGGGAATATTTGCCTTGGCCGTGGGCAAGCTCTTCATGCAAATCACCTATCTTTGCAGCGCGATGCTCATAACGCGGTGGGTTCCGCGTCTGCGGCTTCACTGGGCCATCGTAAAAGAACTCGCAGCATTCTCCCGCTATATATTGGCGACCCGTATGGTCGCCTATTTCCATACTTATGCGGTGACTTTCGCAATCGGAATATTCTTTGGCACGGCGAGCGTGGGTTACTACCGGGTGGCAGATCGTCTGGGATCGTCGTTCGCCGATATGATGGATGAACCAAGCCGGTTGATAGCCTGGGTTAGCCTGAGGCGTTCTATCCGGGAAAATCAGACCCTTCAGGAACTCAAGCGAGGTGTGGGGCGGGAAGCGACCGTGCTTTTGCCCTTCCTGCTGGCTCTGGCTGCCCCTATTTTCATTGGCCTTGCGCTTGTGTCGGAGACGCTGGTCGTTCTTCTGCTTGGCGATCAGTGGCATCCGGCGGCTCCACTGACTGCTCTCCTTGCCCTGATGTACATGCTGTATAGTCCAGGCGTATTAACCGAGCCGCTTTTGTCGCTAACGGGGCAGGTGCGACGGCTACCGCTCGTCTCGCTATGCAACATGGTCGTCGCCGTTATCTTCCTGCTTGGAGCCGTGCCCTTCGGTATAATGGGTGTCGCTATCGGCCAGGTAATGGCAGCCGCGATCACGGCAGGCGTAACGATATGGCTGCAAAGCCATTACGGCGGCGTTAGCTGGAAGCGTGTCGGGGCCAGCAGCATTATCATCGTGCCGAGCCTGATCGCGATGGTCGCGTGCATAATCTGGGTATCGCAACTCTCTCTATCGCCCGCACTAGACCTCGGACTAAAAATTCTGACGGGGGCTTTGGTCTATGTTTGCGTACTCGTCGTGCTCTACATTTCCTTTTTCAAAGTGAGCAACACTTTTACCTGGAAAAAGGTGAAAGTGCCACCAAACCCAACGTCTGAAGTCGAGGAGAGTTACTGATGCAGCCGATGACGAAAGACACGGATAATATGCCGGCCACTCGCCCGGAAATGAGCCGTCATAGCTTTCTTGGCATAGAACTCGAAATTGCTGGCGGCGTTCTGATCCCCCGGGAAGAGACCGAACTCCTGGGCCGCACGGCAATCGGCATTGTGGCAAACAGCACCTCGCCGCTGGTTATCGATATGTGCTGTGGCTCGGGCAATCTTGGGCTTGCTATCGCCAGTGCAGTTACATCAGCAAAAGTCATGAGTGCGGACCTAACCGACGAGACCGTCAATGCTGCCCGGCACAATACACAACGGTTGGGCCTATCGGATCGTGTTGAAGTCTATCAGGGCGACTTGTTTGCAGCATTTGGCGATAAATCTCCAGCCGGAAAAGTGGATCTGGTTGTGTGTAATCCTCCCTACATTTCTGCAAAGCGACTACACGAAACACTTGCGCATCTCTTGGAGGAGGAGCCACGCGAGGCCTTTGACGGTGGACCTTTCGGCATCTCTATCCTTCAAAGGCTGGTACGCGACTCTGCCGATATGTTGAGACCCGGGGGCTCTTTGGCTTTCGAGTTCGGAGAAGGGCAACATCATCAGGTCGCTCATTTGTTATCGCGCTCGGGCGCTTATGAAGAGATATCGTTTGTCGACAATGAATTAGGGATCGCCCGGGTGGCGATTGCCAGAAAAAAATAGCAGTCGGTAGGAGCCTTCTATGGACGGCGTCGCATTCAGCGAGGTTCGGAACTTGGCGCCCCAGGATATCCCTGCGGTAGCGGCGATGTTTTGGCGAATGTTCAAGCCAGCCAACACAAAAATTCCAGCATCATTAGCGGACTATCTATCGGAGCTTTATCTCGATCCCGGAAACAGCACGGGGATCATCTCACAAGTCCATATCCGGGGCGATGGCGTGCTGACGGGGTTCATTGGCGCGCTTCCATTGAAAATGGCTTTTGGAAACGCTCCCCTGCAGGCGGCAATTTGCGGCCCCTTGATGGTCGAGGATCATATTGAGGATCCGCTTGCCGGAGCACGGTTGCTTCGCGCTTTTCTCACCGGACCCCAAGACCTTTCATTAAGCGAAACAGCCAACGAAACATCGCGAATTATGTGGAGCAAGCTGCGTGGCAGGGTTTTGCCCGGATATAGCCTGGAATGGCTGCGCATTCTTCGTCCCACTGCCTTTGCTGCTGAAGCGGCGTCGCGTCGTTTCAAGTTCTTGCGGCACGGCAAGCTGCTATCGGGGCCATTCGATCTCTTCGCTCATGCAATTATGAAAACCTCCATACCGGAGAAACCCCAAGGCGTGAATGATTGCAGCATTGAGCTGGATATGTTGCCCCCGCTCATTGCGTCCTGGCTGAAAGACTACGAATTACGCCCGGATTGGGATCTGTCGACCTTGAGCGATGTTCTGGCGACGGCCAGCACGAAATCAACCTACGGCACCATGCACAGCAGAGTGGTGAAGAGCCGGACAGGCAAGCCTTTGGGTGCTTATCTGTTTCACGGCGATCGCGGGGAGACTGTCCGTGTCCTTCAAATCATTGCCGCGAAAGGGCAGGAAAGCACCGTATTGGATAGCCTCCTTTACTATGCCAATTCCATAGGTGCCGTTGCTGTACGGGCTCGTTCACAACCGCAATTGCTGGAAGCGATGATGATACGCCGCGGCCTGTTTTTTCAGCGTTCATCCACCGTGGTGCATACTGGCGACCCGCGCGTCCTGGAAGCTTTTTCAAAGGGGAATGCATTTTTCAACGGCCTTGCGGGCGAAGGCTGGAATCGACTGAATGGCGACGAGTTTGTTTGAGAATCGAGCGGAGAGAATTTCCACCGAAGTGATGTCAAATATTTATATTATTGACCTTCATGAAACCCCATATGGATTTGTTGACGTCGATTATTGAATCAATTGTTGCCTGTATTCGCAACATCTCTTCGTCATCGAGTGCTTCAACTTTTCCATATTTCAGGTTCTCGTCCATATCGACAATCCGCATCAGCTGAGTTGATGCGGTTCGGCCTGATTCATCGAACGAATATATGCAGTGGTTGTACTTGTTGCGCAGGCGTTGCTCACGCGTCATTCGGGCTGTGATCTTAAGGACTGCTGCCTTGGTTTCCGGCGTTGTAGAATGTATTTTTGCAAGGCGCTCGATGAGATCAATGCGCGCTCGTGTCGTATTCAGCGTCAAGAAAATGACAGTTGCCGCTTCCTTGTTCGTATCCAGCAGGTGGGCAATCAGGTAAATGAACAAACTCTCCGTGTTTGTCCAAGTATAGTTCAATTTGCCCACCAGCATGAGAATGTCGTCGAGCCGCGACATTGATACTACATAACCCGAGCCATTTCTGGCGAAGCTGCATAGTGGCTCATCGGCGCCTTGTACCCCCTAAAAGGGGGCTGAAAGGCCTCTTGATCCCTCGTATTGCGATATACGGCAGCGGCCTGCGTACGGTTATGCACACGCAATTTGCGGATGAGATTATGCACATGGACCTTAACAGTATGTTCTGACAGCGTCAGGCGGTCGGCAATGATCTTGTTTTGCAGACCTTCCGACAACAGCTCCAAAATTTGCTGTTCACGGATGGTCAATGTCTTGATCGGCCGGATTACGCCGTCGGATTGCTGATGAGAAGTGCCCATTGAGCGTGCGCTATTGTCATCCCGTGCTCTATCCGAAGAGCGACTGATGTGAGGCGGATAATATTCACCACCATTCAGCAGCAGCCAGATGACCGCAAGCCATATATCCAGCTTTAAATTGAAAGGTAACAAGCCTTGGATAACCTTGCCGTCGAACAGGCTGTCGAGTTCATCCAGTCCCGATACATTATCGTCAACCATCATGGTAATGGAGGCGTTGGGAAAGCGCTTCCTGCACCGCAATGCCGATTCACTGAAGCTGGAAACAAAGCCGGCGTGGATGAGGACGAGCTGAATATCGTCATCATAAGCTTCGGCCTCGGTAAATGAGCTGCACAGATGAATGTCTATATCGGTGAAATTGCGTTCCAACGACTGCACCAGTCCCTGAAAGACGACGCCCGCTTCAGCATAGATAAATATCGAACTTTTAAATCGCCCATTCCCTGGATCAGTCTTGATGTGATCCGAAAGTTTGCGTGGTATTGTTCCACTCATGATAGTCCCCTGCGCCCTTTAGTCGGAAAAGTATTTCTTCCGAGGTTTCTTTTCGATTGTTGGATTTTATCTGAATAGTTTTGTTTAAGATCGTTAATCAGGATGCCTGTAGCCCCCGCTACTTGCTCTGATTAACCAAGGATTAATAAACGTCGCGTGACGCGGTCGTGACGTGAATTGAAAAGGTGTTTCGTCTGCACGTCACTTGATTCGCGCAGGTATAAAGCAGCACCTGGGCCCCGTTTGAGGCATATGAATTCGATAATATTGTTTAGAACTTATCTGCTGGTTCAACTGATCTATTGTACTGCAAATCCATCAACGGCCTAAAACGGCGGGATTCATAAGGTTACGCCGCCCGTTTCGCGGTTCACCAATGAGCTAAATATAAGTGCTATCTTCCGGTCTGCCCGTTTGCGTCATACGGTTGTGAGGTCTTGAGTTTCCAGCGTAGCGTAAGTGAAACCAAGAAAATAAAACCAGTGTGCCAGTATTCTGAGTTGAATAGCCTGCGATATTCTATCGCGAGCTTGGGGATACTTTTGCTGTAACAACTTAACATCTGCCAGCGTGGACATCGTAGCCTCGTTAAAGAGCATAGAGGTTTTGTCTTCTCCGCAGATATTCCGGAGGAAATAATATGAATAATCGCAACAACAATCATCACCAGAATCCCGGTATAGACCCGTCAGCGTCGGCAAGTGCTGATGCTTCAGCATTCGCTGCCGCCTTGGCTCTTCAGATGCAAGGGCAGGGACAAGGTCAGGGCCAGGGGCAAGATCAGGGCCAAGGCCAGGATCAGGGACAAGGCCAGGGTCAAGGGCAGGGACAGGGGCAGGATCAAGGACAAGGTCAGGAGCAGTCATCTGTTTCGGAAAATCTCAATCTGAACGGCAATTTCAACGAGAGCTCCAGCGATAATTCCAATGCCAACAGCAACTCCAACAGTAATTCGTCGCACACGGATGTAAAAGTAAATGTTGGTGTCGATTTAGACGGCTATCTGCCGACTGATGACGACTTTGCCGATCTCGATTTGCATCACAATAGTTTTGACAACATCTTCCTCACCGAATCCGGCAACATCAACTTTGATCCCGGTAATGATGTGAACTTCTCTAACGTTCTCAATGGCGCATTTAGCGGCGGCGGCAGCGATACGGGATTTGCGCTCAGTCAAGTTGTTGATCTTGTCGATAATGACACCCTCTCCGGTGTAACCCAGACCAACAGTGGCATTGTCACCTTGACCGCGACCGGCGGTACTGCAAGCGCAGGTGATGGCATTGGTACCGATGATGGTGGCTGGGGCGGCATGGACCACAGCTTCTTCGGCGGTGGCCATGGCGGTTCGGGTGGTTCCGGCGATATTGGTGCAAGCGACGACGTATCGGGTTCAAGTGCGGCGAGCGCAGCAGCCAATCTTACATCCACGGCGTTCACCCAGGAAATTGTACTTGGTGCAAACCTGCAGCAGAATGCCTTCGAAGCGACCGTTATCAACGGTTCGTACACGCATACATCGAACGGCGACACCGACGCGGTTTGATTCAGTTAGCTGGCAATTTGCCGCTCGGAAAATGGTCTGCGCACAATGTGCGCAGGCCAATTACCGGATGAAAATACGGACAGCATAATTGGCGGGAGCCATCAAAAATGCTCGGATTTGGCGATCATATTTCAGAATCCATTGCACACTTCATGGGATACTTCAGCACGTCGGTTGAAGCGGTAAAAATGCGCCTCGAATATCGTGAATTCAAAGACGCGCCGGATGTTCCGCAATCGCACGGTGAAATATTGGCGATACAGACAGATCCGCAGATGCAATTGGCACCTGGTACATTTGTTCCCGATGGAAACTATCTACCGATGCCTTGGACAGCGAGCAGCAATGATGTTTTGCCTGGGGTGAGTATCGATCCGATTGATGTGCAATTATATGGGCACAATCTCTATCATACGGCGGTTCCAATACATTCTTCCGGCAATGGCAATGGTCAATCACTCGAACAAGGGCCATTCATCGGGCCAGAGGTTCCTGAAACATCAATGGTGCTTCAGCAGACCAGCCACATGGAAGACAATGACATTGTCATTACGGGCAATCACTCTCCAGCAAACTTGCACTGGGGCGACAATGCCGATTTGGCAACATTGTCGGTTAGCGCCTTGCTTGTTTCAAACGCATTCTCCCACGATTTGCCGGATACCGCGTCGGGCATGGCGCAGTTTTTCAGCGACCAGAGCGACAGCATGGATGTTGCGGAAGGGCTGCTAACCGGCATATCGGGTATTACCGTGGTCGCATCTCCAACCGCTGGAATTTACGTCAACGGGACCACGGTCTCGGAGGCCCCGGTTCTGGATGATTACAAGCCCGCGCAATTGGCTACTCCCAATACGCCAGCGTCTGCCACAGGCCATCAGGCACTGGTTATCAATGGGAAAGACATAGAGGGCACGGTTTCACTAGAGGCGGGCTCCAACATTCTGGTCAACGAAATCGCCCTCACCAATACCGGAACATCGGGCGCTCATTTTGCCGTTGCCGGCAATTACTACAACATCAATGCCATCGTTCAAACAAATGCCTATAGTGACATAGACGGCTTCAGCAATGGATTTGTTGGCCAACAGCAGTCGTGCGGGCCATCCACCAACGCGATGAACATCGCAGATTTTATCTCTTCCACCGGGCATGTGCAGGTTCCAGCCGCAACAGGCGAGGCTCCTGTTTTTCCGCATAACTGGCAGGTCACCGTTATGAATGGCGACCTTATGCAGATGAACTGGATATCACAATATAACTTCCTCTCAGACAATGACGCGCATGTACTCTCGTCGACAGGTTCTTACACGACGATTACGACCGGCTCCAATGGGATGCTGAACACTGCATCATTCGCCAATCTGTGTAATTCATATGATCTGGTCATCATTGGCGGGCATCTTTACAGCGGCAATCTGATCTTTCAGACGAATGTTCTTTTTGACGATGACACAATGACAACCGGAAACGGGACCGGTGCCTATGGTGGAACATTATCAACCAGTGACAATCTTTTGTGGAACTCGGCAAGCATTCAAAGCGCAGGTACAACGAACTGGGCCACTGGACTTCCAGATCATTACAAGGAAGCGATGAGTGGCCTGGCTGACGGCAACTATAAAATGCCGGATGGTTTTCGTTCCGATGCTGCACTCCAAGGCATGGCCGGTCTCAAGATGTTGTACATCTCAGGCAATGTTTACGACCTCAACTATATCAGTCAGACCAATATTCTCGGCGATTCCGATTTTGTGGCTCGTTACGAAGACGCATTGCGCGCCACTTCCCATGATACGGTTTGGGACATAAGCACAGGCTCAAATGCATTGATCAATGTCGCGACGATTGTCGATGGCGGACATGGCAATGGAACCTCTTATGCGGGTGGTGGCGTGTACTCGGACTCGATCCTGATTCAAGCAGAGATCATTGCCCAGCAACCTGGGCATGGAAGCGGTCAAGGCCAGCCACTTGCCAACGAAATTATCGCTTTTCTGGATGACGATGCATCGCCGTCACCGGATGCCGATCATACACCAATTCATCTGCCGGATACGACTCATTCGGTGGATGTGATGCAAACAGCTCTCGCCTAAAAACAAAAAGAATGCGTGGGGGGACGCGGGATAATGAAATATGATGAACAGACTGACTTGCGGGTTATCTCGCAACAGTCACGGCAAGCGATGACTGCACGCGAGCAGGATCGAATCGAGTTTGATGCATTGCTTGCGGAAATGGAGAAGTCCATTTCACAAGTTGCTGTAGCGAGGATCTTTACTGATAGGGGGGTGCGGGAGACCCAACCGCCGGCAAGTATCGGCCTTGGCGAAAAAACGACGCCTAAACCCGATCTGGGAAAGCCAACTGAACCATCCAGCCGCAATGACACCAGCCCCAAGCCCGTCATACTCGATCCTGGCCTCGGTAAGGTCATAGAGGGGGATCGCGGCGTCCCGGCGCGGAAAGAAGTCGGCCCCGGCGGTAATGCCCCCAGCAATAATAATGCAGCTGGCAATGGCGGAACTTTTCACAAGCGCGTAGCGGCGGCGAGTTTTGCCGATAGTTTCAAGAACGGTGTAAATGCCGTTCGCCGAAACCTGATCATCGCCATGGGATTCACGGTCTTCCTGAATGTGCTTGTCCTGGCTATTCCAATCTATCTGTTCCAGATATCAGACCGGGTTCTTACCAGCCGCTCAACCGACACGCTTGTCATGCTTACGGTGGTGATCATCGGTGCCGTGCTTGTGCAGGTCGTTCTTGATGCTATCCGGCGGTTCATTCTTATGCGCACAGCGGTCGAAGTTGCCGTGCAGCTTGGAGCGCCCATCTTGAGCGCCGCCGCGCGCGCATCCCTGCATGGAAATGGCAAGGATTATCAAGTGCTTGGTGATCTCCAGCAATTGCGGTCATTTCTGACGTCGGGTACTTTGCTGTCATTCTTCGATGCACCCATTTCCCCTATATTCCTGCTTGCTGTATTCCTGATACATCCGCATCTCGGCTATATCGTTATTGTCTCCTCCCTGCTGCTGATCGTCATTGCCTTCATCAATCAGCGCGCTACTGCAGCCTCGTTCGCTGAGGCGACAAGCTTCCAAAGCCGGGCAATGCTTCATCTCGACTCCATGTCGCGCAACTCGCAAATCATTAATGCCCTCGCAATGATCCCGGAGGCCGTGCGCATATGGGGCCGCGATATGGCGGGTTCCTTGAAATCGCAGGTTCGCGCGCAGGACCGGAACATCATTTTCGCAACGATTTCCAAATGTTCCCGATTGCTGACACAGGTTGCCATGTTGGGATGGGGAGCACATTTGGCCATTGACGGACAATTGACTGGCGGCATGGCGATTGCCGCCTCGATCATTGCCGGACGCGCTCTGGCACCCATCGAAGGAGCGATCGAAGGCTGGAACAGCTTCATCCAATTCCGCTCGGCCTTTGGCCGCATCCGAAACCTTCTCCAGAACTCGCCGCTGAATCTGGAACGTTTGCGATTGCCGGACCCGCAAGGCCGGCTTGATGTGGAGCGAATTCTCTATGTTCCGCCGCCCAACAAGAAAGTTATCCTGAACGGGATTTCTTTCACATTGTTGCCCGGCGAATCCATGGCTGTCATTGGCAATTCGGGCGCTGGAAAAACGACACTGGGCAAGATGCTCGTTGGGTCGATCCTGCCGACTTCGGGGAGCGTTCGTCTGGACCTTATGGATCTGCGCAATTGGGATCAGCGTCAATTCGGCGAGAATATCGGTTATTTGCCGCAAGATGTTCAGCTTTTCCCGGGCACCATCAAGGCAAATATCGCTCGAATGCGCGAAGATGTCAGTGACCAGGCCATTTTCGACGCGGCCGTGCTGGCGGATGTGCATGAACTCATCGCGACCTTTCCACAAGGCTATGAGACCGTTGTTGCGGCGGATGGCGCACCTCTTTCGGGAGGCCAAAAACAGCGCATTGCTCTGGCACGCGCATTCTTCGGCAATCCCAAGCTTGTGGTACTCGATGAACCAAATTCCAATTTGGATCAGCAGGGTGACGTCGCACTGACCAAGGCTTTGTTTCACGCAAAAAAACATAAAATAACCGTGGTCACCATTACGCAGCGTCCCGCGCTCTTGAGCTGTGTCGATAAGATCATGGTTCTGAATAATGGCACTGTTACAATGTTCGGTACGCGGGAAACCGTGATGGAAGCACTCTCCAAAAAGAGCAAACCCAAAGGACCTGTTCAGACAATTCAGGCCGGGGAAATAAAAGTGGGAGCAATGACATGACGACCGCCAATATTATGAACAGTCTCGAATGGTATGACGGTGTTCCGCGATCGATCAAACCATATAGCAAGTTTGGAATTGCCCTGGTTTTCGTTTGCTTTGGTGGCTTTGGAACATGGGCTGCAACAGCACCCTTGGCCGCCGCCGTCATCGCGCCCGGCAGTTTCGTTGCGACGGGAAAAAACAAGATCGTACAGCATTTGGAAGGCGGCATAATCAAGGAACTTTTGGTGCGTGAAGGAGATCACGTCCACGAAAACGATGACCTTGTCCGCCTTGACGAGACCTCTGCCAAGACCAACTCCCAGCAGCTGTTTTTACGCCAGGCCCGCCTGGAAGCTATCCTGGCGCGGCTGCATGCCGTCGTCAAAGGCGCCGAAAGGTATCAACCGCCCAAGATCATTCTCGATAATATGGGCAACCCGGAAATACGGGCCGTAAACGAAAGCCAAAGCGATAATTTCGATGCGGCCCATGCCAAATATGCCAATGAATTACAGATGATGGAGCGCAATATTTCCGCTCTTGAGTTCAGGCGTATCGGCCGGACGGCTCAAATCGAGGCGACACAGACTCAGGTAAGCCTGCTGAAAACCGAGTATGTATCAAAATACTCCCTTTTCAAGAAAGGTTTGATGGCGCGGTCCGAGGTCAGTGTGCTTGAGCGGGCTGTTGCCGATGGCGAAGGCAATATTGCTCGTCTGAACGCGGAAATCATGGAAGTGAACGCCCAGATCGAGAAATTCCAGAAAGAAATCATCCAGACCAAAGACACTGAGAAACAGGCAGCTCTGGATGAAATTCAAAGCGCGGAGGCCGAGCTTGACACAGTTCGCGAACAGACCCGCCAGGCCGAAAGCGTTCTTAACCGGACCCTGATCAAGGCACCGGTTTCAGGAACGATTATCCGGCTATATTACCATACGGCGGGCGGCGTTATTGAAAGCGGCAAGCCTATCGTCGAAATACTGCCAACGGGTGTTCCGCTCATCATCGAGGCGCAGATACCGCGCATGCAGATCGATGAAGTGAAAGAGGGACAGGAGGCTCATATTCGCCTCAGTGGCCTCAATCAGCGCACGACACCTATTATCAATGGGCGAGTGGATTATGTATCTGCGGATTCTATGGCCGACACCACGCCCGGCCAGAAGCAGGACATCTATATAGCCAGGGTTAGCATACCTGCTGATGAATTAAAGCGTATCCATGGATTTACCCCGACGCCGGGCATGCCGGCAGATATTCTCATTCAAACTCATGAGCGCACATTCTTTGAATATCTGGCCAAGCCGGTTATCGATAGTATGTCGCGGGCTTTCAGGGAATCCTGATCAGGAGCTGGGGATCATTTGCTTGGCACGTTGCGACTCCGATCGCGTGACTTCCTTATCGACATTTGTTTGCACCCGCCGTTTTGCCACCGGAAAGACGGCAACGGCTGCCGCGCCTGAAAGCACATAAAAGAGCATTCCCAGATCATAGACGGTGCTTACCAGAAAAGCGGCGATCAAGCTTGCCCCGAGACCCGAGCGTATGGCCCGCACGACGTGGCGTTCGACGGTGCCATTGCGGAAGACCGACCGGCGAAATAACGTCGAAAGAGTGAACACTGCGAAACACAAAAACCCAGGCAAACCGACATTGGAAAGCAGTACAAACAGATAGCTGGAAGCTCGCGCTCCACCGACCCCGACGCCCAAACCATAACTGTCGATGAAGTTTGACCAGGCCACCTCATTCCAGTGGCCACGCTCTCTGCCTGAAGCGCTATCCAGTTTGCCAAGAAGACTCTCATCCAGAAATGAGCCTATGGCTTCAACGAGGGTGGGGGACAATACGGCCACAAGCAGGATTACGGCGAGGGCGCTCAAGCCGCCCGCATATAATAGCAGAGGCTTGCGCATCTTCCCGCCCCATAATGTGGGGAGAACCGATTGGAGCGTGAGCATGAAAAGAACAAAGATCAGTCCGACATAAGCAGTGCCCGATGTTGAAAGAGCGAGCAAAATCAGAAATGCCACGGCATATAAGCCGGATGCAAACGGCCGGACATGATCGAGATAAAGACTTGCAGATATGGCAAACAGAATGAGCGTGAAGCTAGCAAAACTGGATGATTCCGGAAAGCTGGCCGAGATGCGCTTTAATCCACCCATCTCGACATTGGTCATCAATGAGTAATTGGCCGTATGGATGAAATTGAGGAAATCGATTGGTCCAGTGGCAAATGTGATGAGATCCGCCATGGCAAACAACACATTCAAGCCGCAGAGTATAAAGAATGCCGTGAGAAAATGCTGGTAAGCATCGCGCGTACGGAAATAGGCAAACGAGGCTGCAAAACATGCAATGCCGCCCAGCGCATAGACAGTTTGCGTGATGTGGGTACTGGAAAAGCTGAGCGGGTTGAGCGCAATCCGGCTAAGGCCAGCGGGCAATCTTTGCACCACCATCGTTTCGGTAATTCCCGCCATCAGTCTTGGAAAAAACAGCGTGGCGATAAGGCCATAGATGATCAGCAGTAGAAGCCAGAAGCCGGTGCTGGGATAAAGCAGGCTGCTGATTGCCGGATTTAACCCGGTGACGCGCGTGATCCGCAAAGCGAAGAATACCATGAAGGCATTGGCGACTAGAATGGAAGCTCCGCCTAATGCAGGCAGCGTCACGGCAGCGGCCGCACCAAACAATGTAAGAATAACCATGCCGTACAAGGCATAGCGATGGTGCATGAACTGTACCAGAACGCCAAACAGAATGACGCAAACACCGAAAAAATTGGTTGCCATGCTTATCCTTCGCCCGCCACGGTCACTGGCTCTGGGTTCCTGTTAGTCGGTCCTGCCCGATAATATCTTGAACGACTTTAAAGGCGGCTTTCGGCTCTCCGGCGCGCCAGCCATTCTTTTCGTCGCCGTCCAGACGAACAAGGCCCATATAGGCTTCAAAGTCCGGCGCCCAGTATGTTTCGTCCATCAATTCATAAACATGAGCCGCTTCAATCGGGTAGAGCTTACGGAGGCGCTGGAGCATTTCCATCATCGTCTTCAAACCAGCGGCCTGGGCAGCCTCGCTTTCAATGCTGCCTTTGGGATGATTGAACTCTGTTACCCAGATAGGCTTCCCATATTCGGCCAATGCCTTGAATGCCCATTCCGGATCTTGACCATAAAGATGCCAGACCGAGATATCCCAGTTGATTCCGCTCTGCTTCATACGTTGAAAGGCGCCGATATGGCCCCAACCGGCGGTGCCCATGGCGGTACGATATTTTCCACCAGCCTGCTTCATGCCAGCGTCAAGGCCATGCATGACGGCGGCGACTTTTTCCCAGCGTGGCCCGTAATAATCGAGCGGGTAGAGTCCTCCCGCAGGTCCCCAGTTGCAAGGATATTGCGTGCCGTCATCTCGCATTTCGCAAGGCTGGATGATTGCGAAATTTTCAAGTTCATTGCCCAGTTCCCATACTTTGATCTTTGCCCCCAGCATGGTCGCCGTTTCATAAGCAAGTGTTTTGGAGGTTGAATGGATTTCTTCGATTGTTGCAGCATTCAAATCTATCTTGGGGGTGAATACAGGAAGGATCTCCACATTGTTCGCTTCAGCGAGATCAACCAAGGCTTTCAACTTCGGAAGCTGTTCGGTGCTTTGGACATCGACGCGATAGGAGCGCGCCCCCAAGTTCACAAGTGATGCCACCTGTTCCTCCAATGTAACGCCATGATAAGACGCAAGCGGATGACCGTTCACACCCCAGATGAAGGCTTGCTCATCTGCTCTTGTGACCAGTGCCGTCCAGGCAAAAAATGCCGACACAACAACCACCATTGCGAGAAAAATTTTCTGCATCATGATGGTCCTTTCCGGGCTAGCCGCCTTGGAGTTCTGCTATGGGCATCACGAGTTGCGGTCCGAGGTGCAGATAGCGTGTCGCTTTGCGTTTTGCGCGAATATCACGCCAGACGCGAAGTACTTGATCCTCGCTCAGATGGGCGGATGCGGCGATGACCGCAGCGGGCAATGATTCATTCAAACCGTAAAGGCACTGGTCCATCTGGTGATAAGGTAATGCAAAATAGAATTCTTCCTGGGTCTGCGCCAATTGGTAGGTATCCGTCGTTGGCGGCCGCGACGTGATCTCCTCCGGAACGCCGAGATAGGCTGCCAGCTGGTAAACCTGTGACTTGTAGAGATGGGCGATCGGCTTTAGATCAGCAGCACCATCGCCATTTTTAACAAAGAAACCTTGATCATATTCCAACAGGTTTGGCGTGCCGATGACGGCATAGTTCATGCGATCCGCATGGTAATATTCGATCTGTTTGCGGGTCCGCTGTTTCATATTGGTTGCCGCGACAATCCCAAGATAGACGGAGCTTGGCATGCGCAGCTTTTCGGTTGTGCCGTCCGGGCGCCGCAACACAAGTGAGGAAATATTATAGCCTTCATTCGCCAATGCATTGGCAATGACGATCTTCGACGCCCATCCGGGGCCAAATTCCGGCTCGATTTGCGTGATGAAAGCGTCGCGCCGTTCGTAGCAACCCATTGCTTCAAGCGATGGGCCGATATCCTCAACGATGCTAGCCAGACCAAATGTTTCCGCCACCAATCGGCCCAGCGTCAGACTTTCAGGATCGGAGTCATTTTCAGGCATGAAAATGCATAGGACATTTTGTGCGCCAACGGCTCTTGCGGCAAGCGCAGCGCATACACTGGAATCCACACCTCCTGACAGACCTAGAACAAATCCGCGGCGGCGCAACGTGTGGCGGAGCTGATCGCGCATGGTGGCAACGATCCGCTCTGTCTCAGCCGCAGGATCAATGGTCAGCGATATGGGTGAAACAGCACTGATTTCAGGGTTTATATTGTTCATGTCAGCTCTCCTGAGGCTCGGCGGCCAATCTACGGCTCACCTTGCCAGTGTCCGTTTTGGGAAGACTCGGACGAAACTCAACGGATTTCGGAACCATGAAATCTTCAAGGTTTTTTGCGCAAAAACGGATGATTTCGCGATCGGTCAGAGCCGGGTCGCTCAGGACGACGATTGCCCGTATGGCCTGTCCCAAAACAGGGTCATCCACGCCAATCACAACGGCCTCGGCAATGCCGGGGCAAGAGTGCAGCACGGCTTCGACTTCTTTGGGAGCAACTTTTTCGCCCCGCGTCTTGATGATGTCGTCCTTACGGCCGACAAAGTAGAGATAGCCGTCGCGATCCTTCGAAAAGAGATCGCCAGTATAAAGCACTTTTTCCCACGGATTGGGGCCGGGCCGCAGCATGCGGGCGGTTGCTTCCGCATTTTCCCAGTAGCCTTGCATGACGTGAGGACCGCGAATGACAAGCTCGCCCACAACGCCCGGTTCAACGATCGTGCCGCTGTCGTCGACGATAAATGCTTCAGTGTTAGGAATTGCAATACCCACGGAGCCGGGTCGTTGGTCCAGCTGTTCCGGTGGAAGATAGGTACAGCGCTTGCATTCCGTGAGGCCATACATGGAGTACAGTCGTGCGCCCGGGAAGAGTTCGCGCAAACGCGCAATATGCGCGGGCGGCAGGGCAGCGGCGGTGTTGGTGATATAGCGCAGATCCGGCAGAAATCCGGGCTCTATGTCCCGCATCTGCAGGATCAGCGCTGCCATGGTTGGCACCAATGGAAAGCCAGTTACATGTTCACGCCGCATGACATCAAAAATTGCCTGCGGAAAGCCAAAGGACGCTTCCAGCACGAGCGTGGCTCCACTGCGTATTGTCATGAACAGCTGATAAAGCCCGTAGTCGAAAGCGAGGGGCAATACATTGAGAATTATGTCGTCTTCGCTGTTTTGCACATAGGTCGTGATCGAGGTGGCCGCCGCTTCGATATTGCGATGATTCATCATCACGCCCTTGGGACGTCCCGTCGATCCGGACGTATAGATCAGCATCGCCAGGTCGACATCAATGCCGCCATGAAGAACCGGATGCCGGGCCACTTGCAACATCTGCGTGAAGGAATGTCTTCCCGGTTGAGCAGCTTCTTCGCCGCGGCTGGCCACGATCAGCTCGCAGCCCGTATTTGACCCGATCGCTTCAACAGCAATGGGTGCCAGTTTTTCCTGTGCAATGACCATTCTGGCGCGACAGTTTTCGATAATGTAAGCCAGCTTGTCCGCTTTTGTGGAGGCGTTAATCGGACTGAAAACAGCGCCAGCCTTCAGGATCGCATAGATGGCAATCGTTGCTTCCCAGCAATTGCTCATAAATACCAGAACACGATCACCACGCATCACGCCCTGCGACCAGAGCGAAGCCGCCAGGCGATCCGACAGGTCGTCAAGTTCAGCATAACTCAGTCGCTTGTCGCCTGCGATGAGAACAGTCTTGTTGTCCAATCTTTTCGCCGTTTGACGAAGAATGTCCTCGATCCGCATGATTGGCTGCTCCTCGTTTGCTTAAGCAACCGACCGTTGAAGAATAGTCTTGCTTGCTACGTAGCTGGCTATGCTGGCGATTGAATCGAGGTTTGCCGGGACAATTTCCGAGTCATGCACACTGATCTGAAACGTGTCTTCCAGATATGTCACCAGTTCGAGGACACCGGTTGAATCGATAATATCGGTTTCAATGAGCGATGTTTTGTCATCAAGTGGATGGCTTGTGTCGCCGAAGAGATAATTTTCGACAATGAAGGCTCTGATCTGTGTTGCGAATCCCGATGTCATTTTTCTTCCCTTTCATTCTGCGGCGACAGCGTGCCGCTGTATTTGTGTTGTGAATATCTGGTGCCATAGCTGTGTTGAAAGGATTCCAACGAAGGCCGAGTTGTCGCGATATCCCACGGGATTATCGCGCGCGCATTTCCCAACCAGTTTTTCGACAGCTACCGGGTTAAACAGGCCCGTATCGGATATGGCTGCCGCACTCATGGAATCCCGAACGTAATCCGGCATTCCACCCGCCGTAAACGAACGGCTGTCAGGTGCGCGATAGGGCTGTTTCAGTCTTGCAGTGATCGTTTGCGGCACGAGGTCGCGAACGGCTCGTTTCAGAATGTGTTTTTCAGCAAGGCCCTTTAGCTTCATCCCAACTGGGATGCGTGAGGCAAACTCGACGAGGCGATGATCCAGAAATGGGAAGCGCCCCTCAAGGCCATGCGCCATGGCCATGCGATCACTCTGACAGTTCAGGATATATCCAGGCAATAGCAGCGATGTTTCCAGATACTGCGCTTGATGCAAGGGGTGCCAGCGCGTGAAATCTTTTGGAAGCCCGGAAACGAGATCGGCGGTTGCGTCATAGCCGTTCAGCGCGGTTTGCAGGTCCTGGGAGAAAAACATCTTCGTTGCCGCAGTACCCCTAAAACGTGGGCGATGCGAATATAAGGGATCACGGATATCGTCGGCACCGGCGCCAAAAAATGCCGACAGATATTCTGGAGACTGCTGCTTCAGTCCACTGAGATAGGGGTATAGTTTTCGAAACAGTTGTGGGCGGATCCGCGACGTCGGCTGTGCGGCACAGAAGCGGCGCACTTTCGCTTCGCGAAACAGATCATATCCAGCAAAGACCTCATCAGCCCCTTCGCCGGTCAAGACGACTTTGTACCCTTCACTGCTGGCAAGACGCGATAGAAGATAGAGTGGCGCTGGAGCTGTACGAAGAACAGGCCGCTCCGTATGCGCAATCACCGAGGGGAAGATGTTTGCGATGTCGTTTGTATTACAGGTTAATGCGGAGTGATCGGTGCCAAGTGCTTCGACCATCTGCATCTGGAATGCAGTCTCGTCATGTTCCGCAGATTCAAAACCGATTGAGAATGTTCGCAGGCGGTCCGGCACAATTTTGGCTGCAATTGCTGACACGGCGGAGGAATCCAATCCGCCTGAAAGATAGGATCCCACAGGCACATCAGCCCTTAGACGAATGCGCGTGGCATCGGTCAGGAGATGCAGTAATTCTTCGGCAACGTGATCTTCAGACCGTGGAGAGGCCGCACTATTGCGATCGGGGTATTGCAGTTGCCAATATGGCGCTGTCTTGAATGTCTCACCCTCAAGCAGCAGGAAATGCGCCGGCTGCAATTCAAAGATGTTCCTGAAGATCGTACGAGGCGCAATGGGTGCCCACAGCGTGAATATCTGGTCCAAAGCATATATATCGACTTCAGCTTCGATACCGGGAACGGTTAAAAGTGATTTGGCTTCCGAGGCAAAGAACATAGTGCCCTTGTGCCAAGTATAGAATAATGGCCGCACACCCATGCGATCCCGCGCAAGCATCATGCGGCGGCGCCTTTGGTCCCATATCGCAAAGGCAAAATCACCATTGAGTTTCTTGACGCAATCCGGGCCCAGCTCATCGTAAAGATGCAGGATGACTTCGGTGTCGCTTGATGTCTGGAAAACATGCCCCTGCGCAATCAAATCATCGCGCAACTCAACATAATTGAACACTTCGCCATTATAGCTGATGACGACATCACCACGAGCATTCTTCATAGGCTGCTGGCCGTCTTCCAGCCCGACGATGGAGAGCCTCATGTGCCCCAAGCCAGCTTTCTGATCGACGTAGATGCCGTTTTCGTCAGGTCCGCGATGTGCAATTGCACCAATCATCGAGCTCAACACAGACTGACCGTCCTGAAGTGAGCCTTTTGAGGCGAAGTAGCCTGCAATTCCACACATAGTTGCCCCCAAATCACTGCAACTGCGGAGTATATTCCCCGCTTGGATACAGCTATTGAAGCCTATAATATGGCCCTCAGGGGTCAATAAATAATTGGATTTAAAGGGCAGGGCAATACTAGTTACGTGTGTATCTAGGAGGGTATATTATGTTTTCCTGTGACGGGAATATTGGTAACAATGTATAATTTACAGATATGCTTATCTATCCCGCAAGCATGACTTTAAATTGTGGAAAAGTACCGTGGATACACCGAATTTATTACAATAAATCCATGATTGATTAATTGCCACCTACCCGCAGCTCCACGATAATAGTGCAAAATAATAAATTGTGGGATAGCAAATGGGCGTGAAATTTCCGTGGGCAATCAAGAGGTTTGTGCGCACAATAGCAGCAACGGCCATGGCGTTTTCATGTCTCGCTTTGCCCTTTTCCGCTTACGCCAATGGCGATTACAAGCTCGCTCCCTACACCCGGTTAAGATTGACTGTTCTTGAGTGGATTGCCTCGCGCGGAGAATATAGAGAGTGGACCGCGCTGAACGGCGAGTATGTTGTGTCAGATAGTGGAACTGTGCTTCTTCCACTCATTGGCACAATGGAGATAGCAGCCCTTGATGCCTCATCGGCGGCGACCGAAATTTCAAAGCGCATCCAGAAGGCGACGGGCTTGGTTACCATGCCGAATGTCGCCGTGCAGGTCGTGGAGTATCCTGCAATTTTCCTCGTTGGAAATGTTGAGCGGCCTGGTGAATACAGGTTCAGACCCGGCCTTACAGTTTTGCAGGCCGTTGCCTTGGCTGGCGGCAGATATCGCCCGCGAGAAGAAGCAAGGACGGTTGAACAGATTCAATATCTTGGAGAGCTGCAATCTGTCCACGGCGAAATGGTGCGGACGCTTGCTCGTGTGGCGCGCCTGAAGGCAGAGGTTGCCGGGACAACGGAGATTCAATTTCCGGACGATCTTTCTGAGTTGGCCGACGGCACGAGCATTCAATCCATCACTGCTGAAGAGCGGGCAATCTTCGATACGCAGTCGAATGGTTTGAAGCGCCAGCTTGCAAACCTTGATGAATTGCGTGCGCTTTTCGCTTCCGAAATCGAAGTTTTGCAGGAAAAAGTAGCTGGCCAGGAAAAACAGATCAAGCTGATGGATGCGGAGCTTGAGACGGTCAAGCCGCTGGTGGAGCGCGGCATCGCCACAACATCCCGCCAATCAGATTTACAGCGGATTATCACAACCTTGCAGGCTGATCGGCTTGATCAGGTTACCGCCATCATGCGTGCCCGGCAAAATATCAGCCAGGCGAGCCGCGATGCCCAAAATTTGATTAATCTCCGTCAAACCACCGCTACGACAGAGCTTCAAACAGCGCAGGCTGCGTTGGATCAGCTCAAGATAAGGCAGGACACAGCTGAAAGGCTGCTCGTTGCTGCGGGATCAATTTTGTCGGGCAAGGCAAAGCCCGGAGAAAAACAGGAGCCTGATCTCGTATTCACTATCACCAGGGCAACGACCGCCGAGCCAATCGAGATTGCAGCAAACGAGGATACCGTCCTGGTGCCTGGCGATGTTGTGCGGGCGGCACTCAACGTGCGGTTTTCCAAGAAGACAGCCGGTAACAGCCCGACAGAAATACCTGCTGAACCGGGCACGCCTGCGTCGCTACCCGTTCCGCTCAACGCCGCTGCCGCGCAAGTCAAAACGACCCAATAAGAACATTGTGGATAATAAAGATGGTCAGACATAAACATCACTCGACACGGACTGATGAACTTCATGCCGATGCCCATTTGATCGGTATGGCCGATATTGTCGGTTTCTTGCGGCGCAACTGGCGCTTTGTTGGCGCTTCCATTCTTGGATCAGTACTAATTGCCGTGGCCTATCTCCTGGTAGCGGAGCCGATTTTCACGGCCACGGCCCGAATAGTCATTGATCCCGAACAGGCCAGAATTGCCTCGCAGGATGCGGTTTCGGGGACGATCGTGATCGAAACCGGTGAGGTTGAAAGCCAGGTTGAAATCATCCGCTCTGAAGCCATCGCCAAAAGCGTCATCGAGCAGCTTTCGCTCACGGAGGATCCCGAGCTTCAAGGCGGCGATAGCCTCTTGTCCAGCCTTGCTTTCTGGCGTTCGGACAAAGGCAAGGTGGCTGAACCTGAATTGATCATGCGCAAGACAGTTGCGGGCTTTCTGGAGCGATTGCGCGTCTGGCGTGTCGGGCAATCCTATGTGCTCGACGTCGCATATAATTCCACGGACCCGGCCAAGGCTGCAACGGTGGCAAATGCCACGGCGTTGGCCTACATCAAAGCGGGTCTTGATGCAAAATCATCGGCGGCAAAAAGCGGCGCCGGTTGGCTGGAAAGCAGACTTGCGGAGATTAGCGGGCAAGCGAATGCATCCGCTCGTGCCGTGGAGGATTTCCGTAACCAGAACCAGATATCGCAAGCTGGTGCAACTTCGCTGGATGAACAGCAACTCACCGAGGCGAATATCCAGCTTTCCAGAGCAAAAGCTGATACTTCGGCGGAGAAGGCAAAGCTTGCGATGATCAACAAGTTTCTCCAATCGGAGACTTATGTCGACGGATATGTTGACGAAGCACTTCGCAATCCGCAGATAACAGCGCTTCGTGAACGGCTGAATACGGCTTCCACCCAGCTTGATGAGTTGAAGGGGCGCTATGGCGAAAATGGAGCGGCGGTGCAAGCTGCCCAGCAGGAGATCGCACGCCTGAAGGGTGAGGTACGCCAGGAAATCGTTCGTATCGGGCAGGTTTATAAATCGAATGTCGAAGCGGCCGAGCGCCGCGAGCAATATGTCAATGACCAGCTGCAAGCGACGATTCAATCCGGTCTCAGCAAGGGCATGGCCCGCGTTCAGCTGGGCGAGCTTGAAAGCCGCGCAAATACCTATCGGCAAATGTATCAAAGTTTGATGCAGCAATTAATCAGTGCCTTGCAGCAGGAATCTTTCCCTGTAGGAGATTCCCGTCTGGTCTCCGCTGCTGCGATCCCGCTTGGCAAGACCTGGCCCAAGGGGTCGCTGGTAATCGCGCTTGCGAGCGTGCTTGGCGGACTGGCGGGGCTTGCCTATTCTGCCGTTCGAGAAGTTAGTGATCGTCGCATCAAAACAGAGAGCCGTTTGCGACGCGAACTTGGGTTGAACAGCCTTGGCACATTGCCATTTGTTTCGGCCAGAGCGATTTCAAAGGGCAATCCGCAAGAGCAGTATCAATTGCTGAATTTCGTACTGGATCATCCCAATCATCTCTTTTCAGACGCTGTTCGCAATACCAAGGCCTCGCTGGATCTGATAATGCGTCGGCAAGGTGCAAAAGTCGTGGGTATTACATCGGCGCTGCCGGGCGAGGGCAAGACAACAGTCGCCAGCAATTTGGCACAGCTTTATGCAGCGACGGGTTCAAGAACGATGCTGATCGATACCTGTGCCGCCAACCCGACGCTTACCCGGCTGTTCACGACAATGACCAAGCCCCATCAGGCTATCTCAACCGATGTTGTAGAAAACCACAGGAAAATTGAAGCAACCGAGGGCTCAAGCCGCCGCGACGCACGAACTATTCGGAAGGTCGATGAAATTCGGGCGGAGGAACCCTATGCTTCCGTATCCGTAATAACGCCGCCAGCTCTCATGAGCGTAGACGAGATAACCCATAGTTCGAGCCAGGCATATCGCTATCTCAATCTTCAGGCTCTGGAGAGCCACCTCGACAGATTGCGCGATCAGCACGATATCATCATCCTCGATCTGCCGGATTTGACGACCAGTGCAGATGCTCGAATAGTCAGTGTGATTGTCGACTGCGTTATTCTCACCGTAGGTGACCGGCAGAATGTAACGCTCGATGTCCTTGGCGCGGCGATTGCAAATTGCAGTGGCATCAACTCGGATGCGGTGGGCGTTGTTTTCAATACACCTCTACATCCCCGCACAGCCGCGCCGCTCGCTTTCCCGCCATCAAGCCTTCGGGCAGAAAGTTACAGCCGCTCACTTCAAAGGCGTTTCTCCAAATTTGCAGGTTCATTGGCAAGTTTCCGGTGGAGCAGGTTATGACGCGCGAACCAAAACAACGGCTCAAGATTGCAGTCGGCATACCGTCAACCGGCAGACCGAAAATACTGGCCGCCACGGTTCCCTTGATTGAACAGCAGAACCGGCTGCCCGATCAGATTGTTATCTGCACACTCAAGCCAAGCGATACTCCGGAAAATCTGGAGGCAGGGATGAGCGTTCCGCTGCTATCGCTGCAATCGACTTCCGGGCTGGCCAAGCAACGCAACGACATCATTCGAGCATTGCCGGATTTCGATATATTATTGTTTCTCGACGACGATTTTCTGATGGCTCCGAACTATATAGCCGAGGTCGAAAAGCTGTTCCTCGAACATGATGATATCGTCATATCAACGGGTAACGTTCTTGTAGATGGCATAGGAACAGCCGGAATACAGGTGAAAGAAGGTGCAAGTCTGTTGCAGGCCCTTCTGGATGATCCGTCTTCGCGCCCCGACCTGTTGAAGGATGTCTATAACGGGTATGGCTGCAATATGACTTTGCGACTTGACGTGATGAGACGCAACGATATCTGGTTTGATGAAAACCTTCCACTTTACTGCTGGCTTGAGGACGTTGATCTGAGCCGGTCGCTTGCCAAACATGGCCGTATCGTCAAATCAAACAAGCAGCGCGGTATTCATCTTGGCGTGAAGAGTGGTCGGACCTCCGGGATAAAGCTCGGCTATTCCCAGATTGCCAATCCATATTATCTGGCCAGGAAAGGCACCATGGCTTTTTCCAAGGCTATCGCCATGGCATCCAAGAATTTGATTGCCAATATTTTTGGAAGTATTTCGCCGGAGGCGTGGATAGACCGGAAAGGACGATTAAAGGGAAATGGATTGGCTCTCTTCGATCTTCTCCGCGGAAGGATTTCGCCGTCGGGCGTATTGGATGTTGAAAAGGCTGATTGATTACCCGGCGTCGCATCATGCCCTTGCCTGGGTGCTATTGCTATTAATCATGGTGATGACAGTGGGGCCGATTACATTGCGTCCTGCAACCTGGATCGGGCCAAATGTCGAGCGGTTTTCCGCATTTCTGCTGCTTGGCATCACATTCAGCCTGACCTATCCGAAACGGCTGATTTTTGTGGCGATTATTATAATAGTGTCATGCGGACTCTTTGAATATGCGCAGCATTTCATGCAGAACAGACATGCGGATATTGCGAATTTTTTGGTAAAAATTGCGGGCGCCGCAATGGGTATGGCTGGCGTAAAACTGCTTCGTTAAAGTCAGTGTCTGCCGGATTGAAACATGGGCCCGCCGCGCCATGCGGGATAGCTATAGCCATTGATGAGCACCAGATCGATGTCGGAAGCGCGCATGGCTATGCCTTCATTCATCAGCTTGTCACCCTCGGCAACAAGCCCGCCAATGATGTTCGTCATGATTTCATCCTGCCCGAACGAGCGACGGGTAATTCCCTTTTCATCCGAGATGGTTGCGATCAGGTCTGCAACGGCAGGGTCCACCGATTTTTTGCCGCCCTCATACGCATAGTAGCCTTTGCCCGCCTTTTGGCCGAAGCGCCCTGCTTCACACAAACGATCAGCAATGGTGACATACCGTGCTGCAGGGTCGCGCTTGCCCGCATCACGCTTGCGGCGAGCCCAGGAAATGTCCAGCCCCGCCAGATCGGTTACAGCATAGGGGCCCATGGGAAAACCATATGCCTCGACGGCCGCATCAATTTCATGGGGCAATGCGCCATCTTCAAGCATGATGTCGCATTGATGCCGATAGGCCGTAAACAAACGATTGCCGATAAATCCTTCACAGACGCCGCTGACAATACCAAGCTTGCCAAGGCGCTTTGTGACGGCCAATCCCGCAGCCAGAACATCTGGCGCGATGTCTTTTGTTCGTACGACCTCAACAAGCCGCATGATGTTCGCTGGTGAGAAGAAATGCAGCCCAATGAAACGGCTGGGGTTCATGATCACAGAAGCAATGGCATCCGGATTCAGATAGCTCGTATTGGTTGCCAGAATGGCATCTGCCCGCACAATGGAAGAGAGCGATGCAAAGAGTTCCTGTTTCACACCCAGATCATCAAAGACTGCTTCAAGAACAAGATCGCATTGGGAAAAAGCAGCGCGATCAATATGAAAGCCAATACGGGAAAGCCGTTGTTCCTTGAGAGCAATATCAATCCGACCGGACTTCACCATGCGATCGTAAATGGCTTCGATCCGCTTGCGGCCCAAATCCATAGACGGCTCATCACGTTCTACGATTGTGATATCATACCCAGCATCAGCAAAGGCGACGGCGATGCCAGCGCCCATGAGTCCGGCACCGGCAATGCCTACATTCTGTATAAAGCGAGGACTTATTCCCTCAAGATCAGCGACTTTAGCGGCGAGACGTTCTGCAGCAAAAACATAACGAAGCGCAATTGCCTGTTCGGAATCGACCAGTTCGAGGAACTTTTCCCGCTCACGTTTCAAGCCTTGCTCGATTGGCAAACTGGCCGCAGAAAATGCGCTCCGCGCAGCTGCGCTCGGCGATATTTGCCCGCGTGCCTTGCGTTCTATCGCGGTGATCTGCGCGTCTACCGCCAGTCCAACGAATTCGCGCACAGGCAATGTCCCGGTTCGACGCGGCTCACGACCAGCAAGTATTTGTGCAAATGCAATTGCATCCTGGATCAGATCATTATCGGAGATGCGGTCAATCATTCCAAGATCAAGGGCCTGCGCTGCTGAAACCCGCTTACCGCTTGCAACCATATCGATTGCCTCTGGCATGCCAATCAACCGGGGTAGCCTCTGTGTTCCACCGGCGCCCGGGATAATTCCGAGCTTTACTTCCGGCAAACCAAGTTGGGTCTGTAGAGCCGCAATACGGCCGTGCGCTGCAAGCGCGATCTCCAAACCACCGCCCAAGACTGTTCCATGGAGCGCGGCAATAACAGGCTTTGCGGAATCTTCTATCAACTGCACCAGATCATTGAGGAAGGGCGCGCGCGGAGGCGTGCCGAACTCTTTCACGTCTGCACCCGCAACAAAGGTTTTGCCTTTGCATGCTATAATGATGGCTTGGATCGCCACATCCGCATTTGCTTCGGCCAGAGCAATAGCCAAACCCTCACGCACCGCATGGGACGTTGCATTCACAGGCGGATTATCGATCCAGATCAGACCGATATTGTCTTGGCGATTCCAGCTGACAGCCATGTTCAGTCCGGCACAACAGCGGTTGCCTGAATCTCGACAAGCGCCTCATCTTCGATCAGGCCCGACACTTGAACGACCGCCATTGCCGGGAAGTGCCGGCCCATGGTGGCTTTGTAGGCAGCGCCGATTTCCTTCAATGCTGCCGAATATTGCTTCCGGTCCAAAACATACCAGGTCATGGTGGTGACATGCTCGGGGCCAGCGCCGCCCTCACGCAATATGGCGAGGATATTCTCGAGAGTCTGCCGCACCTGCCCTGGCAGGTCCTTTGCTTCAAATTTACATTGAGCGTTCCAGCCGATCTGTCCGCCGACAAAGACTGTTCGCCCGCGTGCTTCCATTCCATTGGAGTAGCCAATTGGTCGCGCCCAACCCTCTGGCTGCAAAACACGATTTGGGGTGCTCACGCTGATCTGTTCAACAGTTTTGGTCATGCTGCTTCCGGTCAATTGGAGAATGCCGCAATGCCGGTAATGGCGCGGCCTAAAATTAGGGCGTGGATATCATGCGTGCCTTCATAGGTATTGACGACCTCAAGATTGACGAGGTGGCGCGCTACCGGGAACTCATCGGAAATGCCATTGCCTCCCAGCATATCGCGGGCATTGCGGGCAATTTCCAAGGCCTTCCCACAGGAATTGCGTTTCAGGATTGATGTAAGCTCAACAGGGGGCGAGCCCTCATCCTTCATGCGACCAAGACGCAGGCAGCCTTGCAGTCCAAGAGCTATCTCGGTTGCCATATCGGCGAGCTTCTTCTGGATCAGCTGATTTGCCGCAAGTGGGCGACCAAACTGTTTGCGGTCAATTACGTAACTGCGCGCAGTCTCGTAGCAGGACTCCGCAGCACCCAGTGCACCCCATGCAATTCCAAACCGCGCTGAGTTCAGGCAGGTGAACGGTCCTTTGAGCCCTGTCACATGCGGGAGCATGTTTTCCTCCGGCACAAACACATCGTCCATCACGATCTGGCCGGTGATGGAAGCGCGCAGGCCAACCTTGCCGTGAATGGCAGGCGCAGAAAGCCCTTTCCAACCCTTTTCAAGAATGAAGCCGCGGATCAACCCATCTTCCGTTTTTGCCCAGACCACAAACACATCGGCAATCGGTGAATTGGAAATCCAGGTTTTGGAACCATTCAACAGATAGCCGCCATCCACCTTACGAGCACGACTTGCCATGGAGCCGGGATCAGAACCGTGGTCCGGTTCGGTTAGTCCGAAGCAGCCGATTTTTGTGCCTGCAATCAGACCCGGAAGATATTTCTGCTTCTGATCCTCGCTGCCGAAAGTATGAATCGGAACGATGACCAGTGAAGATTGCACGCTCATCATGGAGCGATAGCCGCTATCGATCCGTTCAATTTCCCGTGCGATCAAGCCATAGGAAACATAGTTTAGCCCCGCCCCGCCATACGCCTCCGGCACTGTCGGTCCAAGCAGTCCAAGCGCGCCCATTTCAGCGAATATGGACGGATCAGTCTTTTCATGGCGGAAGGCTTCCTGCACGCGGGGCAGCAATTTGTCTTCACCGTAGGCCCGTGCGGTATCACGCACCATCCGCTCTTCCTCGCTCAATTGTGCGTCGAGATTAAACGGGTCCTGCCAGTCGTAATATGCTTTTGATCCATGCATGGGAATTATCCTGCCTTTTTGCCAGCGCTCTTCATCAGCTCGCGGCCGATGATGAGTTTTTGAACTTCGGTTGCGCCCTCATAGATACGTAGGGCACGAATCTCGCGGTAAAGACGCTCGGTAATTTCGCCAACCCTTACCCCGCGCCCGCCAAAGAGTTGCAGCGCCTGATCGATGACCCATTGGGCATTTTCAGTGGCCGTCAGCTTTGCCATTGCGGCTTCGCTTGTTGTTGGGAGTTTCTGCACGTCCCGCCGCCATGCGGTGCGGAATGTCAGCAGCGCGGCAGCGTCGATCGCCGTTGCCATTTCACCCAGTGTGCTTTGTGCTGTAGGCAGATCAGACAGGGTTGCACCAAACATCTTGCGGCTTCTGGCATGTGCTACGGCCTCATCAAGTGCCCGCCGGGCAAAGCCTATGGCGGCGGCAGCCACAGATGGGCGGAAAATATCAAGTGTTCGCATTGCGATCTTGAAGCCTTCGCCTGCCATTCCTAAAAGCTGGGAAGCCGGTATGCGGCAATTGTCGAAGCGAATGCGGGCCAGCGGATGGGGTGCAATGGTTTCAATGCGTTCGACAATGGAAAAACCGGGGGTATCAGCATAGACAATAAAGGCCGAAATACCGCGTGTCCCCGGCGCTTCACCGGTACGGGCAAAGACCGTATAGACATCGGCTATCCCGCCATTGGAAATCCAGATTTTTTCGCCATCCAGAATGAAATCTTCGCCATCGCGGCGGGCGGAACAACTGAGCGCTGCAACATCTGAACCGGCATCCGGCTCTGATAATGCAAAGGCGGATATCAACTCTCCTCGCGCAATCTTGGGCAGGATTTGCTGCTTCAGCTCCTGAGAACCGGCAAGGCTTATCGCGCCAGTGCCAAGCCCTTGCATGGCAAAGGCGAAATCCGCTAGGCCATCCGTATAGGCCAATGTTTCCCTGATGACGCAAAGTGAGCGACTGTCGATTTCTTCGCAGACGCCGCCAAATTCCTTCGGCACGCAATGGCGCAATATTCCGGCTGCGCCTAGCTTAGCGACCAGTTTTTTGCATGCGGAGTCGGCATCTGCATGATCGATTTCGCCCAACCCGCCGCCGGAGATGAAGCTATCGAGTTCGCTTGCCAGTGTGCGTGCATCCTCGCCGAAAAACGGCCATTGCAAATGTTCGCGGCTCAGCATTCCTGCGGGTTTGGCAACCATCCGCTAGTTCCCTTCGAACTGAGGTTTGGTCTTGGCCGCAAAGGCTTCGAAGGCCCGGCGAAAATCGCCTGTCGCCATGCAAATGGCTTGGGCTTGCGCCTCCGATTCAATGAGCTGATCAATGCCCATGGACCATTCCTGATCCAGCATCTTTTTGGTCATGGCATGGGCAAACCAGGGTCCATCCGCAACTGTGCGGGCAAAGCGCTGCGCTTCACCAAGCAAGTTGGGCCGCTCATGCAGGGCATTATAAAAGCCCCAGGCATGGCCTTCATTTGCCGTCATCGCACGGCCTGTAAAGAGCAGTTCGCTAGCGCGGCCTTGCCCGATAATGCGCGGAAGAATGCCGCAAGCCCCCATATCGGCACCAGCAAGTCCAACACGGGTAAACAGGAAAGCGGTTCGCGTTTCAGGCGTTGCAATCCGGAAGTCAGCAGCCATGGCGAGAATGGCTCCCGCTCCAGCGCAAATTCCATCCACCGCAGCGATGATTGGCTGCGGACAGGCCCTGATCTGGCGCACCAGATCCCCGGTCATGCGTGTAAAATCCAGAAGGTCAGGCATTGCCATGCGCGTCAGCGGTTCGATAATGTCGAAGACATCGCCGCCGGAAGAAAAGTTATTATCCGCTCCCGTCAGCACCACCGCGCGCACATCACTTGCGCGGGCAAGCGAGCGAAACAGCTCGGTCAGTTCCTCATAGCTCTCGAAGGTGAGGGGGTTCTTCTTTTCCGGGCGATTGAGCGTAATCGTGGCAACGCGGCCGTCATCATCCGTCTCAAACAGAAAATGCTTGGCCTTGTGATCCTTGAAGGGACGCTTTTTATCCTGCATTGGATTGCTCATTCTGTTTTAGCCTCCCATCACTTCGCCGCCGGCAACAGGGATTGCCTGGCCAGTTATTGCGCTTGCTTTTTCAGATGCCAGCCAAAGCACCGTATCGGCGACTTCCTGAGGTGTGACGAGCCTGCCTTGCGGGTTGGAACGGGCAAGACTGGCGCGGGCATCATCAATTGAACGACCGGTTTTGCCGCTGATCATTTCGACCGCATTGTCGAGCAGGGGCGTATCGGTAAAGCCGGGGCAGACGGCATTGACCGTGATATCGGTTCGCGCCAGTTCCAGCGCAAGCGATCGTGTCAGGCCAATCACGCCATGTTTGGCTGCACAATAGGCCGAAACATAAGGATAGCCGGTTAGCCCTGCCGTGCTGGCAATATTGATGATCCGGCCATTGCCGGAAAGGCGCAGTGAGGAAAGTGCCGCCTGTGTTACGATAAATGTGCCTGTCAGATTTACGCCGAGAACCCTGTTCCAAAGATCAAGGTCTGTCTTGTCAAAAGGTGCTGAGGGCGCTTCACCGGCGCAGTTAACAAGCACGCCGATTTCACCCGCAAAAGAAATGGATTTTGCGATATTCTGCTCGACTGAGGCAGCGTCCGTCACATCGAAACCGTCAAGAACCAAGGCTTCACCGCCCTTATCGACGATCAGGTTTTTGACCTCTGTAAGCGGCGTATGCCGCCGCCCGGCGAGCGTTACACGCATACCTTCCGCAGCCAAGGTCAGAGCTATGGACCGGCCGATGCCAGTGCCAGCGCCTGTGATGAATGCGTGCTTCTTTGCTTGGCTCATGGCTTGGCTGCTCGGGCCAGATTATTCACATATTGCGCCTTGGCCGAATAATATTGCTTGGGCCAAGGCTGATCGGCATAGCCGATCTTTGCAGCCTCATGCATGACGAAGGATGGATCAGCCAGATGCGGACGAGCCACAGCGCATAGGTCCGCACGTCCTGCGGCGATAATCGAATTGGCGTGATCGGCTTCGGAAATTGCGCCAACCGCAATTGTAGGAATTTGAATCTCATTGCGGATTTTGTCTGAGAACGGTGTCTGGAAAAGGCGGCCATAGACCGGCTGTTCTTCCTTGACCACCTGACCGGATGAGCAGTCAATCATATCTGCTCCGGCCTTCTTGAACATCTGCGCAAAGATTGCGGCATCTTCAGGCGTATTACCGCCTTCGAACCAGTCATTGGTCGAAAGACGCACTGATATTGGCTTGTCTTCAGGCCAAACCTGCCGGATGGCGTGAAATATTTCTAACGGGAAACGTGCGCGACCTGCGTGGTCGCCGCCATACTCATCTTCACGATGATTGGTGAGGGGTGAAAGAAAGCTCGACAGGAGATAGCCATGGGCTGCATGCAGTTCGAGCATATCGAAACCAAGATTGCACGCTCGTTGCGTTGCTTGCACAAAATCTGCCTTAACGCGATCCATATCATCCCTTGTCATGGCGCGAGGCGTATCGGAATTTTGCAGATAGGGCAGGGCTGACGCAGAGATAAGAGGCCAGCCGCCCTCGGCGACAGGCTGGTCAATGCCTTCCCATGCAACTTTGGTGGAACCCTTGCGGCCCGCATGGCCAAGCTGAATGCCGATCTTTGCAGGTGTCTGCTGATGCACGAAGTCAACAACCCGCTTCCAGGCGGTTTCCTGCTCGTCGTTCCAAAGGCCGAGACAACCGGGAGTGATACGCGCATCGGCGGAAACGCAAGTCATTTCCGGGAAAATCAGCGCTGCTCCGCCCATGGCGCGCGCGCCAAGATGCACCAGATGGAAATCATTGGGCAGGCCATCAGTGGCTGAGTACATTGCCATGGGCGAAACCATGATGCGATTATGCAAGGTCAGGCCGCGAATTTTGAACGGCGTGAACATGGGCGGGGGCACGGAACCGTTCGACGAGGGATTGACCCCCGCACGTTCGGCAAACCAGCGTTCAAAACCTTCCAGCCAGTCCTTGTCCCGCAGCCGCAGATTTTCATGGCTGATGCGCTGCGAGCGGGTCAGCATGGAATACATGAATTGTTCTGGTTCAAGAGTATCCGCATAGCGTGTGCCGACCACCTCGAACCATTCCATCGCATTGCGCGCTGCGTTCTGAATACGCGCAACATCAACACGGCGCACATCCTCATAGGCGGCTAGAACCGCAGGAATATTGGCTTTGTCATGGCCCGCAATATCAAACTGCCGGGTAAGCTCGATAGCGTCATCAATGGCAAGTTTGGTTCCAGAGCCAATGGCGAAATGGGCCGTATGGGCGCTGTCACCCATGAGAACCACATGGCTTTTGCCGTTAAAATGGCTCCATTTCTCGCAGATCAGGCGGCCAAAATTAAGCCAGGCGGAACCGCGCAGATGGCGCGCATTGGTCATTAATTTGTGACCATCAAGCGTTTCGGCAAACAGCTTTTCGCAAAAGGCAATGGATGCGTCCTGATCCATCTTGTCGAGGCCATGGGCCTTGAATACTTCATCTGTCGTTTCAACGATGAAGGTGGATGTGTTCTCGTCGAACCGATAGATATGCGCCTGAAACCACCCATGTTCGGTTTTCTGGAAATCGAAGGTGAAGGCGTCAAAACGCTTATCCGTTCCCAGCCAGACAAAGCGATTGGGCCGAACCACCATATCGGGGCGGAAGATGTCGGTATATTTTGTGCGAATGCGCGAATTCACCCCATCAGAGGCGATGATCAGATCGGCGTCAGGAAATTCTTCGTCGCCATTCACGTCTTTTTCGAAGAGGAGTTCCACACCAAGTTCAAGGCAGCGATCCTGCAGGATGTTCAGCATTTTCTTGCGGCCGATACCGACAAAACCGTGACCGCTGGTGCGAATCTTCCGGCCCTTGAACACCAGTTCAATATCATCCCAGTGGTTGAATGCTACTTCAATTGTCTCGGCTGTCTGCGGGTCCCATTGGCGCATTGACTGCATGGTTGCATCGGAGAAAACGACCCCCCAGCCGAATGTATCAAACGCACGGTTACGCTCCACGACAGTGATGTGGTGTTCGGGATGCTGGCGCTTCATGAGAAGAGCGAAATAGAGGCCGGCAGGGCCGCCGCCAATACAGACAATCCGCATGCTTGTTCCTCCAAAAGACTGGCGATGCTTTCCCGCTTATGCGTTTGCGCTTCTCGTCAGCCGTTAAAACTCAAAATGAACCGGTTACAAATAAATTTCAAGCTTAAAATATATTTGTATGAGATGACATTCGTGGTCGCGATTTCACGCGCCAGTCAAACGCCCAAATATCGATCTTGAAGCGCGGGAGTGAGTTGCTCGGGCGTGCCGGCAAAGACGGTTGTGCCTTTTTCCAAGACAAAGCAACGATCGGCCACGGGCAGCAACTCCGCCAGCGTTTTATCGACAACAAGGATCGACTGTCCCGCAGCCTTCAGCTTTCTAATGGCTGCCCATATGTCCTGCCGGATGACCGGAGCCAGACCCTCTGTGGCCTCGTCGAGCACAAGCAGGCGCGGATTTGTCATAAGCGCCCGACCGATGGCGAGCATCTGTTGCTCGCCGCCCGACAATGTATTGGCGAACTGGTCGCGGCGCTCATTCAGGCGCGGAAATAATTCGCCAACTTTCTGTACAGTCCACTCATTGCCTCTTGCGGCAGCCAAAAGGTTTTCAAGCACTGTCAGATTGGGAAAGCAGCGCCTGCCTTCCGGCACCAGTCCCAGCCCGAGCCGGGCTATCTTGTGCGGTCGCAGACTGGTTACCTGTTTGCTAGCAAAGCTGATAGCGCCGGAGCGCGCACGGACAAGACCGAAGATCGAATTGATGGTTGTCGTTTTACCCATGCCATTGCGGCCCATCAGCGCGACGACTTCGCCTTCTTCCACATCCAGATCAACACCGAACAATGCCTGCGAAGCGCCATAGAAAGTCTCAAGACCTTTGATGCTGAGAAGTGTCATGCGGCTTCTCCGAGATAGGCCCGGCGCACTTCGGGATCGTTGCGAATATCATCAACTGTTCCCGACGCGATAATGCGCCCGTAAACCAGAACAGATATGCGGTCGGCAAGGGCAAATACGGCGTCCATATCATGTTCGACGAGCAGGATCGGTGCCTCATGGCGCAGGCCATCGAGAAATTCGGTCAAGGCCTTGGAGCCTTCCGGACCCATGCCCGCCATAGGTTCGTCGAAAAGGAATGCCTTTGATCCGAGTGCCAGCGCAATGGCAATTTCAAGCTGGCGGCGTTCACCGTGGGATAGTTCAGCCGCAGGCAGGTTTGCACGCTTGGCCAAGCCAACGCGCTCCAGCATTGCCATAGCAGGCTCCGTCAAACTCTTGTCAGTCATCACGGGGCGAAAGAAACGAAGGCTTGAGCTCTGCCGCGCCTGCACGGCCAGCATAACATTGCGTAAAGCGGAAAATTCCGGAGCAAGCGACGATATCTGGAAACTGCGACCAAGGCCGCGACGGGCGCGCTCGGGCATGCCGAGCCCTACCATATTCTCACCGAGAAAGCGGATCGTGCCGCTATCCTGCCGGATGGAGCCGGATATCTGGTGGATGAGTGTGCTCTTGCCAGCGCCATTGGGTCCAATCAGGGCATGGATTTCGCCGGGGCGCAGATCAAGGCTCACACCATCGGTCGCTTTCAAGGCACCGAAGCTCTTGCGCAACTCACGAATTTCCAGAATGGGCTCAACCATGACGCGCCTTTCCTGCAAGAAGCCCAAGCAATCCGCCGCGCGCGAAAAGCACTACGCCGAGAAGAATGAGTCCGAGAAAGAATTGCCATCTCTCTGTAATGCCGCCGAGCGTATATTCGAATAGGACATACAGCATGGCACCGGCAAGAGGGCCAAAGAGCCTCCCTTTACCGCCCAAGATAATAAGCACGATCAACTCGCCGGACATGTGCCATGACAGCATTGAAGGGCTGGCAAACCGGTTCAGATCGGCAAAGAGTGCGCCTGCCAGACCGGTCACCATGGCCGAGATGATAAAGGCTATGAGCCTGATATTGAAAGGTGCAATGCCAACCGCAGCAAGCCGCGTATCATTCTGCCTTGCTGTTTGCAGCGCTGCACCGAAACGCGAACCGCGGATGAGCGCAAACAGGCCCATCGCCAGAAGCAGCAATGCGTAACAGATGAGAAAAAAGGGCAGGGGCTTTGCCGTATTGATCAGCGGAAATGAGTTGCGAACGGATAGGGATAAACCATCCTCGCCGCCATAGGCGGGCCATGAGATAGCGAAGTAATAGATCATTTGCGCGAAGGCGAGAGTGATCATGATGAAATAAACGCCTGAAGTACGCAGACTGATCGCGCCGATAGGCAGTGCCACCAGTCCACAGACAGTGAGCGCGATCAGCCATATCCATGGCATTGAAGTGGTGCCCTCAAAGCCAAAGAGCATGGGTTCCGCGTTGAAGGCGTGGGTGGCCAGAATACCGGCCGCATAGCCGCCTATCCCAAAGAAGGCTGCATGTCCGAAGGATACCAGCCCACCAAGTCCAAGCGCTATATTCAATCCGACAGCGGCAAGGGCCAGAATGGCAACACGGGTCGATAGTGTGACGTAGAATGGTTCGCCGACAGCAATGGCGATCAGCGGGACAGCCAGCAATATCACTGCCAGAACTAAATTAATGATGGTTTCGCGTGCGATCATGAGCTTGTGATCCTTACGCGGCAAACAGGCCGCGCGGCCGGAATGCGAGGATCAGGGCCATGACAATATAGATCAGCATGGAAGCGAGTGCGCCACCGACCATTCCGGCCTGTGCGGCGGGAAGGATCAGTGCGAGAGTCTTGGGCAAGAGAAAGCGCCCCATTGTATCAATGAGGCCGACAAGAACAGCGCCAATCAGTGCGCCCTTTATGGAGCCGATACCACCGATGACGATGACCACGAAAGCGAGGATGAGAACGGGCTCCCCCATGCCGACCTGAACTGACTGCAAAGCACCGACCAATGCGCCTGCCAGTCCGGCCAATGCCGCTCCAAGCGCAAAGACGATGGTATAGAGCGTCTGGATATCAATTCCGAGCGCTGCGATCATCTCGCGGTCAGACTCGCCCGCTCTTATGCGCATACCAAGCCTGGTGCGCGAAATGAGGAGATAAAGTCCAAGCGCGACAGCAATGCCCACCGCGATGATGGCAAGGCGGTAAAGCTGATATTGCCCGCCTCCGGGCAGAGAAACAGCTCCCTGCAGAAGGAGCGGAATATCCAGATAAAGCGGAAAGGATCCAAAAATCCAACGCGATCCTTCCGAGAAGATCAGGATCAGCGCAAAAGTCGCCAGGACCTGATCGAGATGGTCACGGTCGTATAGTCGCCTGATGACCACCACTTCCATAATAGCGCCCGCCGCTGCTGCCGCGGTAAGACTGGCAATGAGCCCCAGCCAAAACGAACCTGTGGCCGAGGCTACAACCGCGCAAGCGAAAGCTCCGATCATATAAAGCGAGCCGTGGGCGAGATTTATCAGCCCCATCACGCCGAAAATCAGCGTCAGGCCAGCCGCCATGAGGAACAGCATCACTCCGAGCTGTAGCCCGTTGAGAAGTTGCTCGATGAGAAGTGCAGTGGACAAGGCAGCGTTCCCGGATTCAGCGCAGGGTTAAACAGGACACCCGCCGCAGCGCGGCGGGCTCAATGTGGCAGATGCGGATTACATCTTGCACTTGTCTGCGTAAGCATCCTTGTGGTCTTCAAAGGCAGTCGCCACGATCTTATTGGTCAAAACGCCATCCTCCTTCACCACTTCGCGCACATAGACGTTCTGAATCGGATGGTTGTTATTATTGAACACAAATTTTCCGCGCACCGACTTGAAGTCCGCCGCTTTGAGCGCTGCCTTGAACGCGTCCTTATCCTTTACGCTGGCTTTCGACAGGGCTGCAAGAATGAGGTTTGCCGTATCCCAGCTTTGTGCCGCATAGATCGAAGGCAAGCGCTTATATTCGGTCTTGAAGGCTTCGACGAACTTCTTATTGGCGTCATTGTCGAGATCTTTCGACCATGTCGCCGAATTCTTCACACCGAGCGCTGCATCGCCAATGGCACCCAGCACATCCTGATCGAATGAGAAGCCTGGTCCCATAACAGGCGTCTTGACGCCGGATTGCGCGTACTGCTTCATGAAGGAAATTCCCATGCCGCCGGGCAAGAAAAAGAATACGGAATCGGCACCTGAATCACGGATCTGTGCGATTTCAGCCGCATAATCTGTCTGGCCGACCTGGGTATAGACCTCGCCGGCAAGTTCACCCTTATAGAAGCGTTTGAAACCAGTTAGTGCATCCTTGCCTGCAGGATAGTTGGGCGCAAGAATGAAGGTCTTTTTGTAGTCCTTGTTGGCGTACTGGCCCATGGCTTCATGAAAATTGTCATTCTGATAGGCGACGTTGAAATAGTTTGCGTTGCAGTTCGCACCTGCCAATGCAGACGGACCGGCATTTGGCGAAAGATAGATAATATCCTGCGCCACAGTATTGGGCACAACAGCCATGGCAAGATTGGACCAGATGATGCCTGTGAGAAGGTCCACCTTGTCGCTCTGGATCATTTTTTCCGCCAGCTGCACGGCAATTTCCGGCTTTTGCGCATCGTCCTCGATAACAAGCTCGATATCCTTGTTGCCGGATTGCTTCATGGCCAGAGTGAAGGCATCGCGCATGTCGATACCAAGACCGGCTCCACCACCGGAAAGCGTGGTTATAACGCCGATTTTTACCGGTTCCGCATAGGCAGCACTGGCCAATGCAAGGCTTAACATACTGGTTGCCAGAATTTTCTTCATATCATTCCCCTTTATAGGTGTTCCCATTATTTGTTGTTGTTTGGCCGTGGAGCGGTGAGCGAACTTTCCAGAATTCCAGACAGAGTTCAACCTCTGATAAGAGTCCTTACGGTGCCTCTCCTGCTCGCAGCCTGAATCGTTGTACTTTGCCGGTCTGGGTCTTTGGTAGACTGTCAATAAACTTCACGGAACGCGGATATTTATAGGGCGCAATCAGCGTCTTCACGTAATCCTGCAAACGCTTGATAGTGGCATCATCCCGCGTCGTTCCCTCGATCAGAACGACGAATGCCTCGACGATCTGCCCACGCTCATTGTCCGGTTGGCCAACGACCGCGCATTCGAGAACTTCAGGGTGCGATAGCAGGGCCGCTTCCACCTCGGGACCGGCTACATTATAGCCGGCTGTCAGGATGATATCGTCCGAGCGCGCCGCGAAGTGGAAGAATCCGTCCTCATCCTGATAAAAGGCGTCGCCGGTCAGGTTCCAGCCGTCGCGGACATATTCGGTCTGACGGTCGTCGGCCATATAGCGGCATCCCGTCGGTCCGCGCACTGCAAGTTTGCCGACTGTGCCCCGAGGCACCTCGCGCATGTCCTTGTCCACGATCCGGGCGGTATAGCCGCTCACCGGCTTTCCGGTGGAAGAGGGCATCAGGTCGGCAAACCGATTGGAAATGAAAATGTGCAACATTTCCGTAGCGCCAATGCCATCGAGAATCGGCCTGCCAGTCTTTTTCGTCCATTCTTCAAAGACAGGGCCGGGAAGAGTTTCGCCCGCCGAAACAGCCACTCGCAGGGAGGAAAGATCCGCTCCCTCATCCATAGCTTTCAGCATGGCCCGATAAGCCGTTGGAGCGGTAAAGCTTATTGTTGCCTTATAAGTTTCAATGATTTCGATCATATTGGGTGGAGTGGCATTCTCCAGCAAAGTTGCGGCTGCTCCGAACCGCAGCGGGAAGATTGCAAGACCGCCGAGACCGAAGGTGAAGGCCAAAGGTGGCGAACCGACGAATACATCGTCCGGTGTGACACCCAGCACTTCCTTTGCATAGGCATCGGCGATGATAAGAAGATCGCGATGGAAATGCATGGTGGCCTTGGGCACACCGGTGGTGCCCGAAGTAAACCCGAGCAATGCAACGTCGTCTCGGCCGGTCTGCACAGCAGAAAATTCGTGAGGTTTGCCCAAGGCGGCGCGATCAAGCTCTGCGTCATGGCTGGCGGTGCCGTCAAAGCCGATCACTTGCTTGAGAAATACGCTGTCCTTGGCGCAGGCAATCAACTCATCCATCAGGCGCGTGTCGCAAAGTGCCAGCGATATTTCTGCCTTATCGATGATTTTAGTCAGTTCTCCGGAACGGAGCATGGGCATCGTATTGACGACAACGGCACCGGCTTTGGTGGCCGCAAGCCAGCAAGCCACCATCGCAGGATTGTTGGCAGAGCGGATCAACACCCGGTTGCCCGGCTTTATACCATAATTGGCAACGAGCGCATGAGCCAACTGGCTGGTCCACTCGGAAAGCTCCCGATAGCTACGCCTGCGGCCATTGCCGATCAGGGCAGTGCGGTCACCAAAGCCTTTTTCCACCATGCGGTCGGTCAGCTCGACCGCGGCATTGAGATAGTCGGGATAGTCAAATCCATCGAGACAGAATTCCGGCCACAGTTCTGGTGGCGGAAGATTATCCCGCGTAAATGTATCGGTATGAGCTGTCGGTCCTAGCATTCTGCGGCTTCCCCTGCCTGCTTTCGGTCATGTCCCGGCTTCTTTGTCCGGTCATGTTGCCTGGTTCATGTTTCCCAATTGCTGCGAAATGATTTGAGCATGACAGCAAGATGGCGCGCGTCTTCATCGCCAATGCCGCCAAGCAGTTCACCCACCCATTTTTCGTGTTCCGTTGCGATCTGCCGAAAGAGGGTCAAACCTGAATCGGTCAATCTGACAATCGATGTGCGGCGATCACCCTCGCGGCTGGATCGAACCACAAGTCCGTCCGTTACCAACCTGTCGACGATCACCGTGACGTTGCCGTTCGAGACCAGCAGAAAGCGCGAAAGGTCGCTCATCAGCAGGCCTTCAGGCTCGCGATTAAGCGCGGCCATCACGTCAAAGCGGGGCAGCGTCATGTCAAATGCAGATTTCAGCCGCAGGCGTAATTCGTTTTCAATTGTTCTCGATGCGCGCAGCAAGCGGATCCACAAACGGAGCCGATCCTTGTTGCCGAGGCCCGTATGTTGTGCGGTTTTCGAAGCGCCAGTATCGTTCATCGGTCACCACTGTTGGAGGCGAAGTTAATTCCAGACGTGCCATGCTTTGCTTTGACCACTGTGACTTCTCCAAGCTGACTTTATGCAGCATGACACAGCTCAAAATTATTTCAAGTATGAAGTTTTAAGGTTGAAATAATTTCAGCCGATTGAGACGGAAAATATAACGAATGAAGCAAGCCCGTTTGGAGCAATTCGTATATAATATGACTTGAACGCTCATATTATATACGCTAGTCAACCCGCTCATAAACGATTGTTTCCCTCTGAGGTCGGGCAGGATTTATAATGCAGAATACCCGTTTGACAGCAACCGCGCGGGTCAATCTCCCCACGCCGCTACACTATCTCAATCAATTGGCAGATCACTTTGCTGAGCATGGCGATGTTGTGCGGACGGAACGCACGGGCCAGATAGAGTTAAGCTACGGCACAGCAACAATCGAAGCCGACGAAGAATCCTTGTTGCTTCGCGCGGAAAGCGTCGATGAAACCGGCCTTGCATATATGAAGTATGCCATCGCCGACCATGTTATCGAATTTGCGCGTAAGGAAGACCCCAAAATCATATGGGCTGGTCATGGTGCAGCAGGAAGTCAGTTGCCATATTTTCGCGAGATGCGTGTTCTATCGGCAAAGAGCATTTCCCCGAATATGAGGCGGGTGCGCTTGTGCGGCAAGGATATGCAGAGGTTTGCCTATGGCGGCATGCATGTCCGCATTCTTATTCCACCGGCGGACATAGAGGTTCCGCAATGGCCTGTAACCGGTGAGGATGGCCGCCCGGTCTGGCCGGAAGGCGATCACAAGTTGATTTCCCGCGTTTATACCATTCGCGATATCAACCCCGAAAGCGGTGAGGTTGATATTGATGTGGTGATACATGACGGCACGCCGGGGTCCGAATGGGCGCTGGGTGCGGCTGAAGGCGATGTCGTCGGTATGACGGGCCCAGGTGGCGGCGATGCTGATGACGCGGATTGGTATTTGCTGGCAGGCGATGAAACGGCTTTACCTGCCATTGGCCGGATCATTGAGCGGTTGCCCCGGAACGTGAAAGTTGTTGCGCGCATCGAGGTGGATAGTTCTGCGGACGAGCAAATTTTCAATTCTCAATGCAGCCTTGATCTGCAATGGCTGCATCGCAACGGTGCTGCAGCCGGAACGATGACATTGCTTCAGGATGCCGTAAAAGCCGTCGCGCTACCTTCAAATGGCGAGCGGATATTTGTATGGTCAGGTTGTGAATTTAATGGCTTCAAAGCTATTCGCAATTATGTGCGCAAAGATCTGAAGCTTGCAAGAACGCAACATTTGGTCGTTTCCTACTGGCGACGCGGCGTTGCCGACGAATAGTTCGCTGTTTGATACAGCGAGCTAAACCTTTGTAATTACGCAATTCCAGATGCAAAACCGCTTCACACTTTTGCTGGAATTGCTCTAGGGGCCGGAATGACATTCCATCCACGCATGACAAGCCGGGTAGAAGGTATTTCGCTGGTTGAGGAACTCAAGTGGCGTTCTTGGACTGGCGTGATCGCCGATGTCTGGTCTGTCAGGTGTGATCCCGACGCCAATGGTGAATATGTCTCCGAAGACCCACGCCTGTTTGTCATCCTCGACAAGTCCGGTCCCGGCAATTTCAACCTGTCTCTTAACCCGGCAATCCGGTGGGTCAGCCAAGCATGTACACCGCATTCCATGAGTTACATTCCAGCAGGATTGCCCATTTGGGGGCACCTTGAGAATGTACAATATTTGCGGCACCTGGATCTGCATCTTGACGTAGGTACTTTGCGGCGGCGTTTTGCCGATGAATTCATCGGCGACAGGCTCTCCATCCCCCGCATCATGTTCTCCAATGATAAAATAGCATCTCTTTCCCGGCTGATAGCTGACGAATGTGTCAGCGAGCGACCGCTCCACGCTCTCTATGGCGATGGTTTGACGATGGCTCTTTTTGTCGAACTTTTTCAAATAGGCGAGATAAAGAAACGTCAACGCAGTCAATTATCGCCGCGGCAACTGCGCGCCGTCACAACTTATATCGAGGAACATTGCCTGCGAAATATCCGCTTGCAGGAACTTGCTGATCTGGCCGGTCTTTCCCAATCCTATTTCAGCCACGCGTTCAAAGCGTCCACGGGCGTTGCACCGCATCAATGGCAAATGAGTGCGCGCATCAGGAAAGTACAATTGCTGTTGAGCAAATCAAATGCCTCTTTGACGAATGTTGCCTCAGCTACCGGTTTTTCTGATCAGGCGCATCTGACGCGCGTGTTCAAGCGCTTGGTCGGCGTGACACCAGCCGTATGGCAGCGAGAGCGTAGCTGATACCACCACGCTGAATAACGGACCAAAAACATTCAAATTACAGCAGAAAGCATCAATCCTGCGGCAATAAGTTGATATATGAACTCAACTTATATTATACGCGATAAATGACTGGTTCATCCACCGGCAGGTCGCGTTGGCGGGCATTTGCAGGGGCTTATCATGCGCAGTACATACAAATCATCACTTATATTATTGTTGGGCAGTTCGGCTGCTTTGTTATCCTTGTCGGCGGCGAATGCTCAAACAGCCGACTCTACTATCCGTTTGAATGAGATCGTTATAGAAAGCGGTGGGGATGGCTCCGCTACCGGCCCGCTAACAGGGTTCGTGCCAAAGCGTACCGCTACCGGCTCAAAAACCAGCACGTCGATTGAAGATATACCCCAGTCAGTTTCGATTGTTGGACGAGACCAGATTGACGCGCAGGGCGCCCAGAAAATCGATGAGGCATTGCGCTACAGCGCAGGTGTATTTGCGCAACCATTCGGTGTCGATAATGATACGAACTGGATTTACATTCGCGGTTTCGATGCGACCGCGAAGGGCACTTATCTCGATGGTCTACAGAACTTCAGCTACGGCTTTGGAGGCTTCCTCATCGACTCCTTTGGGATCGAGCGCATCGAGGTTTTGAAGGGCCCTGCGTCTGTTCTTTATGGCGGGAGCAATCCCGGTGGTATCGTCAATTATATCAGCAAGCGACCGAATGGTGAGCGTATCCGTTATGTCGAAACCGGCATTAATAGCTATGGAAACGGATATATTGGCTTTGACATTGGCGATAAGGCTTCAGACGCGGTTGACTACCGCATTAACGGCAAGATTGGCGGCGGCGACAATTACACGGATTTTTCCGAAGAATTTCGTGGCGTCATCAATCCAAGCATTACCTGGAAGCCGGATGATGCAACCAAGCTGACACTGAGCGCCAACTATACCCACCTTGATGCTACCCATGATGGCGGCGGTTTCCTGCCCTATTACGGCACTGTGGTACCCACCAAATTTGGAAAGATCGACCCGAAATCAAATTTCACGGAACCGTCAATTGATCGATACAATCGAGAACAAGCCTCGATCGGCTACGAGTTTGAGCATGAATTCGACAATGACTGGACGTTTCGTCAAAATGCCCGCTACGGCCATAGCAGTGTCAAAGAACACTCGCTCTACGCATTTGGCTATGCAAGTGGTCCATTTGGTTTTGCAGAACAACCAGACCTCACCGATAATCTGTCGCGGATAGATTTCGAACACGATACGACTGTAAACAATGTTCTGATCGACAATCAGCTGGAAGGGGTTGTTAATACGGGTGCGATTGAACACACCCTGCTGTTCGGCGCTGAGTATAAATACTTTAATATCGATCAGGTACAGATAAGCGGTAGCGGTACGCCGATCAGCGCAGGTGATCCGGTCCACGGTGCTCCACAAGCTTCTCTTGGAGAGCCCTATATCGATCAGGTGATAAAGCAGCATCAGGTCGGGATTTATGCTCAGGATCAGTTGCGGTTCGGCGACGGCTGGCTGGTTACGTTGAACGGGCGTTATGATTATGTAGACACAGAAGCTACCGGGCTTCCAACCTATAAGGGCAATGAAGGTCGGGCGAGTGGACGGGCTGGGATTGCCTATGATTTCGCCAATGGCATTACGCCCTATGCCAGTATTGCAACTTTTTTCAGTCCTGAGATTGGCGTTACCGGCAATCTCGAATTTTTCAAGCCGGAAACGGGTCAGCAATATGAAGTTGGCGTGAAGTATCGTCCTGAATGGTTTGACGGGCTAATTACCGCGTCGCTATTCGATCTTACGAAGAAGAATGTTGTAACGGGCGGCTTCCGGCAGGAAACGCAGATAGGCGAGGTAAATTCTCGCGGCTTTGAGATCGAAGCCCAGGCAAATATCAATGATGCGTGGAAAGTAACAGCAGCTTTCACCGCTTATGATCTGGAAGTGAAGGATGATGCCGATGAAAGCATTATCGGCAAGCGTCCATATCTTCTGCCAGAGACTCAAGCCTCTGTTTTTGCTCAATATACGGTTCCAACCGGGAAACTTGCAGGGCTGGCGCTCGGCGCTGGTGTCCGTTATGTAGGCTCCAGCTACGCAGACAAAGCCAATACGCTTAAAGTTCCGGACGTGACTCTGCTTGACCTGAAGATCGGCTACAAGAAAGACAATTGGGGCGTTGATCTGAATGTCACCAATGTTTTCGATAAAGAGTTTGTTTCAGGCTGTCAGGGTGTAAATGTCTGTGCCTATGGTGAAGGACGTAAAGCGCTTCTCAAAGCTCACATGACCTGGTGAGCGTCGTTTATAATTGCTTGCGGGATCACCAGATGGCCTGGTGATCCGATTTCAGACAAAGTACTTTGATGATTGTCATAAACCGACGTGCCGTACTTGCTCTATCGATGGCAGCGATTTTGCCTGACCGGTCGGCATGGGGGCAGGAAAAGCGCATCGCCATCGTCGATTGGGCGATGCTGGAGACGGCTCTTGCCATCGGCATCGTCCCTGTTGCTGCCACTGAGCTTCTCCAGTTTCGATCCATTGCGGTCGAACCGCATGTACCCGAAAGCGTCGCTGATCTTGGATTGCGTGGCACGCCTAACTTCGAAATGCTGCGCATGGCTGCGCCGGACATTATTCTCAGTTCCAATTTTTATGAATACCGGCGAGCCAGCCTGGAGAAGGTTGCGCCTGTATTTTCAATGACAGTTTATGAGCCGGGAACGCCGCCCTACGGGCTTGCCGAAAAAGTTGCATTGGGGCTTGGTGACAAACTTGGCCGTAGGGAAGAAGCTGCCGCTTATGTTGCAGAGACATCGGCGCTGATCTTGGACCTGCGGATGCGCTTGAAGTATCATGCTACCCGCCCGCTTTTCATTATCAATATTGGCGACGCCCGGCATTTTCGGGCGTTTGGGGCTGATAGCATGTTCGGCGACGTCGCCGGGCGGCTGGGTTTTACCAATGCATGGGGACAGGAAAGCAGCTATTCCGCCGCCGCACCCGTTGGAATGGAGGCACTCGCTGGCGTGCCGGAAGCTTCGATCCTTATTGTGGGGCCTGTCCCGCCGGAAGCGGAAAACCTACTGCCGCAAAGCGGTTTATGGAATGCTCTTCCCGCTGTGAAGGCGGGCAGGGTGGCAACGCTTGACCCGATCAACCATTTTGGCGGCTTGCCCGCTGCCCGCCGTTTCGCGAGACTGTTTGCGGGCTCGTCGCTTTTTTCAGGCAGTGCCAGCAATGATTGAGCCTAAAGCGCTTAATAGAGGGCTGCTGCTCTGGGGTGCATTGCTGATTGTTGCCGCATCGCTTTTTGCCGGGCAGATCACCGCGCAGTTTAGCCTCGCCACACGTGTCGCGCCGGAATTTGCAGGATTGCAAAAGCTCATTTTGATGGATTCCATTTTGCCTCGCAGCGCAATGGCAATTCTTTGTGGTGCGGCGCTCGGCTTTTCGGGAGCCTTGCTCCAGAGGGTATTGCGCAATCCCTTGGCAGAACCCTCGACCCTCGGGATTTCGGCGGGCGCGCAACTGGCGATGGCGATAGCCATGCTTTACTTCCCGGCGCTTATGGAAGGTGGACGAGAAGCCGTTGCCCTGGCAGGCGGACTTATCGCCGTTGCGCTCATTCTGTCGCTGACATGGCAGCGCGGTCTCGAACCCGTTTCCGTGGTTCTGGCCGGGATGATGGTTTCGCTGACCGCGACAGCGGCAAGTGCGGCACTTATCCTTGCCAATGGCGAATACATGTTTTCACTATTCATTTGGGGCGGGGGATCGCTGGCTCAGCAAAGTTGGGTGCCCGTATCGGGAATTATCTGGAAAATTCTGCTTGCGTGTGCAGCATCCATCGTTCTGCTGCGCCCGTTATCCATTCTCGGTCTGGATGACGCCAGCGCCAAAAACCTTGGTGTAGCTCTTCATGGTACGCGTTTTCTCGTTATTGGACTTGCCGTCTGGCTTGCAACAAGCGTTACTGCCGAAGTTGGTATTATCGGCTTTGTCGGACTCGCCGCGCCAGCTCTGGCACGACTGACAGGCGCGCGCTCACCACGGCAAATGTTGGCGGCGGCCCCGCTGGTTGGCGCGATCCTGCTTTGGTTGGCGGATGGGTTTGTGCAACTGGCTGCCGGCTCCGGCGGCGAGCGTATTCCAACAGGTGCTGCGACAGCACTGCTTGGAGGTCCATTGCTTCTTTGGCTGCTGCCGCGATTGCGCATGTTTGAATGGCCTTCGCTCAATGCCAAACCTGCGCCATCCCCGCGCGCACGCAGGCCAGCATGGACGGTTGCCGTGCTTGTCATCCTCACGGGTTTAGCTGCCGGGATCGCACTCGTGCTGGGGCGCGGCCCGGAAGGCTGGGTAATCGCGCGCGGCGAACTCCTTGCCGATCTTTTGCCGTGGCGCTGGCCGCGGACGGTGATAGCTGCAGCATCGGGTGCGATGCTTGCCGCCGCAGGGCAGGTCATGCAGCGTGTTACCGCCAATCTTCTCGCCAGCCCCGAAATTTTGGGCGTTGGTACAGGCGCGGGCGTCGGGATTGCCGTGCCCCTTATGTTGCTTTCGGCCCCAAATCAGATTGTTCTATTGGCCGGCGCCATGGCGGGTTCAATTATCGTTTTAGCCTTCATGCTGGCAATGTCAGCGCGCAGCGGCTTTGGGCCTGAGCGCCTCTTGCTTTCCGGCATAGCGATGGGTGCTTTGTGCAGCGCCATATTGACTGCAATTATTGCCACGGGAAGCCCGCAGGCCTTCATGCTGCTCGGATGGGTTAGCGGTTCATCCGCAGAGCGCCTGCCGGAAGAAGTGTGGGTGGCGTTGGTTGCGCTTGTCCTTCTGGTGTTGCCGCTTGTTTTCACCACGCGCTGGCTTGATATGCTGCCATTGGGGCGGCCTGTCGGTTTGGAAACGGGGCTGCCTATTCGGATGAGCCGCGGCATACTGATCATACTATCGGCGTGCCTGACCGCAGTTGCATCGCTTTTCGTTGGCCCTTTGAGTTTTGTCGGTCTGATTGCACCGCATCTTGCGCGTCTGATCGGGCTGCATAGACCATTGACGGGCCTCATCGGAGCCATGCTGATCGGAGCTTGTCTCATGGTCTTATCGGATTGGCTTGCCCGCATGGTGGCATTCCCCTATCAGCTGCCGCTCGGGCTGTTCGCATCGCTGATTTCGGGGCCGTATTTGATATGGCTGCTAAGCAAAGGCGGTCGAAACTGATCAGCCGCGCATAATCATGTCGGCGGCTTTTTCGGCAATCATGATTGTCGGCGAGTTCGTGTTGCCGGAAACTATCGATGGCATGATCGAAGCATCGGCAATGCGAAGACCTTGAATGCCGCGCACCCGCAATTGCGGGTCCACAACGGAGTCCGTATCAGCCCCCATCCGGCATGTTCCTGCCGGGTGAAAAATTGTGGTTCCGATCGCGCCAGCAGCCTCAAACAATTCGGCATCGGTCTGATATTGTGGCCCCGGTTTGAATTCTTCCGGCTTGAATTTTTGCAGCGGTTTTTGCGCGACTATGTTGCGCGTGATGCGAATAGAGTCAGCGGCGACCTGCCGGTCGCTTTCGGTGGTCAGGTAGTTCGGCCGTATCGCCGGATGGGCGCGATGATCAGGCGATTTGATATGGATCGTTCCCCGGCTGTCCGGGCGCAGATTACAGACACTCGCCGTAAAGGCCGGAAAAGCGTGAACATTTTCGCCAAATTTTTCGAGCGATAGTGGCTGGACGTGATATTGCAGATTGGCAGTGGCGAATGACGGATCTGAACGGGTGAATACGCCAAGCTGACTGGGTGCCATCGACATGGGCCCCGATTGGCGCACAAGATATTCCAAAGCAATTGAAGCCTTCCCCATCAGCCGGTTGGCCTTCTCATTAAGCGTCGGAATACCCGTTACTTTGTAAGCACAGCGCAGTTGCAGATGATCCTGCAAATTCTCCCCTACGTTGCGGCGCTCCAACACCGTCTCAATACCGGCTGCCTGCAAAATGTCGCCTCGGCCTATGCCGGATAGTTCCAGGATTTGCGGCGATCCGACCGAGCCTGCGGAAAGAATGACTTCGCGCCGGCACTGCACCGTGCGCAACATGCCAGCCTGTTCGAACTCAATGCCTTTGATGCTTAAACCATCAAGAATGAGCTTGCGAACATGCGCGCCGGTCTTGACCGTGAGATTGGAGCGGTTCTTAGCTGGGCGCAGGAATGCTTTCGAGGTATTCCATCGGATGCCGCGCTTCTGATTGACCTTGAAGTAGGACGAGCCTTCATTGTCGCCGCGGTTGAAATCGTCGGTTCGCGGTATTCCCGCCGCCTCCGCTGCGTCCCTGAAAGCATCCAGAATATCCCAGTGAAGCCGCGCTTCTTCCACGCGCCATTCGCCGCCTGCACCATGAAATTCATCTGCGCCGAGATAGTAATCTTCCGATTTTTTAAAATAGGGAAGCACATCATTCCAGCCCCATCCGGTGCATCCGTCCTGCCGCCAAAGATCATAATCGCGGGCCTGACCGCGCATATAAATCATGCCGTTGATGGATGAACATCCGCCAAGAACCTTGCCGCGAGGATAGGCGAGGGAACGCCCGTTCAATCCCGCTTCAGCCTCGGTCGAAAAGCACCAGTCGGTGCGCGGATTTGAGATACAATAGAGATAGCCCACGGGAATATGGATCCAGTGATAATTATCCCTGCCGCCTGCCTCCAGCAACAATACGGAGACATCTTTGTTTTCCGATAGACGGTTTGCAAGGGTACACCCCGCCGTGCCGGCACCGACAATGACGTAATCATAGAGGTCGTTCATGATCAGTTTTCCGACTTGCCTTCCAGCCTTTTGCCGAAACGCGAAGCATAAAGCTCACCGATAATCCCGCGGCGGAACACGAGGACACATATCATGAAGATGATGCCGGTGATTACGGTGACTGGGAATTCGGAAGTTGCCAGATAGTTCTCAAGCGCCGAGATGAGGGCAGCACCAAATACCGGGCCGACCAAAGTACCTATCCCACCAAGCAGGGTCATGAGCACCACTTCACCCGACATTTGCCAGCTGACATCGGTCAGTGTTGCGAACTGAAAAACAATCGCCTTGATGCCGCCTGCCAGCCCCGTGAGCGCCGCTGACATGACAAAAGCTGCCAATTTATATCGAGCGACAGAATAACCAAGCGAGATGGCGCGAGGCTCATTCTCCCGGACTGATTTGAGGATCATGCCGAATGGTGAATTGATGATGCGCCAGATGATGAACATGCCCAATAAAAAGACGGCAAGCACGAAGAAATACATATTCAGCGACTGGTTCAAATCGATGAAGCCGAACAGATGGCCGCGCGGCACGCCCTGAATGCCGTCTTCGCCGTGTGTAAATGATGCCTGCAGACAGAAGAAGAAGAACATCTGCGAGAGAGCGAGGGTGATCATCGTGGAATAGATGCCCTGACGCCTGATGGCGAAAAAGCCGATAATCAAACCTAGAAACGCAGCCCCCGCAACGCCAACGAGAATACCCAGTTCGGGCGAAAATCCCCACTCCTTCACCGAATGGGCAGTGAAATAGGCAGCGCCGCCAAAGAAGGCGGCGTGGCCGAACGAAAGAATGCCGGTATAGCCAAGAAGGAGATTAAAAGCGCATGCAAACAGAGCAAAGCACAGCACCTTCATCAGGAAAACTGGATAGAAAAAGAAGGGCGCAAGCACGAGAAGCGCAATGCCTGCAACGATCAGCGTAACTTCCAACGACAGATTTTTTTGTCTTGGTGCGGTGAGGGCGGATTGTGTCATGTCATGCATCCTTTCCGAAAAGACCTGCGGGACGCACAAGCAGCACGATTGCCATGATCACGAAGATGACGATGTTGGAGGCTTCCGGGTAGAAGACCTTTGTCAGCCCCTCCAATATGCCGAGCATATAGCCGGTTATGATGGCGCCCAATATGGAGCCCATGCCGCCAACGACAACAACCGCGAACACGATGATGATCAGGTTTGATCCCATGAGCGGACTGACCTGATAGATTGGTGCCGCCAATATTCCGGCAAGACCGGCAAGTCCAGCGCCGAGGCCATAGGTAAAGGTGAGCAGCAAAGGAACGTTGATACCGAATGCGCGGACCAGCGTTGGATTTTCTGTCGCCGCCCGCAGCTGTGAGCCCAGTCGGGTCTTTTCAATGAGCAGCCACGTTCCAAGGCAAACCACCAAGGATGCCAGCACCACAAAGCCACGATATTTCGGCAGGAACATGAAGCCGAGATTATAACCACCTGTCAGAGCGCTTGGAACGGCATAGGGCTGACCTGCTGCGCCATAATAATAGCGGAACATGCCTTCCAGAACGAGCGCGAGGCCGAAGGTGAACAGCAAGCCATAGAGGTGATCAAGATTATAAAGTCGCGAGAGCGCGACGCGCTCGATGAATGCACCAGCGAACCCGACAATAATGGGAGCCAGTATCAAAGCTGGCCAATAACCAATGCCGAGTTCTGCAAGAAGCAGGTAACCAACAAATGCGCCGATCATATATTGCGCGCCGTGGGCAAAATTGATGACGCGCAGGAGGCCGAAAATGATCGCTAGTCCAAGGCTGAGCATTGCATAGAAAGAGCCGTTGATGAGGCCGATCAACAATTGCCCGAGAAAAGCCTGAAGGGGTACCCCAAAGATCATTGTCATTTCAAACTCCCAATGCTTCGTTGAGCATGGTCATGCGATCCGGCAATTCCTGAACCGGAAAATTGTCGATGATCTTTCCGTGATCAACAACGTAAAAACGATCAGCTACCTTGCTGGCAAAACGGAAGTTCTGCTCAACGAGCAAAACTGTCATTCCCCTCTGCTTCAAGGTAACGAGCACCTCGCCTATACGTTGAATGATGACGGGCGCGAGGCCTTCGGTTGGTTCGTCAAGCAAAATCAGTTTTACACCGGTGCGCAGAATGCGCGCTATTGCCAGCATCTGCTGTTCGCCGCCGGAAAGCTTGGTGCCGGGGCTGTTGCGGCGCTCTTTAAGGTTTGGAAAGAGATCGTAAATCTCTTCGATCGACATCCCGCCATTGGCAACGACGGGCGGAAGACTCAAATTCTCGTCAACCGATAGCGTTGCGAAGATGCCGCGTTCTTCCGGCACAAAGCCAATACCGGCATGCGCTGCGCGATGAAGCGGCACGCGCATCATGTCCTTGCCGTCGAAAGTAATCGTACCCGTGCGCTTGCGTATGATGCCCATGATTGAACGCAAGGTCGTCGTTTTGCCAACGCCGTTGCGTCCCAGCAGGGTTACGGTCTCGCCCTGATGAATATCGAGATCAATGCCATGCAACGCATGACCTTCACCGTACCAGGCATGAAGATTGCGGACTGTGAGAAGAGGTTTTTTGTCAGTCATGCTCGGTCCCCATATAGGCAACGCGCACGCGCTCATCCTGGCTGACAGTCTTGTAATCGCCTGAAGTCAGTATTTCGCCGCGCTGAAGCACGGTGACCTGATCGCAAAGATCCGCGACGACTTTCAAATTATGCTCAACCATAAGAATGGCGCGGTCCTTGGCGACCTCACGAATAATATCGGAAACGATGTGCACATCCTCATGGCCCATGCCCGCCATTGGCTCATCAAGCAGCAGCACTTTCGGGTCAAGCGCTAGTGTCGTTGCGATTTCAAGAACTCGTTTACGGCCATAGGAAAGATCTGCCGCAAGCCTGTTGCGCGCATCTGTCAAACCAACTGCATCGATAAGTTCGTTGGCGCGCTCGTTCAATTTGTTCAGGGCGCTCATCGGAAGCCAGAATTGCGTCGATAGATGTCCTGGCCGCTGCAATGCGACACGAACATTATCCAATACGGTCAGATGCGGAAAGACGGCCGATATCTGAAAAGAACGCACCAATCCCATGCGCGCCACACGTGCCGGATCGGTTTTCGTTATATCATGATCAAGCAGCATGATGGTGCCGCTCGAGGGCTGCAAAAACTTTGTCAAAAGATTGAAGACCGTGGTTTTGCCAGCTCCGTTTGGTCCGATCAAGGCATGGACTTTGGCATGATGGACATCAAGGTCAACATTGTTGACAGCAATAAATCCACCGAAATCACGGCGCAGGCCACGGGCGGAAAGAACCACCCGTGACGTCTGATTATCGGGTGTGCCGGGAGAGGATTGTCCTCCCCCGAACGCAGTTGCGGCAGAACTGGTCATGCTTGCTACTTGACCAGATTGCAGCCGCTTTCGGCTGGTTTGATATAGGCTTCGTCGCCTGGTACCGTGGCCAGAACCTTGTAATAATCCCAAGGTGCCTTGCTTTCGTCCGGCTTCTTGACTTCCATCAAATACACATCGCTGATCAGGCGGCCATTCGCGCCGACCTTCGCGCCCCGTCCGAATACGTCATCGACCGGCATTTCATGCATCGCGGCAGCGACTTTTTCCGTATCGTCCGTCCCTGCCTTCTGGATGGCCTTGAGATATTGCGTTACGCCGGAATAGGTGGCGGCGTGAATCATATTGGGCATGCGGCCGGTGCGGTCGAAGAACTTCTTGCCGAAAGCACGCGATTCATCATCACGATCCCAATAGAAGCTTTCGGTCAGGGTCAGGCCCTGCGCCGCTTCGAGGCCGAGACCGTGAACTTCCGCCAGTGTAAACAGTAGGGCTGCGAGGCGCTGGCCGCCTGCAACAATGCCGAATTCAGCAGCTTGCTTGATGGCATTGGCAGTATCAAGACCGGCATTTGCGAGGCCGATGACTTTTGCGCCCGAGGACTGCGCCTGGAGAAGGAATGAGGAATAATCACTGGTTGCCAAAGGATGGCGGACCGAACCCACGACCTTACCGCCCTTGGAGGTAACGTATTTGCTCGTCTGTTCTTCCAGCGAATAGCCGAATGCATAGTCAGCTGTCAGGAAGAACCAGCTATCACCGCCAGCGCCCACGAGCGCGCCGCCAGTGCCAACGGCGAGCGCGTGCGTATCATAAGCCCAGTGGAAGCCGTAAGGTGAGCATTGCTTGCCTGTCAGTTCCGCAGTTGCGGCACCGGTAACGAGATCGATCTTCTTTTTCTCTTTGGAGATGCCCTGAACGGCGAGAGCCACCGAGGAGGTTGTCAGTTCCATGATGGAATCGACCTGCTCTGTATCGTACCACTGGCGGGCAATGTTAGAAGCAATATCGGCTTTGTTCTGGTGATCCGCTGAAATGATCTCAATTGGTGCATCAAGAACCTTGCCACCAAAATCTTCAGCCGCCATCTTCGCAGCTTCAAACGACCATTTGCCGCCGAAATCCGCATAGACGCCGGACTGATCATTCAAAATGCCGATCTTGACCTTGCCATCGGAAATTTCGGCGCTGGCTGCCGGAATCACTGTAGCTGCCATCAAAGCAGCGGTTACGACGGTTAAAAGCTTCATTCTTCTCTCCTCCCAAAGATTAATTGTCTGGCTGGGCATCAAATGATGACCGCCATTGGTGAACTGGATATAATTGTCATGTGCTGATCGCGAACCAGCGATTAGCTCGCCTTCGCTTGGTAGTTCCCTCCCTCGATCCAGCCCATTCTTGCTGAACATTCTTCTTCCCATGATTGCGCCGTTTCTCCCGACCGGCAACCATGTTGTTGAAAAAAGTCTAGCATTGACAAATAAGTACACAAACATCTAATTTTGCACATATTCCGTACAAAAATGTACATGAAGGCTTTGCACACAAATGCGACAGTTCACATGGGATGATCTCCAGTATTTTCTGGCTGTCGCCCGCACCGGCCAATTGACCACAGCAGCGCGGCGTCTGCGGACAAATCACGTGACCGTTTCGCGCCGGATCGAGCGATTGGAAGAGGCGCTGTCGGCCCGCCTGTTTGAGCGAAATCCGCGCGGCTATATTGTTACCGCGCTTGGGGAAAAACTGATTGAATCTGCGGAGGTCATGGAGCGCGAAGCAGAGCGTTTTCAGAATGAAGCATCGGGAGGAACTGTATCACTTAGCGGTGTGGTCCGGCTGAGCATCCTTGAGGGGTTCGCCAATTTCTTTCTGGCAGACCGTTTGCCGCTGATGACACAATCATACCCGGGGCTATCTGTGGAAATGGTGACAATTCAGCAGATCGTATCCTTGTCGCGGCGTGAAGCGGACCTATCAATAACGCTCAACGCCAGCCGGACAGGACGCTATCATCAAGAAAAACTGATGCCATATCGGTTGTTCGTCTACGGTTCGGCAGACTACCTGGCGCGGCACGCAACAATCAAACGACAGGCGGATCTCTCAGAACACCGATTTATCGGTTATATTGAGGACATGATATTTACGCCCGGTCTCGATTATATGCGCGAGATACTTCCGGGTTTGCGTGCATCCTATCAAAGCTCTAGCATTTTCGCCCAGCTTAGCGCGGCGCGCACCGGTTTTGGCTTGTGTATTTTGCCTTATTACATTGCTTGCAACTATCCTGAACTCGTTCCGGTCCTTCCCAAGGAATTGCACCTCAATCGCGACTATTGGCTCATTTGTCATGAGGATATTGTAGGTACGCCGCGCATCAGAGTGTTGAGCAATTTCATTAAATCTGAACTCGAAAGCCAAGCCGCCGATTTTGCCGGTCAGCCGCTTATGGATGGCTCGTAAAACGAGCCGGCGACAGGCGTGAAAGCAGGGGTTCCACATTGGCGTCGGGAGCGCGTCCCCGGATCAAAGCTGCTGCAAGCGCCGACAAGGCCGGCGAAGTCTGGATACCGTAACCGCCTTGTCCTGCAAGCCAAAAGAAGTCATCCACCGTATCATCAAAACCCGCGACAGGAGTCCTGTCCGGCGCAAAGGTGCGTAGGCCTGCCCAGCTACGCTCGACCCGATTGACTGGAACGGTGACAGCCTGCTCGAAGCGATAGAGACCTTCGGCGAGGATCATATCGTCAACATAGGCATCATGCGGCTCGACGGGAATTTCGTCGGCGGGCGAGACAAACATGCGTCCGCCATCGGGCTTCAGATACCAGGCTTCGTTGACATCATCGACAAGCGGCCAATTGCGGGTGTCGTGACCATCGGGCGCTGGTAGAACTGCAATCGAGCGGCGCAGCGGCGTTAGCCCAAGAGGCTTGGCGCCAAATATTGCGGCTGTCAGATCTGCCCAGGCACCAGCGGCGTTGATAATGATCCGGGCGCTGAAAACCTTGTCGGATGCATTGACGATCCAGCCACCGGCAACGCGATTGGCGCTGGTGACTTCGGTATTGGTAAAAAGTCGGACGCCCAGCGCCGATGCCTTGCGCAACCAGCCCTGATGAAGAGCGTTGACGTCGATATCTTGTGCATCCTCTTGATAAGCGGCGGCTTTGACGTAGTCGCGACTGAGGATGGGTACCAGAGAAAGCGCTTTGTCGACAGAAATAGCTTCTACGCCAATGCCGTCTCGGACAAATTCTTCGCATGTCGCGACGCCATCTTCATCGGCGACCGTCAATGATCCCCGCGCTGTCAGCAATGGTTCGGGAAAAAGGCCCGTGTCTCGATGGTGAAACATCGGTGCACTGGCTCGGTTTAGCCCACGAATGACTTCATTGCCATAATTTGGAATGAAGATTGCCGCCGACCGTCCGGTAGAATGATATCCGGCCTGACTTTCGCGCTCTACGACAACAACACTGTGCGTGTCAGCCAAGGCGGCCGCGACACCAGCGCCAGCAATGCCTGCGCCGATGACAAGGACGTCGGTCTCAATAGTTTCACTCATCATTGTCTCTTACTTGTTTTGCTTTTGCACAAATGGACTGAAAACCATCAGACTCAGGATTTCGAACAGCACTTGTGCGCCCGCATGTGCAGTGTTGGTGGTAGCGTCATATTGCGGAGCGACCTCAACCACATCGCCTCCCACGAGATTAATGCCTTTAAACCCTCGAATGAGTTCGAGCACTTCCCGCGTCGTCAAACCACCAACTTCCGGCGTCCCGGTGCCCGGCGCAAAACTTGGATCAAGACTATCAATATCGAATGACAGATAGGTCGGGCCATCGCCGATTATGGACCTGGCTTTTTCGATGATCGCCGGGATGCCCAGTCCGGTGACTTCTTCCGCATGAATGACGGTCATGCCGGACTCATAGGAAAACTCCCACAAATACTCGGCAGAGCCACGAATGCCGATCTGGATCGTTCTTGTCGGGTCAAGAACTCCATCCAGAACCGCATTGCGGAATGGACCGCCATGATGGAATTTGGTCTGGTCGAACGCGCCACCCGTATCACAATGCGCATCGATATGGATCATCCCGACAGGGCCATTCTTGCCGACGGCTTTCAGGATAGGGTGGCTGATCGAATGATCGCCGCCGACAGCCAGCGGCAGGACACCGGCATCAACAATCTGGTTGAAGCGCCGTTCAATATCATCATGGCTTTGCTCCAACCTGTAACGGCTGGCAAATGGCACATCGCCAATATCGGCGACGCGAAGGTCAAACACCGGTGCGCATTCCAGAACGTGATTATATGGGCCAATACGCTCGATCGTGCGAACAGCACGCGGGCCGAAACGCGAACCAGGACGATTAGTTACGCCAAGGTCCATCGGCACGCCGACAATGGCTACCTGGAGATTGCCAAAGTCAGGATTAACGGCGTCAATCGGCATATAAGGTGCCGTGAGAAATGTCGGTACACCCGCATAAGGTGCAAGGCGAGTGCCGCTCTTGGAAAATATTTTGTCAGCTACTTTCCGGAATCGTTCATCAAACAACTCACCGCCATGGCTCTCGCCATATTTGGCGCGCAACTCGCTCAGTTTGTTTTCATCCCACGATGGCATAATGCTGGCTTCCCGAAATGTTCATGTCGTTGCAGAATGGTCAGCACACCCTAAAGTGGCAGGGAAATCAATCATCATTCTGTGAACAGGTCATGCGAAATGGTCACAGATGACTTCAATCCGATTGGCTATTAAGAACTTGCTGGACGTGGAAGAAGCGATACAGGAACGAATGATGACTGCTGCAATGCTCAATACCCTCGTAACCCGCCTATCGCCGCCGCCGATACCGGCAGTTCAAGCCTGGGGAAAGTCCTATGATGGCAGCCAGGGTTCGCTGATTGATTTATCGCAAGCTGTCCCGGGCTATCCGGCGCATGAGAAGATGCTGCAATGGCTTGGCGAAGCCGCGTCCTCATTGGCGTACACCAATTACGGCCCCATCGAGGGCGAAACAATATTACGCGAAGCCTATGCCGCTCATGTGTCCGAGATCTATGACGCAAAAATCAGTGCCGACAATATTCATATCACATCGGGCTGCAATCAGGCCTTTGTCTGTGCTTCCATGGTTGCCGCTTCTGCAGGCCATACCATTCTTGTGACCGATCCATTTTATTTCAATCACGAGACGACTTTGGCGATGCTTGGCATCAAAACAGGCAAAGTGAATTGCACTGCGTCGGAGGGTTTTGTTCCCACTATCGACGCCATCCAGATGGCGATGACGCCGGATGTTCGTGCACTTGCTCTTGTAACGCCGAACAATCCGACGGGAGCGATTTATCCTGCCGACAGGCTGCAGGTGATCTTTGATTTTTGCAGGGACGCTGGCATTTGGCTCATTCTTGACGAGACCTATCGGGATTTTTTGCCAGATGGCGCCGGTGCCCCGCATGGCTTGTTTGCTACAGCAGATTGGCAGGAAAATCTGATCGAGCTCTACAGTTTTTCCAAATCCTTTTGCATCCCCGGACATAGGCTGGGCGCAATAGTGGCAGGTGGGGCAGTGGTCGAGCAAATTGCCAAAATCATGGATAATTTACAGATATGTCCGCCCCGCGCCCCACAAGCTGCTCTCGCTCGCGCCTTGCCTGCATTGACGGAATGGCGCGCAGGAAACCGTCTGGAAATTGAAGTGCGGGCAAAAGCTCTTCGCGACGTGATGGCCGAGCTGGACGGATGGGCACTGGAATCGATAGGCGCCTATTTCGCATTTGTCAGGCACCCATTCGAGGGCATGGCGTCAGAGATAGTGGCAGAGCAATTGGCAAAACGTGCTGGAATCCTCGCCCTTCCCGGCGAATATTTCGGCGAAAGGCAAACCCCATTTCTGCGGTTTGCCTTCGCCAATGCCGATGCTCAAACCATCCGCGAGCTGCGGGGAAGGTTGGCTGGATTTGGGCTCTAGTAGCCGCGCGCTGAACCGGAACCGGAACGGCTGTCCATGGCCCCATTATATCGGGCGCCACCGCCCTTGGTAATTTCACCAAGGCTCTTGCCGCCGACAAGAATGCCTGCAGCCTGTCCCCAAATGGTCCAGTCCTGATCGATTCCGACATTATGACCCATTTCCGTCAGAATTTTCATCGTATCGCCGGAAAGCGCGTAAGGCTCCATATAGACCCGGTCAGGCAACCACTGGTGATGAATGCGCGGCGCATCTATTGCCTCTTGTATGTCCATTCCGTGATCAATCACATTGATGATCGCTTCGAGCGTAATAGTGATAATGCGCGCGCCGCCGGGACTGCCAATGACCATAAAGGGCTTGCCATCCTTGGAGATGATTGTCGGACTCATTGAAGAAAGAGGCGTCTTCTTCGGTTGAATCGCATTGGCTTCGCCCTGCACCAATCCGTAAAGATTTGGAACGCCGGGCTTAGAGGTGAAATCGTCCATTTCATTGTTAAGCAATATGCCAGTGCCAGCAGCAACAACACCTGCGCCGAATGAACCGTTCAGGGTATAAGTCACGGCAACGGCGTTGCCCTCATCATCGACAATCGAATAATGCGTCGTCTCTGTGCTTTCGCCGAATCCCTTTGGTGTCAGCTCTTTCGACACGCCGGCTTTATAGGGGCTGATCTTGTCACGGATATCTTTGGCGTATTTTTTATCCAAAAGTTTGGAGACGGGATTATCGACAAAATCAGGGTCACCAAGCGACGCGTTGCGATCCACATAGGCGTAGCGCATTGCTTCTATCATGGTATGAACCGTTTCGGCGGAACCGTAACCCAGATATCCAAGAGGGTAGTTTTCAAGGATATTCAGTATCTCGCAGATGATGACACCACCTGAACTCGGCGGCGGCGAAGAGACAATATCATAACCGCGATAATTGCATTTCACAGGTTCAAGCTCGCGAACCTTGTACTGTTCAAAATCAGCCTTGGCCAAAACGCCGCCACCGGCCCCGCTCGCTTTGACAATGGCATCTGCAATGGGACCTTTGTAGAATGCATCGGAGCCTTTATCGGAAATCGCTGCAAGCGTTGCGGCTAAATCAGCTTGAACCAATGTTTCGCCGATCGCATAAGGCTTCGCGTCCGCCTTCAGGAATATTGCAGCCGCGGCCGGATCGGTGGATAGTTTCTTGGTGCCATTTTGTAGCGATGCGATGTCACCTTGGTCGAGCACAAAGCCATCGCGAGCAAAGCGTATAGCTGGCCCGATAAGTTCCTCGCGCGATTTCGTACCATATTTCTCCCGGGCCATTTCAAAGCCGGCGACAGATCCGGGCACGCCCACAGCCAGATAGCCATTTGTGCTTCGACCTTTGACGATGTTGCCCTGATCGTCGAGATACATGGTCTTGGTTGCTGCAAGCGGAGCCCGTTCGCGGAAGTCGAGGAAAGTGGTCTTCCCATCCTTCAGACGGATCGTCATAAAGCCACCGCCGCCAATATTACCGGCGGTTGGATAAACCACAGCCAGAGCATACCCGACTGCGACTGCGGCATCGACAGCGTTTCCGCCGCTCTTGAGGACTTCGACGCCGACTTCGGATGCAAGGTGCTGAGCTGTGACCACCATTCCATGTTCTGCTGCAACAGGATCCGGCGATGCGGCATAAATCTGCGTCACAGGTGCAAGAGCCAGCCCGAGCGCTGTGACAAAGACTCCTGCCTTCATGAAACGAGTATCCATGACTTCCTCCTATGATTTGAGTGAAGTCAGTGGAGCCTCTTCAGCGGATCAAGTCCAGCGTAAATTGGAAGGCAATTATAAATATAGCGCCCTTATGCGCTCTGATCGAGCTCCGGGTAATGTCTGAAAATGCCGGATGTATTGAAGTCGAGGCGACGTTCCGAACGGAGATAAGCCTTGATATTGGGCCGATTGCCGACCGTGTCATGCAAAGCCTGTAAAGCCGGATAATCTTTGGCCAGATTTGCCGTGGCTCTGGGGAAAGTATAACGAAGTCCCTCGAAAATCTGGAACAGGGAAATATCGACATAGCTCAGTGATTTGCCGATCGTGTGAGCCTTGCCATCAGGATTCCGGTGCAGAACCCGCTCGAAGTAATCCAGGAATTTAGGCATGCGATGTTCGATAAAGTCTTTGGAGCGCAGTTTGGCTGCCTCTTTCTGATCTTCATAATATTGCGTTGTGGCGATGGGATGGTGCGTATCATGCACCTCCGCGACAAAGTCCGTTATGGTCAACTGCAATCCATTTGCGAATATACGCTGGTTTTCATCGCTGGGGGCGAGGTTGAGTTTAGGCCCGAGATAAAACAGGATATTCGCGACATGCGATATGATCAGGTCGCCATCTTTCAGAAAAGGTGGCGCAAAGGGCAGGTGGCGTTCACTCTTGCTTTTGAGCACCTTCATCATCGCGTCAATGCCCCGCTCGGGACCATTCTCGCGCGCGATGTCGATATAATCGGCTCCCGCGTCTTCCAGCGCGAGCCGTATAAATTCACCTCGTCCTTGTAACCCGTCCCAATAATATAGCTCGTAGGGCATAAGCGTCTCCTGCTGCTTCCGTTTTCCCATTTGAGCATGGGAATGTGGCAGAGAGCGACTTATTTCCTCCGGCGGCGCAACTGGTCAAAATAGACGATCACTATGATCAGCACGCCTGTGATAACCCGTTGCCAGAACGAATTGACGTTGAGGAGATTTGCGCCGTTGTTAATGGTGGCAAGGATGAAGGCTCCAAGCAATGGACCTTGAACAGATCCTACAGCTCCAAAAAGACTCGTGCCGCCGATGACGGATGAGGCAATGGCTTGCAGCTCCCAGCCTTCCGCCTGCGTAGGGTTGCCAACTCCGATGCGCGTAGCAAGCAGAATGCCGACGAAGGAAGCGCAAACGGCTGACAGAGTATAGGCAAGGTAGATGGTGCGATTGACGTTTACGCCGGAGAGACGGGAAGCTTCGGCGTTTGACCCAACTGAAAAGAGATATCTGCCCCAACGCGTGTGCTGAAGCAGAATATAGGCAGGGATACCCACGAGGATAACCATCCAAAACAGGTTTGGAACTCCCAGAAAATCATTTCGCGAGAAGTTTGTGAACTCGTCATTATTGATGGAAATGGTTGCACCATTGGTAATCAAAAGACCGATTCCGCGAAGCGATGTGAGTGTTGCCAGAGTGATGATGAAGGGTGGCAACCCCATCTTTACAATGCCGAATCCATGGAAGAGACCGATGCCAAGACCAATGCCAAGGGTAATGAGCACGGCTGCCCAGATTGGAAATCCATTGGCCAGAAGCAATGCCACAATTGTACTGGCAAATCCCGCGATTGCGCCAACAGATAGGTCTATCCCGCCGGTGATGATGACAAAGGTCTGACCCACTGCGAGGATCGCAATCATGGCGCCTTGGCGCAGCAAATTGGCAATGTTGTTTGTTGTCCAGAAGGTCGTGGTTGACAGGCCGAGGATCAGCCATAGAACAAGCAGGAGAGCGAGCAATGTCAGCCCGAAGAGGATGTTGTACCGCTTCTTGGGTGAAATAACTGGTTCCTTGGTATCAACACTCATGATCAGGACTCTCCGGATAAAATTGGGTTGGCCGGGGCCGAACCAAGCGCTTTTGTTAGAATATCTTCATGGCTGGCGGATTTGAATGGATGGGATGCAACCATCTCGCCGCGTCGGAAAACATGAAGTGTATCAGCCAGTTCATAGACTTCCGGCAAATATGAAGAAATCAGGATGATCCCGGCTCCTTGCGATAGCAGCGCCGAAAAAAGGCGATAAATCTCAGCTTTGGTGCCGACATCGACACCGACCGTGGGTTCGTCAAAGATGAAGAGCTTTGCACCGTGATTAAGCCATTTGCCAATGACGATCTTTTGCTGATTGCCGCCTGAAAGGCTGGCAGCGCTTGCACTGCGTGTCGATGTCTTGATGCGCAGGTCGGCGATTTGGCGGTCCGCCTGGGCTGACTCCTTGCTCTTTGATATAATTCCGCCACGGCTAAGTTTCGGATAAACCGGCAGGTTGAGATTCAGGCTTACAGGAAGTGACAGGCAAAGTCCCTGATCCCTGCGGCTTTCCGGGGCGAGTGCGATGCCGAGCTTGATCGCATCCTTCTCGCGGCGAATATTGACCTCCTCGCCTTTCCACAAAATTGAGCCGGAAGACTTTGGATACCGACCAAAAACAGTAGTGACAAACTCGCTGCGCCCCGCGCCGATCAGCCCATAGAGACCGACAATTTCGCCTTCCCGAACAGTCAGCGATATATTTTCGAAGCCTTTGCCGGAGAGATTTCGGGTTTCCAGGATGGGTTTGCCGAACTCGAAACTATCCTTGTGATAAATCTGCTCGATGGAGCGATTGATCATCATGGCAATCAGTTCGTTTTCATTGGTGTCGGCGATGTCTCGCGTACCTACCAAGGTTCCGTCCCGTAATACCGACACCCGGTCGGCAAGTTCAAAGACTTCTTCCATCCGGTGGCTGATATAAACAATGGTTACGCCATTTGCCTGCATGCGCCGGATGAGGGCAAAAAGCTGCATACCCTCTTTTCGTGTCAGATAGGCAGTAGGCTCATCAAATATGAGAAAACGCGCACCTCTTGTCGCCGCACGTGCCGTTGCAATCAATTGCTGCTGGCCGATTGTCAAATCACTGAGCGTGGCATGTGCGGGAAGGTCAAAGCCGAGATCGTCAAGAATCTTCTGTGCGTCCCGCACCATGTTTCGATGTCTAAGCAACCCGAAACGTAGATGTTCTTCACCCAGAAAAATATTGGCGGCAACGCTGAGATGCGGACAAAGAACAACTTCCTGGTGCACGGCATTAATGCCATGCTTGATAGCTTCGATAGGCGTGCCCAATGCCACGGGTTCGCCGAGCCAGTAAACATCGCCGCCCGTGCGCGGAATGACGCCGGTTAAAAGCTTTATGAGGGTTGATTTGCCTGCGCCATTTTCGCCAACAATGGCATGTATTTCACCAGCCTTGAAAGCTAGGTCGGTCGGTTTCAGGGCATGGGTACCAAAATACTGCTTTTCCAGCCCTTTAAGTTCAAGGATAGGTGAATCGGCCGCCATGATCGCAGCGGTTGCATGTGTTCCGTTGCCGGACTGTGATGCAAAGTTCTGAGTTTCCATGGCAGCCTCTTCGATTGGAGAGCAGAATTCCGATTAATCAAGCTTCGGATTCAGCAGCTCCTGCGCGCGTGGCTCGCTCATGTTCGCCTTGGTGATCAGATTGGCACCCGTGTCGACATTGGCTTCGACTTTCTCGCCCTTTGAAGCAGCGAGCGCAGTTTTTACGCCGTCATAACCCATGCGAAATGGATCCTGGACTACCAGAGCGTAAAGCACGCCATCGCTGAGGAATTTCACCAGCTTTTCGTCACTGTCAAAGGCGATGACCTTGATCTTGTCCTGGGCCTTGTTTTCGGCAATCGCCTGGCCTGCGCCCTGACCCATGATCAGGTTGGATGCAAAAATTCCACGTAGTTCAGGATTGGCGGTGATCAAGTCGGTTGTGATATTCAGGCCTGTTGTTGCCTGACCATCTGCAACCTTATCTGCTACCAGCTTGAGCCCTGGATATTTTGCCGCCAATTGCTCTTTAAAGCCCTTGGCCCGTTGATCCAGCGAACCAACGCCGGGAAGCGCGGTGATGATTGCAACATCGCCTTCTGCCTTGCCGTATTTTTCAGTGATTGCAGCAGCCAGACCATCTGCAGCGACACGGCCACCTTCAACATTGTCAGTCGTCAGGAACGATGTGAAAGCCTTGGAGTCCGCAGCAGAGTCGATCCCGATGATCTTTACCGATTTTGCTGCCTCGTCAATCGGCTTACCAAGTGCTTTAAACTCTGTTGGCGAAATCACAATTGCTGCCGGTGAGCCGGAAACTGCATTCTCCAAAATGGATATCTGGCCGTTAATATCCGACTCAGCCTGCGCTCCGAGTTCTGGAACTTTAACGCCGAGATCTTTGCCAGCTTTGCGTGCTCCGGCCAGAACGATCTGCCAATAAAAGGACGTCGTGTCTTTAACGATGATAGGAATGGTGACGTCCTGCGCCCGCACAGGTGCTACACCCATCATGCCCGCCATGATCGCAACGCTGGTTACGCCAAGCACGGTTCTACGATTTATGCTTTTTCCAAAAAGTATCATTTCAGGTTCCTCTCCAAGCGCCTTTCTTGTTTGATTGTCGTCAGGGCTGTGGCGCACTCAACCCCGCTTTGTAGCCATTCTACTTGATTGTGAACTGTTCCACTTCAGCAAAAAATGCCTCGGGTATCGTCACATTCAAAAGATCCATGTTTCTGGTCAGACTAGCAGCTTTGGCGGTTCCGATAAGAACATTCGCAACGACAGTCTCACGCAGAGGAAATTGCATCGCGGCAGCAGCGAGCGGGATGGAATGAGATTTGGCAACGGCCTCCATGGACCGGACACGACTCAAAATATCTTCCGACGCTGGCCCATAATCAAAATTGGCTCCCGGCACCGGCCCTGTTGCCAATATGCCGGAATTGAACACGCCCCCAATGACCAGGGAAATCTTCTTCTTGCGGCATTCTTCCAGCAATCCGCGTTCCGCCGAACGATCCAGAAGCGAGTAGCGTCCGGCCAAAAGGATGCAGTCTATATCGCTTTGTGCGATCACATCCATGCACACCTCAACCTCATTTACCCCAAGGCCGTAAGCGGAAATTGCGCCGGACGATTTCAGCTCTTGCAATGCCCTCATGCCGCCATCCAGAAGTTGCTTCTGATAGACCGCATTCTTTTCAGGACCGTGGGTATATGCGCCGATGTCATGCACATAGAGAATATCTATGCGGTTCAGCCCAAGACGGGCAAAGCTGAACTCGAAAGACCGCATGATACCGTCATAGCTATAATCATAGTCGACGGCGAAGGGCAGGGGATTGACGTAGGAATGGTCCGGGATTTGGTTGTCGGGCACTGGCCTGAGCAAACGTCCAACTTTCGTTGAAAGCACATAGCTGTCGCGTGGTTTCGAGCGCAGGAAATCACCCGTGCGGCGCTCCGAAAGACCAAAGCCGTAAAAAGGTGCGGTATCGAAGTAGCGCATACCCGCATCCCATGCCGTTTGCAGTGCTGCAATGGCATCGTCGCGGGGGCATTCTCTATACAAGCCACCTATCGCCGCGCCCCCAAATCCAAATTGGGTTAAGGCCAGCGGCGTTGCACCTATTGTACGAATTTCCAAGCGTTCCTCCCAGACACGCAAAGTCTATATTGTCTTTTATCGACAAAAAACCTTTGCAGTCAATCGTTCTTGTGCCTAAATAATTTAGGGAACGCTTGTTTTGGCAAGCGGGGAGGGGCGGGATGTCAAAACAGAATACGGTTTTCAAGGAAGGCTACAATAGATGTCTTCATCTGTTGCGCGATGTGGAAACTGTGCCATCCGAATCCGAGCTTGGCGCAAAACTGGGCATAAGTCGAACAACCGTGCGGGCTATCCTTAAAAAGCTGGCGGAGTCCGGCCTGGTTGAAATGGAAAAGCCGGGCAAGGCCGTGCTGCGTAAACCCAGGCCCAAAGATTACTTTCCCGAGGATCAAACGGATTCTCTTTCCGAAATTATCGAACGTAGTTTCATGAAAAGGATTCTTGCCGGTGGCGCGCAGCCGGGCATGCAAATTAATGAACTCGAGCTTGCACGTGACATCGGGGTAGGCACGTCGAGCGTTCGCGAGTTTCTCATACGCTTCAGTCGATTTGGGCTGATCGAAAAACGCAAGAACAGCCATTGGATATTGAAAGGCTTTACGCGGGCCTTTGCGCTGGAACTATTTGAAGTTCGTGAAGTGTTCGAGCTCAGGTCGGCAGTTGCATTTACCAAGCTGCCAGATGATCACCCGGCGCGAGGAAAACTTGATGATCTGGAACTTGAGCACCGAACGCTTCTAAGCGAAATTGACAGCCGGTATACCGAATTTTCCGAACTCGATGAGCGTTTTCACAGGTTGATCCATTCGGCTTCTCACAACCGCTTTGTGGATGATTTCTACGATATTATCGCGATTGTTTTCCACTACCATTATCAGTGGAACAAATTGCACGCGCAGCAGCGCAACACCCGCGCTCTTGAAGAACATTTAGATTATATTGATGCTCTTCGCTCCCGAGACCAGTCCAGGGTCAACAAAGCGTGCCGCGCCCATTTGAAGTCCGCGCGCGACACATTGCTTCAATCCATAATGCCGAAGGAAAGGGAGCAGGAGCCGGGATGATTATTTTTTGCGCATAGCATCTGCCAATGCCGCACCGAAAGCGCCCTGCGATGCAGGGATTTGCGGCTTGGGCGATGGTTTGCGGAACTGAGAAGCATTGTCCGATGAATGTGGCTTTCTGGGACCTTCATTGCCGCCGCCATCTTTGCGCATCGTCAGGCTGATGCGATTGCGTTTGGGATCGACATCGACAACGCGGACTTTGACAACATCCCCCGCTTTGACGATCTCGTGGGCATCCTTGACAAATCTGTCGGCCAATTGGGAAAGGTGCACGAGGCCGTCCTGATGGACGCCAATATCGACAAAAGCGCCGAATGCGGCGACGTTGGTCACTGTCCCTTCGAGCAACATGCCGGGCTTCAAGTCTTTGATGTTGTCAATGCCATCAGCAAAAGCAGCTGTCTTGAACTCCGGTCGGGGATCGCGACCGGGTTTTTCCAGCTCAGCAATAATATCGCGAATGGTGGGCAGACCAAAGCGCTCATCAACGAAGACTCGCGGATCAAGCGCTTTCAAAGCGGTACTGTCATTCATCAATGAGCGCACATCCCTCCCGCAGGCGCTGACGATTTTCTTTGCAACTCCATAAGCTTCCGGATGAACGGCAGATGCATCAAGCGGCTCGCTGCCGTCGCTGATACGCAAAAATCCGGCGCATTGCTCAAAAGCCCGGGGTCCGAGCCGCGCAACTTTTAGAAGTTCGCGGCGGGTTTTAAACGGACCGGTTTGATCGCGGTGAGCGATAATAGCTTCCGCGAGCGACGCGCCCAAACCGGAAATACGCGCCAGCAATGATGCTGATGCGGTATTGAGATCGACACCGACAGCATTGACGGCATCTTCGACGACGCCTTCGAGCGACCGCGCGAGGCGATATTGGTCAACATCGTGTTGATACTGTCCAACACCAATGGATTTCGGCTCGATCTTGACCAATTCGGCAAGTGGATCTTGCAGGCGCCGGGCGATGGATACGGCGCCGCGTAACGAAACGTCCAGTGTGGGAAACTCGGCAGCGGCGGTGGCGGAGGCTGAATAAACGGATGCGCCAGCCTCGCTGACAATGACCTTCAACGGCTTTGGTGCAGGCATGTCACCGAGCATATCGGCGACGAGTTTTTCGGTTTCGCGACTGCCTGTTCCATTGCCAATGGCGATGAGTTCGACCTTGTGCTTCGTGACCAGCCTCGCCAGTTCGGCTTGCGTGCCTCTCACATCATTGCGCGGCGGAAACGGGTAGACGGTCGCCGTATCGAGAAGCTTCCCCGTGCCATCAATGACTGCAACCTTTACGCCCGTGCGAATGCCAGGGTCGAGACCCATTGTTGCCCGCGACCCTGCCGGCGCTGCCAGCAGCAGATCCTTAAGGTTTCGGGCAAATACGCGAATTGCTTCTTCTTCGGAACGCTCGCGCAAGGCCGTCATCAGATCGACGGAGAGGTTGAGAGAAAGCCTGATGCGCCATGTCCAGCGCACGACATCCATCAGCCATGTGTCTGCTGCACCATTTCCTGAAATCGAGTAGGCTTCGGCAATCATCCGTTCCACAGGCTTGATTGCCGACGTATCATCGGCATCAATCTCGATATCGAGGGAAAGCACCTCTTCATTGCGACCGCGCAACATGGCAAGTGCGCGATGGCTGGGCGTGGTTGCCCAACGTTCGAAATGATTGAAGTAGTCAGAAAACTTTGCGCCAGCCTCTTGCTTGCCGTCCACAACCTTCGCACGCAGTACTGCTCTATCTTTCATGTAATTGCGCAAGCGACCGATAAGGTCGGCATTTTCGGAAAACTTCTCGACAAGAATATCGCGTGCGCCATCAAGAGCGGCTTTAACATCAGCAACGTCCGAGGTGACGAAGTTCTTCGCGATTTCCAGCGGAATTGTCCGTCGATCAGATATGATGGCTTCCGCCAAAGGGCCAAGACCTCTCTCGCGGGCAATCTCTGCCTTTGTTCGCCGCTTGGGCTTATATGGCAGATAGATATCTTCCAGTTCGGCTTTGGTGATCGCTGCGGCGATCTTGCCTTCCAGCTCCGGTGTAAGCTTTCCCTGACTTTGGATTTCGTTGATGATCGTGTCACGACGCGCTTCCAGTTCGCGCAGGTAGATCAACCGCTCGTCGAGGGTACGCAACTGTGTATCGTCAAGTCCGCCGGTCACTTCCTTACGATAGCGTGCAATGAAAGGAACCGTAGCTCCGCCGTCCAGCAGCTCTATCGCGGCATTTACCTGATCAGGACGCGCATTGATTTCGGCCGCGATAAGACGGGGGATGCTGGCAGTATTGGTAACAGTCACGTTGTATCCATAAAAATCATGATCGGGCGACCAACATAGTGGCGCCCGACCATGACCGCAATCGCTTGGGAGCGATGGTTTATTGCTTTTTCAACAGCGATTTGGCTTCCTTGATGCCCAATGCTTCAGGACGCGAACAGCTTGTTTTGATATCGATAAATTTCTTTTCCTCACCCGATCTGAGAATCGAAACCATGACGTCGACACCATGCAGTGCGCGCTCCAGCGAACAGCGGATGTCCCGGTCTTCGAGGATTGCCACGGCCATATCGGCAAGACCTGCGGTGCGATAATTCGCCATCATTCCTTGGGAGTGTTTCTGATTGGGCGTACCCAGAGGATGAGCCCAAGCCTTGACCGCCTTGGCTTTCTTGCCCGGCTTTGCAAGTTTTACCTCGCCGCCGAAGAAGTTCGGATCTGGGAGGAACAATGACCCATCCGTGCCATAAAGTTCCATATTGGGGTGGTTATGCGCCCAAACATCCCAGCTTGCCGACAAGGTAATGGATGCGCCGCTTTCGAATTCAAGCAATGCCTGAATTGTCGTCGGTGTTGTTACGTCGATTTTTTCGCCAGCGCGTGGTGCGCTTGAGATCGTGCGTGTCGGACTGGCCATTGACGTGAGTGCAGCAACACGACGTACCGGTCCTATAAGATTGATGAGGTTGGCGATGTAGTATGGACCCAGATCGAGAATCGGCCCGCCACCCGGGCGGAAGAAAAAGTCGGGGTTTGGATGCCAATGCTCCATTCCATGACTCATGACATGGGCCGTCCCGGAAGTTATCGTGCCCACTTGTCCGTCATCCACCAGTTTACGCGCAAGCTGATGCGCGCCGCCGAGAAACGTATCGGGAGCGCACCCGGCTTTAAGGTTTTTCCTGGCGGCAAGTTTTTGAAGTTCCAATCCGTCTTTCAATGAAAGCGTCAAAGGTTTCTCTGAATAGAGATGCTTGCCCGCCGACAATATTTGCTTGGACACGTCAAAATGTGCATCGGGAATGGTCAGGTTCACGACGAGATCAATATCTTCGCTTTCAAGCAATGCATCGATGCTCCGTGCCTCGACGCCAAATTCGGAAGCCCGGGCCGTTGCTGCTGCTTCGTTGATGTCGGCAACAGCGCGAATTTCGATGCCTTTGAACAGGGGGGCCAATTTGAGATATGCCGCAGAAATATTCCCCGAACCGATAATGCCGACGCCTAGTGTTTTGGCCATTTTCTTGGTCTTTCTTCCTGGTGCCTAAACTTTAAAAAGCTTTAACAGTGGCGATAGACTGACGGGCAAACCGCTCATCATCCGCCGGCTTGTCATGTTCCATCACGAAATATTTGACGGGCGTGGTTTTCAACGCGGCTATCAAAGCTTTCCAGTCAACGGTCCCGTGTCCGACATCGGACCAGCCATCCTCGCTTGTATTTTCTCCGGCTGGTGCGATGTCCTTGACATGCACGGCACCGATGCGAGAGCCATAATTCTTGATCCATTCAAAGGGATCACCGCCGCCACGTATGATCCAGGCGATATCTGCTTCCCAGCCTATGCTCGGCGCAGCATCAAAGATCAGCTTCTGGGGAATGGAGCCATCAGCAAGGGCAACGAATTCGAAATCGTGATTGTGCCAACCGAAGGTAAAGCCAGCCTTGCTATAAACACTATGGGCGGCTTCAAGCCGCTGCCCGAACGCCGACCAGCCGGCAGCATCCACAGGTCGCTGTTCTACAGCCAGATACGGACAATAGATCGCTTTGATGCCAAGCGTCTCAGCGATGTCGATCACCTGTTGCGGATCGCTTTCAAGCAAATCAATGCTGAAATGTCCGGTTGGCATTGAGAGGCCATTTGCATCCAGCGCCGCCTTGGTAGCCTCCACGTCGGTATAGACGCCACCATAGCCTTCAACCTGCGCATACCCAAGGCGCTTCAACATTTCCAACGTCTTTTCAAGTGGCGGAAACTCGCGGGAACTGTAGAGCTGGTAAGAAAAATCGGTCATTATATTCTCCGTAATTTATGTCGTCTTGGGATTAGGGTCAGGGCCCTAGATACGGTTCTCGGTCGTGGCATCGAACAGCGAAGCCATGGCGGGATTGAAGTTCAGGTGGACCTTTTCGCCAGGCAGATAGCGCCGGCTGGAATCAACGCGCACGGATATCGGCTTGCCGCCAACTGTCAGCCAAACCAAGCTGTCGGCCCCCATTGGTTCGTCGAGATCAACCGTCGCTTCACAGGACAATCCTGCCGGGCTGGGTTTGTCATTGATCGTGATATGCTCTGGCCGGAAACCAAAAATAACGTCCCGCTCATTTGTCAGCGGTTCCTGCGCGTCGTATGTGGCCAGCGAGACTGTGAGATCGGCTGCCGTGAAGGCTTTATCTTGGTTCGCCCCGGTAATTTTACCTCTTAGAAAGTTCATCGCAGGCGAACCGATGAAACTTGCAACAAAGAGATTGCGCGGCTTGTTGTAGATGGTCAGCGGCTCATCGAGCTGCTGGATCAATCCGCCTTTCATAACCGCAATGCGATCGGCAAGAGTCAATGCCTCGATCTGATCATGGGTTACATAGATCATCGTATTGGCAAGCTTGTGGTGCAGGCGTTTGATCTCCACACGCAGCTCGGAGCGCAGCTTGGCGTCAAGATTGGAGAGCGGCTCATCGAACAGGAACACATCGACATCGCGTACAAGCGCACGTCCTATGGCTACGCGTTGGCGCTGCCCGCCAGAAAGGGCGGCAGGCTTTCGTTGCAATAGTGGTTCCAATTGCAAAATATCGGCTGCATTGGCGATGCGCTGCTGGATTTGGGCCTTTGGCAGCCCGGCGACACGCAAACCGAAGGAAAGATTTTTCTCGACAGTCATTTGGGGATAAAGCGCATAGGACTGAAACACCATGCCAATGCCACGGTCCTTCGGCTCCTCCCACGTTACGTTCTTGCCTTTAATGAATATTTGCCCTTCCGAGATATCGAGCAAACCCGCAATGCAATTGAGCAGGGTTGATTTTCCGCATCCGGACGGGCCGAGCAACACGAGGAATTCGCCATCGGCCACCTCAATATTGAGGTCCTTCAGAACATTGACCGAGCCGAAGCTGACAGACAGATCCTTGATTGAAACACTGTGCACGGTAATCACCCTTTAACAGCGCCAGCGGCTATGCCCCTGACGAAGTATTTGCCTGAGAAAAAGTAGACCAGGAGCGGAACGGCGCCGGTCAAAATGGTGGCCGCCATGTTGACGTTGTATTCCTTCACGCCCTGCGTCGAGTTGACGATGTTGTTCAGCTGCACGGTCATGGGAATGTTCTTGGAGCCTGCAAAAATGACTCCGAGGAGGAAGTCATTCCAGATACCGGTGACCTGTATGATGACCGCAACAATGAAAATCGGAGCTGAGAGCGGCACCATGATCTGGAAGAAAATACGCCAGAAACCGGCGCCGTCGACACGTGCGGCCTTGAACAGTTCGGTGGGGAGAGAAGCGAAGTAATTGCGGAATAGGAGCGTTAGAATCGGCATGCCGAAAATGGTGTGGATCACGATGATGCCGGTCAGTGTCCCGAAGATTCGCAGCTCACGCGTAATAATAACGAGCGGATAGAGCATTACCTGATAGGGTATGAAGGCCCCGAAGAGCAGGACGCTGAAGAATATTTCAGACCCCTTGAAACGCCAATTCGCCAGCGCATAGCCGTTTACGGACGCAATCAGAATTGAAATGATCACGCTCGGGATAAGGATCTGGACCGAATTCCAGAACCCGACTTTCAGACCTTCGCAGTAGAGGCCGGTGCAGGCGCTCGTCCATGCTGTGCTCCAGGGCTGGAACGTGATTTCAACGGGCGGCGAGAAAATATTGCCAAGCCGAATTTCGGGCATGCCTTTCAGCGAAGTGACGATCATTACGTAGAGCGGCAGCACGTAATACAGCGCGGCGACCGCCAGGACTCCGTAGATCATGATCTTCGCTGGAGTGAATGTTCGTGTCGGCCGCCTGCCGTGCGGTTCGGTGGATATAGTATTGATCGCGGTCATTTGCGTTTTCCTCCGCGATATTCCATCAGAGCCCATGGAATGATGATGATGAGAACGGTGGTCAGCATGATCGTAGAGGCAGCCAGACCCTGTCCGAGATTGGCGCGCCGGAACATGAACTCGTAGACATATTTGGCCGGCACCTCACTGGCGTTGCCGGGCCCCCCGCCTGTCAGAGCGACGACGAGATCATAGACGCGTACAATTCCGGTTGAGACCAGCACTATGGTGGTGATGAAAACAGGACGCATCATGGGAATGACAATGAAAAGATATGTCTTCCAGATGGGGATGCCGTCCACGCGTGAGGCTTTCCAGATATCCTCATCAATCCCTCGCAGACCCGCCAGCATAAGCGCCATAACGAGGCCCGTACCATGCCAGAGACCGGCAATAACGACGGCGTAGATGGCAAAGCGCTGATCATTGAGAATTGAGAAAGTGAAGGTTTCAAATCCCAGATCGCGAACCACGCGCTGTATGCCGAATGTGGGTGTGAGAATCCACTGCCAGACAAGGCCCGTGACAATGAATGACAGGGCATAGGGATAAAGGAAAACAGTTCGAAAGGCCCCCTCAAAGCGGATTTTCTGATCCATGAGGGCAGCAAGAATGAAGCCGATCACAGTCGAAAACACGAGGGTAAACACGCCGAATATGCCGAGGTTTATAGCCGAAACATTCCAGCGAGGCGTGTTGAAGAGCCGCGTATATTGATCAAATCCAACGAATGTGAGCTCGGGAAGAGATCGCGAGGACGTAAACGACAGCACGACCGTCCACAAAGTGCAACCAATGAAGACAATAAGAACCGTCGCAATCATTGGCACGGCTGCGACCTTGGCATTCAAGTTCTTGAAAAGAGTGTTGGGGCGCGCTGCGTGACTCATTATTTTCTCCGTCAGGCCGGGCCGCTCACTGCCATTTGTTTTGAGCAAATGGCAGTTTGGGCGGGGATGACTATTGGGCCTGTTCGATGATGCTGACGAAGCGAGCCTGCGCGTCCTCGACTGTCATGCTGGCATCGGCAAAGAACTCTTTGGACAGGTCTTCAACTTCCAGCTTTGTGTCTGGCGAAAGCAGCTGATTGACAGATGGCACTACATTGTCGAGTTTGTTGAGAACCTCGACGCCTTTCTTCATACAGGCATTTGCTGCGGCCAGATCGACATCGCCGCGGATCGGAAGCGATCCCTTGGCAAGATTGAATGCTACCTGCGTTTGCTTTGAAACCATCATGCTGGCGAGCTTAAGCTGCGCTTTGGTCACTTCCGGGTTTTCGTTCTTCGGGAAGTAGAAAGCGTCACCGCCAGTATTGAGGACAGGATTATTACCAAGGCCGAGCAGGCAATCATAATCTGTACCGGCTACCTTTCCAGCGACGCCAAATTCGCCTTGCGCCCAATCGCCCATGATCTGAGCGCTTGCTTTCCCGCTTATGACGAGACTTGTAGCCTCATTCCAGGAACGTCCGACATAGCCGGGGTCGGCTAACTCACGGGCTTGGGCATAGGCCTCAAAAACCGCCTTCATTTCGGGGCTGGCCGCTGCCACGGCATCCTTGTCACGATATACTTTGAGAAAAAGCTCCTTGCCGCCGATGGAAGAAACCATATCGTTGAAAATCAGGTTGACCTGCCATGCATCGCCGGTCGCCAAGGGAATGATGTCTTTTTCTTTGAGTTTTGGCCCAGCCGCAACAAACTCCTGCCAGTTGGCCGGGACGGATACGCCGCCCGCTTTGAACGCAGCCGGATTTACCCACATCCATTGTTCCGTATGAATATTGACGGGGACGCAGTAAATCTTGCCCTCATATTTGCAGGCATCGAAGAGTTTTGATGGCCGGATAAAATCTGCCCAACCTTCCTTGGTAGCAATCTCGGTAAGGTCGGTCATAAGCCCGGCTTTTACGAGGTCTTCGGCGTCCCGGCCCGTATTGAGCTGCGTCGCACCCATTGGATTGCCGCCAAGAATGCGGCTGACAATGATGGGGGTGGCTGTGCTGCCGCTTCCGGCAATGGCTCCATCGACCCATTTATCACCGCCCAGCTTATTGAAGGATTCCGCAAGCACCTTTGCAGCAGCGGCTTCACCGCCTGCGGTCCACCAATGGGTGACCTCAAGGTCTGCGGCTTTGGTATTGTTGATCGTAAGCAGGAATGTTGAAGTGGCTAATACGGCAAGAGCTGTACTGTAACGCATCTTTTCCTCCCAAATCTGAAACGTTACAGGTAGGCTAGACTAAACTTTGCGTGGGCGCAATTCCCCGCGTTTATTTTTCTTGTGCAGGCGTCTCTGTGTTGAAAACCAAGCAATTTTAGAGGCTTTTGTCATACTTCATGCAAGTTTTTGTCGTTGCAACGCACGCTTACACCAGTTTAAGTTGTGCAATAGAATGTCAGGGAGCTATACTGCAGCAACAAGGAAACGTAATGTTTCTGAAACGATACAGAAGCGCTGCATGGTGAAGGATGGCCTTGACGGGCCAGCAAGATATGAACGCAAAAGATTTGAGACGTGGTTCGAGCAGCGAAGCAGTGGAGCTTCCCGAAGGAGAGCGTCCAACTTTAAAGACGATAGCCTTCATGGCCGGGCTGGGTGTGACAACTGTTTCGCGCGCATTGAAAGACGCGCCAGAAATTGGCCGCGCAACCAAAAACCGCGTGCAACTCATCGCAAAACAGATTGGCTACCGGCCCAACCGTGCTGGCGTAAGGCTGCGAACCGGCAAGACGAATGTTATTAGTCTTGTGCTCAATGCGCAGTCGGAAATTATGGGCCTGACGTCAAACATGGTCTATGGCATTTCCGAGATATTATCGCAGACGCCGTATCATCTGACCGTTACGCCCTATTCGGCTGAAAATGATCCCATGCAGCCCATTCGCTACATCGTGGAAACAGGTTCTGCCGACGGCATTATCATGTCACGAACGGAGCCTGACGATGCGCGCGTCCGTTATCTTACCGAGCACGGCATCCCATTTGCTACCCATGGGCGGACAGAAATGGGGATCGAGCATCCGTTCCATGATTTCGACAATGAAGCATTTGCCTATAAATCCGCGAGAAGCCTGCTGATCAAAGGACGCAAGAAAATTGCGATGATGGCCGGCCCCACCTCTGCGGTAACCTACCATAGGCATCTGGAGCGGGGGTTCTCCCGGGCAATCGAGGAGGGCGGTGCGCAGGCTATTCTGGTTCCTGATATTGACGTGGACACATCGCTTGGGCGCATTCGTGATCGAACGGAAGAAATAATGTCCGGCCAAAATCGCCCGGATGGAATTGTCTGTTGTAGCGGGAGCGCAGCCATTGCTTTGGTTGCAGGAATTGAAGCGGCTGGCCTCAAAATTGGCAGGGATGTTGATCTCGTATCGAAACAATCGAGCGACGTGCTGAAATGGTTCCGACCGGAAATAATCGTGTTTAACGAAGATGTTCGCCACGCCGGGCGGGAACTGGCACGCGCTGTGTTACGCCGCATCGAAGGAGTGGATGCACGGGAGTTGCAGAGCCTGAGTTATCCGGATGAATAGCGGTGGGGTCCCCATCGGCAAATGGGTGGTGCGTGTCAAAGCACGCACCACATTCATGCCTGATCAGTTATTCTCGTTCAGGATTTCACGCTTGCCGACATGATTTGCTGGCCCAACGAGTCCTTCTTTTTCCATGCGCTCCACAAGGGAAGCGGCACGATTGTAGCCAATTTGAAGGCGGCGCTGGATGTAGGATGTTGAGCATTTTTTATCGCGCAACATGATTTTTACCGCTTGATCATAAAGCTCGTTTCCGTCTTCGGAAGCCATACTGCCTTTGTCGAAAACTGCGCTGTCCTCGTTTTCGACTTCTTCTTCCTCGGTCTCGTCGGCAGTGACCGTATCGAGATAATCCGGCTGACCTTGCGCCTTCAGGTGTGTAACGATCTGTTCCACTTCTTCATCTGAGACGAAGGGGCCGTGAACGCGGGCGATCCGGCCGCCGCCGATCATATGCAGCATGTCGCCTTGGCCCAAGAGCTGTTCGGCACCCTGCTCGCCCAAAATGGTGCGGCTGTCGATTTTCGATGTTACTTGAAACGAAATACGCGTCGGGAAGTTGGCCTTGATGGTGCCGGTAATGACGTCGACGGAAGGACGCTGCGTTGCCATGATCAGGTGAATGCCAGCCGCACGTGCCATTTGCGCCAAACGCTGTATCGCGCCTTCGATATCCTTGCCGGCCACCATCATCAGGTCGGCCATCTCGTCGACGATGATGACAATGTACGGCATTGCCGTCAGATCCATTTCTTCCTGTTCATATTCAGGTGTGCCCGTGCCCTTATCGAAGCCCGTTTGAACCGTGCACATCACGGTTTCGCCTTTTTCCCGGGCGCTGGCAACGCGAGCATTGAAACCATCAATATTGCGGACGCCGAGTTTCGACATTTTGCGATATCGATCTTCCATTTCGCGAACCGCCCATTTCAATGCCATGACGGCTTTCTTGGGATCGGTAACAACAGGGGTAAGCAGATGCGGAATGCCATCATAGATCGACAGTTCCAGCATCTTCGGATCGACCATGATCAAGCGGCACTCGTCGGGAGTGAGCCGGTAGAGCAGGGACAGGATCATCGTATTTATCGCAACGGATTTACCAGAACCCGTGGTACCAGCCACCAGAAGATGGGGCATCTTGGCGAGCTCAGCGATCACCGGCTCGCCGCCGATGGTCTTTCCAAGACAGAGCGCCAGTTTGAACTTTGTCTTGTCGAAGCTGTCAGATTCGATCATTTCCCGCAGGAACACCGTCTCGCGTGTCGTGTTGGGCAGTTCAATACCAATAACATTGCGCCCTGGAACCACTGCAACGCGTGCTGACAATGCAGACATGGAACGCGCAATATCGTCAGCAAGGCCAATGACGCGCGAAGATTTTACGCCCGGGGCAGGTTCGAACTCATATAATGTGACCACCGGTCCTGGACGAACATGAATGATCTCGCCGCGAATGCCGAAATCTTCCAGGACACTCTCAAGCAAACCAGCATTCTGCTCCAGCGTTTCCTGCGAAATGGTGATCGTATCCTGCGCAGTATGTTCCTGTAACAAGTCGACCGGCGGCTTCTCGTATCCGACGTGGGTTGGCGGCGCCATGCGCGTCTCGATGCCACCGACAATGGCAAGCCGTCTTTGCGGTCCAAGCGTTTGCGCAGGCGCAGGTGCTGGCTGTGGAGCAATCTCACGCCGCTGCACGACAACTTGCTGTTGGGCGATAGGAGCCGGAGACTCCTCCACCAAGGCCTCGACGACCGTCTCTATCGTGTCATTCCCGGTCAATGCGGCGTTTAGCTGATCTTCTGACTTTTCGGGCGCAGAAGGAGCCAAAAGCTGCGGGTCGATAGCTTCCGCAGCAAGAGCCTTTTTATACTCCACGATACGAAAACGGGCGGTGATCTCATCAGGGCTGTATTGTATCTTTTTTGGGCGCACATAAGCGCTGGTGACCGGAGCTACATCAGCGATCACGCCCATGCTGTCCCAGAATGCGAAGTCTGACACATAGGCATAAGCCGAGCTGGCTGCCTCTTTGGCCGGGGACGATGCCGCGACTGTATTTTCGTGTTTCTCTTCGATGGAGACGGTCGGAACCTTGCCCGCTAAAACCGGTGAACGTTCTGGTTGCGCAGGGGCTGCCTGCACGACGGGCGGGCGCGGTGGAGCCACAGGTGCCTTGAACCCGACAGGGGCGGCTTTTTGCGCCGTGGAAACCTGTACAGGCGTTGGAGCTGGCTGCTCTTTGCCCTTTTGCAATTCACTGTCTGGCGTCCGTGTGAAACGGACATTCTCAGACAAGGAGAACATGCGCTTTGAAATTGGTGCCGTCGCAGCATCCGGCAACACATAGCCCGCGCTTTGCAACCGCTCCATGGGATGCGCAGAGGCTTGCGCGACAGGCGGCGCCGAACGGCGAACGTTTACAGGTGCATAGGCCGGAGCCGGGGCTGGATTGGGGGCGGGGGCACTTGCAGGAGGTGTCTGATTTGCCTCTGTTGTCTCGTAGTCATCTGATTTTATTGGGAAATTTGTTCTGGAAATATGCATGATGCCTGCGAACGAAACGGGATGAGGTGACCGGATTTGTGCCGCTCTAGGAATAGAAAATGAAGGTTAACAACTCTCTACCGAGCATCACTTTCTCACCGTTCCATACGCAAAAAAATATCCCGGATTTGGCCCCGGGATGATAATAATTATAAATATATGTTGCGGGCGATGGGCCGATTGTCAGGCTTGGCGTTGCAGCAATGCCCCAGATGCGTGGGCTGCGTTGTTGACGCCATCAATACCAGTCGCAACGACGGAAACGCGGAAAACACCTTCCAGAGCATCGTCAAATGTAGCGCCGAGAATGATATTCGCCTGATCGTCAACTTCCTCCCGAATGCGGGTTGCGGCTTCGTCAACTTCAAACAGTGTCATGTCGCGGCCACCGGAGATGGAAACGAGAACGCCTTTGGCACCCTTCATCGATTCCACATCAAGCAGCGGATTGGCGATTGCTGCTTCCGCAGCGGCCTGAGCGCGCCCTTGGCCCGTGCCTTCGCCGGTACCCATCATGGCCCGGCCCATATCCCGCATCACGGATCGCACATCGGCAAAATCCAGATTGATGAGGCCTTCGCGCACCATCAAATCGGTGATGCATGCGACGCCTGAATAAAGAACCCGGTCAGCGATGGCGAAGGCATCGGCGAATGTTGTGTTGGCGCTGGCGACGCGGAAAAGGTTCTGGTTGGGAATGACGATCAAAGTATCGGCGCTCTCGCGCAGTGCTTCAAGGCCTTCTTCAGCCATCCGCATGCGGCGGGTTCCCTCGAAGGAAAACGGTTTTGTGACGACGCCAACGGTAAGGATGCCTGCGGAACGCGCTGCGCGTGCAATCACCGGAGCTGCACCTGTTCCGGTGCCGCCGCCCATGCCAGCTGTAACGAAACACATATGTGTTCCTGTCAGATGGTCCATGATTTCGTCGATGCTTTCCTCAGCAGCAGCGCGGCCGATTTCCGGATGCGATCCGGCACCCAGGCCCTGCGTGACATTTGCGCCCAGCTGTATAAGCCTGGTCGCCTTGGACATCGACAGTGCCTGCGCATCTGTGTTTGCAACGATGAATTGCGTTCCTTGCAGGTTTTCGCGGATCATATTGTTGACCGCATTACCGCCGCCACCTCCAACACCGAACACGGTAATATTCGGCTTCATCTCGGAAATTTCCGGTTTTTGAAGGTTGATCGACATGGTGCAATCCTTGTTCCGCGCCGCTCACTATCATCGGCGTACAGGTCTAAATCTCAAAATATCGCGTCCGTGAGAATCAAAACTGAAAATATCCCGGAGCGGCGGCAAAGAATCAGAAGGAGGTTTGCGGCGCAAGCCCTGAAATGGTCACTTATCGTATCGCTTACGTTTTTCTTTGCGTTCCAACAGAGTGGGGCTCCCTAGCATTGCGCCCGAAAAGCGCAGTCAACAGACGTTCATGTTGATCCTTTACGGATGCATTTCTCACTGAACCATTCTAGTCTTTTTTGGATTCGGCCACATAGAGCTTATGAAGGAATTTTCCATGTCTGATACTTCTGCCATGCATCCGATTTCGCGTCGTTCTCTTTTGAGTGGCATGGCCGCAACATCGGCGCTCTTATTGCTACATCCTTTTTCCGCGCGCGCAGCATCCAACCAGGCTCATTTACGGCTGATGGAAACGACCGACATCCATGTGAATGTTTTTCCCTATGATTATTACGCCGATAAGCCAAACGACACGATGGGGCTGGCCCGCACAGCGACGATCATGGATACAATTCGCGCTGAAGCCACCAACTCGCTCCTCATCGACAATGGCGACTTTCTCCAGGGCAATCCCATGGGAGATTACATGGCTTATCAGCGTGGAATGAAAGAAGGCGATGTCCACCCTGTTATCAAAGCCATGAATGTCTTGGGCTATGATGTGGGGACGCTCGGCAATCACGAGTTCAATTACGGTCTTGACTATATGTTCAATGTGGTCGGCGGGTCGAATTTTCCTTATGTCTGTGCAAATCTGACCAAAGGAAATTTGGCCAGCGATCCCAAGCAGGATGAGCTCTTCTTCAAACCCTATGTCATCATTGAAAAGATTATCAAGGACGGTTCTGGCGCAGAAACTCCGATAAAGATCGGATTTATCGGTTTTGTGCCTCCTCAAATCATGTTGTGGGATGTCAAAAACCTCGAAGGAAAGGCTCAAACGCGCGATATCGTTGAAGCCGCAAAAGCTTGGGTGCCCGCGATGAAGGAAGAGGGTGTCGATATTATCGTTGCGTTATCTCACTCCGGCATCGATGGGGCACCTCTCGCCGATCGCATGGAAAATGCCTCACTCCACCTCGCGGGCGTGGAAGGCATCGACGCAATTTTTACCGGGCACCAGCATCTGGTTTTTCCGGGCCCGAAAAGCTGGGACGGTATTGCGGGTGTTGATCCAATCAAGGGAACATTGTCTGGAAAACCGGCTGTAATGGCGGGTTTCTGGGGTTCGCATCTTGGGCTGATCGACCTGCTGCTTGAAAAGGACGGCCAACGCTGGCGGATTGTTGATTTTACTGCGGAGGCTCGTCCAATTTACCATCGCGATGAGGCGAAGAAGGTTGTGGCGGATGTTGCCGATAAGGCCGAAGTTATTGACGCAGCCAAAGCAGAACATGAAGCAACGCTGAATTACGTTCGCACCCCGGTGGGTAAAACCTCCGCTCCGCTCTATTCCTATTTTGCCTTGGTTGCCGATGATCCTTCGGTTCAAGTCGTATCTCAGGCGCAGACCTGGTACATAAAGCAGATGCTCAAGGAAACGGAGTATAAGGACCTGCCCGTTTTATCAGCCGCCGCCCCATTCAAGGCAGGCGGGCGTGGTGGTGCAGATTACTATACCGATGTTCCTGCCGGAGATATCGCGATCAAGAATGTCGCTGATCTCTATCTTTATCCCAACACGGTGCAGGCGGTGGCAATCACTGGCGAGCAAGTCAAAAACTGGTTGGAAATGTCGGCGGGCATGTTCAATCACATACCGGCAGGATCGAAGGATGCGGCCCTGCTCAATGCGAACTTTCCGTCTTACAACTTCGATATTATCGACGGCGTTACTTATGAAATCGATTTGTCGCAGGAACGCAAGTTTGACAATGATGGCTTGCCGGTCAATCCGCAAGCCAACCGTATCCAGAACCTTCAATTTGACGGCAAGCCAATTGATCCGGCGCAGAAATTTGTTGTTGTCACGAATAATTATCGCGCAGGCGGAGGCGGAAAGTTCCCCGAGATTGCTGCAGATAAGGTGATCTTTGTAGCCCCGGATACAAACCGCGATGTCATTGTGCGTTATATCGTTGAAGAGGGGACGATCAATCCGTCAGCGGATGCCAATTGGACATTCAAAGCGCTTCCCGGCACCACGGTCACCTTCGAAAGCGGCCCCAAGGCGAAACAATTCCTTGGCGATCTGAAAAGCGTCAAGATCGAGGATGCCGGAGATGGTGCCGAGGGATTTGCCAAGTTTCGGCTTGTTTTGTGAGTGTATTCACAGATGCAGCTGCGTTGATGGTTACAAAATGAGCCGTTAGAACCCTCCCGCTTTAACGCTATCGGGAGGGTAGAATGCACCAAAATAATTTCGGAAAACGGGCGCGGCTTCTGTTTGCCAGTTCTGTAGGCACCATTATTGAATGGTACGATTTCTTTATCTTTGCCACCTGCGCGGTGCTGGTTTTTGACAAGGCATTCTTTCCGACAGCTGACCCAATGATAGGGGTTTTGCTCGGCCTCAGCACTTTTGCCATAGGTTTTATCGCCCGCCCGCTGGGTGGCATAATCTTCGGAGTTCTTGGGGATCGCATAGGACGCAAAAACGCGCTGGTTGTAAGTCTTGCCATGATGGGCGGAGCAACTTTCGCCATGGGTCTTCTGCCGACCTATGCGTCAGTTGGCGTTCTGGCGCCGGTCTTGCTGGTTGCGCTGCGTATCGTGCAAGGTGTCGCAGTAGATGGCGAGGCAACGGGTGCCTTGTTGATCGTTGCTGAATCGATGCCCGGCAAACAGCGCGGGTTCTGGACAAGCTTTCCCATGGTTGGTGGTCCTGCTGCCAATGTGCTGGCGGCAGCCACGATAAGCTTCCTCACGATACGTTTTGGCGAACAGGCTTTTATCGATTGGGCCTGGCGGCTGCCCTTCCTCTTCTCGATCGTGCTGGTCGTTCTGGGTTTCTGGATGCGCCGCCGGGTCGAAGAATCTCCTGCTTTCATCGAACTCGTCGAAAAGCGAAAGACGATGCCGGCTGCGCCTTTTTCCGAAGCATTCAAGCACTTTAGCAAACCAATGGGACAGGTCTTTCTGGTCAAGACGGCCGAGAACACATTGTTTTACCTGTTCACGACATTCTTCCTGGTGCTGACGGTTCAGTTTCTTGGTTTAGCGCGATCAGTTGGCGTTGGGGCCCTGTTCTGGGGATCTGTTGCTGAAGTCATCGTGATTATGGTCGCGGCATATGCGTCGGATTTGTTTGGACGCAAGCCCTTGATGTTTATCGGCCTACTGGGCGGCCTGGCTGCAGGCGCTTATCTTTTCAGTCTGCCGCATGGTGCCGATCCGCAAACAGTATTGATGGCAACGCTGCTAACGCTCACATTCCACGGGATTATAGTTGGAAGCATGGCTCCGTTTTTTACCGAGTTGTTTCCGACGCATGTTCGCTACTCAGCCATGTCCATCAGTTATCAGGTCGCTTCGGTTGTCGGTGGCTCTGTTGCGCCCTTGATTGCAACCCTCTTGCTTAACGCAACAGGATCGCCGCATGCAGTCATTATCTATGCAGCAGTGATGGTAATTCCCGGCATTATTTGCGTGCTTTTGTCACGTGAGACGCGAGGGGTGGACCTGACGACGCTTTAGTCATCATCGGTCGAAGTGACTGCCGCATATTGCCCGTAATATGTTTCGAGCGCGGTGAGCCCGGCTTTCAAGTCGCGCGTTCCGTGCTCGCCCAGTCTGGCAAACAAGTCGGCCTCAAAATCGTAAGCGAGCTTGGCCAAATGCTCATAGGCTTTGAGGCCGGCAGCGGTGAGTTCCAGATGTTCGGTTCGCCGATCGGCCTCATCCCGGCGGCGCTTCAGCCAACGGCGTTGCTCAAGAGAGAAAACCGCGCGACTGACTTTTGTTTTATGCATTGAAGAATGCAGCCCGATAGCAGTGGCAGTTTGAGCCCCAAATTGGCCAAGTGTCGCCAATGTGCGCCATTCAGGGCGCGTTAGGCCATATTGTTCACGGTACTGGCTGGAGAAACGTCTGCTGATCGTCTCTGCGGCCTTATTCAGCCTGTACGGTGTAAACTCCTCCAGAATGAGGGGAATGCGGTCCACTACTTTATTCGTCATGAGCAAAAAGCCTCTTTGTGATTGATGGTTACAAAAAATATCGTCACAAATGCAACTAAATTGATGGAGGTTCAACATGACCCTTAGTTACATGCCCGGCTTCGGAAATGATTTTGAAACAGAATCGCTTGCCGGGGCACTGCCTCAAGGACAAAACTCACCGCAACGTTGCGCTTATGGTCTTTATGCAGAGCAATTGTCCGGTTCTCCATTCACTGCGCCGAGGGGCATCAATGAGCGCTCCTGGCTTTATCGCATTCGCCCCTCGGTCAAGCATAGTGGTCGGTTCACACCCGTAAAGCGCGAGCATTGGAAGACAGCTCCCAACCTTGATGATCATGAACTGCCGATCGGCCAGTTGCGTTGGAACCCGACACCGATGCCGGAAAGCGCTGTAAACTTTATCGATAGCATTCGCACCATGACGACGGCGGGCGATGTTCATGGGCAGGCGGGTATGGCCGCACATGTCTACGCCTTCAATCAAGACATGGTGGATGATTATTTTTTCAATGCCGATGGAGAATTATTGCTCGTACCCGAGCAGGGAATGCTGAGCATCTTTACGGAAATGGGCATTATAGAAATAGAACCGAGCGAAATCTGTATCATTCCCCGCGGTATGATGTTCAAGGTTGCCGCACTCGACGGTGAAGCGCGCGGCTATATTTGCGAAAATTATGGCGCAAAGTTTTCACTGCCGGATCGCGGACCTATCGGCGCCAATTGTCTCGCCAATCCACGGGATTTTAAAACACCGATTGCCGCTTTCGAAGAGAAAGAAACACCGTGCCGCCTGCATGTAAAATGGTGCGGCAAATTCTACGAAACATTGCTTGGTCATTCTCCGCTGGATGTCGTAGCGTGGCACGGAAACTACGCGCCATATAAGTATGATCTGCGCACCTTTTCGCCCGTTGGTGCAATTCTATTTGATCACCCGGACCCATCCATCTTTACTGTGCTGACAGCGCCTTCCGGTGAAGAGGGAACGGCGAATGTTGATTTTGTAATATTCCCCCCACGTTGGCTTGTCGCGGAACATAGTTTCCGTCCCCCTTGGTACCATCGGAATATAATGTCGGAATTCATGGGGCTTATTTATGGGCAATATGATGCGAAGGAAGAGGGGTTTGTAGCGGGTGGCATGAGCTTGCATAATATGATGTTGGCGCATGGGCCGGACGCCATGGGCTTTAACAAGGCATCCACCGTCGAGTTGAAACCGCAGCGGTTGGAGAACACCATGGCGTTCATGTTCGAAACTCGGTTCCCGCAGCATCTCACGCGTTTTGCCGCAGAATTGGAAACGCTGCAGGATAATTATGCCGATTGCTGGTCGGGGCTTAAAAAGCGCTTTAACGGGACACCTGAAGGGGATTGGTCAGAATGAAATTGGCATCAATCAATAATGGCACGCGGGATGGCAAACTCGTTCTCGTGTCAAAGGATTTGGCGTATTATACTGACGCTTCCTTTCTCGCTCCGACATTGCAAGCGGCACTGGATGATTGGGCGCGAATTGCCCCGCATCTGCAAGCGCTCGCTACAAGTTTGGATCATGGCGCAGTGCCAACGATAAGATTCCATGAGCATGAGGCATTATCCCCGCTGCCTCGTGCCTATCAATGGGCGGATGGCTCAGCCTACGTCAATCATGTTGAACTGGTCCGGAAGGCTCGCTCTGCAGAAATGCCGGAAAGTTTTTGGACCGATCCGCTCATGTATCAGGGCGGATCGGACAGCTTTCTCAGCCCTCGGGATCCAATTCGCATGGCGGATGAGGCATATGGTATCGACATGGAGGGTGAGGTTGCAGTCATCGTTGATGACGTGCCCATGGGTGCAACCATTGATGAAGCGCGTGATGCAATTCGCCTTTTGGTGCTGGTCAATGACGTCAGTTTGCGGGGTCTGATACCGGCTGAACTGGGCAAAGGATTTGGCTTCTTTCAATCAAAGCCTTCTTCTGCCTTTTCTCCTGTAGCGGTGACGCCGGATGAATTGGGCGATGCCTGGGATGGAGGCAAAGTGCATCTGCCGCTGAGCGTTGATCTTAACGGCAAGCCCTTTGGCCGCGCAAATGCCGGGATCGACATGACATTCGATTTTCCAAAGTTGATTGCTCATGCCGCAAAGACGAGACCATTATCTGCCGGCGCAATCATTGGTTCGGGTACCGTATCAAACAAGCTCGACGGCGGTCCGGGGAAATCGGTCGATGAAGGTGGTGCCGGATATTCATGCATCGCAGAGGTCCGCATGATTGAAACCATCAATAGCGGAACGCCACAAACGCCGTTCATGCGATTTGGCGATATTGTCCGCATCGAAATGCGCGATAGTCATGGGCACTCCATTTTTGGGGCAATCGAGCAAAAGGTCGAAAAGTATGAGCACTGAGGCAACGCTTTACGATTATTGGCGCTCATCGGCCAGTTACCGTGTTCGCATTGCCCTCAACAGCGTCGGAATTCCTTACACAAGAATTTCGGTTGATTTGCTTCAGGCTGAACATAAGAGCCCTGAAAACCTGAGCCGGAACCCTCAAGGACTGGTGCCCACATTGGTCCTGGACGGTCACACGTTTACCCAATCGCTGGCAATCATCGAATATTTGAACGAGATTTTCCCGGAAGCCGGGTTTCTCCCTGCCAATGCGTTGGGGCGGCAGCGCGTTCGCGCCTTGTCTTACGCAATTGCCATGGAAATCCATCCGGTTTGTAACATGAACGTCGCTGCGCACATTGTGTCTTTAACCGGCGGGGGTGACGACGCACGTACAAGCTGGATGCGAAAGTTTATTTCCGAGGGGCTGACCTCGTTTGAGCGGATGCTGAACCATTCGGAAACTGGCATGTTCTGCCATGGTGACAAACCCGGAATGGCTGATTTCTGCCTTGTGCCCCAGGTTTATAATGCAAAACGCTGGGGAGCAGATATAGGCAATCTCGTACGCATTAACGAGATTGCCGGACGCTGCGGTGCATTACCGGCTTTTGCTGGCGCGCATCCTGATCAGGTGGAATAGGCGCGGCTATTCGGCGGCGTCCATCTTGATGACGCCGCGCCGGATCTGGTCCTCCTCGATCGATTCGAAAAGCGCCCGGAAATTGCCTTCGCCAAAACCTTCATCACCCTTGCGCTGGATGAACTCGAAGAAGATCGGACCGATCACTGTTTTAGAGAATATTTGCAGCAATATCTTTGTCATGCCGCCATCGACAACGCCTTCGCCGTCGATGAGGATGCCGTGCTTTCTCATCCGGTCCAATGGTTCATCATGGCCGTTCACGCGTTCATGCGATTTTTCGTAGTAAGTATCCGGTGGGCCCGGCATGAACTTCAAGCCATTCTGGTCGAGCCGGTCCGTAGCGTCATAAATTGCTTCCGTGCCAACAGCGATATGCTGGATGCCTTCGCCCTTATATTTGCGTAAGTATTCCTCAATCTGGCTCTTGTCGTCGGTTGATTCATTCAATGGAATACGGATTTTACCGCAAGGTGACGTGATCGCCCGCGAGACAAGGCCGGTAAACTTACCGGCTATGTCGAAGAAATGAATTTGCTTGAAGCCGAAAAGCTCGCGATAGAACGCCCACCATTTATCCATATTGCCGCGATAGACATTATGGGTCAGGTGATCGAGATAATAAAAACCAACGCCTTCCGGTTTTGGATCGCGCTCATCCAGCCAGTTAAACTCCGCATCATAGACCGAGCCGCTTTCCCCATAAGTATCGACAAAATAGAGCATCGAACCGCCAATGCCGACAATGGCTGGCACGTCAATTGTCTTGTCGTCTTCTTCATAAGGAGTAGCGCCCTTCGCAACCGCATGATCAAAGGCGTGCTGTGCATTGACCACGCGCCAAGCCATGGAGGGCGCGCAGGGGCCATGTTCTTCGACAAATTTCATGGCGTGTGATCCGGGCTCTGCATTCAGCAGATAGTTGATATCGCCCTGACGCCAGACGGTGATGTTCTTGGTTTTATGCCGGGCAACAGGCACATAGCCCATGCGTGTGAACAGCTCTTCGAGCTTTTCAGGTTCCGGATGGGCAAACTCCACAAACTCAAACCCGTCTGTTCCTGCCGGGTTTTCATTGCTGATTGTTGCCTTTGGCGCATCGTGCGGAAACGGACCCATTTTATCCTCCATTTGTTGCGAGGATTATCGCGCAAATCACCCGCAATGTGTTTGCATTTTTACGCTTGAATAGGCTATGATATGCAAGATATGTGCATACTAACTAAAAATGGTGCATGATTGGAACATATTGATACTGCAGACCGCAAAATACTCTCCTGCCTTCAGGAGGACGGGAGACTCACGAATAATGAATTGTCGGAGAGAATTAATCTGTCTCCCTCGCAATGTTCACGCCGACGAACGCGGCTGGAGGAGGAAGGATTTATTCGTGGGTATCGCGCTGAAATTGATCGTGAAAAACTTGGGCTTGGGATCGTCAACATAATTTCAGTTACGCTTGCCACGCATAATCGTGACAATGCCCGGCGCTTCTCTGATCTTATTTCCAGGCTGCCGCAAGTGATGGAAGCCCACGCGCTGACCGGTGAGATGGATTATTTCATTAAGGTCGTCACGCCGGATTTGCGGGCATTGTCAGCATTCGTCAATGAAGTATTGCTGCCTCATGAATCGGTGCAGAATGTAAAGACGGCGATCGTTCTGGAAACGCTTAAGGAAGACGGGCGTCTACCCATATAGGCTTATCGGCTGATTGCAGTCGTCATCAGTTTGCTGCATCATCCTTATAACGGATCATAACGTTAAGGACGGGAACATCACCTGACAGAATCGCAAGGTTTTAGCGCATCATTTCGTATTCTTCATTGGCTTATTGCGATGCTGGTCTTCGCAGTATGGCCTCTCGGTCTGCTGCTCAAATATTTCAAGGATGATGTAAAACTCGACTTCTACCTTCTGCATGAATCCTTCGGGTTTCTGGTGCTTTGGCTCATGCTGCTGCGGTTGGGAATACGGTTGATCCAGGGCCGACCCGCGCACGAGACAGATTGGACGGGCACAGTATCAGCAATTGTTCATTGGTTATTATACTTTGCGCTGATCCTCATGCCCATCAGTGGTTTTCTTGCCACCAATGCGCACGGCTTTCCGCTCCGTTGGTTTGGGTTTCTTCCGGTGTGGAGTCCAATCGGCCGCGAGCCGCAGATCGCCCCTGTTTTTAGTGTGATCCATGCGGCGACCGCGTGGTTAATTCTGATACTTGTCGCCCTTCATATTGCGGGCGCGCTTTTCCATCGAATGATCCGCAAAGACGATGTTTTTCAGCGCATGCTTTGAGGCAGCGCAAGCACATCGGAATGCCCGACACGACATTTTGCTGTCGTCGTTTGTGCGACACGGAATTCACGCCATTGGTTGATTTTGGTCAGGCCTACCATGCCGGTCTCGGAGACTGCAGAGGCCATTCCATCGACGAATAGTCGGTGTAGTTCGATGGCAGTTTTGTCGATAAGCCAATCGCTTTGTGCAATTTCAACCCTGTAGCCCGACCTGCTGAGCGCCGCTGCAAGAGCGTGTGTCGAGCGAGGACCGAGGGCAGGGCCAAATCCCTTGTCTGAATTTTGGTGATGATTGAATGACCGGACCATCAGTTCGTCATCGGTATGAGAAATGCTGAACGAAATCTCTCCCGTGTAATTCAACGCAGCGTATAGTCCGCTTCTCAATTTGACGAGGCGGTCAGCCAGATCGTCTACGAATTCTTGTGAACATAGATCAAAGAGCGCTGACGCACTGACAAGATCGGCTTTATCAAGTGACAGCGATGCCAGATCGTTCAGGTTGCTATGCTGATACGCAACGTTGTTGTCTTGTGCGTGACGCCGGGCGGCTTCCTGCAATAATTTTTCGTCAAGATCGATCAAGCGCCATTGGGCGTCAGGTGCGTATGGCGCCATGGCACGAAAGGTCGATCCTGTCCCGCTGCCAAGGTCCAGTATTGTTCGCCGCTGTGCACCTTGAACAAATCTCGCGGCCTTTTCCAGCAAGGTTTGATCACGAGCCTGTTGGTCCAAAGGCTCGCGCAGATCGAGCCAGTTGAGATCAAATCCGCTCATCCGCCGCCTTTATCAGTGCTGCCGAGATCAATTTTGCGGTGTCGGCCCATTCGGGCAACGTTTTGCTATGACCGTATGCAGCCTCTGCCATTTGATCTGACAGTTCCTTATCTTTGAGCACCAGCCTCAAAGCATCAGCAAATGCGTCAGGATCGTCTGCAGGCACGAGTATACCAGCATCGCTGGGCACAACCTCCGGTACAGAACCGGCATGGCAGGCAATGATGGGAAGGCCATGCGACAAAGCCTCGGCAAAGACCATGCCGTAGCCTTCATAGCGGCTTGCCAGCGCGAAAATATCAGCACGTGCCAGTTCGCTACGCGTGTCATCGACATGTCCGGCCAAGATAATTCGATCTGTAAGCTGGTTGTCAATTATCTGCTGTTGAAGCGCCGCGTCATAGTCAACATCCATGGTCCGGCTGCCAATAATTTTGCATTCCCAAGCAAGGTCCGCGATTTTCGCCAGTGCGCCTATAAGCACGTCATGGCCTTTACGCGGTATCAGGGAACCGACACTCAAAATTTGCGGAACTTCGGAGTTTCGTTTCGCACGAATGCCGCGTTCTGTGCCGGGAATAGCGACCACGATACGATCGAGCGGAACGTCGTAATCGCTGACAAGTTGCTGTCGCGTCGCCGAGGACGTTACCACTACGCTTTTCGCATAAGCTAAAGCGTCTCGCTCAGATTTCATGAGTGAGATCTGTTTTTGCGGCGGCATATTGCCTTCGGACGCAAGCGGGTGATGGACGAGCGCCACTAGATTGAGTTTCGTTGCCAGTCGCGAGGCAATCCGGTCGAAAGTGCCATAGGCCAAACCATCGATCATCACGAGCGCGTCTTTTGCCAATGCGCCGAGGGTCTCTTCAGCCTGCCGAAGCGTTTCATTACTCGGAAAAGGAAAGCTGTCCCCAAGCGGAACGGGGTTGACCTGCCATCCAAGCTTTTGCAATTGCGAAATTATCTGGCGATCATAGCCGTAGCCGCCGGTCTTTGCCTCAAGATCGCCTGGATAGGCAAAATGGACCGAACGGGTCAAAGCTCTGCCTCATACCATCCGCGAGCGACATGCGACTCATTGAGAAGCACTCGAATCTTGCAGATACGCGCACTTCCTTTGCCGAATTCTCCCGATTGAACTGCCACTGAAAGCTGGTCGAATATATGTTTTGCGAGAACCTCGGTCGTTGTAATCTTGCCGGAAAAGACCTCCATTTCGTCAAGGTTCTGATAGTTGAGAGGCTTCAAAATCTTTGACAATACCGACGTGGCCAATCCGATATCGACTGCCAGACCATCCTCATCCAGTTCCTTGGTAAAAAATGCAGCATCAACAACGAATGTTGCACCATGCATTGCTTGAGCCGGGCCGAAAACCGGTCGCGGCAGACTATGAGCAATCATAATGTGATCGCGAACTTCAATGGCAAACATGGATATTCCTTCTGGAAAGTTCAGTAGACGATGCGATGACAAAGGGTGGAAGGCGAGGCGATAATTTCGGCATAATTTCGATCAAGCGCATCGAACGCAGTTTCTCCTGAGAACAACGCGTCGAATCTGTGATCTGTTAGCAGCGACATTGCAGCATTGAGACGCCTTGCAAAGGTCCAGCGCGATCGCCGTGCATTGCTTATACCACCAACTTGCGAGCTGGTAATGGAAAGACGCTTGGAGTGGAATTGCCTTCCGAGATTGATCTCGACTTTTTTGTCGCCATACCAGCTGGCTTCCACAATTCGCCCTTCATATCCAGCGCATTCAAGTGCTTGGTTAAGAGCGGCAGAAGAGGCAGAAGCGTTGATCACGACATCGCAATCGCGGGGCGCGGCATCGGGGGAAGCGAAAGTTATTCCAAGGTTCGTAGCGACCGTCTTTCGCTTGGGATTTATGTCGAGGAGCGTGGTTTCAGTTCCAATAATTCCAGTGGCAAGATAAGCTGCAAGCATGCCAACGACACCGCCGCCAAATATGGCGACGCGATCTCCCGGTAAAATTCCGGCATCCCAGATTATGTTGAGAGCAGTTTCCATATTGGCTGCGAGCACAGCCCGTTCGGCAGGTACAGCGTTCGGAATAACATGTATGTCCGCTGACTTTGCCAAAAAATGCGTTTGGTGCGGGTGGAGACAAAACACCGTACGACCGAGCAATTCCTTTGGCCCATCTTGAACATCGCCAACGATGGAATATCCATATTTTATGGGAAAGGCGAACGACCCTTCCTGGTGCGGGCAGGTCATATTCTGATATTCACTTGTCGGCACCTGACCATTGAACACAAGCGACTCCGTACCACGGCTTATCGCGCCAAAACGCGCTTGTACGAGCACTTCGTCGCTCTTCATCGGTGGCAATATTTCGGTTCGAAATGCGCAAATGCCCTGTCGTTCAATCCATAAAGCACGGGACGTTCCGTGTGAGCAGTCTTGCTTCATGGTGCTTGTCCATCCCTCTGTGTCCGCTCAAATTAGTCATTCGCAGTGCCGGATAAAAGGCTGTAACCGCCAGATCGTCACTTTTTATTGAAGGTTTTAAATTTGCCCTGATGTTGCAGATTAATCGTAGTCAGCTAATGCTGAGTGCGGAGCGTATAATGACAATCTTATCGGAAGACAGTTTTCAGAAGACCTATCACGGAAACGACAAGCTTCCCAAGACATTGGGCGTGGCACACAGCGTCAACCCTGCGCAATTTCCGCAACTTCTGAGAAGCGCGATTATCACCCTGATGCTCGTTGGAAGCTTCGTGGCTGGAACCTCCATCTGGTTAGTGTTCAACAGTGATCTCGACTGGACTTTTTGTCTGTTTGCCATTGCTGCTTATGTCTTTTCCGGCACGCTTGTACTGACCAAATTGAAAACTCACCCTTACGCGCATTTTGGTGCGGCCAATGCCATAACCACCGTAAGAGCAGGGATAAGCTGTTTGATAGGCGGGGCTTTGTTTGAAGCGCAATGGCTGATGGAATCAAGGATGATCCTAGCATTGCTTGGCATTGCCGCCGTCGCATTATGTCTCGATGGAATTGACGGCTACATTGCTCGCCGCTCCCGCATGAACTCCGAATTCGGCGCGCGCTACGATATGGAAGTCGATGCAGCGCTGATCCTTTGCCTGTCAATCCTGGCATTCTTGTTCGGCAAGGCAGGCTGGTGGGTCATGATAATTGGCGGCATGCGCTATGTGTTTGTTGCGGCACAATATTTGGATGGCCGGCTTCGGGGAGCGCTGATGTCTTCGCTGAGAAGGCAGGCAATTTGCGTGTTACAGATAGTTTCTCTTGGCATAATTCTTTTGCCGGCCATTCAGCCGCTCATTTCAACAGCAATTGCAGCGCTTAGCCTTGCAGCGTTGAGCTACTCTTTCGGTTGCGATGTCTTGCATCTATTCCGGCAGGCGCAAGCGCCCTCTACCTTCGTCGAGAGGTCGACCAGATGAACAATGCCAGACCAGGCAAAGTTCCCAATGTTACAATTGCACCATATAAAACACTTGCAGCAATGCCTTGATCGCCAGTCAATCCGAGTAGTGGCCATAGGACAGCTGCGGCTGCCTCCCGTGTTCCCCAGCCACCGACCGTTATAGGAAAAACCATGGTTAAAAGGCACAGCGGGATTGCTGTAATCAAACCGATAAGGGGTAGTGGAGCGCCGATAGCGACAGATGCCATGGCAAAGACTGCAATATAGCTGATGACGATCGTCAGGCTGAGAACACCCTGAACCAGCCACGCATAGGGAAGACCATAGCAGACGGTAATACTTCGGCCGATTTTGCGGATGAAATTACGCCACCACAATGATCCGGAAAGCCATATCAGCAACGAAACGGCGGCTATGACAATCAAAGCGCCAATAGCCGCAAGCACCAATGCCAACGCCTCGGACGGTCTCAACTCTGCATCAAGGAAAGGCCATAGGATGAAACCTAAACCGCCTACGAAAAACAGCGCGATTTGTCCCGCAAATCGTTCCAGCAGAACCGCCAGAACCGGGATGCTCCATTTCCTGTCTGCCGAACGGCTGCGTGCGGCGCGCATCATGTCGCCCACAACGCCGCCGGGCAGCACCATATTCAGAAATGATCCAAGGTAATAGTCAGCGATGGCGCTGGCTGGTGGAAGCGGATGATCCAATTGAGCCGCCGTATAGCACCAACGAAGCGCCGACAATATTATCTGGATTTGTATGAGGCAGAGTCCAAGAAAAACGAGTTCCAGCCTTGCATTGCCCAGGCTGGCAAGGATTGCATCCGTGTTAGATACAGAAAACACCGTCACCAACAATATTATGCCAAATATCGGTGTGAAAAAATTTCTATATTTGCCGGACGTCATGAGCCAGTATCGCCCTCAATCAAGATGGTCGTGGCCGGACACCTGCATAAGAGGAAGGCTCGTATTGAATTTATGAAGTATCGCACGATTATCGGGTTCATGTACAAAGCTGCGGAACGGCTCCGGATGGTGTTCGCAATTGCCGGCCTCCTGCTCATATTAAACTTGCCCGACAATCCCGCAGATTTGGGCGTGGAGCACTTCATCAAACTGCCAATCGAATTGTTGGGCGTTGTCCTTTTATTGACCGCCACGCGAGGCAAATATTTCCAGTCTGCCCGGTTGGCGGTTACAATGATTTTGGCATCGGTGCTGGTGCTTAAACTCGCAGACATGGCAACTTATACGGCTTTTTCACGCCAATTTAACCCGTTGTTTGATGCAAAACTATTTTTTGACGGCTGGATTGTGCTTAACGCAACATTGGGAGCGATTCAGGCTTTTTTCCTGGTGTCTGCAACTTTGCTCTGCCTGATATTGACCATCGCTCTTGTTTATTGGTCATTAGGTGCGTTCCAATCAGCAGGTGGCCGCCGCCCGATGGCGCTCGTATCAGGCCTATGTCTGCTGGTGATTCCCGCTATTGCCTCATATCATCCGAACAATAAGTTCATCGAAACACGAACGATAATGCTGATCGTAGATCGTGTAGCGCTTGTCGAAAAATCTTGGAGGGACAGGCACGAATTTGCAGCTTTGCTCGACAGCGATCCCATAGCGGATATTTTACAAAATGGGCGCTTTGGAGCACTCCAAGGCAAGGACGTAGTTGTAATCTTCATCGAGTCCTATGGTGAAAGCGTAATACGCGATCCGAATTACTCGAAGCTGACAGAAAAGCGATTGGCACAGGTTGAGCAGCAGATTTCGGCTGCGGGATTGACGTCGAGGAGCAGTTGGCTGGTGTCACCAACGTCGGGTGGGTTGAGCTGGCTCGCACACGGAACGTTGCTGTCCGGTGTTTGGGTCGACAGCCAGCAACGTTATGACCAACTGATCGCCAGTGAACGGCCAAGTTTGAATTCGCTCTTCAAGCAGGCAGGTTGGCGCAGTGTCGCCGTGATGCCAGCCATTACGGTGGATTGGCCGGAAAGCGATTATTTCCGCTATGACAAGGTCTATGCTGCAAATAATCTCGGCTATCATGGCAAGCCATTCAATTGGGTGACCATGCCGGATCAATACACACTTTCAGCCTTTCAGAAATTTGAGCGTGCCGGTCCACACAGCCCTGTCATGGCTGAGATCGCGCTTATTTCCAGTCATGCACCTTGGACCCCGATCCCAAAATTGATTGATTGGTCTGCAATCGGCGATGGGTCGATCTTCAATGAACAGGCGGTTGCGGGCGATGCGCCGGAAGTTGTCTGGCAGGATCAGGAGCGGGTTCGGACGCAATATGCGAGTTCGATCGACTATACGCTCGAAACATTGGGGTCTTACATGGCGAAGTATGGAAGCAATACAGTTTTCATATTGCTTGGCGATCATCAACCGGCGCCGATTATCACGGGAAATGGTTCTTCTCGCGCGGTGCCTGTTCACATCGTTTCCGATGATCCAGCTTTACTGGAAAGGCTCGATCCGAAAAAATGGAATCCGGGCATGACCCCGGGAAATCAGCATGCGGAGCCTATGGATGGATTTCGTCAGGAGTTGCTCCGCGAATTCAGCAATCCAGCTTAGCGTGTATCAGAATGTACTGCAGAGATTAGCCAGCAATACTGCAAGGGCGACACCCACACCCAAGACTGTCAGATATCTGATTGGACATGAGTTACATGACCAAGCGGATTCATCATCCTCGTTCAGGTCTTCATATTCCGAGATATTGCTCGTTTTTTCCATTCTGCGTTCCCCGTGCAGTTCTGGCTTGGCTCTACCTTAGCTGCACAACAGGTTTATGACGAGAGCTGTTGTTTCATTTTTTTGTGGGAAGTAGATTTGGATTCTGATCCGTTGCCGCAAAGCAACGTTGAACCAATTCTGCCTAAGGAGCCGCCTTGATCGCCCACTTATCAATAATAACAGCTGCAAAGCCGGGTTAGACAGGTTTTCTTATCCAAAAATAGCATTGAGCGCGAAACAATCCCATTGCTGGCTTGACGAAGGCGTCTTTTCCTTTGCACGTCACTCAGCGTAAGCAATTAATGTGGTGATGAAGAAATGCCTCGAATACTCTGCGTCGGCGCTCTGACTTTGGATACGATTTTCCAGCTGAAGCAACTGCCCCCGGGCCCGGGCAAATTCATTCCTGTCCAAGCGGTTGAAGTTGCTGCTGGGATGGCCTCAAGCGCTGCTGCGAGCATTGCCCGGCTTGGCGGAAACGTCTCGCTCTGGGCATCAGCGGGACAAGACGCTGTTGGTGATCGTATTGTCGCTGAGCTTGAATCAGAAGGGGTGGACTGCACCCATGTTCGCCGGATTGCGGGCGCGCGCTCAGCCTTTTCATCAATTTTTGTGGATCAGGATGGGGAGAGAATGATCGTACCGTTTTACGATCCGGCTTTGCTGGCAACGCCAGATGTTTTGCCGCCTCTTTCCCGTGAGACCTTCGATGTCGTCATGACAGATGTTCGTTGGCCCTTGGGTGCTGCACTGGCGTTAAAAACTGCGCAATCTGCTGGTGTTCACGCCGTGCTGGATGCCGATACTGCACCCCTTGAAACGCTGGAAATGCTCCTTCCGCTCGCCACCCATATCGTTGCTTCGGAACCGGCAGCAGAGCTGGTTACGAGTGAAAGCGATCTGGAAAGCGCAGTCATAGCGCTGGCTGCGCGCTATGGTCGAGCGGGTGCTTTCATCGCAGTTACCGGCGGAAACAAAGGTTCTTTCTGGTTTGATAGTGCAAGCGGGACCGTTCGTAGCCAGCAGGCGTTCAAAGTGCCGGTTGTTGATACATTGGCCGCTGGCGACGTTTTCCATGGCGCTTTCGCCTGGGGGCTCGCGCAAGGCTGGCAAATCGAAGCGGTTATGCAATTTGCAAGCGCGGCAGCCGCAATCAAATGCACCCGATTCGGCGGGCGGCAAGGTGCTCCAACCCGTGCGGAAATTCAGACCTTTCTATCTCAGACCACATGAATCAGCTTGCATGGCCTCTCATATTGATAGTGATTACTGGTTGACTATCAACTAACATGTTAGTATGTGTCTACCCCTGTTCTGGGGAGAAGGTACTTGGCTAAACTCGATAGATTTGGACTTTCAGCTGCATTGGCAACGCCGTTTGATGCCGACATGCGCATTGATATTGATGCGGCGATCAACCATGCCAGGAACTGTCTGGTAAATGGATGCAGCAGCGTTACACTATTCGGCACGACGGGCGAGGGATCGTCGATCAGCAATGAAGAAAGATCGGCAATGCTCGGGGCTTTTCTCAAGTCCGATATAGCGCCGGGACAAATTGTTGTCGGCGTTATGGCAAATTCCTACATAGACGCAGCGCTGCAATCACTTGAAGCGCTGGACGCAGGTTGCCGCAATGTTTTGCTGGCGCCCCCGTCTTACTTCAAAAATATAAGCGATGATGGATTGTTCAATTGGTTCTCCGCAGTTTTTGCCGAAATCGGCAGTTCTGCACGGGGCGTCATCCTTTACAATATTCCGTCCGTAACGGCAGTTGAGATCTCGGTTGATCTGGTTTCGCATTTGCGCGAGGCTTTCCCGGGCGTGATTGCTGGCGTCAAAGATTCATCGGGAAATTGGCCATTTACCGAATCCCTGCTGGCAAAGCACAATGATCTGGCCATCTTGATTGGCGATGAGCGGGGATTGGCTGCGGGCGTTCGGATGGGCGGGCAGGGCGCGATATCCGGTCTTGCCAATATTTATGCCCACCGGCTTTTGCCCATGGTGTTTGAGGGGCGGGATGATGCCGATGTGGTTGAGGCTGTAAACCAGATTGTGGCATTTCCGGTCATTCCGGCCGTAAAGGCTCTTATTGCTCACCAGAGTGGCGATGAAAATTGGCGCAGGGCGCGGGCCCCGCTTCGTAGTTTGTCCGACTCAGACTATGGACGTTTGATCTCAACCTTGGATCGATTGTTTAAATCTGCGGCAGCATAATAAAGGGGTAGTCCAGATGGATGATGGCGACGAGCCGGTAAGATTGCGGGAGAAAGCTTATGTCAGCTTTACGGAGCATCTGCTGGCGCGCGACATCAGCCCGGGGCAATTCGTTTCACAACGGCAGCTCGTTGCAATGACCGGCATGCCCTTGGGCGCTATCAGGGAGCTCGTTCCTCGCCTTGAGGCGGAAGGCTTGGTCAAGACCATCCCGCAGCGCGGCATTCAGATCGCACATATTGATCTTAATTTGATCCGGGAAGCATTCCAGTTTCGTCTTTTTATGGAAAAGGAAGCGGTTGCCATTTTCGCGGTCACCGCATCGGATGAGCTTTTGGCGCGGCTGAGGAAAGAGCACGAGGATACACTTGAGGAAGCGCTGCAAGGGCAGGAAACACCCGAGCTGGAATTGCGTGCGCAAGCCATCGACTGGAATTTGCATGAGACGATCATCGACTCGCTCGGCAATGGCATTATCGGGCGGGCCTACCGGATCAACGCTATCAAGATGCGGCTGATCAATCAGGAGCGTTTCCGCATCACAGGGCGCGTCATACCGGTCATGCGGGAGCATCTCGCAGTTCTGGCAGCCATTGAGACACGCGATCCGCAAACGGCAATGGATGCAATTGCGGTTCATATCAATAATGCGAGAAATCTGGCTCTTAAAATCTAAAACCGGCTTCGCAATGGGAGTTGCACCGCCGGAAACACAAAAGGGAGGAAAACCATGAGCATGAATTTTGTCAAACCGACGCGTCGGCAGTTTCTGGCGGGTACGGCAGCGCTGGGCGCTGCGAGTTTCGCCGGGCTTAGGCCCGCCTTTGCCAATGTGGACTGGAAAAAGTTCGCTGGAACGACGCTTGAAGTTAATCTGATCAAGAGCCCACGTGGCGATATCCTGCAAAAATATCAGAAAGAATTTGAAGAACTGACCGGCATCAAGGTCAATTCGGAACAGACGCCAGAACAGCAGCAGCGCCAGAAAGCCGTTATCGAACTGACGTCAGGCAAGCCAAGCTTTGACGTCATCCATATCAGCTACCATGTTCAAAAACGACAATTCGAAAAGGGTGGCTGGCTTGCCGATCTTACGCCATTCCTGAAAGATCCAAGCCTCACCGAGCCTTCCCTTACCGAAAGCGATTTTGCGGAAGCTGGTCTTGCATTCGCCAAGGATAAGAATGGCCGCTTTGGTGGGCTTCCCTTCTCGGTGGATTACTGGATGATCTACTGGAACAAGGAGCTTTTCGCCGCCAAGGGTGTCGAATATCCAACAACATTCGAAGAGTTAGTTGCAGCAGCTGAAAAGCTCACCGACCGCGATAATGGCGTATATGGTTTTGTCGCGCGCGGAATGAAAAACGCCAATACGCCTGTCTGGGCCAGCCTCATGCTTGGCTATGGCAAAAGCACCGTTGAAGATGGTAAGCTGGAAACAGCGACGCAGGAATCAATCGATGCGGCAACGCTTTATCAGCGCTTGATGACCAAATCGGCACCTCCCGGTGTCACCGGGTTTAACTGGGCAGAGTGCCAGTCGAGCTTCCTTCAGGGCAAGGTTGCCATGTGGCTGGACGGCATTGGTTTTGCTCCGCCACTGGAAGATCCGAAAAAGTCGCGCGTTGTTGGCAAAGTCGGTTACGGCCTGATGCCGAAGGGTCCAGCTGCCCAGGCTGCACCAACCTTTGGTGACGGTATCGGCGTAACAGAGGGTTCGGCGAACAAGGAAGCCGCCTATCTTTATTGCCAGTGGGCTATATCGAAAGAAATGGGTGCTCGATTGTTACAGTCCGGATCGGGCGTTCCTTTCCGTAATTCCATTGTCAATGATCCTGAAGTTCTAAAGGGCGTTACCATGCCTCAGGAATGGGCAAAGGTCCTGTCTGAGTCGGCCAAAGTCAGCCAATTATGTCTCCCGGTTATCGTTCCCGTGACGGAGTTCCGTGACGTGATGGGGGTCGGATTGACCAATATTATTGGCGGCGCTGATCCGGCGACCGAAATGAAGCGGGCGACGGAAGAATTCGCGCCTATCCTCGCACGTAGCGAAGGCTAAGTATTATGACTGCGACCGTCCCGATAACCGACATAGCAAAGCCGAAGGCCGGCAAAAGCCGGCTCACGCCCAGTTATTGGCCATTCGTCATTCCGGCATTGGTCATTGTTGGGGCGGTCATCATATTCCCCTGGGCGTTCACATTGTGGATGAGCGTCAATGAATGGCATCTTGGCGGCGAGCAAAGCTTTGTCGGCATGGCAAATTTTGTCCGTCTCGCCGGTGATACCAGATTCTGGCAATCCATGAGCAACACTGTGCTCTACACGGTTTTGTCGGTTGTCGCGCCGCTCATCCTGGGTACGATTGCCGCCCTGGTTTTCGATAGCAAGCTTCCTATGCGCGGCCTGCTGCGCGGTATTTTCGTCATGCCGATGATGGCGACGCCAGTGGCAGTCGCTCTGGTCTGGACAATGATGTACCATCCGCAACTTGGCGTTTTGAACTATCTCCTGTCTCTTGTCGGAATAGGCCCGCAGGAATGGATCTTCAACCAGAACACGGTGATACCGTCACTCGTGCTGGTCGAAACCTGGCAGTGGACGCCTCTGGTTATGCTCATTGTTCTGGGCGGTCTTGCGGCGATGCCACGCGATCCGTTTGAGAGTGCGGAGATTGATGGCGCAAATGGCTGGCAGAAGTTTCGCTATATTACGCTGCCGATGATCCTGCCATTCATGATGGTCGCCGTGATCATCCGCTCCATTGATGCTTTGAAAAGCTTCGACATCATTTTCGCCATGACGCAGGGCGGTCCGGGGACAGCCTCGGAGACCATCAACATCTATCTCTATAATGTTGCCTTTGCCTATTACGACATTGGCTATGGCTCTGCGATAGCCGTCGTTTTCTTCATTGTAATCATCACCATGTCTCTCGCGCTGCTCTATCTGCGCCAGCGAACAAAGTGGAATAGTTGAGGAACGAAAATGGCACGTCGCAATCCTTTGAAAATTCTTGGCACGGCTTTTATCGTCTTCGTGATCGTATCGCCGGCAATCTTCTTCTTCCTCTGGATGCTGTCCCTGTCGCTGAAATATGAAATCGACAATGGAGCCTATCCGCCGATCTTCATTCCGGAGCAATTTGCCTGGTCGAATTATAGCGATATTTTCGCCACCAATGATTTCCTCCATTACTTCTGGAACAGCCTATTGGTAACGGGAACGGCGACCTTGCTTGCGCTGCTTGTCGGTGTGCCTGCTGGCTATGGGATTGCACGGTTGCGTGCCGACAAATCGGCAATCGTCATCATGATTGCACGCATGACACCGGGGCTATCATACCTCATTCCGCTGTTTCTTCTGTTCCAGACACTGGGTCTGCTTGGCACCTTATGGCCGCAGATCATCATCCATCTTGTGGTGACAGTTCCGATCGTTATCTGGATCATGATCGGCTATTTCGAGACAACGCCGATGGAGCTTGAAGAGGCTGCCATGATTGATGGGGCAACCTCATGGCAGGTGTTCCGCATGGTCGCTTTGCCGATTGCCAAGCCCGGAGTGGTCGTCGCATTGATTTTGGCAGTCATCTTCTCATGGAACAATTTCGTCTTCGGCATTGTGCTGGCGAGCCGTGAAACAAGAACCTTGCCGGTGGCGGTCTATAACATGTTGTCTTTCGAGCAGGTCAGTTGGGGTCCGCTGGCGGCCGCTGCTTTTGTTGTGACGCTGCCTGTTTTGTTGCTGACAGTTTTTGCGCAACGTCAAATTATTGCCGGTTTGACTGCCGGTGCCGTCAAGGGCGGCTAACACATGCGAACGGAGTATTAAATGGCCACGGTTTCGATCAGGGACGTTAAAAAAACCTATGGCAGCGTCGACGTTATGCACGGCGTTTCGGTTGATATTGATGATGGCGAATTCGTCATTCTGGTCGGCCCGTCAGGATGCGGTAAATCGACATTGCTGCGGATGATTGCAGGACTGGAAGAAATCACCAGTGGTGAGATTTCCATAGGTTCGCGTGTGGTCAATGACTTGCCAGCCAAAGAGCGGGATATCGCAATGGTCTTTCAGAATTATGCGCTTTATCCGCATATGACCGTTGCCGATAATATGGGCTTCGCGCTGATGCTGAAGAAGGCCCCTAAAGAAGAGAAAGCCAGCCGCGTTGGTCGTGCGGCCGAAATCCTGGGTCTTGAAAAGCTGCTTGACCGCTTTCCACGCCAGCTTTCCGGTGGTCAGCGCCAGCGTGTTGCCATGGGCCGCGCTATTGTACGCGATCCGCAGGTATTCCTTTTCGACGAACCCCTATCCAATCTCGATGCAAAGCTGCGTGTCCAGATGCGCAGTGAAATCAAGGGCCTGCACCAACGTCTGGGAACGACCATCGTCTATGTGACACATGATCAGATCGAAGCCATGACAATGGCTGACAAGATTGTCGTGATGAAGGATGGGCTGGTCGAGCAGGTAGGAACACCGCTGGATCTTTACGACTATCCGGCCAATCTGTTCGTTGCCGGTTTCATAGGTTCTCCTGCCATGAACTTTATCAAGGGCAACGTGAAAGCCGGTATTTTCGTCACTCCGGATGGTATCGAATTGCCTTTGCCGGGCGGCATTTCACCCACCACCGAAAATTCGGCAATCTATGGTATCCGGCCAGAACATATGAAGATTGCTGAGAAGGGCATAAAGATCGACGTCGAGGTGGTCGAGCCAACGGGTTCGGAGATTATGGTCGTTGGCAAACTTGGCGATCAGGAAATTTCCTGTCTCTTCCGGGATCGTTTGTCGATAAAGCCGGGCGACACTATTCAAGTGGCAATTGATCCGAAAACCAGCCATTTGTTTGACGCGGCGAACGGCAAGAGAATGGACAATAGTCGGAAGAATTAAGCATCATTACTCTATCAGGCCGTTGCGGCCTGATAGAGCATTATATTACGCGTTACACAGCGCCAGGAACGACGAGAACGAGCCAGGCGATGACAGGGCCGATAATGGCAATGAGCGCGCTGTAGATCAGAAGTTTACGCAGAACATTTTCACGCTCGTCCTCTGGAGCATTGGCTACGACCAGAGCGCCATTTGTTGAAAATGGGCTCGTATCCACAATCGTCGTCGAGATCGCGATTGCCGCAACCACGCCAATGGCGCTGATGTGACCTTGCATCAAAAATGGCACAGCCAGCGGAATGATGGCGCCAAGCAGGGCTGTTGAGGACGCAAAGGCGGAGACGATTGCGCCCGTAAAGCACAATAATAGCGCTGCAAGAAGCGGCATGCCTAAGCTCGAAATGCCTGACGCAACGTAATCCACCGTTCCCGCCTTTTGAAGCACCCCGACATAGGTGATGATACCTGCGATCAACAGCACCGTTGACCAGCTCACTTTATCAATCGCAGCTTTTTGCGTCTTCGGTGATAACAGAGCCAAGGCAACCGCCACAGTCATTGCGACCAGTCCAACATTGAATTTGAAGACAAGAGCGCCGATGGCGAGAGCTGTCAGACCCACCAGTGTCATAAGGCGCTCGCTTGTGAGGCCTTCGCTTGACGGAATATGTGCACCGGAAGGCGAAACATCACTGCGGTGATAGGCAGGAGAAGCAGGCGTGCCGCCATGGCCAACAATGGCGCGTGATACGCCGGCTGTATGTGTATCAGGATCTGGACCTGTAGCCGTTGCATGTTCACGCAGGCTTTTCCAACCACCAAAGACAAAGAAGACGACAACGGCAATCGCCAGGTTGAAAAACAGGCTGGACAGGAACAACGAGGTTGGACCATAGGGCAAGCCAGCCTTTTCAACGATCTGATTAGTTATGCCGCCATAGACGCTGATGGGGGAGAACCCACCACCCTGCGCGCCATGAATGACCATCAATCCCATCATGACCGGACTGATGCGGTATTGTGTGGCAAAGCGCAAAGCGACTGGCGCAAGAATGGCTACCGCCGCCGGTCCGAGTGCTCCAAACCCGGTGATGATCGCAGCGACCAGGAACATCACCCACGGTATCAGCGCCATATGTCCACGCACCATGCGGACGGCCTGCTCGACCAGCCAATCTATGGTTCCGTTGTTCTGGGCAATGGCAAACAGATAGGTGATGCCCACAAGCGTGAGAAACAAATCGCTCGGAAAGCCGGCAAAGATGTCATTGGGAGTCATCCCCATGATCAGCGAGCCGACGATAAATGCGGCGGCAAAGGCCAGCGCGCCCATATTGATCGGCAATATCGTTGCAATAACGAACATCCCGACCAGGACAAGAATAGATAGAATCTCAATGCTCACAGCAATATCCTCCCTCTATGACGCACCGCTGGTGAGCCATATTTTCATCGTTGTTTTGGCGTGAGCTCCCCCCGACGCCTTTGAGTCAATTCCCGGAAAAGTTTCAGCGGTTTTCCAGGCGGAATTGCATAAAATAACTAGGTCACTCAGGCATTGGTCCGAGCTGCATAGAGATCGCGATATTGCTCGCGCAGAATATTCTTTTGCACTTTGCCCATGGTATTGCGCGGTAGATCCTCGACAAAGATGATCTGCTTTGGCTGCTTGTAACGGGCAAGGCGATCCTTCAGGGCATCAAAGATTGTTTGCTCGTCAATCGTGGCGTTCGCGCGTTTGACGACAATGGCCGTTACACCTTCGCCGAAGTCTGGATGAGCTATGCCGATAACCGCGCTTTCAACGACGCCGGGAAGCATATCAATCTCGCTCTCGACCTCCTTTGGATAGATATTATATCCGCCCGAAATCACGAGATCTTTGCCGCGGCCAACAATATGAACATATCCCTCAGGATCGATCTTGCCCAAATCGCCCGTGATGAAGAAACCATCATCGCGGAATTCTGACTTGGTCTTTTCGGGCATGCGCCAATAGCCTTTAAAGACATTGGGGCCTTTGACTTCGATCATGCCCGTCTCATCCTGGCCAAGCGGCACTCCAGTTTCCGGATCGGTAACCCTTATGCTCACGCCCGGGAGCGGGAAGCCAACGGTTCCGGCTATCCTCTTCCCATCATAGGGATTTGACGTGTTCATATTTGTCTCAGTCATTCCATAACGCTCAAGGATGGCTTGACCCGTTCGTTCCTGAAAGGCGCGATGCGTGTCAGCCAAAAGCGGGGCAGAACCGGAAATGAAAAGTCGCATGCCGGCTACCGCGTCGCGGGTCAATCCTTCATTTTGCAGCAGCCGAACATAAAAGGTTGGAACGCCCATCATGGTTGTGGCGCGGGGCATCAGGGACAGGACTTGCGCCGGGTCGAATTTTGGCAGCAGGAACATTGATGCGCCGGAAGTGAGGGTAACGTTGGTGGCAACAAAGAGCCCGTGTGTGTGAAAAATGGGCAATGCGTGGATTAGCCGGTCCTGTGGTGTAAAGCGCCAGAACGCGCGCAAGGCCAGAGCATTCGACAGCAAATTATCATGGGTCAGCATCGCACCCTTGGAGCGTCCTGTGGTGCCGGATGTGTAGAGAATAGCGGCGAGATCGTCGGGGCCTCTTGTTGCATCGATGAAGTCTTCCGGTTCATCTTTTGCAAGCTCAATCAGCGAGCCCTTGCCGTTTTCATCAAGCGTTTCGACCAGTGCATCATATTTTGAAGTAATCGCGGCTATCCCGTCGGCGGCTTTGGGTGAAACGACGACGAGGCGAGGTTCCGCATCACCGATGAAATAGTCCAATTCCGCCAATGTATAAGCGGTGTTGAGCGGCAAATAGACCGCGCCGCAGCGAATGCAGGCCAGATAGAGCATCAAGGCTTCGGCGCTCTTCTCCACCTGAACAGCAACCCGGTCACCGGGACGCACACCAAGCGTATCAATGGCACCGGCAATCTTTCCAGACCACAACAGCATATCGCCATACGTCCAACACCGGCCATTTTCCGTTTCAATGAAAATAGCGTCTTCGCTTGTGATCGTTCCGCGTATGGCATCGAATAGATGATTGCTCATGCACTCAGTTCCTTGCTGGCTTGTTCATTTTGGATTTGTGCCACTTTTGGCTGGAGCGGAATTCTTTGCCGGTTTGTCGTGGCGCAGCAGTTTGCGTATGGGCGGTGCTGATACAATCTCATTGCGCTGGGCAAATGCCTCGTGATTGGCTTCAATATCATCAAGCTTGTAGAGATAATTGACCATGAGTCCGTATGCTTGTCGCATTGCCCGATCAGAGCGGTCAGCCAGGAAGTTTATTCGTTCCAGCCGTGCGCCATTGCCAAGATGAAAACGCGACACAGGGTCGAGAGGCCGCCCATCTGGCGTCTTGGCGTTTAAGAAATACCGTGCCGCAAGTGGCAGCAAAATCTCTTTGGCAGCTGTTTCAAGCGCTGGGTCATTCGCCCAGCCTGGCTCGTCCAGTATCTCAAGGGCTTTTTTATCTTCGGTCGTCAGTAATTCGGAGTGCTCGGATTGTTTTTCCTTTGACAGCCAGTTTGCAAATCCCGGCACTGGCGAGAGGGTGACAAAGGTGTCAAGGTTCGGGAAGTCGCGGCGTAAATCTTCAACCACCTGCTTGATCAGGAAATTCCCGAAGGAAATTCCCCGCAATCCAACCTGACAATTGGATATGGAATAGAAAACAGCGGTTTTCGCATCCTGCGCCGGGATAGGTGCGCGCGTTTCATCAAGAACGTCAGATATCGCCTCAGGGATGGTCTTTGTCAGAGCTACTTCGACGAAGATCAAAGGATCATCGGAAAGTTGCGGGTGAAAGAACGCAAAACATCTGCGATCGGCAGGAGCCAGGCGTCGACGCAGTTCATCCCAGTCGCCGATCTCGTGCACCGCTTCATAACGGATGATTTTCTCAAGGATGTGGGCAGGCGTTGACCAATCAATGGGCCGCAAAATCAGGAAGCCACGATTAAACCATGACGCGAATAGATGGGAAAAATCGGCGTCGACTGCCTCTAGTTCGGGAGTTTTGACCTTGAGGGCCAGCAGGCATTCGCGCATGTTGACGAGTGTGGAAATACCATTAGGCGCGAGATTGAGACGGCGTATCAGCTCTTGTCTGCGAGGCTCGGCGGCCTGATGCAATTCCAGCACAGCGCGTGGCGTGCGGTCTGTTTGGTAGGTTTGAATTGCCGCGTCGAGCTTCGTTTCATCCGGGCCGAACTTTTCGAAAAGCAGCAGCATGAAATCGCGCTGCCCCTTTTCATCCAGTCGTGACCAATGTTGGAGAATTTGCGCGGCCAGTGCCATGCCCGAGGCTTCACCCCGGCTTGTGAGAAGCAATTCGCAGAGACGATCAATATTGGACGATCCGGAAATTAATGGCGTGCGGGGTCCAAAGGACAATAATTTGCGACCCCGATCGGTTATGGTTTGCAGCATGTCGCTAAAAAAGGATGTGCCACTCATTGGAATTTCCATTGATCGGATTTGTCCTGTTGCAACTCAGATGATCGCATTTGCGTTGCCATCCTTGGCGATGAAGATCGTTTATTTTCATCTCATTTGCGCGGTGTTATATATAAACCTATCGATCTTGTATGAGATGTCAATGTTTTTGTATACAAGATAGCAATTGTTGCATTTTAAGGGGCAGGTATGGCCGAGAACATTGTGCAGGGGCTAAGAGATGAGATCGAAAATGGAATTGTAACCAACCAGTACTCGCCGGGTGAGAGGCTGGATGAAATGCAACTGGCCAAGCGTTTTGGCGTATCCAGAACTCCCGTGCGGGAGGCGTTGATGCAGTTGAGCGCCATTGGTTTGATTGAGATCAGGGCACGCCGCGGCGCTGTTGTCATTGATCCTGCGCCCCACCGCATTTACGAAATGTTCGAGGTTATGGCGGAACTGGAAGGTATGGCAGGGTCTCTCGCCGCACGTCGTCACACGGATGCGGATCGCGAGGAATTGCTGGCCGCTCATGCCAAATGCGAACGATCAGCCAATGCAGAAGACAGCGATACCTATTACTACGACAATGAGCTTTTTCATCACGCCGTTTACGCGGCCAGTCATAGCGGTTTTCTGATTGAGCAATGCACGGCGCTTCATCGCCGTCTGCGTCCCTATCGCCGTCTGCAGTTGCGGGTTCGTAACCGCATGAAGACTTCCTTTAGTGAGCACTCAGCTATCGTGGAGGCGATCTTGTCGGGCGAGCCGGAAGTCGCGCGCAACCTTCTACGTCAGCATATTGCCGTGCAGGGCGATCGTTTCAGCGATCTTGTTGCAACACTTGCTCAACGTGGCGCGGAACGGCAATAGTTTGAGGCGTTAAGCTTCAGAACCCGATTTTGCCGAAAGTTCAGCTGCAACCTTCAGCACCAGTTCTTCAGGAATCGCAACTGTAATATCCTCAACGTCATCGACAGTCTCCGTATCGGCGATCCGAATTGGGTTATGCGTTCGAGACAGCGTTGTGATCAGTCGGCGGGGGATTGCGGGAATCAAGTACCGCTTGACGCATTCGACCAGTACGGCGCGCTTGTCTGGCGCGAACTTGCCCAGCTTTTCCTGCAAGAGATGGCCGAACATATTGCCATCGGCAAATCCCCGCCTGCTGGCGAGGTCGAAAGCGTGAAGTCTGTATTCAATGTGAGTCATTGGATTTTCCTTCAAAACTTTTCTTTAGCTACCATGGCATAAAGCCATGACCTTAATGAGACGGATGCGCGTGATTTTTGAGAATCCGAAAATAATGTTCCGCGTGCTGATAAAAATTCTCTGCGTCCACGAGATTTCCCGAGCGCGCCGCGGCCTGAGCCTGGCTGAGATAGCTTTCATAACTCAGCTTTGGGCTTTGATTATGGGAGCTTTGGTTGCGGGGGAGAGGCACCTGCGAACGGCGCTTGCCCGGTGATTTGGTTGAGTTCTTGTCGATTTTATTGCTGAGCCGTTTGCGGCCCACTCCTGATTGGTATTGTCTGGTTTTTTCGCCAACCGAGCGATCAATCGATCTGCTCGGCGACAATCCGGCGGAGCTCTTCCCGGGTAAATCCCGATGATTGACGCTCGTATTGATGGTCCGGCGATTTTGATTTTATAGAGTTTCGATAAATGTCCGGCCGTTTATATACGGATGACTTGTCATGTTTTTCGATAATGATGTGCATTTTAATCCATTGGCCACGCAGAAAAACTCCGCAGCTTTGTTTGTTGAAATATGCCGATGTGAATATTCCGGATCGCCATTAAGGATGACAATGGCCATCAGCGATCCTGGAAGTTACCCGCGCTCCGTTGAGCTGCGGTATTGCCCGGTTAATCGGGTCGACGAAACATATATGGGGGCTGCTGAAAATTTATCAAGAGGACGCTCCAGCGAACGCGCCGCTGGAGTATTGTCAGGCGCGTCCCGCCTTACTTCTTTCCAAACCCGCCGCCGGTCGGCGTCGTGACAATGAAAGCCTCTCCCGCCTCAAGGACCGTATGAGCGCAACCGCCAAGCATTTCGATCTGCCCATTATTCCGGCGCACGGCATTGGCACCAAGCTGGCCGGGTTCACCGCCATTCAGGCCAAAGGGCGCAATGCGCCGGTGTCCGGAAAGTATCGCAAAATCCAGTTTTCTTTGCGCTCGAATGGTCCGTTTTGTGCCATTGCCCGCAGACCATTTTCCTTTGCCGCCTGAATCTGCACGGATGTGAAAATCCTCAAGCACAACAGGGAAGCGGGTTTCCAGAATTTCCGGATCTGTCAGGCGCGAATTTGTCATGTGGGTGTGAATTGCATCCGCACCATTGTAACCGGGCCCAGCCGGCGCGCCGGAACATATGGTTTCGTAATACTGGTATTCGTCATTGCCAAAAGTAAGGTTGTTCATTGTGCCTTGCGCTGCTGCTTGCGCGCCCACAGCACCAAACAGGCAATTCGTTACGGCTTGGCTGACCTCTACATTGCCTGCAACAACCGCAGCAGGGTATTCAGGCGAGAGCATTGTGCCGTCTGGAACAATGATACGGATCGGGCGCAGGCATCCGGCATTCATGGGAATGTTGCTTTGTACAAGCGTGCGGAAAACATAAAGCACAGCAGCGCGTGTAACAGGGCGGGGGGCGTTGAAATTGTCAGCCCTCTGGTTTGAGGTGCCTGTAAAATCGACAGTTACTTCACGCGCTGATTTGTCGACAGAGATGCTGACGACAATGCTGCATCCTTGATCCATCTCATAGGTGAATTTGCCATCCTGAAGCTGGTCCAGGACGCGGCGAACACTTTCCGCAGCATTGTCTTGCACATGGCCCATATAGGCCTCAACGACGTCTTCGCCGAAATGGGCGATCATTTTGCGAAGTTCGGCCACGCCCTTTTCATTGGCTGCCACCTGGGCCTTCAGGTCATTGACGTTTTGCAGCAGTGTGCGCACGGGATATTTGGCGCCCGTCAAGAGTTCCGCCAGTTCATCTTCGCAGAATCGTCCTTGATCCAGAAGTTTGAAGTTGTCGATATAAACGCCTTCCTCTTCGATCGTCGTCGCCAAGGGGGACATGGAGCCCGGCGCGATACCGCCAATGTCGGCATGATGTCCGCGGCTTGCTACCCAGAAACGGATCGTCTTGCCTGTATCTTCAAAAACCGGTGTGCACACCGTCAGATCGGGAAGATGCGTGCCGCCATTATAGGGCGCGTTAATAAGGAAAACATCGCCTGGACGGATTACGGGATTTTCACGGATTGCTGTTGCTACAGAAGCATCCATTGAGCCCAGATGCACGGGCATATGCGGGGCATTGGCAACCAGATTGCCTTCCGCATCGAAAACAGCGCAGGAGAAATCCAGCCGCTCTTTGATATTAACCGAATAAGCGGTGTTTTGCAGCGTCACGCCCATCTGTTCTGCAATCGACATGAACAGATTGTTGAATATTTCCAGCATCACCGGATCTGCCTTTGTCCCGATAGCAACCTGACTGGGCAATGCTTTGATGCGATTAAGAACAATATGGTTCTTTGCTGTCAGTTGGGCCTGCCAGCCATCTTCGATGATGATCGTCTGGTTTGGTTCGATGATGATGGCAGGGCCTGTCAACTGTTGGCCTGACTTCATCGCATCACGCAAGATCACGGGCGCATCATAGGCTTTGCCTTGCGAGAATATGCGATTATGTCTGATCGCTTGGGGTTCGCCTGTCGCTTGAGGTTCGACACTCTTTTCAGTTTGTTCGCTACCGCCGCCGACAGTTTCAACCTCAACAGCCTCAATAAAAAGGGCCTTGTTTTCAGCAACGAAACCGAAGCGGCGTTTGTGCAGAATCTCGAATTCCCGACGCAGCCGTGTTGTGTTGTCAGAAGCGGGATAAGTCGCCTCTACACTGAGCACTGTATCCGTACCGGCATAGCGAATATGCGCGCGAACAAAACTGGTGATCGCATCACGCGCAATCCCTTGTGCCTGAAGCTCCGCAATGCATTCGTTTTCCAATTCCCGGCCCATCTCCGCAAGTTGGGCAGGGGCATTTTCATCCAATGATATGCCCAACGCCTTTTGCCGCGTCGCTCTTATATCGGCAAGGCCCATCCCATAAGCCGAGAGCAAGCCCGACATGGGGTGCACAAGAATACTCTTCATGCCGAGCGCATCGGCAACAAGGCAGGCATGCTGGCCGCCTGCACCGCCAAAACAGCTCAAGGCATAGCGTGTCACATCATATCCACGCTGCACTGAAATCTTCTTGATCGCCTCTACCATATTGGCGACAGCAATCCGTATGAAGCCGTCTGCCACGTCTTCCACGCTTCGCCCATCGCCAATCTTCTCAGCAAGTTGCACAAAGCCACGGCGTACGACTTCGATATCGAGAGATTCATTTTGTCCCGGACCAAAGATCGGCGGGAAAAATTCAGGGATGAGTTTGCCGACCATGACATTTGCATCTGTGACTGCCAGCGGGCCGCCATTGCGATAGCAGGCGGGGCCGGGATTGGCACCTGCCGAATCCGGCCCGACGCTGAAGCGGCCATTATCGAAGTGCAGAATGGAACCACCGCCTGCGGCCACGGTGTGGATGAGCATCATCGGAGCGCGCACTCTCACGCCCGCGACTTCCGTTTCAAAGGCTCTTTCATATATGCCATCATAATGCGCCACATCGGTGGATGTGCCGCCCATGTCAAAGCCGATGACATTACCAAAGCCTGCCTCCATGCCAGTTCTGGCAAGGCCCACAACGCCGCCTGCGGGTCCAGATAGAATGGCATCCTTGCCCTGAAACATATCGGCAGCAGTCAATCCGCCGGACGACATCATGAACATGACACGCGCACCGGTACGGGTCACATCAAGCTCTCTGGAAACCTGTTCCACGTAGCGCCGCAAAACGGGGGAAAGATAGGCATCGATAACCGTTGTATCGCCGCGTCCAACCAGCTTGATCAAGGGCGAGACTTCGTGACTGACCGACACCTGCGAGAAGCCGATATCCCGCGCAATTGCTGCAACCGCTGCTTCATGTTCTGGGAATTTGTAGGCATGCATGAAGGCAATGGCGAGCGCGTCATATCCCTCGTCCTTCAATAAGTTCAAAGCTTTATGGACTTGATCCATATTGAGTGGAACTTCGATCGTTCCATCGGCAAGCACGCGCTCATCGATCTCCAAAACCTGGTCATACAGCGCTTCGGCCTTGATGATTTCGGTTGCAAAGATATTTTTGCGTTCCTGATAGCCGATGCGTAACGCGTCTCTGAAACCTTTGGTCGTTACCAGTGCCAGACGCTCGCCTTTGCGCTCCAGCAGGGCATTCGTTGCGACGGTGGTGCCCATGCGAACTTCGCCAATAAGCCCCGCCGGAATGGCGTCATTTGGTTCCAGTCCCAGATGCTGTCGAATGCCATGCACCGCTGCATCGCTATAAGCTGCCGGATTTTCGGAAAGAACCTTTTTGGCATGCAGCGTTCCTGCCGGGTCACGACCGATCACGTCAGTAAAGGTGCCGCCACGATCTACCCAGAAATCCCAGCTACTCATGTGTATTTCCTCTGTTCGAACGCATAGCTGCCAATACGGACAACTACATTGATAATATATAGATAAAATGACGATATAAAATTGTTAAGTTGGAGGCAAGCACAATGACACTCGCCCATGGCCTGAGTCATGGGCGTGCAAAAAACGGGAATGTCTTGCAGAATTGGTGGTCTGGCTCGTCAGCGCAGTCAGAACCGGCTCTAAAGATCAATATTTGCTGGCGCGAAGAATGCGAATTCAGCCTTGGCTGTTGTCTGCCAGAATTCTATCGACAACATGTTCCAGCGATTGCGGCCATTCCGGCGCCCGCCAGCCAAAAGTTTCAAAGAAGCGATCAGTCGACAATTGCGAGTTCAAAGGCCGTTTTGCTTTTGTCGGATAATCGGCAGTCGCGATGCCGGCCACATCCGCATAAGGTCCGTTACGCGCCCGGCTATACTCGAAGATTTTTTGAGCAAAACCGCTCCAGTTGGTACTTCCTGTACCAGCCAGATGATAGACGCCAAAACTGTTAAATGAAGGGTCGGTTTGAAGCCGCTCTGCCATATGCAAAATTGCATCGGCTATATCCAGCGCTGAGGTTGGATTTCCCCATTGATCGGAAACGACCGACAACTGGTCACGTGTTTCAGCCAGGCGCAGCATCGTCTTGACGAAGTTTTTGCCAAAGGGGCTATAGACCCATGCGGTCCGTAAAATAAAATGGCGTTTGTTTGCTTGGATAACACCCAACTCACCATTGAGTTTGGTCTGTCCGTAAACGCCTTTTGGTCCAGTTGGGTCTTCTTCTTTGTAAGGTTCTCTGCCTTCGCCTGAAAACACATAATCTGTAGAAAGGTGAATAATCGGCGCGTTGATATGTGCTGCCGCCTCCGCAACAGCGGTAGCGCCGGCTGTATTGATCACTGAAGCGAGTTCAGCTTCGTCTTCCGCCTGATCGACAGCCGTGTAAGCGGCGGCAGAAACAACGAGATCCGGCGCAGCGTCCACAATTGCCTGAAATATCGTTTGTGGTTGCGCCAGATCGAGTTTTGGCCGTCCCAGAGCAACAAGCTCAATGGAGGGATGCAAGGCTGCTCTCTCCATCAGGCTGAGAACAACTTGACCCTCGTGCCCTGTGACGACAATTTTCATACTGCACTCTTTGCTGTTGTAGAACCGAGTCGCTCGCCCGCATAACGTTCGCCGCGAATAGGCTGCCACCACCAATCATTGTCCAGATACCATTGAATGGTGCGTTCCAAGCCTGACTGGAACGTTTCTGACGGGGTCCAGCCGAGCTCCCGCTCGATCTTTGATGCATCGATGGCATAACGACGGTCATGGCCCGGCCGGTCGCTGACAAAACTGATCAGGTCCCTGTATCGCCCGCCATTGGCACGCGGCCGCTTCTTGTCAAGTATATCGCAGATCGTTTCAACAACGCTCAAATTCGTTTGTTCGGCTCGGCCTCCGATGTTGTAGCTCTCGCCCGGTTTGCCCTTTGTGACGACGAGTTCGAGCGCGCGCGCATGGTCTTCGACATAAAGCCAATCGCGGACATTTGCTCCTGTGCCATAAATCGGGAGCGACTTACCGTCCAAGGCGTTGAGGATCACCAGCGGGATCAGCTTTTCCGGAAAATGGAACGGACCGTAATTGTTTGAACAATTGGATAGAACGACCGGCAGGCCATAGGTCTCATGCCAAGCGCGGACCAAATGGTCTGATGCAGCCTTTGATGCCGAGTAGGGCGAAGAAGGTGCGTAGGGCGTTTCTTCCGTAAAGATCCCGCTGTCAAAAGGCAGGTCGCCAAAGACCTCATCGGTGGAAATATGGTGGAACCGAAACGCAGATTTGGCTGGCTCCGACAATTCGCGCCAATAGGTCAGCGCTGCATTGAGCATGCGGAACGTGCCGACAATATTTGTCTCAATAAAGGCGGCTGGTCCATCAATAGATCGATCGACATGGCTTTCAGCGGCGAGATGCATGATCGCATCTATTTTCTCGTCGCGTAAAATACCCAGAATTGTTGCATCATCGCATATATCCGCCTGGATAAAGCTGTAATTTGGGTAATTCTCGATCTGTCGTAGCGATGCAAGATTTCCAGCATAGGTTAGCTTGTCAACATTCACGACCCGGTTTTGCGGATTGGCCGCCAGTTGTCTGCAAACTGCAGAACCAATAAAGCCGGCGCCGCCGGTAACAAGAATATTCATGAACCAAATTGCTCCTTAAGGGAAAATATCAGCGCCATCGAGCACAGGGGCGTTTCGATCTTTATCGGACAGTTGTAGGACGGATTTTTCGAAAGGCCATGCCACGCCAATTGACGGATCGTCAAATCGTAGCGACCTATCATGTTCGGGAGAATAGTAATCCGTAACCTTGTAGACCACCTCGGTATTTTCTTCGAGTGTCACAAAGCCATGTGCAAATCCCTTGGGCACCAATATCTGGTTCCACTTCTTTGCTGAGACTTCCAAGGACAGCCACTTCATGAAGGTTGGCGAGCTTTTCCGGATATCTACTACCACATCCAGAATGGACCCTTTGACGACGCGCACAAGCTTGTCTTGAGCGCGTGGCGGTAGCTGATAATGCAATCCGCGCAAGACGCCCTTAGCTGCAGACAAGGAGTGGTTGTCCTGGACGAATTGCAAGGGAATGCCCGCTTCGGCAAAACTTTGCGCATTATACGTTTCTGAAAAAAATCCGCGATCATCACCGAATTTTTTGGGCAGAATTTCCAGAACACCTTCAAGTGCGAGAGGCTTTACTTCGATCATTATTTACCGACCTCTTCAGCTCTGCGGCGCAGATAGGTTGCATATTCCGTTTTGCCCATTTTTGCTGCTCTCTCGAGGACTCGGTCGGCGTCGACCCATCCCCATTCCAACCCTATTTCCTCGGGGCAAGCAATCTTGATGCCCTGCCGATGTTCAATCGTTCTCACAAATGACGATGCCTCGTGCAAGCTGTCATGCGTACCGGTATCGAGCCAGGCATATCCCCTGCCCAATTGCTGTACGCGCAAATCGCCACGTTCCAGATAGATATTGTTGATACTCGTGATCTCAAGCTCGCCTCGTTCGGATGGCTTGATAGATCTGGCGATGTCGACCACTTCATTATCGTAAAAGTAGAGTCCAGTAACAGCCCAGTTCGATTTTGGCTTTACCGGCTTTTCTTCAATGGAAAGTGCTTTCCCTGTGGCTTTTTCAAACTGCACCACGCCATATCGTTGAGGGTCCTCAACGTGGTAAGCAAAGACAGTGCCCCCCTTGTCACCGCTGGCGGCTTCCTGACAAAGCCGCGACAGACCATCGCCAAAATAGATATTATCGCCAAGGATCATGGCAACGCTGTCATTGCCGATAAACTCACGTCCGATAATAAATGCTTCTGCCAAACCGTTTGGTTGCGGCTGTTCGGCATAAGAGAAGCTGACGCCAAAATCTGACCCATCGCCCAATAATTTTTGAAAGAGCGGCAGATCATGCGGCGTCGAGATGATGAGAATTTCCCGTATACCCGCAAGCATCAACACGCTTAGCGGGTAATAAATCATGGGCTTGTCATAGATTGGCAACATTTGCTTGGAGACGGCAATCGTCAATGGATAAAGGCGTGTACCACTTCCGCCTGCCAGAATAATGCCCTTCATTCAACGTTTCCTTATTACCATCGTGACAACCGGAACTCGATTGCATTTGTCGCAGACATTTGGCGGCAAGAGAAACACATGTCAATCTTCATAAGTGTTTTGGTTTTCCTTGCAACGCGCTATCTGCTAGCTACCCGTCAGTTGAACTTTAAATGGAAGCTTTTAAAAATGCGGGTTGATAACCGGTCTGTCACAGGAATTATCGTTACATATAATCCTGATCTGGATGGCCTGAAGAGCCTGCTTGAGGCAATAATTCCCCAAGTTGGGAAGCTGATCATCGTCGACAATGGCAGTGGAGAAGACTTGGAAAACCGACTGGCCTCGCTGTATCCAATGGTGGATATTGAGAAGCTTGGACAAAATTTTGGAATCGCAAAAGCTCAGAATATCGGTATCGCGAAAGCCCGAGTCCATGATGCAGCTTACGTGCTTCTGCTTGATCAGGACAGCATCCCCGCAGGAGATATGGTTGCCAGGCTTTTGAACGCCGCTGAGGCGCAATTGGCGAAAAATCTTCGAGTGGCGTGTGTCGGACCTCGATATGAGGACCCACGGCAGAAAAATCCTCCGCCCTTCATCAAAGTGACGGGCCTGCGGCTTGAACGGCAAATCTGTGCGGAGAATGATTCGATAGTGGAGGTGGACTATCTCATTGCTTCCGGCTGCCTCATTCCGCTATCGACCCTCGATAGTGTAGGCGGAATGCGGGAAGAACTTTTTATCGACTATGTTGATATTGAATGGGGTTTGCGGGCAAAGCAGATGGGCTATCAATCTTATGGCATATGCAACGCCCATATGAAGCACGATTTGGGCGATAGCCCGGTGCTTTTTCGGGGCAGGCACATACCTGTGCATAGCCCGTTGCGGCATTATTATCATTTCAGAAATGCGATTTGGCTCTATCGCCAAAAATGGCTGCATTTAAATTGGAAAATGGTTGATATGGCCCGTTTGGTACGAAAATTTGTATTCTACAGTCTGATTACAGCCCCTCGCGCAGAACATGCAAAAATGATGACCCTTGGTGTCTGGCATGGTCTAACGGGGAAAATGGGAAAGAAAGTCGGTTAATGGTCGAGAGTGCATATCCCGATGCTGAGACGTATGAACTGACCATTGCCATTGTCATATTCAAGCCCGACCAGGAAACGGTCCTGAAAACCATCCAAAGTCTGCGGCATGCGCTTCAATTGAGCGGTCTGACGCAAGTCAAGATATTCGTGATCGATAATACCCCGGCGGCCTCTGGCTATGACTGGCTGTTGGAGGCGATGGAGGGCCTGCCTTTTGAGATCATGAGCGGGCAGGGCAATGTCGGGTTTGGCAGTGCAAATAACATCGTCACAGATGCCGTTGGCAAATATCATTTGGTCCTCAATCCTGATGTCGAAATGGAGCCGGAAGCGCTCGCCAATGCCATTGCCTTCATGACGGATCACGAAAATTGCGGGCTCTTGACGCCAAAAGCGTTTAATCCGGACGGAACGCGGCAATATCTTTGCAAGAACTATCCGGCGGTGTTTGATCTTTTGCTTCGCGGCTTTGCACCGCGCGCCATCAAACGGCTATTTGCTAAACGCTTGAATCGCTACGAAATGCGCGATCAGATTGGTGATGTCGTTTTTTGGAGCCCTCCCATCGTGAGCGGCTGTTTCATGTTTTTTCGTGGCGATGTTTTTAAAAAGCTGGGCGGTTTCGATTCTCGTTATCTGCTCTATTTCGAAGATTTCGATATATCGTTGCGAACGGCAAAATTTGCGGAAATCGCTTATGTGCCGACAGTCAGAATTGTCCACGAAGGCGGAAATGCTGCGCGCAAGGGATGGTGGCACATTCGCCAGTTCGCTCGCTCTGCGTTGATATTTTTCTCCACGCATCCGTTGAAACTCATTTAGCGCGGCGCCCGTAATCCCGATTGGAGTGGAGCGTCGTCATGACCCAAATGCCACACCAAGCGAAGATAGATGCACCGCTGCACAGAATGCCTTTAAAATGTCCTAATGGCCGTTGAACTGTGGGCCGTCTGTTATCGCGCCTTCACGTATGGATACGTTTCGTTGCAACCTTTCCGGACTGGAATCGTTGGACCAACGTTCTATCGCCGAGTTTGCGGACGGGACAATCCGGCATGGTGTGCCGGTCAGGATTTAGAGCAACTCCGGAAAAGCGTGCAGCGGTTTTCCGGAATTGCGCGAAATAAATAAGTAAGGAGAGAAGCATGAACAAGACTCTTACAATGGCGCTTGCCGTAGGGTCGCTGGCAATAGCCGGAACAACAATCGCCAAAGCGGCCGATATGCAATTGCCAACATATGAAGAGCAAGATGTGCGCAATGGCGTAAAGATCGGCTATCTCGATTGCTCAATCGGCGGCGGCGTCGGTTATGTGCTTGGTTCAGCCAAGGAAGTTGAGTGTTCGTTCCGGTCCACAATGGGCGGAGAGCGTATCGACAATTACTCGGGCGCCATCAAGAAGCTGGGTGTTGACCTTGGTTTTACCACCCGCAGCCGTCTGATTTGGGCAGTGTTTGCACCAACTGCAGGCTATCATCACGGTTCTTTGAGCGGCCTGTATCGCGGTGCGACTGCTGAAGCCACGGTCGGTGCCGGTATTGGTACGAATGTCCTGTTTGGCGGGACATCGGGTTCCATTCATCTTCAGGCAGTAAGCGTGACCGGCCAGCTCGGTCTCAATGTCGCAGCTACCGGAACATCAATGACGCTGACATCTGTCAACTAATTGCATGTGCCCCGTCCGCAAAGGCGGGCGGGGCACACATTCGGCACTGGTCGAATCGTTACAACTGTGAACATGTTCCAGCTCGTTGCGGGACATCGTTTGCAGCATCAGCGAGGCCAGATTGAAACGACCTATCTCATTTTCTTTCTTGCTATCATGTCTCCTGGGTTTGATGCCGGGAGCGGCAGCGACTGAATGGACCGCAACCGAAACTGTCCAGCCCTATGCAATCGCGGGAAAGTCCGGCGCATCGCTCTATGCCTCCATCGGCGAGAGAGGCCCGCAACTGGGCGGCAGAGTCCGCACCATTGCGCATACCAATTTCAAGCTGACATGGACCAGGAAATATGAGCGGCAGGCTGACAATGCTTGCAAACTCGTCTCGGCCCGGCCCAAGCTGATAATCACCTATACGCTACCAAAGCCTTCAGATCGCTTGCCGGATGCGGTGGAAAAAAGCTGGAACGCATTCATCACGGGCGTCAGAAATCATGAACTCGTGCATGGCGAGCAGATCAAGGAAATGGTGCGCGCGATAGAGGCATCGACAATTGGCCTGTCCGTTCCCGACGACCCTGATTGCCAAAAAATCCGGTTGGAAATGCAGCCTCGGCTTTCCGCTCTTTCAATAGCCCAGCGCCAGAAAAGCCGCGATTTTGACCGTGATGAAATGAGTGATGGAGGCAATATCCAGCAGCTTATTCTCAAGCTGGTCAACGGACCCTGATCCCGCTGACTGGGGGAAAGAGCCACCCGCTTTCGGGCGGATGGCTCTTGTCTTTTAGTAAATGTCGAAGGGGAAATATTTGGCAACTATTTTCTTATGCGTTCCGTTTGCCACGATGGCATCGATCGCCTTGTTGAATTTCTCCCTCAGCGCGTCGTCACCCTTGCGGATACCGATGCCTGCTTCGGTCTCGGTTCCGGGAACGTCACCTAGCATCTTGCAGCAATCTTTTCCGGCATTATTGAGCCAATCCACGACAACGAATTTGTCTGAGATCAGCGCATCGATACGACCATTTGTCATATCTGCCGCCGCCTCATCCTGCGTGGGATAGAGCTTCACATCCACACCGGCCTTGCCGTAAACATCAGTGGCGTAGATCGCCTGGGTCGTACCAGCCTGTGCGCCAACAGTCTTGTCTTTCAGGTCGGCGATAGCGACGCCCGCCAGGGTGCTGTCGTTTGGAACGGCAACGGCCAGCGGTGTGGTGTAATATTTGTTGGTGAAATCGATCTGTTTTTTACGGTCTTCCGTAATGCTCATTGATGCGATGATGGCATCATATTTTTTAGCCATTAGCCCCGGAATAATGCCGTCCCAATCCTGCGCAACGATTGTGCATTTTGCTTTCATTTCTTCGCACAGCGCATTCGCCATATCGACATCCAGCCCTGCCAGCGTGCCGTCCGCGTTCAAAGTATTGAACGGTGGGTAGGCGCCTTCGGTAGCTATGCGTATGGTGGCTTCTTGAGCGCCTGCAGCCGACGTTAATGCCACGATGACAGCGGCACTGAATAAAAGCAGTTTCTTCATGTTCCATCCTCTGATTTGGCGAAGGTTCAACTCCGCAAGATCAAAGTAATGCAATCACAACGATTAGAAAGCGCTTTCTGCAATTTACACCTAAAATCGAAAACCGCTTTGATCCCTTGTTATAAATCAAGCGAGAAGGTAAATCCGAAGCTTGGTAGCAAGTGCTTATGCGGTTTGCGAAATCTGTCTTGGCATGTCCAATTCGCCCAAACAGCCCGATGAGTTGAAAGCTGACCGCAAATATGGGTTTGTCCGTGTGATCGCTTATCTTTCAGGCATGTTCGAATATGCTGCAAAACCCTGGAAAAGACTAAGTTTCGGGCTGCCGTTCTCACTCGCCTTGCATCTGTTGATAGGTTTGTTGCTATGGACCGGGCTTTCATTTGAAATAACGCCGGCACCAAAGGAAACGATTGATGTTAAGCTCGTTCCGCTGCCTTCTCCAGCCCCTTCACCTGAACCGGCAGAAAAAACGCAGCCCAAGCCCCAGCCAGCGCCTGCGCCGCCACCCGCAGCAGGCAGTCCTGCATTCGCGGCTGCCACTGCAAAAACCGAGCAGAGGACAGAAGAAAAAGAATTGCCACCGGTGACTGCTCCAGAGACATCGCAATCAGACAAGACCGAGGAAAAGCCGGAGCCGGAAAAACCCGCAGAAACGGAAAAGCTGCAGGAGCAGGAAAAAGCACCAGACGGGATGAAACCCGCGTCTGAGGCCAAGCCGCAACCGGAACCGAAAAAGGCCGCTGCCGAGCCTGCAAAACCCAAGGCAAAAGAGACGGCAAATCCCACTCCCGCCAAGGAGCTTTTCTCGCAAGAGTCGCTCTCGAGCTTTCGGGTGAGGCAATCGGCGCGTAAAATGTCGGCCAGAGATCGTATCATGCAGCTCTGCACAATCGAGGCTTTGGAGCAAGTGCGACGTCAAAGACCGGGCTCTTTCCCGGATCTGCTTGTGCCATTCGGTCGCTCAGGCGGGCGAATTTCGGAATACGCATTGGATGCGAGAGGGGGTGCATTTCGCAGCAAGGGGGATTGGTACAACATCAACTTCCAGTGCACGGTTGACAATAGCAGGAGCAAGGTTGTCTCGTTCAGCTTTGCGGTTGGAGGCAGTATTCCCAGAAGCGAGTGGAATGGCCGAGGGCTGTTGATAGATTAGTGAAGTGAAATTGTTTGGGAGGCGCAGCATGACAAAGAGTAATACGAAGGTCGACGCTGTTTTGAACAGGGAGACAAATTGGCAAGAGGAGTTCGCGGAGCTTAGGTCCATTGCATTGGAATGCGAACTGACCGAAGAGCTGAAATGGGGTGTTCCATGCTATACGTTTCAAAACAGCAATATCGTTCTTATTCATGGGTTTAAGGCCTATTGCGCAATGTTGTTTATCCAAGGCGCCCTGTTGAAAGACGACAAGAATATTCTGATCCGGCAAACTGAAAATGTGCAGTCCGCGCGCCAGGTCCGGTTTACCAGCCTGTCGGAAATAACGGGGATGAGAGACGTCCTCAAAGATTATATTCAGGAGGCTATTGAGGTCCAGAAGGCGGGTTTGAAGGTCGATTTTAAAAAGACGAAAGAGTTCGCTGTTCCTGAAGAATTCCAGATCAAACTCGATAATATGCCTGCCTTGAAAACGGCTTTTGAGGCGCTGACACCGGGGAGACAGAGAGGATATCTTCTCCATTTCTCATCGGCAAAACAATCCAAAACCCGCGAGGCCAGAATTGAAAAGGCAATGCCAAAAATTCTTGAGGGCAAAGGTTTGGACGATTAAAGCAATTCGGGGAAAACGTAGCAACTTATCCTGAATGGATCGTCAAAGCGAAAGCTTGAAACCTTCATGTGTTGGCGCGAATCCAAGCGAGCTATAGAATCTCAGCGCATCCGGCCGCGTTTTATCCGATGTCAATTGAACGAGCCCGCATCCGCGCTCTCTGAAATTTTCAATTGCCCATTCGATCATGCGGTGACCGATGCCTCGACCCCGATGGCTTGGCGCGATTCTCACGCTTTCGATCTGGCCGCGCCACATCCCGCTGCGTGAAAGTCCAGGTATATAGGAAAGCTGCATGCAGCCGATGATTTGGTCATCTTCTACGACGGCAACCAAAAGTTGGTTCTGGTCTTCTTCGATAGCCTTTAAAGCCCGAATATAGCAATCAGCTATGGGGTCCGATACCGTTTCACGATTTTGTCCGAGTTCGTCATCGGCCAGCAGAAGAATCAAGGTGCGTAAGTCCGTTTGCACCGCTTTGCGAAATATGAGTGCTGGCATGGAAACATCTCCAGTTTATCAGTTAAGTCGGCCAGGATTCCGCCAAATTGGTGCTTCCTCACAACTAGTTGCAATTGATTGCTTCAGCGGAAGCCCCATAAATCATTGACTTCAGCTTCTCATACAGAAGGCGCATTCGCTCCGAAAGCCAATTGTCATGTCGACATACCAAACGGGACCATGGACTGAAAAAGAAATGTCCATTGTCCGCAAGTTCTATCCAAACTATGCCAGACTTGCAGAAATGCTGCCCGCGCGCAGCCCTGCGGCCATTCGCGGGCAATGTCGCAGGCTTAATCTTTCGCCCAGCAAACACAATTGGACAATGCAGGAAATCATCCGTCTGTCCGATCTGTTTCCGCGTTTGTCATGGATGGAACTGCGCCGCGAATTTCCGTTTGCGACCGAGAAAATGTTGCAAAGCATGGCGAACAAACACGGCATTCACCGCCGTGGCCAAAAACAGCTCATTGGTGGCCGGGCTTAACGCCTGAGATCACTATTGGTTGATGAACCGTTTGGGTGGACAGGCAGGGAAAACGGCTTATCTTGCACATAGTCGCAACTTTCGAGGGTCCCCTCGATAGCTCCAGTCAACAGCCGAGCATAAATCCATGACAAAAGGTTCCGATCTACTTGTTGCAGCGCTTGAGAACGAAGGCGTTGACCGTATCTTTGGCATACCGGGTGAAGAGAACCTTGATGTTGTCGAGTCAATCCGAAAATCTTCCATCCAGCTAGTTCTGACCAGGCACGAGCAGGCGGCGGCATTCATGGCGGCGACCTATGGGCGCTTGACGGGCAAGCCGGGCGTCTGCCTGACGACATTGGGCCCGGGCGCGTTGAATCTTTCGACAGGGGCGGCCTATGCGCTGCTCGGCGCAATGCCCATGATCATGATTACCGGCCAAAAGGGAATATTATCTTCCAGGCAGGCGCGGTTTCAGGTGGTTGATGTGGTGGCGTCAATGAAGCCCTTGACCAAGCTGTCGCGGCAAATCGTGTCTCCGCAGATGATTCCAACCACTGTGCGCGAGGCTTTCAGGATTGCGCAGGAGGAGCGGCCGGGGCCAGTGCATCTGGAACTGCCGGAAGATATTGCGGCGGAGGAGTGTCAGCCGGTTCCGCTGATTGCGCCCCATGCGGTCGAACTGCCAACAGCCAGCGATTTGTCTCTTGAACGCGCTGCCTCGATCATCATGGCGGCGAAGCGTCCTTTGTTGATGTTCGGCGCAGCCGCATCGCGTCCACGGTCCACGTCAGATATTGCGCAATTCGTGCTTCGTACCCAAATCCCGTTTTTCACAACGCAGATGGGAAAGGGCACGGTTCCCGGCGGCACTGAATTATACATGGGAACGGCGGCGCTCTCAGAGCGCGATTATGTGCATGAGGCTATCGAGCAGGCCGATCTGATCGTTACCATTGGGCATGATACGATTGAAAAGCCGCCTTTCATCATGGGGGCGGAGGGCCCGGATGTCGTCCATGTGGGATATCTGCCAGCAACAGTTGAGCAAGTCTATTTCCCGCAATCGGAAGTCATCGGTGATATTGGTCCATCGCTCAAAGCATTGGCGGATCGCATCGAAGGAAAACTCCCCAATGCCCAGGCCCTGCTGCATTTGAGGGAGGGCATTTTAAGCCGGATTGCGGCACGCGCCACCGAGGACCGGTTTACCCCGCAGCGGCTTGTCCATGATGTTCGCGAAGCGATGCCGCATGACGGTATCCTCGCGCTCGACAATGGTATGTACAAGATCTGGTTTGCAAGAAATTACCGAACCAGAATGGCCAATACGCTGCTTCTCGATAATGCTTTGGCGACAATGGGTGCCGGATTGCCCTCGGCCATGACGGCAGCAATGCTTTATCCCGAACGCCGCGTCATGGCTGTTTGCGGGGACGGCGGATTCATGATGAACAGCCAGGAGCTTGAAACTGCAGTTCGCATGAAGCTCAATCTGGTTGTGCTCGTCATTGAGGACGGCGCTTATGGGATGATACGCTGGAAACAGGCTGTGGATGAATTTCCAGATTTCGGAATGACGTTTGGCAATCCGGACTTTGTTAAATATGCGCAGTCATATGGAGCCCAGGGAACGCGGGTCACGGAAATCGGGCAGTTCAAACAGGTGATAGCGACGGCTTTTGCTGAAGGTGGCGTGCATCTGGTCAATGTGCCGATCGATTATTCGGAAAACGAGCGTGTTCTGGTGAAGGAGTTGCGTGAGCGGCTTCCAGCGATATTGGAGTCATGAAGTGACGCTTGCAATGAAAGTATATCAGGCGTTTGACCGCGCAATCATTCAGGAGATTCCAACCGACGACGGCAAGGCCCTGGAGCACAAGTTGCAGATGGCTGCGCAAGCTTTTGCTGACAAGGCCGGTTGGCTGCCAACCCATGAGCGGATGGCTGTTTTGCGCAAAACCTCGGCGCTGCTTGAGGCGAATCGTGACCGTTTTGCCTTAATTATCGCGCGTGAGGGCGGCAAGCCATTGCCGGACGCCATCATTGAAGTGACACGGGCAATAGATGGCATTCTCAATGCAGCAGATGAATTGCGCAATTTCGGCGGCAAGGAAATCCCGATGGGGCTTACTGCCGCGAGTGCCAATAGATGGGCGTTCACAACCAAGGAGCCAATCGGCGTGGTTGCGGCTATATCGGCTTTCAACCATCCGCTTAATCTGATCGTTCATCAGATTGCACCGGCGATTGCTGTTGGTTGCCCGGTCATCATCAAGCCCGCTTCCACGACGCCGATCTCCTGTATCGAACTGGTCAAGCTTTTCCGGGAAGCCGGGCTCGACGAACAGTGGTGCCAGACTTTCCTTACAGATGATAATGCGCTGGCAGAGCAATTGGCGACAGACCCACGCATTGCCTTCCTGAGTTTCATTGGCTCGGCCAAGATCGGCTGGTATCTGAAAAGCAAGCTGCCGTCTGGCACGCGTTGTGCACTCGAACATGGCGGTGCCGCGCCCGTTATTATTGACCGCGGTGTGGACGTGGACAGGGTCGCCGCCAGCGTTGTCAAAGGCGGCTATTACCATGCCGGGCAGGTCTGCGTTTCGTCGCAGCGGCTATTTGTGCATGAAGACATATTGGCCAGTTTTACCGAGGCTTTCGCTGCCAAAGTTACCGCTTTGCGTGTGGGTGATCCTGTTCTGAAGGATACGGAAGTCGGCCCATTGATTTTGCCCAGGGAGGCAGATCGCGTGGAAGCCTGGATCAAGGAAGCGACGGAGCAGGGGGCAACACAAATCGGTGGCGGACGTCTGTCTGAAACAACTTTGCGCCCGTCCATTCTTCTTAATCCAGGCGCCGAAACAAAAGTATCCAGGCTCGAAGTATTCGGACCTTTGACGTGCGTCTACGGATATAGCGATCTTGATGCAGCCATCAATATCGCCAATTCACTGCCTTTTGCCTTTCAGGCAAGCGTCTTCGCATCAGATATAGCGGTTGCGTTGAAAGTTGCCAGACATCTTGATGCATCCGCTGTCCTTGTTAACGACCATACGGCATTCCGGACCGATTGGATGCCTTTCACCGGCCGTCGTCAGTCAGGCTATGGTGTTGGCGGCATACCTTGGACGATGGAAGAAATGGCGGACGACAAAATGATTGTGTTCAACCATGTAAGCTAAGGGCATTCGCGCTTGACATGCGAAGTCCTGTGGCAAAATTGAGCACAAAGTTTCTTACCAGACTCAGGAGTCCACCATGTCCCAAAATCCATATTATGCGCCACAAGGCGGGCATCCTGCGCAAAGCCAGCTTCTCACGGGGCGTGCCGTGTTCACCACGGCCTATGCGGTGCTCCCGAAAGGGGTCATGCAGGATATTGTTACAAGCTATCTGCCATTTTGGGAAAAAACGCGCTGCTGGATCATCGCCAGGCCGCTATCCGGTTTTGCGGAAACTTTTTCACAATACATAATGGAAGTGGCACCCGGGGGTGGCAGCATGCGTCCCGAAATCGATCCGCAAGCCGAAGGCGTTCTCTTTGTCGCGGAGGGGGAATTGCAGCTTACAATTGCGGGCAAGGAGCACATCCTGCAGCCCGGCGGCTATGCCTTCATTCCACCTTCGACAAATTGGCAGGCGTTGAACATATCCAACGCGCATGTTCGGTTCCATTGGGTGCGCAAAGCCTATGAAGCGGTAGATGGCATTGAAACACCACCGCCGCTTCTCCTGAATGAAAATGACATAGCCCCGACTGTCATGCCCGACACGGGCGGACGATGGGCCACGACGCGCTTCGTCGATCCTTCGGACATGCGTCACGACATGCATGTCACTATCGTCACGTTGCAACCGGGAGCTGTCATTCCCTTTGCCGAGACGCATGTCATGGAACACGGGCTTTACGTCCTCCAAGGCAAGGCGGTTTATCGCCTCAATCAGGATTGGGTGGAGGTCGAGGCTGGCGATTTCATGTGGCTGCGGGCCTTCTGCCCGCAAGCTTGCTACGCGGGTGGTCCGGAGCCGTTTCGCTATCTGCTTTATAAGGACGTCAACAGACATATGAAGCTTGGTGGCTCAAGGCTCTGATTTTCAACAGAGCCTCAAGCATTGTCTTGAAGAGACCTAGTTCCGGTCGGACGTTCCCGGCATACGCGGCAAAATGGGCCTTGTTCCGCCCACACCCTGCCGTTCCTGGATAGATTTTTCGGCATCAGAAGACAGGCTGCGCTCTTTTGTGCGCTCCCGGCGATCCGGTCTGCTTGGCTCGGGCCGATCTGGTCGCTCTACGACTGGCGGGCGTGGCCTTGGATTATTATTGTCGTTCCAATCTGGCCGATCAGGTCTGTCGCCTCGGTGAGGGCGATCGCCTCTGTCGTCCCAGTCCCTTCGGGGGCGATCTCTCCAGTCGCGATCGCGCCTGCTTTCACGCCAATATCTGTCACGGCGGTCATAGCGGTCCCTGCCGTAATATCCATTGTCCGGGTAGCTGGAGATATAACCTCCCGATCCGCCATAATAGCCATCGCCGCCATCATCGGCGACGCAGCCGGACAGGACAATGCCGGACAGCCCAATAAGTGTAACGACCGTGAGAGATTTTATGAACATCGTAGTTCCTCCATGCTCATGAACTGGTAGCGCGCAGGAATGTTCCGCGCGGTGCACCCGAATTCATCTCTATGGCCTTATTCGTTCCAGCTCAAGAACTCCTCGACCTGTATACAGGGTTTGCGACAAATTCATTAATATGTTGAAATGACGCGTCATGGCTGAAATACCGACCATAAAACTCCCCTCCGGATACAATGTCCCGATACTTGGGCAAGGTACTTGGTATATGGGGGATGACGCCCGAAAACGTAGTGCTGAAGCTGATGCGTTGAAGCTCGGGATTGATCTTGGAATGAGCCTGGTCGACACGGCAGAAATGTACGCAGGCGGCGGCGCGGAAGAAGTTGTGGCACAGGCCATAAAGGGCCAGCGCGACAAGGTCTTCGTCGTTAGCAAGGTTCTTCCATCCAATGCGTCAAGAAAAGGTACTATCACCGCTTGCGAGCAAAGTTTGCACCGGTTGCAGACGGCGTTCATCGATCTCTACCTTCTGCATTGGCGAGGGGGATATGCGTTAGAGGAGACTGTTGCCGCTTTTGAAACCTTGATGGAATCCGGCAAAATCCGCAGTTGGGGCGTAAGCAATTTTGACGTGGACGATATGGAGGAGCTGGAGGCGATTGCGGGCGGCACCGCCGTTTCGGTAAATCAGATTCTTTTCAATTTGAAACGGCGTGGCCCCGAGGTTGGATTAATGCCGTGGTGCCAATCGCGAAATATTCCGATCATGGCCTATTCACCGATCGAGCAGGGAAGACTGCTGAGCCATCCTGCCCTGACGGGAATAGCGCGCGAGTTGGAGACAACTGCGGCTGTTGTTGCGCTGGCATGGGTCCTGAACCAGGATGGCGTCATCGCCATTCCAAAGTCTAGCAACCCGGACCATATTCGCAGCAACAGAAAAGCCGCGGATATCACGTTAACGCCCGCGCAGCTGCAAACTTTGGATCAAGCGTTCAAACGACCCAATCGAAAACAACCACTGGACATGCTGTAATTGCAAAATCAGTATAGGGCGTACCCCATTCCCTGAATGATGACGCCCCAAGACTTCCTTAGCGTGTAAATGCTTGTGTTCGTCTCAAGTCTCCCGGCTGAGACAGAAAAGCGAGAGTGCGGCACCGAGAAACAGGAGCACCACGGCGACCATGAGCGAGAGATGCATACCTTGTATGAACGCGACTGGTGCGGTGTCCCGCACCAGATAACCGCACGTCGCAACGCCGAGCATGCCGCCCATCTGCCGCGCCGTGTTGAGAACGCCCGATGCAATCCCGGCCCGTGACTGATCGACAGACGAGAGAGTGACGTTGGTGATCGTCGGAACAACCAGCGCGATGCCGCTCGCCGCCATCAGCATTGGTGCCGCCAACTGCCAGTAAGAGCCTTCGACGCTGATCGGAAGCAGCAGAAGATACCCGGCCGCCGCCAGAACAAGACCAAACACTATCAGCCTGCGCGCGCCGAGGCGGGTGATCAACCGGCTTGCTATAATGTTTGTGACCATCAGAATGACGGTCATTGGCAGGAACGCCATGCCGGTTTCCTGAGCTGAAAGATGCTGCTCCAGCTGGAAAAACAGGCTGAAGACGAAGATCAGGCCGTAATAAGCGAAGTTGATGATGACGCCGGTGACCGCCGCGATTGTCAATGCGGAATTAGAGAATAATGACAGCGGCAGCATCGGTGCGCGGCTTCGAACCTCAATCAGAATGAAGCCGATGGCGGAAAGAACGGTTACGAGCATGGCCACAATAATCCGCGGATGTGTCCAGCCCAATTGCCCCGCATCCGTCAGCGTCGTTGCCAGCGCTACAAGCGCAAGGATAGCCGCCGCCTGCCCAGGCAGATCAAGTGAGCGGTGGTCATTTCTGGGGCTTGGCTTCGAGTAGCCGAGGGTCAAGGCCAGACCAATCAGCCCGATCGGAATATTGATCAGGAAAATGCCGCGCCAGCCAACTTGCGTTACCAGAAAGCCACCGACCACGGGTCCGGCCGCCAGTGCGACGCCTCCCGCTGCCCCCCACCAGCCGACAGCCCGGCTGCGCTGTTCCTTGTCCGGGAATGCCTGGCTGAGCAGCGCCAACGAATTTGGAACCAACAACGCCGCGCCGATGCCTTGTGCAAACCGTGCTGCAACAAGTGCCGTTAACGTTTGCGCTACGCCGCAGCCAAGGGAGGCGAGGGTGAAAAGAATGAGACCCGCTATGAAGACAGCGCGCGCACCAAAGCGGTCGCCCAATGCGCCCGCCATGAGCAGCAGCGCCGCGAAGATGAGTGTATAGGCGTTTACCACCCATTGGAGCCCAGCCACATTGGTGGAGAAACTCATGCGCAAAGCATCGAGTGCGACATTCACAACGCTGACGTCCAGAAGCACGATCACGAAGCCGAGAGAAGCGGCGGTGAGCGTGATACGCGGATAAACGGGGTGAGAAGCGGACATGGAGACAATCCTGCAATGATAATTTGTCTCCAAATTACGGCAATGACTTCTGTGCGGTAATTCGGTATATGTGCCAGTGATTATTGAGAAATCGCACAGATGGCCGATTGGGAAAATCTTCGTCATTTCATCGCTGTGGCGCGCAGTGGCACCCTGTCCGGTGCGGCGCGCGCCTTGAAGGTGGACCACGCGACAGTCAGTCGCCGACTTACGGCGCTTGAAGCGGAACTGGACGTAGCGCTGGTTGAGAGACTGCCGCGATTCTGCCGCTTGACTGCCATCGGCCAACAGGTGTTCGATCAATCCGTCGCGATGGAAAATGCGGCGGATGGAATTGCCCGGATTGCTCAGGCAGCGCATAGGCCGCTCGTCGGCAAGGTCACACTTAGCGCTCCGCCCGTGCTGACGATGCATCTTCTGACGCAGCATCTCGCGCACTTCCGATCACTCTATCCGGATATCCGTCTTTCTCTCGCTGCTCAGGCGCAGCAAGTGTCGCTCAGCCGCCGGGAGGCGGATGTGGCTCTCCGCCTGGTACGGCCCGATGAGACCGGAAGCGTTGCGCGAAAACTTGGGGTCATGGCATTCGGTCTTTACGCCAGCCGCGATTATGTGCATCGCGACGAGCCCGATCGATGGCAGTTCATCGCTTTTAACGAAAGCTTTGGGGATATGCCGCAGCAAAAATGGCTGCTCGGCATTGCTGGTGCACGGCCGGTTGCATGCGAATTGAACGATATTGGCGGGCATCTTATCGCTGCGCGCACGGGCGCCGGCGTTGCCGGACTGCCTTGTTTTTTGGGTGATGCAGACCCGGACCTCGTGCGTATCGCAGAGGACGTTCCGCCCTTCTGTCGGGACATTTGGCTTCTTGTCCATCGGGACTTACGCAAGGCACCGTCCGTTCGGGCCGTGATGGATTTCGTTGTCGCACTCATCACCCAGCATGGCGGCTTTTCTGTGTGAGAAAGCGCGTTGGCGCGTTGGACCACAATCCACAGCTCAGGATGCCTTATTGGTTAATTTGCGTTAACTATAAAGTTGTTGACGCGACTCGGATATTTTAGCACCCTAGTTACGGTTTTGAGGGGTTTGCGGCAAATTAAACGTTACCAAGCTCATGCGGTGTTAGTGCTGGCTTACAACGTTATATCTCTATCTGGCGTTACCCCTTTGGTTTTTATGTCGAATCGGCGCATGTTCTGCTTGCGCCGGGAATGACCGAACGGACGTACAGGATATTACCTTGACTATGATGCATGCAGCACAGGCAAATCAACCCGACCCATCCTTGGTGGGCGATGCTTCTTTGCCTGTTGTTCTGCCAGCCGACAGGGCAATCGCCGCCGATGCGGAAATGCTTTCGGCGCAGCTTCAAGCAATGCGCAACCGGCTCTTTCCGCCGACAGCCATGAAGACATTGCGCAAGTTCACCAGCGGCGAGGCGGCAAAGCTCATCGGCGTATCGGATGGGTATCTGCGCCAGCTTTCAATTGCAGGTGAAGGGCCGCAACCGGAGACGGGCAGCGGCGGCCGCAGGCTCTATACGCTTGCCGAGATCAATGCATTGCGCCGCCATCTGTCCGAAGCCGGGGGCGCCAAGGCAAAAACCTATCTGCCGCATCGCGATCCTGCCGCCAACGAGCACATGCAGGTCATTGCCGTTACCAATTTCAAGGGCGGTTCCGGCAAGACCACGACCAGTGCCCATCTGGCGCAGCATCTGGCAATGTCCGGTTTCCGTGTGCTTGCCGTCGATCTTGATCCGCAGGCATCAATGTCTGCATTGTTCGGTTATCAACCGGAGCTGGATCTGACCGGCAATGATACGCTCTACGGAGCAATCCGCTATGATGGCGAGCGCCGTCCGCTGCGCGATATTATTTGCAAGACCTATTTTGATGGGCTTGATCTCATTCCGGGCAATCTGGAATTGCAGGAATTTGAACACACCACGCCGCAAATGCTTGCCGACCGCCAACACGGCGCTGCCCAAACTGTCGAGCAGCAATTGTTCTTTGCCCGTGTTCAGGCAGCGCTTGATACAGTGTCAGACGATTATGACGTTGTGGTCATAGACTGTCCGCCGCAACTTGGTTTTCTGACGCTATCGGCGCTTTGCGCTGCAACGTCAGTGCTTGTTACCGTTCATCCGCAAATGCTGGATGTCGCCTCCATGAGCCAGTTCCTGTTCATGACAGCGGATTTGCTTGCGGTCGTGCGAGAGGCTGGCGGCGAGCTTAATTTCGATTTCATGCGCTATCTGATTACGCGCTTTGAGCCAAATGATGCGCCGCAGCAGCAGATTGCCGGTTTCCTGCGTTCGCTGTTCGGGGACCGCGTGCTCACCTCATCGGTGGTCAAGTCCACTGCGTTTTCCGATGCAGGTCTTACCAAGCAGACGCTCTACGAAGTATCCCGCGACAGCTTCACCCGCGCAACCTATGACCGCGCAATTGAATCGCTGACTTCCGTCAACTCCGAAATCCAGGGCTTGATCTACAAGGCCTGGAAGAGGCCGGTATGAGGGCGCGATGATGACAGGCAATAATCGCAGGGATCAGCTCAAGGCATTGTTCGGAACGGTGGAAAACATTCCCGTACCGGAACAGAAACCCGTTGAGCCTATAGCGCAGCCGCTGATCGGCAATGAAGCGCTCAAGCCTCGTGCTGCATCGGGCGCGGTTAAGGCTATGGGGCTTTCGCTCGGCGGCATGTCCCGTGAAATCGAAGATGCGCGCCGCTTGAAGGAAAGTCTCGAAGGCGTCGAGCGCGTGGTTGAACTTGATCCTGCGCTGGTCGAAACCTCTTTTGTCGAAGACCGGCTCAGCCATGCGGCAGGGCTCGACGAAGATTTCGAAAATCTCGTTGAAAGCATCCGCCAGAATGGCCAGCAGGTGCCGGTTCTTGTGCGACCGCATCCGGATAAGCCGGGGCATTATCAGACCGCCTATGGGCATCGCCGCCTGCGTGCTGCCCAGCGCATTGGCAAGCCGGTCCATGCCATTGTGCGCGAACTCAGCGATGTCCAGCTGGTATTGGCTCAGGGCAAGGAAAATACCGAGCGCCGCGATCTTTCCTTTATCGAGCGTGCCTTCTTTGCGCGAAATCTTGTTGAGCGCGGCTTTGAGCGCGGGCTTGTTCAAGACGCCCTGTCGATCGACAAGGCTGAAATGACCCGCTTTCTGCAGGTTGCGGCCGCAGTGCCTTATCCGATCGTGCGGGCAATTGGCCCGGCCCCGAAGATTGGCCGTCCACGCTGGGTCAGGTTTGCAGAATTGCTCAAATCCAGTGAAGCACAGGCTGCTGCGCTGAACGAAATTACGCTCGAGCCTTTTGGAATCGCAGACAGCAATACACGGTTCAATCGTATTTTCGAGCGGTTGCTCAAGCGTGTTGAGCCGGTCGTGCTGGCTCCGCGCAATGCTGCGCCGAGCGTGGACAAAATAAACACGGGTGCCAAGAAAATTGCACTTTTGGATTCAAGTGGAGGCAGGCAGGTCCTGACCTTCGCCGACCATATACCGCAAGGGTTTGCGGCATTTGTAACGGAAGAGCTTGAAGCATTGCTCGCCCGTTACAACAGCCGGACGAATGACAAATAACGTGGTGACTTATCCACGGGGTCAAAAAGCCGGATAGTGTGTGTGTAAGTGTTAGTACAAGCCGGTTCGTCAGGAGCCGTACAAAGGGACTGAAAGAGAAGGAAGCAACGGCAAGAAAAAAGGCCCCCAGAACGTCACCGCCCCGGAAGCCCTCTTCAATGTAGCAATTTTAGAGAATCACTTCCACCCTGACTTGTCAAGAGTCGGACGCGTTCCGGCATACCTTTTCATTGCCTCAAATTGAGGTGAAGAAACATGACCGATCGTTTTGCAACGTCGCCATTTGGCGGACGATCGCTGTCGCACGCCATTTTTGCAGTGCAGGAAAAGACAGCGCGAGCGAGAGAAAAACTGAACGAAACCGGCGGAAGTCAGCCGGAAAAATGGGCGCTTTTACGCTCATTAACCGAGGCGCGCGCAGCGTTTTTCCTTTCAGACCGTACGATTGCCGTTCTGGAAGCGCTGCTCAGTTTCTACCCGGAAACCATGCTTGATGGCGCAGCGCCATTGATCGTCTTTCCGTCCAATGCAGAGCTGTCGCTACGCACACGCGGCATGTCTTCCGCGACAATTCGCCGGCATCTGGCGGCATTGGTCGAGACGGGACTGATTATCCGCCGCGATAGCCCAAACGGCAAACGTTATGCCCGGCGTGGCGAAACCGGCGAGATCGAGCACGCGTTTGGCTTTGATCTGTCACCTTTGGCGCTGCGTGCCGACGAAATCGAAGCCCATGCGGTTCAGGCACGCGATCTGGCGCGGGCAATCCACCGCGTTCGTAGCGAGATCACCATTCATCTGCGAGATATCTCCAAAACGATCCATGCGGGTCTTGGCGAGGAGCGGGCAGGCGACTGGATGGGATATGCGGATGAGCTTGCAGCTTTGTCCGGACGGGTAAGCAGGCATTTGCCGCTCGAGACACTACAGATACGCTGTGACAGCCTGACAAAGCTCCGCACGAAGGTCGAAAATGCCTATCTGGATACATTATCAGACAAAGAAATGAGCGGCACTGACTCTTCTTTTGAGCGCCATATTCAGAATTCAAATATAGACCCCAATTTTGAAAGGGCCCAAGAAAAGGGCCAGAGGCAAAACGGTGAACCCGTACCGGCAGACAATATGCCTGGACGAACAGTCGCAATGACAAAGATGCGGCAAAGGCTTGATAGCGCCCGCCGAACTGTAAAAGCCACGGGACCCGTGGATGATTGGCCGAAGCTGGAAACAAAATCGATCCCCATGCCGCTGGATGCTGTGCTGTCCGCCTGTCCGCAAATTCGCGATTATGCCCGAAACGGCATTGAGGACTGGCGCGATCTGATGCAAACGGCAGGATTGGTCCGCTCGATGCTTGGCGTTTCGCCCGATGCCTGGGAAAGGGCGCGTGACGCCATGGGTGATATCAATGCTTCCATCACGATTGCTGCCATTTTGGAACGTGTGGGTGAAATCCGCTCCCCCGGCGGTTATTTGAGAGCTTTGACCGACCGGGCCGAGATTGGGCAGTATTCGGTCATTCCGGTGATCAAGGCATTGAATGGCGAGGGACGAGCTTGAAAAAAAGCCGGGTCACAGTGATCCTATCTGGAATTGCTATCGTCGGGGCGCGGATGCGCCCCGCCAACTTAACCGGTCAGCCGGCAATCCGGCAGTCAAAAAGCACCGGTCGTCTCACCGAAAGCATTTCTCCAATTGCGCGGTCAAGATTGTCAGGCTCGTCGCATCGGATACCGACGGCACCGAAAGCTTCCGCCAGCTTTACGAAATCCGGCAGGGCGTTCGAGTAGGAACCGTGCTTTTGCGATTTTCCGCCTAAGCTCAAGTTCGGGTTGTTCAATATGAAAACCTTTATCGGTGCATCATACTGGATTGCCGTGGAAAGCTCCTTCATCGTCGCTTGGACAGATGACTCATCTGCAATATCAATGACGAGACTTTCAGGATGGGCGATTTGCATGCCTATTGCAGCCGGCAAGCCATAACCGACCGTGCCGAACCCGCTTGATACTAGGGGCGAATTGAAGTGTTCAGCGAACTGATAGCGCTTCGTATCTGTAGCAATATAGGGCGCATGATCGCGGGTCAGCATGTAAAGCCGTTTGAGTGCGTAGTGCAGCCCGGTGTTTTCTTCGCGCTCGCGTTGCAAAGGAGTGTTTGCCTTTATCTGCCGGTCGTCTTCGGCAAGTTGCGGATTATCATCGACATGCGGGTCGGCAGAAGGAGCCACATAATAAGTGCTTTGGAGAAGCATATCCTTTGGCATGTCGATGAGAACCGGACCGGGTCGGCCTGAGCGGGCCAGATGAAATGCCTTATGAATTGTGGCGGCGAGTTCCTTCACATCTTTGACCAGCCAGCTATGTTTGGTGCAGGGCCGTGTAATCCCAACAGTGTCGCATTCCTGAAAAGCGTCAGATCCGATCAGGTCGGTTGCCACTTGTCCTGTCAGACAGATGATTGGCACGGAGTCGGCCATGGCATTTTGTAGTGACGTCACCGCATTCGTCGCGCCGGGGCCGGACGTTACCAGCATGACACCGACTTTGCCGGTGGAACGGGCATAGCCTTCGGCGGCGTGGCCCGCGCCCTGTTCGTGGCGAACCAATATGTGCTTTATTTCGTTCTGTTGGAATATCTCGTCATAGATCGGTAGCACCGCGGCGCCCGGATAACCGAAAATGTGCTCAACGCCATTGTCGCGCAACGCCTGCAGGACAATTTCTGCTCCGGTCATTTCAGGACGTGCGGGTTCGTTAGTATACATGCCTTTCATGGCAGTTCCTTTGTGCAATGATTGAAGGGGATGGTTGTGACGGAGCAGGGCGGAACTAAATTTCGGGCATAAAAAAAGCTCCGTCAGGAGCTTGTTCGCCGCGCATGGGTGCTAATGCCGGATGGTCAAACCATCCTGCCCATGCGCGATCCCACCACCAGAATAACCATTGCAGCTTTCATAACCCGATTCAGTAACTGGAATTATTTGCGTGGTCAATACAATACATAGCGCAAGAAAAAGGGCGCCGAAGCGCCCCAATTCCTCAATCCGTTGAATGTTCCGATCAACGCGATGTGAGATCGTCCGGCAGTTCGCGGTGCTGGTATTTGCGGAATACTTCGCGCAGCGTGCCATTGTCGAAATTGGTTTTCACCCAGGTGTTGAGCCAATCCTGCAATGGCTTTTCGCCCTTGGGCAAAGCTATGCCGAGATTGGTTTCAGCCTGCGTGAACTTTACTTCCAGCGGTTCCTTGCCTGCGCGCTTGGCATTGATGCCGCCCAGAACTGCCGACTGGCTGGAAATGATGTCGAGCTGCCCAGTGACTGCAGCGGTAATGAGTGTTGCATCATCTTCGAAGCGGACAATTTGTGCGCCCGGCGCATTCTTGGTGATATCCATGTCATTGGTCGTTGCGCGGGTCACGCCAATCCTCTTGCCCGCAAGGTCGGCATAGCTCTTGATTTCAATTTCCTTGGGCGCAATGACGATGATGCTCAGCGTTGCATAGGGCACCGTATAGTCGACCGCCTTTTTTCGCTCTTCTGTGATGCCGAGTGCCGAAACCAGAATATCGGCCTTGCCGGTCTGGATCGTGGGAACGCGTGCCGCATTGGTAATTTCGATCAGGTCAAGATCGACGCCGAGATCCTTGGCGATGAGCTTGGCGGTTTCGACGTCCGAGCCGGTCGGCTTCAAATTCTCGTCGACATAGGAATATTGCGGAATTCCCATGGCAACAGCAATGCGCACCTTGCCGGCTTTCTTGATGTTTTCAAGCGAATCCGCATGAGCGGCTGACGCCAGCATGAGCAGGGCCGCACTCGCGGCAATGCCGAATTTCGTAAGCAATCTCATTATTCTCTCTCCCTTTTGTGATTATGAGGTTGGTTCTGTCACAGGTCGTTGGCCAGAAAATCCTTCAATTCCTGGGTTTGCGGATGAACGAGCATTTCGCCGGTGCCGGTTTCCCAGACCCGCCCGGTATTCATGTAAATGACGCGGTTTGCGACCTTGCGGGCAAATGCCATTTCATGGGTGACGACGATCATGGTCATGCCGCCTTTGGCGAGATCTTCCATGACGCGCAAAACTTCGCCGGTCAGCTGCGGATCAAGCGCTGACGTTACCTCGTCGAAAAGCATGACCTTTGGCTGCATGGCGAGCGAGCGGGCAATCGCCACACGCTGCTGCTGGCCCCCCGACAATTGTTCGGGATAGGCATCGATCTTCTGCAACAGGCCAACCTTTGAGAGCACGGCCTTGGCGGTTTCCATTGCTTCGCTGCGGCCAATGCTTTTCACGCGCCGCAGCGCCAGCATGATATTTTCGGCAACATTCATATGTGGAAACAGATTGTAGCTTTGGAAAACCATGCCGACATCCTGCCGCAGCGCGCGGATATCGAGACTGGGTGAATGCACCTGATGACCGCAAACCTCGATTGTTCCACCCTGAATGGTTTCGAGCCTGTTTATGCAACGCAAGGCCGTGCTCTTGCCCGAACCCGATTGTCCAATCAAAGCCACGACTTCACCGGCTTCGATCTCGAAGGAAACGCCCTTGAGTACCTCGACAGTGCCGAAGCGTTTGATGACTTCGTTGAGCTTAACGACGGCCGACATTTAATTTCCTCTCAAGCGAACGGCTCCAGACCGAAAGCGGGTAGCAGACGCAAAAATAAAAGGCGGCAGCGATACCGAAGACGAGAAACGGCTGGAAAAGCGAATTGTTGATGACTTGCGCTGCGCGGGTCAGCTCGACGAAGCCGACAACCGAGGCAAGCGATGTGTTCTTGATAAGTTGCACCATGAAACCAACGGTGGGCGGTGTCGCTATGCGCAGCGCCTGCGGCAGGATCACGTCTTTCAGGGTCTGCCAGCGGGTGAGGGCAAGACATTCAGCCGCCTCAAACTGCGTGCGGGGCACGGATTCAACGCAACCGCGCCAGATTTCGCCGAGATAAGCGCTGGAATAGATCATCATGCCGAGACTGGCAGCCACGAGCGGCGGAACCTCGATGCCGATAACGCCAAGGCCGAAATAAATGACGAACATCAGGATCAGCAGCGGCATGCCCTGAATGAACTGGACATAGAGTAGTGAAACCCGCCGCAGCCAGCGCAGGGTTGACGTGCGCGCCAGCATGACGAAGAACCCGGCAACGCCGCCGAGAAGGAAGGCAAGCGCGGAAAGTATGACAGTCCAAAGCAGGCCGTTGAGCAGATAAACGAGATGATTTGTGGTGAAACCGCCGGTCATGTTCTCATCCTCACAAGGGTGTGCCGAGACGGCGGCGGCGCGGGAAAATTCCAAGCGCGATGAGATGGAAGCCAGCCCGCAAAAGATAAGTGATTGCGAGATAGAGCAGAGCGATGACGATGTAGGTTTCGAATGAACGGAAGGTGTAGGACTGGATATTATTGGCGACGCCGGTCAATTCCTCCGCCGAAATCTGCGAGGTGATCGATGTGGAAAGCATCATCAAAATGAACTGGCTGGTCAGCGCCGGATAGACCCGCTCGATCGCTGGCATGAGGATAATGTCGCGGTAGATCTGGAAACGTGAAAGCCCAAGCGCCTCTGCTGCTTCGATCTGGCTTGGATGCACAGCTTCCATGCCTGCCCGAACAATTTCAGCCGTATACGCCCCTACATTAATGACCATTGCAAATACGGCGGCAAAAAAGACCGGCATGGTTATGCCAATGGAAGAAAGGCCGAAGAAAATGAAGAATATCTGCACGATAAAGGGCGTATTGCGAACGACCTCGATATAGATGCCGACAATGAGGCGAAGCCAGGCATAGGCGCTGCGCCGGGCGACCGCGCAAAGCACGCCTATGACCAATCCGATCGCCACCGCGACGACAGTCATTTGGACTGTTGTGAGCGCTCCGGCAAGGAAGTCCTTCCAATAGGGCAGGAGAGCGGCGAAATCGAATTGGTAATTCATGGCTTACCTATCGTAAGCGAAAGCTTACGCTTTTCAGAGTTTGTCATCGAGCCAGCCAACCGCCATCGACAGGCAGAACTGTTCCATGCACATAGTCAGAGGCCTTGGAGGCGAGGAAGACCGCGGCGCCGCCTATGTCGGAAGGTTCGCCCCAACGGGCGGCTGGAATACGCGCCAGAATTTGCGCGCTGCGGTCCTGATCTTCGCGCAAGGCGGTTGTGTTATTGGTCACGAAATAGCCGGGAGCGATGGCGTTTACGTTTACGCCCTTGGCGGCCCATTCGCAGGCAAGCAGCCGGGTAATGCCTGCAAGTCCGCTTTTCGATGCCGTATAGGATGGAATCCGAATGCCGCCTTGAAACGACAAAAGCGAAGCAATGTTGATAATCTTGCCTTGCCCTTTACCGATCATGTGCCGTCCGGCGGCTTGCGACAGGAAGAATGCCGATTTGAGATTGGTGTCAATCACCGCATCCCAATCCTCTTCGGTGAAATCCACGGCGTCATTGCGCCGGATAATGCCCGCATTATTGACGAGGATATCCAGACGTTCGAAAGATTGAAGCGTTTCGTCGATGATCCTGCCAACAGGTTCAATCGTCCCGAGATCGGCCTTGATCTCGATGAATTGTCTGCCCGCCGCTTCTATCAAATGACGCGTGTCATCCATGGACGAACGTCCAACGGCAGCGATGGAAGCGCCTGCCTGTGCGAGGGCCAGGGCTATACCCTGGCCGATGCCGGTATTGGCTCCGGTAACAATCGCTACCTTGCCCTGAAGATCGAAAAGATTGTTCATCGCAGCACACTCATCGGTACGTGGTCCATGTCGGTAAAGCTCTTATTGTCGCCGCCCATTGCCCAGATGAAGGCATAATTGGCCGTGCCCACGCCGGAATGGATCGACCAGCCGGGGGAAAGGATCGCCTGCTCATTTGCCACGATCATGTGGCGCGTCTGAGTCGGCTCGCCCATCATGTGAAAAATGCGGGTATCGGTGGCAAGGTCGAAATAAAGATAGGCCTCCGAGCGGCGGTCATGCGTATGGCAGGGCATGGTGTTCCACATATTGCCGGGTTCGAGCTGTGTCATGCCCATGACAAGCTGGCAGCTCTCGCAAATATCCGGGTGGATATACTGGTAAAGCGTACGCTTATTGGCGGTCAGCTGATCGCCCAGTATCAGCTTGTTGGCTTGTTCAGGCTTGATAAGCACATTTGGATGCGAAGCGTGAGCAGGCGTTGAAAGTAGATAGAACTTAGCCGGATTTGCCGCATCCACGCTCTCGAAGATCACATTGACGACGCCTTTGCCGACATAGAGACAGTCGCGGGTGGCAAGTTCGTGCACAATGCCGTCAAGCGACACGCGGCCAGCGCCGCCAATGTTGAATATGCCAAGTTCTCGTTGCGCAAGAAAGAATTCCTGACCCACGGGAGTGGGCGCAGTCAGCGGCAGAGGCTTGGAGAGGGGCACCGCCCCGCCAATGATCAACCGGTCAATATGACTATAGGTGAGGGTAATCTCATCGGCCTCGAACATGTTTTCCATCAGGAAATGACGACGCAGTTCGTCCGTGTCAAAATTGCGTACCGCATCCGGATGGCAAACCTGTCTCACTTCGATCTTCATTTCAGAACCTTTGCATGTCGGTGTTTTGCCGCTTTAAAAGCAGTCAGTCAGTCATCATCGATGAAAAATGCCGGGTCGACATTCGTCGTGTCTTTCACCTCGTTCAGCATCTGCCCGAGGTGAAAACCCATGGCTTCTGTTGCGTGCGCTATATCGTGGCGGCGGATGCCATCGAGAATTGCTTCATGCTCGACAATGACGCGGGTAAGACGCCCGCTGAGCGGCAGTGTCAGCCGCCGATAGCGGTCGATCTGCATCTTTACCTGCTGGATCACGTTCCATATGCCGGGAAATCCGGCAATTGAATTGATCGACAGATGAAAATCCGTATCAGCGCTGTGAAAGCGTTCATTGTCGCCAGATGCTTCGGCGGCCACGAGATCGGCAATGCTTCGTTCCAGCCGGGCAATATCGGCAGGCCCCGCCTGTTCGGCAGCCAGCTTCACGGTCGTCTCTTCAAGGGATTTGCGGATGAGGATTGCTTCATAGAGCGCGCGTCGCGGAATGCGCGAAACGAAAGTTCCCGATTGTGGAAAAATATCGATCAGCCCGTCATCGGCAAGTCGCAAAACCGCTTGGTGGACAGGCGTGCGGCTCACGCCAAACTGCGCGGCAATTTCCTTCTCAAGAATGGGCTCCATCGGTCTGCGGCGCAGCGAAATAATGTCGTCAAGCAGTTGCTTGTAAATATGGGTTGCAGCCCTGGGGGTGGCTGCCCGCTGCTGAGCATAGTCCGTGCTGGATGTCGCGAGCGGGTGAGCCCGGTCACGCTTCCGCTCCGATGATGCGACGGGGTTATCGGTCACTGAAAGCCGCAATCGCCCGCAAGGCGGGTCGTTAACAGGGGAAACCGGAACTTTTGATACTGCAAGAAAACCTCCTCCCAAAGGATTTGAAATATAAATATTCTAATATTTTAGTTTTGGCAAGCGCTTGCTTTCCGCTGAAGCGGGCCGAAGGATCACTGCCGGGAAAGCTGTTGCAATTATGCGTTGCACAGTTTACGCATATACACCGAAGCGAGATTGTATCCGGTTGTATTGCCGATGAAGTACAACCTCTCGTCGAGACTGAATTCTGATTTTATAGTAGCGTGCACGATATTTCGATAAGAACGGGCTGTTCTTTGACGACTGATTAAAAGCTTTGTGAAATTATGTGCCGTTAGGCGCGTCACCAGGTAATATTTACGATATAAAAATTGCCCGTAAACCATTTCATTTTGGGTATTGTGCGTTTTTTGGAAAGTTTCACGAATATTATGGAAACGGATTCAGGCAAATCACTGGACACATCCCGTCAACGCATTTTTGGCGTCCCCGTGGTCGCAGTTATTGGCCTTCCGCTTTTGGCCCTGCTGATTGTGCTGTTTTTGGGTTTTAGCCTGATCTTGCAGACGCAACGTACCGATCTGACAAAGACTTATGCTGACAGGACGGCGGAGTTTCTGGCCAGAGATATCGCCAATCAACTCGGCCATCTTGTTACGCCGCTTGAGGAATATGCCGATGCTTTTGCATCGCGGGTAAAAGCTGCTGGATGCAGCAATGCTGAATGTGTTTTTTCTTTTATCGAGGCGGATAGGGCCACTCCAGAGCGGGTTCCTATCCAGGTGTCGGTTCTCCGTTTCGGTGCAAGCAATGGTCATCTGTTAAGCGTTTTCAAGATCAAGGAGACCGACCGGGATTTTAAGGGGCAGGGCAAGACGCAATCGGACAACCCATCGCGTCTTCTTGTGACAAGGCCGGACAGGCCCATGCAAGAACGTGACTTCAATCTGTTTGAGCGAGGCTGGTATCGCGGCGGTATTGTCGGCAGGACACCGACCTGGAGTGCTCCCTATGTGGTGAATAATACCAGTGATCTGTGCGCTTCCACGCAAGGCAGCGTATGGACCATGACCCGGGTTCTGCCAATTTTTGATCCGGATCGGAAGCCTTTAGGGGTCCTTGCACTCGACATGTGCGTCAATCGCATCAGCGCATTCCTGAGCAGCGCGACAGGCAATACTGTCCAGGAAATTAGCGTTTTCACGCCTTCCGGAGAGGAGCTTTCGGTTTCGGGCGGTCAATTCACGATCGGGCGGGACACAAGCAAAATCTCCGCCGACCTGGGAAACGCCGTATCTCTGGATAAGTTTGATCTCAAAGGCTGGCGCGTCGTCGTTACACTTGGTGACGAATTATCGGCGAAGGCGGATTGGGACTGGTATTATACGGCCGTCTGCTTGATCGGGCTTGCAATAAGCATTGCGCTGACTGCCTGGGCCGCGAGCTTTGTCGTCAATCCATTGATGCGGCTTTCAAGGGCTGTGACAGATGTCGGCAATCTCAATCTGGACACGCCCATCTCCGTTCCCACCAATATTAGAGAAGTCGGCCTGCTGGCCTCGGTGATTGAAAGAATGCGTCTTGTTCTGCAACGCAATCAGACGCGCCTCGAATTTCTGGCCTATCATGATCCGGCCAGCGGTTTTCTCAATCAGGCCGGCTTGGTCAAAGAGTATGATTTGCTGGTTGGCAAGGAAGGCCAGATTGATCTGATCCTCATAAAAATATGCAATTACCATCAGATCGCCAGCATTTTTGGCGATGAGGTTCTGGCACGAATGATCAGCAGCAAGATCGACAAGATTCAAGCCACGCTTGCAGGGGGCGTCGTGGGCTGCCTCAACAATAATCTGATAGCCTATATCTATCCCAGCGACGAGGGGGTGGATATTCCTCTCATGCGCAAGATGCTTGCGGAAATGCGGTTGCCTTATGAAAATGAGGGGATACGTATTTCACCGGTTATTGCCTGCTCCGTCGCCCAGAAACAGGGGCAAATAGAGCCATTCGGCTCTTTGCTGCGCCGCGCCAATGGTGCCATGTATCACGCGGAAGACACCAAGAGCGAAGATGCTGTCTGGCACAATTCCGCTCTCATTCAGGATCTGCGGGCAGCTTTGGATTTTGGCGGTGATATTACGCGGGCCATCGGGCGCGGCGAATTTTCAGTGAGATATCGCCCTGTCGTGGATTTGCGGACAGGCCGGATTTGCGAAGCGCATACAAGTGTTATCTGGCATCATCCGGAATTCGGAGACATCAAATCGCATAAGTTCATTCCAATCTTTGAACAAAATGGCTCCATTCTTCATCTCGGCCTTTTTATCATGTCACGAGCGTTTGAATTCCTGCACAATTTCAAAAAATACTATCCCGACAATAAATTACTGATCGGGATCAAGCTTTCTTTCCCCCAGCTCATGGACCCGCTGTTCATTGAACGCATCAGGGAGCTGCAGGCCGAATGGGGCGTCAATGCTTCGGAAGTAAATTTCATTATTTCGCAGAATATTGCGATGCTTGACGATCAGCAGATCTTCCGTGTCATGCGCAGGCTGCGGGATATCGGTTTCCGCCTGATAGTCGACCAGTTTGCCATGTCTCATTCTACGGTAAATGGAGCCATGGCGCTCCAATATGATGGAATGATGATTGGGTCGGAGGCCTATCGGAACATTGACCAGCCAGGCCCCGAGCGAGTCATTCTGTCAGCAGTATGCGAACTGGCAGGAAAACTGGATATGGAAAGAATAGCCGTTGGAATTGATACGCATGCCATCATCGAGCCATTGGTAAAATGCGGCTGCAATTTTGGCCGGGGTCCATGGTTTGGCCATTCGGGCTCGGAACAGGAGTTTCTGTCGCGCTATGACGAGAACGCCGCCATGTTCTCCAATGAGCCCGCTCACTGAGCAGATGACGTCTGCACCGACTTTGTGCGTGGTTCGATGAGGCTCACAATGAGGAAGCTGAGATGATTTTAAACGGTGAAGATTATCTGTGCAGTTTACCAACTTTCCTCATGGTGAGCCTCATCGAACCACGCACTATATAGTTGCAAGTTTAATTGCCGAGCTAGGCGATGGGCCAAATGCAATAAGCCTACCCATCCCCTAATCAACACGCCCGCGAGCGGCCACCGGGGCGATCTCAGTGACCGTATCGCCCGAAATAAGCACGACACTATCGAAGAGATTGGACACGACACAGGCATGATTGGGGATGATGCGGATGCGCTCGCCTACCTTGGGCTTGTGCTCACATGCAGACAGGTCGATTGTGCCATGCTCTTCGCTAAGCGAGGAAATGACCGCATCTGGATATTCCACCACCCTGCCAAATCCGCTTAAACCCAATGTATCGCTTGTCAGCGACTTCGAGCCCGCGTCGATGATGGCGCGATTTTCGGTCGGGCGGCTTACGACAGTTGCAAGCACGGTGAGAGCGCAATCATCAAGGGTGCCGGCACCTTTGGCGACCTGAAAGAGATCCATATAGATATAAGTGCCAGGACGGTGTTCCGTTGCGCTCGCCACTTCGTGAGCCCGCCACATATCGGGGGTTCCGCCATTGGAAATGGTGTGCGGGTCCAGCCCCGCTGCGATCGCCAGTTTTTCCGCCTCTGCGAGAAATGCCTGCGTGGTTTCGATACCGCCAGTTTTCGGATATGTCATGAAGCCGGCAAAGTTAAGCCCTTCCGATGCGTCGATCAGCTTGGCAAGCGCGACCGCTTCCTGCGGGGATTGAACGCCGCAGCGGCCCATGCCCGTATCGCATTCGACCAGAACGGTCAGTGGCTTCTTGCGCCCGGCAAAAGCCTCGGCATAACCGCGTATGGCCGTTTCATTATCTGCGGTTACGCTGATCGTGATGCGCTCATTAAGCTTGGCAAGACGCTCAAGCTTTGCCTTGCCGATAATATTGTAGGGGATGAAAATATCGCTCATTCCCGCATCGGCCATCACTTCAGCCTCGCCGAGTTTTTGGCAAGTAATCCCGATAGCGCCAAGCTCTATGGCTCGTTTGGCAAAACGCGGCAATTTATGTGTCTTGATATGCGGACGCACGGTCAAGGCATGATTGTCGGCATAGGTCTGGAATTTTTGCAGATTTGCCTCTGCGCGGTCCGTGTCGATGAGAACAGCGGGTGTATCAATATCGGTCAGCTTCAATCTCAATCTCCGAGCGGCAGTGTGGTCGCGTTATTGGCGTGCATGGCTTGCAGGTTCTTGATGCGGCGCATCCGCTCGACGGCAGGGGCACCGATTTTTTCGGCAACGGTCATTGCCAGCATATCGGTAAGCGCGAGCAGGGCATAGCGGGCGGGGGAGGGCCGGTAAACATTGGTGCCTTCGTCAATGTGAAAAGGCATGACAAGTTCTGCGGCCGCCGCAAGCTTCGTGCCGGGTGCCGTGAAGGCAATTGTTTTGGCGCCATAGCGCCGCGCGATCATGACGGCCTCGATCAAGGGCTTGATTTCCCCTGAAAGCGAATAGGCAATGATTACGGTATCCTTGTTGCTGGTTGCCGCTGTCATCTGCTGCATTTCGCCATCAATATGCGATGAGGCGGCAATGCCCAGGCGGAACAGGCGATTTTCCATTTCGGTAGCTGCCATTGAGGACGACCCGCCGGAGCCATAGGCGCGAACCATTCCCGCTTGCGCAATGAGCGAGGCCGCAAGTTCCAGATCGTCTCTGTTGATCAGATTGCACACGGTTTCGACAGCATCGACGGCGCTGCGCGCGATGACCGACGTCACACTGCCGTTTTCATCCTGCGCGGGTCCCGGCGCGATAAACCGCCCGGCAATAGCAAGCGATTGCGCCAGCCTTACCTTGAAATCCCGCGTGCCCTCAAAACCGAGCATACGGCAGAAACGCGTGATTGTCGGCTCGCTCACCCCAGCCTTTTCGGCCAGCTTGTTGATAGGCGCATGAGTGGCGAAATCCGCATCGGACAAGATCGCAGCTGCGACCTGGCTGTCGGAATGTTTGCCTGTATCGGCAACTTCTCTCAGCCTTGCAACGATGTCGAAATGCGGTGGTGCCATCTGTTGCTTTATCCATCTCGTTTGCAATAACGATGTGCGTGGTTTGACAAGCTCACCATGAGGGAGGAATTTAGTGGCAAAACAAAAGCCAGTAACCTCACAGCTTTATGCAAGCAACCCACCTTCCTTATGGTTGGCTATCCTGAGCTTGTCGAAGGGCGAACCAAGCACAGGTCAAATTCTGTTTCCGGTTTTAGCGTCAAAGACATGCACCTTTGCCGGGTCAACCGTCAATGATAATTGAGTGCCGGGCTCCGGCGCCAAACGATCACGGAACACGCAGCGCACGGCAACACCGGAAATCGTGCCGAACAAATGGGTCTCGGAACCTGTCGGCTCAATCACCTCGACGTGATAGGCAAATCCATTGCCATCAGGTGCGAGGCGGTAATGTTCGGGGCGTATGCCGATCTCGACCGGCTGGCCCGAAGCGGCAGTGGTATCGCCGACCGGAATGATGGTGCCATTGTCGGTGCGAACCTTTGGCGCGCCATCGCCGCGCTCCAATGTTCCAGGAATGAAGGTCATGGCGGGCGAGCCAAGGAAACCCGCAACGAATTTGTTGACCGGCTTGTCGTAAAGCTCAAGTGGCGAGCCCGCCTGCTCAATACGCCCGGCATTCATGACAACGATTCGGTCCGCCATGGTCATGGCTTCGATCTGGTCATGGGTAACATAGACCATTGTGGTCTTTAACTGCTGGTGAAGCGCCTTCAGCTCCGTGCGCATCTGCACGCGCAGCTTGGCATCAAGATTGGAAAGCGGCTCATCGAATAAGAACAGGTCCGGCTCGCGCACGATTGTACGCCCCATTGCAACCCGCTGGCGCTGCCCGCCGGAAAGTTGGCGCGGCACGCGGTCCAGATAGTCATGCAGATTGAGCGTTTCCGCAGCCTTGCCGACCTTCGCGTCAATGGCTGCAGCCGACTCGCGCCGGATTTTCGGACCAAAGCCGATATTCTTGCGCACACTCATATGCGGAAACAAAGCATAGCTCTGAAACACCATCGAAATATTGCGCTGCTGCGGCGGCAGACCATTGGACAGGCGGTCACCGATCCATAACTCACCGGAAGAAATATCCTCCAATCCGGCAATCATGCGCAGGAGCGTGGATTTCCCGCAGCCGGAAGGTCCGATCAGCACCAGAAATTCGCCGTCCCGCACTTCGAGGTCGATCCCATGCAGTATATTCATTGCGCCATAGGATTTGGCGAGTTGCTTGATCTGTAGTCCGGCCATGTCACTTGTCTCCGGCGAGCACGTCATTGATGAAATGGAGATTGCCTGCTGTCAGGCCAGCATCGACAGTCAGTGTTGCACCGGTAATTCCCGATGCGGAGGCGCAACTGAGGAAGAAGGCTGCTTGCGCCACTTCGCCAGGCGTTACAAGGCGTCCGAGCGGATAATGCGGCAGAACCTTTGCCAGAAGCTCCGGCTGTTTTTCCAGACGATGATCCCATGCCGGCGTGCGCACCGATCCGGGGCACACTGCATTGGACCTTATACCGAAGCGGCCGCGCTCAACTGCGAGCGCCTTCATATAGGCGATCATGCCAGCCTTAGCGGCCGAATAGGCGGGATTGCCGAAATGGCTGAGCGCATTGACCGATGAGATGAATACGATGCTGCCGCCGCCTTTTGCGGCCATGGCCTCGGCAATCGGGTCCGTGACATGAAATGCGCCATTTAGATTGGTCGCAATTTCGCGCTCCCAAACATCGCCATCGACCTGATCGAGAATCTCGCCGCGGGAAAAGCCGGCATTATTGATCAATACGTCCGGTGTGCCGTGATCGGCAATAAAGTTTCGAATTGCGCTGCCAGTCTGCGCCTTGTCATTGATGTTGAAGACAAGCCCATTTGCCAGCGGCAGACCGGTCAATAAGCTCTCATCTTGATCGGCGCCTGAAACAATGGCCCCTGCCGCATTGAACGTGTCGATCAATGCTTGCCCGATGCCGCCACCCGCGCCGGTTATAAACACCTGTTTGCCATACAAACCAAGGGCTCTGTGCAATGTCTCTGAAGTCATATCGTGACCTTGTTTTGAAATGTTCCCCTAGCTTATTAATGACGGCATATGAAAAAAAGCAACATAAAACTGTCATAACCCCTCAATTTTTGACTTGCATGAAAATAAATTACATAGAATGATGGTGAAAGTTTCAAAATTACGCCGATGGGAGAATGCGGCGTGTAACAAAGGGGAACATCATGATGATCAGAAAACTAAGCCTACTTGCAGGCCTTAGCCTTCTCGCCTTTTCGGGTGGAGCATTTGCCGACACCGTCCGCGTCACCATTGCTGAATACAGCAAGGGCACAGGCCCCTATTTCGAAGAAGCTGCCAAAGCCTTCGAAGCGGCCAATCCAGATACGAAAATCCAGATCGAAGTTGTGCCTTGGGACAGCCTCCAGCAGAAACTGACGACCGATATTTCGGCCGGTGCCAATGCCGACCTTTCCATTATCGGCACGCGCTGGCTGCTGGATTATGTCAAGGAAGGCATTATCGCCCCGCTTGACGGCAATATTACGCCGGATTTCAAGGCGCGCTTCATCGATACATTCCTCACGCCATCGGTCATGGACGGTAAGGTTTATGGCCTGCCGATCGCAGCTTCAGCGCGCGCCATGTATTATAACAAGGATATCTTCGCCAAGGCTGGCATTGATACCCCGCCTGCAACCTGGGCAGACTTCAAGACGAGCGCCGAAAAGATCAAGGCGCTTGGCACCGAGACCTATGGTTTCGGCTTGCAGGGCAAGGAAATCGAGACGGATGTCTATTTCTATTATGGGCTCTGGGCCAATGGCGGCGAGATCGTCAAGGATGGGAAATCCGGTCTTGATTCAAAAGCAGCCATTGATACGGCGACGCTTTACAAGAGCTTTATCGATGGCGGTCTGACCCAGCCGGGTGTTACCTCCTATAGTCGCGAAGATGTGCAGAATCTGTTCAAGCAGGGCAAGGTTGCAACCGTCATCACCGCGCCATTCCTTTCCGGCCAGATCAAGACCGAAGCGCCAAATCTCAATTATGGCGTAGCGCCCATTCCCGCCGGTCCTGATGGCGGCAAGGGTACCTATGGCGTGACGGATTCCATCGTCCTGTTCGAAAATTCAAAGAACAAGGAAGCAGCATGGAAATTCCTCGACTTCCTGTTCACGACGGAACAGCGCACAAAATTTGACAAGATCGAGGGCTTCCTTCCCGTCAATGCCGAAGAAGCCAAAGACCCGTATTTTGCCGATAATGCCGATCTGAAAGTATTCGCGAACCTTCTTCCGAATGCGCGTTTTGCTCCGGTCATTCCGGGCTGGGAAGACATTGCCCAGACAACGTCCAACGCCATCCAGAAGATTTATCTGGGGCAGGGCGAGATCGAGCCAACGCTGAAAGAAGCCGCCGCCAAGATCAATGAGACGTTGAAGTAACATACCCCTCCCGGCTGCTTGGCAGCCACCCTCCCCACAAGGGGGAGGGCATGGTGCCACATCCGGCTATCTGGCTCTAAAGTCGGGTCAAGCGCTAGCCCAACCCTCCCCCTTGTGGGGAGGGACGGACCCCAGGTCCGGGGAGGGGTCTTTTACAAACCAAAGGTAATTCCATCGATGCAACGGGCTTCAGTCCCCTATTTTCTCATCCTGCCGAGCTTTCTTCTGGCGGCTGCCATCATCCTTTGGCCGCTAAAGGAGATCGTCTCGCTATCGTTGCATGATGTGAACCGCTTTGGCATGTTGAAGGATTTCATCGGTCTTGAGCATTATCGCAGCCTGTTCGCCAATCCGGATTTCATTGCCGCGACATGGCGCACCCTGTTCTGGACCGCTGCCGTTGTCATTGGCACGCTGATTGTTTCCGTTCCCATCGCGCTTATCCTCAATGAGGATTTTTATGGCCGCGGCATTGCGCGCATTCTCATCATGCTGCCTTGGGCCATATCCTTGACCATGACTGCAATTGTCTGGCGCTGGGCGTTGAATGGCGAAAGCGGCATGCTTAATTCGGCGCTGCGTGATCTCGGGATCATCAACACCAATATTCAGTGGCTGGCGGAAGCCTCGACCGCTTTTCCCATGCAGATACTCATCGGCATTCTGGTCTCGGTGCCCTTTACGGTCACAATCTTCCTTGGCGGCCTTTCTTCCGTGCCGGAAGATCTCTATGAGGCGGCGGCGACTGAGGGTGCGGGACGCTGGGACCAGTTTCGCCTGATCACGCTGCCTCTGCTCAAGCCCTTCATCAATATCGCCTTCGTGCTGAACACGATTTATGTGTTCAATTCCTTCCCCATCATCTGGGCGACGACGCAGGGCGGTCCGGCCAATTCCACCGATATTCTGGTCACCTATCTTTATAAAACCGCCTTCCGCATGGGCAGGCTGGGCGAAGCCGCCGCCGTTTCGCTGATCATGTTCGCCATTCTCATTATTTTCACTATTCTTTATGTGCGCCTCGCCATGCGGGAGGAAAAGCAATGAGCAAGAAACTGAAACGCTCCATTCTGTTCTGGCTTTTCCTGTCGCCTATTGTCGTGGTGATCCTGTTTCCCTATGCGGTGATGGCCATAAGCTCGCTGAAATCCGCAACGGAAGTGCTCAATCCGACCTGGTGGCCGGACGAGCTGCATTGGCAAAATTTCCCGGAAATGTGGCGCACCTCCGGCATTGCATCGGCACTGGCCAATTCGCTTTACGTGTCCGGCCTGTCCACTGCCCTGACGATCCTTGTCTCCATTCCTGCCGCCTATGCGCTCAGCCGCTATCAATTTGCCGGGCGCAATGCCTTCCGCCAGTTTTTGCTCATCTCGCAAATGCTCTCGCCCATCGTACTGGTCATCGGGCTTTTCCGCCTTGTTGCCGGGGCGGGTATGATTGATAGCCTCAATGTGCTCGTCATCATCTATACGGCCTTCAACATCGCCTTTTGCGTGTGGATGCTGCAAAGCTATTTCTCCACCATCCCGCGCGATCTGGAAGAGGCCGCGTGGATGGAAGGCGCAAGCCGCACGCGCACGCTCTTCACCGTGTTTCTACCGCTGGCGGTTCCCGCCATGGTGGTTACGGCGATTTTCACCTTCATCAATGCTTGGAATGAGTTTGTCATTGCGCTGACCATGCTGCGCACCGAAGGCAGCTATACTTTGCCGATCCGCGTCTTTTCGCTGGTTGCGGGGCGCTATACGGTCGATTGGCACTATGTTATGGCCGCCGCTTTCGTCGCGTCAGTGCCGGTCGCCATACTTTTCGCCTGGCTGCAACGCTATCTGGTGCGCGGACTTTCCATCGGCGCAGTGAAATAATTCAACAACAGGAAACAGATCATGACAAAACAGCATTTCGGCCAGTCGCATGTGCCATTGTCGCCAGCGGTTCGGGCAGGGGATTTCATCTATATTTCCGGTCAGGTGCCGGTTGGCGCGGATGGAACAGTCATTATTGGCGGTATCGAAGCCCAGACCAAGCAGGTCATGGAAAACATCAAAGCCGCGCTCGCCCTTGCGGGGGCAGAGCTTTCCGATGTGGTCAAGACATTCGTCATTTTAGAAGATGCGCGCGAATTTGCTGCCTTCAACAAGACCTATGCCACCTATTTTCCGCAGAACCCGCCCGCGCGCACAACCATTGAATCGCGGCTGATGATCGATATCAAAATCGAGATTGAAGCGGTGGCCTATAAGCCTGCATGAATATTGTGCGCCCTTCGACAAGCTCAGGATGAGGGAGGTAGCGGGTTGCAAAGAAGCTCATCTTCAACGCTTCAGATCAAGCTCCCTGCAATCAACTAACTCCCTCATCCTGAGCTTGTCGAAGGGCGCACTTCATTGCTGCAACATACCCTCAAATGAACTAACCACCCAACCGAAAGCATAAAATGCGTATATTCACCGCATCCTTCGCTACCGAGACCAACACCTCCTCGCCAGTGCCGACAGATCGCGCCAGCTTTGAGATGGCATTTTATGCCGGTCCCGGCCAGCACCCGGATACGCCGACATTGTGCTCGGCGCCGATGGTGGTCCTGCGCCGCCGCGCGCAGGAAGAAGGTTTCGAGCTTATCGAAGGGACAGCAACATGGGCCGAGCCCGGCGGCCTGTTGCAGCGCAAGACCTATGAAGATCTGCGCGACGAGATTCTCGACCAGCTCACGGCGGCAATGCCGGTTGATGGCGTTATTCTTGGCCTGCATGGTGCCATGGTCGCGCAGGGTTATGATGATTGCGAAGGCGATCTTCTGGAGCGCATCCGCGCCATTGTCGGCCCGGATATTCTTATTGCTTCGGAACTCGATCCCCATAGCCATCTGACGAAAAAGCGCGTCGCCAATGCGGATATATTGGCGGCATTTCTCGAATTTCCCCATACTGATTTCTACGAGCGGGGCGAACATGTGGTTGACCTGGCCCTGCGGACACTCCGTGGCGAGATCAAGCCGGTCATTTCAACCTTCGATTGCCGCATGATCGGCGTCTATCCCACAAGCCGCGAGCCGATGCGGTCCTATGTGGATCGCATGAAAGCGCTGCACGGCAAGGATGGTATTCTTTCCGTCTCGCTGATCCATGGTTTTATGGCGGGCGACGTGCCGGAGCTGGGAACACAGCTCATGGTTGTGACGGATAATGAAAAGGCCAAGGGCGATGCTTTGGCGGAAAAGCTGGGCATGGAGCTTTTTGCCCTGCGTGGCACAACGGCTATGCCAATGCTCGACACGGAAGCGGGGCTTGATGCGACCATGGCGATTGTCGCGCAACGCCCGGGCAAGCCTGTGGTTGTCGCCGATGTCTGGGACAATCCCGGCGGCGGTGTAGCGGGCGATGGCACGCTGATCCTCAATCGCATTATCGAACGCGGTATTGGCAATGTGGCTGTTGCGACGATCTGGGACCCTATCGCCGTCACCTTTTGCCTCGCCGCAGGCGAGGGCGCGCTGATACAGCTGCGCTTTGGCGGCAAGGCCGGTCCTGATGGCGGCGCGCCTATTGATGCGCGTGTCGAGGTGGTAAGGGCCGTGGAGGAAGGCTGGCAAAGCTTTGGTAAGAGCCGGGTTACGCTTGGGCCCGCAGCGCTGATCCGCCTTGAAGGCACGGATATCGACGTCATCCTCAACACGAACCGCACCCAGACTTTTGAGCCTGACATCTTTTCCAATATTGGCATTGATCCCTTGTCAAAAGATATATTGCTGGTCAAATCAACCAATCATTTCCACGCGGGGTTCGAGCCGGTGGCGTCGGAGATCATCTATATTGATGCGGGCGCGCCTTATCCCTCAAACCCGAAAAAAACAGACTACCGCAAGCTCTCGCGTGAGATCTGGCCAAGAGTGGAAAATCCTTTCGGTTAGTATTTCGGTCATCTCAAGGCACATGCTTGCGTGGCTTTTAGATTGTGCGTGGTTTGCCCTTCGGCTCGCTCAGGAGGGCTCACCATGAGGAAGAGAGCTGAGTGCAGGGAGCCAGCTCTTGCAACGCTGGAGACTGTCATTGCAACCTACGCACTTTCCTCATGGTGAGCTTCGTCGAACCACGCACTATACTATTTGCAGCAGGCCCTACCGGAGCGTTAGACCGAGCTAGTCAAAGGGCAAAAAAACGCCCCTTGCAATTACTAGACGACTGGTCTATTATAACCTTATGAGCAAGATCGACACACGAGCAGTTTTGATTGATGAGGGCCTGAAGGCGCTTCTTTCCCACGGCTATGATGGCGCGGGAATCGGCCCGATCCTCAAGTCGGCGGGCGTGCCCAAGGGTTCGTTCTATCACTTCTTCGAAAGCAAGGAAGAGTTTGCTTCGGCGGTGCTTGCAAACTATTGCACCAACAACCAGAAGGTACGCACGCGTCTTCTGCTGGAAAATAGGTCGAAAGCACCGCTCCAACGTCTGCGTGATTATTTCGATTATTACGAGACAGTCTATAGCAGCGGCGATCCAACCTGCGGTTGTCTTCTTGGCAATCTTGCCCAGTCCATTGCGGCCCATAGCGAAGTGCTCCAGCGCGAGCTGAATCGCTCATTCACCGCCTGGCAGGAGGATTTTAAAACGGTGTTGCGTGAGGCACGTGATGCCGGAGAATTGCCGGAACATCTTGATCCGGATGAGACGGCCGCCTTTCTGATTGATGCCTATGAGGGCGCGCTGATCAGAATGAAGGCGGAAGGAAGCATCAAACCATTACAGCGGTTCCGCGCGATGACGCTCGACGGTCTGCTGACCCGCACATCATAGGAGTATTTATTATGGCTTATATAGAGACGACTGGTCTACTAGAAATTGACCGCAACTATCGCACTGGCCGCAGCTATTCGTTGCGAAACTCCAATAAGGCCGGTTTGCTTGAGCGGTTTGTCGAAAGAGTCCGCACAAGTTTTGCTTCCGGTGGCGTGGTTAGCGCGGAAGATGCGCCTCTGGCCCGCCTCAGCGATCGCATGCTCGATGATATTGGCCTGACAAGAGCGGAGGCCTTGGAGCTGGATCGGCGGGCGAGAGAATTGAAGTGATTTTCGGCATGCATTAGGGTGATGCGTGGTTCACCCTTCGACAAGCCCGTCGAACCACCCGCTATATTAATGCGAATAGTTAACCTTGCACATAAGCCAACGGGGGAGCGCCAAGGGATGGCAACCTAGCCCAGCTCACTCCGCCAGGGCGGGTTTGCGCCTGCACGGGAAACAGTCACTGCGGCGGCCTTGGCACCAAGTGTCAGCGCAGCGCTGATCTGATCCTGTGTCAGGGCAGGCAGGGCCGTTTTCGTCAAAAGCCCGGCTTCCTGCAATGAAGCCAGTACACCGGCGGTAAATGTATCGCCAGCGCCCACCGTATCGACAACCTCAACACGCTGCGCATCGACATGCACGGTCTGATCCTGCGTATAGCCGGTAACGCCATCAGCGCCATGGGTAACGAGAATGAGTTTCGGTCCCTGTTGATCTGCCGCAACGATCCAGCGTTTTGCGATTTCGTCCATCGTTCCGGCTTCACCGAACCATCGCATATCCTCATCGGAAATCTTGACAATATCGGTCATGGCGATCATGCGGCGCATGCGGGCGAGATGCTTTTCCTTGTCAGGAATGAAACCGGGTCGGATGTTCGGGTCGAGCACGATGACGCGCTTTTCATGCTCGCGCGCCATCAGCGCTTCATAGGTCGCGCCGCAAGGTTCCGGAATGAGACTGATCGCCCCAAATTGCACTGTGGTGACATTATCGTCCAGCACCGGCAAATGGTCTGTTGTCAGGGACCGCCCCGCGCTGTTTTCATCATAGAAAATATAGCTGGCCTGTCCGTCAACAAGCCGCACGAAAGCCAATGTGGTCGGCTGCGGCGAAATATGCGCATAGCGTGTGCCAACATGGTTTTGTGCCAGGCTGTCCCGCAACATCTGGCCAAAGAAATCCGAAGAAATTCCCGAAAAGAATTCGGTTGGCACCCCAAGCCGTCCGAGGGCAATCGCCGTATTGAAAACAGCGCCGCCGACATAAGGAGCAAAAGCAGCTTCTCCGGCGCCGGTCTGGCGCGGCAGCATGTCGATCAGGGCTTCACCACAACATAAAATCATAGAATATCTCTCTGGATTCAGGACTTATCTGGATAAATCACACCCTTGCGGATGATGATATTGGCATAAAGTCGAGGTTCACCTGTCGCAACAATCGTGTGCGCCTTTTTGATGCGCGCATAGAGTGCCTCGCCATTGAGCGCAACCAATTCAAACCCCGGCGCGCGTCTGGAGCAGACAGCCTGCATTTCGTGGTGAACGGGGTCGGCGCGGTCCGGATCGCCCATTACGGAAGCGCGGAACAATGCCTGTGGTACGAAGTCATCGACAGGCAGCACTTGCAAGATTGCATCGAGAAGCGGAATCAGCGGCAGGCCATCGGCGCGGATCAGCCGCCGAGCATCTTCCTGCGCCGGATAATTGCCGTCGACGAGTGCAATCTCGTCGCCATGTCCCATGGCGCGCAGTGTCGCCAGCAGTTCCGGCCCCAGCATTGGGGAAATTCCAATCAACATGAGACATCACCAGAGAGAATAGCAATCGGCATCCCATTTTTCTTAAAGCCATAATTTTGCATGCACTAAATTTCTTTCCTGAAAATCTTCTGGCCCAGAAGGAAACGGTCAGCCAGGGGCAGGCTGGCGGCTCCCAGTGAACGGGCATGGATCCCAACAGTTCCTGCAAGAATTGAGGGAAGCGATAGTCCCTCCAGCCGGAACGTATTTATATGTTTTTGAACGGCCTCCACGACCCGGGCGCGAACATCTTCAGGCATCCAGCCATCGATAATTGCGGCTTCAAAATCCACAACCGAGGCCGATGCGACGACAGCCTGCGCAATCGCTTTGCCGGCTGTGTCGATCCACTCGTCGAGTTCGGGGCCCATCTGTCCCCAATCGTCAGGCGAAGCCCAGAGCGGCGAGGGGTCACGGCCAAGCGTGGTGACGACGCGCTCAAGACCGGTGATTGAAGCCATATCGATGAGCTGGCGGGCTGTGCCGTCATTCCCGAATACCGGCATTGAGCCAAGCGCACCCGCATTGCCGCTGCGCCCGGGATAAAGACTGCCATTGATGACGATACCGCCGCCGATAAACGAACCGATATAGAAATAGACGAAATCATTGATATCTTTGGTTTGGCCAAAGACAAGCTCTGCGCCGCAGGCGGCGGTCATGTCATTTTGCAAATAGGCGGGGAAGGAGCAGAGCTCCTGGATTCGGGCACGGATATCGCAGTCGCGCCACTGGTCCAGCACCTCCTGCGGCGCGCCGACGGCATCGGCCCATTTCCACAGCTCAAACGGCGCGGCAATACCGATCCCCGCGACCCTTTCGCGCTGTTTGGGTGTCAATTCGGCCAGCATGTCCCGCATGCCTTCTGCAGCAATGCGAAAGATCGGCGTCGGTGCCAGATAATCATAGGGCGTATGGCGCATTGAGCGGATGCGCCCGAGAAAATCGATCAGCACAAGGTCGGCGCTGCGCCGCCCGATCTTGAAGCCAAAGAAGAATGCGCCTTCAGGATTAAGCGCCATGGGGATCATGGGTTGACCAATCCGCCCGCGCAAAGGCTCTTCGCGGATCAGCAGTTCATCGGCTTCCAGCATGCGCATGATGATTGAGCTTGTCTGGGCGGAGAGCCCGCTCATCCGCGCAATCGCCGTCTTGGCAAGGCTGCCATGCTGGCGAAGCAGCGACAGCACCACACGCTCATTGTGATCGCGCATGCCGCTCTGGTTCGTACCGTGATGATGCGACGGCCGCGCGGCGGCACTTCGCTCCGATACTCGAATAGCCAACGAAATTCCTCCCGATTTCCCTGGGACAATGGAACGGGGACCGGCTTCTGTCAATATTAAATCACAGTGATTTATTAATGTTGACAGGTTGGGACGAGTGGTATTTGCTTATAGGGCACTTGGCCGGGAGGATAACTGTCCGAGATGTTTAGAAAATTGAACAGGGACCTGTCGAACACGGTCTCAATGCGGACGAGTATGCGCTTGCCGCGTCCATAGGAGGAAGTCACACATGGCTAAGAATCTATATTTGAAATCCACGGTATTTGGAGCGGCTGTCGTTGCTCTGGCCGCTTTGGCCGCGCCTGCACAGGCTGCGGATGTCAGCGCATGCCTGATCACCAAGACAGACACCAATCCGTTTTTCGTCAAGATGAAGGAAGGTGCGCAGGCCAAAGCCAAGGAACTCGGCGTTGAGCTGAAGGCCTATGCGGGCAAGATCGACGGCGACAGTGAAAGCCAGGTCGCGGCAATCGAGACCTGCATCGCCGATGGTGCCAAGGGTATTTTGATCACAGCATCCGACACAGCCGGTATTGTTTCCTCGGTCAAGCAGGCACGTGATGCCGGTCTTCTGGTTATCGCGCTCGATACGCCGCTTGATCCTGTCGATGCTGCCGATGCGACCTTCGCAACGGATAATCTTCTGGCCGGTGAACTGGTCGGCAAGTGGGCTGCCGGTACTTTGGGTGACAAGGCGAAGGATGCCAAGATTGCTTTCCTCAACCTCACCCCATCACAGCCATCGGTTGACGTTCTGCGCGATCAGGGTTTCATGAAGGGCTTTGGCATTGATGTTGCCGATATCAACAAGATCGGCGACGAAACTGACCCGCGCATTGTTGGCCACGACATCACCAATGGCAATGAAGAAGGCGGCCGCAAGGCAATGGAAAGCCTTCTGCAGAAAGACCCAAGCATCAATGTCGTGCACACGATCAACGAGCCTGCAGCTGCCGGTGCCTATGAGGCTCTGAAAGCGGTCGGCAAGGAAAAGGACGTTCTGCTCGTTTCCATCGATGGTGGTTGCCCGGGCGTCAAGAATGTTGAAGCCGGTGTTATCGGCGCGACATCGCAGCAATACCCGCTTGCCATGGCAGCGCTCGGCATTGAGGCCATCAAGAAGTTTGCCGATACCGGCGAAAAGCCAAAGCCAACGGAAGGCAAGACCTTCTTCGATACCGGCGTCGCGCTGGTCACTGACAAGCCGGTCAAGGGTGTTGAGTCGATCAGCGTCAAGGACGGCCTGGCCAAGTGCTGGGGCTGATCTGAGCGGTCTTACCCTCCCCTTGGGGGGGAGGGACGGAGCGTAGCGACGGGCAGGGGTTCTTCTCACTTTGTAAAGACCCCTCCCTGCTGCTTCGCAGCTTCCCTCCCACAAGGAGGAGGGTTAGCATCGCGCCCAGCCTTTTGTTTTCAACAGAATTCATTACCCTGTTCTAGGGAGGTCACATTATGACAGAAACAGAGCGAACGCCTCATAAGGGGCAGGAGTTCGAAAGCGTGCTGACGCAAAGCGCGACGACCGTCGCCAGCTTTGACAGCGATGACAAGAGCGCGCTGGAAAAGATACGGCATTTCCTGCATTCAAGTCCGGCAGCCGTCCCCCTTATTGTTCTGGTCCTGTCGCTGGTCATTTTCGCCGCGCTGGTCGGATCGCGTTTCTTCACGCCATTCGCGTTGACGCTGATCCTGCAGCAGGTGGCCATTGTCGGCATCGTCGGAGCGGCGCAGACCCTCGTCGTTCTTACCGCCGGTATCGACCTTTCCGTCGGCGCCATCATGGTTCTGTCTTCGGTGGTCATGGGGCAGTTTACCTTCCGCTACGGCCTGCCTGTCGAGGTGGCTGTCGCCTGCGGGCTGGCGCTCGGTGCCTTTTGCGGCTTCATCAACGGCATGCTGATTGCCTATGTGAAACTTCCGCCATTCATCGTCACCCTTGGCACGTGGCAGATATTTCTTGCCACGACCTATATCTATTCCAATAATGAGACGATCCGCGCCCAGGAGATCGAGCAGAACGCTCCCTTGCTGCAATTCTTCGGCGACAAGATCAATCTGGGTGGCGGGGCCATGTTCACCTATGGCGTGTTCGCCATGATCCTGCTGATCATGCTGCTTTGGTATGTGCTCAACTATACTGCCTGGGGCCGTCATCTTTATGCGATCGGCGATGATCCGGAAGCTGCGCAGCTTTCGGGCGTGCGAACCAAGCGCGTGCTTGTCTCGGTCTATGTTCTTGCGGGCCTCATTTGCGGGCTGGCCGGTTGGGCGCAGATTGGCCGCAATGGCTCGGTTTCACCGCAGATTGGCCAGTTCGCCAATATTGAATCCATAACGGCTGTGGTTATCGGCGGCATGTCGCTGTTCGGTGGGCGCGGCTCCATTCTCGGCATGCTCTTCGGTGCGCTCATTGTCGGCGTATTCTCTTTCGGCATGCGCATGTATGGCACGGATGTGCAGTGGACCTATCTCATGATTGGCGTGCTGATTATAGCAGCTGTGGCAATCGACCAGTGGATCAGAAAGGCGGCAAGCTGATGAGCACGACACAAACCTCCGCGACCCCGCTGCTCACAGCACGCGGTCTGGTCAAGCGCTATGGCCGTGTCACGGCACTGGATCACGCCGATTTCGACCTTTACCCCGGCGAAGTGCTGGCAGTTATCGGCGATAATGGTGCCGGAAAATCCTCACTGATCAAGGCGATTTCCGGTGCCGTGCATCCCGATGAGGGCGAGATCAAACTGGATGGCAAGGTCATCAATTTTCGCTCGCCCATGGAAGCGCGCGATGCGGGTATCGAGACGGTCTACCAGAACCTCGCTCTGTCTCCCGCGCTTTCCATTGCCGACAATATGTTCCTCGGCCGTGAATTGCGTAAACCTGGCATTGCGGGAAGCCTGTTCCGCATGCTCGACCGCAAGGCGATGGAAAAGATGGCGCGTGACAAGCTCACGGAGCTTGGCCTCATGACCATCCAGAACATCAGCCAGACGGTGGAAACCCTGTCGGGTGGCCAACGTCAGGGCGTTGCCGTGGCGCGTGCGGCGGCTTTCGGCTCCAAAGTCATCATCATGGATGAGCCGACAGCTGCACTCGGCGTCAAGGAATCGCGCCGCGTTCTGGAGCTTATTCAGGATGTAAAAAAACGCGGGCTGCCAATCGTGCTGATCTCGCATAATATGCCACATGTTTTCGAAGTGGCAGACCGTATTCACATCCACCGCCTGGGAAAACGCTTAACAGTGATCAACCCCAAAGAATATACGATGTCGGACGCCGTCGCCTTTATGACCGGAGCGAAAACGCCGCCAGCACAGGTAAACTGAACGAATATTACAAGTATATCTTCCCCGCAAAGGGGAGATATACAGCTGCCAATCGACCCACTATACCCATAGGAATTTTTGAGAATGAAGCGTTCTGAAATCAATGCGATCATCCGCGAGAGCGACAAGTTCATTCGCTCGTTCGGCTATGTCATGCCGCCCTTCGCCTATTGGTCGCCGGAAGAATTGAAGGCTCGCACATCAAGCGATGCCAAGGCAATTCTCGATGCGCGTCTTGGTTGGGATATCACCGATTACGGTCAGGGCAAGTTCGATGAACTTGGTCTGTTTCTCTTCACCACCCGGAACGGCAATCAGGAAGATCTGAAAAAGGGTGGCGGCATGCTTTATGCCGAAAAGATCATGATCAGCCGCGAGAAGCAGCTGTCACCCATGCATCGCCACATCGTCAAGGCGGAAGATATCATCAATCGCGGCGGCGGCACGCTGGTGCTGGAACTTTTCAACTCCAATGAAGATGGCAGCGTAGACGAAAAGACCGATGTGGAAGTTGCCACTGATGGCCGTATCGTGCGCCAGAAGGCCGGCGGCCTTTTGAAGCTGCAGCCGGGTGAGAGTGTGACGCTATTGCCGGGCAATTGGCACGCTTTCTGGGGCGAGGGCGGCGATGTGCTGATCGGTGAAGTTTCGACGGTCAATGACGATCTGACCGACAATATTTTCCGTGAGCCGATCGGCCGCTTCTCCAATATCGAAGAGGATGAAGCGCCTTTGCATTTGCTCGTTTCCGATTACGACAAATGGCTGGCCTGACCCTATTGGACGACAGGCAGGAAGCCGTGACCGCGCAAGAGCTGGTCTCGGCCATTCTCGCCCGTGCCGCCGATACGAAACGGCTTGTCGTGGCGATTGCTGGCCCTCCGGGTGCCGGCAAATCCACGGTTTCAGCGACGCTTTGCGCCGCCATCAACGCGCGCGATCCGGATGCGGCGGTGGTCGTGCCGATGGATGGGTTTCATCTTGATAATGCCATTCTCGATGCGCGGGACATGCGCAAGCGCAAGGGTTCTCCACCCACATTTGATTGCGCTGGCTTCGAGGTCATGCTGAGGCGGCTTCGCGAGGGCGGCGAGGATATCGTTATCCCACTTTTCGACCGCAAGCTCGATCTGGCGCGCGCGGGAGCAGATATCGTAAAGGCCGATCAGCGGATTTTGCTTGTTGAAGGTAATTATCTCCTGCTCGATCAGGCGCCCTGGAACCGTCTGGAACCGCTGTTCGACATGACGGTATTCTTGCAGGTGGACCGGCTTGAGCTTGAAAACCGGTTGGTGCAGCGCTGGCTCGGTTTCGGCTATAATGTTGGCTCGGCACAGGCGAGGGCATTGTCCAATGATATGCCCAATGCCGATCTCGTGCTTGAGCACTCACGACCTGCGGATTTCATCTTGAAGAATTAGAGCTTGGTGGCTCCCGATTGAAAGAAAATTTCAGAATCGGGCCACTTGCATTCCGGCATGCCGCGCCATAGTCCTCAAAGGATCAATGAGGCGCGGGGTGCGATCGTGAATTTCAGAGCTATTTTCCTGGCGGCCAGCCTTGTGCTGTCCGTTCCGTCCTTGGCTTGGTCAGATGCGGCCCAGACCGCCTTTGACAATGAAGATTATGTCACTGCATTGAAGCTTTGGGAGCCGCTCGCCGATAAGGGTGAAGCTGCAGCACAATATGGCGTCGCCAGCATTTTTCTCAACGGCTATACCGGTGTGGAGGATTATGCAAAGGCCCGCGATCTGCTCAACAAATCGGCGGATCAAAATTATGCGCTCGCGCAAAATGCCATAGGGGATGTTTATCGCTTGGGGCTTGGCACGGAGGAAAATCCGGCGGAAGCCGCGCTCTGGTATCGCAAGGCGGCAGAGCAGGGATTGGCGCGGGCCGAACGCAATCTCGGCTTTCTCTATTCCAACGGCATTGGCGTTGAAGAAGATGATGCGCAGGCACTCATCTGGCTGACCAAAGGTGCCGATCAGGGCGATGCACTGGCCCAATATTACCTCGCCAATGTCTATGCCAATGGCTATGGCGTTGAGGTGGACAAGGCTGCTGCTGCTGCCCTCTACCGGAAATCTGCGGATCAGGGCAATGCGGATGCGCAGAACTATCTGGGTTATGCCTATGAGAGTGGCGAAGGCGTCGAGCAGAGCGATAAGGAGGCCGTTGTCTGGTATACGAAGGCAGCGGAGCAGGGTTCATACCGTTCGCAGATGAGCCTTGGAAACATGTATCTTGAAGGGCGGGGCGGTTTGCCCAAGGACCCGAAAAAGGCTGTTGAATTTTATCAGCTTTCAGCCGATCAGGGCTACTCGGTCGCGCTTGACAATCTTGGTCTGCAATATGCGGCAGGCGTTGGCGTGGACAAGGATTATAAAAAGGCCATGGAGCTGTTTCAGCTGGCTGCAGAACAAGGTTATGCCGCCTCGCAATATAATATCGGCGTCTTTTATAATATGGGACGCGGCGTTAAAAAGGATATGAAGAAGGCTCTCCATTGGTGGAAGCTTGCTGCCGATCAGGGCAATGAACTTGCAGCGGAAGCGCTTAAAGCCAACCAATAAAGAACGCTTGCGGCAGGCTCGTTCGGAAGCGTTCTTTGTTTAATCCAGCTATCAATTTCAAATGCGAAACCCTCCCCCATGCGGGGAGGGTTTTTAGTTTGTTGTGCAGTCTCAGAACTTGACTGTCAGGTCGGCTTTGACGGCATTGTCGCGTGTGTCGCCGGAGAACTGGCCGGTATAGGCGAGGCCGAGCGTTGTACGTTTGCCGATGCCGACATCAAACCCGGCTTCGACAGCAAAGGCATTCTTGGCAATGGGCAGGCCCTCGATGGAGAAGGGCGCGCCGCCCGCAAAGGCCAGCTCACGTTCAGGCGTTACATCACCGAAGGCGTGGTTCCAGCCAACCATGCCGCGTGCCGTCAGCACGGTTGTTTCGCTAAGCGCAAAATTGCGCGAAAGGCGAAGCCCGAGCGTTGTCGTGGTAACATCGCTGGAGCCGGACAGACCGGTCAATGCGCCATCGCCGCCATCTTCCTGGAAACTATCGGTTTTCAGATGGGTGTAGCGGGCAGCAGCAAAGGGTTCGAGCGCCGCATATTGCGTCTCGACCTTGTAGCCGAGTTCACCGAAGACCTGAACGGTCTGGGCATCATAGGATGCATTCTGGCCGTTGGTAACACCGCCAAGCACCACATCGCGATCCGTGTCGATCTCGTGATGACCAAGATTGACACCCAGGCGAAGCCCGAGCGCATCCCACTGCGTACCGGCATAGACACCGACCTGATAGCTGTCCACATCGGCCTTGGCCCCACCGCTATGCAACGAGGTGTTGCCATAGCTTGCCAAGAGGCCGAAGCGCCATGTTTCGGCAATCACGCCATCAAGGCCGGTAACAAAGCCGCCCGTATCGCGGCTGTAGCCGGAGGCATTGCCGTCGCTGTCGGCATGCGCCCAGGCGCCATAGGCCTGACCCCAAAGGGTAGGGGAGAGATCGGCCGGAGCAATTGCGGCAAAGGCTTCGCTGCCCGTTGCTTTTTCGCCCGGACCATAGGCGAGAGGGGTGATCGTTGCCTGCGGGGTGACGGCCACGCCGTCAAAGGCCGCACGAAGACGTTCTGTTGCCGCCTGACTGATAAAGTGCCCATCCTCGATCAGTACACCGTCCAGCGTCGCATGGATTTCGCCGGTCAGCGATTGGTAGGTGCCTGCAACGGCGTCAAAAACCGTGCTGGTTTCGATTGTGTCGTAAAGGGAGCTTCCAGCGCCGCCAGTTTCAATGGATTTTGCAACCGCTCTTTGATTGCGCGTCTTGGCGAAATCGTCAAAGCCCAATGCGTTGCGTTTGAAGCTTGCCGCAATGCCGGTCGGAGCATAGGCGAGAACGCCATCATAGAACACATAGGCCGACTGAACACTTGCAAACTGGCCGTTTATGCCGCCCGTCGATGTCAGGAAATTATAGCTGTTACTATTGAGGGCGGAGCGCACCTCCTGTGCGCTGGGTTTTGTCGTGGCTCCGGTCTCCGGCGTCAGGAGAACAACGCCGCCAAGCAGGGTCGTCGTGCCATTGACGACGAGCTTGTCAGCCTCACTGCCATTGACTTCAATATGCAGGGTTGAACCCGTGTTGAAGGTCGCATCGCCATTTGAGGTCAAGGTGCCTACCGAATTGCCGGGAGCGACCGTGCCGCCATTATTGGCTATGATACCGCCAACTGCGCCAATGCCGCCGAGCGTACCTCTATCGTTGATGACAGCCTTGGAAGTGATGGACCCATCAATTGCAAGCAAGCCGCCATTGATGAGCGTATCACCCCTATAGGTACTGTCGCCTGTCAGCCGCAGCGTGCCCATGCCGGTTTTTGTCAATCCGCCAATATAATTGTTCGGGTCATTCAGTTTCTCGGTCAGTGTCGGAACGAGTGCTTCATAGGCAGTAAATTCTTTCAGCGCTCCGGCAATACGGTCATCGGTGATCGTGCCGCGAATTGTTTCGGCACTGGCTTCAGGCGTAGCTGAGAAATCGACAAATTGCGGCGCCCGCGGAATGCTTGTGTTTGGAGCTGTTGCCACGAATGCATTCCATAGGGCAGTTGCTGCAGGGTCCGCCAGCATCTTGGCATCCGCCGCCTCGAATGCTGCATTGGCAGCTTCGAGCTGCTCATCAGTTAAAGGCGGGTTTTGAGGAAGATTGATAATGTCGAGTTTCGCGTATCGGTCCCTGACAAGTTCGATGGCCGCAGGGAAGTTGGAATCCGGAAATTGCGTTATGACCTGCTGCCGGATTTTTTCCTTGCTGGCTTCGGTTATGCCATTCTGCCAGCCTTCTGTGATTTTCTTGGCTTCCCAATCGGCGATTGTTTGCTGGTCTTCAACGAACCGCTGGTCCAGCGCGTCCTGTGAGATATCATTGCTCCAGACTTCTTCATTGGTGCCGCGATAGGAGGCGGGCAGATTTGCCTCGACACGGCTCAGGAACTGGCCGGGACCCTTTATTGCCTTGTCGAGATTGATCAGACCCCAGCCGAACACATTATCAACCCCGGCTTCGCCAAGATCGGTGGATGTCGTCTTGAGAATTTCGTTGACATCGCCATTGGAGAGATAGGGGAAGCGTTGCTTCAGCACCATGAAGGCACCGGTCGCGGCCGGGCCTGCCATAGAAGTACCGCTCAGTTCTTCATAGCCAGACGTAAATCTGCTGTCGTCCATTACATCGCCGGGATTAAGGCCGGTAATGTCGCCAACCGGCACACCACTATTGATGTTTGTGCCAGGAGCGGCGACGCAATGATATTTGGAATAGCCGCAAATGCTGGAAAAGCCACTTCGTGAATAGCCATCCGGGTTTGTCTCGTCAGCAACGACACTCATTGTCGTCAGCCAATTTTTCTCCAGTTCAGGACGAAAAGTTGCAAGCCCTGCAAGGGCGTCTGGTTCCAGTCCACCATCATTGCCGGCTGAGAATTCGACGACGATGCCGCTTTCCGCAGCCTTGATCGCGCCGTTATAGGCACCGCCTTCGGGAGTGCCGAGAATGGCCTTGATCTCCTGATATTGCCCATAGGCTTCCGCATAGGTCCAGGATGAGCTTGAAAGACCAATGCCCCAGCTGTCGGTGATGATCGAGACGCCGCTATTGATCATGGCATCCCATGCCGCAGCATAAACTGCGCCATCATTGCCAAGTACAACGCCATCTTCTGGACCTGCGTCATAATTGCTGGCGGCAAAGATACTGGTATCGAAGGCCACGCCCATCATGGCTTTGCCATCGCGATTGGCGCCAGCGATACCGGCGACGTGCGTACCATGGCTGGAAATGCCACCATAGCCGTCAATATACTGCCTGCCATCGGCAACGAAGTGGTCACCGGCTTTCACGGGAATATAGGGATCGGTATAAAGCCTTGTGCCTTCGGTTTTGACAAAGTTCATTTTGCCGTTACCGGCAAATTCCGAGTGAGCGGCATAGACCGGCTGATCGATGACGCCAAGCTTGGTGCCCTTACCGGTGAAGCCCATTGCATAGGCTGCATCGGCATTGAACGCTTTCAGGACATCATTGCCGTTGAACTCGGCATCATCGCGCCAGCTCTTCTTTGCGGCTTCGAAATCATCGGTTCGCGTGCCGTCAGCATTGTAATATCTGGGCTGTTGCTGGGCGATTGCACCTGCCGTTGCCGCGGTGAGCAAGATGGTGGTGAAGACTGTTGTAGTAAGATGTTTGCGGAATGTTTTTAGACGGGTTTTACGGGCGGAAACAGCTGCGTCAGAAGCATAAAAAGACATATAATATTCCTCCGATTCTCGGATCACCTAATCCGAAAGTACTAGGAGGTTGAAATTTATCGGCATCTTACGTCAAGTGGGAAAAAGGCCAATTGTGTTAACTTTGTGGTAACTTTTTGATTTCAATGACAGAAATTTGACAAAGCCGCGTGTGCAGCTTTAAAAAAATTAATTCAATTTTTTCAGTATATTAGCTGCGCGGAGACAATTGGATTGCCATACTCTGCATGATGGCCGACGCGGTATCGCGGGTTATTTCCGTCCAGGAGGCCAGCATTTCCGGCGTTACCCGGTAGGCAGGACCTGTCACGGAAACGCTGGCGGTGAACAGCGCATCGGTGCGGGAAAAAATCGGTGCCGCAACGCAGGTAATCCCCAGTTCATGCTCTTCCCGGTCATAGGCATTTCCGGTGCTTCGTATGGTGCTGATCTCGGATAGGAGGGCTGCGGCATCGGCCAAAGTGTTGGGGGTGTATGGCCGGAATTCGATGCGCTCGACCCGCTCGCGCAATTCATCGTCTGGAAGGGCCGAAAGCGCAGCTTTGCCGACCCCGGTGCAAAAGGCGGGCGCGGTGTTGCCGATCTGTGAAACCATGCGGATATTCTGGCGGCTCTCGATTTTGTCCAGATAGATCACTTCTATATCGCGCAGCACGCCAAGATGCACTGTCTCGCCTGTCGCCTCATGCAACTTCTGGATGTGAGGGGCGGCGACATTGCGAAATTCATTGCCAGCCCACGCTTTGGATGCAAATTGCAACAATCGCAATCCTAGCGTGTAACAATTATCCCTGTTAACCGCGATAAGCCCCTCGTCGATGAGATTGGAAATTTGCCGGTGGAGGGTGCCGCGCGGTTGGTCGGAAAGTTTCAGCACATCCGTGAAACGCAGCGCCTCGGAAGAGTTGGCTATGATGTCAAGAACGCTGATGGCTTTGCCGAGCGTGCCGGTATCTTGACTGCCACCGGATTTTTTTACCCTATCGGTCGCCACTCTTTGCGGTTCGCTCATGTTTTTCCTGTTCTTGGAGTGTCTGGGGCGATTTGCTCCTGCTTTTGCTGTAACTTGAGCAATATTTGCCGAAGAATCTCCGATTTTTGCTGAAAATTTACAATCGCCAATAGAAATTTGGTTGTGCGAAGTTGAACCATTGACCAGACTCATTTTCCTTGACTTCTTGCAGCATAGGATGACAATTCAGCATAGTCAAACACAGTTCCATATAATGGAATTAACTCAGCCTTATGAGAATCCTGCCATGATGCCTTCCGCTATTTTTCCAGACCTGAAAGATCGATCTGTGCTTATCACCGGCGGGGGTTCCGGCATCGGCGCTTCATTGACTGAAGGCTTTGTGCGTCATTGTTCGCGCGTTGCCTTCATCGACATTGCCGACGAGCCTTCCAATGCGCTGGTGGAACAGATGGAAAGCCAGTACGGAAACCGCCCGCTTTATATCAAGGCTGATCTTTCAGACGTGGCGGCTCTGCGGGCTGCCGTGGCACAAGCCATTGAAAATATTGGCCTAATCACCGTACTTGTCAACAATGCTGCTTGGGATGACCGGCACGATATTGATGAAGTGACGCCGGAATATTGGGATAAGAACCAATCTATTAACCTGCGTCCCCAGTTCTTCGCAGCGCAGGCCGTTGTACCATGCATGCGTCAGGCGGGTGGTGGTTCGATCATCAATTTCACCTCGACTTCGTTCATGATCAACCATGGCGAAATGCCTTCCTATACGGCCGCGAAAGCCGGAATCATCGGTCTTACCAAGGGGTTAGCGGGACGATTGGGGCCGGAGAAAATCCGGGTGAATGCCATTGCCCCTGGCTGGGTCATTACGGAACGCCAGCGCGAATTGTGGGTATCGGGAGATCGCCTGAAACACCACGTTGAACGGCAGGTTTTGCGGGAGGAAATTCAGCCCGGTGATATGGTCGGGCCTTGTCTTTTCCTCGCTTCCGATGCAGCGCGCATGCTGAGTGCCCAGACCCTGATCGTTGATGGAGGCTATCTGTGAGCCAGGTCCCGATCTATGCGCTAAGTGATTGGGGAACAACGCGTTTCAGGCTCTGGCTCGTCGATGGCGCGGGCAATGTTCTTGGCGAAAAACGTGCCGATGACGGGCTTGATGTATCGCGCGTTAAGGGGTTTGCCTCTGTGCTTGAGGGGCATCTTGCAAGCCTTTCAGCACCCTCAGATCTGCCCGCCGTCATATGCGGCATGGCAGGCTCGCGTCAGGGCTGGGTTGAGGCGAATTATGTGCCGGTTCCTGCCGATTTGAATGCCATTCTTGTTGGTGCCGTCAAACTGCCAGACATGGCGCGCGACGTTCGCATTATTCCCGGTCTTTGCCAGTTGGACGATACGCCAAATGTCATGCGCGGCGAGGAAACCCAGTTGCTTGGAGCCATTCTGGATAGAAATTTATCCAGTGGAATCATAGCGATGCCCGGAACCCATTCAAAATGGGTAGAGTTGAAACAGGGCAGGGCCAAGTCATTCGGCACCTATATGACCGGCGAGCTTTATGCGCTAGTCAGCCAGCAATCGATCCTGCGCCATTCCATTCAGGATGCAGCGGAATCCGCTTCGGCGGATCATCCGGAATTTATTGCCGCGCTGAAATCCATGCTCGCCGGAAACTCTCTCCTGGGTCAGCTCTTTGGCATACGCGCCGCCATGCTTTTAAATGATTTGAAACCGGAGGAAGCTGCTTCTCGGCTTTCGGGCCTGCTTATCGGTGCAGAAATAGCCGGGCAAAAAGCGATAACAAACAATAGGATAGTCTTGGTCGCGTCGGGTGCAATGGCCACTCTTTATGGCAAGGCGTTCGACGTCGCCGGACTGGATTTTGATCTGGTGGATGCAGATGAAGCCGTGCGTAAAGGATTGTTCGTTGCTGCCTCCGGTATTTGGCCAAACGTTAAAGGAAACTTCAAATGACCCTTTCTTCCGCTCCATGGCCCAAGCTTAAACGCGACCTGATCGCAATCTTGCGGGGCGTCCGGCCAGATGAAGTTTTGGCAATTGGGGAGGCGCTTGTTGCTGCGGGAATCGATGTCATCGAAGTGCCGCTCAATTCCCCTGATCCGTTCCAATCCATTGAACTGCTTGCAAAAAAACTGCCTTCGCACGTTCTTGTTGGCGCTGGGACAGTGCTCGATGCAAATGACGTTCAACGGCTTGGGGATGCCGGAGGGCGTCTTGTCATTTCGCCAAATATCGATCCTTCCGTGCTGGCAGCCGCTGCCAAAGCAGAGATGGTGTCCATGCCGGGCGTTTTCACGCCGACTGAAGCGCTTGCTGCTTTGAAAGCCGGTGCATCCGGCTTGAAGTTCTTTCCGGCAAGTGTGCTCGGTCCCGACGGCATAAAGGCGATCAGCGCAATTCTACCCAAGAGAACCATTATCGGTGCTGTTGGCGGTGTCGATGAAAACGGCTTCGCGTCCTATGCGAAGGTCGGCGTTAGAACGTTCGGGCTAGGTTCCAGTCTTTACAAGATTGGCGCGACAGCGGGAGAGGTGGGTGACCGCGCAAGAGCAACAATTGCCGCATATGATCGGGTTTTTGGGGAAGTTTGACGATGAATCAGCCAAAAATCAGCGTTTTTCACGATGTTCCATGTCAATTGGGCGAGGGGCCGGGTTACGATCCACTAACGAAGAATGCCTGGTGGTTCGATATCGTCACGGGCCGTCTGTTCGAAAAACCCTTGGCTCGCGGCGACGTCGCAATCCATCAACTCGGGCAAATGGCGAGTGCGCTGGCGGTGGTCGACGCGCAGCATCAGTTGATTTCCACGGAGACCGGGCTTGTGCTTCGTGATCGCCATACGGGCGTGCTGAAAATGCACCAGCCAATCGAGGCGGATAATCCGATTACCCGCTCAAACGATGCGCGCGTGCATCCAGCCGGTGCTTTCTGGATTGGCACAATGGGCAAGAAAGCAGAGCAGGGGGCGGGCTCGATCTATTGGTATCGAAAAGGCGAATTACGTAAAATATTCAACGACATAACAATTCCAAACTCGATCTGCTTCTCGCCCGATGGCAGTATTTCATACTTTGCAGATACAGATAAAAATATAATCTGGCGAGTCGATACCGATCCTGAAACCGGGCTTCCCATTGGCGAGCCGACAGAGTTTTATCGACACCAGGAAAAGGGCGGCGTTGACGGTTCTGTAGTCGATGGCGATGGCAATCTGTGGAATGCCTGTTGGGGCCGTTCAGCCGTGGATGTCTATTCGCCATCCGGTAAGCGCATACATTCCATCACGATGCCCGTAAAGCAGCCTTCCTGTCCCGCATTTGTCAGCGAGGATACGGCGAGCATGATCGTTACAACGGCCTATCATGATATGAGCGAGGCTTATCACAAGACTGATCCTGATGCGGGCAAGACGTACCTTGTTGAGCTGGCTGGTAAAGGCCGCTTTGATCGACCTGTGCAATTGTAATTGCAACTCAGGAACCATTGCCGGGCATCATCGTTTCCTCCCTGTAACCAAATATCAACGACTACGAACGCAAGCCGCCTGGCTGCGAGTGGTGGTCTGTGTCTGTAATCAGGAGAATGAACATGGGATTTTTTTCCAAGGATATCAAAACGATGGACGACCTGTTCGTCCATACGCTTCGGGATATTTACTATGCGGAAAACCAGATCGTAAAAGCTTTGCCCGAGATGATCGACAAGGCTACTGATCAAACTCTCAAGGATGGATTTGAAAAACATCTGCAGGAAACACATCTGCAGATTGAGCGTCTGGAGCAGGTTTTTGCCCAGCATGGTGTTGAAGTCAGTGGTGTGAATTGCCCAGCCATTGATGGCATTCTGGAAGAGGCCGACGACATTGCAGGCGAGGTAGATGATGATCGCGTTCTCGATGCGGCGTTGATCGCTGCCGCTCAGGCTGTCGAGCATTATGAAATTACACGCTATGGCACGCTCGTCGCATGGGCCAAGCAGCTTGGTCGCCATGATTGCGCCGCCCTGCTTCAGCAAAATCTCGATGAAGAGCTAAAGACTGATAAGGCTCTGACCGGCATGGCAGAAAATCGCATCAACGCTGCTGCAGCGTAAGTTTTGGCATCCGTACGGCCAGTCTTTCAAGCCACCACTTGAAACGGCTGGCCGCACCATTTTTTGTTGGTCAGAACCATAAGATTTGAGGATTAACAATGGCCAAGAGGATCGAAGCGCCAAGGATAAAGCAGGGCGAACAGGGTTACCCAATTCTGGTAGTGCTGGTCGTGTTGTTCGGGCTAGCAGCGCTTATCTGGCTGGGCGTTGAGGTCTACAGTCAATATATTGCCAGTGGCGGATAGCTGGAGCCGTTCGCAAATAGCTCCTCTCTTGCCCAGATTACAATAGGAAACGGCGCTTGCGGATCATGCCGCCAACGGGTTAACAAGGCTGCGAAATACCGCAATCGCTCGGGAGCGCAGTCCGCCGTATGAACCATCCTAAAACCTCCGATATGAAGTCAAGCTGGGCAGTCGGTCTCATGACCGGCACTGTGCTGGATGGTTTCATCGATATTGCAATGATACGCAGTGATGGCGAAACCATTGACGAGTTCGGCCCCTGGGAATTGGCACCTTATCCCACCGATATTCGCTCGCTTTTGGCGGAAACTTTGGACATTGCCCGTGAATGGCAATTCAAGGGTCCTGAGCCGGAAATCTTTCGCAAAGCGGAAATCGCGTTGACGGAAGCGCAATCGCTTGCCGTCAATCTATTCCTTGAAAAGCATGGCTTCCAGTCTTCCGATATTGCAGCTGTCGGCTTTCACGGTCAGACGGTTCTCCATGTGGCGCCTCAAGGTGGAAATCGCGGATTCACACGACAATTGGGCGATGGCGCAATCATGTCGCGGATTGTTGGAACGGATGTTGTGTTCGATTTCCGTTCTGCGGATGTAGAGGCAGGCGGGCAAGGAGCGCCGCTTTCGGCGATTTATCACAAGGCCATGTTGCAAAAGATTGGAGCTGGCGCCGATCATGCCATGCTCAATCTGGGCGGTGTCGCCAACATCACCTGGTGCAATTCAAGCGACATGATCGCCTTTGATACCGGTCCGGCCAATGCTCCGGTCAATGACTGGATTCGGGCGAAAACGGGCAAGGAAATGGACCGTGACGGCAAGATTGCCGCAAGTGGAAACGTTGATGAGGAGCGCTTGCGCGTGCTTCTCAGCCATCCATTCCTCCATGCACCATATCCTAAATCGCTTGATCGGTTTGATTTCCCGGCATCTATGGCTGACGGTCTTGGTCTTGAAGATGGTGCAGCGACCCTGACAGCTTTTACTGCTGGCGCGGTGGGAAAAGCGTTGGACCTTCTGCCGGAACGACCCAAGAAGATTGTCGTATGTGGCGGTGGGCGCAAGAACCCGGTCATGATGAAGGAAATTGCCAAGCGAGCTAGTGTGGAGGTGATCATCGCTGACGATGTGGGCCTGCGCGGCGATGCGGTAGAAGCGGAATGCTTCGCTTATCTGGCAATGCGTTCGCTTAAGGGACTGCCACTCAGTTTCCCGCACACAACAGGCGTTGCAAAACCACAGACCGGCGGCAGAATTGCACGCCGCGGCGATTTAGAGGTCTCAAGCTAAAACAGAGAAATTCGAATTGCTTCAGATCGCGCATTGCTGGATCTGGCTTGGTTCCATAAGATAGATTACGCGATAACTATGTGTATCCGGGGTGGGTTCAAGGATGAAGTGCGACACGTATTGAATGTCTGGTTTAGGAGGATGCAACGCGCCCGGCGGTGCATCCCAATCTAATGCGTACTTCGCCAAAGTACCCTGCTATCAGAAATGCTCGTTGCTATCTGCCCTCTTGCCGAGGATCAATGCAGCGATGAGGCCGAGCGCCACGCCGAACATGACATAATAAGTCGGCGCCATGGGTGATCCGGTCTTCTGGATCAGCCAGGTCACGATGAACTGTGCAAAACCACCAATGAGCATCACGGCAATATTGTACGAGATTGACAGGCCCAAAGACCGCACGCGTGTTGGAAAGAGCACGGCCATGACTGTGCTGAACACGGCAAAGAATGCTGCCGCGCAAAGACCGGTTGCCAGCTGTACCACGATAAGCCTGCTGATCGTGGGAGCGGCTGTCAGCCACGAATAGAGCGGAAACAAGATGACGAGATAGACCGCAAGCGAGGTGATCAACAGCTTGCTTCGGCCCACCCTATCGGAAAGGATACCCATCAAGGGTGTCAGGACAACAACCCACAATGCCCCAAGCATCTGAACCTCGAACGTTTCCTGAAGTGGCAGCTGAAGGATCTTCGTCGCGAAGGTCACGAGATAGGTGAAGGTTATATACACCGTAACAGTAGCAGCTGCGACAAGCCCGATGCCCAATACTGTTTCGCGCCATGAGCTTGCCAGCAATTCTCCGATACTGATGTGGGTGCCTTTAACGGTCTCTTCCCGTTTGGCATTGCGGAATACTTCGGTCTCATCAAGCCGTTGACGGATATAGACGGCAACAGGAATGATGACCAGGCCAACGAAAAAGGGAATGCGCCAAGCCCATGCCTCGATCTGTTCCTGCGTAAAATAGACTGTCATTAACGTGCCTGCGGCGGCGCCAATCAACAATCCGATCATCTGGCCGGTCATTTGCCAGGAGCCATAAAAGCCACGCTTTTCGCGAGGTGCCATCTCGATGAGCAATGCTGTCGCCGTGCCGAATTCGCCGCCGGCCGAAAAGCCCTGTATCAGCCGGGCGATAAGGATCAGCAATGGAGCCAACACGCCCGCCGCTTGATAGGTCGGAGCGAATGTGATGATCGCCATGGAAACCGCCATGAGCGAAGTGATCAACACCATGGCAGCCTTGCGGCCATGCTTGTCGCCATAAAGACCAAGAATAATGCCGCCGACGGGACGCATCAGAAACCCGACGCCAAAAATGGCCGTGGTCATCAAGATAGCATTCAAGTCGCTGCTTGAGGCGGAGGGATCGACCGGGAAAAACAACCGCGCGATGATGGGTGTCATAAAGGCAAACACAAGAAAATCATACCATTCGAGCGCATTGCCGATAACAGCAGCAACAAGATTACGCACCGGCACTTTGTGAGGCTGCTGCATGATTATTCCTTTATCAGTGGGGTTTTCTGTCAGAAGGTCGTAGCCAGCCTGCCAGGAGACTCGCTTCAGCTACAGTTGAACCCCTCTCCCGGATTGGTCCAGTCCCTAGAAGTTGTTTTCCCCATGAACCAATGGTGCGCTGCAAAATCCCTTATGTTGCGCCGGGACAAGGCTCGCTGTTGCAAATTACTGAAACAGGCTTTTATCTTGGCCGCGCGCCGAAACCGGGTCTAACGCTATTCGAGAGGGTCCAATCATGAAATATTTCTATTCTCCCGACACTTGTGCTTTAGCCGGGCATATCGCCCTTGCGGAAGGCGGTCATACGCCGCAGCTGATCAAGGTGGATGTTTTCACGCGAACCATCAAGGAACCTGGCGATTACAATAAGGTAAATCCCAAGGGCTATGTACCCCTGCTGGAATTTGACGATGGCCGGCAACTTACGGAAAATGTTGCAATTCTCAACTGGCTCTCACGAAACTCGCCGCGATTTTCGGAAGGGTCAAAGCCTGATATCGACAGGCAAACTGAGATGCTGGCTTTCATATCAAGCGAAATTCAAAAGCCCTTCGTCTTTTCCTTTTTCCTGCCGGGTGACGAAGCAAAAAGCGACCTGACCAAAATGGTCGCCGGGCGGTTCGCCTATCTCACCGAGGTGCTCGATGAACCATTTCTGTTGGGCAGCGATTTCAGCGTGGCGGATGCATTTCTCTATGTCATGTTACGCTGGGCGCGCATGTCGAATATGGAAGTATCGCGGCGGCTCCTCGAATATCGGGATAGGATCGAGCGTATGCACTCAGTACAACGAGCTTTGACTGAAGAAGGACTGGCCTAAAGGCTTTAGAGTCTCTTGCTCCCAAGGTGCTTGGACCAGGTTTAACATCAAATGAAAGCCCCAGTGACATTCAGAGGTTGTTTTTGCGTGGTGCACAGGCCATGCTCCAACAATACCGAATGTAGATCAACTGTCGGTTCTATACGTTGAGAATGAAATGGAATTAAGCATACTGGCGACGGGGATTGTGCGGATACTTGGTATAACCGCGCTCGTCATCCTTTCCTATTCGATGGTCATTCGTAATTTTCCGAATGGTTGGAAAAAGAGCGCTGCTATCGGCATCCTCTTTGCCACTGGTGCCATATTGTCGATGAACGATGCGGTGATGCCGGCACCGGGTGTCTTCTTCGATGGCCGCACCGCTCTCCTGGCAATTGTTTATCCTTATGGGGGACTTATTGGCACCGTCATTGCTGCTTTATTGATCGCTGCCTATCGCATATGGCTCGGCGGCGTTGGTGTCGTGCCAGGGCTGTTGTCCATCTTGATGCTTTGCTGCGTGAGTTATGCTGCAGCGCGTGTTCCGGTCCGAAAAATTCCGGTTGGCTTTGGTCGCTCGACGCTCATCGGGCTGGCTGCATCGCTCTCGATTATTTCCGTTGTGCTGCTGCCAGGTGAAGTCGTTGCAACCATTGTCGGCGCGCCATTGATCGCAGTCATATTGGCCAATATTGCCAATGTGGTCATTATCGTCAATTTCCTGGAAAGGGAAAAATCCCGCTTGAGGATCATCAGGGCGCTGGAGCATGAAGCTTCTGTGGATCCCCTGACAAAGCTCCAGAATCGCAGGGCCTTCGACAAGGCAGCTTTAAGAGCAATGAATGATAATCGAGCCAAAGCGGCCCATTGCTCGTTGATAATGATTGATATTGATCATTTCAAAACAATCAACGACAGGCTTGGACATTATACGGGTGACACGGTACTGGCTGATGTGGCGGCAATCATCCAGAAGAATGTGCGCCTTGGTGATGTTGTGGTCCGCTATGGCGGCGAAGAAATCTTGCTACTGCTCGCCAATACAAAACAGGATGCTGCCAATGCATTGGCAGAACGCGTGCGCAGCGAGATTGAAAATACGGATTTTGTCTCGGGATCGGAAAGCGTCAATGTCACTGTGAGCGCCGGTGTTGCCAGCTTGGGCGAGAAATATGCAAGCATGGAGGCCTTGCTCAAGGCTGCTGACAAGGCACTTTATCATGCAAAGCTAAGCGGCCGAAATCGCGTCGAGGTCGCTTAGCTCGGTTTTTTAAATACCCTCGCCATGCATATGACCATCGTGAGTCAGCGTGGCTATGAAGCGTTTTGTACGTTCATGCTTGGGCTGAGTGAAGATATCACGTGAAGTACCCGTTTCAACAATTACGCCGCCATCCAATACGATCACTTCATTGGCGATGCGTGAAGCCAGCCGCAAATCATGCGTGGCCATGACCATTGTTGTGCCTTCCCGCGCCAATTGAGCCAGAACATCGACCACCTCGCCCGATAGTTCCGGGTCGAGCGCAGAGGTAGGTTCGTCGCACAAAAGGACCTTGGGTGATGGAGCCAATGCACGGGCAATGGCGACACGCTGTTGCTGTCCGCCGGAAAGTGTTGAGGGCCAGACCTCCGATTTATGTGCAAGGCCAACTTTTTCCAAGAGGGCCTTTGCGCGCTCCCTCGCCTTCTCTTTGGGCCATTTGAGAACGGTGGTCAGGCCCTCGGTCACGTTCTCAATCACGGTTCGATGCGGAAAGAGCTGGAAGTTCTGAAAGACCATGCCGGTGTGACGCCGGAGCAATTGAATTTGTTTCGTCGAAGGTTTGACGCCCGGCTGAAACTCAAGACGGTCTCCGGCGATTTCGACGCTGCCAGCGGTGGGAATTTCAAGCAGGTTAATGCAGCGAAGCAACGTGCTCTTGCCGCCACCGGAGGGGCCGACAAGTGCCATGACCGCACCTTCTGCTACATCAAGAGAGACATTCTTCAGGACTTGAAGATCGCCAAAATTCTTCTCGATATTCTTGAGTTGGATCATCATGACCGGGCCTCCAGAAAGCCACCATACCGGTTGAGCCGCGTTTCCAGTCTTGCCTGCAAGGATGAGAGAACCGAGCTTAAAATGAGGTAGATGATCGCCGCTTCAATGTAGAGAATAAGTGGCTCATAGGTCGTGGCGACAATCCTCTGTGCCGCCTGGAAAAGCTCGGGCACGGTGATGGCGGCAGCGAGAGAAGTGTCCTTTACCAGTGAGATAAATGTGTTGGATAAGGGGGGCACTGCGACGCGGGCAGCTTGTGGCAGGATCGTGCGTCGCATGGCTTGCGACCAATTCATGCCGATAGAATATGCCGCTTCCCACTGGCCTTTCGGAACAGAGGAAATGACGGCACGAAGAATTTCAGACGTATATGCGCCGATATTGAGCGTGAAGCCAATCAGTGCAGCGGTGAAAGCATCAAGAACAATTCCGGCGCTTGGCAGGCCATAGAAGATCAGGAAAAGCTGAACCAGCAACGGTGTGCCACGGATAATCCAGACGTAGAATTTGATGATGGCCGCAAAGGGCGCGGGAGCGAAAAGCCTTATAAGCGCTGCGAGCAGGCCAACAGAGAGCCCCAGCACAAACGATAAAAGCGTCAGCGGAATGGTGAAGATCAAGCCAGCCCACAAGAGTGAGGGCAAGGATTCGAGCATCAAAGTAAGCCAGCTGGGCACGGCCTCTTCTCCTTGGAAAAAATAAAAGGCAGGGGGACAAACCCCCTGCCCTGTTAGAGCGTAAATTCTGTTTGCCGTAAACGGTGATTACTTGGAAACGTCCTGGCCGAAATATTTGTCGGCAATCTGTTTATAAGTGCCATCGGTCTTGATTGCTTCAAGCGCCTTGTTGATTTCTGCCAGCAATTCAGGCTCGCCTTTGCGAATGATGATTCCGGAGAAATCCGCATCGGCCTGTTCAGCTGCAATTTTTACATTGGCGTCGGGCTTGTGTTTTTTGAAGTCAAGAAACGACAGGCTGTCATTGACGGTTGCATCGGCGCGTCCGCTCAACAGAAGCTGGATTGATTGATCGAAGCCGTCAGTTCCAACCAGCTCTGCGCCATTGCTCTGGGCGATCTTGCCGAAATTGCTGGAAAGAGATTGAGCAGACTTTTTACCCTTCAGATCAGCAAAACCCTTGATTTCATCATTGTCGCCTTTGACGATGAGAACGGCCTTGGATGCGATGTAGGGTTCGGAGAAGTCATACTTGGCCTTGCGGGCCTCGGTAATGCCGACCTGATTGATAACAGTATCGTAGCGCTTGGCGTCAAGACCGGCAATCAAACCATCCCATTTGCCTTCCAGGAATTCGGCTTTCACGCCGAGCTTTTTGGCAATGGCTTCGCCGATTTCCACATCGAAACCAACAAGCTTGCCGGCGGCGTCGTGATAGGTAAATGGCGCATAAGTGCCTTCAGTACCAATCTTGAGAACACCTGCGGACTTGATTTCCTCAAGGTTCGAGCCTGCGAATGCATGCACGGGTGAGATTGCCAGAGCACCGATGACGACGATTGATTTCAGCCAGTTCATTTTATTTCCATCCGATATCTATGCGCCGCTGCGTCTTTGTACGCATTTGGGCTAATGATTGGAAAATGTCACTTTGTAGATCGCCTGTATAGGCATTCTAGCGTCATGAAAGTAGAATTAGACGAAATTCATACCACATTTTACGGGATATCAGGAATATAATTTCGGTGCGGTTGTTTTCTTCAATTGCCAACCTTACGGGCGCAGGCACAATTTCTTGAACCATTTTGCATAGACCTTCCGCGTGGTTCGACAAGCTAACCATGAGGAAGGTTTATGCCATTGCATCGAGCTCGATTCACGAGACTTGCAGCCCACCCATCCCCTCATGCGAGCTCCTGAGCTTGACGAAGGGCGAACCACGCAAAGACGTCTATGCTCTCTATATGGCCTACCCGATGCGCAAACCGCTCGCGCCATGGAAAAGATGGACATTCTCTGGCTTGATGCCAAGTCCAATCATATCTCCGGGTTGCCGGTCTGTCCTACCCATGGCGAATATACAGGTCTGGTGCCCGGAAAGCTTCGTATAGAACTGCGTCGACAGACCAAGAGGCTCTATGACCTCTATCTGCGCCTTCAGACCGGTGCCGCCGCCGACTTCAATATTCTCGGGGCGAATGCCAATTGTCACTCTTTCGCTGTCCGAGATTTCCAATTGCGGAAGCAGGCCAATGGTCTGACCGTCGCTCAACTCGGCCCAAGCCTTATCCCCCTCGCGGCGTACCACAGCTGGAAGGAAGTTCATTCCCGGAGATCCGATGAATCCTGCAACGAAAATATTGGCCGGATTATCGTATAGTTCCAAGGGCGTGCCGACTTGCTGGATAATGCCATCATGCATGACCACAATGCGGTCTGCCATGGTCATTGCTTCCACCTGATCATGGGTGACGTAAACCGATGTGGTTTTCAGCTGCTGGTGCAGCGCCTTGATTTCCGTACGCATATGCACACGAAGCTTGGCATCGAGATTGGAGAGTGGTTCGTCAAAAAGGAACACTTTGGGATCACGAACAATAGCGCGGCCCATGGCAACCCGCTGGCGCTGACCACCGGAAAGCTGGCGCGGCAGACGCTGAAGAAGCACATCCAGCCCCAATCGCTTGGCGGCGCCGCCGACCCGATCCAGAACAAGTTCCTTGGCAGTTTTGCGCAGCGTGAGACTGAAGCCCATATTCGCGGCCACATCCATATGCGGGTAAAGCGCGTAGGATTGAAACACCATGGCAATGTCACGATCCTTTGGCGCTACATCATTGACGACGCGGTCGCCAATCCTGATCTCTCCGGCGGAGATTTCTTCAAGCCCGGCGATCATGCGTAGCAAGGTGGACTTGCCGCAGCCTGACGGCCCGACAAGCACGACAAATTCGCCATCCGGAATTTCGAGATTAACGGCAGAGAGCACATTCATGGCGCCGTAGCTTTTCTGGACGTTGGTAATAGTGACAGAAGCCATCGTGTTAAATCCCTTATTAGCCCTTCACCGCACCGGCCGTGAGGCCTGTGACGAGGTATCGTTGCAGGAAGGCGAAGAATAGACATGCGGGTATCAAAGCCAGCACCGAGGCGGCCATCATCTGACCCCAGTCGACCGCAAACTTGCCAATGAATGTGAGTAGGCCAACCGCGAAGGTTTTCTGGTTGTCGCTGCTAATAAGCATCAATGCGAACAGCAATTCGCTCCATGCCGCAGTGAATACGAAACCGAGTGTTGCCCCCATTCCCGGTAGGGTCAGAGGAATGATAACGCGGCGCAAGGCTTGGCTGCGATTGCAGCCATCGATCATCGCTGCCTCTTCCAGGTCTTTCGGGATGCCATCGAAAAACGATTGCATGAGAAATGTGGCAAAGGCGATGTTGAAGGCAGTATAGATGATGATCAGACCGGTCAGGCTGTCAGTCAGCCCAAGCTGGCCCATTATTCGATAAATTGGCGGTATCACCATGACCAGAGGAAACGTCTGGGTCAGCAAGAGTGTGACGGCGACAGTCGTTTTTCCACGAAATGAGAAGCGCGACATTGCATAGCCGGCCGCCGATGCAATGATTGTTACCAGCACTGCCGTTATGACTGATACAATGACACTATTGACGAAGTAGCGCGGAAAGTCTGTAGCGCGCAAAACAGTCTTGTAATTCTCGAATGTTGCTGATGACGGCCAAAGCGTTATGCCCTCTGAATAGAGAAGCGATTGCGGCGTGACTGAAATTTTCAGTGTCCAGAACAGGGGAAAGAGCGCAAAAATTACATAGGCGGCGACTGCGCTATAAAGGCCAATTCCGCCAAGAATCCTGGCATTGCGTGAGCGACCGGCGATCATCAGGAATACCTCACGAGAGATTTGCGAATGCGGATCAAAACAATCGCGTAGAGGATGAGGAGTGCAAGCAGGAGTACCGCGACCGCTGAGGCGTAGCCTTTGTCCAGCGTCTTGAAAGCGCTCACATAAATATAGGTTGCAACTGTATTGGTTGAGCCCGCGGGTCCGCCCTCGGTCATGACATAAATCAGGTCGGCAAAAGTGGCGATCCATATGGTGCGCAGCATCACTGTGATCGCAATGGTGGGCGCGAGAAAAGGCAGGGTCACTTTCATGAAGCGCTGCCACGGGCTCGCCCCATCAATGGCCGCAGCTTCATGCAGTTCGCCGGGAATGGATTTCAACGCAGCCAGCAGGGTGATGGCGAAGAAGGGCACGCCGAACCAAACATTCGCTATGATAGGCCCCCACATGGCGGTGGCTGGATCAGCGAGAATATTGGTGGGTTCGGACTTGAGCCCCAAAGCGAACAGCCAGTGTGGCAAAGGCCCGACAATCGGATTGAAAAGCCACGCCCATGTAAGACCTGAAAGGAAGGACGGAACTGCCCAAGGCAGGAATACGATGGCCTGCACCACTTTCTTGCCGTAAAAATTGCGATCAAGCAGCAATGCCAATCCTAAACCAAGGAAGAACTGCAAAACGAGGCTGGCAACAGTCCACCACAGTGTATTCATCAGCGCCTGACCGAGATTTGCATCATGCAGCAGGGCTTCATATTGACCAAGGCCGACAAATTCAGATTTGAACGCCGAGAACTTCCGGAAAGAATAGCTGATACCGAATATCAGCGGAACGACGAGCACGAGCAAAAGCAGGACAAGTGCGGGGCTCAGATAGAGCCATGGTTCGAAAACAGTCGAGAAACGGCGCTTGCCACCTTCCCTTCCATTCCCCTGCGGCAAACCCGCCGCTGTTGCGTGTGTCATTAGAATCTTTCTCCATAATACACGACACAATGCTTTAAGCTCGTTTGCATAGGTTTTGTGCGTGGTTCGACAAGCTCACCATGAGGGACGTGGTTAGTTGCAAGGTTTTCTGCAACGTCTCAGAATCCGGCTCCCCGCAGCTTATAAACTTCCCTCATGGTGAGCTTGTCGAACCACGCACAAGGCAATTGCAATCCCCGCAATGAATGCTCCGGCACAGCGCACCGGAGCATTCATTCAACTTAGATTATTTCTTGTTCTTGGCCATCCAGGCTTGCTGCTGTTCGGTGAGGAAAGCAGCCCACTCATCAGCAACGGCTTTTGGCGTTTTCTGGCCGAGCAATACTTCCTGAAAATTCTTGACTGAAACGGAGTCATAGAAATTGCCGAGGTTTTCAAGATGGGTTGGTGGTGTCACCAATTCGAAGGTTTTTGGGTCGTTGATTTCCTCAAACCATCCTTTGAAGGCTTCAGCGCCGAAATATGGGTCTTTGTCCGCACCATTGTGAATCGGCAGAACCCCAACATTCTTGGCGAATTCGATATTGTCTTCAGGCGAAAGCAATGTCGCCATCAGTTTCCATGCGTCATCCTTGACCTCGGAATCAGCAAACATCGCCCAACCTGCATAACCCAAAGTCGGGTAGGATTTACCGTTTGGTCCTGTTGGCAAGGGAGCGACGCCGAAGTCTTCCGCTTTCATTTTTTCAGCAATGCCGATCAGTGCATCTGGATCCTGATCAAGCATTGCGCAGGTTCCGGAGTAAAAGCCGGTGACGATCTCGTTGAAGCCCCAGCTCACGCTGTCTTTTGGAGCATAGCCATTCTTGTAAATGTCGGCCAGCAACTCCAGACCCTTGACCGAGCCGGGTTCGTTGATTGTCGCTGTGCCATCGGCATTGAAATAGCCGCCCTTGCCATTGGCAATGTTCATGAACATCTGAACGCCGTTGAAGCCGCCAGGACCACCGCGCAGGCAATAACCATATTTGCCTTTGATCGCAGAAATCTTCTTATTGGCTTCCATGAATTCGTCGAGTGTCTTCGGCGCTTCTTTGAGACCTGCCTCGGCGAAGAGCTTCTTGTTCCAGAACATGGCTCGGATGTAATAGCCGTAAGGGATCATGTACTGCTTGTTATCGACGACCGAACCGAACTGCTTGGCGCGATCACCGAGCGTGCCAGCATCTTTCCACTTGGCGAGATAAGGCCCAAGGTCTTCAAGCTGCGCGTTGTTGGCATAAAGGCCCATCCAGCGTTCGGGCATCTCGACGATGTCGGGCGTGTCCCCGGCCTGGACCATGGTCAGGAATTTCTCAAACGCCTGTCCCCATGGAAGCGATACAAGTTCCACCTTTATGCCGGGGTTTGCCTGTTCGAAGCTGGCAATCTGCTTTTTCAACAGCTCGGTACGAGGCGGGCTGGTGATGACCTCCACCATTTTGATTGTCGTATCAGCAAAGGCTGCCGATACTGTCATGGACAGTGCTGCGATTGCGCTGGCCAGAAATATTCCCATTCTTTTTTGCATTTTATGCTCCCATCTTGTTTTTAAGTTCAGCGTTTTGCCGCGGTGAATGCGTTGGCGAGGTCCGCCCAGAGTTCCTCGACATTTTCCAGTCCGACATGTAGGCGGATCGTTCGGGGGCTGACACCGAAGCGCCCGATCGAATTTGCGTCCGGCGTTTGCTGCAAGGAAGCAAGTGCGGGGACAACGAGGCTTTCATGACCGCCCCAGCTGACGCCGATGCGGAACAGTTTCAACGCATCGACAAAGGCAGGCACGTCGATATCGTCCGTTACCTCGAATGAAAACAGGCCCGAATAACCGCTAAGCGTGGCTTTGCCAGGATGGTTTGAATAGACCGGGTGCATGACCCGCTCGACATTGCCGTGGCCTTTAAGCCTTTCAGCGATGATAAGGCCGCTCTTCATGTGATGCGGCAACCGCAATGTCAGCGTGCGCAGCCCGCGCAAAAGAAGCCAGGCCTCGAATGGCGAGAGCTTTGCGCCGAGGTAAGAATAGGTGCGGCCATTGATCCGGTCGATCATTTCTTGCGAGCCGGAGACAATGCCAGCGACCGTATCGCTGTGTCCGCCCAGATATTTGGACGCGGAATGCATAACCAAATCAATGCCATGGCTGATTGGCTTTTGGAAAAGCGGCGTTGCCCAGGAATTGTCGATTGTGGTGACGACGCCATGTTGTTTGGCAAGACGCGCATAATGAGCGATGTCCTGCAATTCGAACATCATGGAACTTGGACTTTCCAGATAAAGCAGCTTGGCGCCCGGCAAAGCAGCGGCGACAGCATCGGGATCGGAGCCATCGACATAGTCTACCTTGATGCCAAGATGAGGCAGAAGACGTTCGAACAGACGGTAGGCATCGCCATAACAATTGCGAACAGAAACAATGCGTTCGCCTGCGCCGACGAAGGCAAGAACCATGGCGCTGATCGCACCCATTCCACTGGAAAAAGCCCGTGCCGCCTCAGCGCCTTCAAGCGCCGCGATCTTCTTTTCAAACTCCATGACAGTCGGGTTATCACCGCGGGAATACATTGGTTGGCGCTTGCGACCGGCGAAAGCATCGGCCATTTCGGCGTAATTCGTGAAGGTGAAAAGTGAAGTTTGATAGATTGGCGGAACAACAGAACCGCCTGGAAAAGGATCGTCATGCGCCAGCAGAGTTGCGGCTTGCGCCATCATGTCCTGATCGTGGAAAAAAGGGTTATCATTCATTCTAAATATGAACTCGGTTTTTCTGGGTTTGTTTTTTCAGGTTGGCGGCACCGCGCTTCAGGTCATCCTCGACTGTGGCGATCAACTTCAGTGCCTCTGCTCTGGCAGCAATAGGATCGCGCGCGGCTATCGCATTGAACAAGGTGCGATGGTAGGGAAAGCTGGCATGACCGAAGTCGCGCACGCCAAGCGGGTGCTCCCAGAAGCGGTGAAACATTTCATACATGGCAGCGATAATCTGCTCGAATAAAGGATTGCCAGATGTGCGGAAGACAGCCAGATGGAAGTCCCAATCCTCATCGGCGGACATGCCATGGCGTTCATGAAATGCCTCTTCCATCTTGATCAGTTTTTGCTCGATCATGGCGATATCCGCATCGCTGACACGTGCTGCCGATAGAGCCGCCGCCTCAGCTTCAAGGCCGCGCCGAATTTCCAATGTATGCATCAAGCTATTGAAATCATTGCCAGAAGCAAGAGTGAGCGGCATGTGCAGCATATTGCGCGTAACGGCTGCCTTCAAATAAGTGCCACTGCCCTGCCGCCGCTCCACGAGGCCCAATTCCTGCCAGCGGGTGAGCGCTTCGCGGACAGTTGTCCTGCTCACCTTCAAGCGCTCGGCAAGGACACGTTCCGTCGGTAAACGGTCGCCTGGCACAAGCCCCTCATCCGTCACAAATCCAACAAGCGCCTGCAAAACCGCATCGTCCCGTGAAGATGTATGAACTGGAGAAAGGATCTGGCTGATCAAGCGACGCTCTTTCTAAATTGGTTGGACCATTGTGCCAATTGAGCACGAAAGAAACCGGGAGTCAAACAGGAATGTCAGGAAGCCTGTGGGACTTGCCTGTGCTCCTCGGGTGAATTGGGTGAGCAGCCTCAAAAGTTAGTCCCGCGACAAGGTGATGAGTTTTCCGCATAACCATGGAGGCAAATGCAAAACGCCCGCTTGCGGGGACAAGCGGGCGCTTTCAGAAAGCTTCAATATCCAGATCGGGCATCATTCAACCGACAACAACTAAATTGCATGCGTAGGTTGTATTTTTTGGGTAAAAATCGACGATTCTTCAGCAAAATTCCGCCCTTTTGCGGAAAAAGTCTTCCCAGTTCAAATAAAGTCGGGAAGAACTCCTGCCTTTTTGTGGTTTTCCAGGTAGGCACGGAAAATCGCTTCGATTTTTTCCCGTGCCTGTCCTGTGTGAAGCTGGATCACGCCTGGTTTTGCCCCCGGTTAATCGAGATCGAAAGCAGCACCAATGAGCGTCTTTGTATATTCATGATGCGGGCTTTCAAATATGTCTTCGGTCTGACCTTCTTCGACGATTTTGCCGTTCTTCATCACCACCACATAATCGGACATGGCTTTGATGACCGCCAGATCATGGCTGATGAAAATATAGGACAGTCCATGCTTTGACTGAAGATCACGCAATAGTTCGATAACCTGTCCCTGCACCGAGCGATCCAGCGCGGATGTCGGTTCATCGAGGATAACGACCTTCGGCTTCAAAATGATAGCGCGGGCAATGGCGATGCGTTGCCGTTGTCCGCCAGAAAACTCATGCGGATAACGGTTGCGGGCAGCGGGATCCAACCCAACTTCCTTCAAGGCGGCAACCGCCCGTTTGTCACGGTCTGATCGGCTTAGTTGCGGCTCATGGATGAGCAGCCCCTCTGTGATGATTTCACCAACAGTCTGCCGCGGCGAAAGCGAGCCGTAAGGGTCCTGGAATACCAATTGCAACTGTTTGCGCAATGGCCGCATGGCGGACCGGCCAAAGCTCGAAATATTCTTGTCGGCGAAATGATAGTGGCCACTGCTCGGCAAGAGACGCAGCAGAGCGCGACCCAAGGTCGATTTGCCCGATCCGGATTCCCCCACGATGCCGATTGTCTGGCCTTCCTGAAGACGGATAGTCACGCCATCCACAGCACGGAAAAGCGTGTGGGCACTGGTAAGGAACCCTCCACCTATTCTGAAGTCGACGGAAACATTGCGCCCTTCAAGCACGACAGGAGCGGTTTCCGCCGGGGGAGCCTTGCTGCCGCTGGGAACAGCGTCCAGCAACATTTTGGTGTAGTCTTCCTGCGGCCGTTCGAAGATTTGCTCGACAGTGCCTCTTTCGACCACTTCACCTTTGCGCATCACAACCACAGTTTCGGCAAAATGTTTCACAATGCCAAGATCGTGGGTGATGAGCACGATGGCCATGCCAAACCGCTTTTGCAGGTCGCGCAGCAGGTCCAATATTTGCGCTTGAATGGTAACGTCGAGCGCAGTTGTGGGTTCGTCGGCGATCAAGAGGTCGGGCTCATTGGCAAGCGCCATGGCAATCATAACGCGCTGGCGCTGGCCCCCCGACATTTCATGCGGATAAGAATTGATGCGCCGCTCAGGCTCAGGAATGCCGACAAGCTTGAGCAATTCCAGCACACGCACCTTAGCCTGTTTGAAGCTGAGACCCTTGTGGTGAACGATAGGCTCGGCAATCTGCCGCCCAATCGTATAAAGCGGATCAAGCGAGGTCATGGGTTCCTGAAAGATCATCGTGATCTTTGAGCCGCGGACCTTATTGAGTTCCTTGATCGGAAGCCCGATCAATTGCTTGCCGCGATATTCCGCGGAGCCGGTGACTTTGCCATTGGCTGCAAGCAATCCCATGATACCCATCATGGTCTGGCTTTTTCCGGAACCTGACTCACCGACGACGGCAAGCGTTTCTCCGGCCTTCACATCAAGGTCAATGCCCTTGACGGCATTCACGTCACCATCCGGTGTTGTGAAGTCTACTTTCAGTCCGCGAACGGACAATATGGTTTCATTCTTGTCCGTCATCTCAGCGGTCCTTCGGATCGAGTGCATCGCGCAGCCCATCGCCGATGAAGTTCAGCGAGAACAGTGTGACGACAAAGAAGATGGCGGGGAAAATCAGCAGCCAGGGTGCAGACTGCATTTTGTTGGCTCCTTCGGAAATCAAAGCGCCCCAGCTTGTCAAAGGCGCTTGAACGCCAAGGCCGAGGAACGACAGAAAGCTTTCCAAAAGAATGACCTTCGGCACAACCACTGTGACGAACACAATGACGGGACCAATCGTATTTGGAATGATGTGACGACGGATAATCTGCCAGTCAGTCAAGCCCAATGCCTGCGCAGCGCCGATGAATTCGCGGCGTTTCAAGGCCAGGGTCTGGCCACGCACGATACGCGCCATGTCCAGCCACTCAACGGCACCAATGACAAGGAAGATGAGAATGAAACTTCGCCCGAAGAACACGACGAGGACAACGACAAGGAACACGAAGGGCAGTGAATAGAGAATTTCGACAAGGCGCATCATGACATTGTCGACACGCCCGCCAAGATAACCCGATATCGCACCATAGGTGACACCGACAGCCAGCGAAACGAGGCTGGCCAAAAAGCCGACAGCAAGGGATATCTGGCCGCCAAGCATGACACGGGCAAGCAGGTCGCGCCCGTTATTATCTGTACCAAACGGGAAATATTCGCGATTGACATCGCCCGTCAATTTCAGAGTTGCGCCACCATCTTCCGTGGCCGCAACCTGTGTATTGTCGAATTCATTGGCGCGATCGAAATAGCGCGTTGAACGCGGGTCAATCGGCTTGTCGGAATGAATGGTTGCGGTGAATGTGTTGCCGTCCACGGCAAATTCGCGCAACTCAACTCTGGCGCGGTCGGCGACGCCTTTCATCACTTCACCAAGACTATCCGCCTTGGGAAGCGGCTCGATGCTGGGTGGCACCGTGACATAGGACGAGAACACCTGATCATAGCTATGGCTGATGACATAGGGCCCGAGGAACGAGAAAACAGTGATCAGGAACAGCAGAATACTGCCCGTCATTGCTGCTTTATTGCGGCGGAAGCGAATGGCGGCGAGCTGGAAAAGACTGCGGCCTTTGGATTCTTCCGGTGGAATAATTGTTGCAGGAATATCAGTCATGACGAACCCTCGGATCGAGAAGGCCGTAGAGAATATCGACCACTAGATTGAATACGATGACAAAAATGGCGACGAGGACAACGGTTCCCATCACCAATGTGTAGTCACGATTAATGGCGCCGAGGACGAAATAACGTCCGACACCGGGTATTGTGAAAATGCTCTCCACGACAGCGGAACCTGTGAGAAGCGCGGCAGCACAGGGTGCCAGATAGGAAACCACGGGGAGAAGAGCACCGCGCATGGCATGGGTGATCACAACAGAGCGGGAGGGCAATCCATAAGCCTTGGCCGTTCGAATATGGTCGGCATGCAGCGCCTCAATCATGGACCCGCGCGTCAACCGTGCAAAAACGGCCAGCTGCGGAAGCCCAAGCGTTATGACGGGCAATATCAAAAACGGCCAAGAGCCGTCTCCCCACCCTCCTCCGGGTAAAAGCGAGAATGTCAGTGAAAAAATCAGCAGAAGAACCGGGCCGACAACGAAGTTCGGAACCGTAACACCGGTCGTCGCGACCGACATGGTCAAGAAGTCAAAAAATGAGTTTTGCCGAAGTGCTGCAAGAGTGCCGACAAGCACGCCGCCGATGAGCGCGAACAAAAGGGCAAAACTACCCAGCTTGACCGAATAGGGCAGGCCTTTGCCGATGAGTTCGGCAATCGTATTGTCCTTGTAAATATAACTCGGCCCGAAATCGCCGGTAACGGCGTTCTTCAGATAGTTGAGATACTGGTTCCATAGAGGCTGATCAAGATGATAGGCCTTCATGAGATTTTCCATCGTCGCCGGTGGTAATGGCCGCTCAAGATTGAAGGGCCCTCCGGGCGCAAAGCGCATGAGGAAAAACGAAATGGTGACGACAATGAACAATGTCGGCACCGCGCTCGCCAGTCGGCGAAGGATGAAATGGAACATGGGCTACTCTCCAATCATGGGCGCAATCCGTAAACCGGATCGCGCCTCAAGGTCTTATTCCGTGACGCTAAAATATTTGCTGAGATGGTCGTTCGATCCGTTATCCACCCAGCCCTTGACCTTGTTCGACACAAGCCAGAGCTGTCCAAAATTCATCATGGGTGCAATCGGCTGGTCACGCAGAACCATGGCTTCGGCTTCATGCAAAAGCTTGGAACGGGCGGCCGGATCTTTCTCGGTGTAGGATTTTTCGACCAAAGCATCATATTCGGGATTGTCATACCGGCCGTAATTAAAGGTCGGATTTTTCTTCATGTTGATTGTCATGAAGTTTTCCGCGTCCGCATAATCGGCTGTCCAACCTGCACGCGCCACATTGAATTTTCCGCCTTCCTTCAGATAGGCGTAATGGGCGCTGATATCGATCTGCGAGAGAGTGACCTTGGCGCCGAAGACCGTTTTCCACATGTCGGCGACGGCGGTGGCCACAGCTTCGTGGTTGGGGTTTGTATTGTATCTGATCTCGATTTCGAGCTGCTTGCCGTCTTTGCCGTAACCGGCTTCCTTCATCAGTTCGATAGCTTTGTCTTCGCGATCGATCTGGGTCCACGTGGCAAAGTCTGGCTCTTCCGGTTTGCCATAATTGGTTATACCGAGAGGGACCAATGAGTAGGCTGGTAGCTGCGCACCCTTGTAGATTTCCCGCGAGAGGAAGTCGCGATCAATTGCCATGGAAAGCGCGCGCCGGACGCGGACGTCGTTGAACGGTTCTACGCGTGTATCAAATGAGTAGAAATAGGTCGACAATGCCGGATTCACATGGACCTGATCCCCATATGAGGCGCGCAGGCGCTCGATCTGGTCTGCCGAGAAATTATAGACGAGCTGAATTTCACCAGCTTCAAAACGGCGGACTGCCGCTGCCTGATCTTCGGTCGGATAGAAGATAACCTTATCCAGCTTTACATTGGCGGCGTCCCAATAATCCGGATTTTTGACAGCCGTCAGATGATCGTTCTGCACATGCTCGGCCAGTTCAAAAGCGCCGTTGGAAACCAGCTTGCCGGGTTTGATGAACTCGGCACCATTCTTCTCAAGGCTTGCCTTATTGACCGGCAGGGCGGTCTGATGCGCCAGTAGCTGAAGGAAGAAAGGCGTCGGGCGTTCGAGCGTTATTTCCAGGGTTTTGGCATCGAGTGCCTTCATACCCAGCTCTTCAAGCTTGGCCTCACCCTTGTTCACCTTCTCGGCATTCTTGATCGGATAAAGAATATTGGAATAGCCGGCTGCTGTTTTGGGATCTTCCACGCGCCGGAACGAGAATATGAAATCCTCGGCAGTGACAGGCGACCCATCGGACCAGTTGGCTTTAGGGTTGATCTTGAATGTATAGACAGTGCCGTCATCGGAAACCGTCCAGCTTTCGGCTGCGCCGGGGACGATATCGCCCGCCGCATCATAGATCGTCAGTCCTTCATACAAATCTTTCAGAATGAACGCCTCGATCTCCAGAGAAGTCTGCGAGGGATCAAGTGTCTGCGGCTCGCCGCTATTGCCACGGTGCAGGACAGCTTCCGCCAGTGCCGGAGCAGCGCCCAAAAGCAGCGAGGCAGCGACTGCTGTTGTTAAAGTGAACTTTGAAAAGTACATCTTATGAAAACTCCTATTTCTGCCCAAATTCTACAGTGCTTTGGCTGAGCCTGGTTCTTGGTGCGTGGTTCGACAAGCTCACCATGAGGGAGGTTGAGGACTGCACGAGCGCAGATTTGCAATGTCGCAATTATCATTGCAGCTCACAATCTTCCTCATGGTGAGCTTGTCGAACCACGCACAGCACCTTTGCAGAGGTTTTAATGCCAGACCGCCACCTGCAAAGTGAGCTTGTCGAAGGGCGAACCACGCATAGAGCCTTTGCCAATCCTCATGTGAAATGAGGTGGCGTCCAAAATCATGTGGATTTGAGTTTTGTAAATTTGGCACGGGACATCGGTAAGCGGAATGTGGGTGACCGGCGGCCACCCACATTCAGGCTTTCCTTATTCTGCGATGCTCAGATATTTGCTCAGATGTTCATTGTTGGGGTTGTCGCCCCAACCCTTGACCTTGTCGGCAACGAGCCAGAGATTGGCATCGTTCATCAAGGGAGCAATCGGTTGATCGCGTGCGATCAATGCTTCAGCTTCGTGCAGGATCTTGGAGCGCGCAGCAGGGTCACGTTCCGCATAGGACTTCTTCATCAGCGCATCAAATTCCGGATTTTCATAATGTCCGTAATTGAAAGTCTTGTTGGTGCTGACGTTCAGATTGAGGAAGTTTTCGGCATCCGCATAGTCGGCGGTCCAGCCTGCACGGGCGACGTTAAACTTGCCGCCTTCCTGCAGATAGGCGTAATGCGATGAAATATCGAGATTCATCAGCGTTACGGTTGCGCCGAAAGTCTTTTTCCACATATCGGCCACGGCTGTTGCAACACGCTCATGGTTTGGATTGGTGTTGTAGCGGAGTTCGATGTTGAGCGGCTTCCCGCCTTCGCCATAGCCCGCCTCTTTCATCAGCTCGACAGCCTTGTCTTCGCGATCAAGTTGCGAAAGGCCGGCAAAATCTGGCTTCTCGGGATCGCCATAGGATTCAAGGCCCGGAGGAACGAGCGAGTAGACCGGCAATTTTGTGCCATCGTAAATTTCGTTGGCAAGGAAGTCACGATCGACAGACATGGACAAAGCGCGGCGGACGCGGACGTCATTGAATGGCTCTGTGCGTGTGTCGAATGGGTAGTAATAGGTTGCAGCTGCCGGAGTGACATGAACCTGCTTCGGATTTGCGGCGCGCAGGCGATCAATCTGATCGGATGAGAAGTTGTAAACGAGATCGAGTTCACCCGCCTCATAACGACGGACATTGGCTGCCTGATCGTCGATTGGATAGAAGATCACCTTATCCAGTTTGACATTGGCGGCGTCCCAATAATTCTCGTTCTTGACGACGGTCAGATGATCATTCGGCACATGTTCGGTGAGCTTGAATGCGCCATTGCCGACCAATTTGCCGGGCTTGACGAATTCAGCCCCGTTCTTCTCGAAGCTCGCCTTGTTGATTGGCAGCGCTGTCTGATGCGACAAGAGCTCGATGAAGAAAGGCGTTGGCTGTTCGAGGGTGATTTCCAGCGTCTTTTCATCAACGGATTTTACGCCAAGCTCTTCAAGCTTTGCTTCGCCCTTATTGACCTTCTGCGCATTCTTGATCGGATAGAGAATATTGGCATAGCCAGCAGCAGTCTTGGGGTCTTCGACACGTCGCATGGAGAATACGAAGTCTTCAGCCGTTACCGGCGAGCCATCGGACCATTTTGCATCGGCGCGAAGCTTGAATGTATAGACGAGACCATCATCGGAAACGGTCCAGCTTTCTGCGGCACCGGGAACAATCTTGCCATCGGCATCATAGACTGTGAGACCTTCATAGAGATCTTTCACGATGAATGCTTCGATATCAATCGAGGTTTGGGACTGGTCGAGTGTCTGTGGTTCGCCGCTATTGCCGCGATGGAGCACAGCTTCAGCCAGGGCCGGGCTGGCGCCGAGCATGAGTGATCCGAGCAGCAGCGCGGTGCGGAAATTAAGTTTCATTAGGGTCATTTCTTGTTCCTTCCCCTCTAAGAGAATTGTGAAGAGCTGAACAAATGCCAAAATTTGCCGCAAAGCAAGGAGGCTCTAATAGTTTCGACGTAATATTTTGGTTTAACAAGAGTTACGGGGGCGTCAAAAAATATTGCACTATATGGACCCAAGGGCCATTTTACGCCATTTTTGCGTGCTGATGCGCCAATATTGACCCTGCAATATTTTTTTTCGTTTATGTGGAAAACCCGTCAGCGTGTGCGTGAATAGGCTTCCAGAGCGCGTTTTCGCGCTGCGCCATGCTCCACAATCGGGCCGGGATAGTCTTTGTCGAGTTCGATATTTGCCGAGTTCAGGACGACAGCCGGTGCGGTCCATGGTCTGTGCAAATATTTATCCGGCAGGTCTTTAAGCTCCGCAACAAACTGCCGGACATAATTTCCCTTTGGATCGAATTTTTCGCCTTGGAGGATGGGATTGAAGATACGGAAATAGGGTGAAGCATCCGCACCCGATCCTGCAACCCATTGCCAGCTCGCGGCATTGCTGGCGGGATCGGCATCGACAAGCGTATCCCAGAACCATTTCTCCCCTTCCCGCCAATCGATCAGTAGGTGCTTAATCAGGAACGACGCCACGATCATCCGCACCCGGTTATGCATCCAGCCGGTCTGCCAAAGCTGGCGCATGCCGGCATCGACAATGGGATAGCCGGTCCTGCCGGTTTTCCAGGCATTAAAATTTCTGGCGCTGCTGCTCCACTCAAAACTATCGAAGCTTTCGTTGAAATTATCCTCATGCAACTTTGGGTTGTTGAAGAGGAGATGATAGGAAAATTCCCGCCATCCCACCTCTTTGCGGAATGTGTCGAGTCCGGCATTTTGGTCCTTTATTGCCGGTGATTTTGATGCATGCCAGATCTGAAATGGCGTGATTTCACCATGGGCAAGATGTGGCGACAGGCGCGAAGTGCCTTCAATACCGGGCAAATCCCGGTCATTTTTATAGGCTGCGACACGATCTTCCAGAAAGTCCGACAGCTTTTCTTGCGCGCCTTCTTCGCCGGGCGTCCAGTCACCGTGAAAGCCTTTAGCCCAATCAGGCCGCGTCGGAAGCAAAGCCCAATCCTTTAGTTCCTCTGAGAAAATATTGCCGGTCCAGTGAGTCAGCTCCGTGGGTGCGGGAACCGGATCGCGCGGCTCCGGGCCGCCTAGAAATGCGCGCCAGAACGGCGTGAAAACGCGGTAATATCCGCCCGCTCCTGTTTTGAGCGAATAGGGCTCATGCAGCAAATGCCCGTCAAAGCTCTCTGCTCTCAAGCCTCTTTCGAGCAATCGCGCTTTGAGCGCCGTATCAGTCTCGATTCCTGCTGGATCATATCGGCGGTTCCACAGGACCATATCAGCCTTGGTCTGGCTAATAAGCTCATCGACAATGGCTTGAGTCCGGCCTTTTTGCAGGATCAGCTTTACACCGATTGCACGGAAGGATTTGTCGAGCGATGTGAGCGAATGGTGCAGCCACCATTGCCGCGCACCACCCAGGGGTCTCGTAGAGCCGGCAGTCTCCTCGTCCAGGACAAAGACCGGAATGACAGGCTTTCCGGTCTGGGAGGCAGCATAAAGCGCGCGATTATCCGCCAGGCGCAAATCATGGCGGAACAGGACGATGACCGGGTTTTCGGTTGTATCACTTCCGATTTTTCTGACCATATTCATTCAACCACTTCGAGCATTGCGTGCACATAATGCAACCGCCATTGTTTTTGTTTGCCGGGCAATCCCATTTCCTATAAACTTTTGAATGTAGATTTGGTTGCCTGATTATTCATTGCCATTATATTGATATTAAAGAGATTTTTATGCTCAAAGCTGATATGGAAGACCGTAATGGCGGCCCGCCACGCTATAATGCATGGCGTGAATATGCGGCCATCACCACCGTCATTTGCATTTTGATCGTTGCTGTCGCCGCCTTCTTTTGGGGCGGTGATCTGTTCCCTACAGATTTGCAACAATTGACTGCGGCCAAGCCGGTCGAAGTGCGGGATTCCCAGCCCAACCTCGAACTTGCCAGGCTTTATGCGCGTTATGAAATGAAGCCACTACCGGCGGAGATTGCCAGAAAATCTCCGATTGCAGGGCAAATCGCAAGGCTGCAAAGCGAACCTTGCGACTGGAACGTCACTTATGATTTTGCAACGGCATTGAAAAGAGAGAGTTATAGCCGCGAGAGCGCGAGGGTTTTTCAATCATACTCCAACAAATGCCGACCATCAGATGTGGCACTCTATAATGCGGCAGATGCCCTGTATGGACTGAGCGATTTCGACGGCGCGCTCAAGATCGTTGATGACCTGCTTGTCATGTCCCCTGACCTTGCGCAATTCTACTATCTCAAAGCGCAAATTTTAAGCGATGCAAAGCGCTACAAGGAAGCGATCAACGCATTTGAATCGACGATTGGTCTGACAGATAATCTGGAAAACATAAGTGGCGAAGTGTTTCGTCAGATGTCCCTGAGCTATGTTGCACTCGGCGACTATTGTGGTGCGATTACCCCGATCCAGATGTGGGTATCGATCAATCCAGCTGAAAATGACACGGCGCGTTCACAGACAATGCTGAAGGACTACACTTCAAAGGGCAAATGTGAGCAGCAATATGCCAAGGGCAAAGACCGTTTTCCCATTACGGGAAAGAATGTCATCCGGGCAACCGTCAGCATTAACGGTGTGGCAGGCAACTTCATTGTCGATACAGGCGCAAGTTTTGTATCGATAAGCAGGGATTTTGCGACGCGCATCAAACTGCCGCTTTCAGAAGATTTCACGGTGCGTATGCAAACGGCGAATGGCGTGTCTCTGGCCCAACACACATCCGCATCGAAGGTCAATATTGGCAATGTCGAAGCCAATGACGTGGCGATGATTGTCATGGCCGACAAGAAAGCACTCGGCGATGAGATTGACGGGCTTTTGGGCCGTTCGTTCCTCTCCAGATTCAATGTGACTTTCGGCCCGAAGGCTTGGGAGATTCAAAGCAAGTAGTCGGTGGTTTGCCATATGTTTGCAGTGGTGCTGTGTGTGGTTCGCCCTTCGACAAGCTCAGGATAGCTCAACATAAATTTGCAATTAATGCTGTGCGTGGTTCGACAAGCTCACCATGAGGAAGGTGATTTGATCGCAGGGAGTCAGATCTTGCAAGGTTGGCGACCAACTTGCAGCCCATCACATTCCCTCATGGTGCTATCCTGAGCTTGTCGAAGGGCAAACCACGCATAGCACCACTGCAAAGGCTCTCTCATAACCTTCATGGTGAGTTTTCCTGACCGGTTTCAGACCAAGGGCTGGTCGTCGCGCAGCATTGCTTCAAGCGTTTCCAGCCGGTCCGCCTCGATGGGCGGCTTGTCCCATCGCAGGCGCGATATGCGCGGGAAGCGCATGGCGACGCCAGACTTGTGCCGCTTGGAACGGTTAAGTCCTTCAAAAGCAACCTCCAGCACCAGACCGTGCTGGGGTTCGGCCCGCACCGAGCGAACCGGCCCAAAGCGTTCCGTCGTATTGTTGCGCACGAAAGCGTCAAGTTGTTTCAACTCTTCATCGGTGAAGCCGAAATAGGCTTTGCCCACCGGCACCAGATGCGGCTCTGTTTCAGGTCCGGTCCAGACTGCAAATGTATAGTCGGAGTAATAGCTCGACCTTTTACCGTGGCCGCGCTGCGCATAGACCAGGACCGCATCAATGATGAATGGATCACGCTTCCACTTGAACCAGGGGCCTTTCGGTCGTCCGGGCACATAGGTGGAAGAGCGTTGTTTCAACATGAGCCCTTCAATGATGGGATGCGGCGGTGTCTTGCGCAGTTCCACCAGATCGTCAAAATGATCATAGGCGATGAGTGGCGAAAGATCGAACCGCGTCGGCTCAAGCTGCTTTGCGAAAGCTTCAAGCCGCGTGCGCCGCTCGATGAATGGCAAGGTGCGAATGTCATCCCCGCCATCGACAAGCAGATCATAGAGCCTGACAAAGGCAGGATGACTTTCAAGCTGCTTGGCTGAAACCGTCTTTCGGTTGAGCCGTTGCTGGAGATCGCCAAATGCGCCGATCTCCATTTCATTGTCTCCGCTTCGCGCCACCAGCAACTCACCATCAAGCGTGCCTTCAAATGTCATATAGTCGACAATATCGGGAAAGGCGTGGGAAATGTCGTCACCGGTGCGCGAGTAGATGCGGCGCTGCCCCCGTTCGGAAGTCAGCTGAACCCTGATCCCGTCCCATTTCCACTCGGCAACATATTCTCCGGCATTGATGCGTGAGTAATCGGGCTCCTCCAAAGGCGTCGACAGCATGACAGGCCGGAATGGCGCAGCGCTGAGGCTTTCGGGCTTGTCCGCGCTCTTTTCCAACCAGGCAAAGAGCGGTTGATAGGGCGGGGTCAGCCCATGCCATAGCTCTTCGATTTCGGTGACATCCACTTGCCCGAACTGGGCCAGAGCCTGCTTTGCCAAGCGGGCTGAAACACCAATGCGCATGCCGCCTGTTACCAGTTTCAACAATGCATAGCGCGCCGATGCATCAAGCTGATCCAGCCATTTTTCCACCATGCGGACGGCATCGCTGCGCGAAGCACGCTCAAGAGCCGTCACCACATCGCCAAGTGTCGGCACGCTGTTGGAACGTAAAGGCTCGTCAGCGGACCAGACGAGCGAAATAGTCTCGGCAAGATCACCAACATAATCATAAGAATAGGCGATAAGCTGTTCATCCATGCGCTCTGCGATGAGAGTGCGCAGCATGGCCGGTTTGACATTGGCGATGTTTAGATCGCCGGTAATGGCGGCAAGTGCCAAACCGCGATCAGGGTCTGGCGTATCATGGAAATAATCGGAAAGCAGGGTCAATTTTCCATTGCGTGAAGGCGTCAATACAAGCCGGTCGAGAAGCGCTGCAAATTCTTCCATCAATCGCCCTCATCTTCATAGCCGACAAGGTGGAGCGGCCGGGCTGAATATCCGTTCAGATCGCACCAACGGACCAGGGCTTCTTCACGCCCATGCGTGACCCAGACCTGCTCCGGATCAAGTTCGGTGATCGTCTGCGTCAGCTCATCCCAATCGCAGTGATCGGAAAGAATGATCGGCAGTTCGACACCGCCTTGACGCGCACGCTGGCGAATACGCATCCAGCCGGAGGCAAAGCAGGAAACGGGATCGGGGAAACGTCTTGCCCACCTGTCCTGAAAGGCCGATGGAGGCCCGACCACAATGGTTCCGGCAAAGTCCGGCGCGCTATCCTTTTCCAGTGTGGCGGGGGCAAGAGGCCCAAGCTTTATGCCCTGCGTTTCATAATAGTCGCAAAGCTTGGCCAGTGCCCCGTGAATATAGATCGTCTGATCATATCCGGCATCGCGCAACAGGCGGATCACGCGCTGCGCCTTGCCAAGCGCATAGGCACCAATGAGATGCGAACGCTCGGGAAATTGCTCGACCGATTTGAGCAGCTTTGCCATTTCATCGCGGCTGTCCGGGTGGCGAAACACCGGCAGGGCGAAGGTCGCCTCGGTGATAAAGACATCGCAGGCGATGGGTTCGAAACCGAGGCAGGTGGGGTCGCTGGCTCGCTTGTAGTCACCCGACGCCACAATGCGCATGCCATCCTTTTCAACAGCAATTTGCGCAGAACCCAGCACATGCCCAGCCGGATGAAAGCTGATAGTCACGCCATTAAGCCCGGTGGTTTGGCCAAGCTCTGCCGCTTGCGTTTCGCCAGCAAAATCCGCTCCATAGCGCAAGGCCATAATATCGAGCGTTTGCTGTGTCGCCATGACCTTGCGGTGGCCGGAACGGGCATGATCGGAATGGCCATGGGTGATGAGGGCGCGCTCAACAGGACGGATCGGATCAATGTAAAAATCACCGGCTGGCGAATAGAGACCGGCAGGTGTGGATCGCAGAAGTTCTTCGGGTCGTTTAACCAAGCTGATGTTCCGTTCTGTACCATGTTTGCCAAACATAGAACGAACATAGGGTGGATTTAGCTCCATGCAATCTTTGTAAGTGACGATCTTGCATTGCTTCTGTGCGTGGTTCGACAAGCTCACCATGAGGGAGGGAGTGACTGGCAGGGATGCCAAACCTACAATGATGGCACTATGCAATCAAATCACTTTCCACATGGTGAGCTTGTCGAACCACGCACTGCTCTGTTGCCAAAAGAAAACTTGGCGCTTTGATGCCGGACCACTACATTCGCCCCAGTGAAAATCAGCAAAGCACCCACCGCCGACACCGGCTCCGCCCTTTTGCCTCCGCTTTTCCTGAACTGGTTTCAGGCCAAGGGCTGGTCGCCGCGTGCCCATCAGCTGGAACTGCTTGAGGCGGCGCAGGCAGGGCAGTCGACCCTGCTGATTGCCCCAACCGGTGCGGGCAAGACGCTGGCGGGTTTTCTCCCCTCGCTGGTCGATTTAGCCCAGCGCGGCAAAAGCAATGCAGCGAGCCGCGGCATTCACACGCTCTATATTTCGCCGCTCAAGGCGCTGGCCGTCGATATTCAGCGCAATCTTGCCAAACCTATCGAAGAAATGGGGCTTGGCATAAGGCTTGAAACGCGCACCGGCGACACGCCTGCCCATAAGCGCCAGCGGCAGAAGCTGGCGCCGCCCGATATATTGCTGACGACGCCGGAGCAATTGGCACTGCTGATTGCGGCCAAGGATGCAGGGCGGTTTTTCGAAGATTTGCGCTATGTCATCTTTGATGAATTGCATTCGCTGGTAACATCGAAACGCGGGCATCTTCTATCGCTGGGACTGGCGCGATTGCGCCGCCTGCAACCGGGATTGCAGACAATCGGCCTGTCGGCAACCGTTGCCGACCCTGATGAATTGCGCGGCTGGCTTGTGCCGCAAACCGATGGCTCGCCCTTGGCAAGTCTGGTCAAGGTTGAAGGCGGTGCAAAACCGCATATCACCATTTTGCAAACGGAAGACCGGGTTCCCTGGGCGGGACATTCGGCGGTCTATGCTTTGCCGGGCATATATGAAGCAATCAAACAGCACGCCACGACGCTGATCTTTGTCAATACGCGCAGTCAGGCGGAGCGCTTGTTTCACGATCTTTGGATGGCCAATGAGGATAATCTGGCGATTGCGCTGCATCATGGCTCACTCGATGTAAGCAAGCGGCGCAAGGTGGAACAGGCGATGGCTGCCAATGCCTTGCGCGCCGTGGTTGCGACTTCGACGCTCGATCTTGGTATTGACTGGGGTGATGTCGATCTGGTCATTCATGTAGGCGCGCCAAAGGGTGCGAGTCGCCTTGCGCAAAGGATCGGGCGTTCCAATCACCGGATGGATGAGCCATCGCGGGCGATACTGGTTCCAGCCAATCGCTTCGAAGTCATGGAATGTCAGGCGGCGCTCGATGCCAATTATATCGGGGCGCAGGATACGCCAGCCTTGGGCGAAGGTTCGCTGGACGTATTGGCCCAGCATGTGCTGGGCATGGCTTGCGCCGAGCCATTTCAGGCGGATGAGCTTTATGCGGAAGTCACCACCGCCCTGCCCTATGCCGCTTTGCCGCGCGATACATTTGACCGGATTATCGAATTTGTCGCGACGGGTGGCTATGCGCTGAAAAGCTATGAACGCTTTGCAAAAATCCGGCAGGCGGCAGATGGCTCATGGCGGGTGACGCATCCGCGTGTCGCCCAGCAATACCGTTTGAATGTCGGCACAATCATTGAAGCGCCTTCGCTCAATGTGCGGCTGACACGGCAGCGGGGCAAGGGCAGCAATGTGCGCGGCGGGCCGGTGCTTGGCAAAGTCGAAGAGCATTTTATCGAGGCGCTCAGCCCTGGCGATACGTTTTTCTTTTCCGGCCGCGTGCTGCGGTTTGAGGGAATACGCGAGAACGAATGTATTGTGTCAAAGGCGGATGGTTTTGACGCAAAGATACCTTCTTATGCGGGCGGCAAATTTCCGCTGACCACTTATCTCGCCGATCAGGTGCGCAATATTCTGGCGGACCCGGCTCGCTGGGGCGCGCTGCCCGATCAGGTGAGTGATTGGCTGCGGATCCAGAAGGAAAAATCCGTGCTGCCGCAACCGGGAAGCCTTCTGGTGGAAACATTTCCGCGCGGCGAGCGATCCTATATGGTAATCTATGCCTTTGAAGGCAGGCTGGCGCATCAGACGCTGGGCATGCTTTTAACGCGCAGGCTGGAGCGGGCAAAGGCGCGGCCACTCGGGTTTATCGCCACCGATTATGCGCTGTCAATCTGGGGCCTGCGCGACATGGGCCGCATGTTCAAAAAGGGCGAGCTACCGCTTTCGGAACTTTTCGACGAAGACATGCTTGGCGATGATCTGGAAGCGTGGCTGTCGGAAAGCTTCATGCTGAAACGAACCTTTCGCAACTGCGCGCTGATTTCCGGTCTCGTTGAGAAGCGGCATCCCGGACAGGAAAAGACCGGGCGGCAGGTGACGGTTTCCACCGATCTGATTTACGATGTGCTGCGGGAGCATGAGCCGGATCACATTCTCATTCAGGCAACCCGCGCCGATGCGGCGACCGGACTTCTGGACATTCGCCGCCTCAGCGATATGCTGGGGCGAATCAAAGGCCATATCATCCATAAGGATCTGGACCAGATTTCGCCGCTGGCCGTTCCAGTCATGATGGAAATCGGCAAGGAACGTGTTCCCGGCGAAGCGCATGAAACCTTGCTTGAAGAAATCGCCGAAGAATTGACCCGGGAAATGTCGGACCATTCATGAATCTCGTATCGCAAATAACCAAGACTATGTTGCATGGGGCGGCCGAAATGGTTGTCGCCGGGCATAGATGCGTTTGCGACCCTTCCGGCGCTATGTATCTGGAAGATGAACGGATTCTTGTCGTATCGGATTTGCATTTCGAAAAAGGTTCATCCTTTGCGCGGCGCGGCATGATGCTGCCACCCTATGATACGGCAACAACGCTTGCCGCCTTGGGGCGAGTGATCGCGCGCTACAATCCTGCCAGTGTCATCAGCCTTGGCGACAGTTTCCACGATGGAGAGGCGGCTGCGCGCTTGCCGGAGCAATATGCGGCGCAGCTCGGTTCACTGATGGCTGGACGCGAATGGGTATGGATCACGGGAAACCATGATCCGGACCATCCTGCGGAGCTTCCGGGTGAAACATTTACCGAATTGGCTTTCGGTAATCTGATCTTCCGGCACGAGCCTTCCAAACGCCCCTGCCCCGGCGAAATTGCCGGACATTTGCATCCAGCTGCCAAAGTGGTTCGCCGTGGACAGGCGGTGCAACGCCGCTGTTTCGTCAGTGATCGCTCCCGCATGATCATGCCGGCTTTCGGCGCCTATACGGGCGGCATGAATATTCTCGGACGGCCATTTCACGGGCTGTTCGATGCACAGGCCATCATCGCCTATATGCTTGGCAGCAAGCGGGTCTATCCTATGACCGCCAAGGCGCTTTATATTTGAGTGCTGGCTTTGCTGTTTGAAAAAATCAAACAAATGCCTTATATCTGATGCGAGATGTTTGATGCGTGATGCAGGGCACGAAAATGAGAACGACACTGGCAATAGATGATGATGTACTTGCTGCGGCTAAAGGTTTGGCGGCAAGACAGCACAAGACTGTCGGAGAGGTGATTTCGACGCTGGCTCGTCAGTCGCTTCAGACTCCAGGCATGGGGAAAGATAAACGAAATGGCGTGCCTCTGCTTCGGATAAAAGACAACACCCCGGTAACAATGGAATTCGTCAATCAGCTTCGTGATGAACTGCCATAATGGTATTTCTACTCGACGTTAGTGTACTGATCGCCTTATTCGACCCGGTACATGTCCATCATGATGCAGCACATGAGTGGTTTGATCGTGTAGGCAAAGCGTCGTGGGCAACGTCTCCGCTGACTCAGAACGGTGTGCTCAGGATCATAGGCAATCCACGCTACCCCAATTCCCCCGGCACACCGGCGGCGGTCATGCCGCTACTTTCCAGCCTGACAGCTTTGCCCGGACATGCCTTTTGGCAAGATGATTTAAGCTTTGTAAGTTCTGACCTTATTGATCCAACAAGGCTTCTCAGTTTCAGCCAGGTTACGGATACTTATCTGCTCGCGCTCGCCCGTATGCGAGGCGGCCAACTGGCGACATTCGACCGGAGGCTGGTAACGGATGCTGTAGATGGAGGCAAGGGTTGCCTCCATGTCATAGACCAGTAGGCAGGCCAAGTGACCGGCACGTTGGTAATGCGTGCTTCGACAAGCTCAGCATGAGGAACTAGAGATTGGCAGGAAGCTAGTTCTGAGATTTTGCAACTCACTACCTCCCTCATGCTGAGCTTGTCGAAGCACGCATCAAATTCATGCAAAATCACTGCGTCTCCCTGGAGCACCGTTTTGATTCAATCAAAACACCAAGCGCTTTAGCCTCAGCTCTTCAACCGATATCCTGTCTTGAAAATCCAGCGCAGGATCAGCATGCAGGCCACAAGGAATACGGCAGTCATGGCAAGGCTGGTGCCGATATGCACATCGGACAGACCATAGAAGCTCCAACGGAAGCCGCTGATCAGATAGACAACCGGGTTGAACAGCGTCACCGTCTGCCAGAATGGCGGTAGCATGTCGATGGAGTAGAAGCTGCCCCCAAGGAAGGTCAGCGGCGTGACAATCATGAGCGGCACGAGTTGCAGCTTTTCAAAACCATCCGCCCATATGCCGATGATGAAGCCGAACATGCTGAAAGTCACCGCCGTCAGGACGAGGAACAGCAGCATGATGAATGGATGCTCAATGCGCAGCGGAACGAACAGCGCTGCTGTGGCGAGAATGATCAAGCCGAGGATGATGGATTTCGTGGCGGCGGCCCCGACATAGGCAATGACAATTTCCACATAGGAGACGGGCGCCGACAAAAGCTCGTAGATCGTGCCGACAAATTTCGGAAAATAAATGCCGAAGGAAGCATTGGAAATGCTTTGGGTCAGCAGCGACAGCATGATCAGGCCCGGCACGATGAATGCGCCATAGCTGACACCGCTGATCTCGGGAATACGTCCACCGATCGCGGAACCGAAAACGACGAAGTACAGGCTGGTCGACACGACAGGCGAAATAACGCTCTGCATGATCGTGCGCCATGTACGGTGCATTTCGAACAAATATATTGCTTTGACCGCATAGAGGTTCATTTGCGTTCTCTCACCAGGCTCACGAAGATTTCTTCAAGTGAGCTTTCTTTTGTCTGAATGTCATTGAAGCGGACAGATGCCTTGTCGAGGTCCTTGAGCAATGAGGTAATGCCGGTCCTCTCTTTCTGCGTGTCATAGGTATAGACCAGTTCGCCGCCATCCTGCGACAGTTCCAGCCCGTATTTTTCCAGCGCTGCCGGAATATCCTGGCGCGTTTCGGACAGTTGGAGCCGAAGCTGCTTCTTGCCCAAAGACCGCATCAGCTCATCCTTTTCCTCGATCAGGATAATCTCGCCGTGATTGATGACGCCGATACGGTCGGCCATCTGCTGGGCTTCTTCGATGTAATGCGTGGTCAGGATGATGGTGACACCGGACTCCCGCAATGCCCGAACCACATTCCACATATCGCGGCGCAACTCGACATCCACACCGGCAGTCGGTTCGTCCAGAAACAGGATTTCCGGCTCATGCGACAATGCCTTGGCAATCATGACGCGGCGTTTCATGCCGCCGGAAAGGGTCATGATCTTGGAGTCTTTCTTCTCCCAGAGAGACAATTCTTTCAGGATCTTTTCGATATGCGCCGGATTGGCAGGCTTGCCGAAAAGACCCCGGCTGAAGCTGACTGTTGCCCAGACTGTTTCAAAGGAATCAGTCGTCAGCTCCTGCGGCACAAGACCGATCTTGGTGCGGGAGGCTCTGTATTCCTTGATGATGTCGTGACCATCGGCGAGAATTGTGCCCGATGTCGGATTGACGATACCGCAGATTATGCTGATCAGCGTCGTCTTGCCCGCGCCATTTGGCCCAAGCAGGGCAAAGATCTCGCCGTGACGGATTTCAAGATTGATATTTTTCAGCGCCTGAAACCCGGATTCATAGGTCTTGTTGACGCTGGAGACGGAGATTGCTGATGACATGATTTGTATCCGGAAGGAAACTTTATGCAATCTGAACACTGACACATGAATCAGATCGCCTGATGTGAAGCATCTAGGAAATGACGTTCCTTATATGGTGTTGAAAAAGGAATTTCAAACCACCCTGCTGACAAATGGCGTCAGTAGCCAAAAACAAAAAGGGGAAGCCACGCAAAGGCTTCCCCTTTTTTAAGGATTGTCAGATCCTGATCTTAGGCTTTTGCAATCTCGCCCCGAACTTCTCGCATGCTTGGCAGGAAGATGGTCAGCAAGCCGAGGAAGGGCAGATAGGCACAAATCTGATAGACAAAATCGATGCCCTTATTATCGGCGACGAAACCGAGCACAGCCGCCGCAAGCCCGGCCATGCCGAAAGCAAAACCGAAAAAGATGCCGGCTACCATTCCAACCCGTCCGGGCACCAGTTCCTGCGCAAACACGACAATTGCAGAAAAGGCTGAGGAAAGAACGAAGCCGATGATGACGGTCAGCACGCCGGTCCAGAACAGGTTTGCGTATGGCATCATGAGCGTGAATGGCAGAACACCGAGAATGGAGAACCAGATCACGGCCTTTGTGCCAATCCTGTCGCCGATAGGTCCGCCAAGGATGGTCCCGGCAGCGGCTGCACCAAGGAACAGGAACAGCATCATCTGAGACTGCTGCACCGTAATCTGGAACTTGTGAATGACGTAGAAAGTGTAATAGCTGGAAATGCTGACCATATAAATATTCTTGGTGAAGACCAGCAGGGTCAAGATGAACAGCGACATCATGATCTTGCCGCGCGTGAGGTTCACGATCTTTCTTGGCTGGGTTTTCTTGGCATTGGCAACACGGTAATCCTGATACCAGCTACCCACACGATAAAGAATGATCATGCCAAGCAGTGCAGCGGCCGAGAACCAGATAATGCTCTTTTGGCCATAGGGCAAAACGATAAAGCCTGCCAGCAATGGGCCAAGGGCTGTGCCGAAATTTCCACCAACCTGAAAAAGCGACTGGGCAAGCCCGTGCCGGCCACCGGAAGCAAGCCGGGCAACGCGCGAGGATTCCGGGTGGAATATGGAAGAGCCTATGCCAATCAAGGCGGCCCCGACAAGCAGCATTGCATAATGGGTGGCGAACGAAAGCGTGGCGAGACCCGCCAGCGAAAAGGCCATCCCGACCGGCAGTGAATAGGGCATGGGGCGCTTATCCGTATAGGTTCCCACAAGAGGCTGAAGCAGGGAGGCAGTCCCCTGAAAAATAAGGGTCAGAATGCCGATCTGCTTGAAATTCAGGCCATAATTCTCTTTCAGCATCGGATAGATGGCCGCAAGTAGCGACTGCATCATATCATTGAGCAGATGACAGAAGCTGACGGCGAATATAATAGCGAAGACGGTTGTTTCGGCAGCGGAACGCTGCGCGGGCATGGCTGTATCGGTCATTAAACTGGTCCATCAACTATGAGCGGATAAGCGAGGTTGCGACGCTCAGCTCATCCTCATACAGAAATTGCATGGAACCTGCTTTCGTGGTTTGGTCCATTTCTTTCGCAGGTGGGCCAAATGTACATGGTCGTGCGATATTTCGACTGGATACAGCCTATGTACGACCACTGGACTTTAGTCTCATTGAAATCGAAATAAATATAACGTTGAGTGGGGGCCGTTCATTGGGGAGTGATGAACGTTCTTTCCTGAAGCATATCAGGTGCTCGGGAAACATATGTGAGGGGGAACTATGGAAAATAGTCTTGCGCTGACAATATTCCTGCCTGTGTCGCTGGGCATTATCATGCTCGGTCTTGGGCTGGCCTTGACCTTGAAAGATTTTCAAAAGGTGCTCAAGGCACCCAAAGCGGTTCTGGTAGCACTTGTCTGCCAGACATTCATTCTGCCTTTGGCCTGTGTTGCGATTATTTATCTATTCAATCTTGAACCGGCGCTTGCCGTCGGAATGATGCTTCTGGCAGCCAGCCCCGGTGGCACGTCCGCCAATCTCTATAGCCATCTTGCTGACGGGGACGTTGCGCTGAATATCTCTCTTACTGCAATCAATTCCGCACTTTCGATCATAACTCTGCCGCTGATCGTAAATTGGTCGCTGGCGCATTTTTTCTCAGAAGGGCAAGCGATCCCGTTGCAGTTTGCCAAAGTGATGCAAGTATTCATCATTGTGCTCGGGCCGGTGATCATTGGTATGTGGATACGCCACCGCTTTCCTGCTTTTGCCGACAATATGGCACGGCCCGTCAAGATATTGTCTCTGGTATTTCTGATGATGGTCGTGTTGGTCGCGCTTGTGCAGGAATGGGAAACACTCCAAATTTGGGCGCCGATAGTCGGACTCGCGACTTTGACATTCAATCTGGTCAGTCTCGCTATTGGTTATTTCGTGCCAAGGGCAGTTGGTATCGATAACCGCCAGTCGACCGCAATCGGCATGGAGATCGGTATTCACAACGGCACGCTTGCCATCGCCATAGCGCTCAGCCCGTTTCTCCTCAACAATCCTACAATGGCTGTCCCCGCAGCAATTTATGGGCTGATCGCCTTTGTCACGGCCGCTCTCTTTGGCTACTGGCTGAAGACGCGGCAAAAAGCTGCCGGAAAAGTGACTTTTGTCGATCCTATGTGAAACGGGCGGCTTGCAGGGGTTCGACAAGCATGCTCCAGGATCGGCAAGCCTTTAGCAGTTGAGCCAGCCTCGTTTTCATGGTTTGGTCTACTTCTTTCGTAAGTGGGCCAAATCCATGCGTTACAAAAACTTCCCGGGCACGAACTCTGCCGGAATGGAGCTGGAGAACCTGCACCATCTCCGGTTAACGTGGCTGGATCAGGCGGAAGGAGATGTTCTTGCGCTTGCAACAGCCTATCCGGCGGGACATCATATCGCGCGTCATTATCACAACCAGTCGCAATTGTTGCACGCTATAGCGGGTGTGGCGATGGTCACGACCAAGTTCGGGCGGTGGATGGTTCCTCCACATCATGCCTTGTGGTTGCCTGCAGGGATTGAACATGCTGTCGACATGTTTGGTAACGTTTCCATGCAGTCGATCTATGTGCGGCCAGAGGCTGTGGATGGATTGAAAGGGCACCTCCATGTGGTGGGGCTGACGCCGCTGATGGACAGCTTGATCCGGGAGGCCGTTAACCTGCCAGCGGATGCCACGGCTAATACGCGGGCAGCCTTTGTCATGGGCTTGCTATTGCACGAGATTCCAAATCTACCCGAACGGCCGCTGGGTCTCCCCTTTCCAGATGATCGCCGCTTGGCAGCGCTTTGTCATGATTTTCTCAAAAGCCCATCGCCGCATACGAATATTGATCATTGGGCCGATGAGCTTGGCATGAGCAGGCGCACATTTACCCGCATATTCAAGCGGGAAACGGGTTTGAGTCTTTCCACCTGGCGTCAGCAGGCATGTCTGCTCGCCGCCTTGCCACGACTGACAGCGGGTGAACCGGTGACAAGTGTTGCGCTTGATCTCGGCTATGACAGCGTCCCGGCATTCACAACGATGTTCAAGCGGATGCTTGGAACGCCGCCCCGCGCCTATCTTCATCAAAGACTTTAGACGTCAATCGAACTTGATAAGCGTTTTACCGGCAGAGCGGCCCGCGCGGCTCTGTTCGATATTTTCCGGTACTTCGTCCAGTGAAATGATCTGATCAACCGGCACGACCACGCGGCCTGCAACCACATGATCGACAAGACGACCCAGAAGGGCTTGATCGGCGGCGAGTTCAAAATTGCCGCCTTTGAGCGAGCGCTTTTGCAACTCTGAATCATCGGCCACAAAGGCTGTTGTATAGGCGGTTCCGCCCTGTTTGACCTGTGCTGAAAGTGCGGAAAACTCCGCAGCATTGCTCATCAGGTCGATCAAGCCGTCAATGCCGCCTGGATAGAGCTTATGCAGTTGTTCGCTAGCAGGCGAAGCAGTGTGGTCAATTGTGGCAATGGCACCGAGCTTAATCGTCGCGGCGGCTTTTGCAGGGCGGGCGGTCGCAATGACTTTCAGGCCGCGAGCCACTGCCAATTGCACGGCAAATGATCCGACGCCGCCCGTAGCGCCGACAATGAGGATGGTTGCGCCCTTTGGCAGATCAAGATTTTCGACCATTTGGAGCGCCGTCATCCCGGCAGTGGGAAGGGCGGCCGCCTGAAAGACAGTGAGGGCATCTGGCAGTTTTATCAAAAGGTTTGATGCGGGCACGCGCGCATATTCCGCATAAGGGCCCTCGCCGAGCGGCATATGCAGAAACTGGCCGAATATTCTATCGCCTACGGCAAAACCAGTAACGTCCTCACCGCAGGATTCGACGATACCGGCTGCGTCATTACCCAAGATCAAGGGAAAAACATGCGGCGCCTTGCCTTTGAGAATTCCGTTTGCCACTTTCCAGTCGAATGGATTGATTGCGGCGGCAGAAATTTTGACCAGAAGTTGATCTTTACCGGGCTGCGGCTTTGGAACGTCAATCAGTTCCACCTTTGCGCCAAATGACTGCACTGCTGCTGCCCGCATGATGAACTCCAAGCTATTCCGCCGCCAAAATGCGGGGCTGAGGAACATAGTTGAGAATTGGCCCAAGCCAACGCTCGACCTCTTCAATCGGCATGGATTTGCGCTGCGAATAATCCTCGACCTGATCGCGCTCCACCTTGGCGACACCGAAATAATAGGATTCGGGATGCGCAAGGTAAATGCCGGAAACGGAAGAACCCGGCCACATGGCATAGCTCTCGGTGAGCCGGACATTGATCTTTGCTTCCGCATCAAGAATGCGGAACAGCGTTTCCTTCTCCGTGTGATCCGGCTGCGCCGGATAACCGGGTGCTGGACGGATGCCGCGATAGGGTTCGCCGATCAGCTCATCGGGCGCAAGTGCCTCATCCGGGGCATAGCCCCAATAGTCCTTGCGCACATTCTCATGCATCAACTCGGCAAAAGCTTCGGCAAAACGGTCGGCCAAGGCTTTGACCAGAATGGACGAATAATCATCATTGGCGCGCTCAAAGCGTTCGGCAATGGCGATTTCCTCAATACCTGCGGTGACGACAAAGGCACCGATATAATCCTGTTTGCCGCTATCGAGAGGGGCGACGAAATCGCTTAAAGCAACGTTTGGACGGCCATCGCGCTTGGATAGCTGCTGGCGCAGCGTATAGAAGGTTGCCAGATCTTCATTGCGGTTTTCATCGGTAAAGACGCGAATATCATCGCCGACTGCACCGGCTGGCCAAAGACCGATGACGGCCTTGGGGTTGAACCATTTTTCAGCAATGATTTTCTTGAGCATTGCCTGCGCATCATCGAATAATTGGCGGGCGGCGGCGCCCTGTTTTTCATCGTCCAGAATTGCCGGATAACGCCCTTTCAACTCCCATGTCTGGAAGAAGGGCGTCCAGTCAATATAACGGGCAATTTCGGCCAGATCATAATTCTCGAATATGCGGGTGCCAATGAAAGCCGGTTTTGGCGGCGTGTAAGCTGACCAATCAACCTTGTGGGCATTGGCACGGGCTTTCGCCAGAGGCAGGCGCTGCTTGTCGGCCTCATTGCGCGCATGGGCATCGGCAACCTTGGCATATTCGGCGCGAATGGTTTCAATATAGCCCGGCTTGATATCTGCGGACAGAAGGTTCGAAACAACGCCGACCGCGCGGCTCGCATCGGTGACATAGATCGTCTGCCCCTGATGATAGCGGGGATTGATCTTCACGGCCGTATGCACGCGACTGGTGGTTGCGCCGCCAATCAGCAATGGAATGTCAAAGCCTTCGCGCTCCATTTCGGCGGCAACATGCACCATCTCATCCAGCGATGGCGTGATCAGGCCGGACAGGCCGATAATATCAACATTCTGCTCGCGCGCGGTCTGAAGGATTTTCGTGGCCGGGACCATGACGCCCAGATCAATGATCTCGAAATTATTGCAGGCAAGCACGACGCCGACAATATTCTTGCCGATATCATGGACATCGCCCTTCACCGTCGCCATCAGCACTTTACCGGCGCTTTCGCGCTCGCCCGTGCCGCCATTGGCAAGCTTTTCCGCCTCCATATAGGGCAGGAGCAAGGCAACGGCCTGTTTCATCACACGGGCGGATTTCACCACCTGCGGCAGGAACATTTTGCCCGCGCCGAAAAGATCGCCGACAACATTCATTCCGGCCATTAACGGCCCTTCAATGACATGCAGCGGGCGTTCTGCTTCAAGACGGGCTTCCTCTGTGTCCGCGTCGATGAACTCGGTAATGCCGTTGACAAGCGCGTGTTCAATACGTTTGTCGACAGTCCACTCGCGCCATGCAAGATCGCGCTCGCGCGCCTCCTTGCCAGCCGCGCCCTTATAGCGCTCCGCCAGATCGAGCAGGCGTTCCGTTGCATCATCGCGCCGGTTGAGCACCACGTCTTCGCAGGCCTCACGCAGTTCCGGATCAATGGATTCGTAAACCGCGAGCTGACCCGCATTGACGATGCCCATATCCATGCCGACCTGAATGGCGTGATAGAGGAACACCGCATGCATGGCCTCGCGCACCGGCTCATTGCCGCGGAACGAGAAGGACAGATTGGAAATGCCGCCGGAAATATGCACATGCGGCAAGGTTTCGGTGATCTGTTTGGTCGCCTCGATGAAGGCGACGCCATAGCCATTATGTTCTTCGATGCCCGTTGCGACAGCAAAGACATTGGGATCAAACACAATATCTTCCGGCGGGAAGCCAGCCTCTTTGGTCAAAAGCTCATAGGCGCGGGTACAGATCTCGACCTTACGCTCCAGCGTATCGGCCTGCCCCTCAGTATCGAAGGCCATGACCACAACCGCAGCGCCATAGGCACGAACCTTCTTGGCATAGGCGATGAAGGCTTCCTCGCCTTCCTTCATGGAAATGGAGTTGACCAGAGGCTTGCCCTGCACGCATTTCAGACCAGCCTCGATAACATCCCATTTGGACGAATCGATCATCACAGGAACACGGGCAATGTCCGGTTCAGCGGCAATCAGATTAAGGAACTCGATCATCGCCTTTTCGCTGTCGATCAGGCCCTCATCCATATTGATGTCGATGATCTGAGCGCCGTTCGCCACCTGATCGCGCGCCACATCCAAGGCTGTTGCATAGTCGCCAGCGGTGATGAGCTTGCGGAACTTCGCCGAGCCGGTGATATTGGTACGCTCGCCCACATTGACGAAAGGAATCTCCTTGGTCAGCGTGAAGGGTTCAAGACCCGACAGGCGCATATGGGTTTCAATTTCAGGTATTTTGCGCGGCGGATATTTGCTCACTGCCTCGGCAATGGCCCTGATATGCTCCGGTGTCGAGCCGCAGCAGCCGCCAACAATATTCAGCAAGCCCTCGCTGGCGAAGCCTTCAAGCTGCGCCGCCATTGCTTCGGGGCTTTCATCATATTGACCGAACTCATTGGGAAGACCGGCATTGGGATAAGCGCACACGAATGTGTCGGCAACGTTTGAAATTTCCGCCAGATGCGCGCGCATGGCATTGGCGCCCAAAGCACAATTGAGGCCGATGGTGAATGGCTGCGCATGGCGCACCGAATTCCAGAAGGCGGTGGGGGTCTGGCCGGACAGCGTGCGCCCGGACAGATCCGTGATCGTGCCGGAAATCATCACCGGCAGGGTGATGCCCTTTTCCTCAAAGACTTCGTTGGTGGCAAAGATTGCCGCCTTGGCGTTGAGCGTGTCAAAGATGGTTTCGATCAGGATAATATCTGCGCCGCCATCAATCAGGCCGCGAACCTGATCGGCGTAGGCAATGCGCAGATCGTCGAAGGTGACAGCGCGATAGCCGGGATTGTTCACGTCGGGAGACATGGAGGCGGTGCGGTTTGTCGGACCGAGGGCACCGGCCACAAAGCGCCTGCGTCCATCCTTCTGTTCCGCCTTGATGGCCGCGCGGCGCGCAAGCCTCGCCCCGTCGCGGTTCAGCTCATAGACGACCTCTTCCATACTGTAGTCAGCCTGGGCAATGGTGGTCGACGAAAAAGTGTTGGTTTCCAGAATATCGGCCCCGGCCATCGCATAGGCATAGTGGATATCTTCAATCGCCTGTGGCTGGGTGAGAATCAGAAGGTCATTATTGCCCTGTAGATGACAGGAGCAATCACCAAACCGGTCGCCGCGAAAATCATCTTCATTGAGGCTGAGACTTTGAATCTGCGTGCCCATAGCGCCGTCGAGAATCAATATGCGTTCTTTGGCAGCCTTTGTCAGCGCTGCAAAAACTTCCCTGCCGTCCCGTGGCGCGCCCATGGGACCGAAGAGATTATCAACCGCATTATTCATAACTCGAACGCCTCAAAACCAACATTGGGATGAGGTTTAAGGTTCACATAAAGATATGTTTATGTCAACAAATCAATTCTGCAAGCGGCATAAAATGTCGTAGTTGAACAGGGCGTCTTTTCGTGTTTTCCCGTGCTCTGATGGCTCGCCCTCCTGAGCTAGTCGAAGGGCGAACCACGCATTACATCAATGCCCTCTTCCGGCCCTCTTGACCCTCTCGAAGGACGAAGCACGCATAGCTTCATTGCAATGTCGGTTAACTGTCAGATGGCGGCGGATTGCGGCAGAACAAATGGCATTTGTCCCGCTGGCAAGACACCTACTTTAAGGGCGCATTCATAGACGCGTAAAATACGCTCGTCAGTCAGGACATCCTGCGGGGCTCCTACCTTATCCACATGACCCTTATGCATGACAATGACGCGATCCGCATACATGGAGGTCAGATTGAGATCGTGAAGAATCGCGATCACACCGCCGCCGCGTTTGGCAAAGGATTGCGCGATTTCCATGATGATCAGCTGATGCTTGATATCGAGGCTTGAGACGGGCTCATCGAGAAAGAGAAAGCGCGGTTGATTATCCAGTACCGGCTGCCAAACCTGGCATAATACGCGGGCAAGTTGAACACGTTGCTGCTCACCGCCGGAAAGCTCCTGGTAGAAACGACCGCCGAATCCGGCAAGGTCAACCATTTCAAGAGCTTCGTCAGGCAGGTGTTCAACATTCTTTACGGTGCCAAGTGAGCGGCCGCTCGTCAGTCCAAGCTTGATAATTTCACGGACCGTAAATGGAAATGCCAGCGTGGTGGATTGCGGCAGGACGGCGCGCATTGCCGCCATCTGCCAGAGCTTTAAATGTTTCAGGGAATGCCCGTTGATGGTGGCTGTCCCGCTATAGAGCAAATCACCCGAGAGCGCGCGCATAAGCGTGGTTTTGCCCGAACCATTGGGCCCAACAATGACAGTGATCTCTCCGGCCAAAGCGTCAAAGCTTGCATTGTGCACGATTTGGGTCTTGCCCAGATGAACACCTAAGTCCGAGACGTGAATCATTGTTATAAATCCAGAATGCCGCGTTTGCGCAGCAATATCCAAAGGAAGACCGGAGCGCCGACAGCCGCCGTGACAATACCTATCGGCAGTTCTGCGGGCGCAACGACTGTCCGGCTGACAGCATCGGCCAAAAGCAAAAGGCTGGCTCCAAACAGCGCCGATGCGGGCAGAAGATAGCGGTGATCGGGTCCGATGACGAGCCGCAGCAAATGGGGGACAACCACGCCGACAAACCCGATAACACCGCTCACGGCCACGGAAGCGCCTGTCGCTGCCGCAACGGCGATGATCGCTATGATCTTGAAGCGCTGCACCGGAATGCCGAGATGGTTGGCTGTCGCCTCGCCCAAGGCAAGACCATTGAGGCCGCGCGCCAAAAAGGGCGATACGAGCAATGCAACCACGATGAACGGAGTTGTTGCGGCGATTTTCATCCAGCTTGCTCCGGCCAGTGATCCCAATAGCCAGAAGGTCAGATCGCGAAGCTGGCGATCGTCCGCAATATAGGTAAGCACGCCCATATAGGCTGTCGCCATGGCGCCAAGGGCAATGCCTGCGAGAAGCATGGTGGCGATGGAGGTTTGGCCGCGCCGCGTGGCAACCGTGTAAAGTATGAAGGTGAATGCCAAGGCGCTGACGAAAGCGGCGAGCGGCAGCGAATATAGGCCCAGAAGCGCCATGACGGGTGCCAAGACCGTATTGCCGAGCACGATCACGCTAAGCGCTCCAAGGCCAGCCCCGGACGAGACGCCGACAATGCCAGGATCGGCCAGCGGATTGCGGAAAAGCCCCTGCATGACGGCACCGGAGACGGCAAGCGAAGCGCCGATCAGCGAGCCTAGAATGACACGGGGCAGACGAATATCATAGATGATGATGCTGTCGCGCGCCGACAAAGCGTCTGTGCCGCTATTGCCTGTCTGAAACCATGATCCGACAACGGAAACCACCGATGCATCAGAGGCTCCGGCCGTGAGACTGAACAGGAAAGTCACGGCAAACGCCAAGCCGAGCAACGCGATTACGAACCTGGCCAGAAAAGACCGGTCGCCATCCGCTCGGCCTTTCCTGCTGCCCCGTTCTGAGCGCAGGGAAGCAGGTTTCATGAGAATGGCCTCGCTCATTGGCTTACTGCGTCGCCGTAAAGTCGCTTGGACAAGTCACGAACTGCGCTCGCTGTCCGTGGCCCAAAGCCTAGCAGATATTGCCCGCCCATACGTATGATTGCTTTGTTCTCACCTGCTGGTGTTGAGGCAATCGCCTTATTGGCAAGCAGTTCCTTGTCGACTGTCGCGTGATTGTCGCCGCGATCCATTACCAGGATCACATCGGGTTTTGCCAGCAGGATGCTTTCATCGCTCAAAGCCTTGTATCCGGTAAAACCTTCGACAGCATTGTCTGCGCCTGCGAGTTTAATGATGCCGTTTGCAGCTGAATGGTCGCCAGCGGCCAGAATCTTTCCGCCCTGAATGCTGAGAACGAACAAAACGCGCTTGCGGGTTTTGATGTCTTTCGTTTCAGCCTGAGCGGCAGCAAGATCGGCTTCAACATCGTCCGCAAGCTTTTTGGCCTTGTCTTCAACGCTGAGCGCTTTGCCGACGATCCGGATTTTCTCCGAAACGCTTGTGGCCGTGTAATTTTCAGGAACGAAAACGAAAGGAACACTGGCCTTTTTCAGAAGATCGACAGCTTGCTCCGGGCCGCTGCCTTCCACGGCAATAATCGCAGTCGGATTGATCGAAAGAACACCTTCAGCCGACAAAGCCCGCATATATCCGACATCAGGCAGCGCAAATGCTTCCTTTGGATAGACGCTGGTCGTATCGCGCCCGACGAGACGGCCCTGTTCCCCGAGTGCGAAGATGATCTCGGTGATCGAGCCGCCAATGGATACGACCCGGCTGGTATCGGGTAGCGACCCCGAGACTTCCTTGGCAAATGCATGGCTGGAAAGAGCCAGAACCCCGAAAATCCCGGCAAGAGCAGCTAATTTGACAGACTTGGTCATTTTATGCGGCCACACGCATCAGGCGAGGCAGACTCTCCACGAGATTGCGCCAGTCGGGACGTTCATGAGAACCTTCATGACGTTTTCCAAAGAACTGGATAATCATCTCGCCTTCCGCACCATAGGCCTCAAGAGAGGTTACGTGACCATCTTTGGTCGGTTTGCGTACGGCCCAAAGCTCGGCAATATGATCGGTACGCAGATGCAGATGGAAGGTTTCGTCCATGACATTGATCCATGGACCCATTGGTTTGACATTCTGGACCGGACCGGAATGAATCTGAATGCAGCCGCGATTGCCAACAAAGCACATGATCGGCAATGCTTCCTGTGCCGCATGGTGAACCATTGCCGTCAGCGCATCATTATCCAGCTGCCAGGCATAGTCCTGACCAATCACCTGTACCGCCTGATGACGGGTCATTTCCAGTGAATTCAGGATGCCGAAAAACTCGTGCACATCCTTCATCTGGGTCCAGCGATCCCGCAGGCCGGCAGTATCAAGCTCTTCAAGCTCCCGCTTTTTCTGCTCGAGCTTCGGCAATTCGGTGGTCTCGATCGTCTGGGACTGATCTTCCAGTTTCAGCTTTGCCACCAGAGCTGTGTAGGCTTCCAGATTGGAAGCGGGGCGCAGATGAATCTTGTGAATGGCTTCGCCTGCGGCATCGAAGAATTGCAGGCTACGGCGAACCACATCGCCATCGTCCTTCTCAACGGCAAAACCATGCGCCCAGGATTTGGGAAACAGGCGCAAGTCGATCTGTTCGCCGAGCATCATCGAGGCATGTTTGCCGACGATGGGCTTGTCATAGACGCCGATCTTTTCATGAACGGCGCTTTCATTGCGGGTAAGCGCCATGACTTCGCCGAGAGCTTCGATCTCGGTCAGGAATGTTTCAATCTGTGGTGTGATACGGGTTGCACTGATACCGCAATAGGCGGCGACGAAATCAGCTTCGGATATAGTCAACTGCTGCGCCAGATCGCGCTCACGCATTTTGGGATTGTCTATTCTTGCCTGGCGGATCGCTTCGGGTGTCATTTTATTACCATTCGTAACGTTGGTGATCGATTGCTGGGTCATTTATTCAGGATGAGTTTGCCTTGGCGCGTGATTTTCAAACGATAGAGCGAGCCGGCATGTTCAATGCCGACTTCGCTTGATCCGTCGAATAGAAGATCACTGCCAAACACGCGGATATCTGATTGTACGGGGCGGCTATAGTCTGCTCGCATGGGCGTCATGTTAGGAAGGCGAACCTGCAGATCGATGATTTGGCGTCGCGACATGGCAATGGCCTTTTCGTGCCTTTCTCAAAGGGTGATGGTTGGTCCAAGACCCCTCTATTTAAACTTGACTACAAGTTTCATCTTTATTACTCAAATTAAATAAGAGTCAATGAGTCATGTTTCAGAATTGACAAAACTGTGATCAGGAAATGGACGTCATGGTACACAATACACAGGGCCATTTTATCAGGTTTCTGACGCGGCATTCCCTCGGCCTGCTTGCCGCAACGGGATTGCTGGTTCTCGCCGCAGCAGACATTGCGCCAGCGCAGGAGGGTGCCCCACCGGCGCTGACCTTGGAGCTGAATGCACTGCAGCCTTCGGAAAAGGGCTGCCGGCTAACCTTTGTCGTTACCAATAGTCTTGGCGTGGCCTTGGACAAGGTGGGTTTTGAGGTCGCGCTGTTCAATCAGGCTCAGGTGGTCGACCGTATCACCGTGCTGGATTTCAAAGAACTGCCGCAGGGAAAAACCAAAGTGCGCCGCTTTGATCTTGGTGAGCTTGATTGCACGAAAATAACGCGTGTTCTGGTGAATGATTCAACGGAATGCGCGGGGGCGGGGATAGACCCGAAAGCCTGCATCCGGCAGCTGAATCCTACCACAAAATCCGGTATTCAATTTGGAAGTTGATATTGCACTGATGCTGTGCGTGGTTCGCCCTTCGACAAGCTCAGGAGGGCGGAAGAGGCCATTGATCTAGTGCTTGGTTCGACGGGGCTCACCATGAGGAAAGTAGTGGGTTGCACATCTACCTGAAACATCTTGCTCGAAACGTCTCAAACCAGCTCCCTGCCAAATCTTCACTTTCCGCATGGTGAGCCCCGTCGAACCACGCACAGCATCAGTGCAATGTCCCAGTTGATCGTAAAGATAGGCTGGCGGCTAGTAGCTATTGCAAAACGCTGTTGCAAAAAAGGCCCCTCGCAGGGCCTTTTCCAGCTTCATTCATGTGTCTGATCAGAACGGTGAATCAGGGAAATAGAATTCAGCGGCATTATCCTTGGTGACGAGTGTTGCATCAAGAATATAGCTGCCCCGAACCGGAACCTGATCGTAGAAATTGGCAACGGTCAGTTCCATTGCAGTTGCGATCATTGAAGGTGGATAAAGCACGTTGATCGGCGTCATTGTATCGCCATCAGCAACACGCTTGATCATGTCCTTCATGCCCGCACCACCGATAACCATTTTGATATCGGTACGCTTTGCCTGGCTGATGGCTTCAAGAACGCCAACGGCCATATCGTCATCCTGGCACCAGACCGCATCGATCTTCGGGAATTTGGTCAGATAGTCCTGCATGACCTTGAACGCGTCATCGCGCGACCAATTACCAAACTGCTTGTCGAGTACCTTGATGCCGCTACCTGCAATGGCTTCGTCGAAGCCCTTCTGGCGCTCTTCATCGATAACGATAGGAAGGCCGCGGATAACCACGACGTCACCGGTCTTCAGTGTGTCTTTCAGATAGGTTCCCGCTACGCGGCCAAGCTCCGGATTGTTGCCAGCAACGTAGAGGTCCTGAACTGTCGGATCGGAAAGCGCGCGGTCAACAACCGTGACGAAGATGCCCTTTTCCTTGACCTGGCGAAGCGGGTCGGTCAATTCATCCGAATTGTGTGGCAAGGTCACCAGAGCGTCCATGCCCTGTGTGGTCAGATCTTCCAGCGCATTGGCCTGCGAAGCGCCGTCAGGCGAAGTCTTCACAGTGATCTTCAGACCCGGATGGGCTTTTTCAAGCAATTTGGCGGCACGTTCAGCGTGATAGACAACGCCGCCGGTCCAACCATGGTCAGCCGCCGGAATCGACACGGCAATATTGACCTGTTTGTCTTGCGCGTAGGCGAAGGTCATTGTCGAGGCGAGTGCCGCCCCCACCAGACCCATCATGAGTTTACGCATTTGTTCTCTCCCAATTTTTCGTTCGGGCCTTGATTTCGGCTCGGTGGGTGGCCCCTTTTCCCCCGTCCCGTCTGAAGAGGCAGCCTCCCGCCCCTATTCGTTGTCATCATTTCTTCTTTTGCAGCGTCCGTTGGACGAGCATTGCAATGATGATAATCGTGCCCTGAACGGCTCCGATCAGATATTCGCTGACAATGTTGGACAGCACCATGATGTTGCCGACGATCTCCAGCATGAAAGCACCGCAGATCGTGCCCCAGATACGCCCGACGCCGCCGCGCAGCGCAGTGCCGCCAATGACCACAGCCGTGATTGCCTGCAACTCCCACAACATGCCGGTTGTTGTCGTTGCGGCCCCAAGGCGCGGAATATAAACGACGACGGCGATGGCGACGCAAATACCTTGCAGCACATAGGTCATGGCGCGCACACGGTTGACGTGGATGCCGGAATATTTCGCTACATCCTCGTTAGAACCGACGGCGATCACATGCCTTCCGAAAGATGTTTTGTACAAAATGAAAGCTGCCAGAATACCGACAATTGCGATGATCCAGACGGGAATGGGCAGCCCGATGAATGTGCCGGTGTAAACAGGCCTGAACAGAGCACGCATCGAGGTTGATTTCATGGCGATGGACCCGCCATCTGCCAGCCAGACCGTGACAGACCGGAAGATTGCCATGGTTCCGAGCGTCACGATAAAGGGTTCGATCTTGCCGATCGTGATGATTGCGCCGTTGAGCAGACCCGCCAAGGCGCCGACACCAATAGCGACGACAACGCCAACGCAAAGCATCGCCATGTCGCCATCAATCGCCGCTGAATTCAAGAACAGCAGCATGATGCCCGCAACCAGCGCAGCCATGGATCCGACAGACAGATCAAGACCGCCAGCCGAGATGACGAAGGTTGCGCCAACGGCAATGATTGCAATGAAAGACGATCTGGTCAGAACGTTGAGAAGATTGTCTATCGACAGGAAGTTCGGATTGATGAGCGCACCAAGGACGAACAGCGCCGCGAGCGCAAGGAAGGGAGCAACGGCTGTCTTGTCCAGATCAGCCAGTTTGCGAAAGGCACCGCGTGTATCGGTATTTGTTGATGTGTCGCTCATGCGTTCCCCGCACTGTAAAGCTCTGCTTCGTTGATCTTGACGCCTGTGGCGTGGACGACGATTTCTTCTTCGGTCATTGCATCGCCTGTCACCTCGCCGACGATGCGCGATGAGCGCATGACGAGGATGCGGTGGCAAATGCCTATCAGTTCCTGCATCTCGGACGAGATAACGATGACGGATTTCCCTGCCTTGGCGAGGTTTGCAATGAACTGATAAATCTGTTCCTTGGTGCCGATATCGATGCCGCGCGTCGGCTCGTCGATAATGACGATGCTTGGTTCCAGCAGCATCATCTTTGCCAATAGGAGCTTCTGCTGATTGCCGCCCGAAAGCTGCCCGGCCAGAAGATCACGGCGACGGGCGCGAATGTCGAAATCGCTGATCGCTTTATCGAGACTTTTATCCTCCCGCTTGCGTTCGATCAGCGGCCCTTTGGTAAATTTTTCGAGCGTGGCCAGCGTAAGGTTTGTACGCAGGTCCTGCGCCAGAAGAAGTCCTTTGCCCTTGCGATCTTCGCTCAAGTAAACAATGCCTGCCGCCATGCTGTCACGCACGGTGTGGAATGTGATGGGCTTGCCATTAAATTCAATCGTGCCACTGCCATGGCGCAATCCGACGATGCCCTCAAGCAGCTCTGTACGGCCAGCGCCGATCAGACCGGCAAAGCCGAGGATCTCACCTTTCCGCAAGGTAAAGGATGCGTCACGGGCATAGCCCGGCACGTCGAAATTCTTGACTTCAAGCACCGTCTGGTGCGCGGCCGTATCCTCGCGCTCAGGATAAAGTTTTGACATATCCCGACCGACCATTAATCGCGCCATGTCGACTGGCTGCAATTCAGAGGCGTTGCGGGTTGTAATGAGCTTACCATCGCGCAAGACTGTGATGCGATCTGCAATCGCAGCCACTTCAGGCAGGCGATGCGAGATATAGAGAATGGCCACGCCCTTGTCGCGCAGGTCGCGGATGACTTTGAGCAGCGCTTCGGTTTCGATGGGGGTGAGCGAGGCTGTCGGCTCATCGAAAATGACAACCCGGTGCGGCACCTGCAACGCGCGGGCGATCTGGACCAATTGACGCCGCGCAATGGAAAGGCGGGCAATCTGCGTGGTCGGATCGATATCGGCTCCGAGGCTTCGAACAGCCTCCGCCGACTGCCTGTTCATCTCACGGTCGTTGACCATAAGGCCGCGCTTTAGCTCACGCCCCATGAAAATGTTCTGGGCAACGGTCAGGTCCGGTGCAAGCAGAATTTCCTGATGCACCAGAACCAGACCGCGATGTTCCGCATCGACGGGACCGGCAAAACTCACGGGCTCATTATCAATGGCAACGGAACCGCGTGTCGGCTTGAGGTGCCCGCTGAGGAGTTTCATCAGCGTGGACTTGCCCGCGCCGTTTTCGCCGATGATCGCATGGACCTCACCCGGCATGATCGACAGGCTGATATCGGTCAAAACTTCCACGGGACCAAACGCCTTGGCAATGCCGCGTGCTTCCAGCACCGGTACGTTCGAGGCGTTCAAGGGTTTATTTGTCTCCATCACACCTTCGTCCAAACGCCGCCAGCCTTCGAAGACTTGACCGCAGCTTCAATGAATTCCATGCCGGCCAAGCCATCTTGAACGGTTGGATAAATGACATCCTTCGGCAGTTTTTTGCCGCTGCGAGCCGCAAGAATTGCCTGCGCTGCCTCGGTATAAATATTGGCAAAGCCCTCAAGGTAGCCTTCTGGATGCCCGCCGGGAACGCGCGTTACGCGCGCCGCTTCCGGCGATGCACCGGCGCCGCCGCGGGTCAGCAATTGCTTGGGCTTGCCGAAGGGCGTGTACCAGAGATAATTCGGATCGGCCTGCGTCCATTCCAGCCCACCCTTGGTACCATATATGCGCAGCTTCAGGCCATTCTCATTGCCCGGAGCGACCTGGCTTGCCCAGATCATACCTTTTGCGCCGCCCTCAAAGCGCATCAGAATCTGAACGTCATCATCAAGAACGCGGCCTTCGCCAAAACTGGTCAGCTCGGCGCAAAGTTGCTTGAGCTTCAAACCCGACACGAAGCAAGCAAGATTATAGGCATGGGTGCCAATATCGCCGATGGCGCCGCCGGCACCCGAACGCTTGGGATCAACGCGCCATTCGGCCTGTTTCGAACCGGAGCTTTCTGTTTTCTCGGTCATCCAATCCTGGGGATATTCAGCCTGCACCACGCGTATGGTTCCGAGCAAACCCTTTTCCACCATGGCACGCGCCTGCCGCATCATGGGGTAGCCAGTGTAATTATGGGTAACCACGAAAAGCTTGCCGGTCTTGTCTACCAGAGAGACAAGCTCCTTTGCTTCCTTGACAGTCGTGGTCAGCGGCTTGTCGCAAATGACGTGAATGCCAGCTTTGAGAAAAGCCTTTGCTGCCGGTGCGTGCATGTGGTTTGGCGTGACGATGGAAACGGCCTCGATGCCATCAGGACGCTTGGCCTCCGCTTTTGCCATTTCTTCGAAAGATGTATAGGCGCGATCATCGGCGATGCCGAGTTCGCGGGCTGACGCCTTGGCGCGCGCCGCATCGGATGAGAGTGCGCCTGCAACCAGCTCAAACTGGTCATCCATACGCAGCGCGATGCGGTGAACCGCGCCGATGAAAGCGCCCTGCCCGCCACCGACCATGCCGATACGGATGCGCTTGCTCGCAGGCTTTTCTTTTGATGCTCCAATGGCCATTGCTTTACCCTCTTACTTCAAGCCAAGAATACGGCGATTGGCCGCGTCGTCGGTGCCGGACCCGGCAAAATCGTCAAATGCCCGCTCGGTTACGCGGATCAGATGAGCGTCGATGAATTGGGCACCTTCGCGCGCCCCATCTTCGGGGTGTTTCAACGCGCATTCCCATTCCAGAACTGCCCAGCCATCGAAATCATAGGCAGTCAGCTTTGAAAAGATTGCGCCGAAATCCACCTGTCCATCGCCCAGCGAGCGGAAACGCCCGGCACGGTTCACCCAGGATTGGAAGCCGCCATAGACACCCTGCCGCCCTGTCGGGTTGAACTCGGCGTCCTTCACATGGAAGGCTTTGATACGCTCATGGTAGATGTCGATATAATCAAGATAGTCGAGCTGCTGCAGCACGAAATGCGAAGGATCATAAAGAAGATTGGCGCGCGAATGGTTGTTCACCCGCTCCAGAAACATCTCGTAGGTTATGCCGTCATGCAGATCTTCGCCGGGGTGAATTTCATAGGCAGCATCGACGCCTTGCTCATCGAAATAGTCGAGAATAGGTGTCCAGCGTTTTGCCAGTTCATCAAACGCCGCTTCGACCAGACCCGCCGGACGCTGTGGGAATGGATAGAGAAAAGGCCATGCCAGCGCACCGGAAAAGGTGGGAACGGTCTTAAGGCCCAGATGCTTGGACGCCCGCGCCGCCCGCTTCAGCTGATCAACAGCCCATTCCTGTCGCGCCGCTGGGTTGCCATGCACTTCAGGCACAGCAAAGCCATCCATGAGTTCGTCATAAACAGGATGAACGGCAACGAGCTGACCTTGGAGATGGGTTGCAAGCTCCGTGATCGTCAGGCCGTGGGACGCTGCTGTCCCGGCGATCTCATCGCAATAGTCCTTGGAGTCGGAAGCTTTCTTCAGATCAATGAGACGCCCGTCCCAGGCGGGAATCTGGATACCCTTATAGCCATGGCCAGCGGCCCAACCGCACATGCCATCCAGCGTATTGAACGGCGCAGCATCGCCCGCAAACTGTGCGAGAAAAATGGCGGGTCCTTTAATCGTCTTCATATGTATTCCTCCAATTCCAAAATATAGCCGTCAGGGCATGTTGTCCCTGAGAAAGATATCGATGCGGATATGCTCCTGCCCCGAAACAATGGGGCGGCCCTCTTTCAGGGCAGTCAGGATCCGTGCGGCGCTGCGGGCCATGTGGCCCACATCCTGATTGATGATTGCGTCGATTGTGCCACGCACAAGGTGACGACGTGTTGACGACGTCAATTCGTGGGCAACAAAAATCATGTCAGTTGTGCGCCCGGACGTTTCCAGGGCAGCGATGACACCAGCCTGCCCTCCCCCGGCATTATAGATCGCAACTGTGTCGGGGTGATCTTCGATCAGTGACCGGCAAACGGCTTCCACCCGGGCATTTTCGTCGCGTGCTTCGCGAACCGGCAGGACTTCAAGATTTGGGTATTCGCGTGCAAGAACCTGTTCAAACCCGAATTGCCGCTCGACATGATCACGCAGTGCCAGCGAACCTGCAATCATCCCGACCTTGCCTTTGCGGGTTCCAACGAAGCGGCCGATCAGTGATGCGGCGGTGCGGCCTGCCGCAAAATTGTCGATGCCGACATAATGCGCCCGCCGTGAGTTGGGCACGTCTGATACGAGCGTCAGGACAACAACGCCGGAATCGGCCAGGGTATTTATGGCCTCGGTAACAGCAGGGTGATCCAGAGCGACAACGGCGACACCATCAATGCCTCTTGGAAGCTTTTCCAAGGCGGTGGCAAGTGCTTCGCCATCGAATGTATCGACATATTGAATGGTCAGGCGCACCCGCTCCTGCAATTGACGTTCGCGAGTAGCGCGAAACTCGGCAGCAAGAGCCTGCATGAATTCATTTTCGCCGGTAGGGAGAATGATGCGGAAATCGTAATCGCGTCCGCGAGCTAGCCGCGACGCATGGGGATCAGGAAGGAAGCCAAGCTGTTTGATAGCCGCATTGACGCGTTGGATCGTGCGCGCATGCACACCTATCCTCCCGTTTACCACGCGATCAACCGTTGCAAGACTGACACCGGCTTCTCGGGCGACGTCTTCAAGCGTCATTTTCACCACGAGAATTCTCCTCCGCCTGAAATAGTAATTCAGTCAAATGAGGTGTGCAACTCTTTTTGAGCTTTTTTGATGGGAATTTGATGGGATTGAAATACTGCTTGCAGCGCTACAGCCTGCGCCTCCATCGATGATGAAGGGCACGCGGCGGAAGCGATGCGGAAACGCGGCGAGAATCTGAGGGGGCGAGGAGCAAGTCAATCAGCTTCCTGACCCCATCTTGTGATCATTGGCGTTCAGGGTTCGTTTCGGCCTGTCTTGAACGGCAATATCATTTCATAAGACCTCGCAAGGCTAAGCAGGCGAGCATCCGTTCTAGGTCGGCCTATGAGCTGCATACCCATCGGGAGGCCATTGCGAAACCCGACTGGTACATTGACAACCGGACATCCGGAAAGCGTCGCCAGAGCAACGACTTCCATCCAGCGATGGTAACTGTCCATTTTTCTGTCGCCGATCATTTCGGGCCAATGCAGGTCGGCATCGAACGGGAAAACCTGTGCGGAAGGAATGGCGAGAAAATCATATGTCTGGAACAATTCAAGCATGGTTGCATACCAGGCTGTCCTTGTCTGACTGGCATTAAGGATGTCGATTGCAGACAAGGAAAGACAACCTTCCACCTCCCATTGCGCTTCATCCTTGAGAAGAGCCCGCTTTGCCGGATCGTCATAGAGTGGCTTGAGTCTGGCGCTCAAATTGAATTGACGAAGGGTTGTAAAACAACCCCAAAGTGCCTCAAAGTCGAAATTTGGCAGGACTGGCTCTATTGTGCATTCAATATCGGTCATGGTTTTCAAAGCAGTTTCGCAAAGATCGATAATGCCAGGCTCGAAAACCAGATGGCCGCCAAGATCGCCCAGCCAGCCTATACGAGACGGACCAATTTGTTCATGGCAACTTTGGACAAAGGAAGCAGCCGGTCGCTCTATAGATAGAGGCGCTCGCGGTTCATATCCGGCTTGCACATCCAACAGGAATGCCAGATCTTCGACGCTGCGGGCCATGGGACCTTCAGTGCCGAGCTGGGAAAAAAATGAATCCGCCGCGGGCCAATTTGGCACCAGCCCCTGAGAGGGACGAAAACCGAAAATATTGTTGAATGCCGCAGGATTGCGCAAAGACCCGCCAAAATCACTGCCATCAGCAACGGGTAGCATTCTCAAGGCAACAGCGACCGCAGCTCCGCCGCTCGAACCGCCCGCAGATTTCGACGCATCAAAAGCATTGCGGGTGATGCCGAAAACAGGATTGTAGGTGTGAGATCCCAAACCGAATTCAGGTGTGTTCGTTTTTCCAATAATCAGGGCGCCCGCACTTCGCAATCGTTCCACCGAGAGCGAGTCCATTTCGGGCACAAAGTTTGCATAGATCGGGGACCCGAATGTGGTTCTCAAGCCCTTTGTCATGGACAGGTCTTTAATGGCAATGGGAAGACCGTGAAGTGGACCCGTCGGGCCGTGACGGGAAAGCATCTCATCGGCAGCGCTTGCTTCTGCCAGGATTTCGTCTCGAGGGCGTAAGGATATGATGGCATTGTGAACCGGATTTAAACTGTCGATCCGGCCCAGAAAATCCAGTGTTATATCATAGCAGGAAGCAGTTCGAGCTTGGACGAGACGGCTGAGTTCGGCGGCACCAAATATGGAATAATCAGTCAATAGTCACTCCTGATCGCATGAGAAATGCGGTATGTATTTGCAACCAGGCGTTGAATTTGCGGCTGGCCTTACCGAGCAAGCCAGGCATTGAAGCGCTCTGTCAATACTTCCAGATTGTCGGTCCAGAAATTTTGATTCAGGCGGAATGCCGGATTATCCCCAACGGGCATGATGTTTTTTCTTTCACCCGGCACGCGAGCTGGTTCGTCCAGTTGAATGTGGCCGGCATTGCCGGCCACAAGATTTTATGCGGGTCTTTCTTCGGCAGCATTGGGTCGCCACTTGATGAGCTTGCCTTCAGCGACATCGAGAATTCTGTCGATAATCAGGACGAACACTGCCAGAATAATGATGCCGGCAAATACGCCAACCGCGTCGAAATTGCCTTCTGCCTGGGCGATAAGGTAGCCCAATCCAGCGGAAGCACCGAGATATTCCCCGATAATGGCGCCGACCACTGCAAAGCCTACTGACGTGCGCAGCGATGATAAAATCCAGCTTGCCGCAGCAGGAAAATAGACATGCCTCAACAAATCCGACCGTTTGGCACCGAGGATTTTCGCGTTGGCAAGCACAACAGGATTGACTTCGCGTACGCCCTGCATGGCATTGAAAAACGTGATGAAGAACACCAGCGTGACAGCCAACGCTACTTTCGACCAAAGGCCCAAGCCGAGCCAAAGAACAAAGATCGGCGCGAGAACGACACGGGGTATTGCATTGAGGCCCTTGATAAAGGGATCAAGGATGCGGGCTGCACTGCGGCTGAGACCAAGCCAAACACCGGCGGCGACGCCGAGCGCCGTGCCTATGACATAGCCGAGAACGGTTTCTGTCAACGTAATGGAGACATGCTTGTAGAAGCTTGGTTGGATAATCCAGGTAACAATCTGGTTGAAGATATCCAGAGGAGCTGGGAAGAAGAATACGTCGATGACACCGGCGGTTACGCCCAGTTGCCAGCCACCGAGAATAAAAACCAGAATACCCAGCTGGATGATGCGTTCAGTCACGACGTTCATAGCTTTTCTCCACTTCGCCGCGCAGGCTTGCCCAGATATTTCGGTACAGATCCATAAAGCGTGGATCGAGTTTGATTTCCGCGACATCGCGAGGCCGTTCCAGCTCAACGGGGAAGCTTTCTATGACCCGTGAACGCGGCCCGGCCGCAAGGATGGCGACGCGGTCGCCAAGAGCAATGGCTTCCTCCAAATCATGCGTGATCATCACGACGGCCCGACGCTCTTCCTGCCAGAGCCGTAGAAGTTCGTTCTGCATCAAATGTCGGGTGTGGATGTCGAGCGCGGAAAATGGCTCGTCCATCAAGATGACCTTTGGCGCTGCGATCAGCGCCTGCGCCATCTGTACGCGCTTGCGCTGGCCGCCCGACAACTGGTGCGGATACCGATGCTCGAACCCTTTAAGGCCAACCTTTGCAAGCCAGTTCATCGAGCGTTCGCGGCGCTCTTTGACTGCAATACCTTTAAACATCAGACTGAGTTCGACATTTTCGATGGAGGTCTTCCACGGCAGCAACGCATCTTGCTGGAAGAGATAGCCAATATCATTCTGGATGTTATTGATGAGCGCGCCATCAATACTCACCGTTCCCTTCGTTGGTTTCAGCAGACCGGCAATAGCATTCAAAATGGTGCTCTTGCCGCAGCCCGTGGGCCCAACGATGGCGAGAAACTCGCCATCGGCAACAGTCAAGTTGACATCCTGTACAGCTACATACGTGCCAAATGACATTTCAACCGAGTCAATCGATACCATTGGCCTCGTATCTGGCTCGCCCGGTTGGACGGGCACGGGTTTTAACATAGCCAATGACATGGCTTCCTCCTCGGATCAGTTAGTGGTCTTGCCAGTCACCTTGTTCACGAAATCATTCGTGTAGGTTTTAGAAAGATCGATGGTTGTATTGGCTACTTTCTCATTGAAGCTTTTGAGGACAGCCAACGGCGTTTGAACGTCTGTATCGTTGAATTTGCCACCAACCGAGAAGATGGGCTTGGCATTCTGGACTGCCTTCACATAGGTTTCCCGATCTCCGGAAATGAACTCTTTGGGAAGCTTCTCAACGATATCCTCAGCGCTGTGTTTGTTCATCCATTCCAGTGCTGCAACGGTCGCATTCGTGACCTTCTGGATCGTTTCAGGGTTTTCGTCGATGTAAGACTGCGTGGCATAGAGTACCGATGTGGGATAAATTCCGCCGTAGATTTCCTTGGCACCTTCATCGCTACGGGCATCGATCAGAATCTTGCCGACACCCTTGGCTTCGATGAATGTCGCCGCCGGATCGTAATTGACCAGCAGGTCGACCTTGCCCTGTTCCAGCGCCGCAACAGCAGCCGAACCGGAACCGACGCCGATCAGCGAAACATCATCCGCCGACAGTTTGTGACGCTGTAAATAGTAACGAACGAAAAAGTCTGATGATGAGCCCGGGGCGGTGATGCCGATTTTGGCTCCTTTGATCGTTTCGGGCTTGGCCGGATCGAAAGTGGCGTTTTTTCCTCCGGCAAGAACGAGGCCTGAATTGCGTGCCAGAAGCACGAAACCGACGACTGCCTTGTTCTGCGACTGCATCTGGATCGTATGGTCGTAGAAGCCAACGGCGATATCGGTTGAGCCCGCGACAAGCGCCTGGAGCGTCTTCGATCCACCGGAGGCAAAATTCTCAACAGTTACCTCAAGGCCCTCTTTTTCATAGAGACCCAACCCAGCCGCTACCGGAAAAGGCAGATTGTTGAGATTATAGGATCCGACGCTGATGCGAACGGGTTCGGCGAGAGCCGTTCCAGCAAAAGCCACGGTTGCCGCAAGCGCGAGCACGAGTTTACGCATGATGTTTCCTCCGATTGTAATGTTGTTTGGCTACCCTCCCGGTAGCCATTTCAAATTATGCCGCGCGAACGATGCTGCCGAGCGGCTTTGCAAAGACATGTCCTTCGAATAGTCTCCGCGCTGTTCTAAGTATTCCTGCCACGACCTTTCCTTCGCGGGAATCCAGTTTTACGTCCAGGTGACCACTTGGATGTTCCAGGCTGAGGATCACTGGCGGGGTGTGTTTGCCGATCAGCGATGATGCGATCGTACCTTCACTAATGCATGCGGTTGCAATGCCAACGGCACCCGTCGTCGCCAGGGATGGATGACATTCGTCCGGCATGAAATAACGGACATTGAGATCTCCGCCATTTCTCGGTTTGGAAATCAATACCGGCTTTGGCGTGACCTGATTGCTAACATCTCCCATTCCCATGAGCCGGCCAGCTTCGAGCCGCAAATGCTTCAGCCGTTTCAGCAAGGCGTCATTGCTGTTGAGATCGGCCGCCGTTTCATATCCGCATACTCCGACTGCTTCAGCCTCAACCAGCACCATAGGCATGGCGCAATCAATACAGGTAACGTCGACACCATCGATGCGATCACGTGCGTTTCCCGTGGGGAAGAGTTTTCCCGTTCGAGCACCGGCTGCATCCATAAAAGTCAACGCGATCGGCGCCGCCAGTCCGGGAACGCCGTCGATTGCCGCATCTCCGAGATAAGCAACCTTTCCACCGGGGGTTGGAACCTCCGCTTCGATCAACTTGCCGGTATTCACATTGTGAATTCTGACGCGAGTCAAAGGCCCTGTCGCCGCTACGAGCCCCGCCTCAATCGCAAAGGGTCCAACGGCTGCCAACATATTCCCGCAATTTGGCGAGGTATCGACCAATTGCTGATCAATCCGAATTTGCGCAAACAGATAATCGACATCCGCGCCAGCAATGCTGGAGGGTCCGACAATGGCCACCTTGCTTGTGACCGGATTGCCGCCCCCTATCCCGTCGATTTGAAGTGGATGTCCGGAGCCCATTAAAGACAGAAGAATCACATCACGCTCTGCGCTATTGGAAGGCAGGTCTGACGAAAGGAAGAAGGGTCCTTTTGAGGTGCCGCCCCGCATGAGAACACAGGGAATGGACATCAGGTCGTTCATTATTGCATCACCTACCGATGTGATTTAGGTATCAATGGCCTTATTTGTTCCAGTAAACGGTATCATGATTGATATGTGAAATGCGAAAATCCGAGGGAATGATGCGTTATGAGCATTAATTGCGAAATTCTGGACTTGCGTGCTTTCCTGGCTGTTGTCGAACTGGAGAACTTCCATCGCTCGGCTGAGGCGCTCAATCTGTCTCAACCTGCATTGAGCCGGCGCATTCAAAAACTCGAGCAGGCGATTGGGGGGCCACTGCTGGAACGTACGACGCGGCACGTTTCAACAACTGCACTTGGCGCTGAACTCATCCCGCTTGTGCGCAGAATGCTGGAGGAGTTCGACACCTCGCTTTTCGCAGTTCGGGATACGGGATCGCAGCGTAGTGGATTGGTGACCATTGCATGTCTTCCGACAGCCGCGTTTTACTTTCTTCCCACGGTAATCAAGCAGTTCAACTCGGAGTATCCGCATATTCGTTTTCGAATCCTCGACCTGACCGCCACCGATGGATTGCAGGCAGTTGCGCGGGGAGAAGTTGAGTTTGGTATAAATATTATGGGGTTATCCGATCCCGATCTCATCTTTGAGCGCCTGATAGAAGACCCATTCGTGCTCGCTGCGCGCAACGATCATCCGCTGGCGGCAAAAACCGAATTGGAGTGGGGTGACCTGACGCCGTACCAGTTGATCACGGTTCACAGGTCCAGCGGCAATCGAACCTTGCTGGATGCAGCCCTTGCCAAATCCAATCTCAAGCTTCGCTGGTCCTATGAGGTGACGCATTTGTCGACATCGCTTGGGCTGGTTGAAGCCGGGCTTGGAATTTCCGTCTTGCCAAAATTGGCGACACCTCAGGAAGAACATCCCTTTTTGGTTACAAGACCAATCCGCAATCCAGAGATATCCCGAACAATAGGCATTGTACGTCGACGAGGCGGAACGCTGTCACCCGCTGCTGAGAGGTTTATGACGCTCCTTATCGGTACTTGGGCTGACCCTAACACCCCATAGCCCGTTGCGAGCAGTTGCACGCAATAGAAAATTTCTCTGCCTCCTGCCCTTGAATCGGGAACTGCGGCCGCCTAACTCTCCCCCAACCCGCTGGTCCGGGCCCCTCTGGCAAGTGCCCCGGCGAACTTGTGATGTCGGACCGTTTCCCGACAACGCACGCCGGTGGAGAAATCCTCAATGGAATTCGATTTTTTGTTCATCGACTGGCTGGGTAAGCCGGTCTGGATGTGGCTAAGCTTTTTTGGCCTCGTTCTCGCTATACTGGCATTCGATCTCGGCGTTCTTCACAAGGAAAACAAGGAGATCAATGTGGTTGAGAGCTTGAAGCTCTCTGTTCTTTATATTTCCCTCGGCCTCGCTTTCGGCGGGTGGGTCTGGTGGTATATCGGTGCTGATGCGGGTATGGCCTATATAACGGGCTTCGTCGTCGAAAAGACGCTAGCGCTGGACAATGTCTTTGTTATCGCCCTGATTTTCTCCTTCTTTGCCGTCCCCCGTCTCTATCAGCACCGGGTCTTGTTCTGGGGTATTCTCGGCGTCATCGTGCTGCGCGCCATCATGATCGGCGTTGGTGCAACGCTCGTTGCTGAATTTGCGTGGTTGCTTTATATCTTTGCGGCTTTCCTGATCTTCACCGGCCTGAAAATGCTGGTTATGGAAGAATCCGAGCCTGACATTGCCAATAATGCGCTGGTCCGCTTCATGCGCCGCCGGTTCAACGTGACCGAAACCCATCATGGCGAACATTTCTTCGTGCGGCAGGCGGACCCCAAGACGGGCAAGCTGATCTGGTTCATTACGCCGCTGTTCATGGCGCTTGTTCTGGTCGAGGTTGCCGATGTGATCTTTGCCGTTGACTCGGTACCAGCCATCTTCGCCATCACCACTGACCCGTTCCTAGTCTATACGTCCAATATCTTCGCCATCCTGGGGTTGCGCGCGCTTTATTTTGCTCTTGCGGCAATGATTCACCGCTTCCGCTATCTCAAACCAGCCCTTGCTCTGGTTCTGATTTTCATCGGTTCGAAGGTTTTCGTCGCTGATATGCTGGGCCTTGAAAAGTTTCCTGCCGCGCTGTCGCTGGGTGTCACCTTCGCGATCATAGCCGGCGGAGTGGTCTGGAGCCTGGTCAAGACCCGCAAGGATGAGGTTGAAGTATGACGAGCGACCAAGCCTCGAGCAGGCTTTGAGCGATGCAAATTGCGGGAGGGGGCGTTATGCCCCCACCTCTTGCCTGATCTCGTCCAGCACCTGTTCAATCCCTTCAGCCTTCCCGTGGGCATCAGCACCGTCAGCCTTGGCGGCTTTTACATGATCTGGCTGCTATTATGGGGAAGCTCATAAACTTCGCCCTGGGAATTATATTTTCGCTATAGCAGGAGCAAGTCGCATGGAGCCGGCTGTTGGTGCATTGGCAGCCGGCTATGTCCACATCCGCCTCAAGCACTCAACAATATTGTCACTGTAGTCACTCTGTCTATTTGTTCTGCCGAGTACAATAATGGAACAGGGTGCCCGGCATGCCATGGCTTCAAGAGATCGATATAATGCGGAGAATCTGGCAATCCTGATTGTCCTGGATTATTGACGAAAAAACTGTTGTCCCACGCCCCAACATCGATGACCATTCGAACCGACGGCCCTGAGATGACTGAGAAGTCGTTCAATCGGTAAGTGGCATAGTTAAGCGTGGAACTGCTCCCGCCCAAGGCGATTGGCCCAGTTGACCACTCTTTGTCCGTGAGCGCCTGTAGAGGATGGCGCAAGTGAAGCCTATGGATGGAACCCCACGGAGGGTTCGCGGCGCCCGCTTCCCCCAAAGCAGTATATTCCGTCCAAGCATCTCTAAGGCTTTGGCGAAGGGCTTTAGCAATCTCGGGACTATCCGGCGCTTTTTCCAGCCACGAAGCAATGCTTGGTGCATCAAATGGCATTAACAACGGAATAATTTCCGGTGCGGCCCCTGCCAGTCGAGCGACAAGAGGACCGAGATGCTTGCTGAACCATATCTCAAAAATTGCTGCGGGCGCGGAATGTGCAGCCAGATCGCCATCCCAATTCTGCAGAAGCCGCCACGCCTGTTCATTATTGTCATTGCCAAATACTCGTTGGACTCGCTTCAACACGCGGACGGCAATCGGTGACCGCGTTGAACTCTGAAGCGCTACGCAATCTTCGAGGGAAATCGGCTCGCTGCGGGAAAGCTCATTGTGGAGCGTGTCGTGCCTGCTGCTGTCGAGCCACTCATAGCCGATAGCTGGATTGGATGCGGTCCAAGTGACCGGTACATTCATAGCATTGGCGGTCGCTATAAAACCGCGTGAAGGGTTAATCTCCAAGGGCCCCGATTGCGGTGACAGATAGCCATTCCATTCAAATCGCCCATCGCCAGGAACTGGAAGCAAGCCATCCCAATTGTTGCGAACTGGCGTGGCACCAGACGGCTTCCATGCAATTGTGTTGGCCGTATCAGCATAAATATGATTGACGGAAGGGCAGCCCCAGCCTTCCAGCGTGCTGGAATATTCCGTGTAGTTCGTCGCTTTCATCACGGAGAGGCTAGCCATATAGGGCGCCATGCCCGCGTCCATCCAAACAGTTCGCAAGCCGAAAGCGCGATGGTTTTTTTCATCCTGGTAGATGATCGGACCATGGCGGGTGAACTTTAATTCGACTTTTTGATCGGGGTATCCTTTGACGGGAATTGTCTCGGTGATGGTTTCGACCTGTTCCCAATCGTCTGCGTAGGCATATTGATCAGGATCATCTTTCTTCGTCTGATAGACATAGATATCCTCTTGGTCTGCACCGAAAATGGTAAGACCGAAGGCGATCTTGCCATTATGCCCCATCGATATTCCAGGAACCATCGGCTCGCCTGCACCGATCACGTCTAGACCCGGCATGGTCAGGTGAACGACATATCGTATGGATGGCAAACTATGTGTGCGATGCGGATCGAGAGCGAGTATAGGGCGACCGGTTGTGGTTTTCTCCGCCGATATGGCCCAGTTGTTGGAGCCCTCTTCAAAAGAAGCGCGAACAATATCGCCAGTCGGAGCCACTGTCGTCCAAAGGGCTGCCTCATCCAATGTGGCAGCCAGCCGCTCTTTTGAAAATGTCGCGGGGCTGATGGCAAGGTTGAAATCACGTAGCACCCTGTCCGTCATAATTGCCGGGTCAAAGCCTTCGACCGGCTTGGGCACAATGCCGTGGGACAAATCCTTGCGAAGCATGTCGAGCTTTGCGCCAAGCTCAACGCCCGCAGCAGCCATGACTTTGGAGCGTAAAAGTTCGGAGGATGCATTGCGCGTCAGCGAATGGGTGCGCACCCGCACAACATCTTCCGCCTTCCAGTGTTCTGGCCGATGACCAAGCAATAGGAACTCTGGCGGAAGCGCTATCGAGCCTGCATTGCAGGCATCGACATAAGCATTGATACCGCTCGCAAATGCAGTGCAGATTTCTTCAGAATCCTGCCCGTAAGCTCGCCATTCGGCCGCCATGTCGCCGCGGTAAAGCAACAACCGAGCTGCCCTGTCCTGCTCCAGATAGCCTGGGCCAAAATCACGCGCCAGCAGACCCAGCCCGCGTTTGCGGGCTGTGTCGATCTGCCAGAGACGATCTCGCGCAGCATTCCAGCCTTGCGCAACAAAGAGATCGTGAAGGTTGCTGGCTCTGATATGAGCCACCCCCCACTGATCCACATTAATAGTAGCGTCATCCTTCAGGCCCGGAATCTGGGCTTTGGTCAGTCGGCTTGCATCAGACATGGTAGGACCCGTTGCGCCTTATTCCAGCCGCAGGAACAAGCCTGCGTGAAGACGCGCGCGCTCGATCAGACTGGCTTCGAAGATATGCTCGCCCAAGGTGTGCAGACCATCACCACGCACGCCGATGGAATCAAGTGTCGGCACACCGAGCGCGCCGGTAAAGTTTCCATCGGAACCGCCACCCGAGCTTTGGGCCGTCATGGTAAATCCGACCTCTTTCGCAATATCATTAGCGAAGTTGAAAAGCTGCATATCTTGCGGCTGCCCGGGCTCCCAAACTGGCCGCGTCACCCCGCGCGTGACGATCAGTTCCACATCATCTTTCGCGCCCGCAAGAGCCATGATACGTGAAACACCCTCTTCGAGATCCTTTTGGGTTTTCGCCATGCTGAGCGCCTCGGCTTTGCAGCTTGATGAAACGCAATTGACCCATTGCCCGGCCTGAATAACACCGACAGAGAATGTACAATCTTCCGTCGTGAGTGCTTCGATCTCGATGATCTTTTCGGCCATGCGGCGGATGGCTGAGCGTCCTTCCTTGAGCAGCCAGCCAGCATGACTTGGCCTGCCAATAGTTTCGAGATTGTAGCGCGCAATGGCATAGCGCCCCACGACGGCGCCACCATCACGCCGTGCGGGTTCCGGCACCAGAACATATTTGTTCTTGAGCGCTTCCTGCTCAATCAGATCACGCGTGGAAGGCGTTCCCACCTCTTCGTCGGGCGTCAACAGAAAGGTGACAGGAAGCTTGGTTGCGAGCCCGTTTTTTGCAATCTGACGCATGGCCTCAAGCGCAACGAAATTGCCACCCTTCATATCCTGGATGCCAGGGCCGTAAATCTTGCCATCATCCCGGCGAAACGGATTTACATCAATGACGCCAAGCGGATGGACGGTATCGAGATGCCCTGACACCAGAATGCCGGGCTTGCCATGATGTTCGTGCGGAAACCTTGCGCGCAAAGACCCGCCAAATCCCATTCGCCCCGGAATGAATTCAACGCTGGCACCTGCAGCAGCAAAGTCATAGGCGGCAATGTCCACCATTCGATTGACCGCCGCTGCATCGAAAGTCGGGCTTTCGGTTTCGATCCAGGGGCGCAAACGCGCAATCATGTCATCAAGGTCAAATGGAAGTTCAAACGCGCTCATGCAGCCAATTCCTTGTTAACAGACAAGCGGGTTTCCACGATCCGAGCATAGATAGACGCGCCAATCGGAAGCACTTCCGGTTCGAGTGTAAATGCCGGATTGTGCAAGGCGGCCTTGCCGGCGTGCTGCACGTTAATGTAAGCACCTGGCACCCGGGCGAGCATATCGGCGAAGTCCTCGCTGCCCATAAAGGCTGGGCAGTCATCGCTGACATTTTCCTCGCCGAGCACATCGCGTGCAGCGGCGATATAGGCGTCGGAAAGCTCGTTATCATTACGCAAAACATCGAAGACGTTGCGAATATCGACATCAACGGTCACGCCGTAACCAGCTGCCACGCCTGCGCAAATTTCTCTCAGGCGGCTTTCCGCCACATCGTAGACGTGACGCTCGAAATAGCGGATCGTACCGGTGATCGTGGCGACTTCCGGCACGATATTATAGGCGCTGCCGGTGTGAAATTGGGTGCACGAAACAACGCAGGCTTCAGTCGCGGGGATATTGCGCGAAACGATGGTCTGAATCTGACCAACAAGATCGGCGCCGATTACCAGCACGTCACGTGAATTATGCGGCTGGGCCGCATGACTGCCTTTTCCCGTTAGTTTGATGTCGAAAAAGCTGGCCCCGGCCATGGCGGGACCCTTGCGTATCTGCGCTTTGCCGAGCGTACCTAATGGCTGATTGTGCATTCCGTAGATTTCGTCGCAGGGAAAGCGCTCGAACAGACCTTCGGCGATCATGGTACGCGCACCACCAAGACCTTCCTCAGCGGGTTGAAATACAAAAACCGCCGTGCCTTCGAAATTGCGGGTAGCCGCCAGATATTGGGCTGCGCTCAGCAACATCGTCGTATGACCATCATGGCCGCAGGCGTGCATACGGCCTGGGTTTTGCGATGTATAGGCAACGCCCGAAATCTCGTCGATCGGCAGTGCATCCATATCCGCTCGAAGGCCGATCCGGCGATTGCCAGGATTATGACCTTTCAGAATGCCGACGACGCCAGTCTTGGCAATATCGGTGTGAACTTCATCGAAACCCCACTTCTTTAGAAGATCAGCGACAACGCTGGATGCGTGGTTCTCCTCAAAGCCAATTTCGGGATGACGATGAAGGTCTTCGAAAACCGCGCGCATCTCGCCGGCCTTCTCCTCAATAAACGGTATGATGGGCATAATTTCGTTCCTGTTTGAAGCATTGAAGATAATCGGGGCCGCAAGCAGCGGCCCTTCGATCAGGCGGTGGGACGTCCAGCCGCGAAATCCCAGAAGCGGCCGGGAGCCGCCTCAATCAATGAGCGCGTATATTCATGCGACGGATTGCCAAGCACGTCGGCAGCATTGCCATGTTCGACAACCTCTCCGCGTTTCATCACCAGCACGTCATCACATATCTGTGCTGCGACGCGCAGATCGTGAGTTATGAAAATAATGGCGATGCCGGTATCCTTCTGAAGCTGTGCGAGAAGATCAAGAACCTGTGCCTGTATCGAAACATCCAGCGCGGAGACCGCTTCGTCCGCCACGAGAATGTCGGGCCTGAGGGCAACAGCCCTGGCAATGGCAATACGCTGGCGCTGCCCGCCCGAAAATTGATGCGGATATCGCTTTAAAGCATCCAGTGGCAGCGAGACAATCTTCAACAGACGTTTCGCCTCGGCCACGGCTTCTTCGTAAGGCACATCGTAGTTGAGCGGCCCTTCCGTCAGACTTTGCTCAATAGTCCAGCGCGGATTGAGCGACCGGAACGGGTCCTGAAATACAACCTGCAGTTTTTTGCGAAACGGCTTCATTTCGCGTTTGCCAAGATGTGCAATGTCGCGTCCACCGACAAATATCTCGCCTTCTGTCGGCTCAATCAACCGCATGATCGAACGAGCGACAGTGGTTTTGCCGGAGCCGGACTCGCCGACAATCCCGAGCGTGCGTCCGCGTGGAAGCTCGAAAGTTACGTTGCGTGACGCTTGAACACCCGGCTTGGTGATGAAAATACCGCGGCTTCGATAAGTCATGCCAAGATCGCGCACCTGGATCACAGCTTCGCCGCCTTGCGATGCGCGCGCCAGTCGGGGAATGAGACTTGGCACCGAACCAAGCAGGTCTTTTGTATATTGTTTTTGCGGTGAAGCCAGAACTTGCCGAATCGTGCCGTGTTCTACGATTTCGCCATTGTGCATAACGCAGACACGGTCGGCAATTTCGGCAACCACTCCCATGTCATGCGTGATGAACAGAACCGCCGTGCCATGTTTTGCCTGCATTTCGGCAATCAATGACAGAATTTGCTTTTGCGTTGTCACGTCGAGCGCAGTGGTCGGCTCATCTGCGATCAAAACCACGGGCTCAAGTATGAGCGCCATAGCAATCATGATGCGCTGACGCTGACCACCCGAGAGTTGGTGCGGAAAGCTTTGATAGATGCGCTCAACGTCAGGCAGGTGCACCTGCTCCATAATATTGATGACTTTGATGCGTTTCGCGTCGGCCGACAAATTGGTGTGAATATCCAGAACTTCCATGATCTGCTCACCAACCCGCATAACCGGATTGAGCGCCGTCATTGGCTCTTGAAAAATCATCGAAATGCGTGTGGCGCGCATCTTCTTCATATCGGCGGGAGACAATTTCAGCAGGTCAATGCCGTCAAGTCGAATTGCTCCCGTTTTTACCAACAAAGCATTCTTGGGAAGAAGGCCCATGGCTGTCAGTGAGGTCACCGATTTGCCTGAGCCCGATTCGCCAACGAGACAAACTGTTTCGCCTTTACGGATATCAAGGCTGACGCTGCGAAGAACCTGTGTGCCGCTGGGTAGCGCCACGACGAGATTCTCAATTTCGAGCACGACCGGTTCTGTCGTGAAATCACGATTGCGCAATTCCATTTCAGCCCTCCCGCTTTTTCAGGCGCGGATCAAGCGTATCGCGCGCCGCATCGCCCAGAAGATTGATTGAAAGGACGCAGAGGGTCAGCAGAAGCCCTGGCCAGAGCACAATAGACGGTTTGATGCGGAAAAACTGGCGGCCTTCGGCCATGATGTTCCCCCATGTCGGGATCTCGGTGCTGATGCCTGCCCCGAGAAACGATAGGATTGCTTCGGTCAGAATTGCCGATGCGACGATGTAGGTGCCCTGCACGATAAGCGGAGCCATTGTATTGGGCAGAAGATGCTGGAAAAGAATTTTTGGCGTGCTCGAACCAAGGGCCAGCGCGGCTTCGACGTAGGACTCTTCGCGAGCACTCAGGATTACCGACCGCACCAGACGCACGACGCGAGGAATTTCCGGAATGGTAATTGCTACGATCACCGAGCCAATGGATGGCCCGTTCAGTGCGACCAATGCGATGGCGATCAAAATGGAAGGCATTGCCATCAGCGCATCCATCATGCGCATGATGATCGCATCGGCAGTGCGGAAAAAACCAGCGACCAAGCCGATGAGAATGCCCACGCCAATTGAAGCTCCGGCAGCAAGAAGGCCTATCAACAGGGAAATACGCCCACCGAGAATCATGCGTGAGAAAAGATCACGACCGTAATTATCAGTGCCAAGCAAATAGTCATCCGAAGGCGGCTTGAGCCGCATCAACGGGTTCATGGCCAGCGGATCATGCGGAGCGATCCACGGTGAGGCAAGGGTGAGAATGAGAATTGCGGCAAGGAGAACGCCCGCAATCATCGGTCCGATACCAACGCGTGTAACGCGCGGCAGCGAGAACAGGCGCAGCAACCAATGCATGCCAGTCGATGTCGGTTCAGAGGCCATCAATAGCGTATCCTTGGATCAAACAATGTGTAGGAAAGATCGATCAACAGATTGACGAAGACGTAGAGCGCGCTCGTCAAAAGGATCATGGCCTGAATGACCGGATAGTCGCGCGCCAGAACCGCATCAACCGTCAGACGTCCGATACCGGGAATATTGAAAATGCTTTCCGTGACCACGACGCCCGAAATGAGTAGCGCGAACCCGGTGCCAATAATGGTGACGACCGGCACAGCTGCATTCTTCAAAGCATGTACGAACAGGAGACGACGATCACTGACGCCTTTTGCCCGTGCGGTGCGAATGTAATCCTCGCCCAAAACATCCAACATGGCCGCGCGGGTCATGCGGGCGATGAGCGCGATATAGATCGAAGCCAGTGTCAGTGCGGGCAATATGGCTCGCTCCATGAAACTGCCAAAGCCCGACGAAATTGGTTTGAAACCCTGAACCGGAAGCCAACCCAGATTGACCGAAAAAATGAGCAGCAACACATAACCAACCAGAAAAACTGGAACGGAAAAGCCCAGAACAGAAAAACTCATGACGAGATAATCAATCCACGAACGATGCCGCCAGGCTGCGATCACACCCATCGGAATTGCCGCGAGAACAGCAATAATGATGGTGAGAACCGCTATGGAAATCGTCGGGCCGATACGTTGCGAAACCAGATCGAGCACCGGAACGCCTGATATCAGCGAGACGCCAAGATCTCCCTGCATTATATTGCCCATCCAGACGAAATATTGCGTCAAGATGGGTTTGTTGAGCCCCATGGCCTCCCGAATGCGTTCGAGTTGTTCGCTTGTGGCGGCATCGCCTGCCAGAATTGCCGCCGGATCACCCGGCGTAAGTCGCAGGAGGAGGAAGACAAAAATCGATACCAGCAGCAACACCGGTACAAGAGCAAAAATACGTTTTAAAAGGTAGATAGCCATATGCGCGTCCCGCGAGAGACGGAACCGATACCGAACCGGTTCCGCATTGAATTGGGAGCCATCACGTCAAACGCGATAGCGGCGGGCAGATTATTCTTCGTTCTTTTTTACGTTCCAGAACACCGGGACGGGAGAGCCGAGCATATCGACGACATTGGAACGGCGGCCCTGTGGCGGATTATATTCGCCAAGCGGAATATAGAGGACGTTCTCAAGCGTATGGGCCTGGATTTTCTCAATAACGGCTTTCTGCTCTTCCGGTGTTTTCCCGGCAATATATTCCTTCTTAAGCGCTTCGATCTTGTCATCCTTCGGCCAACCGAACCAGCCCTGATCGCCGCGACCATTGAGCATGACGGAGTTTAGCGGTGTGGCAATTTCCGGAATCTGCCAGTTTGTGAAGAAGATGTTCCAGCCACCCTTTGAGGGCTCATCCTTTGAGGCCCGACGACCGACAAGCGTCTGCCAGTCCATTGGCTGCATGTCCACAGTAAATCCAGCTGCACGCAACTGCTGTGCTGCCACAACCGGTTGAGGAGAGAGACTGGAAACGTCTGTTGGCTGCATCAGTACAACCGGCTTTCCATCATAACCGGCTTTCTTGAGCAGTGCTTTTGCTTCTTCAATATTGCCTTTCCCGACAATGCTGTCAGCGCCGACATTCGTGGCATTAGGCGTGCCGCAGCCGAAAATAGCACCGCAAACCCTGTAATATTTGGGATCGGCCATAAGCGCGGCAAGCACTGGTTCCTGCGACATGGCAAGAAAAGCTGCACGGCGAATGTCCGGATTGTCAAAAGGTGGATGCTTGAAGTTGAGGCGCCCCATGGTCTGATAGCCGAGCGGGTCGCGCTGTTCGAGAACCACCGTGTCATCGCCTTCAAACAGCGACACCAGGTCGACGGGCACCTGCTCCATGTAGTCGACTTCACCGCTTGCAAGAGCGTTAACCGCCGTCTGCGCATCGGTCATCGTGACCCAGCGAACCTTGTCTACATTTACGACTTTACCGCCTGCCATCCAATTGGCTGGTTCCTTGCGCGGTATATACTCTTCGTTTTTAACATAGCTTACGCCAACGCCGGGCTGGAACTCTGCCGGCACAAACTTGAATGGGCCGGAACCAATATGCTCTGTAATGGCGGTATCGGCAGGCGTTGCGGCGATGCGCGCGGGCATGATGAATGGAGGCAGGGCGGCCTGTTTGGAAAGCGTGTCAAGGAAGGGGGCAAATGGCTCCTTGAGTGTCCAGACCAGCGTTTTATCATCGGTCGCCTTCAGGGATTCCGTAATATCCATGATAAGCTGACCGCCAGCATCGCGCTTGGCCCAACGCTCGAGCGAGGCCACTGCGTCAGCGGCTGTTACCGGCGCACCATCGTGGAATTTAAGACCATCGCGCAGTGTGAATGTATAGATCTTACGATCGTCCGAAACGGTCCATTCTGCCATCTGAGGCTGTGGCTTGAAGTTTTCATCGACCGCGATCAGCACGTCGTAAATCATGTAAGCATGATCGCGGGTGATATGTGCTGTGGTGATGATCGGATCAAGGATGCGCAGGTCTGAATGCATGACTGCGGTAAGCGTTGTTTCCGCCCATGCAGCGCTTGTACCAAGCGCGATCAGTGAGGCTGCAATTCCATATTTTAGTTTACGAAGGGTCGGGCTAGGTTGGTGAAAACTGATAAACTTCATCTACTTAGTTCCTCTGGAGGTTGTTCTTATTGTTCTAGTTGAATTCCTGTCCGAGCGGCTCAAGCCTTATGCCCGCCCGCAAGCGCTTCCACGGCAATTGCGCCGGGCTGAGCGGCATCGCACCGGGGGCAATGCAGACAAGAAGCTTTTCCGCGATTGGTGCGAAGTCGGCTCGAAAATGGACGGAGCTTTTATTAACGAGGATGGCTTCCTGTTCTGGTTGAATCCCAACCATGCGATAAAGTTCACGATCTGCCATTTGGGCAAGATTGGTCGTAACAACGATACGCGTCCCGCCGAGTCGAAGGCAGGCAGATGGACCCATATCCAACCATGTGCCACCATAATAGGGACCTGTTGCATGGACCTTGCCGTCAGAGAGTTTCTCGACGGTGAACCGGGCTTTGAACGGCTCGTCGTTATCGATCCCTGATTTGCCGCCAAGCGAAATCTCGATCTCAGCCTCCTCGCCTGCTTGATGCGCAAGCCTTGCGGCTTCAGCGTCGTGGATACACCCAATGGCTGCACGTTCGGCGCCGCTGGCAACAAGTGCACGAAGCATCCCGGTCGTATCCGAACTGCCACCCGCTCCGGGATTGTCTTGAGTATCCGCAATGACGACCGGGCGAACGGCGCTCCGAGCCAGCTCAATCGCCTTTTCAATCCCCTCCTTTGGCTGATAGGCTGTGCCGACAAAAGAGGATTCAGCCGCCGAAAGAGCCGTCATGATATTATCGGCGCACGCATCTACCGCCTGCTTGTCCCAACCATAGGCGAAGACCGAAGGCCCGCATTCGGCAAAGTCAGCAGCGGGGAAGCCCATGAAGAGCGAGGCCGTCAGCACATTCTCTGGCAGATCGACCGTCATGCCATATAGGCCTTTTGCGGGTTCTTCCTGCGTGCACTGCCATGCAATCGGGATCAGATAGTCGCCCTGTCGCATCGCCTTCTGCCAGCCATCAGGCCTGTCCATCAATGCCTGCAAAGCCTGTGCCGACCGATAACCGGTTTCGGCCATATCGACGTGCGGGTAAGTACGAAAACCGACCATGACATCCGAAAGGTCGAACATACGCCGCGTAATATTTCCATGCAGGTCTAATGCGACGGCAATCGGTTCCGATGGGCGGATGGAACGAACCCGTTCAAGAAGCTCGCCTTCGCCGTCATCCACGTGCTCAGCAACCATTGCGCCATGCAGATCGATAAAAATGCCATCCAGAGGCCCGCAATTGCGCAGCCCTTCGACAATCTCGGAAACGATTGTTTCATAGGCGTCTTTGGTCACCGGCGCGGAGGGGATTGCCCCTGCCCACAGGATGGGCACGATTTCCCAGCCGGCCTGTTGCGCAAAGTTCAATGCCCCGACAATACCGAGGTTAACATTCTGCGCATTCTCGAAAATCGCGTTTCCACGGGAGATGGGGATGTATCCGCCACCCTGAACAAATGCTGCCATGGTTGCCGGCGCCGCAGCAAACGTATTTGTTTCATGCAAAAAGCCAGCGACAGCCACGCGTTTTGACACGAGCATACTCCCATTTTTGATTTGCCCCCTCGGGTTGATATGTGTATCTCTCAGCGATACATCTATATTGTTTTTTATGATAGGAACCAATTTTGATGCTTGTCAATCCTCCAATGTCGATTAGAGATTTTTCATGACCACATTTCGAGATCTTCGCGGCATATCCAGTTTCGACCCTGATGAAGGAGAAGCTTACAAGGACGATCCGTTGTTTATGCGTTCGGTCGCAAGAACGGTCGCTGTCATGTCAGCATTTCAGAGCGCGCGTCATCCGTTATCGCTCAGTCAGGTTGCGACAGCTGCTGGTGTGGATCGCAGCGCTGCGCAACGGATCGTTCACTCACTCTTGAAGCTGGGTATGCTCACCCGCGATCCTGAGGATCGCGGCTACCTGCCCGGTCTGCGTGTGCTCGACATGACGCACGATTTGTTGCGACTTAACCCAATGCTCCAGCGCGCAAATCCCGTCATGTTGGAGCTACGCCGCCGTGTCCGTGAGCGTGTCGATCTTTCGCTCTTTGACGATGTGCGCGTCGTCTATGCTTTGCGCATGCCCTCAAAGCATGAAATCTTCAGCGCGACCATTGTTGGACATGCGGTTCCGACTTACTGCACGGCGGGCGGCATTGCCATCCTATCGCTCCTCCCTGACGAGAAGGTCGCCGACATTGTGAAACGCTCGGATTTGACACCTTTTACCAGTCACACCATCCGCACTCTTGATGAAGTTATGGTGCATGTCCACGCCACGCGTGAGCGGGGGCATTCCGTATTATGCAGGCAGTTGTTAAATCATGAAGTGGCAATCGGCGCTCCGATACGAGATTCGAGCGGTGCTCCTATTGGCGCAATCCACGTCGCGGGAAGTCTGCAAGAGTGGACGGCCGAAAGCTTCAGTGACAGCTTCGGTCCGCTGGTGCAAAACGCGGCGCAAACAGTTTCGGAAAAAGCTCCCATCGGGATCCGAAAAGGGATTCAAGAATAGGTCAATGCCCAATAGTCGGCGGCTCTGCTGCGTCTGCTGGCTAAAGCAACCACTTCCAAAACCGTCCATCAAACAGGATCATCATGAGGAAAACAGCCGGGTTGGTACTTTTCGACGGGTTCCTCAGCAAACGCAATAGTCGGGGCCTGACCACGTTTGCCCGGAGCGATGAGCGAAGGGCATAAGTTCTAAACGGAGTGGCCGCAGGCATATCTTTTACGGATTTGCCGAAATGAGTTCTTTCATGACTTTGCCGAACTTGTGTTCGATCTGATCGCGAAGCCGGTGGCGGCCGTGATCAACCTGCTTGATGCCCGTTACCCAAGTCGAATCTACTTTGGCACCATTGGCAAAAATCCATGAGTCCAACGCAACGTCACCGGAAAACAGATCCGGCGTCTGGAGCTGGATGCTGATGAAATCCGCGGGTTTGCCAATGGCAAGGCCTGTCTCGACGCCGAGGGCAGTTCCGCCGCCGCTGACAGCGTGGTCGAACAGCGCCCTGCCTGTCGATCCGCCCGCTGGTGCGAGCACGTTGCGCGAGCGATGCGCCAGACGCTGCGAATATTCTAGCTGACGCAGCTCGTCGCCAATTCCTATCAGAACATTTGAGTCCGAACCGATGCCGAAGCCACCACCCGCTTGCGTGAATAATTGTGCTGAAAATGTTCCATCGCCCAGATTGGCTTCCGTGATTGGGCAGAGACCGGCAATTGCACCGCTGCGGGCCATGGCTTGGGTCTCGTCATCTGTCATATGTGTCGCGTGTATAAGACACCAGCTTTTGTCCAGATCAGCATTTTGGAGCAGCCATTCGACGGGACGGGCACCGGACCAGGCGATGCAATCTTCCACTTCCTTGACCTGTTCGGCGACATGGATATGTTTCGGATTTTTTCCAGCGATGGCCGTCACGGCTTCCAGTTCATCCGGCGTCACTGCTCGCAGACTATGGGGCGCTACGCCGACTTTCGCATCGGGCAAGTCCTTGACTGCCTGCTGGCATCCGGCATGAAGCTTTTCATAAGCGTCCAGTGTGTTGATGAACCGGCGCTGTCCCTCTGAGGGGGCAGCGCCGCCGAACGTGGAATGCGCGTAGAAAACAGGCAGTAGGGTAAGTCCTATCCCCGTCACGTTTGCAGCGGCTGCAATCCGCTCACCCATCTCGGCAATATTTGCATATTGCCGCCCGTCAATATCGTGGTGGAGGTAATGGAACTCGCCGACACGTGTAAAACCCGCCTCCAGCATTTCCATATAAAGCTGCGCTGCGATTGCTTCCATCTGCTCGGGCGTCATTGTCAGAGCAAAGCGATACATGACATTGCGCCAGCTCCAAAAACTATCGGCACCAGGACCGCGGCTTTCTGCAAGTCCTGCCATGCCGCGCTGAAATGCGTGGCTGTGAAGATTTGGCATGCCGGGGAGAATGATCGAATGGCGCTCATCGTCGGGAAGCGGAGCGCTGTCCGGCTGCATAGCGGTAATGCCAGTGCTGTCAAAACTTATGCGGACGTTCTGTTGCCAGCCGGAAGTCGTCAATGCTGCCTGTGCAAATATATGCGTCAATGGTGAATCCTCCCGAAGCGACAGAAAAACCGTTTGCGTTGATCTCAATTATGTCTATACATATTAGCAGGAGATGAAAAGGCGTAAAGCTCATGGGCGGAAATATAATTTCAGACGAAAGTGAAGCTCGGCATGCAGATGTGGAAGTGTGGCGCAATATGCGCCTGCTTACCTGCCAGCGCGATGCAACCGCTATCATTGATCAAGCGGCGATCCTCGTAAAGAATGGGCGTGTTGTTTTTGCGGGCGCGGAAAAAGACCTTCCGGTGGAAGCGCAAGCGGCCACATCCCATGACCTTGAAGGCAGATTGGTGACGCCATCTCTGATCGATTGTCACACGCATCTTGTCTATGGCGGCAACCGCGCGCGGGAATTCGAAATGCGGCTCGAAGGGGCAAGCTACGAAGACGTTGCCCGCGCTGGCGGTGGAATTGTTTCATCCGTCAAGGCAACCAATGCGTTGAGCGAAGATGAACTGATCGCGCAAAGCCTGCCGCGCCTGGATACGCTGCTGGCAGAGGGCATTTCAACCATCGAAATCAAATCGGGCTATGGGCTGAATATTGAAGCCGAGCTGAAAATGCTGCGCGTTGCGCGGCGATTGGCGACCATGCGGCCGGTGCGGATTTATACCAGTTATCTTGCTGCCCATGCGGTGCCGTTTGAATATCGTGGCCGCGCCGATGATTATATTTCTGAGGTCGTGCTACCCGGGTTGGAAGCTGCTCATGCGGAAAAGCTGGTCGATGCGGTCGACGGATTTTGCGAGGGCATTGCTTTTTCTCCAGCGCAGATCACCCGTGTGTTCGACAAGGCAAAGTCTCTCGGCCTTCCCGTCAAGCTTCATGCAGAACAACTCTCCAATCTCGGCGGTGCCAAGCTTGCGGCATCTTACGGCGCGCTTTCCGCCGACCATCTCGAATATCTTGATGAAGAGGGTGCGAAAGCCATGGCAGCGGCTGGAACAGTTGCTGTTTTGCTGCCGGGCGCTTTTTATACTCTACGCGAAGAACAGGCTCCGCCCGTCCAGTTGCTCCGAGAGGCAGGCGTTCACATTGCCGTGGCAACCGATTGCAATCCGGGTACCTCACCGCTCACTTCGCTGCTTTTGACGATGAACATGGCTTGCACGCTTTTCCGCCTGACAGTTGACGAGGCGCTTTCGGGTGCAACGCGCGAGGCGGCGCGTGCGCTTGGCATATTGAATGACACAGGCACGATCGAAGCGGGTAAATCAGCCGACTTCGTGGTCTGGAATGCGACGAGCCCGGCTGAGCTTGTCTACCGTATAGGGTTCAACCCTCTCCACATGCGCATTTTCCGCGGACAAAGGATTACTCGATGACCATTATACTTCATCCGGGCAGTGTTTCGCTCAGCACGCTTGAGACGATTTACTGGCAAGGAGCGCCCGTCAGGCTAGACCCGTCATACCATGCGGGGATTGAAGCCGCCGCACGGCGTATTGCTGAAATTGCCGCTGGCAATGCTCCTGTTTATGGGATCAATACGGGCTTCGGAAAGCTGGCTTCGATCAAGATCGATGCTGCCGATGTTGGAACGCTGCAACGCAATCTCATTCTTTCGCACTGCTGCGGTGTCGGCAATGCTTTGCCGGAAAATATCGTCCGCCTGATCATGGCCCTGAAGCTGATATCGTTGGGCCGTGGCGCTTCCGGGGTGCGTTTCGAGCTGATCACGCTCATTGAGGCAATGCTGGAAAAGGGCGTTATTCCGGTCATTCCGGAAAAGGGTTCAGTTGGCGCTTCCGGTGACCTTGCTCCTTTGGCACATATGGCTGCGGCGATGATCGGCGAAGGCGATGTTGTCTTTGATGGTGCACAAATGCCTGCCGGAGATGGTCTTGCCAAGGCTGGTCTGAGGCCCGTCGTGCTTGCGGCCAAGGAAGGGCTTGCGCTTATCAACGGCACACAAGTTTCCACTGCACTGGCATTGGCTGGGCTGTTTCGCGCCCATCGCGCTGGCCAGTCGGCATTGGTCACAGGTGCATTGTCGACAGATGCGGCGATGGGCTCATCGGCTCCTTTCCATGCGGACATACATTCGCTTCGGGGCCATCGCGGCCAGATTGATACCGGCGCGGCATTGCGCCGTCTGCTTGAAAACTCTCCTATTCGCGAGAGCCATATTGAGGGCGATGAGCGGGTACAGGATCCTTATTGCATCCGCTGTCAACCACAGGTTGACGGGGCATGTCTTGATCTGCTCCGAATGGCGGCGCGCACCCTGGAAATCGAAGCCAATGCGGTGACAGACAATCCGCTGGTCTTGAGCGATGGCTCGGTGGTTTCGGGCGGTAATTTTCATGCTGAACCCGTGGCTTTTGCTGCCGATCAGATCGCGCTCGCCATCTGCGAAATTGGATCGATAGCCCAGCGCCGCATCGCCTTGCTGGTCGATCCGACCTTGAGCTATGGCTTGCCGGCATTCCTGGCTCGCAAGCCGGGACTAAATTCAGGGCTCATGATTGCTGAAGTAACGTCAGCCGCCTTGATGTCTGAGAACAAGCAGATGTCGCATCCGGCCTCTGTCGACTCGACACCCACATCGGCCAATCAGGAAGACCATGTTTCGATGGCCTGTCATGGTGCGCGCCGTCTCTTGCAGATGACAGATAATCTTTTCTCGATCATTGGTATTGAAGCTTTGACTGCGGCACAGGGAATTGACCTGCGTGCACCGCTGCAGACCAGCCCGGAACTCACGCGCGCTCATGGCGTTATTCGAGCAGCGGTGCCTACATTGGAGGAGGATCGCTATATGGCTCCTGATCTGAAGGCTGTTTCAGAGGTGGTTGCTTCCGGCAAGCTGAACGCTGCCATCTCACCCGACATCCTGCCGCTGCTCGATACAAGCTTGTGAGGATCGGTCAATGAGCGCTGTTGAAGTAAAACAAGGTACATCTCCAATTATTCTCGGTTTTCCGCATACGGGTACGGAAGTTCCGGTCGATATCCATGCGCGTCTCAACGAGAATGGCCAGATGCTGGCGGATACGGATTGGCACATTGATCAACTCTATGATGGCCTGCTGCCAAACGTAACTACGGTGCGTGCAACATTCCATCGATATGTCATCGATGCCAATCGCGACCCCGATGGAAACAGTCTTTATCCCGGCCAGAATACAACGACACTGGTTCCGGAAACAGACTTTGACGGCAAGCCGATCTGGTGCGACAAACAGCAACCCACGCCCGCCGATATCAAGCTGAGGCTGGAGGCTTTTCATCGTCCCTATCACGATGCTTTGTCAGCGGAAATCAAACGGGTTCATGACATGCATGGACTGTGTATCCTCTACGATTGCCATTCCATACGCTCGCACATCCCCTTTCTGTTTCAGGGCAAATTGCCGGATTTCAACATTGGTACAAATGAGGGCAAAAGCTGCTCGCCGGAAATTGCTTCGGCAGTGGGGCGTATTGCTTTTGCCGCTTCCGGATATGACGCGGTCATCAATGGACGTTTCAAGGGCGGCTGGACAACCCGGCACTATGGCCAGCCGGAGAAAAACATCCACGCCATACAGATGGAGCTGACGCAATCTTCCCATCTAACGACTGAGGCCCCTCCTTTCGACTATGATGAAGCCAAGGCGGAAAAACTGCGCAAGCACCTCAAAGATATTCTCGAAATTCTTGAACAGACTGCAATCAAACTGGGAAGCAGATATGAACAATCCAAGGCATAATATCCGCGAAATCCGCAGCCCTCGCGGCAATGAACTCAATGCAAAATCGTGGATGACCGAAGCGCCCTTGCGCATGTTGATGAACAATCTCGATCCCGATGTTGCAGAGAATCCGAATGAGCTGGTTGTCTATGGCGGCATAGGCCGCGCCGCCCGCACATGGGATGATTTTGACAAGATTGTCGCCACGCTGAAAACGCTGAACGAAGATGAGACATTGCTGGTGCAATCCGGCAAGCCTGTCGGCGTGTTCAAGACCCATTCAAATGCACCGCGCGTTCTGATTGCAAACTCCAATCTTGTGCCGCATTGGGCGACCTGGGATCATTTCAACGAACTGGATAAGAAGGGTTTGGCCATGTATGGCCAGATGACTGCCGGTTCATGGATTTATATCGGTACACAAGGTATCGTTCAGGGCACCTATGAAACCTTCGTCGAAGCCGGTCGTCAGCATTATGGCGGTAGCCTCAAGGGCAAATGGATATTGACCGGCGGCCTTGGCGGCATGGGCGGCGCGCAGCCACTGGCTGCTGTGATGGCAGGCGCCTGCTGTCTCGCTGTCGAGTGCAATCCGGACTCAATCGATTTCCGTCTACGCACCCGCTATGTCGATGCGAAAGCTGAAACGCTGGATGAAGCGCTCGAAATGATTGACCGCTGGACCAAGGCGGGTGAAGCAAAATCGGTTGGCCTTCTTGGCAATGCTGCGGAAATATTGCCGGAGCTGGTTCGTCGCGGCGTCCGCCCGGATATTGTGACTGACCAGACTTCGGCGCATGATCCGATCAATGGCTATCTTCCTAAAGGCTGGACCATGGCGGAATGGCGCGCCAAACGCGAAAGCGATCCGAAAGCTGTCGAGAAAGCCGCCCGCGCCTCAATGCGTGAGCATGTCGAAGCGATGATTGCTTTCTGGGAACAGGGTATTCCTACGCTCGATTACGGCAATAATATTCGTCAGGTCGCCAAGGATGAAGGTTTGGAAAATGCTTTCGCATTCCCCGGCTTCGTGCCTGCCTATATCCGCCCGCTTTTCTGCCGTGGTGTCGGCCCGTTCCGTTGGGCTGCGCTTTCCGGTGATCCGGAAGATATTTACAAGACCGATGCCAAGGTCAAGGAACTGACGCCCGGCAATACGCATCTGCACAATTGGCTCGACATGGCGCGTGACCGCATTGCTTTCCAAGGTCTGCCAGCACGCATCTGCTGGGTGGGTTTGGGCGATCGCGACCGACTGGGTCTCGCGTTCAACGAAATGGTTCGCACCGGTGAATTGAAAGCGCCAATTGTTATCGGTCGTGATCATCTTGATTCCGGTTCCGTTGCTTCTCCCAATCGGGAAACGGAAGCGATGAAAGATGGCTCGGATGCCGTATCGGACTGGCCTCTGTTGAACGCGCTTCTGAACACTGCATCGGGTGCAACATGGGTGTCGCTGCATCATGGCGGCGGTGTGGGCATGGGCTTCTCGCAACATTCCGGCATGGTGATCTGCTGTGATGGCACGGACGACGCTGCGGAGCGCATCAAGCGGGTTCTGTGGAATGATCCGGCGACCGGTGTTATGCGTCACGCGGATGCGGGCTATGAGATAGCGCTGGATTGCGCCAAAGAAAAAGGTCTCAACCTGCCGGGCATATTAGGCTGATGCATATATTGCGCGCCAGTGATCACAAACAGATGCCCTGGAAAAACGGCGGCGGTGTCACGACGGAGATTGCCGTAGCCCCCGCCGGGGCAGGTGTTGGTGAGTTTCATTGGCGCGTCAGCATGGCGACAGTTGCCTCCGATGGACCATTCTCCTCCTTCGAGAATATTGATCGCATCCTTACGGTTTTGGACGGAGAAGGTATGAATCTCGATGTGGCGGGAATGGAGCCCATTCGCCTGACAACTGCCTCCGAGCCCTTTGCCTTTCCCGGCGATGCTGAAACATCTGCAACACTGGTCTCCGGCACCATCACTGATCTCAATGTCATGACCCGCCGAGGTCAATGGCATGCGACGGTGGAGCGACTGACAGTCAAAGAACCCTGCATTGTAAGAACTGGTTCCGGCAGCAGCATCATTTTTTGCGTCGAGGGAACGCTCGAACTGGCGGATCGATCGGTCCTCACGAAACATGATGCGTTGTTTGTCGGCGAAGCAGATGGTATGGCCACGATTGCTGTTGGGGGCTCTGCGGTTATCTTGATTATTCGCCTTGCGCCCAGTTCGTTGACGAGGCCAATTTGAACAAAGCCACCCTCCCCTCACCTGTTGACCCTGACCAATCCAAAGGCCAGCTGTCTGCACGTATCCGCAGCGATATTGAGCGGCGCATACTTTCAGGGGAATGGGCGCCGGGATATCGCATTCCGATAGAGCGTGAACTGATGGATACTTACGGTTGCGCACGCATGACTGTAAACAAGGCGCTTGTGGCGCTTGCCGCTTCAGGACTGATCGAGCGCCGTCGTCGTGCGGGCAGTTTTGTTTCACAGCCACTTGTCCAATCTGCCGTCATCGAGATTTCAGACGTGAAGGCTGAGGTTGAGGCTATAGGTCAAGTCTATCGGCTGGAGGTTGTCTCGCGTCGTCAAAGGACCAGCACGGCAGCAGATATGAAGCGTCTTGATGTGCAGACCCCTCGCCCGGTTCTGGCAGTGCTGTGCCGGCATTTGGCGGGCCGCCGCGTGCATGCCTTTGAAGATCGTCTTATTGATCTGGTAAGCGTACCCAATGCCAGCGACATTGCTTTTGAAAATGTCCCGCCCGGCACCTGGCTGCGCGAGCATGTGCCGTGGTCTGAAGCGGAGAACCGCATAAACGCATTGAATGCCGATGCTGTCTTGTCCGCCCATTTGGGAATCAAGGAAGGCGCTGCTTGCTTGCAGGTCGAACGTTCGACCTGGCGCGGGACGCAGCCGATCACTGCCGTGCGCATGTATTATCCCGGCGACAGCTATCGCCTCGTCGCGCATTTCAGCCCGAAGGGTAATTAATCAGTCTTGAGCGTGCCGGTTCTCGCACCTTTTTAGCGGGACAAAAAATTTCGCTTGTCATCCCGCTGTTATAAACAGACAGTACAAAGAAAAAATTGCGCAGCTGTGCAATAGGGGATGAAAATGAACGGGCAGGCTTTCCTTAAAGTGGCTGGAATGAGTGTTGGCTATGGGCCGACGACTGTTCTGGACAATCTTGATCTGGACATTGCCAAGGGGGAGTTTGTTGCTCTCCTTGGCTCTTCGGGCTGTGGCAAAACAACTTTGCTGCGCACGATTGCCGGTTTCGCAAAGCCGTTTTCCGGGCGGATCGAAGTTGCCGGTCGCAACGTAACGGAACTGCCGCCCGACAAGCGCGGCATGGCACTCGTGTTCCAGTCCTATGCGCTGTGGCCTCACATGACTGTTGCGCAGAATATTGGCTACGGCCTGAAGCTCCAAAAGCACTCGCGCGAAACCATCAATAGCCGCGTTGCCGAGATGCAGGAACTGCTCGGGCTCTCTGGCCTCGGTAACCGCAAGCCCGGCCAGCTTTCGGGTGGACAGCGTCAGCGCGTCGCCCTTGGCAGAGCTTTGGCAATTGACCCGGAAATTCTCCTGCTTGACGAGCCTCTCTCCAATCTCGATGCGCGCATTCGCCTGACTGTTCGCCATGAAATTCGCGTCTTGCAAAAGCGCCTTGGCATCACGGCTGTTCATGTCACCCATGACCGGGAAGAAGCGATGGTCATGGCCGACCGCATCGTCATTATGAATGCGGGGCGGATCGAACAACAGGGACCACCAGAGGAAGTTTATAACAAACCGGCCTCGCCTTTCGTTGCCGCTTTCATGGGTGCCGAGAATCTTCTGCCGATGCAGGCTCGCGTGCAAGGCGATCTGATTGAGCTAGCTGAAGGCGAGTATAACCAGACCTCGGTTACATCACGCTCCGGCCGACCATTGGCCACCGGTCCTGTGGAGTTGCGGTTTCGCGCGGAAGCTGCGCGACTTGCGCGTGTTCAAGACGTTGCGATGCAGGGCACCGGTCATCTCGAATTGCGGGGGCAAATTGCAAGTGTAAGTTATCCCGGTGGCCATTGGCGTCATGCTGTGCGCCTTGGAGACCGCGAAATACTCGTCGATGCCGACGCGCCATACAATCAGGGTGAAACGGTGAAAGTGCAAATACCGGCGGACTCGCTCTTTATCTTCAATACCTCAACAAATACGGCGAAAATAACATAAAAGCGAAGCGAAACTGCGCTTAGCTTCTGCTGTGCCTTATACCACTAAAATTAACAATCTTGCTCAGGGAGTTACATATGAAAACGCTTCTACAGGCTTCTCTCATTCTGGGACTTGTCACAGGCCCAGCTGCCGCTGCTGATCTGACTGTTTTGACCGCAGGCGATCAGAACATGGTCGACTATATAAATGACTATCTTGGGCCCCTCTTTGAAAAGGAAAACCCTGGAACGACAGTCAGGGTCGTGGGCACGGGTCCGGGCGATGCCGGGTCGCAGAAAATCGTGGAACGTTTCGACGCGCAATCAAAAGCCAACGTCGAAAAGTGGGACGCAGATGTTGCAGTTGTCCACGAAAAATTCGCTGGTCCAATGGTAAAGAACGGCTATCTGGAATCCTATCGCTCGAAGATCGCATCGGGCGAGATGGTGACAAGTGAAAAAGCCAAGATGGCGCTTGGCTCGAATGTCGATGGCTATGTCATGCCCATGTTCTCAAGCCAGACGGCAATCGCCTATAATCCTGCGCTCATACCGACACCGCCAAAGAGCTATGAAGAGCTGGTGAGCTGGGCAAAGGAAAACCCCAAACAGTTCGGCTATAACGGAATCAAGGGTGGCGCTTCCGGCGTCAGCTTCGTCATGGGCTGGATCTATGCGTTTGGCGATGGCGATGCGGCCAAATTGATGAATGGTCCGTTCGATGAAGCCGAAACCAAGAAATGGGACAAGGCATTTGCCGGCCTGAAGGATTTCACGACGAACGCGACCCTTACGCCGGGCAATGCCGGCACTTTGGACATGCTGAGCCGGGGTGAAATAGCCATGGGCCCGGTATGGGTGGATATGTTCTATTCCTGGCAGGCTGATGGCAAACTGCCGCCGGAAATGAAGCTCTTCCTGCCTGCACCCGGCATGCCGGGCCAGCCAATGCATTATGTCATTCCGGCAAAAAGCCCGAACACTGAACTGGCCGAAAAGTTCGTTGCGCTGGCAACCAGCCCGAAAGTTCAGGCTGAAGGCATTGTCAAGCGCTTCAACTGGTATCCAGGCATTGATGCCAAGTTTGTACAGCCGGAGCTGGACAAGGCCAGCTGGGACAAGCTCTTTGTCGATATCTCACCGGAGGATCTTGCAACCAAAGCCAAGCCTTTCCCGATCGCCCCCTATAATTCGGCGATTTTGGAAGCCTATGAGAAGAACGTAGCAAACTAATTTTTGAAGCAGGGGCTTTCGCTTGCGAAGGCCCCTCCCCTTTCCTGTGCAGGTAATATCCATGCGGAAAAACCTCCTCGCCATACTTCTCGTCCTGCCAGCGCTGGTGATGATAGTGCTGTTCTTCATCGTGCCGCTGATTGCATCCATTCTGGGTGCATTCGAAGTGGGCGATGCCTGGGGACTGGGTAATTTCCGCAAATCTTTCGAGCTTTACTCCAGCGATATGATTTTCACGGTGGTCATCGTCACCGTTTCAACGGCTTTAATCGGCCTGTTTTCAATAGCAATCGGCGGATATCTGACGCTTGGGGAAAACCCGCGCGCTGTCGCGATTTTGCGCTGGCTTTATCGCTGGCCCATGTTCATTCCATTCATTGTAGTTGGGCAAATATTGCGGACCTTTCTCGCCAAGAATGGCCTGATGAACAATATCCTAGTCAGCCTCGGCATCCTGACCCCGTTACAAACGGTTGGTTTCCTCGATTGGCGCGGGATTGTCATTGCCTTTGTTTGGAAACAGACACCTTTCGTTACGTTACTTGTGGCTGGCGCCATGGCTTCATTGGATCGAAGCACCATCGAGGCAGCGCGCAATCTTGGTGCGTCGCGCCTTCGCATATTGATTGAAATCGTTCTTCCACAGATTGCCGGAACGCTTCTGGTGGGTCTGATCCTTTCCTTCGTCACCATGATGTCGGTCCTATCGGTGCCCTTGATGATCAATGCGCAATCACCAACCATGCTAACCGCCGATATTGCTTTCCGAATCAATGCCCATGGTGACTATGGGGTAGCTAACGCGCTGGGTATGATATCGTTGATCCTGACCACAGGCGTCGCTCTGATATATCTGAGGCAGACGATGAAGGAGCGTTCATGATGATGCGCTTTGATTTCTGGTGGCTGCCGCGTGCTGTTATTTTGGGCCTTCTGGCCTTCATCATTTTTGGCCCTCTGACCAATCTACTGCTTTGGACCGTTGCCGAGAAATGGTACTTCCCTCACATGCTGCCGCTGGAATACGGTTTCAGCTTTTGGGAGCGCGTATTCTCGCCGCGCGGCAATGCTATGGGTTCTCTGGCGACAAGCATAGTCGTGGCTTCCCTTACAGTCGTCGCGTCGCTGGCCTTGGCCATTCCGGCTGGCTATGCCCTGTCGCGCCTGAAACTGCCCTTCCGCGGGCTCATCCTGCTTGCGTTTCTTATTCCTCAGGCATTCCCCAACCTTCCGGTCTATGTAAATATTGCGCGGTTTTTCTATCAGATCGGGCTGAACGGCACTATTTCCGGTGTGGTGATGGTCCATGTAACCCATGGGCTCGTCTATGCGGTCTGGATTGCGACGGCTGCATTCTCAGCGGTTCAGATTGACCTTGAAGAAGCGGCACGATCCATCGGCGCTGGACCATTCCGGGCCTTTCGCGACATCACCCTCCCCCTCGCCGCGCCGGGGCTTTTAGCAAGCGCAATCTTTGTATTTCTTGAATCCCTGGATGAGTTTACCGGCAGCTATTTTGTTGGCGCGCCTGATGTTAATACCCTCCCGCTTTTGCTTTATACTGCGAGCTCGGGTGGAAATTATCAGATTGCCTCCATAACAGCCTTGCTGTTGCTCATACCATCGATAGGTTTCATGCTGGTGGTAGAGCGATTCTTGCGCGCCGACGTGCTTTCGAAAGTTGGACATTGAAAATGACATCCAAGAAGAAAACCTTCGACAAGGAAAGCAACCAATATGTAAGTGCCTTGCAAGTGGCCAAGCGTGCTGGTGTTTCACGTTCTGCCGTATCGCGCGCGTTCACACCGGGAGCCAGTGTTTCTGCCAAGAAGCGCGAAAAGATTCTGGAAGCTGCGGAAGCTCTTGGCTATCAGGTCAATGATTTGGCGCGCGGCCTTTTGGCCCGTAAAAGCCGGCTCGTGGGCCTTGTCGTAACCAATCCTGAATTGGGTTACCGTTCCCATCTCGTTGCTGCACTGACCAAGGCCTTGATCCATCGCGGCAGCGTTCCTATCGTCATCAATACCGGCCGCACGGAGGAAGAACTGACGGCGGCGCAAAAGACCCTGTTCGGGTATCGCGCCGAGGCGACCATCATACTATCAGGATCCCCGCCCTCTTCTTTCGTTGAACTGGCCAGCCGCAATGGCCAGCCGCTTATCGTACTCGGGCGATCGGAAACGGGTGCCGACGATGTTAATATCGATAATGAAGGTGCCGGACGCGCAGCGGCTCGTTTCTTTCTGGATAACGGCCTTAAGAACTTGGCTTTCGCGGCCACGGTGGTGCGCACGCCCACGACAATCGAAAGAGAGTTCGGGTTTCGGGACGAGGCGGAAAAGAACGGCGCTACTGTTTTGTCCGGAGAAGGCACCAATTCAGACTATCAAGGCGGGCAGGCCGCAGCACGAAAGCTTTTTGGTGGAAGTACGCGGCCTGACGCCGTGTTCTGCGTGAATGACCTCGTGGCATTCGGATTGATTGATTACATCCGCCACAACACGACGCTTTCCATTCCGGAAGACGTCTCGGTTATCGGCTTTGACGACATTCCTGAAGCCTCCTGGGATGCATATAACCTTACGACATTCCGGCAGGATGCCGCCATCATGGCGCAGCATGCTGTTTCACTGCTGGAGAAACGTGAAGCAGACCCTGCTCGCCCGCCTGCGCATGAGCGGCTGGCCACAAGTCTTATCCTGCGGGGCAGCACGCGCCTGCCCGTCAACCGCTCGTAAAACCCGGGACAGCAACAGCGATGAAGATCATTCAAGTGACCGACCTGCACCTCGTCCAGCCGGGTGAACTCCTTTGCGGGTTGGACCCGCTTGATCGGCTTCAAAGATGTATTGAAAATATCAACAAACATCACGCCGATGCAGATATGGTAATTTTCACCGGAGACCTAAGCGATACGGGCGATGAAGAAACCTATCAGCTGCTTGCAACAGAGCTGAACAAACTCGTTATTCCTTATCACCTGATGTTGGGCAATCACGATAATCGCGACGTATTCTTGAGAGTTTTCCCGTCTATCGTCCCAGAAGATGGCTTTGTTCATAGGGTGGTCGATACTGATGAGGGCCGGTTTATTCTGCTTGATACTCTGGAGACGGGAAGGGTGGAAGGCCGGCTGGATGGCACACGCCTCGCTTGGTTGAAACAACAGTTGCAAGATGCGAGCGGCAGATCGGTCTATGTGTTCACCCATCATCCGCCTTTTCCCATTCATATGCCTCATCTGGACCCGATAGGCCTTATTGAAGCTGGCGAACTTTTTGAGCTTTTGAAAGAACACGGGAATGTTCGGCATGTTTTCGCCGGACACGCGCATCGACCTGTTGCCGGAAGCTGGCGCGGCATACCAGTGAGTGTATTGCGTGGCACCAACCATCAATCGGCGCTTGGCTTCGCGCCTGACAAGCTTGCCGTGACGCATGAGCCACCGGTGTATGGCGTGATCTTTATTGATCGCGAGACAGTTATTGTCCACTCACACGATTTTCTCGATACGTCAGCGGCCTATTATTGATTTGTTTCCGCAGGGATGTTCGGCTGTGCTTTACCTTGCCGTATCTCGTGCGAAGGCGTTTGAGCATGAAACCTGCTGTACAATTTCGAAAAGCGCGTGGGGTTGGAAAACTGCAGCTGCGCCGCAACCTGTCTAACGGACAGAGCTTCACCATTCAGGATCATTTCGCGGGCGAGAGCGATGCGCTTTTGTAATAAGACCTGCGTTGGGGTCGCGGCATAGGTTTTGCGAAAAAGCCGCTGCAATGCCCGCACATTAATCCCGGCTGCTTCTGCTATGTTTGATGCTGCGACTGGGTTGGAAATATTTGCCTGCATGAAGGATTCAGCGAGGGTGAGGGGATCTGCGAGGGCCACTTGCTGGTCGGGGGCGTCAGTGTCGAAGCTTTCGGCGTGTGAGGATTCTTTTAAAGCCATGAATGAAACTCATATAATACTGATAAAAACAATTATGGGTTGTGGTGCAAAAAAATTGAAATCGAGAATAGCATTACGTAATTATCGCAACTGCCGTAGGATTGAAATTAAACCTTTGGCTAAGGGAACCTTGCGCGTGTTGACAGCTGACAACGAGGTTAAACTGCAAACAGAGTTGACAGCTGTCAACCGATAGCACCTGTCATCCATTCACTTTTTATAAACCACATTTCCTTACTATTTAAGAAATTGCACTTTTTGTAAGCGAGTACGGTAGTGTCCCAGCGTCCCAAGGCAGTTTCTTCCCACTTGTCTACTCCAGCCATTTCACGGCGGCACCTGCTGCTTGGAGTTGGTTCGATGGCGGCGCTCAGTGCTTCGGGTTGCACACAAACATCGTTTGGTCTGCCGGAGCTGGATGTCGACCCTATCTCCACCAGTGGAGTGCGCCCGCAGATCAGCATCGATAAATCGGTTACCGTTCCCGATGTCATGTATGCCGCGGTGCAGGAGGGGCCTTATCACCTTCCTGCCGTGCCCTATCAAAAAGTGCCGGCGCAATTTCGCAGGCAAGTTGTTCTCGACCCAACCGGCGAGCAACCGGGTACTATTGTCGTGCATCTGCAGCAGCGTTTTCTCTATCTCGTCCAGCCCGGCGGTGATGCAATCCGTTATGGCGTGGGCATTGGCAAGGCCGGTTTCCTTTGGAATGGCCGCGCCAATATCCAGTATAAGAAAGAATGGCCGCGCTGGACGCCGCCTCGCGAGATGATCCAGCGCAAGCCGGAGCTGGTGAAATACCAAAACGGACAAGAGCCGGGACCAGACAATCCTCTGGGAGCACGCGCTCTATATATTTTCAAAGATGGGGTGGATACTGGCTACCGTATTCACGGCTCACCGGAATGGTGGTCGATTGGGCAATCCATGTCGTCGGGTTGCGTCCGCCTTATCAATCAGGATATAATAGATTTGTATAACCGCGTACCTGGCAAGGCGACCGTCGTCGTCGTTTAAAGCATTAAAGGGCTCGGAGCGAAGAGAAGTTAAAACCCTACTATCTTCTGTTTATCCAATCATTTACCATAAATACAATGGTTTATGATTCTGCCGACTTATCCATCAATGACCTGTTTCGCCCGGTTGTCGCCGCCGAGGATGCTCTGGCGCGTCTTGACGAGCGGATTGCGCGCAAGAGCGACCTGAATGAGTCTTCTCGTCGTTACGGAGATGGATTGACGCGCGAGAACGAAGGCTGGATCGCGCGCTCGCATTTCATGGAAGCCTGCAATGCATTGTGGCTCGCTGGTGAACTTGTGCATGTGGAGGATCTCGTTCTCCATGATGCCCGAATGGATATAAGGGCGCCGACTCACGAACTGACGCGGGCACATAATATCTTGCGCGTGCGGCGGCAGATTGCTTCAAACCCACCGGCATGGGCTTTGAGCGCCAAGGGTCTTGCAAGCCTGAGAGGACGTTGGTTCACCGATCCCGTAACGCCGGAGGTAATTTCTGAGCCGGTCAGCAATTCGGAATTCCTGAACGAAAGCAAGACAGATGCCGAGAGCGCATTTGAAGACGAACTTGCACGTTTCGATGCGTTGCTGGACCGGACGAGCCATAGATTGCTGACGCCAGCCAATGCTCCCGCGCCTGTGAGAGGTGAGGGGAGGCTGGAGAGCAAATCTGTTTCGTCAGAGGTAAGTTCGGATGGTGATCCTTTGGTCTACGATCCCGATTGGGACGAAGATGAACGTATTGGTCGATGGTTGGTTGTGCACGACATGACCCGCGATTTGCCGCCGCTTTTGGCAGCGGCGCTGTTATGGGATGCATGGGAAGATATTGAGCCACTTCAGCATCAGCACTGGCTTGGGCCTATGCTGGTTTCTGCGATGTTGCGGGAACGGGGGAAAACACGATCGCATTTGGCCGCGTTTAATTCAGGCCTCCGCAACGTGCCGCGCGACCGCCGCCGGGCACGAGACCGGGCAACCCGCCTCGCAGCATTTCTCGGAGCGGTTGAGGCGGCCAGCATCGCAAACCTCAAGGAAATAGAGCGATTGGGGCTCGCCAGAATACAGATGGAACGGAAACTAAAGGACCGGCGGTCAACATCCAGCCTGCCTGGAATGATCGATCTCGCGCTATCCCGCCCCATGATTTCCGCAGGTCTGGTGGCCAAGGAATTGAAGGTTTCGCAGCGCGGCGCCCTCAATCTAATCGGGGAACTCGGCCTGCGGGAAATGACGGGCCGGGGACGCTACCGGGCCTGGGGTATTATCTGAATACTACTCAGTACAACTAAATTACACGCTGAGTTTGCAAATTTTCAGCAAAATTTGATGATTCTTCGGCAATTTCTCCCGAATTTCCCCACATCTGTGCAGGCTTGGCTGTTTTTTCAAATGAGAAGGCAATCCTTTGTCGAGAGGATTGATTTTCGCCAAATAATACTTGATTATTAAAGTCATAAATATTAAGCCGCCATGCGACTGCGCTCTGCGCATGAGATACGTCCGGCAATCCGGACGAGCCGCAGGACAAAATAAGGATACCGATAAGATGCGAGCAATGGCCACGATGCTTCTATCATCAGGTTCAATATTGTATGGTCTGAGAACAAGTGCTCTTGGTCTGGCAATCGTCTTTGGTGGTCTCGTTCCGTCCATTTCGACAGCGCAGGAAAATCCGGCACCGGCAGCGCAGCCTGCACAGCAGGTGCAACCTGCTGCACCTCAGCCCTCCACGCCAGCTGCCGAGCCAGCGCCCTCAATGCAGATAACTCCGCCGGCTAGCACTGCCGCACCAGCCGTAGAGCCAACCGCTCCGGCAGCCGATGCCAAGGCAACTTTGCCGCATAATCTTTCGCCATGGGGCATGTTCATGGCTGCTGACTGGGTGGTCAAGGGCGTCATGATCGGTCTGGCTTTCGCCTCGCTGGTGACATGGACAGTGTGGCTGGCCAAAACGCTTGAACTGGCCGGTGCCAGAATGCGTGCCTATCGCGCCCTCAATGCCATTGGCAGTGCGCGCACACTTCAAGATGCCGAGCGGGCGCTTGAGGGGAGGGGAGGGCCGGGCGCTCTGCTGGTCAATGCCGCACGCGAGGAAGTGCGTCTTTCTCAAGAAGCGCAGGCGCACACAAGTGCGGATGGTTTGAAGGAACGCGTTGCATCGCGTCTTTCGCGCATCGAAGCCCAGGCCGGCCGCCGCATGAGCCGCGGCACCGGCGTGCTCGCGACCATCGGTTCCACCGCACCCTTTGTCGGCCTGTTCGGTACGGTCTGGGGTATCATGAATTCCTTCATCGGCATTTCGCAATCCCAGACGACCAACCTTGCCATCGTTGCACCGGGCATCGCCGAGGCGCTGCTGGCAACGGCCATTGGGCTGGTTGCGGCTATTCCCGCCGTTGTCATCTATAATGTCTTCGCCCGCTCAATCACCGGCTACCGCCAGCTCCTTGCGGATGCTTCGGCAGGGGTCGAGCGTCTGGTCAGCCGCGACGTTGACTATGCCTGCGTGCCTTCCGCTGCCACAGCGGCAAGGCAGCTTCGTCACGCAGCTGCCGAGTAGGAGCACAAAAATGGCTGGCGGTATCAGGCACAATGTTTCCGACGATGAATTGCAGGAAAACCATGAAATCAACGTGACACCCTTTATCGATGTCATGCTGGTCCTGCTCATCATCTTCATGGTTGCCGCACCACTGGCAACGGTCGATATCAATGTCGATCTTCCCGCCTCGACGGCAACACCCGTACCGCGCCCGGATCAGCCGCTTTATCTTACGCTCAAAGAAGACAAGACAATCTCAATCGGCAATAATTCGGTGACAGCTGACACGCTTGGCAGCTTCGTTGATCAACAAACCGAGGGCGACAAGGAAACCCGCGTTTTTCTGCGAGCAGACAAGTCGGTTGACTATGGTTCGCTCATGGACCTGATGAACAATCTGCGTTCCAACGGCTACCTCAAGATCGCGCTGGTCGGTCTCGAAAGCGTACCGCTCGCTGCACCAGGCGGAAACGCGCAGTAATGACAAGCAGGCCGAGCACCCTCATGGGCGGATTGTTGCACCCCAACTGGTCTGAAGTCGGACGCTGGACGATAGCCGGTATTGTTGTGGTTGCCGTCCATGCTGGTGCCGCCTTGGCGGTTCACACCTATCAGCCGGAAGAGGAAGACGGTGATATCGCCGCGCCGATCATGATCGACATGGAGCCGATGCCGGCACCGGTTGTTGCTCAGCCGGTAAGGGAAGAGCCCGCAATCGAACCGGAACCGGTAGACCCGGAGGTCGCCGAACAGGAAGCGGCAACGCCGGAAGTTGAGCCGGAGCCGCAGGTAGAGCCTGTCGAAGAAGTGGCTGAGGCGGAACCGGTACCCGAAGAGGTCGAGCCACTCGAAGAGCAGACCGAAGAACTGGTTGAACTGCCAGAGGTTGAAGTGCCACTGCCGGTCGTACGTCCCGCGCAGGAAAAGCCAAAAAAGCCTGTTGAAAAGAAGATTGTCCGCAAGGTTGAAAAGCCTGTCACCGCCAAGGTGATAAATGATAAGCCGGTTGAAGAAAAACGCCAGGTAGCGTCGTCAAGTGCGTCGTCGGCTCGCTTAGCGCAAACATGGGGAAAGCGAATTAACAGCTATCTTGCAAGGTTTGCACGAGGAGCAAGACGGGGCAGTCCAGGAAAAGGTGTTGTGGGTATCCGGGTTTCCATCAGCGTCGGTGGCGATATTACATCGTCCACCATAGTTGCAAGTTCGGGGTCAGCAGAAGTTGATCAGTACGCTCTCCAGATGATACGTCGTGCATCACCTGTTCCCTCTGCACCAGATGACTATACTGGTAGTGGCTTTACGCAGGTAGTTCCCATTCGAATGGAATGACGCTTTTCAACTGGCTGATGTGCACATTCGCCAGTACCTCATATTGCAAGAAATATTCAAGGAAGTGGTCAATGACCGAAATCGCCGGACAGAACCAGATGCACTCAGCCTCGCAGGCGGTGGATGAGGCTTTGCTGGAACTTGGCGATGTGAGCTTTGCCATCGAATCGCGAACATTGCTGCAGCCACTCTCGCTGAAATTGCAGTCGCGCCGCGTGACCGGTCTTATCGGTCATAATGGATCTGGAAAATCCACACTGGTAAAGATCCTCGCCCGGCAGCAGCCACCAAGCTCGGGCACCGTATTGTTTGAAGGCAAGGCCATTGAAGAATGGGGCGCTCGTCCCTTTGCCCGCAAGGTCGCCTATCTTCCGCAATATACGCCGCAAGCCGATGGCATGCTGGTTAAGGAATTGGTGGCGCTGGGTCGATATCCCTGGCATGGCGCACTTGGCCGCTTTAGCAAGCAGGATCGTGAAAAGGTCGAAGAAGCGATTGAACTGACCGATATTGGCGGCTTTGCTGATCGTCTGGTCGATACGCTTTCGGGCGGCGAACGCCAGCGCGTCTGGTTGGCTATGCTGGTGGCACAGGATGCAGAATGGCTGCTGCTCGACGAGCCGATCTCAGCATTGGACGTGGCACATCAGGTTGAAATCCTGTCGCTGGTGCATCGCCTGTCGCGCCAGAAAGGGCTTGGCGTCGTGGTCGTCCTGCATGATGTGAACATGGCCGCCCGCTATTGCGATGAAATCATTGCGCTGCACTCCGGCAAGCTGATCGCTCGCGGTACGCCTGATGAAATCATGACATCGGAAAGCCTTGGTGCAATTTATGGCATTGAGATGGACGTCATCCGCCATCCATCGTCAGGTCTGCCAGTCAGCTTTGTAAGATAAAGGGCCGTCAAGACGGCCCTTTCGTTCTGCAAATGAAATTGCAATGATGCTGATTGCGATGCCAATCAGATCTTGCGATTGAAGGCCTCGACAATCAGCTTGATGCCCAGGAAGCCCATGACAGTGCCCGCGGAGTAATCCAGCCATTTTTTCAGGCGGCTGTAGAGGGCGCGCATGCGGAAACCGGAAAATGCCAGGGCGACGATTGTATACCACCCCGCTTCCACCAGAAACAACGAAACCGGGATTGCAAAAAGCAGCCATTTGGCAGGATCAGCGGGCAGTACGGCAGCAAAGATACTGGCGTAGAAGATCGATGTTTTCGGATTGCTGAGCTGGGTAATCAAGCCGGTGAAAAATGCCCGATACACGGTCATTTCCTTGGAACCACGCACCGATTTACCCGTGTCTAGCGGCGCTGAGGCGCCCCGGCAAATACGGTAGGCCATATAAATCAGATAGCCGCCGCCGATTATCTTGAAGGCAAGGTAGAGCCATTCGAACTGCATCAGCAGCGCTGTCAGTCCCAATACGGCCAAGGAAGCGAAAATAAATCCGCCAACACCCATGCCCAGCGCCGAAGCCAGACCATGGGCGCGAGAGCTGGAAAGGGCAATGCGCGACACGAGCACAAAGCTCGGACCGGGGCTCATGGCACCGATCGCCATTGCCGCGATGATACTGACGAGAATTGCAAGTGCGTCCATAATTTCCTCCAAGCTTGTTGGCGCAAACCATCATAGCGTTGTGAAGCGGTGGCTTGTCAATTCAGAATTGCAAGCAAGTTAGGAGCAGGGCTCGGGCGGTATGGCGGCTGGAGATGGAGCGGGAGCAGCGTTCTTCTGTTCCGGCCTCTGTTCTGCGGGCGGTGTTATTGCAGGTTCGGATTTTCGAAGGTCGTTCCGGTTGAACGGTTCCTCCTGCGCAATTGCGCGGAACAGCCTCTTTGCCGGACCCTCCAGCAATTCGACGCGGCCGGGATAATTGGCGGAATCATGCCATGGTGCCGTTAGAAACCGGATATTATCAGACGATATCACGCGCACGGCGAGGGCAAGTTTTATCATCAGGCCGGGCGTAAACTCCGGATCGGTCGTGACGGATCCACTGGCCACGCCCACGAAATGGAGCAGCTTGACAGGATTGAGCAACATGCCGCCACCCATGATCTTTTGCCCCAAGGCAGACAGGAAGCGTTGCTGCCGCTGGATGCGCCCAATATCGGTTCCATTGCTCAGGCCATGGCGCACCCGGACATAGCCGAGAGCCTGTTCCCCGCGCAGAAGTTGCAAACCGGATGGCAGGTCGAGGGGAACATAGGTATCGTGGATCGGTTCGGGCAGACAGACCTCGACGCCGCCGGCCGCATCCACCAGCGTTTTGAACCCCGTGAAATCGACAATGACGAAATGATCAATATGGATGCCGGTGAGCGTTTCAATGGTCTTCCAGATGCACCCGATGCCCCCGGTACTGAATGATGAATTGATAATGCCGCGCTGCGCCCTTTGTCCCGGCAGGCCATTGCGCGCAACGCATCCGGGCAGCCGAACCCGCAAATCCCGCGGAAAGCTGATGATGGTCAGTTCACTGCGGTCGGCAGGCAGGTGCACCAGCATGATTGTATCCGTGCGCTCGCCAAAACGAGCCGCATCATTTCCTTCCCGACGATCCGACCCTACCAGAAGGATATTTATCGCCGATGGTGACGCTTTGGCAGGACGGTTTTCGCCCAGTTCATCGGACGTGACCTTGATGTGCCTGACATTGGAGATCATCGTGAGATAGGTGATGCCAATGCCAAGAACCAACAATATTATAAAGGCAGCAGCAGTCAGGATCGACCAAAGGATCCAACGGGGCATCCGCTTGGACGGATTCTTTTCAGAAAGTGATTCATCGGTCAAATTTATTGCCCATATTAGATGGTGTTAAGATACATCGGGGCGTTGCAGTTGCAATCCCCATCCGGCCCTCGCCACCGTGATAAATTGAGCTAATTCGGAACCTTGGACTGTATGGACGGTTTCCTTTCGGACAACCACCAAAAGGTTCTGAAATCATGACGCTTAAAGCACTTGCCATTAATTGCACGCTGAAGGTCGATGGACAGACGTCAACACAAAGGATGATTGATCTGATTGCCGAATCTCTTGAGCCCTTTGACGTTGAAACCTCATCGCTTCGTCTTGCCGAATTCAACGTCAAACCCGGCGTGAAATCCGATGAGGGTGAGGGGGACGACTGGCCCTCCATAAGAAAGAGACTGCTTGAATCCGACATACTCATTCTTGGCACGCCGATCTGGATGGGCCAGCCTTCAAGTGTTTGCAAGCGCGCGCTCGAACGCATGGATGCCTTTCTGGAAGAAACGGATGATCAAGGCCGCATGCTCACCTATGGCAAGGTTGCAGCCGTGGCTGTTGTTGGCAATGAAGATGGGGCGCATCATGTCTCTGCCGAACTTTATCAGGCCTTGAACGATGTGGGTTTTTCGCTTGCACCAAATGCCGTGAGTTACTGGGTGGGGGAGGCCATGGGCAGCGTCAATTTTGTGGATTTGACAAAGGTGCCTGATGTCGTCACCAATACATTGGCGATGCTGGCACGAAACACCGCACATCTTGCCAATCTTCTCAAAACCAATGCATATCCAGGTGAAAAAACCGAGGCATAACCGGCTTGTTGCTTTTCGCATCGGCAGATGGGGTTTCGTGTGGCTTACCAGAAACCTTGTCTTGCTAATGCGAAGCCAGTTGATACTGTACCGAAGCTGACCATTGCATGTTCTGGCTGATCTTGTGGAGAATGGATAAGTGAATGCGGACGAAGAACACCATCTGGTAGCCGCCAGATTAGCTGCCATCGTTGATAGTTCATTTGATGCAATCATCAGCAAGGATCTAAACAGTATCATTACGAGCTGGAACCCGGCGGCCGAGCACTTTTTCGGCTACAAGGCGGAAGAGGTCATCGGCAAGAGCATTCGCATTCTCATCCCCGAGAGTCATCAGAGCGAAGAAGACGAGATAATCTCCCGTGTCCGGGCTGGTGAGGTGGTTGAAAGCTTCGAAACTCTTCGTGTCAGAAAAGACGGCTCGTTCATTCCCGTCTCGCTCACTGTTTCACCCATCAAGGACGAGAATGGTAGGATTGTCGGCGCTTCAAAAATCGCGCGTGACATCACTGTTTCGCGGGACAATGAGCGGCGCATTCGGCTTTTGCTTCGCGAAGTCAATCATCGCGTGAAGAACCAGTATGCGGTCATGATGTCCATCATTCGTGAAACCGCAAAGCGAACGCAGAGCGTTGAGGAGTTTCAACGCCAGATAAATGAACGCATAGCATCGCTCGCCAGCTCGCATGACGTTCTGGTTTCAACGGATTGGAAAGGCGGCGATCTGAGAACGCTGATCAATGATCAGCTGAAACCGTTTAAACATGATGGGCTCATAACCGTTGACGGGCCTCAATTAATCCTCGCAGCGCCCGCAGTCTTGCATATAGGAATGGCCATGCACGAGCTGGCGACGAACTCAGCAAAATACGGCGTCCTCGCATCCTCGCAGGGCAAGATCACTATTTCCTGGGCGATTGAGGGCAGCGTCGACGAAGAGCTTTTAAAACTCCGTTGGGACGAAACCAACAATGCGCCCACTGTTAAAGTCGAACAGAAATCCGGCTTTGGATATGTTGTATTGCAGCGTGCCACGCCGCTGGCGCTGCGTGGCACTGCTCAAATTACGGTGAATGACGAACGCCGCATGTGGGAGCTGGTCGCCCCGCTGAAGGAATGCGTTTCGGATATGGTAGACAACGAACTTTAGACCCTACGGGGCGGCGATCAACTCCACTCGGCTCCCCACTCCTGAACCATATGGTCAGGCCCCACTTGCTTGAATTGGCGGATCGGAACCTGATAATCGACAGCGCGGATCGGGCTCTTCAATTCATCATTGACCAACCGCTTTTTGCCGGCGCGCCGGCTTGGATCAGCCATGGGCACCGCAGAGAGCAACCTGCGTGTATAGGGATGCTGCGGATTGCCGAACACGCTTGCACGCGTTCCGATCTCCACAATCTCGCCAAGATACATCACTGCCACGCGGTGACTTATGCGTTCAACCACGGCCATATCATGTGAAATGAACAGGAAGGCCAGTTTCAACCTTTCCTGCAGGTCCAGCATCAGATTGATCACCTGTGCCTTGATGGAAACATCGAGCGCGGAAACCGCCTCATCGGCAATGATGAGCTGCGGTCCCAAAGACAGGGCGCGGGCGATGCATATGCGCTGGCGCTGGCCGCCGGAGAATTCATGCGGGTAGCGGTCATAGACATCGCCGCTCATGCCGACGCTCTTCAAAAGCTCGCTCACGCGTTCGCGCGCACGTTTCGGCGTTTCGGTGCCATGGGCAATCATTGGTTCGGCTATGCTCTCGCCGATGCGCATACGCGGATTAAGGCTGGCATAGGGGTCCTGAAAGATCATCTGCATGCGCTTGCGCATGTCGCGGAACGAGGATTTTTCGATATTCAGAATGTCATCCCCGGCAAGCCGGATCGAGCCGCTTGTCGGCGCGGTCAGCCGTACAATCGAGCGGCCAGTTGTTGACTTGCCGCAGCCGGACTCGCCAACCAGAGCAAGGGTTTCGCCGGGATATATATTGAACGAGACATTCTCGACCGCATGCACGCGGCCAGCCAGCCCACGCAAGACGCCTTTGCGGATGTCAAAATATTTGGTCAGGTTTTTTACTTCTAGAATTGGCTTTGTAGCCTCAACCGTATCAATGCCCTCTGGCGGCTCAGCTGCAATACCTGTCTGCTGATCGACCAGGGGAAAGCGAAGCGGCCGTGTCTTGCCGATCATGGAGCCAAGCTTCGGCACGGCAGACAAAAGCGAGCGCGTATAGGCATGCTGCGGATTGGCAAAAATATCGGCGGTATCGCCGCTTTCGACAACATCGCCGCGTAACATCACGATAGTGCGGTCGGCGATTTCGGCAACCACACCCATATCATGCGTTATGAAGAGGACGGCCATTCCATCCTCATCCTGCAAGTCCCGGATGAGTTCGAGAATTTGAGCCTGAATGGTCACATCCAGCGCGGTGGTAGGCTCATCCGCAATCAGCAGTTTCGGCTTGCAGGCGAGCGCCATGGCAATCATGACGCGCTGGCGCATGCCGCCGGACAGCCGGTGCGGATAATCATTAGCGCGCGATTTTGCAGAAGGGATGCGCACACGATCCAAAAGCCGGATGACTTCAGCCTCGGCTTGGGTCAGGCTCATATTGCGGTGGCGCATCAAGGCTTCAGCGATCTGAAATCCAATGGTCAGGCTTGGATTGAGGCTGGTCATCGGCTCCTGAAAGATCATGGCAATTTCGTTGCCGCGCACATTGCGCATCTCCCGCTCCGGCAGGTCCAGAAGCGATCGCCCTGCCAGTGTAATATTGCCCTCGACCTTGCTGTTGCCACCCGGCAGCAGTCGCATGATCGACAATGCGGTCATGCTTTTGCCCGAACCGGATTCGCCGACGATAGCCACCGTCGTCCTCGGCGCGATGTCAAATGAGATGTCGCGAATGACCGGCGTCCACGCCCCATCATTGTAAAAGGAGGTACGCAGCTTGGTGACGGAAAGAATGGGAGGGGTCATTTTGTATCTCTCGTCTGAAGCTTAGAAAAGAACACTGGCAAGGAAGCGAAGGCAGATCAGCAGAAGGAAAATGCCAAAGGCCATTTCCAGCTTTGACTTGGACCAGGAATGCGCAAGCCTCACTCCGATCGGGGCAGTCAGAACCGTGGTCGGGATGAAAAGGGCAAGCCCCAGCAGCGAAACATAGCCGATGGCAATGGGGAATTGCAGGGCGACGACATCTGGAAACTCCGACGCGCGCGGCCAGCCTGCATACATATAGCCAAGCGTTCCGGGAATTGAGATCAATATGCCGAGGCCTGATGATGTCGCCACCGCCTGATGAATAGGGCGGCCATAGAACGTCATGAACAAATTTGACAATTGTCCGCCGCCAATACCCATGAGTGATGAGAGAACGCCAATCAAAAGCCCGTAAAAGCGCATGAGCCAGCCAGCCGGAAGGTCATCGGCAAGACGCCATTTATCATTGCCGAACAGCAGGCGGATCGCCGAAGCGCCTGCAACCACCACAAAGACGATCTTGAAAAGATCGGCGGGAGCATAGCGCGCGATAAAACTGCCAAGAACCACGCCGAGCACGACCGGAACAGCCCATTTGCCAAGGATTGTCATATCCACGGCGCCCTTGGCCTTATGGGCATAAAAGGAGCGCAGCGAGGTCGGGATGATGATGGCCAGAGACGTGCCGATGCATAGCGGCATGCGGACTTCTTCCGGTACTTCCATGAAACGGAACAATTCATAGAGAACCGGAACGGCAACCGCCCCGCCACCGACACCGAACAGACCGGCAAGCAGGCCGGTCACTGCGCCGGCAACCAGTAGTCCGACCACCAGCAAAGACAACTCAAAAACAGGAATACCGAACATATTGTTTCCTTAACTGGAGACCGCCAAGTTTCGACGCCGGAACGCCGATGTTTCAGCGCCCGATTGCATAAGCCTGCATGAGGCGCGGCGTTGCGGCTGCCCGCAAAATGCCATCCGGGTCCCGCTCGGCGGCGGTCAACCGCCCGACCGACCATTGGGGAACAATTTCGACATCGTGGCCACGTGCTTTGAGCGCATCGATTGTTTCCCGGCCAAAGCTCTCCTCAACGACAAGGCGGCCCGGGATTGCCTCGCGCGGATAGAAGGAGGAGGGGAAATGCATGGTATGGAACAAGGGCAGGTCAATACTTTCCTGCAAATTGAGGCCGTGATGGACCCGGCGCAGGAACATTGCCAATTGCCACTGGTCCTGCTGATCGCCGCCCGGCGTTCCGAAAACCAGACGCGGCTTTCCTTCATAAAGCGCCAGCGATGGCGTCAATGTGGTGCGGGGACGTTTAAGCGGGGCCATGCTGGCTGGCAAGCCCGGTTCTAACCAAAACATCTGCGCCCGCGTATTGAGCGCAAAGCCAAGCTCGGGAATAACTGGTGATGATTGCAGCCAACCACCCGACGGCGTGGCGGAAACCATATTGCCCCATTTGTCGATGACATCGATATGAACAGTGTCGCCGCGCTTTTCAGTGCGCAAATGCGCCATTGTCGGCTCGCCCGCGCCCGGTGCAATATCACCGCTGGCACCGGCATAGCGAACTTGTGACATTGCCGTCTTGAGCTGTGCCTCAAAACCCGGAATCGTGCCGGGCCGCAATTCCATCGATGCTTCATTGGTGATGAGCGCACGCCGCTGATCGCTATATGCATCAGACAGAAGCGCTTCCATTGGAACATCCACGAAGTCCGGATCGCCGTAATAAACCTCCCGGTCAGCGAAGGCGAGTTTCATGGCCTCGGTTACGGTATGTATGAATTCGGGGCTGTCCGGCTTCATGGCGGCAATATCAAGCTTTTTGAGCAGCGCCAATGTTTGGAGGAATACCGGGCCTTGTCCCCAAGGGCCTGTCTTGGCAACAGTCCAGCCGTGGTAATCATAGGTCAGCGGAGTTTCATAGGTAGCGCTCCAGCCTGCCATGTCCTCGCCGGTCAAAAGACCCTTATGGCGGCGACCGCTGGTATCCATGGCTTCGGTCTGGCGGCAGAAGCGATCGATCGCCTCAGCGACAAAACCACGATAAAATGCATCGCGCGCTTTCTCTATCGTGGCTTCACGATTTCCGCCTGCTGCTTCAGCCTCATCGACAATGCGTTGATAGCTATCGGCAAGGACAGGATTGCAAAACAGTTTCTTGGCTTCAGGAGCTATACCGCCGGGCAGCCAGGTTGCCGCTGAAGTTGGCCATTCCTTGGCGAAGAAATCGGCATTGTCCTTGATGGTGTTGGCAACGCGCGGAAGCAGCGGATGCCCGTGCCGGGCATAATGGATCGCAGGTTCCATCACATCCCGCAGTTTCATGGAGCCGTGATCACGCAGAAGAACCATCCATGCGTCAAACGCGCCGGGCACAACGGCGGCCAAAAGTCCGGAACCAGGGACGAGATCAAGATCCAGCGCCTTGTAAGCTTCGATGGTTGCCGCTTGCGGCGTCACGCCTTGCCCGCAAAGGACTTCCGTCTTTTGTGTCTGCGCAGAGTAAAGAATGATAGGCACTTCACCGGAAGGCCCGACAAGATGGGGCTCTACAATCTGCAACACAAAGCCAGCGGCTACCGCAGCATCGAAGGCATTGCCGCCGCGTTCCAGCATGGCCATTCCCGCTGCCGAGGCGAGCCAATGCGTCGAGGTCACAACACCAAAGGTGCCCAAAATTTCCGGTCTCGTCGTAAACATATGTGTCGTTCCTGCTCTGTATAGATATTCAGTATTCGCGCGGGTCGATTGCGTCGCGCAGGCCATCACCAAGAAGGTTGAAGCCCAAAACGGCGAGGAAGATTGCAGCCCCCGGCCATAGCGACATCCAGGGTGCCTGCGAGATGAAGTTCTTGGCGGTATTCAGCATTGAACCCCAGGAAGGATTGGGTGGCTGCTGGCCAAGGCCGAGAAAAGACAGGCTGGCTTCTGCGATAATAGCCGCCGCGATCGTCAGCGTCGCCTGCACAATGACGGGAGGAATTGAGTTCGGCAGGATATAGCGCAGGATGATGCGTGGATGCCGCAGGCCGATGACCTGCGCTGCCTCCACATATTCCTCCGCCTTGACCGATAGAACCTGTCCTCTTGTGAGGCGGGCAAAGATCGGCGCGGCTGACAGGCCAATGGCGATCATGGCGTTGGTCAGGCTGGCACCCAGAAATGCGGCCAGTGAAATCGCAAAAATGAGGAAGGGGATGGCCAGCATTGCATCGACCAGACGCGAAATAACGCCATCGATCCAGCCGCCGAAATATCCGGCAAGCAGGCCAAAGGGCACGCCGACAATGACCGCAATCACGACCGATACACCGCCCGCCATCAAGGATGCGCGTGCGCCATAGATCATGCGCGAGAAAATATCGCGTCCAAGCTCATCCGTCCCAAGCCAGAATTGCGCGGAAGGCGGCTTGCGTATCGTTGTGAAGCTCGTCTGAAAAGGATCATAGGGAGCAATCAGGGGCGCAAAGATCGCGAGCACCACGAAGATGCCGACAATAATGGCCCCGGCAACGGCTGCCTTGTTGCGCGTGAATTTGGACAATTGGCGGCTGAAAGAGCTGCTGCGATGGGAAGTGACGGCACTCATGATGCATCTCTCAGGCGTGGATTGACAACGATATAGAGAATGTCCGCGAGAAGGTTCATCAGGATGAAGCCGACGGCCGTGCAAAGCACCACGCCTTGCACCACGGCATAATCACGGGTGAAGACGGCATCAACGATCAGTTTGCCGAAGCCGGGAATGGTGAATATCTGTTCGGTCAAAACAGCGCCCGCGAGCAATTCACCAAACAGCAGCGTCGATAGGGTGATGATCGGAACGAGCGCGTTTTTCAGCGCATGGCGCAGGATCACTGTCTTTTCATTGAGCCCCTTGGCTCGCGCCGTCCGCACATAGTCGGAGCGCAATACACCGAGCATGGCGGATCGGGTGTGGCGCATGAGAACACCGGCAAGTCCGGTTCCCAGAACAAAGGCCGGCATTATCATGGTGCGCAGGTTCTGGCCGAGATCTTCCAGCGGCGAGGTGTAGCCGGAAGCCGGAAGCAATTGCCATTGCACCGATACCAGCAAAATGAGCATGAGGCCAAGCCAGAAATTGGGAATTGAAAGGCCGGACAACGCCACGACATTGATTGCATAGTCCGTGGCCGTGCCCTTGCGTATCGCAGAAATAATGCCTGCGGGCACGCCGATTATAAAGGCTATGACCATGGCAAATGCGGCCAGCTGGATAGTGACAGGAAGTTTCTGCGCAATCAGACTAAGGACGGGCTGCTCGGTGCGCAAAGAAATTCCAAGATCGCCCCGCAGGATTTGTCCAAGCCAGGCGACATATTGGACGGGGATCGGATCATTGAGACGATATTTCTCCTGCAGATAGGCTATCGTTTGCGGATCCCGGTCCTCGCCTGCCATGGTGAGGATTGGATCGCCGGGTAGAAGCTTCTGCATACCGAATACTATAATGGACACGAGAAGCAGCGTGGGCAGGACGACGATGCATCGTCTGAAAACAATCTCGATCATGGGGCAACACTTTAAAACTGGAAACGGGAAGGCAAGGGAGCGGCCGCGGATGGGCCGCCCCAGGCCATGAAGATCAACCTTCGGTTGAAACGCCCTTCAGGCGGATCATGCCATCAGGATAGGCCGTGAAACCCTTTACATTGGCACGTGCCGCAAATGGCCATGGCTGGTAATAAAGGTAGACGATGGGCAGTTCGTCCTGGGTAATCTCCTGGACCTGATCATAAAGTGCCTTCCGCTTGACCGGGTCGGTCAGGCTGCGGGCTTCTTCAAGCAGCGCATCCACTTTCTCACTGCAAAAATGAGCGTCATTGAGATTGCCCTTGCAGCTTACAAATGCGTGGATATTACCATCCGGATCGGCGCGACCTGACCAGCCGCTCTGACCGGCTTCAAAGGAGCCGTCCTTCAGCGCCGATTGCAGCGCGGCAAATTCTGTGGGACGCAGCGAGATATCAAAACCGACCTCGGCCGACATCGCCTGAATCAGCTCATAGATTTGCTGCGAGGCGGTGTTATTGCCGAAAGCGATCTCCAGCTTGACGCGCTCATGACCAGCTTCGGCGAGCAAAGCCTTGGCCTTGGCCACATCGCGCTGGCGGCTTTCGAACTTCTTGTCATAGGCAAAGCTGGTTGGTGGAAATGGCTGATAGGCAGGCTGGAAGATGCCCTGACCGACGACCTCGTTGATGACGTTGCGATCGATAGACAGTTCAAAAGCCTGACGAATGCGTTTGTCATGACCGATCGGAAACGTATCCTTGTCGCCCTTCTTCATGTTGAAGGTCAAAGCCTGATAGCCGGTTCCGGTGACTGGATAAAATGCCAGATTGGAATCGCCCTTTACGGCTTCGATATCAGAAGGGGCAATACGCTCGATAAGATCAAGATCGCCCGAGCGCAGATTTGCCAGGCGCACTGTCGAGTCCGAGATCGGAATGAAGGTCAGCTTGTCATATTTGTAATTTGCCGCGTCCCAATAATCCGGGAATTTCTGAAGAACGATGCGGTCATTCTGAATGCGCTCGACGAACTTGTAAGGACCCGAGCAAACAGGGTTTTCGCCAAAATCGCCACCCTCGAAAGCTTTGGGTGACAGGATCATGCCCGCACGATCCGAGAGCTGCGACAGCAGCGATGCGTCCGGCTTGACCAGGTGGATCACGAGCGTTGTCGCATCGACCGCATCAACCGAAGCGATGGAGGCGACTTCACTCTTGCGCAGTGATTCCGGCAGCGTCTTCGCCCGTTCGAGATTGGCTTTTACAGCGGCGGCGTCAATTGTTGTGCCATCATGAAATTTGCCATTGTCGCGCAGCTTGACGGTAAGCGCCTTGCCGTCTTCCGACCAGGACCATTCCTTGGCGAGTTGAGGCTGGATCTCCAGCTTTTCGTTAATGTCGAAAAGCTTGTCGCACATCGAGGTGAAGACGATGCGCCCGACGAAAGTGCGGGCGCGGTGCGGATCCAGAATATCCGCATCATCCTGCAGACCTATGCGCAGGTCGGCAGCAAAGGCTGCGGAGGCCGAACCAACAATGGCGGCGGTTAAAAGGAGTTTCTTGATGCAGTTCATTGGATTCCCTCTGTAGTTGAACTTTTTTTACTGCTGATTTTATCATTGGGCGCTACGTCCCAAACTGGCGCCACGCTGTCTGTAAGCTGCATGGCTTCAATGACTGCGCTGCGAATGGAGAGCAGGTGCTTGCGCATGGCAGCCTCTGCCTCGGCAGGGTCGAACCGGCGGATAGCCTCGATCACCGCGTCGTGCTGCTCTACTGAAAGGGTTGTGCGACCCGAGGACCGGGTCCGTTCACGAAAGTGACGCCAGGCATCGTTCTGGCGAATCTGGTCGATCATTCCCATGAAGAGAATGAAAAGTTGATTGCCCGCAGATTCCGCGATCTTGCGATGGAACGCGCCGTCCCAAAGCTCCCAGGAATCAATGTCGGTGGCATCTTTTGCCTTGGATGCGAGCCTTTCCAGCTGCTGTATAAGAACGGGTGTGGCCTTCGTGGCAGCGATGCGTGCGAGAACCGGCTCGATTTCAATGCGCACCTCCATCACCTCAAGCGGATTGGTAAATTCTGCCAGATTGCTGACCCGCAGCGTGCTTGAGACCTGTTGGGAACCGGCAAAAGTTCCTTTGCCCTGCTGACGCCAGATAAGGCCTTCATCTTCCAGAACCTCAAGCGCTCGGCGAAGAGCGCGCCGTCCCACACCGATTTCCTCGGCCAATTCACGCTCCGGTGGAAGGCGCAATTCGCCACCCAGCGGAACAGAACTCAGCAATATGCGCAGACGCTCAAGGGCGTGCCCGGAATTTGCAGCAGGTTTGGCACGAACGGGCATGGGAAACCTTCAGAAGCGGATCAATATGAAGAATGGTTCACAAATGTGAGACGCATGCCTTGGTGTATAAATGAGAATATAAAGCGCGTCTCCAAGGCTTGTCGCACTTTCCCCTAAAATTTAGCCTATTTAACAATAAACAGCGACGCAACCAATTTCTTTTATGGTTCACTTTATTTGCGGCAATAGGGTTAAGGTAGGTCAAACCAAGATTTGTTCGCCGCGAAAGAACTGCCGGAATGGTATAGATTCGAGCAGCGGCTTTGCTCCCAACCAAGACGCGCCCGCTCAACGCGATGCTCTGGCTTGTCAATCATATTGGTGCCAATCCCTCTTAAAATTGTCGACAATATCGTTGACAAAGAGAAATCCTTATGGCCCTATGCTTTCAATAAATCGCGGTCAAGCTTGCAAAAGGCACTCGCGGAAGAGGGAAACATTGATGATGCGAATGCGAAAATCCATTCTGATGGCGGTGACATCAATCCTGTTATTGGGAACAGCCGCAGAGGCGGCGACGCTTAAATGGGCTGGGCAGCGGGACATATTCTCCCTGGATCCCTATTCCTATGGCTCGACCTCAAATCTCGCCTTTCTGAACCATATTTACGAAGGTCTGGTGCGTTACACGCCGGAATTTGAAGTCGTTCCGGCATTGGCCACGGAGTGGCAGCTGATCGACAATAAATATTGGCGTTTCAAGCTGCGCCAAGGCGTAAAGTTTCATGATGGTTCGGATTTTGACGCCGATGACGTCATTGCCTCGCTCAAGCGGGTCAGCGCGCCATCATCGCCCTTGAGAGGAAATATCCCGCTCTATGCCGGCTCGAAGAAGGTCGACCAGTACACGGTCGATATCGAGGTTTCAGCGCCATCGCAGTTGTTTCTCAATGATATGACAAACATCTTCATGTTCGACGCGAAATGGCTTGCGGATAATAAGAGCGAGCAGCCCACCGATGTCGGCGCTAAGGTTGAAGGTTATACAACCTACCACGCCAATGGCACCGGGCCTTTCAAGCTGGAAAGCCGCGTGCCGGACAGCAAGACGACGCTCGTCGTGAATGAAGGCTGGTGGGACGAGAAGAAGCACAATCTCGATCGCATTGAATTCACCCCGATCACTTCAGCGGCAACGCGTGTCGCAGCGCTATTATCCGGCGAGGTCGATCTGGTGGATGCGGCCCCCATTCAGGATATCAGCCGCCTTGAAGCAACGCAGGGCATAAAGGTCGACAAGCGCTCCGATTTGCGCACGATTTCGATTGCCTTTAACCGCCGCGAAAAATTGACCGATGGCCGCGACAATCCATTCAATGATTTGCGGGTCCGGCAGGCATTTGATCACGCCATTGACCGGAACCTGATCAACAAGAAGGTCATGCGCGGACTGGCGCATCCGGCAGGCGTTTTGGTTGCACCCGAGATCCCCGGTTATGATGCCACGCTTGACGTGCCTGCAACCTATGATCCGGAATTGTCCCGCAAGCTCCTTGCCGAAGCCGGGCAGACTGATCTGGCCTTTACCTATCTTTGCATGAATGACGAAAGCGTGAACGAGGAGGACGTTTGCTCAGGTGTCGTCAACATGTTGAGCCGGGCAGGATTCAAGCCAACGCTCGATATAGGACCGCGTGCTGTGCAGACGCCCAAGCGTTCGAGCGGCAAGTCCGATGTTTATATGGTCGGCTGGGCAAATGAGCCTACGCTTGATGCCTATTCAATATTGGTTCAGGTGCTTTCCACCCGCAACGGCGCCGATGGCGTGGCGAATTACGGTGGCTGGTCCTATCCCGAACTCGACAAAATGGTGAAAGACGCCGCCTTGGAGCAGGACCGGGAAAAGCGGCTGGCAATTGAAACTGCGGCACTGAAATTCGCCAAGGATCAGGCAATCATGATCCCTTTGCATCAGCAGCCAATGGCATGGGCCACAGGCAGCAAGATTGAGAGTGTCGTAATCCGGGCTGATAACAAGCCACGGCACTGGCTGACGCGCATGAGCGAGTAATTGGTAGCGCTTCGGCGCTATCCGATAAGCAAGGGAAGACCTCCGTTCAAGGGGGCGACCAACATCCAGAAGCGGAGCACAACCAGAATGTTTAAGCAACTAGGCCTAGCGGCCACGGTGGCATTGACCCTCATTTTACCCAGTCATGCCGAAACTTTGAAATGGGGCGCGCCCCGTGATATCTACTCGCTCGATCCCTATTCCTACGGGGATAGTTATACGATCGCCTTCCTGAACCATGTTTATGAAGGCCTCGTCAGATATGACGCGAAATTGCAGATTGAGCCTGCTCTTGCGACCTCATGGGAAGTTGTCTCGGATAATGTCTGGCGCTTTCATCTGCGTCAGGGCGTCAAGTTCCACAATGGCGCAACGTTTACATCTGCGGATGTGCTGGCCTCGTTGACACGCGTGAGCGACAAGACATCGCCGCTTCGCGGTAATCTGCCGGCCTATAAAGCAGCCAAGGTAGTTGATGACTATACGATCGATATTGAATTGACGGGGCCTTACCCGCTGCTCCTTAACGATCTTACCAATATTCACATTTTCGATGAGACTTGGCTGACCGACAACAATTCGCTGAAGCCAACCGATGTGGGTGCGAAGCTGGAAGGCTATGCAACCTACCATGCGAATGGAACCGGACCCTTCGTCGTCGAGAGCCGGGTGCCCGACAGCAAGACCATTCTGGTGAAGAATACGCAATGGTGGGACAAGTCCGACGCCAATGTCGACCGCATCGAATTTACACCCATCGTTTCGGCAGCAACCCGCGTTGCGGCGCTGCTTTCAGAAGAGATCAATTTCACGGACAATGCTCCATCGCAGGATATTCCGCGCCTTGCTGCTCAGCCAAACCTTAAAGTCATGGAGCGCACCGATCTTCGGACCGTGATGATCGGTTTCAACCGCAAGGCCAAGCTCGACAATGGCACGGAGAACAAGTTCAACGATCTGCGCGTGCGTCAGGCATTTGCTCATGCGCTCGATCCGCAACTGATCCAGAAGCGTATCATGCGCGGCAAGTCCAGAACTGCCGGAGCAATCATTGCACCGGAAATTCCAGGCTATACGGAAGCGCTCGACAAGCCGGTGGCATTTGATCCGGAACTGTCCAAGAAGCTACTGGCAGAAGCTGGCGCGACCGATTTACCCTTTACCTTCGTTTGCACCACGGATGCCTATGTCAATGAGGAAGAACTGTGCCAGGGCATGATCAATATGCTCAGTCGCGGTGGTTTCAAGCCTCAGCTTGATATTGCGCCAGCAGCCGCACAAACGCCAAAACGCGCAAATGGCAAGGCGGATGTTTACCTGATCGGCTGGGCAAATGAGCCAATGCTCGACAGCTATTCCATCCTGCTTCAGATGATCCAGACAAAGACGGATAATGCCGGGGTCTTCAATTGGGGTGGATGGTCTTATCCTGAAATCGACAAGCTGATCGTCCAGGCGTCGACCGAGATGGACAGGACCAAGCGGTTGGAACTCCAGACCAAGGCCCTGCAAATGGTCAAGGATGAGATCATCATGCTTCCTCTCCATCAGCAGCCCATGGCTTGGGTAATGACGGGCAAGGTCGATAGCATCGTTCAGCTGGCGGACAATAAACCTCGCCATTGGCTGACACATATTGCCAAATAAGTCTGGCGGTCGGCTTCGTTAGTTGCGAGGCGGACGGATTAGGGAGCGCACTATATGCTGGTTTTTATTGTGAGGCGTTTAGGAAACGCAATTCTGGTTATGCTCGCAGTAGCCATGCTCGCCTTCCTGATTTTCCGGCTCGCAGGTGATCCGGTTGAGTTGATGGCGAACGAACAGATGACGCAGGCAGACAGGAACGAGCTGCGCGAGCGGCTTGGTCTTAATGATGGTTTGCCAACGCAATATGTTCGCTTCGTCGTCAATGCAGCGCAGGGCAATTTCGGAATCTCCTACCGCAACGGACAGGATGTTCTGACACTGATTGCGGACCGTTTTCCAGCAACGCTTGAGCTTGTGCTGGTGGCAACATTGATATCGCTTGTTCTTGGAATACCACTTGGCGTGCTCACCGCAATCAAGCGCGGCAAGTGGTATACTGAAGGATTGCAGTTCATTTCCATTGTAGGCGTGTCGTTACCGAGCTTTGTTGTCGGTATCCTGCTTATTCTGGTCTTCTCGGTCAGTCTGGGCTGGCTGCCCGCTTTCGGTCGCGGCGACGTGGTCAAGCTTGGCTGGTGGTCGACGGGGCTTCTTACTCCATCGGGGCGTCTGGCACTTATCCTGCCTTCAATCGCGCTGTCGCTTTACCAGATTACACTCATCATGCGGCTGGTGCGCGCCGAAATGCTGGAAGTGCTGCGTTCTGACTTTGTAAAGTTTGCACGGGCGAGGGGTATCCCCCGTTGGCGGATCTATTTCCGGCACGCCTTGAGAAACTGCCTGATGCCCGTCGTCACCATGACCGCCATGAATATTGGTTCATTGATTGCTTTTGCCCTGATCACCGAGACCGTGTTCCAGTGGCCGGGAATGGGTATGCTGTTTATTCAGGCGGTGACATTCATCGATATACCGGTCATGGCCGCATATCTGTGCATCATTTCTTTCATTTTCGTTGTTCTGAACATGCTGGTGGATATTGCTTATGCAGTGATCGATCCCCGCTTGCGCAGCACACGCTAGAGCAGAGACCGGATCAATGACCATTGATGCAACCAAGCCACCCAAATTGCCAAGACCGGCGCGACCGCCTTTGCACAAGCGCATTCGCAACAGTGACCTGTGGTGGTCGTTCAAGCATAGCAAGGTTGCGATTGTGGGCGCGGTCATATTGGCAGTGCTCATTCTGACAGCGGTTTTCGCGCCGCTGATCGCCATGCAAAATCCCTATGATGGTGCGCAGCTCGACATGTGGAAAGCAGAGCTTCCACCCTATTGGCAGGAAGGTGGCGAGTGGCCCTATCTGCTGGGAACCGATACGCAGGGCCGCGACATGCTTTCGGCAATTTTATACGGGACGCGCATTTCCATTTTCATCGGCATAGCATCCGTGGCGCTCTCCTTGCTGATCGGCATGAGTGCGGGTCTGGTAGCCGGTTATTTCGAGGGTTTCATAGACAATCTTCTGATGCGCATAGGGGACATAACGCTGTCCATTCCTACTATTCTAGTTGCCATACTGGTTTCGACAGTGGTGAGGCAGATGTTGCCAGCGGACCTTCGCGAGATGGGCGCCTCAGCCGTGCTGGTATTTGCGATAGCTCTGTCGGCTTGGGTGCAATATGCGCGAACCGTACGCGCCCAGACGATTGTGGAATGCGGCAAGGACTATGTGCATGCGGCACGGCTGATCAAGGTTCCTGCGCGCAGGATCATGGGCAAACATATTCTCCCAAATACGCTCACGCCCGTGCTCGTCGCCGCCACCTTGAATTTCGGCATGGCCATTTTGACGGAAGCCACGCTGTCCTTTCTGGGTATCGGCATGCCGCCAAGCCAGCCTTCACTCGGAACTTTGATCCGTATCGGCAATCAGTTTCTGTTTTCCGGTTCGTGGTGGATCGTGCTCTTCCCGGTGCTTCAGCTGTGCCTGCTCGTCGTTGCAGTTAATCTGATCGGCGATTGGCTGCGTGACGCCCTGAATCCAAAATTGAGGTAGATGATTTATGACCGATTTGCTGCTGCGCAATGTGCGACCCATGGCTGGCGAGACCTGCGATATCCTTATCGAGAACGGTGAAATTTCCGGTTTCGGTCGTTTCGAGCCCAAGCCTGGCATGGCGGTGGAAGATGGGGGCAACTCTATCGTTATCCCCGGACTTATCGATGCGCATACACATCTCGACAAGACCACATGGGGCATGCCCTGGCATGTGAACAATCGCGCGGCGATCCTGCGCGAGCGTATCGACTTTGAGCGGGAAAACCGCAGCGATATCGGGATTGACCCGCATCGCCAATCCATGCGCCACGCGATCGGACTGGCGGCCCATGGCGCCACCCATATTCGCAGCCATGTGGATATCGACCTTACTCATGGGCTTTCAATTGTCGAAGGCGTTTGGGAAACCCGCGAAAAACTGCGCGATATTATCGATATCGAGATTGTCGCATTTCCGCAGTCCGGCCTTATGGTCATGCCCGGAACGAAGGAACTGCTTGACGAAGCGCTTGCGCAGGGCTGTGAAGTTCTGGGCGGCATCGACCCATGCGGCATTGACCGCGATCCCAAGGGGCAGCTGGACACAATATTTGCTCTGGCCGTCAAGCATCAGCGGCCAATCGATATCCACCTCCATGAGACAGGCGATCTTGGCGCCTTCACGATGGAGCTGATTTTCGAGCGTATCCGTGCCAATGGCATGCAGGGAAAAGTGGCCATAAGTCATGCTTTCGCGCTCGGCATGAATGATTATCTGCGCGTCAGCAAACTGATTGATGAGCTAGCCGCGCTGGATGTGGCAATCCTTACAACCGGCGCGCCATCGGCGGCAGTGCCATCCGTCATGAGGCTCAAGGAAGCAGGCGTTCGGGTTGGCGGCGGATGCGATGGCATTCGTGATACATGGGGGCCTTGGGGTCAGCCTGATATGCTCGACCGTGCCAAGATCATCGGCATGAAAAACGGAATGCGGAAAGATCACGAGTTGGAGCATGTCCTGCACATTGTCTCGCAGGGTGGTGCTGATGTCATGCGGATCGAAGGATATGGCCTGAACATTGGATGCAATGCGGACATGACATTGCTTACGGGCGAGACGCTTGCCCATGCTGTTGTTGACGTGGCGCCGCGTCCATTGGTTATCAAGCGCGGGCGCGTGACAGCCCGCGCCGGTCAAGCCATTGTGGATATGCCATGACAGGAAATCTGGATAGTTTGCAACTCGGCGTCAGGTCGGCAGGCAGGACATTGCTGACCGCCGATTGGGTGCTTGGTCACAGCGATGGCACTCATCGCCTGTTCCGCAAGGGAGAGGTTGTGTTCGAAGATGGCAAGGTGCTTTTCGTCGGCCATAATTTTGCGGGCGAGGTGGCTCGCCGCGCTGATTTTGGAAAGGCTTTGATTAGCCCCGGTCTTATCGATCTCGACGCCTTGTCCGATTTGGATACGACTATTCTGGGTATCGACAACCATCCCGGTTGGGCGAAGGGCCGTGTCTGGCCGCGATCCTATGTTGAAGCCGGCCCCTATGAAATGTACACCCCGGAGGAACTGGCTTTTCAAAAGCGGTTTGCCTTTGGACAATTGCTTTTGAACGGCATAACGACGGCGGCTCCCATCGCTTCGCTTTTTTATCGTGAATGGGGCGAGACAGTTGCCGAATTTGAAGCGGCAGCGGATGCAGCGGAGGAAATGGGTCTGCGGGTCTATCTCAGCCCTGCCTATCGTGCTGGCGGCATGGTGCTGGAAAGTCCGGGCCAGATCATTCCCGTCTTTGATGAAGAACGCGGGCTACGCGGTTTGGACGATGCAGTGCGATTTATCGCAGAGCATTCGGGGCGGGGCGGCGATCTTGTGCGCGGCATGCTTGCGCCGGATCGGGTGGAAACCTGTACAATAGAATTGCTCAAGCGCACGGACGCTGCTGCGCAGGAACTTGGCTGCAAGATACGCCTGCATATGGCGCAGGGCATAATGGAAGTTGAAACAGTGCGGGCGCTGCATGGCACGACGGCACCCATTTGGCTTGCCAAGCATGGATTGCTGAGTGAGCGGCTGATTGCGCCGCATGCGACCAACGCAACTGAAGAAGACTTGCGCCTCTATGCGGAAAACAATGTTTCCATCGTTCATTGCCCGCTGGTTTCAGCGCGTGGCGGAAACACGCTCAATTCCTTCTCTGCCTGCCGCAGCCGAGGCATCAATATCGCAATGGGTACCGATACGGCCCCGGCGGATATGTTGATGAATCTGCTGGTCGGTTTGATAACCTCCCGCATCAATGATGGCGTGCCGGACCGCGTGCGTTCTGCTGATCTTTTTGATGCGGCGACCCTTGGCGGGGCAAAGGCATTGGGCAGAACGGATCTTGGCCAGCTATCGCCGGGGTCGCGGGCGGATATTGCGGTGTTTGGCCTTGATGATGTGATCATGACACCGGCAATTGATCCGATCACAACGCTTGTCACAGGCGGATCAGGCAAGGTGACACGCGCGACGTTTGTCGACGGACGACTTTCAATGCTTGGCGGCAAGGTTGCCGGTATCGACATGGAATCCGCGCAGATACAGGCGCAGGAACAGTTTGACCGCCTTGTCGCAAAATATCCGGAACGAAGCTGGGCGCATCCGCCGCTATCCGAGATATTTCCTTCCAGCTATCCAGTGGAGAGCAACGCAAATGGGTGAAGCAGCCGGTCAACTCATTCTTGACGTTCGTAACCTCAGGGTGGAATTTCCCGGCCGCCATGGCACGGTCACCGCGCTTTCGGATGTCAGCCTCGACATAAGGGCTGGCGAAATCCTTGGTGTGGTAGGCGAGTCCGGCGCAGGGAAGTCGATGGCCGGTCTGTCCATATTGGGACTGCTGGAACGGCCCGGCCATATTAGCGGCGGCGAAATCTGGCTCGAACAACGGCGGATCGACACGCTCGACGATTATGAGATGGAGAAGATTCGGGGGCGCAAGATTGGCGCGATCTTTCAGGACCCGCTGACCTCGCTCAATCCTCTGTTCACGGTCGGCGCGCAGTTGACCGAAACAATCCGTCAACATCTGGATATGTACAAGGCACAGGCGAAAGCACGGGCGATTGAACTGCTGGGCGAGGTGGGCATTCCTTCACCTTCCGAGCGTGTCGATCATTATCCGCATCAGTTTTCCGGCGGCATGCGGCAAAGAGTGGTTATTGCCTTGGCGCTTGCCGCATCGCCCCGGCTGATCATTGCCGACGAACCGACAACGGCGCTTGATGTTTCCATTCAGGCGCAGATCATTTCCCTGTTGCGCCGACTGTGCAAGGAAAAGCAAACCGCGATCATGCTTGTCACCCACGATATGGGCGTCATTGCTGAAGCCGCGGACCGGGTAGCGGTCATGTATGCGGGGCGGCTGATCGAGGTCGGTCCGGTGGAACAGGTGCTGCACGCGTCCAAACATCCCTATACGCGCGGCCTTATGGCCTCCATTCCGGCGCTTGCTGCCCGGGTCGAACGGCTCAACCAGATCGATGGCTCCATGCCACGGCTTGATGCCATTCCTGATGGCTGCGCCTTTAACACACGCTGCAAATCGGCTGGTCCGCGCTGTACCCGCGAGCAGCCGGTTCTGATTCCGGCCGGTGCTGGTGCGAGCGCCTGTTGGCTGAATGCGGGAGGAGTTGCATAATGGATATTCAACAAAAAATGCCGGCCTTTACCGCAGAGCGCCTTGTCAAAACATTCGATGTTTCCGCGCCATGGCTCAGCCGGGTTCTGGAGAGGAAACCGCGTCAATATCTTCATGCCGTCAATGATATCAGCTTTACCGTGCCTGCCGGCGGATGCCTGAGCATTGTCGGCGAAAGCGGTTGCGGCAAATCCACCGTTGCGCGCCTTGTTACGGGACTGCACCGGCCAACCAGCGGCGCGCTTCGCTTTGCACCCGGAGCGCAGGGCGCGCCTCTTTCCGTGCAGATGATTTTCCAAGACCCGTTTGCATCGCTCAATCCGCGTTGGCGCGTCAAGAACATTGTCGCCGAGCCCCTGCGTGAATTGAAACTGCTGAAGACACGGGCAGAGATTGCGGATCGCGTTGAGGAATTGCTTCAGATTGTCGGCCTGTCGATCTCCGATGGCGAAAAGTTTCCACATGAGTTTTCGGGCGGACAGCGACAACGCATATCGATTGCGCGCGCGCTCGCCAGCGAACCGGAATTTCTCGTATGCGATGAACCGACTTCTGCACTCGATGTGTCTGTTCAGGCCCAAGTTCTCAACCTCATGCGCAAATTGCAGGACGAACTTGGCCTGACTTATCTTTTCATCAGCCACGATATGAGTGTCGTCCGGCACATGTCGGATCGCATTGCCGTTATGTATCTCGGCCGGATCGTGGAAGAGGGTGATACGGAAAAGCTTTTCGCCGACCCCCGCCATCCCTATACGCAGCTTCTGCTGCAAACGATCCCGAATGTGCAGAACCCGAACAGAAACCGCGCACCCGCCAGCGGTGAAGTGCCAAGCCCGCTCAAGCCGCCTTCAGGCTGCACATTTCATCCGCGCTGTCCGATTGCAACAAAGCGATGCTCAGTGGAAATTCCCGAAGTGCGCATGTTGAGCAATGGTACCCGCATTGCCTGTCATCTGGTCGATGAACGCGAAGCCGCCGTGGCGCTATGAGACAGGGTATTTATGCCAGGGCGGACTTCAGATCATGAGGCTGGTCGCGAATCTCGCTCAGGTCAAGCTCGGTTTCGACATGTTCCAGATGATGCTCCATAAGCTTTGTCGCAGTCTCTGGATCGCCACGGGCAATCGCTTCGACAATATCCGCGTGCTCGTCCGGGCCGCAATTGAAGCGATTGGTATTGCGGTAGACCGCCGTAATCAGCGAGCTTCTGGAAATCAGATCGCGCATCGTAGCAAAGAGGAAGTCGGAACTGGCAACTTCGGCAAGCAGCAAGTGAAAGCCGCCGGACAATTTGATAATATCGGTCGTGATGTTCTGGGCGTTGGCGGTTCTTTCCTTGGCAACGTGGGTTCGCAGTCTTGTGACATTGGCCTTGGAGATGGATTTGCAAAGCCGGTCTACGATGCACCTTTCGACCGCTCTTCGTACGAAGAATACGTCGCGTGCTTCCTCGACGGATGGCTGGCAAACGAAGGCACCGCGATTGGGGATGATTGTCACAAGGCCATCACGCTCCAGCGCGGCAAGAGCCTGGCGGACGCGTGCGCGACTGACATCAAAAATCGCTGCGAGCTGGCCTTCTTTAAGCTGGACGCCTGGACGAAGCCGCCGCTCGGCGATGGAAAGCCAGACACGTTCAACAATATCCTGTGCAGAAACCCCTGTTTGTTCAGTCATTTGCGCGCCTCCTCTTGAACACAGACATTCGCGATCAAACGAAAAATGTCAACTTATTTTGTCTGCATAATTGTAGACAATTACTACTAGAAATTGTACACGATAATTATAGAGAGGGGAGGTTGCAATGCAGTTTGACTTTACAACATTGGAACCGGACAGCCGGTATCGTCTGTTGACCAACTTTATCGGTCCACGGCCAATTGCATTGGTCACCACCCGCTCGCAAGCGGGGCACAGCAATGCGGCTCCGATGAGCTTCTTCAATGTTTTCTCCCATGATCCGGCTATCGTGGTTCTTGGTGTGCAACCGCGCCAATCGGGTGAAGAAAAAGACACCATGATCAATATTCGCCGCACCGGCGAGTTCGTCGTCAATATGGTTGATATGACCATTGCCCAGCAAATGCTTGTTTGCGGCTTGGGCTTTGACAGCGAGATCGATGAATTGGAAATGGCGGGCCTTCAGGCAGAAAAATGCGCCAAGCTCGATGCCAATTATGTGGCCACCGCCCCATGCTCACTAGAATGCCGTGTGGAACGCCTGATCGAATATCCGCGCCGCGTGCTCATTCTGGGCGAGGTGGTTCACATGCATGTCCGCCGCGATTGTCTCGACGCCGAAGGGCGTTATGTCAATCCTGAAGTCTATCAGCCCATCGCCCGCCTTCACGCTGATAATTACATCACATCTGACCGACAGTTCGTTCTCGAACCCCCGTCAATCTCTGATTTCATTAAATCCCGGCGCGGCTGACGCGGTGAAGGAACTGAACCATGCATATTCATCTGATTAATCCAAATTCAACGGCCTCCATGACTGCCCAGGTGCTTGAGAGCGCAATGCGGGTTGCCAACCCGACAACACGCGTGACTGCCGTCAATCCGCTGGATACACCCGTCAGCATCGAGGGCGGCACAGACGAGGCAATGGCGGTTCCGAGCATGTTGTCGGAAATTGTCAAAGGCGAAGCGCAGGGTGTCGACGCCTATGTCATCGCGTGTTTTGATGATCCGGGGCTGCATGCGGCACGGGAAATTGCGCGTGGTCCTGTTGTTGGCATTTGTCAGGCTGCGGTGCAGGTGGCAATGACGATCAGCCGCCGATTTACAGTCATTACCACCTTGCCCCGCTCCATCCCCATCATTGAAGATCTCGTTTCAGCCTATGGCGCTGATCGCCATTGCCGCAATGTTCGTGCAATCGACCTGCCGGTGCTTGGGGTGGACAGTGATCCTGCCGAGGCAGAGCGGCTTTTGACCATCCAGATTCATAAGGCGAAGCTGGAAGATCGCGCCGAAGCGATTGTGCTTGGCTGTGCCGGAATGTCAGCCTTGTGCGAGCGGCTAAGCACTGCGACCGGTCTTACCGTCATTGATGGCGTGACCGCTGCGGTCAAGCTCGCCGAAGCATTGGTGGGGGCGGGATATGCGACCTCGAAAGTAAACGCCTATGACTTTCCCCGGATCAAAACACCATCTCCAGCCAAGATTGTCGAGCAAGCCTTGACCAGGTGATGAATTGCTCATTGTTGACAATATATCGATAAAATGATGATATAAAGTCATTAAAAGAGGGCAGATATGATGGCCGGGCCGCAGGATAATGATGACGCAGAGAAAGAGCAATTTGCGACAGCACTGCCAAAGCATCTCAAGCCTGTAACGTCAATCGGCCCCATCGTGTCTTCGGCACATCTTGCCGATGGCGGTTCCCCTGGTCTTTCCGAAGTAGAATATGGTTTGATCCTCGCTTCCCATGCCTTTTCGCGCTGGATGGTTCGATGCATGGCCGCTGCCGGACTGCCGGGGCTTTCAGCAACAGAGATTCTCATACTCCATTCGGTACGCCATCGAGACCGGGAAAAGAAGTTGGCGGACATTTGCCTGGTGCTCGATATTGAAGACACCCATGTCGCCACATACGCCATTCGCAAACTGGAAGCGGCCGGCTTGGTCAGCACCGGTAAAATTGCCAAAGAAAAAACTATCAGGATTACGGAAAAAGGCTCCGACGCCTGCGCGCGTTATGCCCAGATACGGGAACGCTTATTTGTAGCGTCAACGATCAATGCGCGCCCTGCAGAAGAAACCCTTTCGGAGATAGCCGCAGTTCTGCGTTTCCTTTCAGGCGCCTATGATCAGGCATCGCGCGCTGCCACCACGCTGTAATGCTTCCTGTTTTGCGGCGGACGAATCTGATCCGGCCGGGTTGATGAAAAAGGTCGTAACCGGTCGCCCGCGTGTTTTGCCCGAATGGATGACCCGGCCCACGACCAACTCCTCATCGATCAATCTGCGAAGAAGCAACCCAATCGATACGGGATGCAATGACAATCGGTCGGCCAGTTGTTGGCGGGTAAGGCCATCGCTGCTTTCCAGAGCCTTCAAGCATTCCAGAAACCGGCCATGATGCAGGGTATTTGCTACTCTCAATAGTCTTCTCGTTACATTGATGAATCACAGGGAAGGGCGGAAAGGAGGCATCAGTGCCTTACAACGCGTTCCCGCTTTCGGGTCAGGCATCGTTCGGACAAGTTAAACGCTTGTCTGTGAAGTCCATGTGACAGGCCGCCAAATTCGCGGCGCTTCAGACGCGCAAAACACCCTGCCGGACCTTTAAAAAAGCGGAACCTGTGCCAATCCCCAAAAAGTATACCACTACTGTCCACTTATAGTTGCAAACTCAACCGGCTTGTCTTAACGAAAAGATGAGTGGAAGAGTCAAGATTACATTGCGCTTCCAGTGGACGTGGAAAAGGCGGGCAGTGCCCGCAAGACGTGAATGATAAAGGGTCCTAGATGACTGATATGAACGATAAGACGGGATGCGGCTGGCTCGCATCAACCGCCCTTGGCAGCGTGCTGCTGCTGGCATCCGGTGGTATGGTGCAGGCACAAACGACGAATGCGGCACCCGGAACGCAACCGACGGCCAATGGCTCCATCACGCTGGATACGATCGTCATTGATGGCAGCGCCGAAGGCGTCAACGGCATTATCGAATCCGATGGTTATGTGGCTAAGTCTGGCCGAACCGCGACAAAAACCGATACGCCCGTGGCGCAGGCACCGGTTTCACTTTCCACAGTCACCCAGAAGCAGTTGCAGGACATCAAGCCGCAAAATCTCGTCGAAGCGCTGAATTATACGCCCGGTGTACGCGGCGGCCTTTTCGGCGCTGAACCGAGATTCGATGCTTTCAAGATTCGCGGCATGGATCTGACCTATACGGGTGTATTTCGCGATGGTTTGCGCCAGATCAGCAGTCCCAATGGGCTGTTCCGGCTCGAACCCTATGGTTTGGAGGCGATCACGACCTTGAAGGGGCCGGCAGCTTCAATCTATGGAGCGAGCAGTTCGGGCGGGATCGTGGATGTTGTTTCGAAACGACCGACAGAAGAAAGACTGCGCGAGGTCGAGATCCAATATGGTTCCTATGGCCGGGTGCAGGGTGCCTTTGATTTTTCAGGGCCGGTCAATGCGGACAATACGCTTCTCTACCGCCTGACTGGCGTTGCCCGTGACGCGCGAAATGAGATCGATGCGGTCAAGGACGACCGGCTGTTCATAGCGCCTGCTTTGACATGGCAACCGGATGACGGCACGAAACTGACCGTTCTGGGCGAATATATGGATAGCACGACCGGTGGAACGTGGGGCTACATCAATAAATATGGTCCGGGCGGCACTTCCATAGGCGCGACGCCTGAATATGGCGGCGATGCCCGGTTCAATGATTTCAGCCAGAAGCAATGGCGCATAGGCTATGAGCTGGAACAGGCACTCAGCGATTCGGTGACACTTCACCATAAGCTGCGCTACTCGGACCTTTCCATGCGTCAGGAATGGGTCTTCGAGAATTTTCCCGGTCTTGGCTATGAGAACAATAGTGGCCTCGCGACCGACACTTATCTGAAGAGCGATTTCGACACCGGAGCGCTCGAGCATCAACTGGTTACCGGTATTGACTACAGCTATATGAAATATACCGCCCGGCAGGGCAGCGGGCCGGATAACTTCACCGACGATCATACCTATGTTCCGGAAATCACCTATGAGGAGATGCAGCGGCAGCGGTCCGTCGGCATTTATGCCCAGGACCAGATCGCTTATGATGCCTGGCGGCTGACAGCCGGAGTGCGCCATGACTGGGTGGACAGCGAATATACACCCGGCGGCGACAGCTATGCACGCGACGACAGTGAAACAACCGCACGTGTCGCGCTTGCCTATGTCACACCATTCGGGCTGACGCCCTATGTCAGCTATGGCACATCATTCGTGGCCAATCCCGGCGTGATCCAAACCGTCGGAAGCGTTGCACAGCAGGCGCGCCCGACATTGGGCGAGCAGGTGGAAGTCGGCGTAAAATATGCCGTGCCCGACACCAATATCCTGCTGACCGCTGCGGTGTTCAACATCGACCAGAAGAATGCCACGGTTTACGAAACTTCGTCGGGCACCAATCTCCTCAGGCAGCTTGATCTCAAGTCCCGCGGCTTCGAGCTTGAGGCGACAGCGTCGATGGATAATGGGCTGAGCTTCATCGCCGCCTATTCCTATAATGATGTCGAGATAACCCGGCTGACGCCGGAGACGGAGGGCAAGACTCTTAATTCCTCCCCCTATCACACAGCCTCGCTTTGGGTGAATTACGACTTCCAGGATGGGCCGCTGGACGGGCTCGGAGTGGGGGCAGGCGTGCGCTATGTCGGTTCGAGTTTCGGCGATAATGTCCATACGCCGGTGCTCGACAACAAGGACCGAACCTTTGTCGATGCCTCCATCCGTTATGATTTCGGCAAGCTGGATTCAGCCCTCGAAAATGTTCGCCTGCAGGTCAATGCGACCAATCTCCTCAATGAGGTCAAGCAAATCTGCACCACCGGTTTCTGCTATTTCGATGAAGGCAGGAAGGTTGTTGCCAGCATGCGGTATCGTTTCTGATGGCGAAATTATCCAATCCTTCTCCGGTACTGGTCTTTGTTGCAGTTGGCGGCCTTTATGTGGCGCAGAGCGTTATTGGCGGGTTGACGATGCTGGGACTCCCGGCGGTGTTGCGGGACCAGGGTCTGCCGCTTGACCAGATCGGACTTTTATATCTGACGGTCCTGCCATGGGCGTTAAAATTCCTCTGGTCACACTATGTAGAGCGATACAGACTGCCGCCGGTCGGGCGCAATCGATCGCAATTGATCGTGCTCGTCGGAGGACTCCTCTGTGCGGCCGGTCTTGCCGCCATGGGGTTGATCGGACCTTCACCGTTGATGCCGGTATTGTTCTGCCTGACATTCATTGCCTTCATAACCTCAACCGTGGACATAGCCTGCGATGGCTATGCGGTGGAATCGCTGGCAAAGGAACATCATGGCTGGGGAAACGCCGCCCAGGTTGGCGGCGCCTATCTCGGTTCCGCAATCGGAGCAGGGCTGTTTCTCGTTCTCGTTGACAGGATGGGCTGGAGCCCAGCGGTATATCTTATGGCGCTTGGGGTGCTTGTTCTCGGCCTGCCTTTCATTTTCGGGCCACCCGCGCGTTCGGTCGTCGAGATTCGCGATCATGCTCCGTCATTGATGGTGGCGCTGCGACGCCCGCAGATTAGAAAGGGCCTTCTGATCGCGGCGATTTACGTTGCCGCACAGAAATGGGGACTATCCATGCTTGGTCCCTTCCTCATCGATTATGGTTTCGATCTTGCGACGATAGGAGTTTTGAATGGCCTTGGGAGCATGCTGGTTGGTTTCGGCGGGGCTCTTCTTGGCGGCGCGCTCGTCCGACTATGGGGAGCAAGCTTTGTGCTGATCCTGACGATCCTCGTGCAGGCCGCTCTGCTTTTCGCCTTCGCTTTCTTCAATTTCGATGGCACCGCATCAAAGCCCGTTATCATCGCGGTTGCCATTGCCAGTTCCTCCGGCGTGATGTCGGTCGGTTTCGTTGCCCTCTATTCGCAGTTCATGGGCTGGTCTGATCCGAAACAGGCCGGCGTCGACTTTACGCTTTTCCAGTGCATGGACGGGATGGTCAGTATGGTAGGAGGCCTCGGTGCCGGTTGGATCGCCGAGCATCTGGGCTATACGGTCTTCTTTTCGATCGCAGCGGGGATTGCCGTCGCTTCTGCTCCGGCCATATTCTGGCTGATGAGCAAAAGCGACGTGGCTATTCCAAGGCTCGCCTTCAAGTCGTCCGGGTCGACGTGATGGCCAATTCTGTCTCGTAGTCAAAGAGGTGGAGATTGTCCGCAGAAATATGCAGGCGGACTTTCTCACCTTTGCCGTTTCCGGGTCTGCCGCTATGGGCCATGATTACCGGCTGGTCAGCAACATCGAGGACGACGAAAGTCATGCTGCCGGTGGATTCGATACCGGTTACAACGGCATCAATTTCCACATCGTTAGAACCGGCCTGAAGCGAGAGATGTTCGGGTCGCATACCGACCCATAACTTCCGGCCCGCCTCGATATGGAAGTTTGACTGGATAGACTGCTTGCTATCCTTGTTGAAGACGATCTTGCCATCAGCCTCTGCCGTCGCCGGCAGGAAATTCATGGCGGGCGAACCGATGAACCCGGCAACAAATTTATTGCCAGGGTGATCGTAAAGATCCAGAGGGCTGCCTTGCTGTTCGACCACGCCGGAGCGCATCACCACAACATGATCGGCCATTGTCATTGCCTCGACCTGATCGTGGGTGACGTAGACAGATGTCGCCTGCAGCCGCTCATGGAGCTTGCGGATTTCCCCGCGCATATGGACCCGCAATGCGGCATCAAGATTGGAAAGCGGTTCGTCGAACAGAAAGACCTTCGGATTGCGAACGATGGCCCGGCCCATGGCTACGCGTTGCCGTTGTCCTCCCGACAGCGCCTTGGGCAAACGATCCAGAAGACCGCCAAGCCCCAAAGTATCGGCGGCAGCGCGTGTCCGCTCCGAAATTTCATCCTTCGGGCGGCGTTTCAGGCGCATCGAATAGTTCATGTTGCGCTCGACATCCATATGCGGATAGAGCGCGTATGACTGGAACACCATGGCGACATCGCGTTCGCGCGGCGGTTTGCCGACAACGCTGGTTCCAGCAATGCGCACATCGCCGGAGCTGATCTTTTCAAGCCCCGCCAGGGTGCGCAGCAATGTCGACTTGCCGCAGCCGGATGGCCCGACCAAGGCGACGAACGAACCTTGCTTTATGGCAATATTGATGTCCTTGAGTGCATGAAACCCGACATAATGCTTGTTCAGGTGGTCGATCTCGATCTGGAGCATGGTGGTTGACCTCACTTGAGCGCGCCGGCGGTGAGACCGCTGACGATACGTCGTTGCAACAGCATGAATGCGATAAGGATCGGCGTCACATAGATGGCCGCATATGTCATGATGCCGTTCCAGTCATTGGCCTCCGGACCCATGAAGGTCTGCAAACCCACGGTCGCAGTCTGTAGCTCATTCTTGGCGATCAGCGAGCGCGCATAGACATATTCACCAAAGGATTGCAGGAAGATCAGCACGGAGGTGATCAGGATACCGTTGCGGGCCAATGGCAGCATGATGCGGAAGAAGGCACCGATGCGCGATGACCCGTCGACGAGCGCGGCTTCTTCCAGTTCTCGTGGTACCTGCACGAAGGTTGCGCGGCACAGCACGATATAAAGAGGTAGCATCTTGGCGGTCTGCGCAAGAATGACTGCAAATCTTGGACTGGCGAGAAGCCCGATCTGGTTGAACATCACGAATATGGGCGTCACCATCAAGGATGAGGGCAGGACCTGCATCATCAGGATCGCAAACAGAGCCAGATCCATCCAGATATTGCGTACCCGGGACAGCACATAGGCGCAGCCCGTTCCAAGCATTGTAACGAGAAACGTCACGCCCATGGCGATCAAAAGGGAATTCCAGATATAGCGGCCCATATCACGGCTCTTCCAGACATTCAGGAAGTTCCATTGCGGATCGCTCGGCCAGAAGGTTGGCGGATAGCGGAAGATTTCCGTACCGCCTTTCAGCGCTGTCAGATACATCCAGTAGAGCGGGAAGAGATAGATCGCCGTTATAAACAGGCCAATGAGGAGGAGGATCGTGCGTTTCATCTTTCCGTCCTAATAGCTGTGTTCGTGACGGGTGGAGCGGACATAGACTGCCGCTACGATGATGACGAAAATGATCATGAGGACGGAGACGGCGCTGCCGAGCGAGATTTCATAGGTCTGGAAGGAAAGCTGCCAGGACCAATATTGCGCGACATTGGAACTGTCTGCGGGGCCGCCCTGCGTTAGTGCCGCGATCAGGTCGAATTGTTGCAATGTGAAAATGACACCGAGAGAAATGACTGCGCCGAGCTGGGCACGCATCAGCGGCAATGTGATGGATCGGAACCGCTCGAAAGGTCCCGCGCCATCAAGTTCGGCGGCCTCGTAGACATCACGCGGTATGCTTGCAAGCCCCACCGAAAGCAGCAGCATGTTGAATGGGATACCGAGCCAGACATTGGCAATAATAACGGCATAGAGAGTGACATCCGGGTCGGAAAGCCAGAAGATGCGCTCATCCGCAAGCCCCAGCGCGGTTAGCGCATAGTTGATGACGCCGAAGTCACCAGCGAAAAGCCATTTCCAGATGGCACCGACGACGAGCGCCGGCATGATCCATCCGGCAAGAAACAAGCCGCGCAGATAGGTAGCACCGGGAAAATCCTGCTGGAAGAAGAGGGCGAGGCCGAACCCGATGGATAATTGGAAAACAATCGACAGCACCACAAATTTCAGAGTGTTCCAGAAGACAGAACCGGCGATGGGCTGCGAGAAAATATCGTAATAATTTTGCAGGCCGACAAAAGGCCGATTGAAGGACGTGATCGTGAACATGTCCACGGTCTGCAGCGACATGATAATATTGTAGATGATCGGAAAAGCCGAGAAGGTGATCAGATAAATGAGGGCTAGCCCGAGCAGCAGGATATCAAAACCGCTGCCGTCCCGGATGGTTCTCATAATGCCTTGCATAGCGTCCTCCGCTCGCCGCCGAACAAATAGGCTTCGCTCTTTCGCATGAAGGAAAAAGCGAAGCGCAATTTATCAGTTCAAAATACTGTCGATCTGGGTTTGCGCAGTATCGAGCGCCGTCTTTGCATCGCTTTTCTTGGTCAGCGATGACTGGATTGCAGTGTAGATGGCCTTGGAAATCTTTGGCCATTCAGGGTGCGGTCCGCGATTGCGAGCATATTTCATGCTCTCTTCGAAGACCCCGTAAATCGCAGGCGTATTGGGATTGTTGGACTTGATATTTGCTGCCGGCAGAAAGCCGAAACGGTTCCAGACATCGGGCATTTTGCCATAGAGGAATTCGAGGAGAATGAATGCTTCTTTCGGATGATCGCTATTGGCAAGGATGACATTGTCGCCTTCACCCAATGCAGATGCGCGTGTGGCGCCTTCCTGCGGGACCGGGAGCAATGCCGCCCGATAGTCAAACTTGGCGTCGCGGCTCATGCGCGGCAATTCCCATGGGCCAGAGATCGCCATGGCCGCGTTGCCGGAATTGAATGTGCCGGTCGAGTCATATTGGCTGCGGATCAGCGTATCCGGCGAGGCAAGTTTTTCATCAAGCAGCTTGCCCCAAAAGTCGAGAACCTTGACGCCGCCTTCAGTATTCACCTTGTTGTAGTCGCCGCCCGCCATTTGCAACCAAGGCAGAAACTGGAACGTGCCTTCCTCGGTGGCCACGGCCGAAAATGCCAGACCGTAGACGTTCTTGGCCGGGTCGCTCAGCTTCTTGGCTGCATCGTAAAGCTCATCCCACGTTTTCGGCGGATTATCGGGATCAAGCCCCTTGGCCTTGAACATGTCGGCATTGTAATAGAGCGCGATTGTATTTGCGCCGCGCGGCACACCATAGATTTTCCCGTCCCAGCTGACCGAGGAAAGCGGCCCGGGGAAAATATCCTCCTTCTTGATGACTTTCGATTCATCAAGCATCGGCGTGAGATCCAGCAGCAGACCGCGGGAGGCAAAGAGAGCAACCTCGGGATTGTCGATATAGGTCACGTCCGGAGACTCGCCCGTTGCCGTTGCCCGCGCCAGATCATTGACCATGTCGCGGAACTGGACTGTCTTGACGTTCAGCTTGATATCGGGATGGGATTTTTCAAACTCATCCTTCACCAGATACATATACTGGTCCGGACGGTCGATGGTCCATACATCCAGCGTTACCGGCTCGGCCCCGGCTGCGCCGGTCATAAGCAGGGATGCAGCTGTTATCCATTTTAGAATAGGCTTCATTGCTTCCTCCTCTTGGGGTTGGTCCGGCTTCCCTGCTTCTCAATGGCAGGGTTGGCCAGTCGAATTCAGGGATTGGCGATATATGAACCGCCACGGCTCTGTTTCAGATAATTGAGCGAATGGACCTGGCCGGTCATTTCCAGCGCATCGCGATATACGGGATCATGCCAGCCTTCGATGTCGATGGAACCCGACCAGCCGGCCAGGCGCAATTCGGAAATGACGTCCACCCAATTTGTGTCGCCGAAACCCGGCGAGCGCATGAAGACGAATTTTTCCTTGCCGAAAATGCCGTGCTCACGAATGACTTCCCAGCGGATCGTCGCATCCTTGCCGTGCACATGAAATATCTTCGATGCCCATTTGCGGATTTGCGGCAATGGGTCGATCAGATAGACCATCTGGTGGCAGGGCTCCCATTCAAGTCCGATATTTTCCGCGGGCACTTCGTTGAAAATCATTTCCCACGCATCAGGATTATGGGCGATATTCCAGTCACCACTTGCCCAATTGCCATCCATGGCGCAGTTTTCAAAGGCGATCCTAACGCCTTTATCGGCTGCTCGCCTGGCAAGCTCAGACCAGACCCGCTTATATTGCGGCAGGCTTTCCTCAATCGGCTTTCCACGAATACGACCCGTAAATCCGGCAATGGTCGTTGCGCCGAAATGATGGGCATTATCGATCAATGCCTCCCAGCCCTTGAGCGTTTCCCGGTCTATTTCCGTATCTTCCAGCGGATTGCCAAACATGCCCAGCGTTGAAATGGTAACATCGGCATCACCGATGGCGTCTTTCAATTGCGCCGCCAGCGTTGGCAGGTCCTTGTTCATGACTTGCCAGAAAAACGGTTCGATACTCTCAAAACCATGCGGCAAGATATTTTTCACATAGGCCGCAGGGTCGGGCGCATTGCCCTTGATCATTGTACCGATGCGAATGGCTGTTGCTGGATTACTCAATTCTCATATTCCTTCAGAACGTAATTTCGACGCGCCGCCCGGACTCGGCGCTATCGATAGCGCCGAAGACCATGGCAAGGCTTTTGATATTCTCTTTTCCGGCGGTTTCCGGTCGCGGGCCACCGCGGGTCGCCGCGATGAAATCCTGCATCACTCCGAGGTGACCGCCGACGCGATCAGACGTATCGAGGGGAGGTATCTCGACTGCGGTCACCCCGGAAAACAGGCCGTCTTTGCCGGAGGTGACGGCTTCGGCCCGTATGTCATCATGTCCATCCCAGACAATTGATCCTTTGCTGCCAATGATGCGCCAGGCACTTTCCCAGCTTGTGCGCATGCCATCGGCGCACCAACTGCCGCGATAGGTGAAAACGGCTCCATTGGAGAATTCAAAGATTGCGGCAGCGGACGATCCCTGAGCGTACCAGGAATTGCTGGGCTCCCATTCGCGCGCATAGACCGCATCGGCGGCGTCATCGGCAAGAAAGCGTGCTGCGTCGAAAGTATGGATTGCCATGTCAAGAAACAGGACATGGCGCATTTCCTCGCGGAAGCCGCCAAAATGGGGAGCAAGAAAGAAGTCGCAATGAAGGCTTGTCACTTCGCCAATAGCGCCGGATTGGATCAACCGGCGGATGCGGCGAATTTGCGCGAGATATCGCCTGTTCTGCACGATGGCATGGATGCGCCCGGCGGCCTCGGCGCGATGAACGAGATCGCGTGCCTCGTCCATGGTTTCCGCCATGGGTTTTTCGGAAAGCACGTGGCAACCGGCTGCAAGTCCCGCTGCTACGGTGGCATGACGGGCGGCCGGAACAACAATGTCGAAAAGCAAATCGGGTTTGGTGCGCGCAAGCGTGGCTGCCAGATCGCTGGATGCATTTGCCGAGGTCAGGCCAAATTCTGCGATACGTGCTTGCGCACGCTCTGCAGCAAGATCCACCACGCCGACGATCTCAATGTCGCCGATGGTGCGAACCGCCTCGAACCACGCTTTGCTCATGGCTCCGCAACCGACTAAAACGGCACTTTGCATTCCTGCTCCTCCCTACAGAAACTCGCCATAAACCGAGAAAATCGGTTGTAAAACGCTTCCGTAAACGTTTACGATCTAAGAATGACGAATTATTTTTGTCAATCCCTTATTTCGGTGTTTTATGTGGGAAGGAACCTCACATCGAATCGTTGGTGGAGTAAATTTGACATTTGCATCCGGTGCGTCTGCAGGCACTTGCGCCAATGTCAGGCTCGCAAACTTCACCGAAAAATATATGCCTGCCAGGGGTCTTGTTAATTTCTTTAGCCGGGAGAAAAGCGTGAGCATTCGGGACCTTGCCCGCCATCTGAATATTTCCATCGGGACGGTCTCGCGCGCGCTGAACGGCAAGAGCGATGTCAATCCGGAAACCCGTCAGCGCGTGCTTCAAGCTGCCAAGACGCTTGGCTATGTGCCGAACCAATCCGGACGCAGCCTGCGGCAGGGCACGACGAACACAATCGGATTCATGATCGAATCGACGGTTGAAACAGTGGAAATCGGCGATAGCTTCTTTTTCATGCCGGTATTTGGAGGCGTGCAATCGGTGTTCCGGCGGCATCAGCTCGATCTTGTCGCGCTGTTATGCGGGACAGATGAAGATCCGGGCGTTTATCTCAACCGGGTGGTCGGACGGCGCTTCGTCGATGGCTTGATCATATCGGCAACGATGCGGGAGGACCCGCGCATCCCATTTCTGCTGGAGCGGAAGATTCCATTTGTGGCGCTGGGGCGCAGCGCTGCCGACGGCTCATTTCCGTGGATCGATCTTGATTTTGAGGGCACGGCCATCACCGCAGTTACGCGTTTGGTGGGCTTTGGACACAAGCGCATCGCCGTTGGCGTTCCCAATAGCGATGTCAATCTTGGCCATGTATTTCTGAGCGGCTACAGGCAAGGGCTGGCAAAGGGCGGCATCGAGTTCAATCCGGATCTGGTTCTGGCCGCGCCCAGCAATGAGGAAGGCGGCTATCAGGTCGCCTGCGCTATGCTTGAGCAAAAACCCATGCCGACAGCCGTCGTTCTGGTCAATGAAAACATGGCGATAGGGCTCTACCGGCGCTTTTACGAGATGGGTATTCATCCGGGGCGGGATATTGCTGTCATAGGATTTCGCGAAAGTACGCAAAGCCGCTTTCTATCGCCAACGCTGACCTGTTTCCGCCTGTCGCTTCGCGATCTTGGCATCAAGCTGGCCGAAACATTGCTTTCGACAATGCCTGCTTTTGAAGACAATTATCCCGCGGTCAAATCTGGCATCATATGGCCAATGGAACTGGTGGTTGGAGAAAGTGACCGCCCAGCGCCGTAAGGTTCGTCACGCGATCTGAGAGCCAACCATTTTGTCAGGCAGCTCTAGGTTCCTTGCGCTTCTGCTTGCGTATGCGGGACTGATATTTGGTTCCCACGCGCAGCAGCTTTTGAAATGTGGGGCATTGCAAATGTGACGGGGCGGAGCATTCTGCCACGTGGCGCATGATCCCCGCCAAAGCCTTTATCTCCTGCGCCTTTTTATCCAGAGCATCGGCGCGCGTTCGCAATTCGTCACGCGGGATCGCAAGTTCGCTGTTGCGGCCCAGAATATCTGCCACATCACTAAGCAGAAATCCCGCTGTGCGGGCCATATTGATCAGAGCAAGCCGCTTGAGCACGTCCGGCTCATATTGGCGTCGCAATCCGTGTCTGGCTACGGAAGCGATAAGGCCCTGTTCCTCATAATATCGTAGCGTCGAGGCGGGCAATCCGCTTGCGCTGGCAACCTCGCCAATGTCGAGAAATTTCATGCTTGACCTCAAGTTGACTTGAATTCGTATGATGCGCGTTCCTGATTAAAAAGACAATGGAGACGATAAAAATGCAGCTGACAAATGAACTTGAAGAACGGCCGATCCGCCGCGATCCGCGCGCTGTGGCCTTGATGTTGGTTGCATCGCTTACAGTGATGACCGCCGCCACGATCAGCCCCGCCTTGCCCGGTCTTGAAACGCAGTTTGCGGGGGATGAAACTTACAGCTTTTTGATCCGCCTGCTGGTTCCCGCCCCATCCCTGGCGGTCGTGCTCTTCGCGCCGTGGTGCGGTGTAATTGCCGATAGAGCGAGCCGGCGATCAATGCTTCTGGCGGGGTTGATCCTGTTTATCATTTCGGGAAGCGCCGGACTGTTTCTTCCGACACTGCCATTGATCATGGCCAGCAGATTGTGCCTTGGTATTGCACTTGCCATGATCATGACCGCGCAATCGGCATTGCTGGGCGATTATTTCTCCGGCAAAACGTTGCATATTGTTACGAGCGCCCAGGTTTCTGCCCGCAATCTTGGTGGTTTTGTCTTCATCATGATCGCTGGCCTGCTTGCCACAATGGGACCAAGGTTTCCCTTTGCGGTCTATGCGCTGCCCGTACTGGTCATGCCATTCTTCTGGCGGGTCATTGTCGATCCACCGTCCAGCATGCCGGCTGAACAAAACCTTTCTTCGATCAACGCAGGCAAGACCCAGCCGCTTATATATCTGCTTGCTCTTGGTCAAATGGTCGTGACCATGCTGTTCTTCGTCATGCCCACGCAATTGCCCTTCTTTTTATCAGGGCAAGGTTATTCATCGCCCGCCATGACCGGGGCTGCGCTGGGGACGCTCATGTTGGCGGGCGGGGCGGCGGCTCTCTATTATCCGCGTCTTCGTGAGGCGATTGGTTATGCTGGCAATTGGGCCTGCGGCTTTGGTTTGATGACTATGGGTTTTGCCGCCCTTGTGACAGTTAAAGCCGGAGTGGCAGTCTTTTTCGGCTGTGCAGCCATTGGCGCGGGCTACGCCCTGGCCATTCCAGGATTCGTGGCGATTTCCTTAAGCGCAACCTCTTCCAATAAACGGGGAAAAACCGGTGCGCTGCTGACGGGATCGGTCTTCCTTGGCCAATTCCTGTCGCCACTGATCAGCACCCCGGCAATATCGGCATGGGGCTGGCGCGCCAGTGGCATCGGACTTGCCGTAATATTGGGTGCCCTGGCGCTGATTTCAGGGCTGGCATTCCAGCGGTCGCGGCTCGTTGCGCTAAGGAAGAATTGAGGAAACCGCCTGGGATTTCGCAACCTAATGGCATCACGCACCTTCGAGCGCGACTGCCCTTAAACTTTAGTGCTGCGTCCTAATGTCAGACTTGCACAATTTTCAAGCATGCGCAAAATTCAGGCATGATTGCCGCTTTGTCCATAATGATCTTCGACGAGAATCGCATCCGCGCCTCAATTATTGAGGAAGGATTGCGCGAAGCCGGGCATGATAAGGTTGTTGTTTTGCATGATATTGTCGGTCTTGCCCGGCAGATCGAGATTATCGGGCCCGATGTTATTGTTATCGATATCGAGACGCCGAACCGTGACATGCTGGAGCATCTTTTCCAGCTGACCCGATCCGTTCGCAAGCCTATTGCCATGTTTGTGGACCGGTCCGATAGCTCCTCCATTGAAGCAGCGGTAGAGGCGGGTGTTTCCGCCTATATTGTCGATGGGCTGAAGAAAGAGCGGGTAAAGCCCATTCTTGATATGGCGGTCAGCAGGTTCAAGGCATTCAGTCGATTGCAGCAGGAATTGGCTGAGGCCAGGAGCGCCCTTGAGGAGCGAAAGATCATTGATCGCGCCAAGGGCATTTTGATGAAATCCCGCTCAATGTCGGAGGATGAAGCCTATTCATTGTTGCGGCAAACCGCGATGAACGAAAAGCGGAAGATTGCTGATATCGCGCAGAGCGTTGTCACAGCGGCCGCGCTGTTAGGATCTTAGGAAGGGTTACAATGAGTTTCATCCGCACCGGTATTGATAATGGCGGCCTGGCAGCGCCGGCTGCTATCGCCAGTCCGGGTTCGAGGCTGGTTCGCGCGGGGTTCATCCCATTGGTTGACGCTGCGATCCTGATCGCGGCAGCCGAATTTGGTTTTGCTGCGCGCGAAGGCATTCAACTCAGCCTGATCAAGGATGTGTCATGGGCCAACATCCGGGACCGTCTGGCCTTCCGGCAGTTCGATGTTGCCCATATGCTGGCACCGATGCCGGTGGCGGCCAGTCTGGGCCTGGGTTCCAATCCATCTCCTGTCATAGCGCCCTTTATTCTTGGTCGCGGAGGAAACGCCATCACGCTTTCGCTTGGCTTGTACAGGCGCATGCAGACTATGGCGGACCTGTCCGGCAAGCAGGACGCTCTGGTCAATGCAAGGGCGTTAAAGCGCGTGATCGAGGTTCGCAGGAATGAAGGGCTCGACCCGATTACGCTGGGCATAACATATCCCTTCTCATCGCATAATTACGAACTGCGATATTGGCTGGCGGCCGGTGGCATTGATCCTGACCTTGACGTGAAGCTTGTTGTGGTGCCGCCGCCCATGACTTCGGACGCATTGTCGGCGGGCGTTATTGACGGGTTCTGTGTCGGTGCGCCCTGGAACATGGTGGCGGTCTCGCGCGGCGTTGGGTGTATTGTTGCAGTCAAAGAAGACATTTGGGCACCCAGCCCGGAAAAAGTCATCGGCATGCGCCCGGACTGGTTTGAACAAAATTCTGAGACGGGTTCGCGCCTGATCGTTGCGCTGGACCGTGCCGCCCGCTGGTGCGATGACGGGGAAAACCGGCGGGAACTGGCGCAACTCTTGTCGGGCCCCAATTATCTTGATGTGCCGTTTGATCTTTTGCATCGCGTGCTGCTTGGGCAATTCACAATTGATCCGGATGGCGCCGAACGTACGGTTCCTGACTATTTCAATTTCCATCGGGATGCGGCGAACTTCCCATGGGTTAGCCAAGCGCAATGGATTTACAGTCAAATGGTTCGTTGGTCCCAGGTGGACTATAGCCCATCGCTTGCCGGTCTGGCGGGCGCAGCCTTTCGCCCCGACCTTTATCGCAATGCCATTGGGGTCCGCCCTGATACGCCCGTTAATGATACGCGCGTGGAAGGAGCGGGCACTGCGGATGCATTCCTTGACGGAGCAGTTTTCGACCCTGCAAATATCACGCGCTATCTGCAAAGTTTAGGCTCAACCAAGGGAGATGAATAGATCGGGTAGCTGCTTATTTCTTGTGCATCGCACAAAATATCCGCAGAAACTGCACTGACAACGACAATGTTCTTGTATGTGCATGCATTCAGAAGAATAACAGAAATTAAAAAATACATTTAAATTCAATAAGATAATAAAATAACTCTCTAATTGGCACGCTTATTGCTTTGATAAATATGTTCCGTCAATGAAGACAGGAACCGCGAGCACCGCATCGGGTGCTTTCAAAAGACACAGACGTCGCTTGGCTCAATTCATTCCAACGGTTCTACCGGGAGTGAATGTGATCCGGCGGCGTTTTTTTTTGATCAGCCTTTATGGCCAATATTGCAGGGAAGCTTATGGATCAGAAACGTTCGAATGGCATAGCGAGACGCAAATTCCTGAAGGCGGGCGGTGCGCTGACCCTGCTTGCCGCTGCAAAAGCGGCGTTTCCCGGCGGGGCTTTTGCTGCCGCTGCAGGTCCCGAAACGACCAAAGCCGTCCTTGGCTTTATCGCCCTCACAGATTCGGCGCCGCTCATCGTTGCGAAGGAAAAAGGTTTCTTTGCCAAACATGGGATGCCGGATGTCGAGGTCGTAAAACAGGCGTCATGGGGAACAACGCGCGACAATCTCGTCTTGGGTTCTCAAGGAAACGGCATAGATGGCGCGCATATTCTGACGCCTATGCCCTATCTGATAAGCACGGGCAAAGTTACCCAAAACAATCTGCCTTTGCCGATGGTTATATTGGCGCGGCTGAATCTCGATGCTCAGGGCATTTCTGTCGGTTCGGCCTATGCGCAGAACAAGGCGGGTGTCGATTCCGGAGTGTTGAAGGAAGCATTCGCCAAAAAGAAGGCTGAGGGAAATGCGGCCAAAGCCGCAATGACATTCCCCGGTGGAACGCACGATCTCTGGTTGCGCTATTGGCTCGCTGCGGGCGGTATCGATCCCGACAAGGACGTTGAAACAATCGTCGTGCCACCGCCCCAGATGGTTGCAAACATGAAAGTTGGAACGATGGACTGCTTCTGCGTGGGCGAACCGTGGAACGCCCAGCTTGTCAATCAGGGCATCGGGTATACTGCCGTCAACACGGCTGAAATCTGGGCGAAACATCCGGAAAAATCTTTCGCCATGCGCGCAGATTGGGTCGAAAAAAACCCGATCGCCACCAAAGCCCTTCTCATGGCGATCATGGAAGCCCAGCAATGGGCCGACGAGATGGCCAATAAGGAAGAGTTGGCCGAAATGGTGGGCAAACGGGCATGGTTCAACGTTCCTTCGAAAGACATAGTGGGACGCTTGAAGGGCGATTACGACTATGGCTCCGGACGGCAGGAAACAGCTAGTCCGCACCTCATGAAGTTCTGGAAGGACAATGCTTCCTACCCGTTCCAGAGCCATGAAAAATGGTTCCTTACAGAAAATATCCGGTGGGGGAAATTTGCCCCGGATACGGATATTTCAGCGCTGGTCGGACAGGTGAATCGCGAAGATTTGTGGCGGGCGGCTGCCAGCGAGCTTGGTGTCGCGGCGGCGGATATTCCCGCCTCCAAATCGCGCGGTATCGAAACATTCTTCGATGGCAAGGTTTTCGATCCAGACAATCCGCAGACCTATCTCGCCAGCCTCAACATCAAACATTCTGCGTGAGGAAAACGAATGACCGCCAATCCTGTCCGCCTGAAATCCATGGAGCCTGTTAAACCACAGGCCGATATAGTTCCCCTTGCGGTTGCCAGGCGAAATCCTGCGGGCAGGGCACTGCGTAAATGGTTTGCATCGGCGATGTCGCACGTCCTACCGCCGCTCGTGACGCTTCTGTTTCTGCTGATCTTCTGGGAGATTGTCTGTTCTTCCCCCACTGCAAGCGTACCGCCACCCTCGCGTGTCGTTTCAGAAACCTGGGAGCTTATTGTTCACCCGTTTTATGTGGGGCAGGGCGTCGATCAGGGATTGTTCTGGCACATCTTTGCAAGTCTCAAGCGCGTTGCACTTGGCTATTGCCTGGCCGCATTTGCGGGCATCGCGCTTGGAGCACTGGTCGGCCAAAGTGAATGGGCCATGCGCGGTCTCGACCCGATCTTTCAGATTTTGCGAACGGTCCCGCCACTTGCCTGGCTGCCTCTGTCTCTGGCCGCTTTCAAGGATGGCAATCCATCTGCAATCTTTGTGATTTTCATCACCGCGATCTGGCCGATCATCATCAATACTGCGGTGGGTATCCGCAATATTCCGCAGGATTACCAGAATGTGGCGAAAGTGCTGCGGCTTAATCAGCTGGAGTATTTTGGAAAGATCATGATCCCCGCTGCAGCACCCTATATATTCACGGGCCTTCGCATCGGTATCGGACTTTCCTGGCTCGCTATTGTTGCCGCTGAAATGCTGATCGGCGGGGTCGGTATCGGGTTCTTCATCTGGGATGCATGGAACTCATCGCGCATCAGCGACATCATTCTCGCGCTCATCTATGTCGGCATCGTCGGATATCTCCTTGATCGCCTCATTGCCTTCATCGCCAAGGCTGTCACCCGCAACACGGCAAGTGCCTGAGGAGCTCATCATGGCAAAACCTTATCTTTCGCTGGAACAGATCGACATGGTGTTCAGCCGTGGCGGTGCCACCACGCAGGTTCTCAATCAAGTATCGCTGACCGTCGAGAAAAACGAGTTCATATCGATCATCGGCCATTCCGGCTGCGGAAAGTCGACACTGCTCAATATTGTTGCGGGGCTTACACAGGCAACGCGCGGCGTTGTTTTTCTTGAAGGCAATGTGGTCGACAAGCCCGGACCGGACAGGGCCGTGGTCTTTCAAAACCATTCGCTTCTGCCATGGCTGACAACCTATGAGAATGTGAAGCTGGCGGTCGACAAAGTATTCTCGTCAACCAAGAGCCGCGCGGAGCGGCATGAATGGACTATGCGCAATCTTGAACTTGTGCAGATGGTCCACGCCAAGGACAAGCGCCCTTCGGAAATATCGGGCGGCATGAAGCAAAGAGTGGGCATTGCTCGTGCATTGGCCATGGAGCCGAAGGTGCTTTTGCTTGATGAGCCGTTCGGGGCGCTTGATGCGCTGACGCGTGCGCATCTTCAGGATCAGGTGATGCAGATTCATGCGGAACTCGCCAATACAGTTTTGATGATTACGCACGATGTCGATGAGGCAGTTCTCCTTTCAGACCGTATCGTGATGATGACCAACGGACCCTCGGCCAGGATCGGCGAAATTCTCGACGTGCCATTGGAGAGGCCACGTCGCCGCATCGAGCTGGCCTCGGATGCAACCTATATTCGCTGCCGCTCGGCAGTCATGAAATTCCTTTACGAACGTCACCGTCTTGTGGAGGCCGCATAAATGGCAGAGCAAAAACAAAAGCTGGTTGTTGTCGGCAATGGTATGGCTCCGGGCCGCGCGCTGGAGCATTTGCTGGAACTGGCGCCGGATGCCTATGAAATTGTTATCTTCAACGCCGAGCCACGGGTAAATTACGACCGCATCATGCTTTCTCCAGTCCTTTCGGGTGAAAAGGATTTTGAAGAAATCATCATCCATGGCGATGGCTGGTACATCAAGCACGGCATTACCCTCTATAAAGGCCACAAGGTTATCAATATTGACCGCGAGGCGAAGACGGTTACCTCCGATGCTGGCACGACGGAAAGCTATGACAAGCTTCTCATCGCCACCGGCTCGGTGCCTTTCATTCTGCCACTTCCGGGCAAAGACCTTCCGGGCGTTTTGACCTATCGTGATCTTGATGATGTCAACGCCATGCTGTTGGCCGCGCAGTCACGGGCAAAGGCAATCGTTATTGGCGGTGGTCTGCTTGGGCTGGAAGCGGCGGCGGGTCTTGCTTCACGCGGCATGGAAGTGACCGTGCTGCACGTCATGCCGACACTGATGGAGCGGCAGCTTGATCCGGCGGCAGGCTACCTGCTTGAAAAGGCTGTAGAGGCACGCGGCATTAAAGTCATCACCAAGGCCAATACCAAGGAAATTATCGGCGACGGCAAGGTTGAAGGCGTTTTATTGGCCGATGGCACCACATTGCCAGCCGATCTCGTTGTCATGGCAGTCGGCATCAGGCCGAACGGAAATTTGGCGAAGGATGCAGGATTGGAAATCAATCGCGGCATCGTCACAAATGCCGGCATGCGGACTTCGGATCCTGACATTTATTCCATAGGCGAATGCGCGGAAGTGGGCGGCCAATGTTACGGGCTTGTCGCGCCATTATATGAAATGGCACGCGTGGTTGCCGCGCAACTTGCAGGCGATACAAGCGCAGCCTTTGTTCACAGCGAGACGCCGACAAAATTGAAGGTGACAGGGATCAATCTGTTCTCGGTGGGTGATCTTGCAGAGGGTGACGACCGGCAGGAGATCGTGCTGCGCGACGCTGCCGCCGGTGTCTATAAGCGCCTTGTCCTGAAAGATGACCGCATCATCGGAACCGTGCTTTATGGTGAAACCTCCGATGGCGCATGGTTCCATGACCTCACCAAGAAACGCACCAACATTTCGGAGATGCGAGAAACCCTGATTTTTGGCCAGTCCTATCAGGGAGGGTCCCCGCTGGACCCTATGGCGGCCGTTGCAGCATTACCGGATGATGCGGAAATCTGCGGTTGCAACGGCATATGCAAGGGAAAAATCACCGGCGCGATCACATCCAAGGGCTTGAGTTCGCTTGATGATGTTCGCGCCCATACCAAGGCATCGGCCTCATGCGGCAGTTGCACGGGTCTTGTCGAGCAGCTGCTGACGTTGACGCTCGGCGATAAATACAATCCCTCAGCCGTGACACCCATGTGCGGTTGTACTGATCTAGGCCATGATGATGTGCGCCGCCTGATCAAGGCAAAGGGGTTGAAGTCGATCCCCGCGGTCATGCAGGAGCTTCAATGGAAGACATCCTGCGGCTGCGCCAAATGCCGCCCGGCATTGAACTATTATCTCGTTTCCGATTGGCCGGATGAATATGCCGACGACTATCAGTCGCGTTTCATCAATGAGCGCGTGCACGCCAATATCCAGAAAGACGGCACGTATTCGGTCGTTCCTCGCATGTGGGGCGGCATGACCAACTCATCGGAATTGCGCGCAATCGCCGATGTTGTCGACAAGTTCGAAATCCCTGCGGTCAAGGTCACAGGCGGCCAGCGCATCGACATGCTGGGCGTCAAGAAGGAAGACCTGCCCGCCGTTTGGGCCGATCTCGGCAAGGCCGGTTTTGTATCGGGCCAGGCCTACGCAAAGGGCCTGCGCACGGTCAAAACCTGCGTCGGGTCCGATTGGTGCCGCTTCGGTACGCAGGATTCAACGGGCCTCGGCATCCGCATTGAAAAGTTCATGTGGGGATCCTGGACTCCGGCAAAGCTGAAAATGGGCGTATCCGGCTGTCCGCGCAATTGTGCGGAGGCCACCTGCAAGGACATCGGAATTATCTGCGTGGATTCCGGCTATGAAATTCACTTCGCCGGTGCAGCGGGTCTGGATATCAAGGGAACGGAAGTGCTTGGTCTCGTCAGGACAGAAGACGAAGCGCTGGAGCACGTTGTTGCTCTGACGCAAATGTACCGCGAGCAGGCGCGCTATCTGGAACGTATATACAAATGGGCCAAACGCGTTGGTCTCGATGAAATACGCCAGCAGATCATGAATGACACGGACAAGCGCAAAGCGTTTTTCGAGAGGTTCGTTTTCAGTCAGAAATTCGCACAGGTCGATCCGTGGTCGGAACGTGTATCAGGCGTGGACAAGCACGAGTTCCGGCCGATGGCGACGATCGGCTATGCGCAGGCAGCGGAGTAAAGGCGATGAGTGATTGGATTGCGATAGGTTCGATACACGATATTCCACGTCGCGGCGCCCGCTGCGTCATGACTCCGCAGGGAAAGATCGCAGTCTTCCGCACGATGGAAGATCAGGTCTTTGCCATTGATGATCACTGCCCGCACAAGGGCGGCCCTCTGAGCCAGGGCATTGTTCATGGCGCATCGGTGACATGCCCTTTGCACAATTGGGTCATTTCGCTGGAAACAGGAAAGGCGCTTGGCGCCGATGAGGGCAGCGTCAGAACCATTCCGCTCAAGCTGGATGGGGACAGCATTCTGGCTCATCTGCAAATCACGGCTGTTGCGGCGGAATAATGCAGACAGCGACTGCAACAACTCGCACCACATGCCCCTATTGCGGGGTGGGGTGCGGCGTTCTCGCCACCAGGGAGGAGAGCGGAGCCATCGGCATCAAGGGTGACCCCTTGCACCCTGCCAATTTCGGGCGTCTTTGCTCGAAAGGTTCCGCTCTTGGCGAGACCGTTGATCTGGAAGGGCGGTTGCTCCAGCCCAAAATGTTTGGCGAAGAAGCGGGCTGGGATGAAGCATTGGGGCTGGTGGCGAGCCGCTTTTCCGATGCGGTTCGCCAGCATGGGCCGGACAGTGTTGCATTTTATGTTTCGGGCCAGTTCCTGACAGAGGATTACTACGTTGCCAACAAGCTGATGAAAGGCTTCATCGGCTCGGCCAATATTGATACGAATTCGCGCCTGTGCATGTCTTCTTCAGTTGCAGGTCATGTGCGCGCTTTCGGTTCAGACACAGTTCCCGGGACCTATGAGGATTTGGAGCTGGCCGATCTGGTCATCCTCACCGGCTCAAACCTCGCATGGTGCCATCCCGTTCTCTATCAGCGGTTGATTGCAGCCAAAACAGAACGACCGGAAATGAAGATCGTCGTTATTGATCCGCGCCGGACAGTGACCGCCGATATTGCTGATATGCACCTTGCCATCAGGCCCGATGGCGATGTTGCCCTGTTCCTTGGCCTGCTCGGTTTTCTGGCGGATTCGGCAAATCTGGATCATGATTATATTGAAAGGCACACATCCGGCTTTGCGATGGCTGTCGCTGCCGCGCGTCAATTAAGCATTGATGAGCTGACCCGAAAGACGGGTCTGGATGCGCAGCAATTGGAGGCTTTCTACACACTCTTCGTTGCCACGCAAAAAACAGTCACTTGCTATAGTCAGGGTGTAAACCAGTCTTCCTCGGGGACAGACAAGGTAAACGCCATTATCAACTGCCATCTGGCAACGGGCCGTATCGGCAAGCCGGGCATGGGGCCGTTTTCGCTGACAGGCCAGCCAAATGCCATGGGCGGGCGGGAAGTCGGCGGACTTGCCAATATGCTCGCTGCCCATATGTCCATCGCCAGCGATGAAGACAAAGACAGGGTGGCGCGGTTCTGGGGCGCGCCACGCATCGCTTCCAAACCCGGCTTGAAGGCGGTTGACCTGTTTCAGGCCGTTGCCGATGGCCGGATCAAAGCCATCTGGATCATGGCGACCAATCCCGTTGTCTCCATGCCCGATGCGGATTCAGTCAAAGCCGCGATCAAGGCCTGTCCATTTGTGGTCGTGTCTGATGTGACCCAAACCGATACAAGCCGCCATGCGCATGTGTTCCTGCCCTCGCTCGGGTGGGGCGAGAAAAACGGAACTGTCACCAATTCCGAACGCAGAATTTCACGGCAAAGGTCATTCCTGCCCATTCCCGGCCAAGCGAGGGCGGATTGGTGGCAATTGACCGAAGTGGGCCGGAGAATGGGTTTCGAGGCCGCTTTCCCATATAATTCGCCCGATCAGATATTTGCAGAACACGCCGCTCTTTCTGCTTTTGAGAATGACGGCACGCGCGATTTTGACATTGGCGCCTTTGCGCAAATTGACGGGCAAGCCTACGACGCGCTTTCTCCCGTGCAGTGGCCACAGCCACAATCAGGGCCAGGTGGGACAGAGAGGTTCTTTGGCAATGGCGGTTTCTTCCATGCCGACCGGAAGGCGCGTTTCATCGCAGTAGAGGCTGGAAATGTGGAACGGCCAGCTAGCGCCTTTCCGCTGGTCCTCAATACGGGCCGTATCCGCGATCAATGGCATACAATGACAAGAACCGGCAAAAGCGCTCGCCTTGCAGCGCATATTGCCGAGCCCTTTGCGGAAATTCATCCCTTTGATGCAAAGGCGATCGGAGTTGAAAGCGCCGATCTGGTGGAGCTGGAAAGCCCCTATGGCAAGGTTATCGTCAGAGCATCGGTGACGGATCGGCAGGCGAAGGGCAATATCTTTGTTCCCATGCACTGGAATGACAATTTCGCCGCAAAAGCCCGTATTGATAGCCTGGTCGCTCCTCTCGTGGACCCGGTTTCGGGGCAACCCGCCTTGAAAAGCGCAGCAATTGCCGCGAGAAAATTTGCCGTTGCTAATTATGGTTTTGCTGTCTCCATCGCCAAGCCGGAAAGCATCGACCTGCCTTATTGGGCGATGGCAAAGGCGCAAGGTGGCTGGCGCGTTGAATTTGCCGGAAACGATGTTGCTGACTGGACCGAGTGGGCGCGGGCGAAGTTCGGCATTCCGGCAGGAATAGAACCATTGGGCTATCATGACGGGCAATCGGGCGATTATCGGCTGGCGTTTTTTGACGAGGGCAAATTGTTGGCGGCCTTGTTCATCGCCCGTAAACCCGTAGCAGTTGCGCGCAGTTGGATGATTGAGCAGCTCTCCTGCCATCATGTCGATCTATCAAAGCGTTTTTCCATCATAGCAGGCCGTCCTGGAGACAGAAGCGCGGATCGGGGTGCTATTGTCTGCTCCTGCTTCAGTGTTGGCCTGAACCAGATTGTTGCAGCTGTTCGCAGCGGCTGCGGCAGTGTCGAAGCTGTGGGAGCGACCACGAATGCGGGAACAAATTGCGGTTCCTGCCGCGCTGAAATCAGAGGGATCATCGATGGATGCAACGTTGTCGCCGCTGAATAAGCGGCAGGGAAAACAAATGAATGCGCGGGTTGCCGATTTGGCGAAACTGCCGGTTTTCTGGGATTTGAAAGGAAAGCGTGTCGTTATTGCCGGTGGGTCGGACGCAGCGGCATGGAAGGCCGAGCTTCTGGCGGCATGTGGCGCAATTGTGCATATTTATGCGGAAGAGCTATCAGGCATCTTCTCCAGTTTGGTTGATGTATCCCAGGCTTCGCAGCGCCGCCGCTATATCCACCATGCAAGGCCTTATACAGCCGCCGATATGAAAGGTGCCTCGCTCGCAATTGGCGATTTTGAAAGCGAGGCCGATGCGGATATTTTCTTTAACGCGGGTGTTGCTGTGGGCACCCCTGTCAACGTGATCGATAAGCCGGCTTTCTGCCAGTTTCAATTCGGTTCGATCGTCAATCGCTCACCCGTGATCGTGTCTATATCCACCGACGGCGCTGCACCCGTTCTGGCTCAGGCAATACGGCGCAGGATCGAGGCGATATTACCCGCTTCGTTGCAGCTTTGGGGACAAATGGCGCAAGGTCTTCGCAGCAAAGTAAATCCCCGGCTGGAATCGGGGCAAGCGAGGCGACGTTTCTGGGAGGGTTTCGTCGACCGTGTTTTCACCGGGGCACCGAATAGCACCGCGCTGGCTGAGCTGCTTGCTGATGCAGCAAAGGGTGACAGCCGCGCAGCGCGCGTCGGCAAGATTACATTTGTTGCTGCTGGGCCTGGAGACCCCGAACTGCTGACGCTGAAAGCGATTCGTGCATTGCAGGCAGCCGATATCGTTCTTTTCGGATCGCAGGTATCAAACGAAATCCTCGAATTCTCAAGACGGGAGGCGCGTCGGATACAAGTTGACCGGTTTGCAGACCAAACGGTCGATAGTATTGCAGCGTTTCTGGATGAGGGAAAAAATATTGTCCGCGTTGATTTGAGCGGCCCTCTGGAAGGCCGCCGGTTTCGCGAGGAAATTACCCGGCTCAAAGCAAGCGGCGCGCGCGTAAGCACGGTTCCTGGCGTAACGGAAAGTGCCGAAGTGCTGCACTATGCGCTTACCGCTGTTCCCTTTGGGGGATACGCCAATGCAGGGCATGGCGAACAGTTTGGGAGCGCAAGATAAGTATGGATCAGTTTGCTCCGTTTCTGCTAAGCATGATCATATGCCTTACCTTACCGGGTGTTCAGGGCATCTTTAACACTGGAACGAATGCGGCATTGCTCACCACTGTTCAAACGACAGTGGCAACCGCTCTGGCCATATCAAGCATTGGCCTGGCTTTGAGCAGCCTCGCTCCGGCGCATGCAAGCATTGTCATATTGCTTGGCATTTTGTCAGCGCCGGTCGCAAGTCAGTATGCGCATAAGCCTTTATTCAGGCTTATGGCATCTTGTTTCATGTTTCTTTTATATCTGCGCCTGGGAGTTCCGCAGGCAGGATTTTAGAGCGTGGCCATATCGATGACGAAACGGTAGCGCACGTCGCTCTTCAGAACCCGCTCATAGGCTTCGTTGATGTCCTTGATGTCGATGGTTTCGATCTCGGCAACAATATTGTGCTTGCCGCAGAAATCCAACATTTCCTGGGTTTCCTTGATCGAGCCAATCATGGAGCCGGCAAGGGTTTTGCGCCCGCCAATCAGGGAGAAGGCATGCACGGGAACCGCATGTTCCGGAACGCCCACCAGCACCATTGTGCCATCAAGCTTCAGCAGCGTGAGATAAGCATTCCAGTCAATCGTGGTGCCGACAGTGCAAATGATCAAATCGAACGTGCCTGCCAGACTTGTAAACGTCTCAGCATCGCTGGTTGCATAATAGTGGCTGGCGCCAAGCTTCAACCCGTCTTCTTTTTTCGACAGGGTTTGGCTTAGGACTGTGACCTCGGCACCCATGGCATGTGCGATCTTGACGCCCATATGGCCAAGCCCGCCCATGCCGACAATCGCGACTTTTTTGCCGGGGCCAGCTTTCCAATGATGAAGCGGCGAGTAAAGGGTGATACCCGCGCAGAGCAAGGGCGCAGCTGCATCCAATGGCAGGTTCTCGGGGAAGGAAAGAACATAGCCTTCCTTTACAACGATCGAGTCCGAATAGCCGCCATAAGTCGGGGTGGTACCGTCTGCTTCGTAATCATTATAGGTCTGGACGAGACCGGGCATATACTGCTCGAGATCGACGTTCCGTTCGGCGCATTTCGTGCAGGAATTGACAAAACAACCAACACCGACGCGATCACCAGTCTTGAATTTTGTCACTTTGGAGCCGACCGAAGTTACAATACCTGCCACCTCGTGGCCGGGAACCATGGGGAATATGCCATTACCCCATTCGCTGCGAGCCTGATGGATATCGGAATGGCAAACGCCACAATATTTTACCGATATGACAACATCGTCTTCGTTTGGCTCACGGCGTTCAAAGGTGAAGGGTGTAAGAGGTTGTGACGCATCCGTCGCAGCGTAGCCTTTTGCAATAGCCATGGGTATTTCCTTTTTGGGGATGTAGAGCGCTACTATGCAGCCCATCGGAATTGGAGCGGTAGAGCAATCCTGCAAGCTTATTGCACAATCCTGCAAAAGTGATGGGGCGGCATGATGCGGAGCCGCTCAAGCGTGGTATAAGTTCTGTCTCTTGGCAATCCGGAACCCAACACTATATGACACTACCATTCTCTCCCTATCAGGAAATTGCTGCGATCATTGATCGTTTTACCGGCGCGGACGGTAATTTTTCGACAGCGATCAGCAATCTCAGTTTTTATCGACACAGTGCCCCGACGATGCCCCACCATAGTGCTTATCGACCCGGCTTCGCCATTGTCGTGCAGGGCGCAAAAAGCTTGACCGTAGGGCAGGAGATTTATCGCTATGGCGCGGGTCAATATCTTTTGACCTCGCTAGACCTGCCGGTTGAATCACATGTGACAGAGGCCACCCCGGAAGCGCCTTATCTGTGCCTCACCTACACGATTGACAGCGCCCGTTTGAGCGACATGATTGCTCGTGTCAGTATTCCGCGTCAGGCGACAGCAGAGGGCATAAGGGGCTGGGCCGTGAATATTGCATCACCGGAAATCCTTGATGCGTCAGTGCGGCTGCTGCGGCTTCTCGACAGGCCCGACGATATTGAAGCCGTCGCCCCGTTGATAGAACAGGAAATTCTCTACCGCCTTCTTTCTGGCCCCGACGGGCCGCGACTGCTCCAGATTGCAATGTCCGAAAGTCAAAGCAACAAGGTTGTCCGCGCTATTTCATGGATAAGGGACAATTTTGCCGAAGCATTACGGATTGAGGATCTGGCGGGACGTGTCAATATGAGCGTTTCTTCGCTGCATCACAATTTCAAGGCTGTCACTGCAATGACGCCTTTGCAGTATCAAAAGCAGCTTCGTTTGCATGAGGCGCGTCGGCTTATTTTGGTGGATCGGCTGGATGTCGGCATGGCTGGACACAAGGTCGGCTATGACAGCCCGTCTCAATTCAGCCGCGAATATAGCCGTCTCTATGGCTCGCCTCCATTGCGCGATGCCGAGCGGATAAGGGGCGCTACCGGCGACAGCAAATCATTGCCTTGATCGCTGACGGAAGCGCCCCTCATTCTTTTAGTTGGATTTGGCGGGAACTCTGCGGAGCACGTCGTCATAAGGTGCAAGGTCGAGAAAGGCGGTTACTTCGACGGCCTTTCCATCCCGCATATGGAATATCCAGGCATAGCTATTGCTGTAAGGAACGCCATCTCCCGCCACGGCAACACCTTCCCAATTGATTATCACGTGGTCTCCATCGGCCCATATCTTTTTGCTGACCGGTGTGACCGGTTTGGACAGGCGGGATACGAATGGGCGAACTGCCTGCTCAAGGAATGTTTCGCGCCCCCGAAACAGGCCAGCGCTTGGCCCGGACCCTTCGATCCTCCAATTGACTTCCGGTGACAACACATCGGTAAAGAAGCTTTGTCCACCGGCAGCCCAGGCATCGAATGCCTCGGTTACGATCTGCTTGTTGCGCGAGGTGACATCCTGAGACGCTTGCGCCTGCGTGGTGGGCAGAAGGGGGAGCGTCAGCAAAGCCACTGGCAATGCAGCGCTGCGGATCAGGGATAATATTGATTGCATCATTTTACTCCTTCAGATCTGTCATTAAGCGGGTTTCAAAAGACAATCAGTGGGGGCTGGCTGTCGGGCGGATAATGATTTCGCTCACATCCACCTCTGCTGGCTGGCTGATGGCATAGAGAATGGAGTTCGCGATGGCTTCCGGACTGATCGTGACGGCGCGAAAGCCTTTCATCGCGTCACGGGCAATAGGGTCACTGATTGTGTCCGCAAGTTCCGATGTTGTTGTGCCCGGTGAAATGACGGTAACCCGAATTTTATCGTTCTCTTGCCGCAAGCCATCGGAAATGGCGCGCACAGCAAATTTTGTAGCGCAGTAAACGGCGGCCGTCGGCGACACGGTGTGGCCGCCAATCGAAGAGACGTTGATGATCTGGCCGCTTTCCTGCTGCTTCATGATAGGAAGCGCTGCCGCAATGCCGTAAAGTACGCCTTTAATATTGACGTCAACCATCCGGTCCCATTCGTCGACCAAGAGAGCATCCATTGGTGATAAGGGCATGACACCGGCATTATTGATGATCACGTCGAGACGACCGAATTCCGAGGCGGCAAAATTTACAAAACTGCTGACGTCCTCCCTGTCGGTGACATCCAGTTTTTTCGCCAGAACCGAACCGCCATCAAGCGCGATCTCTTCAGCCAATCTGTCGAGCCGGTCGGCACGCCGCGCACCGATGACAATATGCGCGCCAGCCTTGGCAAGAACCCGGGCCGTTGCTTCGCCAATACCGCTACTCGCACCGGTAATGGCAACGACTTTTCCTTGAATATCAAGCATTTCAAACTCCATGGTTTCTTGAGATTATTGGATATTATTTGCGGCGCAGGATCATCCCGCCGTGGTGAAGCGTGTTTTCGTCCACGAAATCGCCATCGGCGGTAAAGCCTGTGTCGTCCCAATATTCGATATGATTGCCGGTCACTTCGTAACGGCCCTGATAGGCACTTTCGCGATTGCCGCGTGCCTCGTCATAGCGGTTATTGGGAAGCAGTTCATGGCGGACCCGGCCATCCTCGGTGACCCACATGCCAACATATGCGTGTTGCAACATTTGAACCTCTTTTGTTTTGCTATTTTCTGTGTCGACGGACTTTTGCATCTTTTCCGATGCCCCACTGAAAGAACCAGACATCGATGCAAGAAGAGCAATCATGACGCCTGCTGCTATTTTGGAGCTGTGCATTGGCATGAGTTATTTCCTTTCGAGCCGGTGTGAATTCTATCTGCAGGACGAAAATACGTGGTCGTATTAGGATTATAAAGTTGCCAATAGCGGATGAGTTGGTTAGTAATGCTTACTAATGATGGATGATCTTGAAGGTATCCCGGTATTTCTGGCGGTTGCTGAAGCGAAGAATTTTCGCATCGCAAGCGAGCGGCTCGGCGTTACGCGCTCTGCGGTCAGTCAGGCGCTTCAACGTCTCGAGGATCGTGTCGGCGTGGCGCTGGTACAACGAACGACCCGGAGCGTAAGGCTGACGGAAGCCGGCGAATTATTCTATGACGCAGTGCAGCCGTCTGTTTCGCAAGTCCGACAGGCCGTTGAGGCCGCGCGCGAGATTCAGGGCAAGCCCAGCGGGCTGCTGAGGATTGCTGTTTCGTCAATCGCAGAGAGCTTCCTGTCTGGCCCGCTGCTTGCGGGATTCATAGAGCGCTATCCTGACGTGACGCTCGACATCACTGTTACCGATGAAGAGTTTGATATTGTCAGCACCGGATTTGATGCCGCCGTGCGGCTTGGTGAAGTCATCGAACAGGATATGATCGCTGTTCCAGTATCATCGCAGCAAAGGCAATGTGCTTTCGCCTCTCCGGAATATCTGGAAAAAAACGGCAGTCCCTCGCATCCAAGCGAATTGCCGGATCATATTTGTATCGGCTGGCGACCCCGCCCGGACAGTGCGCCCTATCGCTGGGAGTTTACAGAAAATGGCCGCGACTTTGATGTCGCCGTCAATCCCGAAGTGACCACCAACGACATGCAGTTTATGATACGCATGGCCTGCGCCGGTGCCGGGATTACCTTTGGCATGGTCGATACATTTCAACCATGGGTTTCACGCGGCGAACTTGTGCCGCTTTTGGGAGCTTTCGGACCACCGTTCAACGGCTTTTATCTCTATTATCCAAGACGTCACAGGCAGCCCATCAAATTAAGGGCGCTGGTGGATCATATACGTGCCGCACGTCATGGCTGATCAGATGCGATGCCCATCCTTGTCGAAAAGATGAATCGGAGCGCTGGACAGCGAGAGGTCAATATCCATGCCTGAGGCAAGATCATGCTGTCCGGGGATAACGACCAGGAATTTTTGCCCCGCGACTTCCGTGTGAAGCACCGTTTCGGAGCCAAGCGCTTCAACGAGCTTGATCTTGGCTTGAATGCTCTTGTCACCTGAACCGAGCGTGACATGCTGCGGACGAATGCCCAGGGTGATCCGTGCGCCCTGCTCGAGACTTGTCTCGCGAGCAGGAATCGCAAGCTGATAGCCATCGGCCAGCGCGACCACCAGATTTCCCGATTGGACGGAACTGACAGTTCCTTCCAGAAAGTTCATATGGGGAGCGCCGATGAAGCCCGCTACAAACCGGTTTGCCGGCGTATTGTAGAGTTCAAGCGGTGTGCCAACCTGTTCGATTTTTCCGGCGCGTAGTACGACGATCCGGTCAGCGAGGGTCATCGCCTCCACCTGATCGTGGGTTACGTAAATCATGGTGGATGAAAGGCGGGCATGAAGTGCGGCCAGCTCGGCCCGGGTGGAAACCCGCAGCTCAGCATCCAGATTTGACAAGGGTTCATCCAGCAGAAAGGCGACGGGGCGGCGCACGATAGCCCGGCCGATTGCAACTCTCTGTCGCTGGCCGCCGGAAAGCTGACCGGGCCGCCGGGCCAAATAGGGCTCGATCTCAAGCATGCGGGCGGCTTCCGTTATCCGCTCCTCAATCTCGGCTTTGGGCATCTTGGAGTTCTCAAGGCCAAAGGCAAGATTTTGGCGCACACTCATATGCGGGTAGAGTGCGTAGGACTGGAATACCATGGCGAGGCCGCGATCAGCAGCCGTCACATCGTTGACCGGTTTCCCGTCAATGGCAATCTCGCCGCTGGTGATTTTCTCCAACCCGGCAATGGCGCGCAGCAAGGTAGATTTTCCGCAACCCGACGGGCCGACGAAAACAACAAGTTCACCATCGTTTATGTCGAGGTTGATGCCATGCAGGACATCGATATTTCCGAAGGATTTTTTGACATTGGAGAGTGTGATCTGGCCCATATGAGTTTCCTTATTTTAGGCCCGTGCCGGCGATGCCAGTGGTGATGAAACGCTGCAGGAAGATGAACACAAGCACCACCGGGATCATGGTGACGACGGTCATCGCCAGGATGAAGTGCCATTGCACATTAAGTTCGCCAGAATAGATGCTCAGGCCAACTTGCAGTGTGTAAAGCTCTTTGCGCGATAGAACGATCAGTGGCCAGAGGAAGTCATTCCACCGCCAGACGACCGAGAAGATTGCAAGCACTGCAAGCGCAGGCGCAGTCAGTGGCAGGACGATGCGCCAGTAGATCTGCCACTCGGACGCCTTGTCCATCCGCGCCGCATCGATAAGCTCATCGGGAATGGTCAACATGTACTGGCGCAGTATGAAAACGCCGGTGGGCGTTGCGACTGTCGGTAAAATCACGCCCCAGAGATTGTTGAACAGACCGAGCGCCGAGATAATTGAATAGAGCGGCACCATGATGACCGAAAGCGGGACCATGAGCGTGGCAAGAATGATCAGCATCGCCACCGAGCGGCCTCGAAACTCGTATTTCGACAGGGCGAAGGCCGCCATTGAATTGACGATGAGTGTAATCAGCGTTGCCATGACTGTGACGAACACCGAATTCCACAGATAGCGGAAGAAGTCGAAATGCACGAATGGTCCGGTGTAATTCTCCGTGGCGAAGGACAATTCCTGTACAGGTTTGCGGCTATTGATATTGACCCGAATAGTTTCGTCAGGCTTGGCGGGATCAACCATCTGGCTGAACAGCCCAATGCGGCGCACTTCGGCAAGCTTCTTCGTCGTGCCATCTGGCAGCGTCACATCATAGAGAGTCAAAGGCTTGTCATGCCCCTCAACACTGACCTGCTGGCTGGTATAGGGCAGGATTGATGGAGGGAATTCCGCCAGTGCCGCCGGTGTCTTGAAAGAAGAGAACATCAGCCACAAGGCGGGGCCGAACATGATGAACAGTCCGCCTATGAGCCAAACCCAAGTGACGATATCGGTCCAATGCCAACCCTTGCCGCCTCGGCGACGCAGAATGAAAGCTGCGGCTCTTCCCATCAGCGTTTCCCCTTCTTTTCGCCGCGACGGCCAAGGCCAAGCTGCACCAATGTGAGCACGACAAGGACGAGGCCCATGAGTATGGATGCTGCGGCTGCAAGCCCGGGATTGCGTGGCTGCGATACAAAGCCCGTTTCATAAATATACTGGGTGATGAACAAGGTGCTCGTTCCCGGGCCACCGCCGGTGAGTATGTACACCTCGTCAAAGACCTGCACGGAGCGGATCAGCGCGAGCACAATAACGACGACGAGATTGGGCATAAGAAGCGGCAGGGTGATACGCCAGAAGACTCTCGCCGGTTTAGTGCCGTCCATATCTGCGGCTTCATAAAGATCTTTCGGGATTGCCTGCAGGCCAGCCAACAGGATCAAGGCGTAAAAGCCCATATGCGCCCAAAGCGAAACCCCAACCGCGGCGGCGAAGGACCAGGTGCGGTCTGTCAGCCAGGTATAGGGATCAACGCCAAACGGATAGAGAATGAAATTCAAAAGACCTTGCCGCTGAAGAATCCATCGCCAGATGAGCCCGACAACCACGGGCGAGAGCAAAACCGGAAAGAAGAATACCGCGCGCCAGAAAGAACGGGCTGCGAGGTTGCGGTTCAAGATCAGCGCAGTCACCAATGCTGCGCCGATCATCAGGGTTACCTGCAAAACCACAAACCAGAATGTATTGCTGACGGCAGTCCAGAATGCATCTTCCTGACAGGTGAGAGGGTCAAGATAATTGCTGCAGTCGAAAAGACGCTGATATTGATCTGCGCCGACATAAGAGCGCTCCGGCAGAAACAGCGCGGAGCCGCCAGTCGTTGAATAGACGAAGTTGATGAACAGCGGCAACAGCACGAAAATGCCGAAAATCAGCATATTCGGCGCAAGGAAAAAGATTGCCATGCCGCTGAGACCGGTCATCCTCTGCAATGCACGCAAAGGGCGGTCGATCAGGCCCATGACAAGCCGGACCGGGGCAAGCGCAATAGCGCCCAAGTGCTGGACTGCCGATGGTTTTGATGCAGTTTCAAGCGGCGCCGTCATTGCGCATCTCCCGTGCCGAGGTGTCAGGATTATGCGGCTTGTCTTCCATTATGAAGGGGAGAACAAGCCGCATTGCCAGTTCTGTCAAAGGCCGGAGTCCTTGACCTTGGTCGCAACGTCAGAATCGATACGAGTGAAGGCGTCGTCGAGCGGCAGCTCGCCGGCAATCACCTGAGCCACGCGGGTGACCAAGGCACCATAAACCGTGTCAGCCCAACGCCAGCCGGGCATTTTCTGAGCGGCGGGCGCAGTCGTCTTGCTGGCTTTGACGAATACATCAAGCGCTGCTTTGACCTGTGGGTCCTCGGTCTTGAAGTTGAGATCGCCCTTGTCGAGAATTCCCTTATGGGCCGGGATGAAAAGCGTTCGCTCTGAAAATTCTTTGACGACTGCTTCGCTTGCCAGATAGTCCATGACCTTGGCAACGTCTTTCGGGTTCTTTGTATATTTTACCGCAACCAGACCTGCCCCTCCAGGCATGCCGGTGCAAGCAGCCGGGCCACAAGGGCTGCCGGTTGCAACCCAATCAAAGCCATTGCCGATTTTGGTCGCGAAATTAGGGATCTGCCATGAACCGGAATAGTAATAGGCAAGCTGCGCGTTGATAAAGTCGTCGGCGGCAGCGCGGTAGGTTTGGCCAGCAGCGGAAACCCACACATCCTTGCTCATGACCCCGTCATTCGTCCATCCGACAAATTTGGTGATGAAGTCCTTTGCGCCTTTATCCAGCGGCGCGGGTTTGCCATCAGCTCCGATGTAATTTGCACCGAAAGCAATATTGGGCGCCGTGATGCGATGGCCGGAACGGTCCAATGCCATGGCAAAAGGAATTTGCTGACTGTCGGCGACCTTCTTTGAAGCAGTTGCCCAGTCGTCCCATGTTGCATCAGGGCCGGGCAGGGGAACGCCTGCCTGTTCGAACAGGGTCTTGTTGGCAAAGCCACCGGTCAAAGTGACCTGCGTCATGAAACCCGAAATCTGGTTGGAGCCATCAGGCCGCATCCAGTCGGCCTGAGCGCCGAAATTGGCGTCCCAATAGGCTGCGTCCGATATAAGGGGGCGCAGATCCAGCCAATGCCGGCTGAGGTCTTTCAGCGCCGTTACACGCGCAATATCCGGACCATGACCTGCTTCGAGTTGAACCGGCAATTGTTCCTTGATGACACCAAAGGCAACATTGTCGATCGTCACTTTGATATCCGGGTTTTGGTCCATGAAGCGCTTCATGAGGTCAGCCAAGACCTCACCTTCAACACCATCGGAATACCACATGATACGTACATCGCCAGCATAGGCCGTCGACGTCAGAAGCGCGAGCGTAGCGCCCGCCAGAAGCGATCTCAATTTCATGCCTGTTTCCTCCTCCAAGGACAAGGCGAGCCTCCACCCGCCGGGTTTATTCTTATGATTGGTCCAGCATTTTCGCTTCGCCCTTTACGCTATAATCGGCTCTTGTAAGAACGCGGCCTTCAGCCTCAATGCTGCCATCAGCACGAAAACGGACAGTCCCATATTCGGGATCGTCAATGATAATGGTCCCGTCACTTTCCTCACGGGCATCAAGGCGACCAAAGCGTTCTTCGACAGATGCCAAATCATTCGAGGTGCAGACGCGCACAATCCAGCGTGTTTTCATGCCATATTGGCGCAATTCCACATTCGCAGACGGGCCTTCCATAACCTGCAACAGTGGTTGGCTGGCATGCAGCAAAACGGCTCCCGTTCCCGAGCGGGCTACAGCTAGATTGCCCGAGACATGGCTTTCATCAAACTCGGCAATTGGAAACCAGGCATGGGTAAAGTCTGGTTGTTCTTCGTGGATCGAAAAGTCGAGAACAGCCAGACCGCGATATTGCTGGGCGCGGGGAATGGTACCGCATCCGCCCCAGTAAGATGGCCGTCCATAACCGAACTGGATCGTTTCGCCCGGATGATTGATCCAGATTGCCGCCTCGGGCTTTTCTCCCAGGCGCAAATGCAGAATGGTTTCCTGATAACCCCATTCACCCCAGCGATAATGAGCGGCTGATCCCATGGCGAAATCAGCGCTCTTATAATGGTAGAGCGCGGCAAAGGCGTTTTCGCCTTGCGCAAAGCGCCATTCCTGATGCTGGTCTTCCCGGTAATCGGCGATCTTGGAAAGAGCTGCGGGAATTGCAAGGCCGTGATCACGCAGGCAGACCGCGAGTTGCGGAAGGGCATGAACGCGGCGGCCATACCAGCCCTTGCCCCAGAGAAGGCGAGCCACACCCGACAATTCGAGCGAACGCCCTGCACAAAGCGTGTGTTCGTAAGAACGGCCCTGCGCCGCCGTCATCATGCCATGATGGGCGGACCGCGCAATGATTTCACAAAGCCGGACAATGCCTGCCTTGGCGCGTGTGGCAATATCATCATCGGGAGCCAGAGCGGCAAGCGCCGTCAGACCCTTCAGATCAATCGGGAAATAGGGCGCGGAGTTGAATTCCGCCATTTCCCAATTTTCAAAATGATCAAGCCATGCGCGTACCCGCTCCGCACCGATCCTGCTTTGCTCGGACCCCATACGGCCGGAGCGGACAAAGGTGCTGTCCGACAGAAGATGGCCGGCAAGATAGGCTGATGTATGAAAAAGCAGCGCGTGGTTTTCCGAGAAATACCACTGAACATCATTGCCCGGCTCATCCATCCAATAGCGGTAATTGAGAATGGCGGCATCAATCCGATCGCGCGTTTTGCTGTTGATGTCCTTGCCCCAGACTGTGCGCGACCAGATGAGTGGAACGAGCGAGAAGTCTGCGCAATCATGGCAATCTTCGATGGAGGGGAGAATCTCCTCAATCATCGCATCGGTTTGCGCACCGGCGCGACCGCTGGCAAGACGGGCAAAGGCCCGAACAGTGTCCCGTTCCGAATGTTCCGAAATTTCATCAAGCGTTTCGGCAATGCGGCTTTCAAGCGTTGCCCCGGCTTTACCTTGCCGTTCGGCATGACAAATCTCGACACCCAAGGAACGTGAGGCGACAAAACCGCCAGCGTTCAAGGTGATACGGAAATGGCGGAAATCGGCGGGAGCTTCTTCTGACGGTCCAATCAGCAAGCTGGTTGCGCCAGCCGCAAGCTTGAAATCGAAATCAAACCGTTCGCGTGACATGAAGTCACCTTCGACAGCAACATTGACCTTGACGTCAACCGGTAGCGGCTGTGCGAGCAGGAGAGTAATATCGCCGCCAAAATAATGCGGACGATCAAGAGACATTCCGTCAAGCGCCGCTTCGAGGCTATCGGCAATCGATCCGGCAACCGGCACGGGCAGTGCAATCTTCGCCGCCGGACCAGAGAGATAATCGAACTGGAAGAAATAGCGGGCGTCACGCTCGGCCAGATCATCGAAGAAAAGCGTAATTTCATTTATGCCTTCGATGAGGGGGAGTTCGAATTCCTGTTTTGCTTCGAGATTTCGGCTATAGGGCGCCATCCAGCCAATCTCAGCCCCGTTAAGCCAAAGAACTGCGCCGCCACAGGTTCCCAATTGAATTGTCGCGGTTCCGGCGGTTTCAGCGTCGATATAGGTCCGGGTCCAGGTGGCAAGACGCGTTGGCCGGAACCAGAAGCCGGATAAATCCAGCCGGGGCGAACCGAAAGGCAGCCACCATTTTGCAGCGTCAAATGTGCCGCGGACATCCGGGCGTTTGCCACGATAGGTATCGGCAAAAATCGTGCGGCATGGATATTCATGCGGAATGAAATTCTTGACCTTGGTCAGGAAGAAGAACGGGTCCATCTCACCCTGCATAGGGGCATCAGCCACATCGAAGCGTTCTTCGGAAAGAGCGCTGACCTGCCAGTAGCGTAAGGGTTCTCCCGGCTTGAGGGGCTTGCGCATCCAATGAGTTTCCGCGTTCATTTCAAATCCGCCACGGCAACCGGTGCCACATCATTATATTCCTGATTTTCTCCCGTCATGCCCCAGACAAAGGCATAAGGACCTGTGCCAGCGCCCATATGGATGGACCAGGCCGGAGAGACGAGCGCTTCCAGATCGGCAACCACGAGATGGCGCGTTTCATCGGGACGGCCCATGAGGTGGATAACGCGATCTTCAGGAGCAAGGTCGAAATAGCAATAGGCTTCCATGCGCCGTTCATGCAGGTGGGGTGGCATGGTATTCCAGACACTGCCATCGGCAAGATCGGTAATACCCATCAAAAGCAGGCAGGACGGGGCGACTTCCGGGTGAATATACATGCGCAGCTTGCGCTTGTTGGATCGTTGTTCGGCACCAAGTTCGAGCAATTTGGATTCTGATTTGCGGATCAGGCGATGCGGGATATCGCTGCCTGCGGGAACAGAATTCATGTAGAATCGGGCAGGTGCATCGCCGGACACGCTTGATAGCGAAATTTCTTTTGCGCCACGCCCAATATAAAGCACGTCGCGGTTTTCCAGGGTGAAGCTTTGGCCATCAACAGTGATCGTGCCGCTGCCACCCAAATTGGCGACGCCCATTTCGCGAGCGGAAAGCAGATAGGGCGTGCCGATATCATCGCCAGTCCCAAATACGAGTTGTTTTGTTACCGGCACTGCACCACCCAAGATCAGGCGATCCACATGGGTGTAGGTAAAGCTGACTGCGTCCGGCTGAAACAGATCCTCAAGAAGGAACTCAGCGCGCAACCGCCCCGTATCGAAAGTCTTCGTATCCTCGGGGCCTGCCCCGTAAAGAACTTTCATTGTCATGCTGCCTGTTCTCCTGCTTCCACATGCTGCAACGCTTCGGAAAGGCAGAGAATGGAAAGTGCCTGTCCGTAGCCTGTCGGCTGAATGGGAATGTCTTTATAAAATTGCAGATCGTGGCCCATGCGTGTGCCATATGAGACGTTGAGCACGGTACCGGTTTCGTCGATATTATTCAGAACTGCCTTTACGGCTTTCAGCCCAGCCTTTCGCCATTCCGGTGTGCCAAGCCCGATGCGATATCCCTTCAAAAGGCCATAGCCAATACCGGCGGTAGCGGAGATTTCTTCGTAGGAAGACGGATCGTCGAGCAAAGTGCGCCATGCGCCCGATGCGGTTTGTAAGGGGAGCAGTGCGTTGACCTGCGCAACCAGCACGCCCATGAGAAAGTCCTTCACGGGTTTGGGCATATCTGCGAGATCAAAAAGATCAAGCATTCCGGCAGTTATCCAGGCATTGCCTCGCGCCCAACGAGCCTGCGCGAAATTATGACGTCCTCTGAAAGTCCAGCCATGGAACCAAAGGCCGGATTTTGTGTCGGCAAGATAACGGGAGTGAACAAGGAACTGGCGTGCAGCTTCATCGACCAGCTCTCGGCGGCCGCTTGCCTGCCCGTAAGACGCAAGGAACAGGGCAACCATATAAAGTGTATCGTCCCAGAGTTCATGATCGTTCACCTTGTCTGAGACATGGTGTTCGAAGGCACCTTCTTCGGTGCGGGACATTTGCGACATGACCTGATCAGCCCAATCATCCAGCGGCTTTTTCCAGCGCGGATCGCGCGTTTCCTTCCAGAGAACAGACAGAGCCAGCATGGGAGCAGTGGTATTGACATTGAGCGCAGGAAGGCCAGCCGCAATGCGAGCGGTGTACCAATCTTCAATCAAGGTCTTGAGGTCATCACGGCCAGTGAAAAGCCATAGACGGACAAGCCCATAAAGCCCGACGCCTTGCGGCCATTCCCAACTTTCGAATGAGATGTAGTCGCCCGCAGTGCCGTCGAGATTAGGTTCATCGAAGCGGCCATCATTGTGGAGTCCGGTCATGCCGGCCACGATCAGATCCAGCTGGTTGCGGATATTCTGGCCAGTAAGGCCCATCTGCTTTCCTCCAAGTCCTGCCATGCAGATGCATGACTGCAATCTACGCTTCTCCCGAGCGATAAGACTATGGAAGCACCAGAAAATAATTTGCGCAATATGAAAATTTTTTGCAGTGTGGGTTGAGCGGAGAAAAGTTTCATGATCGCAAAACCCGAACCCGGGAAACGGGGAAAACAGAGCAGGCGTGTCAGACTTGAGGATATTGCCGAGAAAGTCGGTGTTTCGTTGAGCACTGTGTCGCGGGCGCTTTCCGGTGAAAAAGGCGTGCGTGCTGATATACGCGAAAGGGTGGTGGAGGCCGCCAAGGCCGCCAATTACACCGTGCCGACGCCGGTTGCAGGCAAGAAAGTTATTGTTGCCGCCTCGAGCGCTGCGATGATCGATTATGTGCGCAACCAGTTCACTCTTTACGTGCTCGAAGGATTGCGGGACCGGGCACAGGTGCTTGGACTGGAGATCATCACGCGCGCCGTGGCCGGGCAAGCGGAAGAAAACGCCATGCTGGAGGAGGCGCTGGCCGATCCGGATGTGGCAGGTCTCCTGTTTCTTACTGTCGACGACGAATCGATCCTTGCGGCGATGCGGGATTTCGGCAAACCGGTTGTGATGATCAATGGCGACGATCCGCTTATGCGGCTTTCAAGCGTAACGCCCTGCAACCGATCCGCTGCGCGTGTGGCGGCGGAACATCTGATCAAGCTTGGCCATGAACGTATTCTCTTCCTTATGCGCCCGGGCCGTCACACAATTGAGAGGCGGCGGGAAGGATGGCGGGATGCGCTGGTGCACCACAATCTTCCCTATACGGATGATCTGGTCGTCCCGGTTGAGGACTGGTTGCCGGAGCTTGCAGCTCAGGCAATCACCAAGCGGCTGAGTGAAAAAGGTCTGGATTTTACAGCAGTGCTTGCTGCCGGAGACAGTCTGGCGGTTGGTGCGATGATGGGCGTTCAGCAAGCGGGCTATTCGGTGCCGGGTAACGTCTCGGTCATGGGAATGGATGACCTGCCACAAGCAGCTTTCCTCAATCCGCCATTGACCACCATGCATATTCCCATGCGTGAATTGGGTTATGTGGCGCTGGATCTGTTGCGGGACAGTCTGACAAGTCTTCCGATGCCACCCCGCCGTGTCGAGCTCGCTTGTCATCTTGTGTTGCGGGCTTCCACTGCCAGCAGATAAAAGCGAAGGCGGCGAGTTTTCACCCGCCGCCTTGCAATCTTGTTAGGGCAAGGATTAGAAATTGCGCTGGAAGCGGATGATGCCGCCAAACGCGTCATCGCTGCCGCCATTGGCAATCGAGTCGTCCTTACGTGCGCCGTCAAACTTGGTGTAGTTGATTTCCGGCGTGATCTTCAGGCCTGGAACCAGCTCATAGGCCACGTTAACTGCGAAAGCGTAGGTGCCTTCTTCTTCATAGGCTGCCTGTGCATTCAGGACTGCCTTTTCGGAGAGCTTGGCGGCAACGCCACCCCAGACAGCATAGTCACCCTGGAACTGGGCAAACCAGTTGGTGTCATGATCGTAGAAGCTTTCGCGTCTGAAATCTGACTGGTATGCACCCATGACCCATGCGGAAATGCGGTCAGTGATGTTCACGTCAAGGCGAAGATTGACTGCAACATCTTCGACTTTGGAGTCGTAGCCGACAGTACCGGCGATCTTACCCCATGCCTGCTCAAACTTCGCACCGGCAAGAACGTGAGGCATGTAATCATCGATCACATTGTCGCCGAATTCATCCGAGCCCTGTTCAGCTGCGATAATTGCAGAGAAGCCATTGCCCGCTGCGAATGTATAGCTGATCTGGTTGGACTTGCCCGACTGATAGTTGATCACATCGTCCTGAATGATATCGCCGGCATAACCGACCCAGGCGCCGAAGATTTCGTCGGCGACACCAACGCGGAAACCGCCAAGTTCGATATAGGCTTCAGGAATGGTAGCGTCGGAATTATCGCCGTCATCATACTGGAAGCGGGTTGCGATGTAGGAGCGCAAGGTTCCGAGTTCTGTCTCGGAACGGGCATCGAAGGTAACCTGCGCACGGGTACGGATATGATAGCTTTCATCATTCCGGCCTGACTCGTTTCTGCGGCCCGAATTCGAACCATCATAGGGATCATCGCCCCCCTGCAGGTCGAAACGCAAATATCCACCTACCTTGAGGCAGGTTTCTGTGCCTGGCAAATAAAAGAACCCGGCGCCATATGTATCGCAGACGCGAACATATTCAACCGGTTCAGGTTCAGCGACGACGACAGCGTCGGCGGCGCGGGCTCCTGATACCGCTGTCAGTGCAGCGGCGGAACCAATAAGAATGCTTCTAAAATTCATCTGGAATCTCCAGTAAAGATCATGAGTGAGGGATCACATTCAAGAGAGTGAATGCCTCCACTATGTCTTACTTTCGGGCCGTTCAGGTCAAAGGACAAAACCGGTTGCTTCTTACAAGCGCCATAGTGTTGCTTAATTAGCACGAATGAATATTTGAGTGAGGCCATTCTGTGGATAAATCTGCTTGAAAACATGGATTACGGGCGTCAAGCGCACATATTTATTCACGATTGCGTGAGCGGTCTTGAAATCATAAGTCGGAGTTACGGTGGCTAAAAGCCGTTGAAATAGCATTAACTACTACATACATCGATAAAATTAGAAAAAAATACCGCATGGAAGCAACTGATTATGTCCTTTGACGCCCGGGGCATTTCATAGCAGATTGTCTGCGCGTCCTAGAACCTTTTGATGTTTCATAAGAAATCAGGACGATTGAGTTTACTTGATCTCCAGTCAATGCTCAAAGACCCCGCCCTAACCGGTGGGGTCAAGTCTTTTTATGTATTTGTTGATTGGAGTTCCCAAATAATTCAAAATTTGAAATATAAATGACGATATAAAATCAAGCACAAAGCTCAGCAGGAAGAAGATCGTAGTCTTCATTTGCAAGGTGAATATCGAATTGCACCTTGGCGATATGGGAGGCGACAATATTGTTGAACACCTCTTTCAAGGGCGGCAGCAATTCGATGTGTCGTCCACCAGCATCAATAAGCCGGACCATGCCTTCGGTCTCGGCCTTCTTCATCAAACGCCGGATATGGGTGCGCGACACACCATAAAGATGGCCGATCTCATCAAAGGGCAGGCTAACGACATTCTGGTCGCGTTCTGTCCGTCCTGCCATCAGCTTGCAAAGCAGCATTTCCCCGCTGTCGCTCGTGGCGAACAGGCGTGAACGGCGATCCTCAATGATCAAGGGTTCTATATCAAACAGCGAATGCAGGCTGGTGGCGAAATAGCGCTCAAGAAAACCGGACGAACTGTCGAGCAGAGCGCGATAGCGCCGCAAGGGGAAAAGCCGGTCTGCCGCAGAAAGGCAAACCGCAATAATATCGTGCAGAACTGAAACCAGTTGCCCTGTGGGCTCGATAAGGTGGCTGCGGTGGTCCGCCTCGTCTTTGACCCGTGTTACATGACCGATATTCTCAAGCAGATTAACAGTAGCCGCTGTGGTGCTCTTGCTGCAAAGACCAAGTTCCGTGGTGACGTGCTGAAGATTTGAAATGGACGCACCGTGATGCACCTCATCGCGTCCGTAATGCATGGCGGCAATTGCCATGCAGATAACTTGCCGTGCAGCATTGGCCATGACTTTATTGGCCATGTACTGGCCTTCGAAAACCCCGACAATGCCATGGGCATATTCAAACGAGGCCTGGCAGAAATTCGGATTATTGCGAAGGATTGCAACGCGCTGTCGCAGCCAAAGAGAACGGGCCTCATTGCGTCCACACGATGAGATCTGAACTGCGCTGCCGTCCATGCGATTTATCCTGACTGATATGCCCCGTTTTTATATGGGCATGGGCCGACTCAATTTAAACCGGTCGGTTCGATTTCAATAGAATTATTTTTTGCGGCGGTTTTAGGGTCGAGAGCCTAATGTCCTGCCATGAAGGTGGCAGCAATAATCAGAAGCCCTCCCGCGCTGGCTTCGATGGTCCGTCGGCGCCTGTCATTGAAACCGCTACGGTGCCCGGCTTTGCCGATGGCGATGCTCAAAAGCGTGTAGACCACCGCGCACCAGCACACAAAAACGGCAGAAAGGATGCCAGCTTGTAAGGCGCCATTGCTTCCCTCACGCATGAATTGCGGCAGGATGGCTATGTAGATCATCATGCCCTTCGGGTTGAAAAGTGCCGTCAGAAATCCGCGCTTGAGTTGCCCCGAAGAGGATTTTGCCGCGATGCTTAAAATACCGGGCATAAGAGAGGAGCGTATCAGCCGGCACGCAAGGTAGATCAAATATGCAATGCCCAGCCAGCGCAGGCCTTCGAACAAAAGAGGTGAAGCAGCAATGATGGCGGCAACACCGCATGCAACAAGTGCGGAATGGATCATGTAGCCGAGGCAAACGCCAGCAGTGGCTCGCAGGCCAGCAATGGTGCCTGCGGACAGAGCCTGCGATGCCACGAAAAGCATGTCCGGCCCCGGAGTGCAGATCAGCGGCAGCACGGTTGCAGTGAAAAGGGCTATCGTTTGAAATTCCATATTGAAATATTAAGATAGTGCTGCCGCAATTTGCTTGCAAAGATTGCTGGAAATTGGAAAAACTTAGCATCAAATAATGATTGTAAGCACTTATATGGCATGGAACTCCAATGGTACTCGATGAGATCGACAAGCGAATTTTGAAGGCGCTGCAGCGGGATGCGCGCATGCAGAATGTAGAACTAGCGCAGCAGGTCGGTCTGTCGCCCTCCCCATGCCTGCGCCGTGTCCGCTTATTGGAGGAGGCGGGTATAATTGATCGTTATGTTGCCGTTCTTAATCCAGCCAAGCTCAATCTGGCACTTTCCATGTTTGCTCGCGTGTGGCTGACGGCGCAGGACGCGGAAACCATCGAGCATTTCATGGATGCCATGAAGAAGCTTCCCCAAGTGGTCGAGTGTTATATCATGCTGGGTGAAAGCGACGCTCTGTTGAGGGTAGTCGTTGCCAATCTCGATGAGTACCGGCGTTTTCAGTCAACGCACCTGACGAAGATCAATGGCATACAGAACGTTAAAACCGATGTGCCCAGCCAGATCGTTAAACAGACCTTTGCCTTGCCAATTGATTAGAGCCGTGTTCTGGCGAGTTTTCGCAGGTCGGAGGAATTGGAGGTGCCATATTCCGAATTGTCTGGCGAACACACTTCTTTCACCGATGACCAGTTGCAGATATAGGCACCACATTCCCGGCAATGCACGGGGGCTTCGTCAAACGATTCCTCCGGAATTTGCAAAAATATGGTTTTGCATTCCACACAGGTAAGTGGCTGCTTGAGTTTAAAGAAATCCGACAAATAACGCGACAATGATCCCGCTCCAATCTCGGAGCATTCACGCTCGATTCAACTAAAGATGAATTGCATCACATTTTAATAAAATTAGAAATGAGTCAATTGTTGTTTTATGGCGCAAATGTTCAATCGGCAGAAAGATCGTTTTTCCCGTCGGCATCAAACGAAATCGATCCAATAAGTTGAAAAAATTGCGGTCTCCGCGGGCTGTGCGGAGACCATCTTGACGGTGTGCAATTGTAGCGGTTGCTATGTCGGCTGTTTGGTTTTGCGCAGATAAGGCAAGATGCGTTCAAATCCGCCAAAGCGGGCATTTGCATCCTCATCGGAAACACCGGCGGTGATGATGACGTCTTCGCCCTGTTTCCACTGAGCGGGCGTTGCAACCTGATGCTTGGCCGTCAATTGAATACTGTCTATGGCGCGCAGTATCTCATCAAAATTGCGCCCCGTCGTCATCGGATAGGTAAGAACCAGCTTTATCTTCTTGTCAGGGCCAACAACGAAGACTGAACGAACAGTGGCATTGTCTGCAGGCGTGCGGCCATCAGACGAATCTCCAGCCTCTGCTGGCAGCATGTCATAAAGCTTGGCCACTTTAAGGTCGTGATCACCGATCAGAGGATAATCGACCTCATGACCCGTTGCCGTCTTGATATCTGCTTTCCATTTTGCATGGCTTTCGACGGGATCAACAGAAATGCCAATGATCTTGGCATTGCGTTTTTCGAATTCAGGCGCAAGCCCGGCCATGTAGCCAAGTTCTGTGGTGCAGACGGGTGTGAAATTCTTCGGATGACTGAACAGAACGGCGTAGCTATCCCTTATCCAATCATGGAATTTGATCTCGCCTTGCGTGGTTTCGGCGGTAAAATCCGGCGCAACATCATTTATTCGTAAGCCCATTTTGCGGTCTCTCTTCGATGGATGTCGGTTCCACAATAGTCGCAAAGGGTAGCTTGCCCTTGGCGGCTGATTTGACCAATATCCTAACCGTGTGAGGCTATCGGAGTCTACTACGCACATAATATTACAGCGAAATGCCAAGCAATTACGAGTTTTCGAGGCCTGATCTTTGGAGAACGCCATGAACATGTCTGCCCGGCCCCATGTCGAAGCTTTTTTCGATAAGAGGACGTTCTCCATACAATACGTCGTGTCAGACCCGGCCACGGGGGCATGTGCCATCATTGATCCTGTGCTCGATTTTGAGGAAAAATCCGGCGCAACCGGCACATTCAATGCCGACCGTATTCTTCAATATGTGACAGCAGAGAACCTGAAAGTTGAATGGATTCTCGATACTCATCCTCATGCGGACCATTTTTCAGCCGCAGACTATTTGCATTCGCAGACCGGCGCGCCTTGCGCGATTGGCAGTCACGTCGTTGAGGTGCAATCCTTATGGAAGGATCTGTATAATTGGCAAGGATTCGTCCCTGACGGATCGCAGTGGCACAAGCTTTTTCAAACCGGAGAAACATTCAGGATCGGCAATCTCAATGCATCCGTGATGTTTTCTCCAGGACATACACTCGCATCGGTCACATATGTGGTTGGTGACGCCGCATTCATTCACGACACATTGTTCATGCCTGACAGCGGTACGGCCAGAACAGACTTTCCGGGTGGAAGCGCGGACCAGCTCTGGCATTCCATCCAGGATATATTGGCTTTGCCCGGCGAAACCCGGCTTTTCGTTGGGCATGATTACCAGCCCAATGGTCGTGCTCCAATGTGGGCAAGCACAGTGAGCGAACAAAAAGCCAGCAATTCACATTTAAGCCGCTGTCATTCCAAAGATGAGTTTATCGCTTTCAGGCAGGCGCGGGACAAAACCTTGCCTATGCCAAAGCTGATGCTGCCTTCTCTCCAAATCAATCTCAACGCCGGACGTCTTCCTGAACCGGAATCAAATGGCGCGCGCTATCTCAAAATACCGTTAAACGCCCTAGGCAATGCTATTTGGGAATGATCAAACCCGCCCGGAATGTTCCAGCGGCCTAATCGGTTTCCGCCATTGTTGCACATACCTGTCTGTAGGCCGCTGTCAGATCGATGAGAACTGGTGAAACGACCTTGCCACTCGCGCCACCAATCGGATCCTTGATGTGAATATCGCGCAGTTCACTCATGAACTTTTCCCACATGACCGGGCCGCCATTTTCCAAAAGCTCGGCACGGATGCTTAATTCCGGAGTAACCGGGAGGTGTTTGCGTCCCCAACCGCCCATCATGGCAAGCAATGGCACGAGCTGTATGGCTGGCTCCGTCAGGCTATAGATGGCTTTTTGGCTGTGGCTGGGGTCATCCTGTTTGCTGATCAAGCCAACTGACAACAGGTGCTTAAGCCGCGCAGCCAGGATATTGGAGGCAATTTTTTCTTGCGAATGGGTCAGCAGGTCGCGGAAATGCCGCCGATTTCCAAACATCATATCGCGTATGATGATGAGGCTCCATTTATCGCCCATGATCTCCAGCGACAGATTTATCGGGCATCCAGATCGTTTTTCAATGTTCAAATAGGTTTATCTCCACAGCAACCAGTTGCATTATAGGATCAGTTGTGGCATAAAACAACCAGTTGCAAATCGCAATTGGTTGGAGGGTGCGATGACAAAGGTGAAAGTAGGCGGTTTTTCCGTTTCGATTGACGGGTTCGGGGCAGGGCCGGAGCAAACTCTGGCTGATCCGTTGGGCAAGGGAGGAGAAGACCTGCATCAATGGATATTCGGAACAAAGACTTTCCACGCAATGCTCGGAAAACAGACCGGTGAAACAGGCTCTGACAATGACTATGCCGCCCGCAGCATGGCTGGTTTTGGTGCATTCATTCTGGGCCGTAATATGTTTGGCCCAATCCGGGGCGAATGGCCGGAAGACGACACATGGAAAGGCTGGTGGGGTAACAATCCGCCTTACCACGCTCCGACCTATATTCTCACGCATTACCCGCGCGACCCGATCGTCATGGAGGGTGGCACTACCTTTTACTTTGTAACGGAGGGAATTGAAGCTGCACTTGATCAGGCAAAAGCTGCAGCTGGAAACGCTGACGTGAAGATTGGCGGGGGTGTAAGTACTGTGCGCCAATATTTGAAGGCGGGGTTAATTGATGAGCTGCACTTTGCCGTCTCGCCGGTAATTTTGGGTAAGGGTGAAGCAATTTTCAGTGGAATAAATCTGCCGGAACTTGGGTTCAGCGTCACCGAACGCACCCTGACGGAACATGCGATTCATATCGTGCTTGCGAGGTAACAAAGTCCTCCTGCATAGGAAATGAGCAATGGCGCTTATTATGTACCTTCATCCTCTCTCGTCATATGTACAAAAAGCCAAGACCGGCTTTTACGAGAAAGGCGTGGCCTTCGAGACGCAAATGCTTGACGGTACCGAGCCGTTTGCAAGCGAGTTCGCCGCATTATGGCCAATCAAGAGATTTCCTGTCGTAAAGGACGGTGAGGAACTGATCTTCGAAGCCACGGCTATTATTGAATATCTTGAGGCCCGCTATCCAGACACGCCAAGACTGATACCTGACGATCCGATGAAAGCCGTGCAAGTTCGGATGTGGGACCGGTTTTTCGATAATTATGTCAATTATCCGCAGCAGAGACTGGTCTATCTGTCAATCGGCCGCGAACCGGATGATGGTGAAGATGGCGCGAAATGGAAAGCGGCGTTCGACGAAGCCTACGCGCTTCTCGATAGGCGCATGGCAGAGCGTGAATGGGTGGCTGATGAATTCAGTCTGGCCGATTGTGCCGCTGCGCCGTCCTTGCTTTATGCGGATTGGACCTATCCAATACCGAGGAATTACCAAAACCTCTGGGCTTATCGCGATCGCCTTCTTGCGCGCGCCAGCTATGCCCGGGCCCTTGATGAAGCCCGGCCATACCGTCACATGTTTCCTTTGGGAGCGCCGGAGGGTCGTGACTGAAAAGCGCCCTCAACTTGGTGAAAAGGCTTCAACTGAAATGCAGGATGGATTCAAAGCCTGTGCTGGCGTTGGTTGCCGGAGATTTCAGTTCCAGTGTCGCCCCCATTTGAGAGGCCAGTTCAGTGGCAATTGACAAGCCAAGGCCTGAACCTGGAGATGTTGTTTTGCCACGGCTGAAGCGTTGGCGGATTGATACGAGTTCGTCGGCACCCAGCACAGGTCCATCATTTGCAATGCGAACTGTACCGCCAGGCTCAAGGCTGATTTTGACCGGAGCTTGTTGATCGCCATGGATCAGGGCGTTTTCTATAAGATTACGAAGCACAATTGCAAAAGCATCCTCGCTTACCGGGCGAACAAGCGTGGCAGCTTTGGCCCGGCTATATCGAATTCTGCCATCTGTCTCGGACGCCCGATTGAAATCTTCAATCACGAGTTCCAGGACTTTCCCCAAATCGGCGGCTTCATTTGAAGTGCCTATCTTTGCCTCGGCACGCGCCAGTTGCATAAGCTTTTCGACAAGCCTGATGAGCTTTTGCAACGACGCCTCGATAAGCGCCAAGCGCGACTTTGAACCCTCACTGCGCAGCTCAGATTTAAGCATCTGCGTCTGCGCGAGTGCTCCGGCGAGGGGAGTGCGCAGCTCATGCGCGCTGTTGGCGGTGAATTCTCTTTCAGCTTTTAGTGTCGACCTTAGCCGCTCAAGCAGGCGATTGACCGACGTTACGATCGGTTGAAGCTCGCGCGGCAAGGTTGACAGCTCAATTGGAGCAAGATTGCCGCTATCCTTGCCTGCAATCGCCTCGCGTAAATCGTTGACTGGTTCAATCGAGCGTCGGACAATGAGCCATATGCCGATAATGCTAACCGGAATCAGTACCAGAACGGGCAGAAGCAGGGCCAGACCTCCTTCAACAGCGGCTTCGGTGCGATGTGCAAGGGAGTCCGCGACCTGCACGAAGATAGTGTTGTTGACGGCGGGAACCGTATAAAATCGTGAGACATCATCCTGGAAGAAGCCGCGCTTTAAAGGAGCAACGAAGGGTGTTGCCGAAACATCGTGCGAGTGAAGGATGACTTTGCCCGTCGCATCCCTGACTTGATAGGTCAGATAACCCTTATGGGTGGATTCGTTCAAACTTTGCTGACGGCGTGCGTCCGATACTTCTGCGCTTTGCAGCACATCGTCGACAACGAGGGGTGTCAGACGCTCGGTTGTTGCCTGCAGTGAGCCATCAAAGATTTCCCCGAACTCGTCCTGCATGACAAACATGCCGGCTATTGTAGCCAGCAGCCAAAAAACGATCAGTGTCGCCGTCAAGGAAAAAATCAGCCGGCGGGTCATGCTGCGGTTTTTCATGAGCGGCCTTCAATCTTATATCCGACGCCGCGTATCGTCGTGACATGTTCGCGCCCGAGTTTTTTACGCAGACGGCTGATATAGACCTCAACCGTATTGCTCTCGACTTCCCAGCCGAAAGCATAAAGCGCCTCTTCTATCTGAGACTTGGACACGACGGCGCCCGCGCGGGCCAGGAGTTTATCGAGCACGGCCCATTCCCGTCCGGATAATATGATCTCATGCTTTCCCGAAAAGATGCTTCTGCTGGCAATATTGATACGAAGCGTCCCAACTATAATTTCTGAGCTTGAATTGCCCGAATGGCGCCGTGTGACCGCCAATATGCGTGCGGTTAATTCGTCCAGATTGAACGGCTTGACCAGATAATCATCTGCACCAGCATTCAACCCCTCAATACGATCGGAAATCTGGTCGTGTGCGGTAAGAATAATGACGGGAGTTGCGTTGCCCCTTGACCGGAGTGTTCGTAGGAAATTTATGCCGCTTCCGTCCGGCAATCTGAGGTCGAGCAGTATCAACCCATACTCAACCACACGGACCGATGCCGTGGCATCGTCGATCGTCTGCATCCAGTCGACCGCATGGTAAGTGCTGGCGACGTGATCACGCACAGCCTCGCCAAGGGTTTGATCGTCTTCAACAAGGAGAACCCGCAAACCTGACCCCGGTCTTGTGTAATGTTAACACCCAATACCTAATTAAGTTGAGGTCAGCAAATCGATTGCAACGTAGGCGATAAAGAGTGCGTTGATAGCGAGAATACAGGACACTGCAAAGGAACCGAGATCCTTGGCATTTCGTGCAAAAACCGAGTAATCACGCGAAAGATGATCAATGATCTCTTCAATTGCTGTGTTCAAAGCCTCGACAGCAAGCAGCAGCAGAAACAAAGCTGTCAGCACCAGATAGTCAAGAAGCGCTGCCCCCAGAACCGAGAACAAAGCAACTCCACCAAGATAAGCAATGATCTCGTGCCGCGCCGCTGACTCGCGCAGTAGCCGTTCCGCTCCTTTCACAGAGTAGCTTGCAGCGGCAAAAAGGTGACGAAACCCGGTTGTCTTTTTAAAGTAGGGGCTTTCGCTCACGATGACTGCCCCTGCCTGCATGGCGCAAGCGCATCAAGCGCCTTGTCGTGCACTGTTGTCTCGACATGCATCATGCCTAAAACCGTATGAAACAGATTATCATGCGAGTGGGGTTTTAAGGCCTCGGCAGCAAGACATTTGGCGTCCACTTCCGTTTTTGCCTCCTGACCGAGCCACAGGACAAAAGGTACATGGGTCTGTTGTGTCGGGGCCATGAAGTAGGGTGCGCCGTGAAGGTAAAGCCCATATTCACCCGTCGACTCGCCATGATCCGACATATAGATCATGGATGGTGATATCCGCGCCTCGCGCGCTTTCAGCTTGTCGATCACTGTCGAAATAATGTGGTCGGTATAAAGAATGGTGTTGTCGTAGGCGTTTATTATTTCCTGGCGGCTGCATTTTGCGAATTCGGATGTGCGGCAATCCGGTGTGAAGCGACGGTACTCTTCCGGATAGCGCAGATAATAGGCTGGGCCGTGACTGCCGAGCTGGTGAATGACAAGCACTGAATCGGATTTCACATTGTCGAGCCAATTGTCGATCTGGTCGAGCAAAATGCTGTCCAGACATTCGCCATCCTTGCAATAGGCAGGATTTCCAGACTTGTAGAGCGGCTGGTAGGCGGTGCGATCGGCAATCTTCTTATCGCCCGTATTGTTGTCCCACCACTCTGTCTTGATCCCGGCATGGCCGAGTACATCCAGAAGGTTCTCGGTTTCAAGGCCCTTGCGATGCGTATATTGCTTGCGCGTGTAGACGGAGAACATGCACGGCAATGAAACCTCGGTGATGGTGCCGCAACTGCTCGTCTGGGGGAAATAGGTAATATCCTGCTTGGACAATTCGGGATTGGTAAGCTGGCCATAACCTCCCAGCGAAAAGCTCTCGGCGCGCCCGGTTTCTCCGGCAACGATAATAGTGACACGGGGTTTGCCTGATGGAGCGGCAGAGTAGACGCGTGCATCTGTGCCAAGCGGCTGCACAACAATATGTTGGTTGCTGGTCGTGCGTATCACGAGTTTAACCACATTCACGATAGGCGCGATGGGATTTAAAGTGGCGAACCAGTCACGATGTTCACGCCCGAGCGACAGATAGGTGCTCGCATGAGAAAGAGCAGCGACGAAGAAAAACACCAGCGCAGGTATAATGACAACCATGTTCCATTTGACTTTTTGCAGATAGGTCCGGTGCCTGATCCGCACCCAGCCAACGAGCAGGGCTGGTAGAATCCCAAAGATAAACATGTGCCACATATAGGCAGAGGTCACGAGATGACCGGCTTCCGCATCTGTCGTATCGACGGCGCTTTGAAGCATGTTCACATCAATGATCGTGCCGTAGCTATCCATGAACCAGGATGTCGAGGCGCTGAAAAGAATAAGAACAATCAAGAATGGTTTGATGAGAAATTTCAGGGAAAAAGACACACACAGGGCGATGAAAGCGCATGTCAGCCCGAAGGCCAGATAGATCAGCGCGACGGTCTGCCCTTGCAGCAGCAGGGTGGCTTTCCCCCAGAAAGTATTATTGGCGGTGGCCATCAAAAAGATTGCAACCAGAACGCTCAGCGTCACACTTCCAATTTGCGGGCGAAGCGAGCGACCTTCGGAATAGTTTAATACGATTGACACGTGCGACTTCCTTGCAGGACTCAAAGTCAGGGATGCCGCCATTGGGCGGCACTGATTGGAGCTGCAATCGCCCTTTTTCCTGACAGGAAGCTGAATGGAACATTTCCCGGCTAAGGACGGGAATATGAGGGTTCAGGTCCGTGTCAGCTTTTAGAAGGAAAATGTCCGCACTGTTTCAACGTGGACTGAGATATGAAGTTTAGAATGAATTATGGAATCTGCTTGATTATCGGGCTTATTGCAGCGCTCTCACTGGTTCCGTTAGCTGCAAAATACGATTCAAAGCACCGCACCAGAATAGCACCAATTTCATATCAGCAGTGATCGGCAATTCAGCTTGCCGCGGTAGATAAATTATTCTCGCCAAACTGGGCATCATGAAGCCGCCGGTAAAACCGGTCTGACTTGAGCAGTTGCGTGTGTGTTCCCTGTTCAAGGATACGGGC
>NZ_JCAXDZ010000050.1:0-223 GCF_059758635.1 Phyllobacterium sp. GQ127
ATTGCGGTGAACACGACAGTAAAGTCACGATCAAAGCGATAACAAAGACAATCGCAATCAAAGCCCGGTCGATAGAAACTGTCTCCCGTTCGCCAGATCGTTCGATGATCCCCAGCGACTGCTCCATGTCTGCAAGTGTTGGACCAGTATCCTTGAGTGCAACGGTGCGTCCGGGAATAACGATGCGCTGCATAGCATTTAGGTCTGTATTGTACCAAGGGAT
>NZ_JCAXDZ010000051.1:0-205 GCF_059758635.1 Phyllobacterium sp. GQ127
CTGGCGCTCGATCTCTCTGGCAGCATGGAACGCAAGGATTTTTCGTTTGACGGAAGCTCCACCCGGCGTATCGATGTCGTCAAGGAAATGGGCGCGGGATTTCTACGCGGTCGCTCCGGCGACAGGGTAGGCCTCGTCATGTTTGCAGATGAGCCATTTCTTGCGGCCACCCCGACATTTGATCTTTCCGCCGTCGAAACGGCAT
>NZ_JCAXDZ010000052.1:0-205 GCF_059758635.1 Phyllobacterium sp. GQ127
ATGGCGCTCGATCTCTCTGGCAGCATGGAACGCAAGGATTTTTCGTTTGACGGAAGCTCCACCCGGCGTATCGATCTCGTCAAGGAAATGGGCGCGGGATTTCTACGCGGTCGCTCCGGCGACAGGGTAGGCCTCGTCATGTTTGCAGATGAGCCATTTCTTGCGGCCGCCCCGACATTTGATCTTTCCGCCGTCGAAACGGCAC
>NZ_JCAXDZ010000053.1:0-201 GCF_059758635.1 Phyllobacterium sp. GQ127
CCGTCCTTGGTGCGGATGGCAAGCAGCTTTTGGAGACGAAGGATCGTGTTCTGACCGGTATCAAGGCTGGCACGCATGACAATGATGCGGTCAACAAGGGCCAGCTTGATGTTGTGAAGACGACTGCGGATGCAGCCAAGATTGGCGCGGATGCAGCAACGACGAAGCTTGCGGGCCTTTCGGACGATACGGTTCAGGGGG
>NZ_JCAXDZ010000054.1:0-200 GCF_059758635.1 Phyllobacterium sp. GQ127
AAATATCCCGACTGGCGCACTCCGTTCGAAAGCATCGCTGATGTAAGCGATCTTCAAGTCGCAGCGATGCAAAACCAACTGCACGGCGTCTTCGAACTGATCACCCCGGTCATCGAGATTACTTGCAAGCACGATAGTTCCGCCTCTGGGCAATGCCTTGGCTGCAATTCGCAATGACGCGTCCAATGGGACGACAGGCC
>NZ_JCAXDZ010000055.1:0-200 GCF_059758635.1 Phyllobacterium sp. GQ127
AGCCTGTCCTCCCATTGGACGCGTCATTGCGAATTGCAGCCAAGGCATTGCCCAGAGGCGGAACTATCGTGCTTGCAAGTAATCTCGATGACCGGGGTGATCAGTTCGAAGACGCCGTGCAGCTGGTTTTGCATCGCTGCGACTTGAAGATCGCTTACATCAGCGATGCTTTCGAACGGAGTGCGCCAGTCGGGATATTC
>NZ_JCAXDZ010000006.1:0-219396 GCF_059758635.1 Phyllobacterium sp. GQ127
CCAAAGCACAGCCCAACAAGCCAAGTAGCAAGCAACCAGCAGTAATCCAGCTCTATAAGCTGCCAAGTTGCGACACATCACCAGTAACCCCAAAAGACTTGCATAAGAGAACAGTTGACATTTTAATTCTGGATTACGATCCTTGTGGTTCACAACCATAAAGGGAACCCCATGAAATTTCTCAAGAACGTCCAGTCGTTGGCGGTAGGGGCCATTGTCGGTTCACTATGTTTTGCCACTGCGATCGCTGTTGCACAGACACCAGCCTTCTTTCGTATAGGCACTGGCGGGACAGCCGGTACATATTATCCGATTGGGGGTCTGATAGCGAACGCCATATCCGGCGCTGGCGACAAGGGCGTACCGGGATTGGTTGCCACTGCCGTTTCATCCAATGGCTCCGTCGCAAATATCAATGCAATTCAAGGCGGAGCTTTGGAATCAGGCTTTACCCAGTCCGATGTTGCCTATTGGGCGCATAGCGGCACGGGCCTTTATGAAGGCAAGAACAAAGTAGATGATCTGAGATTGATCGCAACGCTCTATCCTGAAACAATCCATTTAGTGGCCAGAAAGGATGCAGATATAAAGTCTGTTGCCGATCTGAAGGGTAAGCGCGTTTCATTGGACGAGCCAGGATCCGGAACAATTGTGGACGCACGTATTGTGCTTGCTGCATATGGCATTACCGAGAAGGACATTAAAGCCGAACACCTGAAGCCCGGTCCAGCAGGAGATCGTTTGCGCGATGGTGCATTGGATGCCTATTTCTTCGTGGGCGGTTATCCCACGGGAGCTATATCCGAACTGGCAACCTCGAGCGGTATCTCGCTTGTACCGATCAACGGCCCCGAGGCTGACAAGCTGTTGTCGGAAAACAGCTTCTTTGCGAAAGATACGGTACCGGCCGGTGCCTATAAGGACGTTGCCGAAACAGAGACGATCTCAGTTGCTGCCCAATGGGTAACGAGCGCAAAACAACCAGAGGAACTTGTCTATAATATTACCAAGGTAATGTGGAATGACGCTACCCGCGCATCACTTGATGCAGGCCATGCAAAGGGAAAGCTGATAACCCTGAAAAATGCAACGACCGGACTTGGAATACCTCTTCACCCAGGTGCCGAACGCTTTTACAAGGAAGCAGGCGTTCTGAAATAGAACGGACACTTCAGTTGCTGCGCATGCGGCTTTAAGCCGTATGCCATGACCTGCCACAGAAAATGCGACGGAGCACGGGATGCCCATTCCTTCGGCTGAGAGACCACCTTTATCTCCAATGGAGCTGGACGAGGCCAAAGCACGGGAACTTGAAGAACAGTTCGATTCTGAGATTCGGTTTCGGCCGCTTGCTCCAATCGCGGCGCGGCTCGTCGGTGGGCTTTTGGTGGCACTGTCGCTCTTCCACTATTATACGGCTGGTTTTGGCCTTCTTTCTGAAATGGTGCACAGGGGCATCCATCTGTCCTTTGTGCTGGGTCTGGTTTTTCTGGTTTTTCCCTTCTCCCGCAAAGGTTACGACAAACCAGTTAGCGCTTCACTGTGGCGCCCGCTCGGTATTTCTGTACTAGACTGGCTTCTTGCTATCGGCGCGGTAGTCGCGGTTGCGCATGTTCCTTTGATACCGCTCGATGATCTAGCATTTAGAGTAGGCAACCCAACCAAGACAGACGTAGTCCTCGGAGCCCTGCTTATTGTGGTACTCCTTGAAGCAACGCGCCGCTCCGTCGGATGGCCGCTGCCAATCATCGCGCTTCTGTTCATGGCGTATGCGCTATATGGGCCCTCAATGCCTGGCATTTTGATACATCCGGGTGCAACCGTTTCCCAGCTTGTCGATCACCTATATCTGACGACGCAAGGTATTTACGGTATCGCCCTCGGTGTCGTCGCCACCTATGTCTTTCACTTCGTGCTTTTTGGCGTATTCGCTACACGAATTGGTCTCGGGCAACTTTTTCTGGATTGCGCGGCGTGGGTTGCCGGCCGCTATGCAGGTGGGCCAGCGAAGGTTTCGATTTTTGGCTCGGCGCTTTTCGGCATGATCTCCGGTTCCTCCGTCGCCAATACCGTAACGGTTGGTTCGTTGACGATACCCGCAATGATCCGTCTCGGATACAAGCGGCACTTCGCAGCCGCCGTAGAATCGGCCTCCTCAACAGGTGGGCAAATTACGCCACCCATAATGGGTGCGGCGGCTTTTCTGATGATCGAATTTTTGGATTTACCCTATACAACGATCATTCTCGCCGCGATTGTGCCTGCATTTATGCACTTTTTCGGGGTTCTCGTTCAGGTACATTTCGAGGCAAAGCGTACGGGTCTCCGCGGTATGCGGGCCGACGAAATGCCCGACTTAAAAGAAGCCTTCAAGAGGGATTGGCCGACGGTCATTCCACTCATCGTCCTGATAGGAATACTTCTGGTAGGATATACGCCCTATTTGGCAGCTTTCTGGGGCATAACGCTGTGTATTCTCGTTGGTCTTTTTAACCCGCGCAAAAGAATGTCGGTGAGCGAGGTTCTGGAAAGCCTTCGCGATGGAGCAAAATATGCACTGGCAGTTGGGGCCGCCGCTGCCACGGTCGGTATAGTCGTTGGTGTCGTAACCTTAACCGGCGTCGGGTTCAAAATATCGTTCATCGTCACATCAACAGCTGCAGAAATGGCAAGCTGGTTCGGTACCGTGTTGCCAACGATGATGTTCGCCCCCCAGTCCCTAACGCTGCTCTTCACGCTCGTCATGACCGGCATTGTTTGCATCCTTATGGGATGCGGAATTCCGACCACTGCCAATTATATTATCATGGCGACCATTGCGGCCCCAGCACTCGGAATACTTGGCGTTGAGCCGATAGTGGCTCACTTTTTCGTCTTCTATTACGGAGTTCTGGCCGACATTACACCGCCAGTCGCGCTGGCGGCCTACGCTGCAGCTGGCATGGCGGGCGCAGATCCGTTCAAAACAGGAAACACCGCGTTCCGGCTAAGCATGGGTAAGGTGTTGGTACCCTTTGTCTTCGTCTTCTCACCCTCGCTGCTGTTGGTTACGGCCAATTTTACCTGGAGCGCTTTTTTCACGGCCTTCCTTGGCTGTATGCTCGGAATAACCTGTCTCGGCGCTGCACTGTCCGGCTTTATGCTGGTCCGGACAAAATTATGGGAGCAAGTATTGCTTATCCTTGCGGCAATCCTGCTCGTAGTACCGGAGCTCTACTCCTCCCTTATCGGGGCCTTGCTGATCGCGCCCGTGCTCGTAAGGCAAATAAGAGATCTCAAACGATCGCCTCCCATGCCAGTTTCTGGTTAGCATACGCGCTCACGCGTATGCAGGACTGGCTACAATTCATGCTTCTTCTTTGCCTGCAAAGTAATTGGCGAGCAGCGCTCCGGAAATATTGTGCCATACGCTGAAGATGGCACTGGGAACTGCGGCAACCGGAGAAAAATAGCTGCTGGCGAGTGCGGCGCCCAGGCCGCTGTTCTGCATGCCAACCTCAATGGCAATTGCCTTGCGTTTCGACAAGGAAAGCCCGCTGGCTTGGGCCGCAAAAAAACCGAGCAGGTAACCCAGTCCATTATGAAGGACAACGACTGCAAAAATCATGAGGCCAGATTGGAGGATGGCGCCCTTGCTTGCACCAACCACCGCTGCAACGATCAATACAATGCCCACCACGCTAACGAGAGGCAATACCGGCACCGCCGATTTGACAATCGATGGAAGAAGTCTTTGCATCAGGAAGCCCAACGCCAATGGCAACAGGATAACCTTGAGAATGCTGATAAACATGGCCGTGGCGTCAACGGGTAGATATTGACTGGCAAAAAGCCAAACGAGAAATGGCGTGACAAGGGGTGCGGTCAATGTTGTGACGCTTGTGCAGGCAACGCTCAGTGCAACGTCGCCCTTGCTCAAATAGGTCATAACATTGCTTGACGTGCCGCCAGGACAACATCCTACCAAAATGACGCCGGCTGCAATTTCAGGGGACATGGGAATAATTCTAGTCAACAAAACAGCCAGCAAGGGCATTATGATGAACTGGGACATCACGCCGATAAGAACTTCAAAAGGACGTTTTCCTACTTCCTTGAAATCGTCCAATGAAAGGGTAAGACCCATGCCAAACATGATGATGCCGAGCAGGGTTACGATATAAGGCGTCAGCTGCTTAAATGTATCGGGAAACAGAAAGCCGAGAACAGCAAATATTATGACCCATAGCGCAAAGGTCTTGCCAATGAATGCCGAAAAATTTGCAAGAATCTTCAAGGTTGCCTCCCGTGATCTGAGCGAAGGCGTTTAGACGTGGAACGCGTTAAGTTCAATACATCGAGATCACAATTTACAATATTCAAAGGATGAAAGCAGATCCTGACCCAAGCGGGGTGGCGACCGGCACCGAGTGCCGGGTCGCCTTGATTATTTATTTACCTGATGCCTGAGCCGTATAAACATAGCTATCATAACTATATTCGGCCACGCGGAACCATTCAAAAGATTCATCACGGAATTTCTTCCACGCAGGATATATTTTAGCCCATGCAGGATTACTGGCGTTGTATTCTTCATACAACTCGAAGGTCGCCTTGTAGGCAGCATCCATCACATCGCGTGGAAGAGGGCGAAGTTGGACGCCCTTGCCCACTAGCGAGCGAATGGCCGTTGTGTTCTTTACATCATACAGCGCCTGCATGTTGATGTTGGCTGCTTTGCAAGCAGTGTCTAGCGCCACTTTATATGGTTCAGGCAGTGCCTCATATTGGCCCTTGTTGATGTAAAAATGGATAGTCAGTCCGCCTTCCCAGTAAGCTGGATAATAATAATAGGGTGCGATTTGATAAAAGCCCAGGCGCTCGTCGTCGTATGGGCCGACCCACTCGGCGGCATCGATCGTGCCACGCTCCAGAGCAGGATAGATATCGCCTCCCGGGAGCTGCTGAGGCACGACGCCCAGCCTTGACATCACTTCCCCGGCCACGCCTGCAATGCGCATTTTGATGCCCTTAAGATCGGCAACGCTGTTGATCTCCTTGCGGAACCAGCCTCCCATCTGGGCGCCGGTACCGCCGCCGGGTTTCCCGACAACGCCGTAATCCGCGAGGAATTCATCGTAAAGTTCATTGCCACCACCATGATAGAGCCACGCGTTTTGTTGTCTTGCGTTCAAGCCGAAAGGAATTGTCGAACCGATAGCAAATGCTGGATTCTTGCCTGTAAAATAATATCCACATGTATGCGCGATCTCGACCGTGCCTCCCTTGACGGCATCAAGTGCCTGTGCGCCAGGGACCAGTTCGCCGGCTTGGAAAACTTGAATTTGGAATCTACCTTCCGTGATCTTGGACAGCGCCTCTGCCATAACAACAGCGCCGCCATAAATAGTATCGAGATTGTTTGGAAATCCTGAGGTCAGGCGCCAACGCAACGTGGGCAATTCCTGTGCGATTGCTGGAGCGGCAAGAGTGGCCGCGGCCGCCGTGGCAGCGCCGCCAATTGCTGTTTTAGTCAAAAAGCTTCTGCGATCTATTTTATGTGTCATGATGTTCCTCCTGGATTTTGCAGATGTTTTTCACAAACGCGCTGCCAATTAATTACTGGGGAGCGTTGGCTGGTGGTTTGACGGGTTGACCAAAACTTGGCGTGGGCGAACCAAAGGCAGGGGGCGATGGGGCTTGTGGCGAGGGCGCTTGGCCACCGAAAGACGGGGCAGGTGCGCCAAATGGTTGAGGTGGCGTTCCAAATGGATTTGTAGAACCGGCACCGGGCATAGGAACATTCAATTGGATACTCGCCGGATCAACCGCTAGCGCATTGGACTTGTAGTGGGTCACAAGCTGTGGAAACACCATGACGAGTCCGACCATCGTCAACTGAATACCGAGGAAGGGCAGTGCTCCCCAGTAAATCTGTCCTGACGTGACGGGCTGAATTGTGGCTCCCGTAACCCTGTCCTTATAGGCGCGCGACGGTGCCACCGATCGCAGATAAAACAGCGAGAAACCGAACGGCGGATGCATGAACGAGGTCTGCATGTTGATCGCCAGCATGACGCCGAACCATATGAGGTCGATGCCCAACGCATCAGCGACCGGTGCCAATAGCGGGATGATGATGAACGCCAATTCGAAGTAGTCAAGAAAGAACGCCAGGAAGAAAACTAAAAGGTTAGCGATGATTAGAAAGCCAATGACGCCGCCGGGCACGGACGTCATCAGGTGTTCAACCCAGATATGGCCGTTCACACCATAGAAAGTAAGCGAAAACACACGCGCGCCAAGCAAAATGAAAATAACGAAAGAAGAAAGCTTGGCTGTTGCATAGAGCGCAGACGTTATCATCGGCATGTCTAACCTTCGATTGAGGCCAGCGAGTGCCAAAGAACCCACTGCTCCCATGGCTCCGCCTTCGGTCGGGGTTGCCAGACCGATAAATATGGTCCCCAGGACCAGAAAAATCAGCACCAGCGGAGGCACCAGAGACGTTATTACCTTTTGAAGTAGCTTCCACCCGCGCAAGGTTCGTGCCTCGGCAGGCAATGCGGGCACTCGTGTCGGATGAATGAATGACATGACAATGATGTAGGCCGAATAGGCGGCGACAAGCATCAATCCGGGGACCAATGCACCCTTATACATGTCCCCTACGGAGCGGCCAAGCTGGTCGGCAAGAATGATCAACACAAGGCTTGGGGGAATGATTTGAGCCAATGTTCCCGACGCTGCAATAGTGCCTGCCGCTACGCGGCGATCATATCCATAACGGAGCATGATTGGCAGCGATATAAGCCCCATGGAAATAACAGAAGCTGCTACCACGCCTGTGGTTGCTGCGAGAATTGCTCCAACGAAAATGACTGCAAATGCAAGGCCGCCACGGACCGGGCCAAAGAGTTGGCCGATAGTGTCCAGCAATTCTTCGGCCATACCGCTTCGCTCCAGTACCAGTCCCATGAAGGTAAAGAAGGGAATTGCCAGCAAAGTCTCGTTGGACATCTGACCAAATATACGGTCGGGAATAGCGCCGAAAAGATTGATGGGTAGAAGACCCATCTCAATTCCGACAAAGCCAAAGAGAAAGCCGACAAAGGCGAGCGCAAAAGCCACCGGATAGCCCAGCAACAATACGACAATCAGTGACAGGAACATGATTGGCGCGAGATTTTCCGCGATGATGGCAAACATGATTGTTCCCGGATTAGAGTATAGCAGCGTCAGCGTCGGCAATTGCCACGGCGTCAGGAATGTGACCCCTGAGGATCGCGATGCGTTTTATCAGCTCGGAAAGCCCCTGAAGAGCAAGAAGGCCGAAGCCCGCGGGTATCAACGCCCATACCGGCCACAAAAGCAGGCCGCCAGTATTGTTTGAGACTTCGCCGCTGGCTAGTTTTGAAAGAACCACAGGCCAGGAGAGGTAAATCGTGATGAGGCAGAAGGGAAAGAGAAAGAAAAGCGTTCCAAAAACCTCAATCCAGAGTTGCGATCTTCGTTTTATCTGACCGTAGATCAGATCGACCTTCACATGTTCATTGTTAAGCAGAGTGTAGCCGGCAGCAAGTAAAAAGACCGCGGAAAATAAATACCACTGCGCCTCTAGCCACGCATTTGAGCTGACATTGAAGAGTTTACGGGTTGTTGCGTTGATCGCACTGATGAGAACTGCGGCGAGAACAAGCCATGATACCGCCTTGCCGACAAAGGTGTTGATCGCATCAATGGCACGCGACACGGACAATAATACTGACATTGGCATCCTCCCGTGACCGAGCGCTTCCCTAGCGTGTTCCGGCCTGGCGAACTCGTATGTCGCGATGTCAGTTGGGACAAGCCATCTAAATAAACAAATGGACTTGTCTACCCACTAATGGGTATCCGGACCCGACTGGCTGACGAGTCCATTCTCAATGGCGTAACGGGTCAGACCTGCCGTGGAGGTAATATTCAATTTTTTCTTGATGTTCTTGCGATGCGTTTCAACCGTTGTTGCTGAAATCCCCAGAGCAAGTGCGATATCGCGATTGCTGTTGCCTGCTGCTATCAACAGCAGTACGTCATGTTCCCGTGTTGTTAAAGGCAGCGCGTTTTCGGCAGTTCTGCGCTCAAGCAGTACATCCGCAACGCCAGATGAAAAATAGGTTTTTCCAGTCGCCACAGCTTCGATGGCCGAGACTATTTCGTCAGTGGAAACGTCTTTCAAAATATAGCCAGAAGCTCCGTGCATGACCGAAGTGGAGATATATTCGCGGCTGTCATGCATGGAGAGCATCAGAATGCGGGTATCCGGCAATTGTTCTTTGAACAATTCAATAGCTTCGATACCGTTTATTTGTGGCATGTTGATATCCATCAAGACCACGGCCGGTAGGGTCGATTGCGCGATTTCCAAACCTTCTCGTGCAAGCCGCGCAACACCCACAACAGCGATATGCGGATAGGTCTCCAGCAATGCGCGCAGACCGTCCAAGACAAGGGGATGGTTGTCAACCAATAGTACTTTGATTGGGTGGGTCTTGTTCATGCAGCATTTGCCGCAGGCTTGGATTTCAGCATGGCGGATCTTGGCAGCATAGCAGTAAGAGTGGTTCCCTCGACATCTGATTTCACCAGGAGCAAACCGCCAAAGTGGGCCATTCGCTCTTGCATGTTGCGCAAACCGAGTCCGCCAAGACGCGGAGACTTGTCTTTGCCGGGGGGCTGACTGAAGCCGTTTCCATTATCGGAAACGACCATTTGTATACGGCCAGCGTTCGTGGAAACAATGATGTCAACGCGCGTTGCGGCAGCGTGACGCTCGACATTGTTCAAAGCCTCCTGTGCCACACGATAAAGTGCCGTGCTCGCCTCCGCTTTAAGCATGTTTTTATAATCGATCGACGAAAAATTCGCCTCGATGCCAGTCCGTTCAGTGAAATTGTGCACCAGTGCCTGGAGGGCAGGTGCCAGGCCAAGATCGTCAAGAACACGAGGGCGCAAATCATGCGAAAGCCTTCGAACTTCTTTGATAGCGCCATTAAGTGCTTCGGCTCCGCGGTTGATTGCTGTTGCCGCATCAAGGCTTTGACTGTTAACCTTCCTGCTTGCCAGATCAATCGCATACCGTACGCCGACAAGATTTTGCGAAATACCATCATGTAGCTCCCGGGCAAGTCTGGAGCGCTCTTCTTCCTGGGCGTTGATGACACGTTGGGTCAACTGCTTGAGCTTGCTGTCAGCCAGCCGCCGTTCTCGAAGGTTCAAGAGCATGCAAGTGGCAAAAACAATAAGCACTGCTGGCAAGGCGATAAGGGCAACGGTCCAAAACGTATTGCCGATACTGCTGCGAAGATCAGCTTTGGCCGCGGCAGTTTGGGTAAAGACATCATCCAAATAAACCCCTGTGCCAACCATCCACTTCCATTTATCAAGGCCAACGGCGAATGAAAGCTTGTCGGCCATGATTCCGGCAGAAGGTTTCTCCCATTTATACTGGTGCAATCCACCCCCCTGCTTTGCTTTCTCGATCAGATTGGCAATCACCTGATCACCATCGGGGTCTAGCAACCTGAGCCAATTATGGCCGGGACGGAATGCTTGGCGCGGATGAACAACGTTGTTCCCGTCATAATCATAGACAAAGAAATAACCGTCCTTGCCGTAGTCCAAACCCGTGAGGATAGCCCGGACCTGCTCCTTGGCATTCTCGTCATCCGGGCCAGCCGACTGATAAATGTTCTGAATTGCTGAAAGAGCGAGATTGGTAAGATTGAGTAGTTCGGTTTTTTTTGCATCAAGCATATTGCGCTCAAATGTATCGATACTGCTTTGCACTAGGTTCGTTGATTGCAAGGTTAGCAGTGTCGTTACTGATAATATGGCCAGAACCAGCGGAACAATTGCCAGTGCGACGATCTGATGCCTTAAGTTCAAGGTAAGTATCTCCTTGCCGGAAAATGAAAGACAGTGATGTCTTCGTAACTCACAACAACTGTAACATATTTTCGCAATTGGTAAGTCTTTGACAATCAATAGAAGTTGCTACGTCCGCTGATCATCGCGGTCATTGAGCTGGTTTCGGGCGCCTAAAGCCCGTGTCTACTTGCCGGTCTCGCAGCGAGCACGTCGGCTTGCTTCATTAGACCGCCCCCCGGGAACCGCGCATTGTGCGGAAGCACATTCCACTGTCTATGTAACGTGGTTGACATGCGGATGGGCTTCTGGTTATTTGCTATTACAAATGTGAATTATTTTCACTTTTGTTGTTTTTAGAAGAGTTCTGGGGAGGAACACCATGCTCAACCGTCGTCGTTTCGTTACGAAAACCGCTGCTTCTGTTTTTACGCTTGCTCTCGCATTTGGTTTGGGAATGCCCGTGCTCTCGGCTCGCGCCGAGGGTTTGAAGATTGGATTTAGCCAGGTAACTCTGCAATCTCCGTTTTATGTTCAATTGAAAACCGGTGCGGAGGCCGCGGCTAAGGCGGGCGGAGATACATTGATATTTCTTGATGCAAACGGAGATGTCAGCAAGCAGAACAATGATATCCAGGATCTGATTACACAGGGCGTCAATGCGCTCATTATCAATCCGGTCAACCCGGATGCGGTCGTTCCATCACTCGAAGCAGCTGTGGCTGCTGGTATCCCGGTGATCACGGTGGATCGTAGCGTTAACGGTACTGGTGTAACTGCTCATGTGGGTCGCGATAACAAGAAAATGGGCCAATTGGTCGGTGAAGCTGTCGTAGCCAGATTGAAAGCGGACGGAGTTGAAAAGGCCAAGATTATTGAAATTCAAGGGGATGCGGGCGGCGCTGTCATGATGGATCGCCGAGATGGCTTTCATGCGGCCCTGGAGGGTACTGGCCACACCATCGTCGAGGGGCCTTATGCTGAATATATTCGCGCCAATGCGGTAACGGCTATGCAGGATCTGTTGCAGGCAAACCCTGATGTTAAAGTTGTCTATGCCCATAATGACGATATGGCGCTTGGAGCTTTGCAGGTACTCAAGGAGAATAACCGGAATGATGTTCTCGTTGCGGGTGTTGACGGCTTGTCTGAAGCGCTGAGCATCATTGCCGATGGTGGCAACTATATCGGTTCAGCTCTCAACGATCCGAAATATCTCGGGGACGTTACGATTCAGGTCGCGCGGGAGGCATCTGCCAAGAAGGAAGTGGCGAAATTCGTCGATGCAGGTTCGACACTTGTCACCTCCAAAAATGTTGCTGATTTCCCGCGTCAGGGACTTTTTGCCGAATATCGCCCGAGCGTTCTCGGTCAGTAATAGCCTCTCCCAAGGCCTGCGGGGCAGGGCACATCCTGCCCCGCGATCTCTTTATCAATTCCAAGGATTACCAGATGCGTGCTGCAGTACTTTATGCCCCAGGCGATATTCGTCTTGAAAATGTCCCGGTTCCACAATTGCTTTCCGGCCATGTGAAAATACGGGTTGCAGCTGTTGGTGTTTGCGGCTCTGACATGCCGCGTATGCTGATCAAGGGCGCACACAAGATGCCGCTCATTTGCGGTCATGAGTTTTCCGGTCATATCACCGAAATTGGCGAGGGCGTTGAAGGTTTCGAAATTGGCGAACTTGTGGCCATTCCACCGATGCTGCCATGCTATAAATGTGACCAATGTCAGCAGGGACAGTTTTCGCGTTGCCGGGACTATGATTATTTCGGTTCACGCCGTGATGGGGCCTATGCGGAATATGTCTGTGTTCCGGTATCCAATTTGTTGAAGACGCCAAAAAATATAGATCCGCGAGCGGTGGCAATGACCGACCCTGCTTCAATTGCGCTCCACGCGATTTGGAAAGCAGGCGGAATGACGATGGGTCAGCGTGGCGGTGTCATCGGTTGCGGTCCCATTGGTCTGTTCGCTATCCAATGGATGCGGCTGATGGGAGCCAGCGAAGTTGTAGCAATTGATGTTTCCGAAGAGAAACTGGCGATGGCGCGGCGTGCAGGCGCCAAGCATACGTTTCTTGCCGGTGCTGAGATTCCAGCTGATTTGCTCTGCGATACAATTGTCGAAGCTGCAGGGCATCCTTCGTCAGTCAATATGGCGGTGAAGTTGGCAGCGCCAAGCGGGCATGTTGTTTTCATTGGGATACCGGTTGCGGAAGTGGCTTTGGAAAACAAAACTTTCCAGCATTTTCTCCGCCAGGAGATATCGCTGCACGGTTCATGGAATTCCTTTGGCTCCCCATATCCTGGTCGCCAGTGGACCGTTACATTGGACAAACTCGGCTCTGGCCAACTCGAATGGGAGTTTATGATCACCCACGACCTTGATCTCGCTGAATTGCCAGGCATGTTTGAAAAATTCCGGACCGACAAATCCATGTTCTTCTCGAAAGTGATGTTCCGCCCATAATGGTGTGGAAAGGGAGGATACAAGAGTGACATTGGTTCTGAACTTTGATCTCGGCACGGGAGGTGTCAGGGCTGGAGTTTACGATGTAGAGGGCAGAGTAATGCTCTCTTTGTCGGAAGCCAGTTATGACACAACCTATCCGCGTGCTGGCTGGGCAGAGCAGCAGGCTGAGGACTGGTGGGCTGCGGTGCTGACAGCCGGGCGTGAGGCAATCGCTCGATGCGGCTCCAACGAAATTGCAGCTGTATGCGCGGCCACAACGGCTTCTTCGGTTGTCGTCTGTGACAAGGAAAGCAAGCCGCTTTATCCGGCAATTCTATGGATGGATTGCCGTGCCAGCGAAGAAGCCCGAGCCACTGAAACAGTAAAACATCCGGTTATGGATTATAGCGGCGGTGGCGACGCTGCCGAATGGCTGGTGCCCAAGGCGATGTGGCTTTCTGCCAATGAGCCTGCGATTTTTGAGAAAGCGGACGTCATCTGCGAAGCGCTGGATTTTATCAATTTCCGGCTCTGTGGGGAGTGGTCCGGCTCGCGCATGAATGCCGCCTGCAAGTGGAACTATGATTCCAAAAACGGCAGTTTCGTTCCGGAAATTTATGATGCGCTTGGCATTTCCCGATTGCAGCAAAAACTACCGCAGCGGATTATTCCAGTAGGCGATGTTATCGGAAATTTGCAACCAGGCATTGCGGATGCCTTGGGTATTTCCGGACAGGCAATCGTTGTGCAGGGCGGTATCGACGCCCATATAGGATTGCTCGGTGCCGGTACAGTTGCCGCTGGCGGAATGCTAATCATTGGCGGAACATCAGTTGTTCATTTGACCCATTTGAATGAACAAAGTGACGTAAGCGGTTTCTGGGGTCCTTATCCAAATGCGTTGGTGGATGGGCTTTGGCTGGTAGAAGCCGGGCAGGTGTCGGCCGGTTCGATCCTTAACTGGTTCAGCCAGAAGCTATTCGGCCTTGATGAGCAAGGACATACCGATCTGATCAAGAAGGCCTCCAATGCATCTGGGGGCGGTTCGGGTTTGTTGACTCTGGACTACTGGATGGGAAACCGTACGCCATACCGCGACGCTGATCTACGCGGTGCCGTACTTGGACTGTCCCTTGGACACGACCGGGCAGACCTATACGCTTCGGCCGTCGATTCCATCGCATTAGGCTCAGCCAATATCGTTGCTGTCCTTGAACAGCGCGGTGTCAACGTCGAGCGGATTGTCGTTGCCGGCGGCATTTGTAAAAATCCACTATGGTTGCAAGCAACAGTGGATGCTCTGCAGCGTTCGGTACATGTTGCGTATGACGATAATCTTTCGCTTGTCGGTACAGCCGTCTGTTCTGCCCATGCTCTCGGTCTGTTTCCGGATTTGATCACTGCGTCTGAAGCCTGTGCTGCTCCGACCAAAGAAATGCTTCCGGATGCGCAACGGTCAAAACGCTATCGCGAGACGATGGAACTTTATAGAAATGCAACGGAATCATTGACACCGGTGCTCCACGCCTTGAGTGCACGGCAAAGGGCAGGAGCCGAACGATGAACGATGCACGTCAAAACCCGTCCGTACGATTGCCCTCCGATGAGCAGCGTGAACATCTCATGGTTCGCGTAGCCAAGCTTTATTATGATCTCGACAAAACCCAGAGCGAGATCGCCAAGGAACTTGGTCTGACCCGCTGGCAGATCGCCCGCCTCATGACTGAGGCGAAGGAATTGGGTGTTGTCCGTATTGAGATAACGCCGCGTGCTTACCGGAAGACGGAACTCGAGGTGAGGTTGCAGCAGGAGTTTGGTCTTCGCGATGCAATTGTCGTTCCTTCGGGCGGTTCAACCGATTCAGCTCTGCTTATGGAGAGTGTTGCCCAGGCTGCCGCGCGGTATTTGGCAGGACTTAATCCAAAGGCAGAACTGATCGGCGTTTCATGGGGTCGCACAATGTCGGCCGTGGCGCGCTTTCTGCCCAATAATTGGAATCCTGGTGTGCATGTCGTGCTGGTTAATGGCGCGACCAATTTGCGCTCGACGGTAACACACACCAGTGCCGTGGCAGAAGAGTTCGCCAAGGCTGGCAATGGCACCGCAACGCTTTTGCCTGTTCCTGCTATTGTCGGGAAAAAGAGCACGCGCGAGGTTCTTGAAGAAGATCCAATTATTGAACGTGTACTGAAGCTAGCCATGCAGGCTGATATTGTCTGCTTTGGCATGGGCGGAATTACCCATGAATCAGTGCTGCTAAGTTCCGGCTATCTGGATGAAGCAGATATAGACCGGCTTAAAGATGCCGGCGCTGTGGGTGATATTCTCGGACGCTTCGTCGATAAGGATGGCAAAATCGTTGATACAGCGATTGATGACCGTACCGTTGGCATGCGCCTTGAACTGCTGAAAAACAAGCAGTGGTCAATTGGTGTGGTCGCGGGAGAGGAAAAATTCAAGATCGCAACCTCGGTGTTAAAAGCCGGCTACGTATCAGTCATTGTTACCGATGAGGCCACCGCCCGTTATGCATTGGGGATAAGCGATGATACGTGACGTTCTGACGGTTAAAAACGTTTCAAAGACATTTCTGCCGAACATTATCGCACTGGAATCGGCATCGCTTGAAGTCCGTGCAGGTGAGGTCCACTGTCTGCTCGGGGCAAATGGTGCCGGGAAGTCGACGCTGCTCAAAATCATAGCGGGAGCTTTTCGGCCAACAGGCGGACAGCTTGCGCTGGAAGGTAATCCTGTAGAATTGCGCAGTCCGGCAGAAGCATCGCGACTTGGCATTTCCATGATCTATCAGGAGTTGGATCTTGTCCCGCAACTAACTGTCGAACAAAATCTATTTCTCGGTCATGCGCCGGGCAAGTTTGGTCTGATTGATCACAAGGCAAGGCGCAAGCGCGCCCACGAAGCTTTGCGGCGGGTTGGTGCAAATTTCGCCGCCGATGCGCGTGTTGAAACTCTATCTGTTGCCAACCAGCAGCTGACCGCAATCGCCCGCTCGCTCACCATGGATGCGAAAATCATTATCATGGATGAGCCTTCGGCATCGCTCAATGAGACTGAGCTGAAGAGCATATTCGAAGTTATCCGCGATTTGGTGAAGCATGGCGTCGCAATTGTTTATGTCAGTCACCGGCTTGGTGAATTGCGTGAGATCGGTGATCGGGTTACGGTTTTGCGCGGCGGCAAGACTATCGGAACGTACGATATTGCTGACACCACCGATGAGCAACTTGTTACCGCCATCATAGGCAAGGAGCGTTCGCTGATTGAACGTAAGGTCCGCAAGCCGGTTACAGGCAAGGTAGCGTTGAAAGTCAACAGGCTGCGTGGTGCAGAGGGTCTCAATATTTCTGGACTTGATGTGCGCTGGGGTGAAGTTGTCGGCCTTACCGGACTTAACGGATCAGGCCGCACGTCGTTTCTGAAAGCTTTGTTTGGAGCGCACCATTTCGAAGGTGAGATATTGCTGGAAGACAAGAACTTCCGTCCACGTCATCCGGCAGACTCTATTCGATGTGGTTTGGGCCTCGTACCGGAGAACCGCAAGACCGAGGGTTTGATACTACACGCGCCCATCTACAAAAACGCGACGTTACCTTCCATGCGCCAGAGCTGGTTGACGCGCCATTCGCTCCAAAAACAGAAGGCAACACCGGTCCTTCAAAGTCTTTCCACCAAGTATGGCAAGCCGGAACAGGCTGTGGTGCAGCTTTCCGGTGGCAATCAGCAGAAAATTGTCCTGGCGAAGTGGATCATCAATGGCGCCCGTGTACTTCTGCTGGATGAGCCAAGCCGTGGTCTAGATATTGGGGCGAAAGCCGATCTCTATAATCTGGTGGATAAATTGGCAGAAGATGGCGCAGCGGTAATTGTTGCCAGCAGCGAACTCGAAGAACTCTATGCTGCCTGCGATGCAATCTGGGTCTTCCATGAGGGCCGCAATATTGGACGATATGATCCGTCCATCACCGACCGCGATACAATTCTGCGGGCTACAATATTGGGTGAACACCATGTCTAAAACAGCAATATCCGCCGCTCAGCTGCCTTCGCCGGGGTTGGGTAAACGGGCCATTGATCTCGGTATCGAGTATAATTTCATTGTCATCTTTTTGGCGGTGGTAGCGATCGCGACAACGTTGTCTGATAATTTTCTGACTTTCGCAAACATAGCCAACCTCTTCCAACAGGCAGCCGTGGTAGGCGTCGTTGCCATTGGGATGACCTTTGTCATTCTCACAGGGAATATTGATTTGTCTGTGGGTAGCATTGTAGCACTGTGCGGTATGCTGGTGGCAGTGCTCATGTCCAACGGTTTCGATCCATTCATCGCAGTTGCAATAACGGTTTTGGCGGGAACAGCCTGTGGCGCAGCCATGGGTGCGACGAGCGCTCTGGCACAAGTGCCGAGCTTCATTGTAACTTTGGCCGGCCTCGTCTCTTTCCGGGGCATTACCTATCTTCTGACCGATGGCGTGCCAGTCAGCGGGCTGCCGCAAGGTTTTGCCGCCATCGGCTCAACGATGGTGCCAATCTTTCCCGGCTTTGCCATTTCGTCCATGGGGCTGATCTTTATAGGCCTTTGCATTGTGGCAGGGCTTGTGCTGCGGCTTACAGTCTTTGGTGAGTATGTGTTTGCGACAGGTGGCAATCCGGAAGCTGCCCGTCTTTCCGGTCTACCCACCCGCTTGATTGTCACGGCCGTCTTTGCTGTTTCCGGCTTCATGGCGGCTCTCGGTGGAATTCTTTTGACATCGCGTTTGCGCATCGGTCAGCCAACAGCAGCGCAAGGCCTGGAGCTTGACGCCATCGCAGCGGTTGTCCTTGGCGGTACAAGCCTTTTTGGCGGTCGCGGTGGTGTTCTCGGCACATTCTTTGCCGTAATGTTGCTTCAAGTTCTTAGAAACATATTCAATCTTCTGGGATTGGGCTCCTTCTATCAGATGACCGTCACCGGACTCATCATAGTTGCAGCTATTTTGCTCAATCGCTTCATAGATCACAGGAAGGGTCGTGGATGAACACGCAAGACTTATCGGTTGCCAAGGGCACGCACTTAGCCGTGCAGAAAGCTCATGCGCGCAACACCGGCACTGAACTGAAACCTGAGTGGTTTGAGGATATTGCTGTCAACCGTTCTGCCACGGAACGCCGTGCTGCCACTCTGACGACACGCCGGACCGTAAAGAAGGAATATCAGGCTGCTTGGCTGGTAAAAGCGATCACATGTATTGACCTCACCACACTGGCAGGTGACGACACGGCAGGGCGTGTTCAGCGGCTTTGCGCGAAGGCAAAACGTCCGGTTCGCATAGACATACTTGAAGCGCTTGGCCTTGGCGATGCCAATATTACGACGGGCGCGGTGTGCGTTTATCCTACTATGGTTGGGCACGCTGTTAAGGCCTTGCGCGGAACGAACATTCCTGTTGCATCGGTTGCGACCGGCTTTCCCGCTGGCTTGACGCCATTGCCGCAGCGCCTTGCCGAAATCAAATATGCGGTAGGCGAGGGTGCCAAGGAAATTGATATTGTTATCAATCGCGAGCAGGTTCTTACGCAGAATTGGGAAGCGCTCTACGACGAGATCGTGCAGATGCGCGAAGCCTCTGGCGAAGCGCATTTGAAAGCAATTCTCGCAACTGGCGACCTCAATACGCTACGCAATGTTTATCGTGCTTCCATGGTCGCAATGCAGGCTGGTGCCGATTTCATTAAGACATCCACAGGCAAGGAAGATGTCAATGCAACTTTGCCTGTCAGTTTGATCATGTTGCGTGCCTTGCGTGATTTTGGCGAATATTCGGGCCAGATCGTTGGATTCAAGCCTGCCGGCGGTATGAAGACTGCCAAGGACGCCATGAATTGGCTGATCCTGATGAAGGAGGAATTGGGCCTGCCCTGGCTGCAGCCGGATCTTTTCCGCCTTGGTGCCAGCTCGATGCTTGGAGATATCGAACGGCAACTCGAACATTATGTGACGGGCCGTTATGCCGCGTCTTCGCGCCACGCGCTCGCTTAAGGAAACAAACATGGGACAGATCAAGGATATTCTTCGCACCATGGAATATGGCCCGGCACCGGAAAGTAATACTGACGTTCAAGCCTGGCTCGATGCCAATAACCAAGGTTTCGGACATTTCATCAATGGTAAGTTCACCAGCATTGAAGGTCGCGATCTGATTGCCGTTATGAACCCTGCAAACGGTTCTCCGTTGGGAAAAGTGGTGCAAGGCACGACCGCTGATGTGGATGCGGCGGTAAAGGCTGCTCGCGCAGCATTCGGAAAATGGTCGGTATTGCCCGGGCATGAGCGGGCCAAGTATCTATACGCCATTGCACGGCATATACAAAAGCGTGAGCGCTTTTTCTCCGTGTTGGAAACAATGGATAATGGCAAGCCTATCCGGGAGACGCGGGATATTGATATTCCGCTTGTCGCCCGTCATTTCTATCATCATGCCGGTTGGGCAGAAATGGTCGAGACAGAATTCGAAGGATATTCTCCGGTCGGCGTTTGCGGTCAGGTCATTCCATGGAACTTTCCCTTGCTTATGCTGGCATGGAAGGTCGCTCCGGCACTTGCTGCCGGTAACACCGTTGTCCTTAAACCTGCCGAACTGACGCCGTTAACGGCTATCGCTTTCGCGGAGATCTGCCATGAGGTGGGTCTGCCTGCGGGTGTGGTGAATATTGTTCATGGCGATGGCACAACTGGTGCTGCTATTTGCGGCCATAAGGATGTGGACAAGGTAGCATTTACCGGCTCCACCGAGGTTGGCCGGATCATCCGCGAGCAGATTGCCGGATCGGAAAAAAAGCTCTCCTTGGAACTCGGTGGCAAGTCGCCCTTCATTGTTTTTGAAGATGCGGATATTGACGGCGCCATTGAAGGGGTTGTTGATGCAATCTGGTTCAATCAAGGTGAGGTGTGCTGCGCTGGATCCCGTATTCTTGTGCAGGAAGGTGTTGCCGAGCGCTTTTACAACAAGCTGCGCAAACGCATGGAGACGCTGCGTGTTGGAGATCCACTCGACAAGACAATGGATATAGGTGCTTTGGTTTCGCCAGGTCAGTTGAAACGCGTGACGTCGCTTGTTGAAAAGGGCAAGACAGAAGGGGGCACACTTTGGCAAGCGCCCGTGAAACTCCCGGCCAAGGGTAATTTCTTTGCTCCAGCTTTCTTTACGGATGTGGATCCGGCATCGACTGTCTGCGAAGTCGAAATATTTGGTCCTGTCGCGACGACGACTACTTTCCGTACACCCGACGAGGCAATTGCCTTGGCGAACAATACAAAATACGGGCTTGCCGCTTCAATCTGGTCCGAGAATATCAACCTGGCCCTTGATATGGCTGCACGGGTGAAAGCTGGTGTTGTCTGGATCAATTCAACCAATCTTCTCGATGCCGGCGCAGGCTTTGGCGGCTATCGCGAATCCGGCTTTGGTAGGGAAGGTGGTCGCGAAGGTCTTTATGAATATCTCACCGCTGATTGGGAAAAGCGCTTGCCGCTAGCAAAGGCCGAACAGCCTTTGAAACTATCGGCGGCCCCGGACGGAGATGCAAAGGTTGCTCAGGGTGGATCCATTGACCGTACGGCCAAGAACTATGTCGGCGGCAAACAAGCTCGACCGGACGGAGGCTACTCCTATTCCGTCCTTGGCAAAGGCGGTCAGATCGTCGGCCATGCCGGCATCGGCAATCGGAAAGACATTCGTAATGCGGTAGAAGCGGCAACCAAAGCTGGAGGCTGGGGAAGTGCAACTGCACACAACCGCGCTCAGGTGCTTTATTATCTTGGCGAAAACCTTGATGCCCGCCGTGCGGAATTCGAAGCACTTTTGGTCGAAAGCACCGGCGTGTCGGCCAAGGCGGCGGCAGAAGAGTTTGATACGGCGCTGCGACGCATCTTCTATTATGCTGCACAGGCCGACAAATATGATGGTGCTGTCCACGCGACCAAGTCACGCCATGTGACGCTGGCTATGAATGAGCCCTTTGGCATTGTCGGTATAGTTTGTCCGGATGAAAACCCACTTCTGTCCTTTGTTTCGCTGGTGCTTCCGGCCATTTCGATGGGCAATCGTGTAGTGGTCGTGCCGTCTGCTCGGCATCCGCTGCTTGCAACCAATCTGTATCAGGTGCTCGACACATCCGACGTGCCCGGCGGGGTTATTAATATCATTACCGGTGAACGCGACGTTCTTGCCAAGACGTTGGCCGAACATGATGAAGTTGATGCGATCTGGTATATCGGCTCCAAGGAAGGCAGTGCCATGGTGGAGCGAGCCTCATGTGGAAATTTGAAGACCACATGGGTCAGCAATGGCCGTCAGCGCGACTGGCTGGGCGGCAAGGCGCAAGGCAAGGAATATTTGCGCCGGGCTGTACAAGTCAAAAATATATGGGTTCCTTACGGCGAGTAAGAAACTTACATAGGCGGACAGTACTGTCGGTAGTGATAGGATAGGAGCCGAATGTTCACATTCGGCTCCCTATTTCAATCACTCGGATTGTTTTGGCCTGTTTATTTACGGCGATAGAGCCAAAGCGTGAGCGGCGCGAGTGTGATGGTCAATAGGACGGGCGCGATCAATGCTGCGCCAATTTGAACCATTGTCGCATTACCAGCCATAAGACCGCGCATAGCTGTCGTCATCAACGATACAGGATTGACCTCGACGAATGCCCTAAGCAGACTGGGCATTGTTGCTGGATCAACCATGATGTTCGATGCGAAAACCAACGGCATGATGCCGGTGAACGCCATTGTCATGACCGTATTGGGCGTACGCATGACCAATCCCAGCACCAGAAATATCCAGCCAAAGCCAAAACCTATAACAATAAGCAACAGCAAAGCCTCGACGATACCTATAATCCCAGCTTCCGGCCGATAGCCAAGAATAATCCCTATTATCAGAATAAGCAGGGACGCGATGAGATGGCGCAGGATATCGCCGACCATCAGACCGGCGAAAGGCGAGAGAGACCAAATTGGCAATGAACGAAACCTGTCAAACAGACCCTTGCCAAGATCTGTACTCAGACCCATTCCCGAGTACATTGAATTGAACACCACGGTCTGTACGAGGATGCCTGGCAAAAAATACTGCAAATAGGCTGATGTTGACCCTGAGAGCGCGCCGCCGAAGACGAAGGTGAAGAGCAGGGTGAACATGATCGGCGTCATCACCAGATCAAAGAGCTGCTCAGGGACATGTTTAAATTTCAATACTGCCCGCCAGCCAAACACAAGCGCATTGGAAAATGCTGAAGGTTGAGGAGGGCGGGCAGCATGGATAAGTGCAACCGTTGCCTTATTATCGTCCATCACGCTTCTCCGTCAGTAATCTGAGGCTCGGTAATCTGGCCAGTCAGAGCGAAAAACACTTCGTCAAGGCTTGGCGCACCCATAGAGAAATCAGCAAGTTCGATGTCGGCTTTTATTAAAGCGGCCAGAGCACGATTGGCATTTTGAGGCGTATCAATCATCAATGATAAGGCCGCACCTTCCGAGCTTCGCTGGGGCTTGTTACCTGTTATTTCTTCAAGCACCTGCTCCGCTTCGTCAATGCGTGAATGCTCAACCAATGTCAGGTGCAGAAAGCCGGAGCCAGTTGCAGCTTTCAATTCGCGGCTGGTGCCCTCGGCGATCTTTTTGCCATGATTGATGACAGCTATGCGAGCAGCGAGCTGGTCAGCTTCCTCAAGATACTGCGTGGTCAAAAGTATCGTAACGCCCGCCTCGGAAAGAGAGCGGATCATACGCCAAACACTCTTGCGTGCCATCGGGTCGAGACCGGTTGTTGGTTCATCGAGAAAAAGAACCCCGGGAGTAACAACAAGCGACGCGGCGATGTCCAGCCTTCGGCGCATGCCTCCAGAATAATCCTTTACCTGCTTGGTAGCCGCCTCCATCAGGTCGAAAGCTGTTAGCAAATCATCGGCACGTTTCTTGGCGTTGCGTCCGCGGAAGCCCCATAGTCTTGCAAGCAAGATCAGATTCTCACGTCCCGTCAGATCTTCGTCAAGCGAGGCAAATTGACCGGTCATGGCAATCGATCCGCGCACCTCGTGAGGCGAGTCCTTCAAATCAAAACCCAGCACCTTTGCCGATCCCGCATCTGCCGGCAGCAACGTCGCCAGCATGCGCAACAAGGTGGTCTTGCCAGCACCATTTGGTCCGAGGATGCCAAAGATCATGCCGCGCGGCACGGTAAGATCAATACCGTCCACGGCGCGGACATTGCCAAAATTTTTGGTTAGCCCATGCGCTTCGATTGCTAAAGATGAAACGCCATTGTTCGGCGCAGCGGTGTCGGCCATCGTCACAGTCCTTAAATTGGCGAAATGTCAGGTAGGGATCAGCGGCGGCAAGAGCGAACAGATATCAATGCCAGCATTTTCTGTCAAAGTTGCACGAGCTGCTCACAATTCATTCCTGACAGATACTGCCAAGTCTTTTTGCAAATCATTCGCACTTGCAATAATTGATGATCCTCGCTAAGGATGCAGTTGCAACTCAATTGCAATAAGGAGAGGCTATGCTGGATGGAGTGAGGCGGTCCGTGTTGACCGGAATAATGGGCGCGTTCTTCGGAATGATCTTGGCGATCATTCCCGCAGCGGCACAGGACAAATTCAAGGCGGTGACCACATTTACGGTTATTGCCGACATTGCGCGCAATGTTGCTGGTGATGCGGCGATTGTTGAATCTATTACCAAGCCAGGCGCGGAGATTCATAATTATCAGCCAACGCCGGGCGATATCCAGAAAGCGCAGGGTGCCCAACTTATTTTATGGAATGGCCTCAATCTCGAGCTCTGGTTTGAAAAGTTCTTTGCCAATTTAAAAGACGTTCCAGGAGTCGTTGTTTCGCAGGGTGTGGTGCCGATGGGCATTGCTGAAGGGCCCTATACGGGTAAACCAAATCCGCATGCCTGGATGTCCCCGACAGCGGCGCTGATTTACGTTGATAATATCCGCGACGCTTTTGTAAAATATGATCCGGCTAATGCTGAAACCTATGAGGCAAACGCCGAGACCTACAAGGGACAAATCAAGGCAGCGATTGATCCGATTAAGGACGAGCTTGCAGCCATTCCAGCAGACAAGCGCTGGTTGGTGTCCAGCGAGGGCGCGTTCTCCTATCTGGCTCGCGATTTTGATCTGAAAGAAGTTTATCTCTGGCCTATCAATGCAGATCAGCAAGGCACGCCTCAACAAGTACGCAAGGTGATTGATGCGGTCCGGGCGAACAAGATCGGCGTGGTTTTCTCGGAAAGCACGATCTCGGCTGATCCTGCCAAGCAGGTCGCACGGGAAACCGGCGCAAGTTATGGCGGCGTTCTTTATGTGGATTCGCTTACCGACGCGAGTGGTGAAGTCCCAACCTACATAGATCTCTTACGCGTCACATCCAGCCGGGTTGCGGAAGGCCTTGCCAAAGGTATCACGCAATGAACGCCCAATCGTTTCAATCGGCTCGCAGATATTCACCCGTGTCGTCTGACGCGGGTGGGGGCATTTCAGTAAAGGGCGCTACGGTAATCTATCGCAACGGTCATACAGCGTTGCGCGATGCGACGTTTGAAATCCCTACAGGCACTATCACTGCGCTGGTGGGAGTTAATGGTTCCGGCAAGTCAACGCTTTTCAAGGCAATCATGGGTTTTATAAAGGCTTCCGAAGGAACGATTTCAGTTCTTCGTCAGTCAGTAAATGAAGCCTTGAAAAAGAACCTTGTTGCCTACGTTCCTCAAAGCGAGGATATAGACTGGAATTTTCCGGTCTTGGTGGAAGATGTTGTCATGATGGGCCGTTATGGCCACATGGGCATGATGCGTATCGCCAAGGCTGCAGATCGGCAGGCAGTATCGGATGCCCTCGCGCGCGTGGGAATGACCGATTTTCGCAAACGCCAAATTGGCGAGCTTTCGGGTGGCCAAAAGAAACGGGTATTTCTTGCTCGCGCATTAGCACAAGATGGACGGGTCATTTTGCTGGATGAGCCATTCACCGGCGTGGATGTGAAAACGGAAGAGGCGATTATTATATTGCTGCGTGCCCTGCGCGACGAGGGGCGGGTAATTTTGGTTTCAACGCATAATCTTGGTAGTGTCCCGGAGTTCTGTGACCGCACTGTTCTACTCAATCGCACCGTACTTGCTTATGGTCCGACAGCCGAGACATTCACACAGAAAAATCTGGAACGGACATTCGGCGGCGTGCTGCGTCATTTCAAGCTTGATGCCCCGCACGCAGGTGAAAGACGTCCTGTCGGCGTGATTACCGATGATGAGCGGCCCTTCGTGCTCTACGACAATACCGTAAATCCCAAAAGCAATGGACCACTTTAGATGACATTGCTGCTCGAACCGTTCTCTTATCAATATATGATCAATGCCATGTGGGTTTCGGCGTTGGTGGGCGGTGTCTGCGCCTTCCTGTCGGCCTATCTCATGCTGAAAGGTTGGTCTCTTATCGGGGATGCGCTTTCGCATTCCATCGTTCCGGGTGTGGCTGGTGCCTATATGCTTGGGCTGCCTTTCTCAATTGGTGCATTCTTTTCGGGAGGACTGGCCGCCGCTGCGATGTTGTTTCTCAACCAGCGTACGAAGCTCAAGGAAGATGCCATCATCGGTTTGATCTTCTCATCCTTTTTTGGTCTCGGCCTGTTCATGGTGTCACTCTCTCCGACGTCCGTGAATATCCAGACAATTGTTCTGGGGAATATCCTGGCGATTACACCGGAAGACACACTCCAACTTGCTATTATCGGTTTCGTTTCGCTGGCTATTCTGCTGGTAAAATGGAAAGATCTTATGGTTGTTTTTTTCGATGAGAGTCATGCACGCTCTATCGGTCTCAATCCAACAGCGCTCAAAATCATGTTCTTTACGCTTTTATCGGCGTCGACCGTAGCAGCTTTACAGACAGTCGGCGCATTTCTGGTTATTTGCATGGTCGTGACGCCCGGCGCCACCGCTTATCTTTTAACGGATCGATTTCCGCGGCTGCTCGTCATCGCTGTTGTCATCGGTGCAATGACAAGCTTTGCCGGTGCCTATATTAGCTATTTTCTCGACGGGGCTACCGGCGGAATCATTGTCCTGTTGCAGACGCTTATTTTTCTGGTCGCTTTTATCTTCGCGCCCAAACATGGACTGATCGCAGCCCGGCGCCGCGCTGCAGAAATGCAGGAGGTCGCATTATGAGCGTCTTTGAAACCCTGCTTTTGCCCTTTCAGTTCGAATTCATGATCAATGCGTTGATCATCTCAGTACTCGTAGCAATTCCGACAGCTTTGCTCTCCTGTTTCATGGTGCTAAAGGGCTGGTCGCTGATGGGCGACGCCATTTCGCACGCTGTTTTTCCAGGAGTAGTCATCGCTTATATTGTTGGTTTGCCCTATGCGGTCGGAGCCTTTGTGGCAGGCATGTTCTGCGCAATTGCCACCGGGTTTTTGAAGGAAAACAGCCGTATCAAGCAGGACACGGTTATGGGCGTCGTTTTTTCCGGCATGTTCGGCCTTGGTCTCGTGCTATATGTGAAAATCCAGTCAGACGTTCACCTCGACCATATATTGTTTGGTGACATGCTCGGTATCAGCTGGAGCGATATCGCCCAGACGGCGATCATCGCAACGATCACAGCCGGAACTATCGTGTTTAAATGGCGCGATTTCTTGCTTCACGCATTTGATACGGTGCAAGCCCGCGCAGTTGGATTACGTGTGGGATTGCTGCATTATGGGCTGCTTTGCCTGATTTCCCTAACGATTGTGGGCGCTCTAAAAGCTGTTGGCATCATATTAGCAATTGCCATGTTGATCGCGCCGGGAGCAATTGCTTTTTTGCTTACCCGGACATTCAGTAAAATGCTTCTCGTCTCCGTCTTCGTTGCGGTATTGGCCTCTTTCTTAGGTACTTATTTTGCTTTCTTCATTGACAGCGCGCCGGCGCCGACCATCGTTCTGTTGATGACGGGAACTTTCATCGGTGCGCTGGCGCTGGTGTCCTATCGGCAAGCTCGAACCGAGACGCAGCCGATGTAAATCAGTGCATTGGGCTGGGAAATATTAGCGATTGATGTGCTGAAACCCCCGCCCTAGCGCCGTCGCCCACGGCAAAGGAGACCGAACCGGCCATAAGGGCTGTATCACCGCAGGCATAGACACCAGGAACCGACGTTAGTTTGCTTGCGTCCGTTTGAATGAATGTTCCGAGCGGTCCATCTTCCAGCGCGCACTTCAATTGTTGCGGGAGTGGACCAGTGACAACGGTGCGCGAAAGAGTAAACAATCCGGTAAGCGATAGGGCACGACCATCAGAAAACTCTACAATCGGCTGTGCCTCTTCGCCCGATATGGCGGCAATCGTCCCATAATCGAGCGTCACATTACGCGCAGCCAGAGCCGCCAATTGGTCGTCACTAGGCTCAAACATGTTGTTGACAAAAAGCTTGGTGTTGCCCCAGTCGGCAAGCATTAAAGCTTGATGGGCAGACAAGGAACTTGTCGCCAACACGCCGATATCGCCGCCACCTGCTTCATAACCGTGGCAATAGGGACAATGAAAAACGCTCTTGCCCCACCGTTCGCGAAGACCGGGTATTGTTGGCAATATGTCCGTGACACCTGTTGCCAGAATAAGACGCCGGCCCTTGTAATCTGCTCCGGATGAGGTGCCGACAGTGAAGGCATCGAGGATACCTTCGGCATTTTCCGCACGGGCATCAACCCAGGTGACATTCGGATAAGCCAATAGCTGCTCGCGCCCGACATGCGCAATCTGTACAGCCGAACTGCCGTCTTGTGTCAGGAATCCGTGAGAGGTTTCAGCAAATCGGTTGCGACGCTCGCCTGCGTCCACAACAAGTACATTGCGACGTGAACGGGCGACTTGCAACGCTGCTGCAAGACCGGAATAACTTCCCCCAACAACAATAACGTCATAGGTCATGGGATTTTCTCTCCTTTCGGATCGCATCAAAACGCCGGTGAAAATCAGCGGCGAGATCGGCGAGTGTTATCGTGCCGAGCCGTTCAATGATAAGGGCTTCGGCTTCTTGAAATGCAGTGTCGAGCGCATGATTGACCGACTGTTCCACAAGGCAATCGGGTGCGTCGGCTCTATTGCCCAAAGCAAAGAAGTCAGGGGAGCCAAGCGCGTCGTAAATGTCGCGAAGAGTTAAAGTGTTGAGGTCGCGTGCGATAATCCAGCCACCACCATGGCCCTTCTCGGATCGCACAAATCCGGCATCTCGCAATCCCGCCATTGTCCGGCGGACGACAACGGCATTTGTATGCATATGTTTGGCCAATTCCTCCGATGTCATGGGTTTGGCGCGCTCTGCCATGTGGAGAATGACGTGGAGGACGGCGGAAAGGCGGCTGTTTCTTTTCATGTAACAGAATATGATACGTGACATAGCGCACGTCAAGATTGCGTGAAATAAATTCGTCAACTCATCTTGGACAGTGAGCAAAAGCGTCTACATAAGGTCAAACGGTTATCCGGAGATGTGCATGTTGATCAATCCGCCCAACTTACTTCTGCTGCGGAGCGAGCAGACATGAACAGATACTCCGGAGGATTTTGGATATTCATTCTGTGCGTCGTTTCCATAAGCGGCGCACTTTTTAGCTGGGCCTTTTACGGAGAACCATCAATTGTAGGTTCCGTTTTTGCGCTTTTTACTTGTGTACCCATTATCGCACTCGAGCGTGGGGCATTGTTTCCTCGACTCTATGCAAGAATTGCCGCGCTTTCGACCCCGCTTTATCTGATTTCCATGCTCATCGTTACATACATATTGATGTATGTAGGCTCCGCATTATGTCGACTCCTGTTGGGATTTATAGGTTACCAAACTTACGAATCCTGGCGTGAAATCGCAATTTTGCCCGCTAGCGCCATGTTCGCCGCGCTGGGTGTTTCGCTCGTCGTCAGTTTCGTTGCGCGGGTACGCGAATTGTTGGGGCGTGACGTCTTTTCAAGTCTTCTTATCGGGCGTTACCGCAAGCCCATCGAAGAGGAGCGGGTATTCCTGTTTATCGATCTGGTTGGGTCGACTTCCTTTGCCCAGGAATTTGGTGATCTGCGGGCCCAGCAGTTCCTTGGAGCGTTGTTCGCAGCCTTTGCCGAGCCAGTACGCAGATATAGGGGGACCATTGACGATTATATTGGCGATGCCGCCATTATTACTTGGCCAATGGCGAGAGGCACCAAGAATGGCAATAGCGTAAAATGCGTCTTCGCTATTCTCGATTCCATTGAGGCAGACCGGGAAAAGTGGCTGAAAAATTTTGGACGTGTTCCACAACTTCGCGCAGCCCTTCACGGTGGTCCCATCATTACTGCGGAAATAGGGGTCGATCATCACAAGATTACCTATTTTGGTGACACGGTGAACACCACTGCGCGGCTGGAAACGCTTTGTCGGACACTTGATGCACCAGTATTGATTTCCGGAGATCTCGCAAAGCGAGTGGAGTTCGAAGGCGATATTCAGCCGGAATTTCTTGGAATGCATGCCGTAAAGGGTAGGGGGCAGACGCTGGGAGTCATGGCGTTGAAGCGTGCGGCAAATATCCCCACTTCGACAAATTTTGTTCATTAAGCGCCAAATTTGCCATTTGTGCGGATGACAGGGTCGTTGTGCTAGGCTATGGTCCGGGCTTGTCGAGGGCCTTGGGATTGAAGAATCATAAGGCCCTGTCAGTTTGCGGGAGAGTGTTCTGTGCAGTGATGTGCAGAGCCACCGAAGGGGAAATCGCCCGAAATCTCTCAGGTATCAAGAACCGCAAACGGGTAAGGCAACTCTGGAAAGTCGGGGGAAACCTCGCGCCGAAGGTGTAAGTTCAGCTGGGACCAAGGTCCCGTAACGGCTGTGCGAGTCTCTCAGGCTTCCGACAGAGGGGCAAAGAAACATTCCGTCGTTGTGGCGGAGGTCTTTGCGCGACTCTGGAGAAGTAATGGGCAACGAAGAAGAACAACTAAAATCACTACCACTTGATGATCTGCATAAAGCTGCCGGTGCGCGCTTTGGTGGATTTGCCGGATGGTCAATGCCTATCACCTATCCGCTGGGGGTGATGAAGGAACATCTTCATGCGCGCGAAAACGCCGGGCTTTTTGACATTTCCCATATGCAATTGTTCGATGTTTCGGGTCCAGGCGCAACAGCGCTTTTGTCACGTGCATGCCCGCTGGATGCAGGGGCATTGCAACCGGGACAATCCAAATACACGTTTTTTCTCGACGAGCAGGCAGGCATACTCGACGATCTTATCGTAACCCGTTTGGGTGCCGCTCATTACATGGTGGTGGCCAATGCCGGCAATGCGGCGGCCGACGAGGCGCACCTGCGCGGTGTCGCAAAAGATTTTGACTGCAAGATCGATGCGCTAGACCGTGTTTTTCTGGCCATTCAAGGCCCGCAAGCAGCCGATGTTCTGCATAAAGCAGGGATTTCGGGGACCGAGCTAGCTTTCATGCATGGCTTTGAGCCGAAGCCGGGCTGGTTCATGAGTCGCTCAGGCTATACGGGTGAAGATGGTTTCGAAATTGCACTGCCTGCGCCCGATGCCGGTGAGCTTGCAGAGACGCTCTTCAAGGATGAGAGAGTGGCTTGGGTCGGACTTGCGGCCCGTGACAGTCTTCGGTTGGAAGCCGGTCTTTGTCTGCATGGTCACGACATTACCCCTGACTTTAACCCGGTGGATGCAGGCCTTACTTGGGCAATTGGAAAAGCTGTCCGTGAGAAGGCCGGGTTTATCGGCGCCAAAGCTCTGCTTGAAAAGATTGCCTCGGGTAGCGCGCGAAAGCGGGTTGGCTTGAAACCCGATGGTCGCCAACCGGTTCGCTCTGAGACTGTCCTCATTGATGCAGACGGAAAACATGTCGGCATTGTCACTTCGGGCGGGTTCGGTCCCTCCGCTGGTCATCCGGTGGCGATGGGATACGTCAATAAGGACATTCTTGCCGCAACGGTGCCGATTTTTGCTGAAGTGCGCGGAAATCGCATTCCGGTCCACATTCATCCACTTCCCTTCGCGCCACATCGCTACCACAAAGGATAATACAAATGGCAACCACTTACTTTACCGAAGATCATGAATGGGTACGCGTTGATGGCGATATCGCAACGGTCGGTATTACGGATCATGCACAGGATCAGCTCGGCGATCTCGTTTTTGTTCAGTTGCCCGATATCGGCACCAGCCTTTCCAAAGGTGATGCAGCTGTTGTTGTTGAATCTGTCAAGGCTGCCTCCGATGTATACGCGCCGCTGGATGGTGAAGTCACAGAAGTGAACGAAGCGACCGCAAGTGATCCGGCCCTGATCAATTCTGCCGCTACCGGCGATGGCTGGCTTTGGAAGATGAAGCTTTCCAACACTGAACAATTGACAGGCTTGCTTGATGAAGCCGGTTACAAAGCGATTATTGGTTGAACATCATGAACAAGAGCATATTCCCATTTGCCGACAGGCATATCGGCCCTAGTACACAAGGCTCGCGCGCCATGTTGGCTGCGCTTGGTATTCCTTCACTCGATACGTTGATTTCACAGGCTGTTCCAAAGTCTATCCGGCTCGAAAAACCCCTTGATATTCCCGAGGCGGTTAATGAAGCCGAAGCACTCGCCGAACTGGCCGCCAAGATGGGCCACAACAAGACCTTCAAAAGTTATATTGGCCAAGGATATCACGGTACCCATGTTCCGACAGTGATCCAACGCAACCTCTTTGAGAATCCGGCGTGGTATACGGCCTACACGCCATATCAGTCTGAAATCAGCCAAGGCCGTCTTGAGCTCCTGTTTCACTTCCAGACGCTGGTGGCCGAGCTGACAGGACTGCCCGTCGCTTCCGCGTCGCTCCTTGACGAGGCAACCGCTGTTGCGGAAGCCGTAGGGATTGCCTATCGTCATCACCGCGAAAAGCGTACGCGAATTGTCCTTGCCGGAGATGTTCATCCGCAAATCCTGGACGTGGTCAGAACTCGTGCTGAACCCCTGGGCATGACGGTCAATGGCGGCGAGATCGATAATACTGCAGCCGCTGTCATCGTACCTTGGCCGGATACTTACGGGGTCTACAGGGATCACTCTGCTGTTATCAAGGCTGCGAAGGCTGCAGGCGTACTTGTTATTGCAGTTGCCGATCCGCTTGCTCTGACGGTCACTGCATCACCTGCGTCGCTGGGTGCCGACATTGCTGCGGGTTCCATGCAGCGCTTTGGCGTTCCCGTAGGTTATGGTGGGCCCCATGCCGCTTACCTCGCGGTGACTGAAAATCTAACCCGGCTTATTCCAGGTCGGCTGGTCGGCCAATCGGTCGATAGCAAAGGCAGGGCGGGATACCGTCTCGCATTGCAGACACGCGAGCAGCATATTCGCCGCGACAAGGCTACGTCGAATATCTGTACAGCGCAGGCACTGCTTGCGAACATGGCGGTATCCTATGCCATCTGGCATGGTCCGCAGGGGCTTCAGGCTATTGCCAGCCAAGTTCACGCAAAGGCTGCAAGATTGGCGGCTGCACTTGAGGCTGTGGGCCTTGAATTAAGTGGGTCGCAATTCTTCGATACGGTCACGGTCAGCGTTCCGGGTAGAGCAGATGCTATTGCGGTCAGCGCCGAAAAAGGCGAACGACTGCTCCGCCATATTGATGCGGACAGACTAGGTATCACTGTAGATGAGACAACGACGGACGAGGATCTGGTAGCGCTTGCCGGTTTGTTCGGTGCCAAGGTGCTGAATGATCCCGGCTCAAAGTTGCCAAGCTCGCGGCCTGCCGAGGGTTTCATGACCCAGGCTGTCTTCCATCAACAGCGTTCGGAAACCGAGATGATGCGCTTCCTTCGTCGGCTTGCCGATAAGGATCTGGCGCTTGACCGTGCGATGATTCCGCTCGGTTCCTGTACGATGAAGCTGAACGCTGCAGCAGAAATGCTTCCCGTAAGCTGGCAAAGCGTTGCCAATGTGCATCCTTTCGCACCGGCAGATCATGCGCTGGGCTATAAGTCGCTGACCGATGATCTTGAAGCTTGGCTCTCAGAGATCACAGGCTTTGATGCCGTGTCACTGCAACCAAATGCCGGTAGCCAAGGCGAGTATGCCGGTCTTCTTGCAATCCGTCGCTATCATTTGGATCGCGGCGATGATCATCGCGATATTTGCCTCATCCCTGAATCGGCCCATGGCACCAATCCTGCCAGTGCGCATATGGCGGGGATGCGGGTGGTCGTTGTTGCTTGCGAAGAGGCAGGCGACATTGATCTCGATGATCTGAAAGCAAAGGCTGAACTACACAGCGCCAATCTTGCCGCATTGATGATTACCTACCCGTCAACACATGGCGTATTCGAGGAGGGGGTCAAAGATATTTGCGCTGTCGTTCATGAACATGGCGGTCAGGTCTATTTTGATGGCGCCAATTTGAACGCGCTCGTTGGGCTTGCACGTCCCGGTGATATTGGCGCGGATGTCTGCCACATGAACCTGCACAAGACCTTCTGCATTCCGCATGGAGGCGGGGGACCCGGTGTCGGCCCGATTGGTGTTAAGAAGCATCTGGCTCCATTCCTGCCTGGACATGTGATGAATGGCACCGGCAATGCGGTTTCCGCCGCACCATTCGGCAGCGCATCAATTCTGCCAATCACATGGATGTATATCCGTATGATGGGTGGAGCAGGCTTGAAGCGCGCAACCGAAATGGCGATTCTCAATGCCAATTACATTGCTGAACGATTGAAGGATTATTACCCTGTGTTGTTCAAGGGCCGTAATGATCGCGTGGCACATGAGTGTATTCTTGATACTCGGGTACTTAAGGAAAGTGCCGGAATTGGTGTTGAAGACATAGCCAAGCGTCTGATTGATTATGGGTTCCACGCCCCTACAATGTCCTGGCCAATTGCTGGAACGCTGATGGTTGAACCTACGGAATCAGAATCGAAGCGCGAGATTGATCGTTTCTGCGATGCGATGATCGCAATCGCGGGTGAGGCTGCAAAAGTTGCGAGCGGAGAGTGGCCGAGAGATGACAATCCACTTGTCAACGCTCCGCATCCATCGGGCGATGTTCTGGCTGATGACTGGTCGCACCCCTATAGCCGCAAGGTAGCAAGTCTGCCCGGCGGAGAATCGGAGGATCTGCTGAAATATTGGCCACCGGTTTCCCGGATCGACAATGTTGCAGGCGATCGCAATCTGGTTTGTTCTTGCCCGCCCATGACGGCGTATAATTAAAGAAAAAGAGCGCTGGCATGTCCGGCGCTCTTTTTTGCTACCAGTCAGGTGTCAGGCTTGGAGGTGCATTTTTAACTGCAGCCGAGTCGAACTCCGAGGCAAGCTGGCATAGGGCAAATGGTAAAGCCTGTAGGTCGCTCGATTGGAAGGAGAGGTGGGCAAGGTATTTATTGATAAGCTCGGCAACGACACGTGCCTGCTGCTCATCCCGCAAACGTTTGGCTGCATCTCGATCCGAACGACGTGAAAGCCACAATTTGTGGAGTGCGAAGGCTCTAGGGTCGGGACAGGAGAAACTGACTGGATATCCTCGTTCGTCTATCACTGTCTCGGATGCTTTGGGACTGTTAACCAGCCAAGAAAGCCCCTCAATCTCTATCGCCTGCAAATCTTCGGCATCGGCGCTGAAGCGGTTTTTCTCGTTGGAGGAGAGAATATCTTTTGGCATAGGCTTGATAAGGTCAACCAGAAACCCATCACGGTTTGCCGCCCGGTATCCATTTTTGGCAAGAGGGCGAAAAGAGTGATCAATTTTCTGCAATAGTCCGATCAGGCCTTTGTTAGAGAAATCCTTAACGATGAGCCTTAAACTGAAATGCGAATCCATCAACAAGTCGACGTCCTGTGTTGACAATAGCCCGCTGCTGATATGAACAGCAGCCATGCGTTCATAGAGGAACAGGGCGTTGGTGCCAACAACGTCGACTGCTGTTCCGATAAGGCCAAGTTTGTCGAGCGCCCGAATAATACGAGCTGTCAGTAGCGGGACGCGCCCAAGGGACATAGCCCGGTTCACGGGCGCAAGCTGGTCAAGACGCTGTGCCAACCGCGACATACGATCCTTCGAGTCGTCGCGACCCGAATGAAACTGGTTATGTATCAGTTCTGTTGCGGCTGATTTTGGACCCAAAGATTTCCAGATGCCATTGGTCTTCTTGTAAAGATAAGTCTTGTTATTGGTGCTTTTCTTCCATGACATAGACCCAGAAAACCGCTGTTCATAGTCTTTCGCGCTGGTTCGATAAACATCATAAACCTGCGCTGTATCAACCTGTTGGCGAATTTGTTCTGATGATAACGTTTTGAATTTAATCATGTTATCCCTAGAATGTTCGATGAACTTTAGAATAGGGATAATAGCATATTATGCAAATTTAAAACTATGAAAATAAACGAATTATCCCTTTAATGATGTTTTCTTGGTGCGCAAGGGATAATGGTAGTTCCATAACTATTATTACGTGATTTTCTGCTTTTAGCGGGTGGGTTCAAGGATGAAGTGCGACTTGCAATAGATAACAGTGGCTTATCGCTTGCAAGGAGTTGCCCATGAAATGCACCTACTCCCAGATTGATATGGATGAACGCCGTAAGATCGCTCGAAGGACTGAACCCCTACAAAAATGATAACCGGTGGGCAAAAGCAGGAATCCCAGTTTGACAGTCGACGCGGCGCAATAATGGCGTCAGATTTACGAAGTTGCCAAATCAAATGCGGAGGCGCATAGGTTGTGAAAATGACTACAGGCGTCCAGACCTGGCTCGATCAAGGGTAAAGAGCTCCTGGGCACGTCCCACTCCCCGCAACGCATAACGCCCGACGGAGACGAGTTGGTCTCGCAATTCGCTTGGCAAAGCTTCGGCAAAACTATCGGAAATCAATATGTCCTGGTCAACCGAGCGACACATTGATGCGATGCGACTGACTTCGTTTACCGCGGGACCGACAACTGTAAAGTCGAGGCGCGTATCACTCCCAATATTACCGTAAAATACCTCTCCGATGTGAAGGCCAAGATAGACATCGGTTGCTGGAGCACCATCCGCGTGGCGAACTTGGTTAAGCGTGACAAGGCGTTTGCGTAGCAAATATTCAGCTTCTAGCGCTGCTGCACAATCCTGAGCAGAGTTGCCGTTGGTAAAGATTGCAAGAATACCGTCTCCCATAAGCTTGAGTACGTCGCCGCCCGTTTCGTGTATCGAGGATATGACTGCTTCCGCATAATCATTCAGCATGGGAATGATTGCATCGGGCGATGCTGTATCTGAAATGCGTGTATAGCCTCTCAGATCCGAATACCACAGGACCGCTTCAATACGCTCCGCGGCACCTCGATTGATGCGTCCGGCAAGGACACGCTTAGCGGCATCATGACCTAGATAGACATCGGCCAAGGTCTGGACGATACGGGTCAGCGAGGCGCACTTTATGGCCAATCCCAGTCCTCGCACCATTCGACGGATCGCCACCAGATCCTCTGCACGGAAACCCTGTGGGTCATCGGTAGACCAGGAGGAATAAAAGCAATCCATTTCGCCGATAGTGCCTTCAGAAGAGAAGCGATTTATGAGCGCGAGATAATCAGTGCAGCCTTCGCCTTTGAGCGTGAGTAAATGCGGGAATCCCAAGTCTTTTTCCCGTCCCAGCTGCACGCGCATTTCATCGTCGCCCGCATTCAACATGCTGTAAAAGGTTGATGTCTGCCAGTTGCTTGCGCTTTCACCCTCCTGCGAAGAACCATATTCAATGATGGCGCGCTCGACCTGCCCTTCCCTGCGCCATAGAAAAACTCGGCCTTCGTAGATGGGGTGCAGCGTGTCGACAAATGCATTTGCTCGCTCAAGCCGGATTCCAGCATCAAGACAGCGCTGGCAAAACCCATTCATAAGTTCTGTTTCGCTGGTGCCGGAGAGCCCTTGCATGTCCAGCCAGGTTTCAATTTCTGCGATCTTGGCTTCGTTCATTGCCATACCTGCCTACGAGATGCGCGATGGTTAGCACTGTTACGCGATTTTGACAAAGACAGACCTGCTTTTGAACTGATTTATGGGCAGCTACATGCGGAGGCCAGCACAGGTGAGGTTCAGGGCAGAAAAGCCGCGGGTATCAGGGATAGCAATTGTCAAATACTCAACCTGCCTTGGCAATTGACCCAATCAAAGCTTTTTGACGTGTCAGACAATCCGTAAGTTGGAAGCGATGTTCGACTGTTCTGCGGGCAGCGATACGCAATGGCATATAATCGTCTGGCTTGTGCAAAACACGTAAAATGGTGTCGGCCAAAGCGTCGGTATCATAAAACGGCACAAGTAAGCCATTTTTCCCCGATCGAATGATCTCCTGCACCGGAGGAGTGTCCGAGCCAATGATCAGAGCGCCACAGGCCATGGCCTCCACCACGGACCAGGAGAGAACGAACGGGTAGGTTAAATAGATATGCGCTGTGGAAATTTGATACAGCTGACGAAGAAGATCATGTGAGATTGGACCAGTAAACAAGACTCGGTCAGCCGGGACATTGTGCTGCGCCAGCATAACCTCTTTCCATGTACCTCCACCTGGCGGCGGCTTGCCATAGCTTACGCCATCGCCGCCCACAAAGATAAAAAGAGCGTCGGAATTCTTGGCCAGAACCTTCGATGCCGCTTCAAGTGCTTGCGGGAAGCCGCGATAAGGTTCCAGATCGCGGGCGACGAATGTGATGATCGGCGGATCCCCTGCCCGCAAAACGCGCCCGTCGGGAAGACGCAGCGAGGCGTTGCGGTCTGGACGAAAGCGTTGAGTGTCAACGCCTTCGTGGCAGACCGCGATGCGGTTTTGTGCAGACGCGGGATAGAGGCTCTTTTGCCATTGTGTAGGGCTAATGCCGCCATCCAGGGCTTCGAGCGAGATGAGCTGGGCGATATTGCGCAGACGCAAGCGCTTGCGTGTATCCGCGTCGGGTAAGTCGTCGGGTGCAAATCCGACATCAGCACCCTCTGCCCTGTAGAAAAACTCGCAATATCCTATCGCAGGTACCTGTGGCAGCACGTCTTTTACAAACATCATGCTGCCCCAGCCTATGTGACCGACAACAATGTCTGGTCGCTGGTCATGACGTATCATGGCCTCAAATGTTTCAGCAACCCGGTGCCCGATCCGAACATGGTGATCCGGTATACCCAGATGTTTTGCCATCTGAGTATCCGATCGAGGGCCGGGTTCTGCCCTGTGTCTGACTACGCGGACCGATGGGAGGCGTCGGTCTACAGTTTCACAAACGAGGCTGACATCATGCCCACTGGAAGCAAGATTTTCAGCCAGAGCAGAAAATTGACCAAAGCCACGTCTGTGCACGAATGCCACATGCATGATTTCAGTCCTTTCCGACCGTTACGGCACACCACTTGATTGTTAAATGCCGTAACGTGCAGCATTACCCCATACCAGTTCAAGCCGATGCAATGTTTGAAATGCAATCTCTAGATTGCGCAGGTCACTATCATCCCGCGCAAGAACCCGATTATAAGCACCGCCAGCGTCGCGCAAATTGGCGCAAAGCTGTTCGCCTTTTTCAGTCAAACGAATCCTTGCGGATCGCTTGTCGCGCTGTGATGCTACCCTGTCGATATATCCACCATCGGCAAGCTGCTTCAGGTAATAGGAGATGTTGGAGCCGACATAATGGCCGCGGTCCAGTAGTTCTCCAACCGAAAGTTCAACGTCGCCGATGGCAAGAAGAACCATTGCCTGAGCTGGCCCAACATCTTCAACGCCGAGTTTTGTCATCTCTGTCCTGAGCAGACTCGCGAACCTCCGATTGACCCTCTCAATCATTCTTGCCAGTTCAAAATGCGTTACAACCACTGTATGAACTGGATGTCTATGTCCCTGTTTTTCTGCGGTAATTTCGGGGAAATTGGCGGCATCATAGCCGTCAATAGATGTTTCGACTTCCACTTCTTCGTGCAGAAGTTTTTGTATCATCTTGGTCTCCATGATCAAGTTTACTTCAAAATTTGAAGTAAGTTACAAGTATGTTTTCGGTTCTCCTTCGAATATTTCCCCACCGTAAGAACTTTTTTCTGTCACATTCTGCGCAGTATTACTTTACTAGTCTATGGCCTTAGACCAAGGTCGTAGGAGCTAAACCGCGGCTGTGTCATTTCCAAGGCAGAAGTGTATGGTAGATACTCGTCAAATCAATGAGAATGGCAATAGCAATGTTGGAAAAAAAGCGATGACACCTACGGTGCCCACGCCTCAAACCCTTATTTTCAAAGCCCGCCGGGTATTCTTGGCGGGGCTGCTTTATGCTGTTTTGCTCAGTGCATGCATCAACATTTTGCAGCTGACAGTACCGCTTTATATGCTGCAGGTTCATGACCGTGTATTGAACAGCCGCAGCACAGATACGTTGTTGATGCTAACGATTCTTGCGATTGGCGCGTTGATTGTTTTCGGTATTTTGGAGTTCATCCGCGCTCTCTCATTTCAGGCAATGGGCAGCGCATTGGTTCGTCGGCTCAACCTTCCGGTTTTAACCGCAGCGGTACAAGCCTCGGTTGATCAGGGGCTTCCAAAAGCAACGCAATCCCTGCGTGACTTGACCGAGTTGCGTTCGTTTCTGACATCGTCAGCGGTAAGTGCTCCGCTTGATGCAGCTTGGTCTCCTATTTTTCTTGGAGTCCTGTTTTTGCTGCATCCCGTCTTTGGCATTATTGGTATTGTGGCGGTCATCATTCTGATCTGCTGCGGTGTCGTGACAGATTTGATGACACGCAATCTGGTGAAAGACGCCAATCAGGCGAATATCGAGGCAATCTCCAAGATCGGTGCAACATTGCGCCATGCTGAAGCGATTGAAGCCATGGGTATGCTACCTGCTTTGGCCCGTCGCTGGCGTGGCCTGCAGATGAATGCCCTGGATTTGCTTGACCTTGGCGGCAGCCGCAGCCGTGCCATGACATCCATCACTCGCACATTACGGTTCATGATCCAGGTGGTAACGCTCGGCGCCGGCACATTGCTGGCCATGGAGCAAGAAATTTCGCCTGGCGCGATGATCGCCACCAGTATCATTGTCGGACGACTTCTCATGCCGTTTGATCAGGTCGTTGAGACCTGGCGGCAATGGGTAAACGCAATTGGAAACTGGCAGCGGATTCAATCCTTGCTGGCCCAGAATCTCGCAGTGCGACAAACAATGCCGACCCCCAGGCCCCATGGAGATCTTATCGTGGACAGGCTGGTCTATGCCGCGCCTGGTGTCGAAATGCCAATTATCAAGGGCATCTCATTTGCTCTTTCACCCGGAGAGGTTCTCGGTATTGTCGGGCCTTCGGCTGCCGGCAAGTCGACGCTTGCCCGGCTGATGATCGGCATCGTGAAGCCCACGTCAGGAGGCGTCTTCCTCGATGGCAACAACGTGTATTTGTGGGAGCGCGGCTCATTTGGCGAAATTGCCGGCTACTTGCCGCAGTCAGTGGCGCTGCTTGAAGGAACGATCAAGGACAACATCGCACGCATGGGCGACAGTGACCCCCACCGTGTTCTGGAGGCCGCCAGGCTTGCAGATGTTCATGAGATGATCGGAAGACTGCCGCTGGGTTATGATACGCCTGTGGGCGACGGGCGTTTAACGCTGTCAGGTGGTCAACGCCAGCGGATTGGCCTCGCTCGCTGCCTTTACAACCGCCCCCGCCTTATCGTGTTGGATGAACCCAATGCCAATCTTGATGCCGTGGGCGAGAGAGCATTGATGCGGGCCATAGAACAGGCGCGCGATGATGGTGCGATCGTGATCATGATAGCTCATAGACCCACGATTATGCAGGTGGCGGACAAGCTTCTCGTCCTTGAGGACGGCCGTATTACCCAGTTCGGGCCGCGCACGGATGTTGTTGCCTCGATAACACCGACCGGTCCTAAGAGAGCGACTGCATCATGACCGACAAAATCAATCTGCCCAAACGGGTTTCCCAATTGCTTGCCCCGCGCGCCGCATCGACCGGCGACAATCTGCCTACGAAATTTGGCACGGTTCGCCCTGAATGGGTCACCGACCTCGAGCAGGAAGATGCAAAGAGCCCTCTACGCAGGCTGATCATTGCCGGTGTTGCAACGATAGCCATCGCATTTGGTGGTTTTTTTGGCTGGGCTTACTCGGCTGAGCTTGGCAGCGCTGCTGTTGCGCTTGGAACGGTAATCGTTGATTCAAAGCGTAAAACCATCAGTCATTTTGAAGGTGGTATCCTTGATCGCTTGTTGGTCCAGGAAGGCGACGTCGTCAAAGTTGGGCAGCCGCTGGTAAGGTTGGACAACACAAAGGCCCGCTCGGAGTTGCAATCTCTGCAAAGCCGCCGCGTTGGATTGATCGCGAAGCTTGCTCGCCTGCGGGCGGAGCAGGCGGGCGCTACTGAAATCGAGTTTCCAAAAGATTTTGGTGCAGCTGATGATGTCACGGCACAAAATGCCATGAAAGCCGAGCAGATATTTTTCCAAAAGCGCTCGTCCCAAAAGACAAGTCGCATCGATGTTCAGCAAAAAACCATTGAACAATATACCGAGCAGGCAAAGGCATCAGAGGCACAGATCGTAGCCACAGATCGACAGATTGCCCTTATCACCGAACAGCGCGATGCAATCGCCAGCCTGGTCAAAAAGGGTTTTGCCCAAAAATCCAAACTTACGGAGATCGATACCCGGCTAAGCGAACTTGCCGGCCAACGTGGTGAATATGCCGGCGATAAGGCCAAAGCGGAACAGGCCAAAGCAGGTGCCGAGTTTTCGCTAACCGGCATTGAAAGTGATGTGCAATCAGAGATTGCAGGTGAAATTACCACCAGCCAGACTGATCTTGCTGACACCGAAGAGCGAATTGTCGCTGCCAAAGATGTCATGCGCCGGGTCGAGATACGTTCGCCACAGGCCGGTATCGTCGACAATATTCGTCTGCGTACACCGGGCGGTGTTGTTGCAGCCGGCGAAGCAATTCTTGATATTGTTCCGGAAAACGAGCCGATGGTGGTCGAAATGAAGATCAGTCCACGCGATATTGATGGCGTTGCTGTGAATTCTGCAGTTCAGGTCAAATTGACGGCGTTTAATCAACGATCCCTTTCGCCGCTTGATGGAAAGGTGACCTATGTTGCCGCTGACCAGCTTATCGATGAAAAAAGCGAAACGGCCTACTTTGTGGCACGGGCGGAAATTTCTCCCCAGTCGCTGACAGCCAATCCGTCCATCAAGCTCTATCCAGGCATGCCTGCAGAAATCCTGATTGTGCACAAGTCACGTCGAGCGATTGATTACATCGCTGGCCCAATCACCGATAGTTTCAACCGTGCCTTCAGGGAAGATTAGCCGGAAAGCGCTGGTACAGCTGATGTTTTTGAGGGTACTTCAAAATTAAAAATAATTTACGCCTAATAAGGATGCATAACTAAAGTATATTGAGTTTAAAGCGCAATTATAAGTCTAATATAAATATGTCGTAATACATTCATGTAATAAATTGTTACTATAGATTGCCACATTTATATTCATAACATATGTTGCATTTCGATTTGGTGCAGCGCACAATCGTCAAAGCACTCGATCGCCGGGGTATTTTTCCGGCAATGCATAAACTCAATGCAGGACAACAAAGGAGAAGCAGATGGCCACTTTAGAAGGCGGCGCCTACGACGACGTTTTGTTTGGCTCCCGTTTTGATGACTTCATCCACGCCCGTGGCGGTGATGACGTTGTTTTTGGTGGGAACGGAAGTGACACAATATTCGGCGATGATGGGGATGATCTCCTGTTCGGCGGCAACGGAAATGACTCCATTTTCGGTGGCGCCGGTAGTGACATCCTGTTCGGCGATAATGGCAACGACGTCTTGACCGGCAATGACGGCAGCGATGTTCTGTTTGGCGGTCGTGGAGACGATGTTCTTCTCGGCGGTGCAGGCAATGACATTCTGTTCGGCGGGCAAGGTGATGACATCCTTTCTGGCGGTGCTGGAAACGATATCCTTTCTGGCGGTGCTGGCGATGATACACTCATCGGTGGTGCAGGCAGCGATACGTTTGTCTTCAATGGCGGCGGCGGCAACGACGTCGTGCTCGATTTCACTCCAGGTCAGGATCATCTCCAGATTTCGAGTGGCATTAATGGAACGGATATCCACTCGGCTGACGATGTGGCTTCCCATGTTACCCAGGTTGGTGGTGACGTAGTTGTCGATCTCGGCAATGGCGACTCTGTCACACTGGTTGGTGTGAACGCTGACGATGTACTCGCAAACCCAGGCGATTTCTTCGTCGTTCATTAATATCGATTTATGGCGTGCCCTGTCTCCCACAGGGCACGCTTTTTTTCTCGCGTTGCGCAGTGAGTGAAAGGGCAATTTGTTGCACCTAGACCATTCAACGGAAATTGAAGATTACCCACAGGACCTTTCGATCTCGCGCCTTTGCGCCGACGTGGCTGTTGTAATATGGGATATTCCAGCTTCCTCCAAAGCGCTGACAAAATGCACTATCGAAGCATCAAATCCTTTGGTGCCCCTCGTCAGCCTCAGCATGCCGCTCGAAACGGGCGGTCAGCGTATGTTCTGGGCAATGCGGACGAAGGCCGATCCCGTTTCGCTGAGGCTTTCCAATGGCAATTCGACCTCAGACCAGGAAGTAGTGCTCTATCCAGCTTCCGAGCTGGGTGCCTTTGATATAGAGCGTGCTTTGAGCAATATCGGCTCGGGCGGACAGGTCAAACTCCTCAACAACCTGCTCGGCACGTGGCGAAGTGCCTTTCGCCTTTCGCAGAATTCAATTTTTGCCGGCGTCGCTCGCGAGGTCACAGTGGCACTTACACCCGAGCCGCGGGAAGTGCGCAGTTGTGGACAGCCAATTGATGGCCTCCATTTGCTGGAGACCGGTCTCAACCCGGACCTTGGAGCTGTTACCGCCATATATGGTATCAGCGGCAATTCGGTCATTTCACTGCCGGTGAAGCTGGTTATTGGCCCTGCGGTCAAAAAGGGCCTGCAACAATGCCACCTGCTGGTGGAATCCGCCCGCGCCCTTCCCCAATCGTTTCGACTGGTTATTTCAGGCAAGAATGGCGTTGCCGTGCGCAAGCTCTCCGACAATGCCAGTGCCTCGGATTTCCAGAAGTGGTGGGGAAAAAAACAGGGGGATGCAAGTTTGCGCGCCTTTCTGGTACGCCATCTTGCAAAGGTGCCTGGCGCCGGCATCGCGACCGCAATCGACATGCAGATAAGGGCTCCGCTCCCTGCCCGTCAAATCGGTAAATCTGCTACTCAGCCTTCCGGCGAAATTGATCTGGCGCTGGCACTGGATGGCGGCTTATTGGTTGGGGGCTGGACGAACGATCCGTCCGGTATGCTCGCCGGTATCGAATACGTAACCGAAGATGGAACAGCCCTTCCACTGAAGCCAAACTTCTACAGTTTTCCAGGCAAAACTGGAAAAGGTGAGGACGGATCACGGTCTGACGTGACAGGTTTTGCTGCCTGGCTTCCGCAGGTCAACAATCTTGGGCCGCTGTTGCAGCCGCGGTTCCAAATGCGGCTGATTTCGGGTGCAACCTCTGCACTTGTGCCACAGATGCAGCCCTTTGAGGCTGGTGCTCAGCGCAACTGTATATTACGCGCTGTCCCGCCACAGCATGCCAAGGCGCAGGTTTTTGAAAGAATTCTGGCGCCAGCCCTGCGGGAGGTCGAGCAAAAGATAGGAAGAATGGTCAAGATCGCCGACGTGAAGGATTACGGTATTATGCCGGAATCACCGTTGGTTTCCCTTGTTATTCCTTTGTACCGGAATCTCGATTTTCTGCGTTTCCAACTTTCCGCTATGGCAACAGATCCCTGGCTCGTCGAGAACGCCGAAATCATTTTCGTGCTCGATTCCCCTGAAATTCAGGACGATACCGAGCACATGCTGGGTGGACTGCACATTCTTCACGATCTGCCCATGAAGCTTGCAACGATGAACCGCAATGGCGGTTATGCGCGGGCATGCAACGCCGGCGCCAGCCTTGCCAATGGCACGATACTGGTGATGTTGAATTCGGATGTCGTTCCCTGCAAGGCGGGGTGGCTGGATGAACTTATCAATCCGCTATTCAAACAGAAAAAACTTGGCGCTGTCGGACCCAAATTGCTGTTTGAAGACGGTTCTTTGCAACATGCAGGCCTTTATTTCGCCCGGGATCAGCGCGGAGTATGGCTCAATCACCATTTTTACAAAGGAATGCCGGGGGACTATGCGCCAGCTCGGGTCGCCCGCTTTGTGCCAGGTGTAACAGGCGCGTGCCTCGTTACGCGAAAGGATATTTACGACCTCGTTGGAGGTTTTACGGAAGACTATGTGATCGGCGATTACGAGGACAGCGACCTTTGCCTTAAAATCCGCCAGATAGGATTCCAGATTGCCTATGAGCCGAACGTCGCACTTTACCACTTCGAGCGCCGGTCAATACGCCGGAGTTCTGATTATATGCGGGGCTTGGCCAGCCAGTACAATTCATGGCTGCATACGCAGCGCTGGAACCGCGACATTTCAGAATTGATGACGAGTTATCTCGACGAGACTGACGAGGATACGGTCACACCTTTTGTTAGTAACAAGTCGGAAAGGAGCGCCGCTTGACCGAGGTCATCGCACTCAAACAATCACCAGCCGATCATGTCCGGGTCTATGATAATGATTACGTTGAATGGCTGATGGAGACCGTGTTGAAGAACCGGTTTCTCCCCTCCCCCGAGCTTGAGAGCATATTTGTTGGGGACGGCAGTTATCAGGCCGTTGGCGCTGAATTTCTCGGCCATTTCATTCGAAAGGGCGGACTGGAAAAAACAGACCGCATATTGGATATCGGATGTGGCATCGGACGCATGGCGGTGCCGCTCACGCAGTATCTCGACTACGAAAAAGGCACTTATTGCGGTATTGATCCCGTGGCTGGCGGTATAGAATGGTGCAATCAAAAACTTAGCCCCATCTATTCAAACTTCGAATTTCGCCACGTGGATATTGCGCATAACCTGTACAATCCAAAAGGCGCGATCGACGGCCTTGAGCTTGTCCTTCCTTACGATGGAAATCAGTTCGATTTCATCATCATGACCTCGATCGTCACCCACCTGCCAGATGAAGAAGTCAGCGCTTATTTGCGCGAAATCGAGCGCCTTCTTGCTCCTGGTGGCCGTCTCTTCATGACCGCATTTGTCGTCGACAAGGTGGCACAGGAAAATGTTTCCAAGAAACGTGACGCTCGGCTTGGGTTTCAACGCTATGACAATGGACCGTGCTGGTTCGTACCGGAACTGCCGCCGCTTGCAGCTGTGGGTTTCGATGATGGCTTTCTGGACCGAGCGATTACTGGCGCCGGTTTGAACACTGTCCTTAAATCATTCGGTCATTGGCGCGGTGTTTCGTCGGATCATTATCAGGATCTGTTTGTTGCAGAAAAAGACGGGATCCGCCGATGAAGGTTCTCGTTGCTGCCCACAATCATCCCTCCCTCCATCCTGGCGGGACGGAGATTTTTGCGCACGATTTGTTTCGGGCGTATCAGAGGGCTGGCTGCGACGCGCTTTTTTTGGGCGCAACCAATCATATTCACCGTGAAGCTCGCCCTGGAACCAGTTTCCAGAGTATCGGCACCACTGGCGACGAAATTCTTCTTTGGTCCGGTCATTTCGACCGTTTCTTCATGAGCCAAGTCGATCTTTATGGAATTGTGCCGGATATTGTGGAACTGCTTCGCGATTTTCGGCCAGATGTCGTTCATCTGCATCACCTGCTGTTGCTCGGTGCCGAATTTCCGCACATCGTCAGACGCACACTTCCCGATTGCCGTATCGTCATGACGCTGCATGATTATTACCCAATCTGCCATCATGATGGTCTGATGGTTCGGACCACAAACAAAGAACTTTGCTACGGCGCAAGTCCTGACCGTTGCCATAGCTGCTTTAAAGAGATCGCGCTCGACAAGTTTGTTTTACGGGAGCGGCATTTGAAATCGCTGCTAAGCACAGTGGACAGCTTTGTTTCACCAAGCGCGTTTCTGAAGCAGCGTTATGTTGATTGGGGTTTGTCAGAACATCTTATTAGCGTGATACCGAATGGACAGCCCGAACGTGCGCCGGTCAAACCATCAGAGACAGCCCGCCCCAAGCCGGTCTTTGGTTATTTCGGCAACCTTAATCCGTGGAAAGGCACCACGGTTTTGCTTGAAGCAGCAAAGCAGCTGATTTCCGAAGGATTGGACTTTGAGTTGCGGGTCCATGGCGCGGCGCCATTCCAAAGTGAGACCTTTATTGCTGACATAGACCGGTTGTTCGCCGAGACGTACCCTTTCGTCCAGCGACGTGGAGCCTATCGGCGCGAGGATATTGGCAAGCTCATTGCCACTGTTGATTGTGCAATCATGCCTTCGATCTGGTGGGAAAATGCGCCTTTGGTCATCCAGGAAGCCCAGGGCCTCAATTGCCCGGTGATTACCAGTAATATCGGAGGCATGGCCGAGGCAATCGAGGACGAAGCAAACGGTCTGACCGTCACTCCCAACGATCCTATGGCCCTGGCTTCAGCTATCCGGCGTATCGCGGAAGACGGCGATCTGCGTCAGCAGCTTTCCAGTCGCGCACGCCATCCCGACACCATTGCCACATCGGCAGCGAAGTATCTCGACTTGATCGGGACATTGCGCTCGGATCGTGTGGCAGCCGCCTGAAAGGAAGATCATGTCTATAGCGACACAAGTCCCAGCGCAGGCTTTACCACAGCCTCCTGCTGCACCCGTGCAAGATAATGCGCGACCACTGAAGACAGAACCGATGAAGGGCCGGGTCGACGCCGTCGACGATGGACGTCTTTACGGCTGGGCCTTCGATCCATCTGCACCCACCGCGCGGGTGACCATCCGGGTATTGCTGGATGGGAAACCAATCGCCGAAGCAACAGCTGATCAGGATCGCCCAGATTTGAAGCGAAGCGGCATCGGTGATGGCGCGCATGCCTTCAATGTCATGTTGCCGCAATTTGCTTCGATAAGGGCGGCCGAACTGGTAGTGGTTGCTATCAGTGCCTCAGGGGTCGAACAGGCTTTGCGTGTCCCCAAACCCGCCGAACAGGCAGCAGAGGCACTTATCGCTGCGCCAATGACGCGGATATTGGACAAGCTCGACATGCTGATGGCAGCGCAACGTCAGCTGCAGGTTAACCAGAGGTCTCTGCAACGTGCTGCGCCTGTGCTTGATGGCAATAGCGGTAGCTCGTCTGTCGAAGGCCTGGATATTGGCGGTTCAATTGAAGCGATGCGGGGCGACGTAAATAATCGTCTGACCGAACTCGATGTACATTTGATGCGTCTTGACGGTGTGGTCGGAGGCTTGGAAAAGCGTATTGAATCGCTGCAGAAGCGGTCCAATGGTGATGTGAAGCCGCTGTTCCTTCTGCTTTTTGTTCTTGTCGGTTTTGCCGCGGGAGCCCTTGTTTCCTTGACGATACTCCACTGAACTCGGGAGTAATGCACTTGCGCGATGACAGGAACATATTACCGATAACCAACGCTGCCAAACCAGCGGGAAACCATTCCATTGTCATGGAAGGCGAAATGGTTGTTGGTTGCCCTGTTGACGATACGCTGGTGCTCGTCATGGGCATAGGGAATTTCAACCTGGAGCACGTGGCGGTGTTCCTCAATGGCGACCCTGCTTTAAGTCTCAAGGCGACCTTGGTGTGCTGGCCATTGAAAAATGCCTCGCCAGCAGGAACCCATGGTTTTGTAGCAGTTCTTCCTACAGGCATACTGCGTCGGGCTTCGCTCAAAACCATCATGTTCCAGCATAAGGCAAAGGTAACGCGCTATACTTTTGCCAATAGAGGGGCATCGGTTGGCGATCTGATTGCCATGATCGCAGATCTGGCAGGGGCGAATCTCCCGTCCGTCATTGACGGGCTTGTGGAGGCCCTGATCTCCGGTCCCATAGGACGAAAGAAGCTCGCGGCGATTACGGTCTTGCTACAGGCGGGCGCGCGGTCGGATGGATGTGTCGAGCTTATCGGTGGCAGTGATGAAGGTGAAATCTTTGTACAAGGCTGGGCTCAAGACCTCACGCCATCAGTGACGCGGCTTTTCATCAGCGGACGCGCTTCGTCTCTGGCAGAATGTGTGATATCGGTGTTTGCCCGCCCGGATCTGAACGACCAAGCTTCGGGCTTTGCTGGACTGTTGCTTGCCAATGAAACTGTCGAAGCAAGTGATATCGAACGCCTGCTCTTTCGCGGACGGCGCGGATGGCGTTTCACCGAAGTCTATGATCGCCGTCTGATTGTCGGTTCGCGGGAAACGCCAAGTCATGTGCGTGCAATTTTGCCGCGCGTTAGAGGTTCTACAGAAATATTGCTTCGAATGCGTTCGGCTGCCAACCGCTTTGACGGAACTGAGACCGTTTCCGGTTTGCCGCTTCCGGTGCGCGCTGGCATTGATAATGTCCTGCGTGTCGACGGCAGTGGCCTCCTGGTTTCTGGCTGGTTGCTTGATCCCGACGGTCATGTCGAAAGCGTAAAATTGCGTCGTCATCGCGGCGAGTGCCAGCTTGATGGCAACTGGACCCGTATCGACAGGCCAGATGTCACCGCCGAATTCGACAATCGGGCACCTTTCAATGCTGGTCTTGATCCAAATCGGCATGCTCACGGATTTGTTGCCTTTGCGCCGGAACTGTCAGGAGACAGCACCGCCCCGTTTTATCTCGAGCTTTGCCTCAGCGATCAGCGGCGCGCCTTTCTGCCTTTGACACCGATCCGGGTCACATCACGAGAAGCTGTTGTCAGACAGATCCGTGCGATTGACCCAAATGCATGGGCACTTCGCCACGTAGTCGACCAACAGCTTGTACCACTTTTGCGCAATGTGAGCCGTCCTGCACCGGAAATCTTCGGTGTCGCGGATGTCGGAGCATTTGATGATATTGAGGGTCCGGCGCTAATCATTGGTATCGATGAGAGAGTTGAAGAAGTTGGACCGCTTATAGCTTTGCTTGCGCTTGATCCCGAAACCCGGGGTTTGCCTGTCGTGATTGCCGGGGCAACTGACGTTATAGACCGTATTGGTGTGCGGGTGCGCAGACTGGCGCAGTTCTACAAGCTAAGTGTCCGGCTGGTTTCGGCAAGCGGCTCGGAGGATCTCTATGATGCACTTGAAGTTGGTGCGCGGGCAGTGTCCTGTGAAACAGTTGTGTTTCTTGCCGCCTCGTTGCTCCCCCGGAACAAGGGCTGGTTTAACAAATTGCTGACGGCTTATGAGATGCGCAAGAATTGCGTCCTCTCTCCCACCCTCGCATATGAAGATGATTCCATACGCTGGGCCGGAACATGGGTGGCTGGTGCGCATTCGGATCGCGCCTTGATCAGCCGGTACGCAGGCTATCCCATTGATGCGGTAACCGGCATGGCCACGACGGAAGTGGCAACGGCGACATTTGAATGTTGTATCATGCCCCGAGAAGCGCTGTTCTCAGTGGACGGCTTTACACGCGGTTACATGGGAACGCATGAAAAAGGCCTGGACCTTGGGCTCAAGTTGAAGCAGTCAGGTCTTAAATCCTACTGGTTGCCATCGGCCCAGATGCTGGGCTCTGACGATATTATAGTCTCTGAAAAAGCTTCCACGGTTGCGCTGATAGAGCGGATTGACAGACAGATTTTTGACAGCCGATGGGCCAGGAGTTTCGGGAAAGAAAACACTTTGAAAACGGAGACCCCGGCATGACCGAACAACTCCGCGTTCTGGTAATTTCTCATGCGCATCCGAGCATTTCGCTGGGTGGTGGTGAAATTGCATCGTATAATCTGCACAAGGGCCTGAATGCCCTGCCACGGGTTCAATCCGTATATCTTGCCCGCGCGGGACACCCGATACCGCGTCACGGAACGACTGCACTTATGAGCCTGCGGCGTTCCAGCGATGAAATCCTGTTTCATTCGGACGAGTACGATCATTTTTATCTGTCGAACAACAACACAGACGAAATTCATCGCGACCTTTTACGTTTTGTCGGCGATCTCAACCCACATGTGGTGCATTTCCACCATGTATTGGGCCTTGGTTTGGAAACTCTTTATGCTATTCGCGAGGCGCTTCCCAAGGCAATCATATTGATGACATTTCATGAATACCTTTCCATTTGCAACAATGACGGACAGATGGTCAAAGTTGGTACGTCCAAACTTTGTCATGAAGCGTCCCCTATCGACTGTCACGCCTGTTTTCCTGATATTCCGCCAGCTCGATTTTTGAAACGGGAAAAGTTTGTGCGCGGAATGCTCGAACTGGCAGACGCCTTCGTTTCACCAAGCGGTTTTCTCGCCGGCAAATATGCGGAATGGGGCCTGGATCCGAAAAAACTGCACGTCATTGAAAATGGTGTGGCGATCGATAGCGTCACACCGCCGCGGGAACTCTCTGGACCGAAGCCACGCCGGAACCGCTTCGCTTATTTCGGCCAGATCACACCATTTAAAGGCATTGATGTGCTTATCGATGCGGTCTCGCGAGTGCCAGAGGAAGTCTGGGGCGAAGATACAAGGCTGATGATATTTGGCGGAAATCTTGAAAAGCAGCCCGCAGAATTTCGAACGCGCATGGAAAAGCTCATTGCAGATGCAGGATCTCGTGTGCGATTTCACGGAGCTTACCAGAATAACGAGATGCCTCGGCTGATGCAGTCCGTCGATTGGGTGTTGATGCCCTCCATCTGGTGGGAGAATTCTCCGATCGTTATTCAGGAAGCCTTGCATCATCGTCGGCCTATTATCTGCTCAAATATTGGCGGCATGGCTGAAAAGGTGCGGGATGGGCAAGATGGATTACATTTCCGCGTGCGGAGTGCCGAAGACCTTGCTGACCGATTCACCGAGGTTTTGAGCGACCCGCTCATTTGGGATCACTTGCATCACTCAATTCGACAGCCGACCAACTATGTCGATTGTGCGGAAGAGCACGTTGCCCTTTATGCAAAATTGCTCCGATCTGTTCATCAAGGCTCAACCCAGACAGTGGCAGCGAACGAAGTCGTTCTTTCACAAGCAAGCTGATTGCTTTCAAAGTTACAAAAAGGAATACTCTATGGCACGTGTACTCGTAATGAGCCCATCAGGCGAAGTTTACGACCACGATAATGTTCGCTGGTACCAGCACAGTGATATTCAAAAATATATCGACCATTATCACAATATCGGCGATGCCTTTGTCTTTGACTCATCGCTCAAGCTGATGAACTTCGAAAAGCTGCGGGAATTGCCGCTCGGTGAGCCAAATTTTGATCAAATCGATCGGTTGAAAGAAGAATATGACTACGTGATTCTGCGTGGGTCGAACTACATTCATCAGCATATGGGCTGGCCACATGCGATTGCGGTTTTGAAGCGCCTTGGACTGCCTGTAATCGCCTGGGGCATTGGAGCACAGGCTCCTGTTGAAGGACAGATACAACTGCCTGAAGATCTCAAGACGCTCCTGAAGATCATGGCAGATTCAACGGCATCCATTGGCGTGCGAGGGGCCTATTCTGCGCAGGTGCTCAAAGATATCGGCATTGACAACGTTCGGATCGTTGGCTGTCCCACTGCATTTCGGCGCAATGATCCCACGTTGAAGGTCACTTTGCCCCTGCTTGAAGATGTCCGCAATGTTGGCCTGACCGTGCGCCGGGAGGTCTCACCAGCCTATGCCCGTAATATTGAGCGATATCTGACATTTCATCGCGATTTGATCAAAGATACCGCAAACAAATTCAACGTTACGCTGATGGCGCAGGGCGAGATTGAGGAAAAAAAGCTTGTATTGGGAACTGATGAACAGAAGGAAGATGCAATCGCGGCGCTGAAGGCCAATCGATGGGCTTCCGACTGGTATCTCGACGATACAATCGAGAAGCTTTACCGCGAGCGACTCTTCTATTCGGACGTTGTGGCCGACTATGAGAAACTGGTGCAGACAAAAGATCTCGTATTGGGTTACCGGTTGCACGGCAATCTTATGGCTTTGGCGAATGGGGTGCCATCTATCTATTTTACCTATGACAGCCGCACAGTTGAGTTCGCTGAAACCTACCAGATACCCCGCTTCGATGTCTTCAGCGGAGATAGGTTTCGCCTTGAAGATTATTGGGATCAGACATTGTTCAATAAATACAATGACGCCTGGTATCGAACATATGGCGAAATGCGCAGATTTCTTGATGAAAACCATGTCGACCACAAGATGGTCGACACAAAAGAGAACATACCGGATTCCGTCCGGCGTGTGGCTTAGACAAAATTCACTAATTGGCAAAAGCCAGAATCTTCAACAAAGCTAGAAATAACCTCCCAGGAGTTATCAATGACCGTTCTTGTTACAGGTGGCGCAGGCTATATAGGCAGTCACATGGTTCTTGCCCTGAAAGATGCGGGAAGAGATGTTGTTGTCCTCGATGACCTTAGTTGTGGGTTCGAGTGGCTGGTACCAGAAGGCGTTCCCTTTATTCGGGGCGATGTCGGTGATCAGGCCCTGGTTGCTGACACGATCCGCAGGCACAGCATCACGGCAATCTTGCACTTTGCAGGCTCGATTGTCGTGCCGGACTCCGTTAGTGATCCCCTATCCTATTACCGTAACAATACGGTACAGTCGCGAGCATTGATGGAAACCGCCATCGCGGAAGGCATCCGGCATTTCATTTTTTCGTCGACCGCCGCCGTTTATGGCGAACCCGAGCGGACACCGATCACCGAGGATATGCCGCACCAGCCAATTTCTCCCTATGGAACATCCAAGCTTATGACCGAATGGATGTTACGTGATGCCGCTGCCGCTCATAAGGATTTCCGGTTTGTTGCATTGCGTTATTTCAATGTGGCTGGCGCTGATCCGAAGCTGCGTTCTGGCCAATCATTTCCTCGCGCAACCCATCTAATCAAGATCGCCAGCCAGGCCGCCACCGGTGACCGGTCCCATATCGAAGTCTATGGCACGGATTATCCGACCGCCGATGGAACCTGTATCCGCGATTACATCCATGTCAGCGATCTGGCGGAAGCTCACCTGTGCGCCCTCAATTATCTTGAGGCAGGCGGTGCGAGCACAACAGCAAATTGTGGTTATGGATACGGCTACTCGGTTCTGGAAATTATTGATGCTGTTAAGCGTGTATCCGGGGTGGATTTCGCCGTAAAAATGGCTCCCCGCCGTGCAGGGGATCCGGCAATATTGGTGGCCGCAAATGATCGTGTCCGTAACGACTTCGGTTTTGTGCCAAAGCGTGCAGATCTTGATACAATTGTAGGTGATGCGCTTGCCTGGGAACGTCAGCTGCAGGCAATGCGGCTTGAAGAGCAGGAACGCGTGGCCGTCTAAGCATATCGACCTGAAGGCCGAACCCGGCAGTCGATTGCCGGGTTTGGCAAGCTATTGTCCGGAAAATAATATTTCAAATATTGAAGTAAAGTCCTATTATAATATAGTCAAGTTATGTCCATAATAATACCAGTTTTGTTTTAGAATAATGCCAAACAGTTGAAATAATTTTATTGTTGCACTGCAATAGAAATATGTGACAATCTTCATGAAGTTGCCATTTTATATGTATAGAAATTCAAATTCCAACACATCAATCGATCAAGGGTCCAGAATATGACGGTTCAGACTTCGTACAAGCTTTCGCCGGCTACGAAATCTTCGAAAAACATTGATCTGTTAAAAGAACCGATCCTATTACGCTTGGGCATCGAACATGATGATTTGCCGAGTGAGCTATCCAATGCGGTAAAGATTCTCGGATTCGAAGGGGTCAAGGATGAGGCCGCCATTTTCTCCGATGCAGTGGGGGTCAAAACAGAAGCCTTTGAGGCGCCTTTGTGCATCCTGGCTGTTCTTTTAAATCCAGCACACAGAGGGCGCGAGAAGCGATTGCTCGATTGGCTGAAGGGCCGAGGTATTATTGAGGAACCGGTGATCCTTGAGTGGCGAACGGGCAAGGAAATGGAGACGGCCGGTGTCCTTATCAGGAAACTGTCGGGAATGCTGGTTTCTGATGCACGGCGAATGGTCAAATCAAACCGGGAGCTGTTGGCGTTAAGGACTTTGAACGATAACCTTCAAAATCGTTTTGCCACTGTCGAAAGCTTTATTGATCGCAAGGGGATGCAACCCTTTGAACTTGCTTTCTCCAACGAGCCTGTAACCAGCTCATCTCGTTCAAACGTATTGGCAGATGCTTCCTTTGATGGCGTATCACAGGTGCTTCCTGTCGCAAGCGCGGGCGTTAGTGCCATTGCCATACATTTCGATCGCCTGTCACATCGCGATGACGCTACGTTGAATGCGCAACTCGTGACTATGGAAGACATGGCTATCGTCGAGAGCTGGGTCATTCCGCTGGGCAAGCTCAAGCATGGTTGGAATTACCTTGGTCTTTCCAGAACTCTTGCGGGATTGCGGCGCACGCTGAACTTGCGGGTGCAGGTGGACGGCGCTGATGATGAACTGCCCCTCTTGTCGCTCGGCGGGCTTCAGCCGCTGGAGATGTTTCAGGTGCGCGATGCCGCCAATGATGTGCCGCTGCTAAAGAACAGTTTGGCTATCCAGGTCTGGTGCGGAATGCCGGGTGTTGTTCTGCCCAGTTGGGCCAATTATTTGCCGGCTCAGTCGGAAAAGGTTCGCGAAGGCGGATTTAGGGAGATGCCGCTTGCGTCTGGTATCCTTGATCTTGCCACATTGGCAAACACCGATGAAATCTCTTTCGAGTTTGCCGCCATCCTTCCTTTGCCGGAAGAAAAAGCGGTGGGTTGTCACCCTCCGTCAACAGGAATGACAATCGGCCAGATTCCCGCCGCGTGCCCTCCTAAAATATTGAGGATTTCTTCGGATGTCGTCGTCGACAACGAAGAGTCGCAGGATGTCGAATTTGCGATTGTCGTAGCCGCGAGCCTCGAGAATGCGCGGCCGCTATTTGCCGAACAACGGACGGTGGACCCGGGAGAAGGGTTCTCTGGATGGGTGAGTATTGCGCCGGGAGAAAATAATCGGATCAGCGCTTTCATCAATGATCAGATTGGTGTTTGGCAGAATATCTATTTCGCAACGCGGATGACGACACCGGGTGACAACAGTTTCGCGTGGGCCAAATTCCGCAATGTCAGTCTTATGGTCAACGGGTAGTTTCATGCTGGACCAGATAAACCGTTTACGGGAGCAAGTCGTGGATCAGTTGCCTTCGGGTGAAGAGCCGGAACCACGTTTTTCGCCTAAGGTCGCCGTCATCATTCCCGCTTATAAACATTCGGTATTGTTGGCAGAAGCCATTGAATCGGCGCTGGCACAACAGGCACCGTTTGAGATTGCTGTACTGGTTATCGATGATGGCTGCCCCTTTCCCGAGACTGGCGAAATCGGGCGAACCTATGCCATGGCGCATTCAAATGTCTTTTATCTGCGCAAGGCAAACGGCGGATTAAGTTCAGCGCGCAATTACGGGATTGAATTTGCGCTACGCAATTTCGATGGCATCGAGGCTGTTTACTTTCTTGATGCTGACAATCGGATTACGAGCACTGCCCTTCGCGACATTCTGGCTTTCATGCAGGCCGATGACAAGGTTGATTGGGTATACCCCAACATCGACAAGTTCGGGATTGAATGGAATGGGAACTATACGACCCAATATTCACGCCTGTTGCATTTGACCTTCGATAATATTTGCGAGGCTGGAAGTCTGGTCTCAAGGCGCATGCTTGACGCAGGCATTCGCTTCGATGAAAGCATGACATCCGGGTTTGAAGACTGGGATTTCTGGCTACAGGCCATCGGTCGCGGATTTCTTGGTGCCAACTATCCCTTCTTCGGGTTCGAGTACCGGCAGCGTGCCGAGAGCATGCTTCGCGATTCCAATCGCACCCGGGAGGGCATTCTCACCTATATCCGCCAGAAGCATAAGAAACTCTTCGCCACGGAAACATTGTTGACCTGGGAGCATCAGGAGGCACCCCGATATGCTGCAATCGGCATGGGGGCTTATGCAGTCGATATGTTTACCGACCCGACGGTGGACCATGCCAAATGCAGCCTCGAAGATTTTGTAACCCGCTTTTGGGCAGCAAAGACGGAACCGGAAACATTCGGAGTTCCGCCGTTCATGCTTTGGATGACCGCCGCCCATCGCGAAGCTCTAACCCGCCTCGGCCTCATTCATAATCTGTTATGGTTGAGTGAACGCATCGCTGAGAAGCATCATTTCGTGGCGATACGCTTCGAACGGAATAATGCCAGGATGGGAATAGATATCCGCACCATTAATGATGGTGAGCCTCTTGCCGACAAGCCCTTCGGCTGGATGTGCACATTCGATATTTTCTCTACCTGTGCAGATGACACCTCCGATGATTGGATACGCTCGCTGCACAAGGCTGTTCCATCGCCCAATGTTGTGGAAATTGTTGTGAGTGGACCATTTACAGCACGCGAAATGCAAAGCACGGCTTTATCGTCAACAAATGCACTTTTAGCCACGCTTGGAGCATTGCGTGACTCAGGATATCGCTCAAAGACCAGGAATCGTTGGCTTTGGCGATCCGTTTATTTTCCCAACCGGAGCCGCTATTTCGAGCTGTTGCGCCATGCGGTGGGCGCAAGGCCAGTCATGCCACGATTGCCGCAGGCTTCGAACCCGCTGCGCGTCGGTTTCCTATTGCCAATCGCCAGTTTTGGCGGCGTGGAAAAGGTAGCCTATGCGGTTGCCAACGCTTTGAAGAATGCCGGATGTGAAGTGCATCTCTTCCTGTTTGGAAAAGCGATCTACAATCGCGTCCCGGAAAATGACGGCGTGTTCAAATCGGTCAACTTTTTGTCCGACGATTACCCACTTTGGGGTGGGCCAAACAAATTTGCGGGCCATGACCTGATGATGGGGCATGACGAAGCAGCCAAGGCTGAGCAGATCATGGGTTTTCTGGCTGGGCTTGACGTTGTCATCAACAATCAGGTGGCACCCGTAAACGCCTTGCTGGGCGATCTGCGCCGCCGCGGTGTCAAGGTTCTGAACTATGTCCATGTGCTGGATAAATCCAGAATGGGGCGTGATGCCGGTCATCCTTATCTCACACTGGCATTTGAGCATGTCTATGACGCGATTCTTACCTGCTCGAACGATATGGTCGAATGGTTGCATGGCATGGGTGTGCCAATAGCAAAGCTCACGCATATACAAAATGCAGCAAGCTATGCATTGGCCGCCAAAGAGCGAGACACCATACTGTCGGCACGGCGGGTAAAGTCCCAAAGGGACAAGCTCAACGTCCTGTTTCTTGGCCGGTTAGATGCACAAAAAGGAATTGAGCGCCTATTTGCATCAGTTCGGGATTTGCGTGAACGCGGAGAGCCCGTTGATTGGAAGATTATTGGCAGCGACGTGATGGATGCCGGTGCGGGCGGATCGTGGAAGGACCGGTTTGCCGAAATTGGCGTGCAGGTTGAGCCACCGGTGTATTCAAGCCGTCATCTTAACAAGGCCTTCGCATGGGCGGACGTTGTTGTATTGCCATCGCGCTGGGAGGGCGCTCCACTGACAATTATTGAAGCCCAGCGGCTTGGCTGCGTGCCGATTGCGACAGCTGTCGGTGCTGTTGATGAACTTATCGATCACGCTGTGGATGGGCTGCTTATCCGGTCTGAAGATGACACAGTAATTATCCGCGAACTCACGGAAGCTATTTCCGCCTTGGCGGCCGACCGTGATGCCTTGCAGCGTCTTTCGGAAGCGGCAGCCATTCGCGGCGGCGCCCTCGCCTGGGAGGAAAGTGTTTCACCGCTGGTCAAGCAGTTGAAGGCATGGTTCCCCGACCGGTTACCGCAGAGCGTTGAGCAGGCTCCGAAAGTTCTGGAGCAGACCGTTGTACCAATCTCGACCAGTCGGATTCACCGCGTGGACGCGGAAGCAATCGACGAAGATCAAGAAGATCGTAATGAAATTACCGAAATCAGGCCGTTGCAAATCGCTGCTGCCGGGTCAGCCAATATGAATAATTTGAGGAACTAGCGATGAAGAAACTTTTCGTTCTGAATGGTGGTGCTGCGGTCAAGCCCGGCAACAAGGCAGCCTATCTAAAGTTTGAAGATCCGCTTGCGGCCTTCAACAAGGGCGGCATCAACACAGGCGACGTTCTCGTCTATGACGCTACGCTCAAGGCGCTAGCCTATGATGAAATCAGGAACGTGCAGTTTTCCCATGCGGGAAATGAAAAGCTATGGCCTCAGGATGACAGCTATGAAGCCACTGTTGTGCGTGGATCGAACTATCTGACCGAGACCGTTGATCTTGGTCACGTTGTACCTTTGCTGAAGAAGCTCAAAGGTCCGGTCGTTGCTATCGGCGTTGGTGCGCAGGCTGGCAAATACAAGAAGCTCAATGTTCCAAAGGGCACGGTTGAAGCCTGGAAGATCATCGCTGACAAGTGCGAAACAATCGGCGTTCGCGGCTTCTACAGTGCCGAGATATTCAACGATCTTGGTATCAAGAACGTGCGCGTTATTGGCTGCCCCAGTTTTTACCGTTCCTTGCGTCCTTCAATTGCGATCAAGTCGATTGATCCGGAGAAGGCACGTATTGGCCTGACCCTGAACAAATATCTGTCTGCTGATTATGCAAGTAATGCGACGAAGACCAATCGGATGCAGCGGGCTTTGATTGATGCCGTTGCCAAACGCCCATCCAGCAAGCTCTATTCACAGGGTGAGCGGGAAGAGACGCTGGCGATCTTCTCTTCGGGCAAAGAAAAGCAGGATAACGTCAAGGCCATCCTGACCAAATTCGGTTTGCTGGGCCATCCTGAAGCTGAGGAAATGCTCAACAACCGCATGAGCGCGTTCTTCGATATCGACGAGTGGGCAGCAGACGCGGCTGCAAATGTCGATGTCATGGTCGGCTTCCGTCTGCACGGCAATGTTATTGCCCTGCATCAGGGCATACCGGCAATCTTCTTTACCTATGACTCACGCATCCGCGAATTGTCCTCACTCTTTGCTATTCCTTCAATAGAGATCGAGGACTACCTTCCGATCAACCTCGAGAAACTGCTTGAAAAGGCTGATTTCACCAAGGTTCAACATATCTACCGCCAGAACTTTGCCGAGTATCATCGCTTCCTGACGGAGAACAAGCTCAACCACGTACTGCCGAAGCCAGTGGCAGCGCCAGCTGACAAGCCCCAGTCTGTACCTAATCTGGTACAGGTACCGCATAACATTCATGAAGCGGTTTCGTGGTTCCGTAGCGAAATCGATTTCATGACCGGTGAAGTTGAAGTGCTTCGCAACCGTGCATGGAATCTTGAAACCAGCTTGCGCAGTCTTAAGGAAACACCGGCAGCAAAGGTGGCTGCTGAATGAATGAAGGCCGTGCACAACTCAGCCGACGCTCCTTTCTGACCCTTGCAGGGTTTGGTGTTGCATCGGCTGGTTTGCTTGCACGGCCCGCTCTTGCCCGTGCGCTTTGCCCCAATCTGCCGTCTGCTCTGCAGCGCGCCTCCGGGGATTGGCAATTGTCATTCACCGATAATTTTACCGACAATGCGGGTTTTGATCAGCGGTGGGTCAAGGTTACCGATAGCGGCGGCGAAACAAAATCTGTCCGGCGGCCGGAAAATGTCACGATCTCCGGTGCCGGGCTTTCGCTCAATCTGGGGCGAAATCGCGACAACCGGGGCGGTAATCGACCCTTCGTTGGTGGCTATGTGCGGACAAAAGATTTTCGTCAGCGCTATGGCTATTTTGAATGCGAGATGAAAATTGCCAATGAAGCGGGCGTCAATAATGCATTCTGGCTGACCTCAGTGCCGGATAGCGAGGGGGATAAACGTTTCGAACTCGATGTAGTTGAAGCCAAATTCCCCAATCTCGTGCATGTGACAGCTCGCCAATGGCTGCCAGTGAAAAAGGTGCTCTCAAAGAGTTACCGCCCGCGGCTCAAGCTTGCAAACGAGTTTCACCGTTATGGCATGCTGTGGAGTGAAGACAGCTTCAAATTCTATTTCGATGAAAAGAAAATCTTCGAAGCCGTCAATGATTTTGCGCATACGCCAGCGCAGTTACTGTTCAGCAATGCAGTGGCATCTTTCGCAGGGAAAGACGATGGCGATGTCGATGGGGCTGCGACCTCGATTAGAAATATTCGTGTCTTTCAAAATACCGAATGGCAGGAATTGAAAGTCAGGAGATGTTCATGACCGATGATTTTACCTCAACGTCGCGCGCCGACAAAAGCAAGAAATATCTGTTGGGCAAGGATGGTTGGATATTTCTCGATCACGATTCCAATCGCGTTATCGACCAGATTACCGGGCGACATATTCTTGACCAGAAAGGCATCGAAGCTTGGCGTAAATTGATCCTTGAGCGTGACGCCTATGTTTCATCGCTTGGCGCACAACATTTGGTTTTCGTCGCGCCAAACAAGGAGCTCGTCTACTCCGAGCAATTACCGGACTGGGTGGAGATTGCCGATACCAGGCCGCTGCACCAGATCATGACGGCGCTTGGACCGCGCCGTGCATCAAAGATAGTCTATCCGCTTGAAGCAATACGTGCAGGCAAGTCCAAAGGACTTACCTATCCCAAAACAGACACGCATTGGAGCGGTTTTGGGGCCTATATCGGTTATCAGGAGTTCTGTCGGGGACTGTCGCAAAACGGCATTGAACCCCTGCAGATCGAACCATCGCGCATTTCCTTCGAAGAAGTTCCCTATGTTGGCGATCTCGGCATAAAGTTCGAGCCGGCAGTGTCAGCGCCTACTCTGTCTGCCAGAATAGATAACGCGGCCGGGAAGCTGTCTTTTGACAATCGGATTCCAAATCGTGGCCGTATCCGCGTTTTCACCAATAAGGACACGACATTGCCGCGTTGCGTCATGTTTGGGGATTCCTTCGGTGGCAATCTCCTGCCATTTCTGAAGGAGAGTTTCAGTACGCTGGTCTATATTTATGGCAAATCGTTCGACCGGGAACTGATTGAGGCCTACAAGCCCGATGTTGTACTGTCTGAATTTGTCGAGCGTTTTCTGATCGATCCACCGGTCGATACGCCACATTTCAGCTATGCATCCGTGGTCCGCTCGAAAATGAAACTCCTGTCACGGGATGATCTTGCGGAGGCCACCAAACAAACCTTGCAGGTGCCGCTGGAAGTCTTCCCAGTGCGGCCGATCTATGAGGCATTGATTTCGACTCATAGCGGCAAATCGGTCAGCGCCGCACTGATCGAGCAGCTGAAGAAGCACCATCCGGACAATCCGGAAGCTCATCATCTGATTTCGGCGGAATTGTCCCGCTTGGGTGAGCGGTTGGATGATGCCAAAGTCTATGCCGAACGTGCCGTTGCAGCCGAACCCTGGAATGCCCGTGCCCGGCATCAACTGGCTCTTACACTAATGCGGCTTGAGCAGCCGGAAAAAGCCGAAGAGCAGCTTCGAAAAGCAATTGAATTGGATAGCAATGTTGACTGGTGGAACTACCAGCTTGCACAAGTGCTGTTCCGGCAACAGAAACATGCTGAATCTGTAGAGATCATGAGAGACTATCTCTCACGGCGCCCTGATTCTGCAGATGCCTGGCAATTGCTTGGCCGGTGTCATGAGGCACTTGATAATATCGAAGAAGCTGCCGAAGCTTTTGTACGCGCGTCGGATGCCAAGCCTGAATGGACGTGGCCCTTGCTCAAGCTCGCCAATTTGCGCGTTCACACCAAAACCAATCCAGAGCAGGGTCTCGTTGCCACCGACCGATTGCTTGAAACACTTTTTCATGCCCGGCAAAGAGCAGAAATTTATATGCTGCGGTCGCAATTACACGAGGTCAATGGCGATAGGGTCAAAGCCACTGAAGCTGCCATGCGAGGTACCGAGTTAGCGCCTGATTGGGATTGGGCTCTCAAAACTCTTGATCGGCTGAGCACGCAGAAGGTCGCTGCCCGCTCGTCATAATCGTCCATTTTGTCAAAACGCGGATGTGGCGATCCCTTGCCATGCCCGCTCTTATGTTCGCAGGGGCGCGGGCTAAAGAGGTTAAAAGAACCACACTCGCTATGACCGTCAGAAGACTGGTCGCCTCAATATACCGGACGGCGGATAGTCGATACGGTGTTGTGGCCAAGCGCCGGCTGCTTGACGCTGGCCGATGTCTTTGATCACTGGCATTGTTGACGCTAACCGAACCTTACCTTGCATGACATTGCCGCTCAAGGTGAAGCCACGCCCGAGCGCACTCCAAAGAACTGGCAAATCAAGTAGCCTCATCGTCGAACACCTGTTCGATCGAAAAAAATCGTTGACCTGGTCTCGGTTAGCGATTTAGGCGTCTGGCGTAATCAGCGTCACAGTTGGAAAATAAGTTCGGTATCGACCGATATCGCGGGTTAAAAGAGTAAATCCACTGACAGCGGCTTGAGCGCCGATGAAGAAGTCTGGAAGAACACCGGTTCGCGAGCCACCAGATTTGCGATACCGTGTAAATATCTTTCCAGCCAGATACAGGGCTGATCGGGGTATTGGCTGAATGTCGAGGCCCGCCGCATCCACGAATGCGTCAAGTTCCTCAATTCTTTTATAACGCACTGCTAGCTCGGCATAGACAACATCATTAATTAAGAGCGGGCCGCGAAACGAAGCGGTTTCCAGTTGTGCAATCGACCAATCCGCCCAATTCGGATCGTCTGTAACAAGGTCCAGCAGCACGTTTGTATCGATAAGCGTCATCATTCTCCGCGTGTGAGAGCCATGATCGCGTCCGTATTCAATCCCTCACCGGCATGACCGCGCAGATTGTTAAACCGGCTCTTCGGTTGATGTCGGTCAGCGCGAGTAATCACAACGCTTCCGTCGCTCGCCCTATGAAATTCGACTTTGCTGCCAGGTACGATTCCAAGGAAATCACGCACGGGCTTGGGGATGGTGACTTGGCCCTTTGTCGTCACGGTCGTTGTCATTTCTGCCTCGGTAATGATTGTTTTGCAAAAGGTATTACCTTTATGGCATGGTTTCAAGCATTCTCTTGGCTCCTTGGCGCGCACTGACGTCATCGGCTCAAGCCTTACGTGTCAGGAACGGATCAGCGAATCTGCTTTCCGAGCCCCGGTGCCATCGATGACCCATGCCGTGTTCATTTCAAGATGCAGCCAGGCGAGGGAAAGCTCGAAGATATTTTGTTTTCCGACCCGGCTGATCTTTAGGCGCTGGTCCCACGTTTGGACGGCATTGCAGTTCATTCTTTACTGCACGTGGCCCCAAGTCTGGCACCCCAGGCGATGGCCCACTCGTCGAGCGGCATGATAAGGCGGACCAACGCTTTCCCATCTTCTGTCAAATCATACCCGCCAGTATGATGGACTACGATGGCAGCGGCTCGCAATTCCTTGAGGCGTGTATTTAGGAGGCTGGGATTCGTTTCGGCGACAGCCTGAAGCTCCCGAAACGTTAGGGCTTGTTCTGCATGAGCAAGCTCCCATAACACGCGCAAACTCATGCGCCGCCCCAGTAGGTCGAGCAATGCCATAGTTGGTTGACCGGTTTTCGAGCCGCGCACGGGTTGTCCAGGCTGAGGAAATTTCATGCTATACTTTTCATAGTGACCCATGTACTCATTTGCTAAGAAAATAATAGCAGAAGGATATCCGAAATGATACCTCGCATCGGCCCGGCCAAAATGACCACACGGAAAGACGCGGTGGATCAGGCAGCTGGTTTTCCTTCATCGCTCGCGGCTGATGATACCTTGCGGAAACCCGGGCATAGAATCAAAGCCCGTGCGGTGCGTATGCCGTCCGATAGTGTATTGGCGCCGTTTTATGTGGGCGCAGACCTTATTGATGCTTACGCGATTCAGTTACCTATACAGGCTGACGACAATATCGAAGTGCTGGCTCGTGCTGGGTTCGAGCGGCAGGCGTGGTGGATTCGCGCGTTGACGCGGGTACGCGACGTGGTGATGGCGACAGTCGGCGTCAAAACGTCTCGTGCGGTTGGTGTTGCCGCAGCGGCGCAAGGCCCGGTGATCGGCTTCTTTCCACTGCTATCAAAAAGTGCGGAGGAGCTGGTGATGGGTGCGGATGACCGGCATCTCGACTTCCGGCTCGCGATCCTGTTGCGGGCAGCAGGTGCAGCGGGCGACCGGGAACTCGTCGTGGTGACCGTGGTGCATTGTCATAACTGGCTGGGACGGACCTACTTGGCGGTAATAGCGCCGTTTCACCGCGTGATCGCGCCGGCGAGTCTGGAACAGGCGGCAAGGTCGATAACAGGGTAGTTTGGATCCCAGGAATGCGGAGAATGGGCCGCCGCCCGATGACGGAGGGCTGACTTGTGGTTAATGTTTTGCTTGAACCGAAGAGGCCGCATTTTCTTTTTGTCCTGAGTTTATTATTACCGTATCGCGCTGCTTCAGGGACGGTAAATGTCGCCCGCGGGTTTCAAATTGACCTTGCCGTCCGGCACCGCAGCTGCCAATGATATTGTCGAACCCAGCATCCGTGCCCGCCCGCATCAGGCGCGCATACTGATGCGGCAACTGCTTCATCGTCCGTGCTTCTGTCGCCAGGCAGCAAAATCGGCCTTGGGTTTTTCGCTAGTGGCCGGGTAAAGCCCGATGATCGTCGCACCGTTCATAACTTGTTCTGTGACAAAATCTTCATAGGCCGTCATCTCGACCGTTTCGGTGGCAATCTCGTCGGCGAGATGGGCGGGAATAACGATGACACCTTCATTGTCCCCAACAACTACATCTCCCGGAAATACCGCAACATCGCCACAGCCGATTGGGACGTTGATATCGCAGGCCTGGTGGTGGGTAAGGTTGGTTGGAGCCGAAGGACGTTTGTGGTAGGCGTGAATGGCTAAATTGGTAATCTCAGGACTGTCGCGGAAGCCTCCGTCAGTGACGATACCTGCCACACCCCTCACCTGCAGCCTTGATATCAATATGGAGCCGGCCGAAGCAGCCCTCGCATCCTTGCGGCTGTCCATCACCAGGACAGCTCCCTCCGGACATTGTTCTACCGCGGCGCGCTGCGGATGATCGGGGTCCTTGAAGACCTCGATCGTGTTAAGGTCTTCGCGGGCTGGGATGTAACGCAACGTAAAGGCTTGCCCAACCATGTTGGCCCCCTTGGCGGACAGCGGTCGCACATCTTGGATGAACTGGTTGCGGAGCCCACGTTTGAACAGAGCCGTGGCAATCGTTGGTGTAGCCACGCCCATCAGCTTTTTGCGCGTTCCTTTACTTAGATCATAGTTGGTCATTTATTGTCCTCGGATGTCAGTAGATATCTGGTTCAGGAGCGGATGGTCCAAACCGTGTTTCGAGAAAGTCAAAATCCGCGCCCGTGTCGGCTTGGCCCACATGTTTGGCGAACATCCATCCGTAGCCCCGACCAGCCTTGTCTGCCGGTTTCTTCCATTCGGAGCGACGGCGTTCAATTTCACCGTCGTCCACCAGCATGTCGATCCTGCGCTCCTTCAGGTCGAGCCGCACTATGTCCCCCGTTTTCAGAAGCGCCAACGGACCGCCGACATGCGATTCTGGCGAGACGTGCAGAACGCAGGCTCCATAGCTGGTGCCGCTCATGCGCGCATCGGACAGACGCAGCATGTCGCGATATCCCCTCTTGAGCAGGACCTTCGGCATCGGCAACATGCCCCATTCGGGCATGCCCGGGCCGCCTTGGGGCCCGGCCCCGCGCAGCACCAGAACATGATCGGGCGTGACGTCAAGATTTTCGTCGTCGATCGCTGCTTTCATTTCAGGGTAGCTGTCGAAAACCAATGCCGGGCCCTGATGCTGATGCAGCCTTGGATCGCATGCCGCTGGTTTAATGACCGCGCCAGTAGGAGCGAGGTTGCCCTTAACGACCGCAAGCGAACCTTCCTTATAGACAGGATTGTCGAGCGACCGGATGACGTCGTCATTGAAACATTTGGCTCCCTCCAGCGTCTCTCCGAGCGTTTGGCCGGAGATAGTAATCACCGAAAGATCGAGCTTTGATGAAAGTTTTGCCATGAGCGCACGCAATCCGCCGGCATAGTAGAAATCTTCCATCAGGTAGGTTTCGCCCGTTGGTCTTATGTTTGCGAGAACCGGAGTCGTGCGGCCCGCTTGATCAAGATCGTCCATTGTCAGGTTGACCCCCGCCCGGCGCGCCATTGCAACGAGGTGGACGATGGCATTGGTCGAGCATCCGGTGGCCATAGCGACAGAAACGGCATTGCGTACGGATGCATCGGTCAAGATCTTGCCTGGTACGAGGTCCTCCCAGACCATGTCGATGATCCGGCGCCCCACGGCAGATGCCATCCGGATATGATTGGAGTCGGCAGCGGGAATCGAACTCGCGCCCGGCAACGTCAGGCCCAGGGCTTCCGCGATCGCCGTCATAGTGCTTGCCGTGCCCATGGTCATGCAATGTCCGTAAGACCGCGCAATACCCGCCTCGACCTCTACCCATTCGTCGGTCGACAGATTACCTGCCCGCCGGTCATCCCAGAATTTCCAGGCATCCGAACCGGAACCCAAGGCTTTGCCACGATAATTGCCGCGCAGCATGGGGCCTGCCGGCAGATAGATCATAGGCAGGCCGGCGCTCACGGCGCCCATCACCAAGCCGGGTGTGGTCTTGTCACATCCACCCATCAATACAGCACCATCGACCGGGTGGGAGCGCAGCAGTTCCTCGACTTCCATCGCCAGCATATTGCGATAGAGCATCGTCGTCGGCTTGACATAGCTCTCCGACAGAGAAAGCGCTGGCAACTCGAGGGGAAACCCACCCGCCTGGAGCACTCCGCGCTTCACATCTTCGACGCGGTGTTTGAAGTGTGCATGACAGGGATTGGCATCCGACCAGGTATTCAGAATGGCAATGACAGGCTTTCCTGTCCATTCTTCCGGTGCGTATCCCATCTGCATTGTTCTGGAGCGATGACCGGAACTGCGCAGGTCGTCCGGAGCGAACCAGCGGGCGCTTCTCAATGTTTCTGGAGTTTTTTTCATAGCCATTGCTCAATTGGAAAATGCGACGGAAAAGGAAGCCTCAACTGCTCATTCCTTCATGCCCCATTTCTGAATGGTGTGGCGTTCGATCGTCTGGAACACCAGGTTTTCAACAATAAGGCCGATGATGATCACGGTGAGAAGGCCGGCAAAGACTGCGGGGATGTCCAGAAGGTTGCGGTTCTCAAAGATGAACCAGCCAAGCCCGCCCTGCCCCGAAGAAACACCGAAGACAAGTTCGGCGGCAATCAGCGTTCGCCAGGCGAACGCCCAGCCGATTTTCAGGCCGGTCAGGATCGAGGGGAAGGCAGCGGGAACCAGAATCCGCATCACATAGGACAAACCTGTCAATCCATAATTGCCTCCGACCATGCGCAGCGTTCGAGATACGCCAAGAAAGCCCGCATGGGTGTTGAGCGCGACCGCCCAAAGCACCGAATGGATTAGCACGAAGACAAGGCTAGAGGCGCCGAGCCCAAACCAGATCAAAGCAAGTGGCAGCAATGAGATGGCAGGTAGCGGATTGAACATCGCCGTCATTGTTTCCAGAAAATCGGTGCCGATCCGTGTGTTAATGGCAAGGATTGTCAAAATGGCTGCAAGCACAGTGCCTGCCACATAGCCTGTTATCAGTACCTGAAGTGTCGTCCAGATGCGCGACGGCAATGTACCGTCGACAAAACGATCATAAAGCGTGACCAGCGTGTCGCTCAGCGTCGGGAAGAGCAGTGGATTGTCGAGATAGCTTGCATAGACCTGCCAAATGACGGCAAGGACGATTATCAGCACCGTCTTACGCACAGCGCTGATGCCCAGGATCAATTCGAGGGAACCGAGCCTCTGCTCGACCTCGGCTACATTGGCGTGCCGCCCGTTTGTCGTGACATCGGCTGCAAGAATGATCTGCGGATTTTTCATTATCGTCACTCCCTGTGGCCCGCCTCGGAAAAGAGCAGATTGTGGATATCGCGTTCGAGCGCGGCGGCGCTGCCATCGTCCTGACGGGCGCGATCAACGTCGATCACTTCAGCCTTCACGCGCCCTGGATGAGGCGACAACAGCAAAATGCGGTTGGAGACCTTGATGGCTTCGGCAATGGAATGTGTAACGAAAATCACCGTAAACCTGGTGTCTTCCCAAAGCTGCAGCAGTTCGTCCTGCATCTGACGCCGGGTCAAAGCGTCGAGCGCTGCAAATGGCTCGTCCATCAGCAAAATGTCGGGCTGCATGGCCATGCCGCGGGCGATCGCCACGCGTTGCTTCATGCCACCCGAAAGCGTGTGTGGATAACTGTCAATGGCGCGTGTGAGCTTTACCTTGTCGATATATTCCTTTGCCCGAGCCTCCGCCTCCCTGTGCGGCAGTTTGCGCGCCACGATTAGCGGAAACATGACGTTTTCCAGTACCGTCTTCCAAGGCAAAAGCTGGTCGAACTCCTGAAATACCATCATACGATCGGCCCCGGGCTTTTTGACCTGCCGTCCGTTGATATGAATTGATCCACTCACCGGGGCCATGTATCCGCCGACGGCTTTCAACAGCGTGGACTTGCCGCATCCGGACGGTCCAAGAAGAACAAAACGATCGGATCGTTCGACTGAAAAACTAACGTCTTCCGTCGCGGTTATCAGTAGATTCGGGGTCTTGTAGCGAAGCGTCACCTTGTCCACGGTGAGAAGAGACCTGCCCTCACTTGCCGCCTTGACATCGGGAAAACCTGCTGTTGGATCTGTTTTTTGTTGTATGGCCTGTAGCATATGGGCCTCCATAAGATAGTCAGAAGACCCGGCATCTCTGCCAGGTCGTTGGCTCGTTGCCGACAGTCAGTTGCCTTTCAGTTCGGCGGATTCTGGTAGATAATAGTCTGTCCATGCCGCAGGCATCGTCTTGAGCGTTCCGATCTTGTGCAGATGGGTGGCAAACTTCATTGTTCCCTGAGGATCGGTGCGAAACTCCATCATGTCCGGCTGTTCGAGGATCTTGACCAGTATATTAAGATCGGTTTTGTCACCGGAAACCTGCTTGTAGGCACTCAATGCGTCGCGCGGGTTCTTCTTGATCATGTCGATTGCCTCGACCGTGGCTTCGCGCACGGCCCTGATGATGACAGGATTTGCGTCGGCAAAAGTCGTGGTCGTGAAAAACGTCGCTTGTGTTAACGGACCGCCAATGATGTCCTTGGAATTGACCACGATGTGGTTGCCGGCGTCGATCTCCAGATACTGGAAAGGCGGTGCGGAGAAGTGACTTGCCACCTCGTGGCTCTTGTTGGCCAGCGCCGCCATCGCATCGGGATGCCCGAGCTGCACGGTGTTGACATCGAAATGCTTCAGATCGCTGTCTCCAAACATCTGACCCGCTGCCATTTGCAACAGGATCGCCTGCGTCGAAACGCCAACCGTTGGCACAGCAATCTTGTCGCTCGGACCGATGTCCTTCAGTGATTTGATTTTGGGGTCACGCGACACCATGATGACCGGCTGCGCCGAACTGGTGATGATCCCTTTTACTTTGCCACGTGTTCTGTCCCACAGCAGAAGCAGGTTGCCCGTCCCGGTATTGACGATGTCGACATTCCCGGAAAGAAGCGCATCAGTTTGTGCGCCGCCACCGCTGAACGTGCGCCAATTGACGGTAACATCTTTGAGGCCATCCTCCGCCGCATGCTTCTCAATGAGCTTTTGTGTCTCCATGACGTGGCTGGCCAAGTAAAGGATGCCTGGCTGGCGGGTGATGGAGATATCGGTCTTGTCCTGAGCATAGCCAGACGAGCTTAGACCCAGAATGATAGCAAGTGCGGCAACACTGCCCTGAAACAATCGCATATTTTCCTCCCGATAATTCTCTTTATGGTTCGCGAACGGCGATGACCCTCCGACATCGCTGGTTTTTATTAAAGCACTAATGCATCAGTGCATCAACTAAATAATTGTGGTAGTGCAATTGAGACAGACAACGAGAGAGCAGCAATCATGAGTGGTAGGGTTAATAATAGCGTTCTGGACCGCACACGGCAGGTCGCCCATCAGATTCACGAAATATTGAGGGACCGCATTCTCTCTGTTGAACTTGTGCCGGGAACAATTCTTTCCAGGGCATCGCTTCAGATGGAGTTTGGCGTCAGCCAGACCCCGGTCCGGGACGCTCTGATGCGCCTTGAGGAGGAGGCCCTCGTTGAAGTCTATCCACAATATGCCACGGTCGTGGCAAGGATCGATATTGATCACGCAAGGCAGGCACAATTCCTCCGGCTCTCGATTGAACTTGAAGCGGTTCGCCGTCTGACAGCCGAGTGTCCGGCCGAGACCGCAGCAGACCTTGAGGAATTGCTGGCAAGGCAGCGGCAAGTTGCCTCTCCGCAGACATATGATCTCTTCGACGCGCTGGACAAGGATTTTCATCGGAAAATCTATGAGCGCTCAAACATCCTCAACCTCTGGTCGACCGTGCGTCGCCAGAGCGTCCATCTTGACAGGTTGCGCCGCTTGAATCTGCCGATGCCCGGCAAGATGCAAACTGTTCTTGAGGATCACCAAGAGATCATCAATGCGATACGATCGGAACGCGCACATACCGCTGAAATCGCCCTGCGCAAACACTTGTCTGGGACACTGTCCATCATTGATCTTATAAGCGAACAATTTCCAGAGTATGTTCGCAAGTGAGGTCGCAAAGCGAGGCGAGCAGGGTGGTCCGGTCTCCGACGTGTTCAAGGCAGGATTGGTCCTGGAGTTGATCCGGCCACCAACCAGGCTGGTCTTGTCTCCAACCGTAACATCAAAACCTTCAGCATCAGTATGAATTCTTGATTGCTTGCCAACAGGGGGCTGCGTCGCCATTGGTTTTCTGCAACGCCCCCGCTGAACCAAGTCGCCAGGGCTTGTGATCCGTAACGCCGCCCGGTTCAGAACCATGAACTGCGGTGAACATGTGATCCAGGTCAAGGGTGTCCAGAACCCTTCAAGCAAACGACGCGTTTTGATGTAGCCGGAAACAGTCTCATCCTCGTATCACGAAGAGAGTTTAGCGTTGCAGGAATCCGGGCATGAAGCGTGCTCATGAGGAGCCCGTGAGTACTGTAGTCGCTCGATATGCGTCCACAGGAGGGCCAATTATCGATTGAATATCCATAACCTCGGGTGGCTGATTCCCTGGTGCGCGTAGGGTAACACGGCAGCTCGATAAATACCGGGTAAGATTTGATCGACGTGCCGTCCATGTCCAGGAGAACGGAAAGATTAGAATTCGGGTTCCGGATTGTTTCCTATCTGCTTTTCTAAGTGTTGGGTGCAGGTACCATGCGATCTGCATTTACGATTTGACGGCTTTGACAAGCCAGCCTGCCCCGGCGGCATTCTCGTCTATCGGGACGGGACCAGTTGCGATTAAACAAGCGCCAGAATACGAGCCGGGCCACCTGTCCCGCCTCGGTGGGTTGGTGCGCCGACGACGATTGTCGCTCCTTTGAGGGGCAACGCTTCAAGGTTGTTCAGACCTTCTATGCCGTAGCGGCCCGCCGGAAGCCACGAATTATGCACCGCAAAATCGGCAGAGTTGCCCGGATCCAATGAGAGCGTGTCGACGCCGATTGCGACGGTGTCGATCTCGAGCAGTAAATCCGTTGCCGACTTGCTAAAGCCGGGGAAGGCGAATTTTCCAGCATCGTCATTACGGAATGCGGGGCTTTTTACTTTTGTCGCCCAGCCAGAGCGCAAGGCCACGACAGCACCTGCGGGAATCTCGCCATTTGTGCTGATCCAGCGTTCTATATCCGCCGCCTCAATGGTCGAATTGGCATCCTCTTTGGCACGATCTGTGATGTCGATGACAACCAGCGGCGCGACCAGCTTTTGTGGTTCCAGCTGATCAACGCTGGCGCCATCGGCGCTGAAGTGGAAAGGGGCGTCGATATGGGTTCCAGTGTGCTCAAAAACCGTCAGTTTATGGAGTTGATATCCGTCCTTGGCGATATTGGCGGCCCATTCAAACTCTATTCCGGGCTTGCCATCAAATGTTGGAAACATTGAATCATACACATGAGTGAGATCGACAACTTTGCCAGCTGTCTGAGCAAGCACCGGTGTCGCCAGGTTTCCCGCGCCCATTGCCATTCCCGCCAGAGCCGCACCCTTGAATAGCATACGACGCGACAGCATGTTCTTCTTCACGTCCTCTATCACGCAGTGATTGCACATCCGCTCTTCCCCTCGTTTCAAAACTCTGTTCATGAGGGTATCTCAAAACTGTGATGAAGCAAGATTGGACGATTTTTAAGGTTGCAGCTCCAGTAGAAAGACATGCTACCGTTTCACCGGACGGCGTTCGCTTCTGCCGCTATGGCCGGGAAAACGGGTAGATGGTGCATATCCGTTATCTGGCTCTCCCGCCAATTCCAGATAATAAGTGTACCGGACCTCCGCTCATTCGAGGTGATCGCAGATAGTCACAGCACTCGAGCTTCGACCCCCCCGGTGAGATTTTTTTAAGCCAGCACTGCGTAGTAATGCTGCAATCGGCATAGATTTTATCACCAAGTGGTGCTATTTTCCGCACTTCAACTACGGAGCTACATCATGCGATCGACTATTAACCTCGATGACACGCTCATGGAGAAAGCTAGGTTCTTGACCGGTACAAATGAAACTGCGGCCCTAGTGCGCCAGGCGTTGGAAACGCTTGTCCGTGTGGAGTCCGGAAAGCGCCTCATCGCATTGGGAGGAACTATGCCCGATGCCCAGGCAGGCCCGCGCCGCCGGAGCGCAGCGGCCAAGTGATACTCGCGGACACCTCGATCTGGATTGATCATTTTCGTCATGTTGATGCAGAGCTGCGCAGGATTATTGAAGCCGACCTCCTACTTTGCCACCCAGCCGTGATCGGTGAGCTGGCGCTTGGCAGCCTTAGGGATCGCGGCAGCGTGATCGCTTTTCTGGCGGCTCAGCGCGCGGCGGTCGTCGCCACGCACGACGAAGTTATGACAATGATCGATCGCCACAGTCTTTTCAGCATCGGCATTGGCTACACCGATGCTCACTTGCTGGCATCCGTCCTTCTTGACCAGCGAGCGACCTTATGGACCAGAGACAAGCGCCTGAAAATAGCGGCCGAAAAGGCAGGCGCTTCACTGCACCTACCCGTAAATCGTCCAAACTAAAATTGCCAAGCCAAAGCCCTTATTTCCAGGCCCCGGTATGAGACAACACTCGGTGTGGTTGGAATGACCCAGTGTGCAGGAAGCGGTCAGTCCGCATTCACGACCAAAACATCGATAGCGGCCATTTATCCACCAATCGGAGACAGGGCAAGTTCTGCCAATTGCGTGAGAGCGCTCATTAGCCAGCTATCGAAGGCCGAAACAGGGATGCCAAGCGAGGCCGCCGCTTCTCTAACTGGCCAACTTTTCAGGAGATCCTTCGTCAGTGATCGTCGTCCGACTCCGGTCTCATAACCACTTCGATAAGCAGGTCTAGTTGGTCAGGCCACTCCCTTGCCGCCTGTCACGCCATAGACTTCGCCATTGATAAAGCTGGCTTCCTGCGAGGCAAGCAAGACAAAAACTGGTGCCAGTTCGACCGGCTGCCCGGGACGACCGAAGTCACTATCCTTGCCAAAATTCTTCACCTTCTCATCCGGTTGTCCGCCACTTGGCTGCAGCGCCGTCCAGACCGGGCCGGGTGCTACAACGTTGGCGCGAATGCCACGTTCAATCAATTGCTTGGCGAGCGCTTTGGTATAGGCAACGATGCCGGCTTTCGTCGTGGCGTAATCGAGCAGGATCGGCGATGGCTGATAAGCCTGGATCGAAGCGGTTGTTATCACCGACGACCCAACCGGCATATGAGGAACGGCAGCCTGGACGATCCAGTGCAGCGCATAGAGATTGGTCTTCATCGTCTTGTCAAAATCGTCGGTCGACAACTCCTCAATTTTCTCTCGATATTGCTGCCGGCCAGCATTAACGAGGAGAATGTCGAGACCACCGAGCTCAGAAACAGCCCTCTCGACCAATGCTCGGCACCACGATTCTTCCTTGATATCGCCCGGCAGACCGATTGCCTTGCGTCCTTCTTCTTCAACAAGCCGGATCACCTCTTCGGCATCCGCTTCCTCATCTGGAAGGTAGGCGATGGCAACGTCGGCGCCCTCGCGCGCGAAGGCGATGGCCGCAGCGCGGCCGATCCCGGAATCACCACCGGTAATGAGCGCATTCCGTCCCGTCAGCTTTCCCGATCCGCGATAGCTTTGCTCACCGTGATCCGGTGTGGGATTCATCTTACGTGCGAGGCCAGGCGCGGGCTGCGGCTGGTCGGGAAATGGCGGTGTCGGATAGAGACCGCGAGGATCGTTCAGGGAAGACTTTTTGCTCATGATAACACCCCATGTTTTTACGGAATTGCTGGTAGTGACTGTTGGCGAACGTCCGTTTCACCGCTTTGTTCCAGTGACGCTGCTCCTCCAAGCACCGATCTTCGTCTTCCACGGCTTCTTCGCAATTCCTTCTGAACGCGTTATTTTCTTTTCCGAGGGGTGTTGGATTGATACGAACTCGTTGCCCTGGCCCGGCACTGTCGTGATGGGTGTACCGGGACACGGCACCAGAGACTTCTCAGCCGCGTTACGGCCCTCCTTGCGGTTAAACTGCGGTAAGAAACGCCAGGCGCGATGAGTTGCAGTCGGGCCGTCCGCAGCGCCGCCTGCTCAATCGGCAGCGTCCTGGCGACTTGACGTTGCTGGTGCCCGCGCCTGCCGCGTCAAGTTTCCCACTAGCGATGGCATGGCGTCATGGATCGCGGCGAGCGTGCTCGTGACTCCAGGTCCCTGTTGCTGGCATCCAGTGCAAACTGAAATCCAGTGCTGCTGGATTATTCCATAGGCCAATGACCTCAACAAGATGCCTTCCGCTCCGCCGAAAACCGAAGGCATATGAGGATGATCAGTTCATTGTCTTCACCGCGGTCAAATGTTCCGTAAGCGTAGGCAAGGTTTGAGTAGCGAATTTTTTCAGCTCACCGGCCTCCCCGTTTGCCGCGTAGACGGAGAAAAGAGCAACGGCGGCTTCGTGCGCCTTCAACTGCTCGGATTTGTAGATTTTGTCGAAGCTCGATTTGTCGGCGGCTTTAAGTGCATCCAGCTTTGCTTGATGTTCTGCATCCAATTTCGTCGGAACTTCGACCTTGTCTGCTTTGGCAGCCGGCATCATTTTTTCGCCTGCTTTGGAATGATCCGATATCATATGTTCAGCGAATTTCTTGACAGCAGCATTGTCGGATTGGTTCAGAGCCAGTTCGCTGGATTGAATCTCAAACATATTCGAGACTGTCGCCATCTTGGCGAATTCAGCCGGCTTTGTGATCTCCGCCGCAAATACAGAAGTAGTGAGTACGAGATTTGCAGCAGCAGTTAAGATGAGCAGATGCTTCATTGTTTCCTCCAGTGTGTGAGAAGAGGAAACTGTCGCCGCCAATGAACGTTCCATTGTAAAACCGGCGCATTTCTGCGCCCGCCAAGCAAGTGGAGCAACGCATGATCTGCCAAGAGCTTCGGTGTCGATAACGCTTTACGAAGGCGAATTAAACCAAAAGGGCTCGCGCGCGCCAATCTGCTAAAGATCCTAAAAAGAGCGCCATACATGGACCCGTCCTGGATCAATCACGTTTTTCGTTCAGCTGCGATGTTGAGGACTGCCGTCACCCTTATTCACACGGTGGGAATGAAAGCAAACACGTGCCGACTACCTGCTGCGCTTTGTCCGCAGCAGTGTTCAACAGTCAGACTGCGATGGCCAGCACTTCGAAAATCCTGCGCTACATTGCTTTATGCAGTCCTAGCGGAACCCAAAGAATCCGAGAATTGCAAGGATGATCACGATAGCACCGACCCACCATATTATACTGTTCATAACGTTCTCCTAGTCGAAAGTAACATTGTTGCAACGCGCTTCTTCCCGGTGAGTTCCAGCGCTTGTTGTCGAATCGACGAAGCATCGAACTGGCCGCCCCCGACTCTGGCAAATGTAAAGGAACCTCATGCGATTGTTTATCCAACGTTCCGCTTGAAGGCAGAGTCCTTGCTTTCCTTGCCTGTGAGCCAAAAGCGCTCTCGGGCCAATCCACGCCAAGGATTAGCCGGCCCTTCGAAACCATTTCGCGATCGGCGCCCGATCGGGCTTCCCGAACGCCTTCTCGATTTCCTTTCGCGACCGATAAAATCGGTCTTGGACCGGGAAGTGGCCCTCGCCTCGAACCATCGCCGACGCTGTTCCGCGTCGGGCTCGATCCCGATTAAGGTGAGTAGTGCCAAAGGGCATGTGTGCAAAGTGTAGGAACATGGTACGAAATTTAGCACCTGAAAAGATGCGGACGTCCGGGGCGCAACAACCCTCACCTCATGCGCTGGGTCAATCGGAGGGTACAAATCCCGGTTAACGCATGCTGTGAAGCAGTGCTATCAGGTTTGAAGCATTCAGGATAAAATAACATGGCGATTTCGGGTGTGCTGCAACTTGCAGCGTCAACATTAGTATTCTTGCTTGCTGCCTTCGGAGCAAAACACTGGGCGATATCGCCTACACTTTTGAAGATGGTGCTTACGCTGATTTTATACACCATCGGCAACCTGATCATGCTGCGGCTGGTACGTGACTGTGGCATGGCGTCGGCATTTACTCTATCGGCGCTCCTGCAACTCGTAGCCGTTAATGCGATCGCCATATTCTACTTCAGTGAAAAACTGCCGGCAGCTCAGCTCGCCGTGATATTGCTGGCAATCATTGCCGTCGGGCTTATCACGCTCTCACCGTCAAAATAGGTGGATTCAGGAATAACGATCAGTCTTGCGGTTTCTCCCAACCGAAAACACTGCGGCCGCCCCACTGTGTTGATTGCTCGAATTCCCCGGCAACAATTTCCTTCAGATCAGGTTCGGTCACATACCGTTCCAACTGCCTGGACTGGTTGTCCAGCCGCGCCAGTGCATCCAGTTCTTCGCGCTGACCCAGCTTGCCATTTTTGACAGCGGATTTCAGAACGTTGATGGTTTCGTCGTAAACCTTGAGGGGAACGGGAAATGGATGGCGGTCCTTACCGCCATGGGCAAGCGAAAATCGCGCGGGATCGGAAAAACGGCAAGGGGCGCCGTGCATCACCTCGGCAACCATTGCAAGCGCCTTGACGGTACGAGGTCCGACTCCGGGAACGAGAAGCAGATTCTCGAAATCAGCTGGAGCCGCCTCGACTGCCGCAGCGATATTGCCGTAAAGGCGATGCATGATGATGTCACCCTCCCGAACATCATGGTGCTCCGGCATGACAAGATGCGGCAGGAGCATTTGGTCTGAAAGGGTCGGCTTGACTGCAGGCGTCCCCTCGAGAGTTGCCACCTCCTCGACAATCCGGCCAGGATTCAATGTCTTCAAAACCTCGATTTGCTTTACCCGCGAGTCCGATGCGCGACGATCAGCAAGGTTGATAATATTTCCGACTTGCTGACCTTCGATTGCGGCATGAGGAGCATCGACAAAGCTGGTCAGCCCTTCAGACAGCCAGTGATAACGTCTTGCCTGCCGACTATTCCCATTCATTCCCTGCTGGACAACCACCCACTTTCCATCATCAGCAACAATGAAACCGTGGAGATAAAGATCAAATCCGTCCTGCAAGGCGGCACTGTCGACTTTTGCGACCAGTCTGCTTGCCTGTCCCAGAGCTCTTGCGTCAATTCCTACACGCTCTCCAATCGCATTCAGCTCCGAAGGCGTTTTTCGCGAGTGAGAGCCGCGCCCGCCGCAAACATGAATTCCCAATTCATTCGACATTGGGGTAAGGCCACGTTTCAACGCGCCGATCACACTGGTTGTGATACCTGAGGAGTGCCAGTCCATGCCCATCACTGCACCAAAGGACTGAAACCAGAATGGGTGAGAAAGCCGACGTAAAAGTTCATCCCGGCCGTAATGGTGAATGATCGCTTCGCACATGAGTGCTCCGAGCTTAGTCATCCGATCGCCCAGCCAGCGGGGAACCCGTCCTCCGTGCAGCGGTAAATCCGCACTGCCAGCTCGTCTTGCCATCGGTTGTTTTTACCCTTCGTTCAAATGTTCGGCCTACTAAATATTCCAAGACGGAATGTGGTGACACTGGTCCCAAAACACAACTGCGTAGCGGTTGCCTGGATATGAAGCGCCAAAGTCAGCTTGGATTAGTGCCGAAGGCTGGCTGATGGGTTCTGTCCGGGAGGGACATCTTGTCACTCGGCGGATGGTGCCTGCACCCAACTGACAACGTGACCTGACGAAAGAAGGAGTAAACTCATGATCCACAAGCTTAGTAGTTCGCTATAGCATTAATCGAGCTAATGCCTCTCCAAGGAGATTGATCTGTCAGTCCTTACTGCATCGAATATTCCGCTAGGGCGTTACCCTATAGAGGCTAGGCAATTGTGCCAAGGTTTCTAGTTTGCCCTCTTCCAAATTAACGGGGCATAACGTGGAGAATTAAAGCATGCAGATTCCAAAAGGGGCAACTGTTGCAGTTGCGGATGGCGAAAAATTCAACCTTTTTCAGAACATAAGTGATAACACCGAACCGACTCTGAAAGCACTTCCTGACACCGATGTTGATACCGAGAGCAACAACGCAAGCGGAGGACGCAAAAGCAGTTCGGCGAATCCTGACCAAGGTCAGGCTGACGAGGATAATTTCGTGGGAGGAATTGCCGACGTCTTAAACCGACGGGTGCTCAACGGTAAGATTACCGGCTTGGTGGTGATCGCGGCTCCCAAGGCGCTGGGAGAGTTGCGAAAGCACTATCATAAGGAATTGGAAGCAATCTTAGTTGGCGAGATTGCAAAAGATCTGACCGGACATTCGATCCAAGATATCGAGAAATCTATCGCGGCAGCTTAACCGATTTCTGAAACCACTGGAGCTCCTGCTCCAGTGGTTTCGTCCAATATTGAGAGCAGCGCCGGCTTTCGCTAAACCGAGGGATTAATGATGCGAATTATCGTCTTTGGACTGGGAGCAATCGGTGGAGTTGTGGCCGCAAAGCTTGGCCTGGCTGGACATTCGGTTGTTGCAATCGCCAGAGGGACACAACTTCAAGCTGTAAGACGATCCGGCCTTACACTGCTGTCACCGCAGGGGACCGAAACAACGACCTTCCCCGTCTATGCAGATCCAAAGGAAATTATATTTAATAATGACGACATGATATTGCTGGCAATGAAAGGACAGGATACCGCACAAGCGCTGTTTCAGCTCAAGGCTGCCGGTGTGGTCGAGCAGCCGATATTCTGTTTTCAGAACGGCGTAGCCAATGAACGAACTGCGTTGCGGTTTTTCAGGAATGTCTATGGCGTTACTGTCATGCTTCCGGCTGATTTCGAGAGGCCAGGTGAAGTAGCAGCCTATTGCATTCCCAAAATCGGAATCTTCGATATCGGCCGCTACCCGGCGGGCGTCGATGCAGCAGTAGAGCATTTATGTGAGGTTCTGAATTCATGCGGGTTCGTGGCAAATGCAAGAAGTGATGTGATGAACAGCAAGTATCGCAAACTGCTCGCCAACCTGGAAAATATCATCGAAACTGCTTTCAGCGATAAACAGCAACAAGCCGACTTGTATCGAAAAGTCCGCGCCGAAGCAGAAGGCGTTCTGACTGCCGCGGGTATTGACTGGGACAAGTCGGAAGCGGAGGCTCGCAACCAAATGATCATGACGGCCATTCCGGGAAGAGATCGGATAGGGTCGTCCACCCTGCAAAGTGTAGTAAGAGGTACGGGTTCTCTGGAAACAAGCTATCTCAACGGCGAAATCGTACTTCTCGGGCGTCTTCATAACATAGAAACTCCATATAACTCTGCTCTCTGCCACCTCTCTGAAAAGCTTGCTGATGGTCGACTAGCGCCAAAATCGTCAGAAATTACAAGTCTGCTCCAAAATCGTACAGCTAGGCAAGGCTGATGCTCATCGAGCCAAAACGTGTTTTTTGTTCCGCTAAGATCTGACACCAGGCTTGGCATCAGATCTGTGCTGCGGGTCGCCCCTCGCCGTAGTTGCGGTCAGAATGGAAGATTGATGGCACAAGGCCATAGTGATCAGGACGTCGGATGAACGACGCTACCAAAGCGCCGTCCTGGAAGATCTCCACAATCTCACAGGGAAAGCCACTTCAGCCTCCCCGTTGATGTCTGGTCGTGCGTGCAGCGCGTTAATAGTTTAGTTGCCCGATGAGCGGCGTCAAACCCGTGCGATGCCAGTGCCATAGCCATGCCTGTCTGCATTGTCGAAAAGACTGTCCATGAAGGCTCTGAAGGATGGTGCCAGCCAGCCGCAGAACCACCGCTTAATGGAGGAATGGGACACCAACGATCGGGCGACCTATATGGTTGCGAATTTAATGAAGAGAAGTTTTTTATACCCTCCAACGAGGCCGATGCCCGATTGGAAATCGTTGCAGCCAAACCTCAACATGAAAGACCGCTTGTTATCAAGGGGACCTCCGTTAAACGCCGCCTGCCGCCCCCTGTAGCAAAGTCATGATTTCCATCACACTGCTCCAATGACCGCTTGCGATGGCCAGTAGAGTATGACTCCTTCGGAGAGAGTGATCGAATGTCGAACATCAGCGGCCTACGAAATAGTAGCCACCGGCTCCCGCTGGTCGAAACGGATAACATCCCTGGCGCTGAGGCGGAACGGATAATCGGAATGCTCCGACTGGCGTCCAGCCACTAGCTAGCGTCCCAAGTCGAGAAATCCTCCATGCAAATCCGCGCGGCAATACGCTGGACAAGTTCTCACCGATTTGCTGCCAGTAGATTGTTCCGAGAGCATTTAAGGCGCAATTGTTGTGCCACGAGCAGCGTTGCACTCCATGCCTGGACGTTTCAGTGTCTCTTCTAGTCAATTGGATGGCAAATATGCCTTGCACCGTGACAGAGATAGACGCGATGCTGTAGTGTCCGGGTGAAACTAACACGCACCGTGCGGGAGCGGCAATGAAGCGCCGTCTTGCAGCCATATTAATCGCAGACGTCGTTGGCTACAGCCGGTTGAGCCAGATTGACGAAGAAGGCACGCGCGCACGTTTCCAACTCGACATGACAGATATATTCGATCCATCCATCGCTCACCATCGGGGCAGATTGGTGAAGACCTTAGGTGACGGCCTCTTGATTGAGTTTCAAAGCGTGGTTGATGCTTTGCGTTGCGCAGTGGATATCCAGAAGAAGAAGGCCGAACGCAACTCCGGTGCGTTGCCGGAGCAACAGTTGGTGTTCCGCATTGGCATCAATCTTGGGGACATCATTGTTGAAGGCGAGGATATACAGGGCGATGGTGTAAACCTTGCGGACAGGATTCAGGGTTTGGCAGAGCCCGGCGGCATTGCGATCTCCGGTTCTGCTTATGACCAGGTGAAATCAAAACTCGCATTGGGTTACATTTCCTTAGGCGAGCGGATGGTGAAGAACATCGCCGATCCCATTCGAGTCTATCGTGTTGTCGCCGATCCGGCAGCCAGAATCAATGCCAAACCAGTTCCGCCACCGCGCCGTTGGCCGCCCCGCAAAGCCCTTGGCTTGATCGTGTTCGTTTTATTAGCCGCTGCAGGAGTTTGGTGGCAGATAGGCGCAACTTTCCTGCCTGCATCGCCTGGGCGCTTTGCCTATCCTCTGCCAGAAAAGCCGTCGGTAGCAGTGCTACCCTTTATTAATGTGAGTGGTGCGACGGAACATGACCATCTTGCAGCCGGTCTAACCGATGATCTCATTACCGAACTTTCCAAAGTATCCGGCCTTTTTGTAATTGCCCGCCATTCCGTTTTTGCAGTACGAAACAAGGATTCATCGATTCAGGACGTTGCAGCAGAACTGGGCGTGCATTTTGTGCTCGAAGGAACGTTGCAACGAGCCGATACGCGCCTGCGGATCAACGTGAAATTGATAGACGCGCTAACGGGATTATCCCTCTGGGCGGAGCGGTATGACCGGCAATATATGGATTTGTTTGCGGTCCAAGATGACGTAATTGGCAAGATTATCTCAGCGCTTGAGGTCAAGCTCAGCAAGAATGAACGCGAGCAGCTGGCACGTATCCCCACGGATAATCTGGAGGCTTATGATTATTTCTTGAGAGCTGAGCAGGAGGGTTTTTTCTACGGCGACGTTCAGTCCTTTCGTCGAACCTTGGCATACTACCAAAAGGCAATTGATCTTGATCCAGACTTCGCCAGTGCTCATGCGGGTATTGCCCGCGTCGCCGTTGATGTATGGCGTAACGACTATAATTACTTATGGTCAGGAGCTGTTGCGCGCAAAGTAGCCTATGACGCGGCAGGACAAGCCTTGAAGATTGATCCCAACAATGCGCGTGCTCAAACGGTCCTCGCCCTGCTGCAACTGGTAGACGGCCGCGCCGTGGAAGCGAAGGATTCCGCTTACAGAGCAGTCGCGGCCCAACCGAACGACGCGGAGATCGTTGCAAATCTTGCTTTGATCCTGGCGTACTTTGGCGATTCTAAGCAGGCGATCATTGAGATGGACAAGGCATTGCGGCTAGATCCAACACCGCCACCAAACTTGCAGCTGCTGGCTGGCATAGTCTTCTACACCACACGGGAAAATGCACGCGCGATACCACTGATAGAAGCAGCACGATCCGCCCTTCCAAAGGTCGAGCCCGCTCGGGAATATCTGGCAGCGGCCTTTGCCTATGCAAACGAAAAACAGCAAGCTGAGCAAGAAGCAAAGCAATTGCTGGCAATCTTTCCCGATAGCAATTTGACCTACTACACCTATCTATATGATTATTGGCGTGACAGCGATCTACGCTACCACCTGTCAGGCCTTAGGGCAGCTGGCATTCCGCAATGGCCTTTCGATTTTCAAGGGAATCCTGCCGATCAAATCCGTGGAGCAGAACTACGCGAGCTGACGAACAACAAAACCTGGACCGGAAAGCACAGGAACGGGACTGAATTTATCCAATATTTTGACAAGAGTGGAGGCACTGCCTATCGCAGCGCCAATACGAGCATTACGGGCACCGTGGAAATCCGGGATGATCGCCTCTGCGAACAATTTACGGGCTATTTTCTAGATCGCATGGTTTGCGGCTATGTCTACCGCAACACCTCAAAAGAGTGGGAACAAGACAAGCCATTTATTCATGTCACCCCGCGAGCGGTAATGTCGTTCTCGGTTACACCCTGACTGACGGGCGGTCGGTCGTGATTAGTTTGGCGGTGTCTCACGCCAGTTCTTCCCGGTTTTTTCCGAAGCCAGCATGTGTTCAACCTCGGACCAGTGCTTTTTCGAGTCAGCAAGTTTGGCTGGTATTTTTTCAAACCCGTCAGCCGCTCCCGGATCGTAACTGAGATAAAGTTTGCCTTCGATGATGCGCCAAGCTTTGGGGTCAATGTTTGTGGTAACGGTTCCAAATGAGACACCATCAGCGCAATACCCCCCATATTGAGGGGCATATTTGGTTGGCTCGGCGATAAAAAGATCGCGATTTTCCGCACTGGTGAATTGCCAGTTGGCTCCAAGCCATCGATAGGAATATTCCGGCGTTCCCTGCATTGCCTTGTTTTGAGTGAAGTATGCGACGGGATCGTATCCCTTGATCGCCACATCTCCGAAATAGCCAGTATTGATAGGCTCATCTGCGTCAACCGCCGAGGACAATGAAACCAGTGCGCACGCCGCTCCTAGGATCACCGCGGCCCAGACGCCACCTTTGTGTTTGTTACCAATCATAATGAATCCTCCTTTACCGGGCGGCACCTGTCGTGAAGGATCATTTTCGCTTCAGGCACTCGTTATAAAGCGGTTCTCCGACGATGTCGGCCGCCTGGCATACCGCTCCAGCTTTAAGCAGCAAGTCTGCCGCTTCCCAATGCGACCGCCAACCGGCTTGGGTAACCGGCGTATAGCCGTTGCGTTCCTTCGCCTCGATATCGGCCTTGTTGGCCAGTAGGAACGCTACAACCTCCGCGTGTCCTTCTTCAGCCGCGGCGTGCAATGGTGACATATGGTAGAAATTCTTATCGTCATTCACCGGAGCTTTTTTCGACACAAGCAATTTTACGACGTCAAGGTTTCCTGCATATGCCGCAGCATGCAATGCCGTCAGCCCTCCCTTGTTGCGACTTTCAACACTGACACCCTTATCAAGAAGAAACGCAACAATATCTGCGTGTCCTGCGAGCGATGCGATCAGCAGCGCCGGTTCACCCGAGCTATCAAAATCGGTTGGGTTCGTTCCTTGGTCCAGAAGCTGCCTTGCAAGCTTCAAATCCCCGTTCTTGGCCGCGTCGTGCAATGGGCCAGCGACGGTGGACGAAGTACCCATGAGAACCAGCATTATGGGCAAGAAAACATTCACCGCACAATCTCACTTTCGCTGCGGTTCTTCGTTCAAGAGCAAAATACATTATCACAGCGGCATTTCCCCCACAATCAGAGCAATCTAAGATATCTGATTAATGATCCAACTACTTTTGTTTACCTGGACACCATGCCCATCGCCGCCCCCCCCCCCGAAACAGAGGTGGTCGCTGTCGCCGGTCGAACCCGTAGGCGGCGGGTCCGACCGGCAAAGACGTGGCTCACATGGGAGGAAGCACGCCATTTTTGCCGACGACCACCTGATGGGCGACCGGGCCGGTCGCAGCCATTTCGGCCGCAATGAAGACGACGGCACCGGGAACAAGATCGTCCTTGGTTGCCTCAGCAATGGTCACGGCAGCCGTCCGGAATGGCGATCTTCTTTTCCTGGCCATGATAGGTCACGGTAACGGTCCGACCATCGACGCCTTTGACGGGGAAATTGCTAACAATGTACTCGGCGCGGAACTCTTCCTTTGCCCCGGCGATTGGCACCTGTTCGCTGACAATGCGCTCGCGGGCTATGAGGGCGAGGCAGCGGCGCTGTCCGGCGCTCGCTTTCTCGAATTCCTGGGTCGCGTCTGAACATGACGATATCATCGGCATTCGGACGGTGCCCTAAGCCTGTTTTGCTCTACTTCAGGTCGCTCCAGAGCCGAGGCTTGTCGAAGCATGAAGACACCGCCCATCGATCTCTTGAAAGCGGCCTCGAGCTCTCTTTACCGAAAGCCGATCGATCGTCCCGCGCAGCGATCTGCAAGGCTTCGTCCACAGTATGTGCTTGGTCGCGATATGGTCGAATCCTTTCGGCGATCTCCTCGAAATTTTTCCTATCCTGAGACTGCCTGGCAGGGCGCTCATACCAGCGCGCGATAATCTCATCAAATTCGTCAAACGACAATTCGCGGCGCCGTTTCTTGATGGCGTACGGCGACTTCGTAGCTCCCGACCATCCCCCTGCTTGCGTCCAGGTCAGGGCGAGGACACGGAATAGTCATTGATGGAATTCTGATAAAATCAGTCAACATATGGAAAAGATTGATGAATTTTGATCCAACAATATATTAGAATTCTTCTAATATATTGTTATTGCTTCGTTTTTCGCGGCGGTCTATGACTCCGACGGCTTTGCTTGTCATCTGGATGAGACAGGCATGAGGCGCTGAGGTTATTTAATGCTCGTTCCATTTCTGATAATGCTACGCGAAGGTATCGAGGCGGCTTTGATCGTCGGGATTGTTGCAAGTTATCTAAAACAGACCGGACGTGGCGCCTGGATGCCTGCGGTATGGGTTGGTATATTTCTCGCGGTTGCACTCTCGCTTTTTGTCGGCGCGGGTCTTCAGCTGGTAAGCGCCGAGTTCCCCCAAAAGGCACAAGAGTTCTTTGAGGCGATTGTCGGCGTTATTGCAGCTGTCGTATTGCTGTCCATGGTATTTTGGATGCGCAAGGCCGCGCGGTCGATCAAGTCCGAGCTTCACGCGTCCATCGACAATGCGCTCGCGCATTCATCAGGCCAGACCACCGCCTTGATTGCCATGGTATTCTTTGCTGTGGCCCGTGAAGGCCTGGAATCGGTATTTTTCCTGCTCGCAATATTCCAGCAGAGCACAAGTAATGATGCTTCGCTTGGCGCATTGTTAGGCATTCTCGTCTCGATTGTCATCGGTTACGGAATATATGCTGGCGGTATCCGCCTCAATCTTCGCCGGTTCTTCTACTGGACCGGAATTTTCATCATTATCGTCGCTGCGGGCATCCTATCAGGGTCACTGCGTCATTTCCATGAGGCCGGTGTCTGGAACAGTTTTCAGACGGTTCTTTTCGATTTCAGCGGTGTTTTGCCGGTTGCCAGCCCGCTTGGCACTTTGCTGTCAGGCATATTCGGTTATCAGGATGCTCCGACACTTGGCGAAGCGATTGTCTATATAGGTTTTCTGTTAATCAGCCTTTTCTTCTTCCTGCGCCCTGCAAGTGCTCCCGCGCCTTCAGCATCGCCAAAATTTTCCCGTTGATTGAAAGAACCAGCGAATGACGCGCAATACCGGCCCTTCCGCTCCCTCCTCGAAACTGATGAAACTGGCCGTTGCCGCTGCTGCAATTCTGGCGGTCGCGGGAGCTGGCGCTTTCTATTTTGCGTCAAAGAACATGAAGTCAGGGGCGTCTGACAATGCAGTCGTCGTCACGATTAAAGATGGTGCTTGTGACCCTAACGCCATCACCGTTCCTGCTGGCCGTTCCACGTTCAAGATAATCAATAATTCCGACCGTGCGCTTGAGTGGGAAATCCTTGATGGCGTTATGGTTCTGGAAGAGCGCGAGAATATCCTTCCAGGCTTTACGCAAACTATGCAGGCAAAGCTGAAGGCCGGGGATTATGAAATCACCTGCGGGCTTCTCAGCAGTCCGCGCGGGACATTGCACGTCACGCCATCAGCAGAATCCGAGGCAGAAGCAGCGCGCCCTCCCCTCGTCTCTTTTGTTGGTGCACTTGCCGAGTTTCAGGTGTTTTTGATGTCCCAGACAAACAATCTGGTAAAGGCGACAACCGCATTGGACGCTGCAATTCAATCGGGTGATCTCGATCAGGCGCGCGTGCTTTATCAAAAAGCGCGGATTCCTTATAAGCAGATTGAGCCAATGGCCGATCTGTTTGCCGATTTGCATAACGCCATTGACCCCATTGCCGATTATCTGGAAAAGCGCGAACAGGATCCGGCATTTACCGGCTTTCACCGGATCGAATATGCTCTTTACGCTTCCAACAGCCTTGATGGGCTGGCACCGGTTTCAGCCAAATTACTGGCTGATGTCACGGCGCTAAAAGACCGGGTGCGTGGCTTGCGCATACCACCGGAGCAAATAGCCAAGGGTGCCGCCCGTCTTATGGGCTCAATCGCCGATACGAAAATAGCCAATGGCGAGGACCATTATTCCCAAACCGATCTGGTCGATTTTGAAGGCAATCTGGCGGGAACTTCGCGCATGATGGCGCTTTTGAAGCCGGTGGCAATTCAGGCAGCGCCGGCAGTCGTGACTGATATTGAAACCCGGCTCGCCGACGCCAACACGACATTGGCCGCCCTGCGCGGCGCTGATGGCTACCCGTCCTATGACAAAGTTACAAAAGAAGGTCGGGACTTGCTGGCTCAGAAGATCAGGGCTCTGGCCGATGCTATCGGCAAACTGAATATTGCGGTTGGTTTGGAGTAATTTGAAATGGGCAAGGATATTGATAAATTTACGACGACGCGCCGCAGCGTGCTATTTGGCGCGGGTACCGCCGTGGTTGCAGGATTAACAGCTGCCAGCGCCGCACAAAAGCAGGGTGAACAGGTTACCGACGCTCCTGTCAGCGACAAGACGCAGGAACGTCAATCGTTTTACGGCGTCCATCAAGCCGGTATTGTCACCCCGCGGCCCGCAGCAGGGATGATTGCATCTTTTCACGTTCTCGCCAAAACGCCTGAAGAAGTTGAACGGCTGTTCAGAACACTATCACAGCGCATCGACTTTCTGATGAAAGGCGGCAGGCCACCAGAGTTTGACGACAAACTGCCGCCGTCGGATTCAGGTATTCTGGGCCCGGTTATCCCGCCGGATAATTTGACGATCACCGTGTCCTTGGGCTCTTCGTTCTTTGATCAGCGCGATTGGCTCATAAACCATAAGCCGAAGCAGCTCTCGCGCATGAAAGCGTCGCGCAACGATGCTCTCGACGCTGATTTATGTCACGGCGATCTGAGCTTGCAGATATGCGCAAATACACCGGACACAAACATTCACGCCCTGCGGGATATTTTGAAGAATTTGCCGGATCTGATGGTCCTGCGGTGGAAGCAGGAGGGCTCGGTTCCGGTTCTTCCGCCAAAAGCCGATGGCACTCACGAAACGGCGCGAAATTTTCTGGGATTCCGCGATGGAACCGCAAATCCCGATGGCAATGATGCTGCGCTCATGGACCAACTCGTATGGGTGCGCCAAAGCGACGAGCCTTCATGGGCCCAGGCGGGTACTTATCAGGTGGTGCGGATCATACGCAATTTCGTTGAGCGCTGGGACAGGACGCCGCTGGCCGAGCAGGAAGCAATTATCGGACGAAAAAAAGCCAGTGGAGCGCCCTTCGGTGGCACCGCGGAATTTGACGTTCCGGACTACTCAAATGATCCGGAAGGCAAAGTCACCGCGCTGGATGCCCATATCAGATTGGCCAATAAACGCACAAAAACATCTGACGAGAATCGCATTTTGCGCCGCCCGTTCAACTATTCAAACGGCGTGAGCAAATCAGGCCAGCTTGAACAGGGCCTGCTTTTCATCTGCTACCAGGCCGACCTTGAGAAGGGCTTCATCACCGTTCAGCGACAGCTCGATGGTGAGCCACTCGAAGAATATATCAAACCGATTGGTGGCGGTTTCTTTTTTACACTGCCCGGCCCAGCGAACGAGGACGACTTCGTAGGCCGGACACTTCTTGAAGCATCGGGCCATCAGATGACCCGCATCAAATCCTAAGGAACTCACGATGAAGTTGAAGATAACTCTCTCTGCAAGCCTCTTTGCGATCACAGCTGCATTCCTGCCGCGCGTAGCGTCAGCCGAAGTTGCTCCACTCGATCTGGTTGGCCCAATTGCCGACTACAAGATCTATGTATCAGAAAATTTGGAAAAGCTGGTCGCGGATACCAAGGCATTTACCGATGCGGTAAAGGCTGGAGATGTTGACAAGGCCAAGTCGCTCTTTGCTCCGACGCGTATGAGCTATGAAGCAATCGAACCAATCGCAGAACTTTTCAGCGATCTTGACGGATCAATCGATTCTCGCGCAGACGACCATGAGAAAGCGGAAAAGGATCCCGAATTCACGGGCTTCCACCGTATCGAATACGGTCTGTTTTCCGAAAACAGCACAAAGGATCTGGCTCCTTTTGCCGAGAAGCTGATGGCAGATGTGACAGAGCTCAACAAGCGCATTACTGAGCTGACGCTGCCACCCGAAAAGGTCGTGGGCGGCGCTGCAGCCCTTATGGAAGAAGTTGCAGCCACCAAGATTTCCGGCGAAGAAGATCGTTACAGCCACACTGACCTTTGGGATTTCAAGGCGAATTTCGATGGTTCGCGCAAGATCTTCGATCTCGTGCGGCCTTTGATCGAGAAAAGCGATGGTGAGTTCATCACCAAGGTTTCAGGCAATTTCGACAAGGTTGATGTCACGCTTGCAAAGTACAAAAAAGGTGATGGTTATGAGCTTTATGACAAGCTGACTGACGATGACCGTGCCGTGCTGGCAGCGGCAGTTAACACGCTTGCAGAAGACCTTTCCACATTGCGTGGCAAGCTTGGTCTAAACTAAGTCATCACATCGTCAATTTGAAGCCCGGCCAGATCAAGTGATCTGGCCGGGCTTTTTTTGTTTTAACGGGTAGAGGAGCACAATCGTCGCACCTTGACGAGTGGCGTTGAAGAAGGAGTTTTCATGTAGTATCGTTATTTCAGTAATTACTGAAATAACTGATGAGACGAAAACATGATGAACCTGCCGCCCCTTGTCCAATCTTTTGTGCTTCATTTTGGGGAAATGGGCAGTCGGTGGGGTATCAACCGGACCGTGGGTCAAATCTACGCCCTGCTTTACGTCTCGCCCGAGCCGCTGAATGCCGAGCAAATCGTTGAATCCCTAGGTATTTCCCGCTCCAATGTTTCTATGAGCCTGCGTGAACTGCAAGCCTGGAATTTGGTGTTGCTCAAGCATCTTCCAGATGACAGGCGCGATTTTTTCACGACGCCCGATGATGTCTGGCAGATTTTGAGGACGCTTGCCGAAGAGCGAAAGAAGCGTGAAGTTGACCCGACATTGTCGGTTTTGCGTGAAATCCTCATGCAGAAACCCGCAAGCGATGCTGAGCGCCACGCACAAGTGCGCATGGGAGAAATGCATAGCCTGATCGAGCAGCTGACAACCTGGTATGAAGACGTCAAGCAACTTGAAACGGATCGCCTCGCAACACTGCTCACGCTTGGCGCAAAGGTCACAAAGCTTCTGGAAGCCAAGGACAAGATCGTTTCTCTTGGCCGGTCAAAACGTACCAACGACAAGGGCTGAGTATGAGCTCTTTGCACCCATCCACCATAGCGCTTACCAGAGAAGGGTTGGCAGACACTGATGCGTCAGTGCGCCCCAATCCCGTTGATGGCGAGGCTCGGATCTGTGTAAAGAAGAATTCCGAGAATGAACGCGGTGCTGCCATTATGCAGGTACTGGCATCGCTGCTTTGGCTACCGCAGGCCGCCCTGCTGGCTAAAGGTGCAACGATCATCATCGCCGGCAGCATGGCGGAAATTCACTGGATCGTCACAGCTATAATCATTGTAGGCGTATTACGAGCACTGCTGGATGCTTTCGGCGCAAGACTGACCTTCCGCAAGGCACGGGAAACATTGTCGGAAAAAAGAAGGCAAGCAATCCTGGCATTGTCCCAGCGCTCTCCCCTCGACATCGAGAAGCCAGCATCTGGCCTCGCAGCCAGCGTCATCGCCGAACAGGCGGACGCCATTTTGCCCTATCTTGCCCGTTTCCGCCCTGCAAGGATGAAGGCCACAATCATACCCTTGGTTATCCTGATCTGCATCTTTCCACTGTCCTGGGTTGCAGGGCTGGTTTTGTTGATGGCGGCGCCATTAATCCCGATTTTCATGGCTCTGATCGGATGGCGTGCAAAGGCGGCAAGCGAGCGGCATCTGGCCGAAATGGGCGATCTGAACGCATTCCTGTTAGACCGATTGCGTGGTCTTGCGACGATACGCTCGCTCGGTGCAGTTGATTTCACAGCTCAAAGACTGCGTGCCAATGCCGATGAGCTTAGAACGCGAACGATGGCAGTTCTGCGCATCGCATTCCTGTCCTCGGCCGTTCTTGAGCTTTTTGCGGCACTGGGTGTTGCCATGGTCGCCGTCTATGTTGGGTTTCATTTTCTTGGACAGCTTGAATTCGGCGCCTGGGGCCACCGCCTTGGTCTTGGCGAAGGCCTGTTTATACTCTTGCTGGCACCAGCCTTTTTTGAACCGCTGCGTGAATTGTCAGCAGTCTGGCACGACCGAGCCGCTGGAGAGGCCGCAATCGATGCACTGGACAGCCTCTCAGTGACGGGTTTGCCCATTACGGATAATTCTATGCAGTTGCAGGCGGTGAGATGGTCGGGAGCGCCTGTGGCGCTAACGGTAGAAAACCTGTCATTTAGCCATGCAGGATCGCATTCTCCGCTATTTGATGGCCTCAATCTTGAAGTGCGCCCTGGCGAGCATATCGCACTACTGGGTCCAAGTGGCGCGGGCAAATCTACCCTGCTGGCATTGATTGCAGGATTAGCACCTGTCACGGCAGGAACAATCAGGATCGGTGATACGGTGCTTGATGCAAACACCAGTGGGATCTTGCGCGCGCGCATAGGCTGGATGGGGCAAACGCCGCATATTTTCGCAGGTACAATCTCCGACAATCTATGCTTGCACCGCCGCGGCTTGACCAAAGATGATATTGACGATGCATTGCGTGTCTCTTCCTTGCACAAAGTCGCCAATGCGCAACGCCACAATTATCTTGGCGAGGGTGGCTCAGGCTTGTCCGGGGGCGAGATCCGGCGGCTTGCTCTGGCCCGCATGGCCATTGACCGCGACGCTGGTCTAATCCTTGCGGATGAGCCGACAGCACATCTCGACAAAGCAACAGCAGATGAAATCGCAGATCGTTTACTAGCGGTTGCTGCCGGAAAAACCTTGATCGTCGCGACACATGACCCGGTGCTGGCCGCGCGCATGGGCAGGACAATCATCATTGGAAATAAGACCTGCCGGGAGGAACATCCATGACTCTCTGGCGTGTGTTTAAACCTGTTATCGTTCTCTTTTTTGCCGAACGACGCGTAATGCTCCTGGCTGGCGCTCTGCTTGCGGCGGGTACTGTCTTTGCAGGCATTGCTTTGCTGGGCGTGTCTGGCTGGTTCATTACAGCGACGGCAATTGCTGGTACCTCGGTAGCAACGGCCCTCGTTTTTGACGTGTTCGCTCCTGCGGCGGCCATAAGGTTTCTGTCGCTTGCCAGAACTGCTGCCCGCTACGGCGAGCGGTTAACAACGCACGAGGCAACGTTGGGTGTGCTTGCAGCGTTGCGTGAACGGCTCTTCAGGAACACCGCCCAACCTGGCGCAGCAAACAGATTGGCACTTCAACCTTCCCGACTATTGTTTCGGCTGACAGCCGATATTGATGCGCTGGATTCCCTGTATCTGCGGATATTGGTTCCGACGGCAGTAGCGCTCTGCACGGCTTTGGCTGTTGCCGTCGTATTTGGCGTGATGCATCCATTGCTTGGTCTGGCGGTGGCGGCTTGGCTCCTTGCAACAGGATTGGGAATTCCTGTTCTTGCAGCGCGCGGGAGTATCGTGCCAGCGCGTCGCCGCGCTTACAGGCTTGAAGCGCTTCGGTCGCGCACGATTGACGTGGTGGCGGGCCAAACCGAACTGGTTATGGCAGGGCAATTATCAGCTTTTAAAAACTCGGCTCTTACTGCAGACACCCAGCTAGCTCTGTCTGATGGCACTCTGAACCTTATCGAAACCAAGGTAGCCGCAGGTTTCGGCATTGCCTCAGCCGTTTTGCTCGGTGCTGTCTTGTACGGCGTTGCTTATCTAGCGAGCCTGGGAACTATCAGTGGCCCTGTGGCGGTGATGGGGATTCTGGTTGCTCTTGCAGCGCTGGAGCCTTTTGCCGCTTTAAGACGTGGCGCCATCGAGCTCGGCAGAACGGTCCTTGCCGCACGAAGGCTTGGACCGGATTTGGTTACCCCAGCTAACCCTCTCCCCTTGCAGGTTCCTGCGGAAAATTTGGCGGTCGAACTGCGTGAGGCCTGTGTAACCTACCCAGGGTCTGCCCTGCCCTCTTTGCAGAATGTGTCGCTGACACTTGAGCGCGGTGATCGTGTGGCCATCATTGGTGCAAGCGGTTCGGGTAAAACGACATTGCTCGCATTGCTGGCAGGTGAAATCGAAGCTGTGACCGGGATTGCAAGGGGCATTGCCTCAGCATCGCTGATCCAAAGGACGGAGCTTTTTCAAGATAGCCTGCGCGATAATCTGCTTTTGGCGGCTCCCGGCGCAACCGACCAGCATCTGCTGGACGTTTTATCGGTTGCCGGATTAGCCGAGTTGATTGCGACGCTGCCCGAGGGACTGGACACGAAGCTCGGCGAAGGCGGAATTGGCCTTTCTGGAGGACAAGGCCGACGCTTTGCATTGGCCCGGCTTTTGTTGAGTAGCGCACCTGTCTGGCTGCTGGACGAGCCTTCGGAAGGGATCGACGGCGAAACTGCCCGCGATGTTCTGCAACGCCTGGCCGGTCAAATGAAGAAAAAGACAGTTGTCATCGCAACACATATCAGGCGGGAGGCCATGCTGGCCGATCAACTGCTGGTTCTTGAGCATGGGCGCATCAAAGCGGTGTGTTGCAAGGGCGAACCTGAATACCAGTCAATCCTCAACAGTCTGAGGCCTGATTAGACGCTTATTTCTATTGGCTCGTATGAGACGAGCCAATCAACAGGGGGTCGGATAACCCGACGCAAAGCAATGGAACTCGACATAGTAGCGCTCTCGCGCCTGCAATTCGCGATCACAGCTCTTTATCACTTTCTGTTCGTACCGCTAACGCTGGGGCTTTCTGTGCTGCTGGCAATCATGGAGACGGTTTATGTGATGACCGGCCGTGTGATTTGGCGACAGATGACCAAATTCTGGGGGACCTTGTTTGGAATAAACTTCGCTATCGGCGTGGCAACAGGCATCGTCATGGAGTTCCAGTTTGGCATGAACTGGAGCTACTACAGCCATTATGTGGGCGACATTTTTGGTGCGCCACTGGCGATTGAAGGTCTAATGGCGTTCTTTCTGGAGGCGACCTTCGTTGGTCTCTTCTTCTTCGGTTGGGACAAGCTGTCCAAGGTGGGCCATCTGGCCGCCACCTGGGCCGTTGCCGCGGGATCCAATTTCTCCGCACTATGGATATTGATCGCAAATGGCTGGATGCAAAATCCTGTAGGCTCGGCATTCAACCCGCAGACAATGCGCATGGAAGTCTCTGATTTCTTTGAAGTTTTATTCAACCCCGTTGCTCAGGCCAAGTTTGTGCACACGGTTTCCGCAGGCTACGTCACAGCCTCTATCTTCGTGCTGGGCGTATCCGCGTGGTATATCCTGAAGGGGCGGCATGTCGAGCTTGCCAAGCGGTCAATGACAATCGCCGCGTCATTTGGATTGGCCTCTGCTCTCTCAGTTGTCGTTCTTGGGGACGAAAGCGGATATCTTTCAACAGAGCACCAAAAGATGAAGCTGGCTTCAATCGAGGCCATGTGGAAAACGGAGCCCGCCCCGGCCGCCTTTACGGCATTCGGTTTTCCGGACCAGGAAGCGCGTGAGACACATTATGCAGTCCACATTCCATGGGTAATGGGCCTGATTGGTACGCGATCGCTGACGACGGTCATTCCCGGCATAGAAGAGCTTGTGCAACACGCGGAGGTCAGAATCCGGAAAGGCATGATCGCCTATGATGCACTTCAGAAGATTCGTGAGGTAGGCAGTACCACGACAGTTGGCGCGGATGTCCGCGAGGCTTTCGAAACAAACGGCGCCGATCTTGGTTATGCGCTGCTGCTAAAGCGTTATGTCGACGATCCGAGGGAGGCTTCTGACGAGCAGATCGCGAAAGCCGCCTGGGATACTGTTCCACATGTACCCACGCTGTTCTGGTCATTCCGTATAATGGTCGGGCTTGGCATGTTCTTCATTCTGCTGACTTTCACCTTTTTCATACTTTCTGTTCGCAGAAAGATTGATGCCTATCCCATCCTTTTGCGTATTGCCGTCTTTTCGATTCCGCTGCCCTGGGTCGCAGCGGAACTCGGATGGATCGTTGCAGAGTTTGGACGGCAGCCATGGATTATCGAGGGCGTACTACCCACCGCTGCTGCGGTTTCCAACCTCGGCGCCAAGTCTTTGCTTATCACGATTGCAGGCTTTGTCGTCATCTACACGACGCTTTTCATCATCGAGATGGGCTTGATGTTGAAAGCTATCAAGGGTGGACCTGAGCCAGACCATGAGCCGGAAGCCGCCCTCATTTCCACACATATTGTACCAGCGGAGTAGACGATCATGATCCTGCATCAACTTCTTGACTATGAAACGCTGCGTCTCATCTGGTGGGTACTGCTCGGAACTCTTCTGATCGGGTTTGCCGTCACTGATGGTTTTGATCTGGGAATTGGAACGCTCCTCCCCTTCATTGCGAAAAATGATATGGAGCGGCGGGTCGTCATCAATACAATTGGCCCTATCTGGGAAGGCAATCAGGTATGGCTGATCGTGGGCGGCGGCGTCATATTCGCCGCATGGCCTCCACTCTACGCCGTCTCTTTTTCCGGCTTCTACCTCGCCATGTTCGTTATACTTGCAGCACTCATCATAAGGCCCGTAGCGTTCAAATATCGCTCCAAGAGAGAAAGCCCGCTCTGGCGCTCTGCATGGGACTGGGCACTTTTCGTGGGCGGCTTTGTGCCGGCGCTGATTTTCGGCGTTGCTGTAGGTAATGTTATTCAGGGTGTGCCGTTCCGGTTCAACAATGAATTGCGAATATTCTATGAGGGATCATTCTTCGGCCTGCTTAACCCCTTTGCACTCTTATGCGGCATCCTTTCCGTAGCGATGCTCATCATGCATGGCAGTGCTTGGCTGATGATCAAAACATCTGGTCCTGTCGCAGACAGGGCGCGGCGCTGCGGAATGGTTGCGGCACCCTTAACGGTGGTGATTTTTGCCCTTGCAGGATTATTTCTCTGGTTGGGCATTGACGGGTACAGGGTAACAAGCCTTCTCGACAAGGCCGCTCCTTCCAACCCCCTGATGAAGACGATTGTAATCGAGCAAGGCGCCTGGTTCGCCAATTACAGCGCCCAGCCTTTGCTTTTGGCAGTCCCTGTTTTGGCTGTTCTTGGGGCAATCGCCGCATTTTTTGGCCTGAAGGCGAGGCGTGAAGGCACCACGATACTGTCGAGCGGCCTGTCTGTGGCATCGATCATAGCAACGGTCGGCGTTTCAATGTTTCCGATCATCCTGCCATCATCGCTCGATCCCGTATCGAGCCTCACAGTCTGGGATGCTTCATCAAGCCACCTGACACTGTTTATTATGCTGGTTGTATCGGCAATCTTCATTCCTTTGATCGTTGCCTATACAAGCTGGGTCTACAAGGTTCTTTGGGGCAAGGTGGATGAAGCAACGATTGGCGACAAAAGCGGACATGCTTATTAATCAGGAGAACTGTCATGTGGTATTTTGCCTGGCTTTTGGGATTGCCATTTGCGGCAGCCTTCGCCGTATTGAATGCAATGTGGTACGAGCTTGTCGATGACGACAAATCCCGCGTCAACATTGAGAATTCAGACGCACACTCATCTGGTTTGAGAGAGAAAGACCGATATTTACTGTAGTAAATTGTCGGCCCTTTTGTTGCCGGCGGCGTCTGTTCGCCGTTGGCGACGGCAAAGACAGCATCTGCCACCAGGCTAATCTTCTTGCTGTCATGTGCGAATCGGAGCCTAATGGCGGTTAGCGGGACAATTGTTCTCAAAAAGCGCTATTAGAGGTTTCGGTTTCGATGAATATCGCAGTGCCTCTGCCCAAGTTCGAGTTCGATGAAAAGATACTTGATCAGGGTGCAGAGATCTCACGCCGGTTGAACCAGCTCCGGATGGAAAAATTTCCACCGGATGCCAGAAGGACTTTGCGCGAATTTTCGATGGCGGAAGTAGCGCATTATCTGGGCGTGACACAGAACAATCTCAAGCGCCTTCATCTTGAGGGCAAAGGCCCTGTGCCTGCTCAGCTATCGTCCGGGCGTCGTTTCTACACCGCCGATCAAATGCTCGACTTACGCCATTATCTTGACCGCAATGGACGGACCGGGTTTAAAAAATACGTTCCGCATCGCAGAGTCGGTGACAAGCTGCAGGTCATCGCCGTGGTCAACTTCAAGGGTGGATCGGGCAAGACAACGACAGCTGCCCATCTGTCCCAGTATCTGGCGTTGACCGGGCATCGCGTGCTTGCAGTAGATCTCGATCCTCAGGCTTCTCTCTCTGCCCTGCACGGCTTCCAGCCGGAGCTGGATCGCAACTTGTCGCTCTATGAGGCCATTCGTTACGACGAAGAGCGCAAACCCCTATCCCACATTATCCTGCCCACCAATTTCCCTGGACTCGATATCATTCCGGCAAATCTTGAATTGCAGGAATATGAGTATGATACGCCGCTGGCCATGCAGGATAGATCCTCGCGTGAAGGACGCCAGTTTTTTACCCGCATTGCTGCGGCCCTGGAGGAGGTTGACGCCCGCTATGACGTCGTCATCATCGATTGCCCGCCGCAGCTTGGCTATCTGACGCTGACTGCTATGTCTGCTGCAACGTCCGTTTTGATAACGGTTCATCCTCAAATGTTGGACCTGATGTCAATGTCGCAGTTTCTCCTGATGCTCGGCGGCATTTTGAAGACCGTCAAGCAGGCCGGCGCAAAAGTCGAACTGGACTGGTTCCGTTATCTGATTACCCGTTATGAGCCGTCAGATATACCCCAGGCACAAATGGTCGGCTTCATGCAGTCTATGCTTGCAGAAGAAATCCTTGCCTGCCCCATGTTGAAATCAACAGCTGTTTCCGATGCAGGTCTGACGAAGCAATCCTTGTACGAAGTCGAGAAAACCAGTTTCACCCGGTCAACCTATGAACGGGCAATTGAATCGCTGAACGCCGTGAATTCCGAGATTGCCGCTTTGGTCCATCGTGCGTGGGGACGTAAATAATGCAGAAATTTACTGCGGTAAAAACCGACGTCTTAGGTACAGACGGACAGCTGTTTGCGAGGCAGGCAGATGGCTCGTAAAGACATTTTCCGTAGCGTTATGAACGTCACGCCAGCCAGCGACGATCGCAATGATGTGGTCTCCTATGCCGCCAGCGGCGCATCGCGCTCTATAAAAAGCTCTTTCGAAGAACTGGCAAAAGGCAGTGTGGTCGATCTTGATCCTGATGTTATCGATGGATCATTCGTAACTGACCGGATCAATGACGATGACGACGCGCTTCAGGATCTTGTGGCAGCGATAGGAGAAAGAGGACAAGACACGCCAATTCTGGTGCGTCCGCATCCAACGGTTTCCGGACGTTATCAAATTGTCTTTGGCCATCGCCGGACCAAAGCTGCGCGTGTGCTCGGACGGCCTGTTCGTGCCATCGTCAAGCCGCTTGCAGATCAAGACCATGTCATCGCCCAGGGACAGGAAAACGCTGTGCGTTCAAATCTGTCCTTTATTGAACGCACATTGTTTGCCAAACGGCTTGCTGACTTGGGCTATGACCAGACAGTTGTGAAATCAGCACTTGCGCTCGATGCAACGACTTTCTCAAAAATGCTGACCGTATCTGGCTCGGTTCCAGAAAGTATGATCCTGGCGATCGGGGCAGCCAAGGCAACGGGCAGGGACCGCTGGTGGCAACTTTCTAAGTTTTTGCAAATGCCAGGAAGCATTGAGAAAGCTTACACGGTTCTTTCCGGTGCCGAAGCAACGTCCGCCGATGGCGATACGCGCTTCAACATGGTTTTCAATGCACTAAGCAAAGCCACGGGGCCTGTGAAGAAAAAAACATCGACTGCGCAAACCTGGCAATCGACTGACAAATCCATCAAGGTTGATATGACGAACAGCGGGCAGGCATTCACCCTGGCACTAAAAGCCAAGAATGCCTCACGCTTCGGTGCATATCTTGCCGATAACCTCGAAGAGCTCTACCGGGCCTTCAAGGAATCGGAAACTGTAGCAAAAACAGGAGATTAACCCGCAAAAGAAAAAAGCTCCCGAACGTTGCCGTCGCGGAAGCCCTTCTCATGTCTAGCAACTAGAGAATCGCATTTCCTCGAATCACTGTCAAGACTTTTTGGCGCCGTTTGAGCGAGTAGATTTCTTTTGCCTTTGAAGAAGGTAAAAGACAATGCAGACCGGACATGCAGTAACGACGCCCTTCGGGCGGCGATCGCTGTCGCTTGGCATGTTGGCCACGCAAGCCTTGGCGCAAGACGTTGATTGCGAAGCATCAATCGATAAATGGAAGCTGTTTCGCAACCTGTGTGAAGCGCGGCAAAGCCTTGGCCTATCAGATCGGGCGCTGATTGTGCTCAACGCCTTGCTCACATTCTATCCGCAAACCGAATTGAAAGAAGAGCACGGCTTGGTGGTTTTCCCGTCAAATGCGCAGCTCTCACTTCGCGCCCATGGGATGGCACCCGCAACACTGCGCCGGCACCTGAGCGCTCTGATTGAGGCCCAACTAATATTCCGCAAAGACAGCCCAAATGGCAAACGCTACCTGCGTAAAATCCGGGCTGGCGAGAACGGAGAGGCATTTGGCTTCTCATTGGCACCATTGTTGGTGCGTTCAACCGAGTTGGAAGCACTTGCCAACCAGGCAAAGACGGAGAGATGGCAGTTAAAGCTTTTGAAAGAACGTATAACCTTATTACGCCGCAACATCGTCAAGCTCGTAGAACTCGGCATGGAAGAACTGCCGCACCTTGACTGGAACAGCCATTATGGACGGTTCAGGATGGTTATAGAAGGCATTTCCAGGCGGTCGACTGCACCGGATCTGGAGCCGGCGATTGACGGACTGGAATGCATTGAAATCGAAATACTCAGCCTGTTGGAAAACAAGGTAAATTCTCGAAAAACAAGCGCCAATGAATCTCATTTTGAGCGTCACAAACATAATTCAAACACACAACATAAACTTGAATCTGAACCTGGCCCAGAAAACAGACCAGAGGAGAAATCCGAGCCAGATTGGAGGAGCGCCGAGATAAACGCAGGGGAGAATCTGCCGGCAATAGCTGCCGCATCTGAACGCTTGAACGCGCAAATTGCGGCCCAGGACGTGAGGCCGATTCCACTCGGCCTGGTTCGGCAAGCCTGCCCGGAGATAGAAGCCTACGCCACAAATGGAATTACAACATGGTCCGATTTAATGGGGGCTGCTGTCGTGGTACGGTCGATGTTGGGCGTCAGTCCGTCGGCCTATGAAGAAGCTTGCGATATTTTGGGTCAGGAAAATGCAGCGGTTGTCGTGGCTTGTATTTTGGAGCGCGCAGCACAAATCACTTCGGCCGGAGGATATCTGAGATCCCTTACGGACAGAGCTTTCAAAGGAGAATTCTCGGTTTGGCCGATGCTGTTGGCTCAATTGAGAGCTCATGGCACGCACTTGAATTTGGTGCCGGATCGATAGCCGGGAATTGCCAAGTGCATAAATGCCAGAAAAGGAACGATTGCGTGTCGGAAATGGCGGGGACAATTCGCCGGATCGAATAAAATGCTCATTAGCGTCAAAACGGAAGGATCTTCGCAGCTTGCGCCCGATTTTATCGCGTCCTGCAAACTTTCAACGAAGGCAAAATGCAGTGTTTTGCGTGACAAATTCAAACAGGCATGACGCAGGGCAGCGCTCAGCTTGACCTGCTCTTGCGTGGCCTAAAGCCTGTTCTCAGCTGAGAACGTATTACCAGCTGAGAACGACTTTGCCGGAGCTGCCCGAGCGCATGGCATCAAATCCCGTTTGAAAATCATCAATCGGGAGCCGGTGTGTGATGATCGGAGTAAGATCCAGTCCACCCTGTACAAAGGCAATCATCTTGTACCAGGTTTCGAACATCTCACGTCCATAGATGCCTTTGAGATTGAGCATCTTGAAAATCACTTTGTTCCAGTCGATCTCAAATCCGGTGGGAGCAATGCCAAGAATGGCGATCTTCCCGCCATTGTTCATCTTGTCAATCATGTCCCGGAATGCCACTGCTGCACCAGACATTTCAAGGCCAACATCAAAGCCTTCAGTCATTCCGATTTCTTGCATCACATCGGCGAGATTTTGTGTGGAAGCATCGACAACATAGTCAATTCCCAACTTGGTGGCGAGCGCCAGCCGCGAAGGATTGATATCTGTAATGACGACTTTGCGAGCGCCAGACCGTTTTGCGACGAGCGCTCCCATAATGCCGATGGGGCCAGCGCCGGTGACAAGCACGTCTTCGCCAACAAGGTCGAAACTCAAAGCAGTGTGAACCGCATTGCCGAAAGGATCAAAAATGGCAGCGATTTCGTCAGGCACGTCGTCAGGTATTGGAACAACATTGTACTCGGGAATACAGACATATTCACCAAATGAGCCGGGGCGATGAACACCGACGCCTAGCGTATTGCGACAAAGGTGACCACGACCGGCACGGCAGTTGCGGCAGACACCACAGACGATGTGGCCTTCTCCTGATACCCGTTGTCCGACTTTATATTTGGTTACGGCAGAACCGACATCAGCGATTTCGCCGCAAAACTCGTGACCGACAACCATAGGTACGGGAATTGTCGCTTGCGCCCATTGATCCCAATTATAAATGTGAACGTCTGTGCCGCAAATGGCGGATTTCTTGACTTTGATAAGAACGTCATTCGGTCCCGGTTCAGGTACCGGCACACGCTCCATCCAAATCCCCGGCTCTGCCTTGGCCTTCACCAGTGCTTTCATCATGTTTGACATGTTCATTTTGCTCCAATGACGCCGAGCTCGCGCCCAACTTCTGCAAAGACTTCGATAACACGCGCTACATCCTCACTCGTATGTGCCGCAGACATCTGGGTACGGATACGCGCCTGGCCTTTTGGCACAACAGGAAATGCAAAGCCGACGACATATACGCCCTTCTCCAGCATCCGTGCTGCCATTTCTTGTGCCAGTGTCGCTTCACCCAGCATAACCGGTATGATGGCGTGGTCCGCGCCTGCGAGCGTAAAGCCAAGCTTGGTCATGTCGCGACGGAAATGTGCGGCATTCTCAGTGAGCCGGTTACGGAGTTCAGAGCCCTGTTCGATAAGATCGAATACCTTGAGCGATGCAGCCGCGATAACCGGCGCGAGCGTATTGGAAAAAAGATAGGGGCGCGAGCGCTGGCGTAACCAGTCTATTACTTCGGCTTTGCCGGATGTGTAACCGCCCGAAGCGCCGCCAAGAGCCTTGCCGAGCGTGCCGGTGATAATATCGATCCGGCCCTCGACTCCACAATATTCTGCAGAGCCACGGCCATTCTTGCCAACAAAACCGACCGCATGGCTGTCGTCGACCATAACCATTGCACCATACTTTTCGGCAAGATCGCAAACGCCTTGCAGATTGGCAATGATCCCGTCCATGGAGAACACGCCATCGGTCGCAATCATCTTGAAGCGGCTTCCCTCAGCCTTTTTCAGTTCTTCTTCCAGCGCGACCATATCATTATTGGCATAACGGAAGCGCTTGGCCTTTGACAAACGCACCCCGTCAATAATCGAGGCATGGTTCAGCGCATCGGAAATAATTGCATCTTCTTCACCAAGCAGGGTTTCAAACAGGCCACCATTTGCGTCGAAACAGCTGGAATAAAGAATGGTGTCCTCAAGACCAAGAAATCTTGAGATGCGGGCCTCAAGCTGTTTGTGTTCTTCTTGCGTGCCGCAGATAAACCTGACCGAAGCCATGCCGTAACCGTAGCGATCAAGAGCGGCTTTGCCCGCTTCGGCAAGCTCGTCATTATCGGCAAGACCGAGGTAATTATTCGCGCAGAAATTGAGAACCTTGGCGCCGGACGCGATCTCTATCTGCCCTGCTTGTTTGGAGGTGATGACGCTCTCGGATTTGTAGAGCCCTGACGTCTTCAGTCCCTCGATTTCGTTGATAAGGTGATCGATAAATGGATTGGTCATGACGGATCCTGCTCTGGGCTGGTGTTGTCAGTTCATCTCACGATCAGACAAATGTCTCAAGCCCTCGCATGAAACCTGCGGAAAACCGCACGATAAGGAACGGTTACTCGGTCATTCTGGCAATATTTCTTATGAAACGCTCTCGGCTCCGGCAATTTGCTGAATTGTTCTAGGCAACTTGAACAATGTGCCCGGTGGAAACTTCCTTATATTGTCTCACCGGCGTGACGAAATCGGGTGTGCGTACAGGGCTTTTAATTTCGTCATTGGAAACCGGCCGCTTTATACCGCGCCGGGAAGGATCTGGCACGGGTACAGCCGATATCAGCTTCTTCGTGTAGGGGTGCTGGGGATTTTCGAAGATCGCCGAACGGGGTCCGATTTCAACGATCTCCCCAAGGTACATAACAGCAATGCGATGGCTGACGCGCTCGACGACAGCTATATCGTGTGAGATGAAAAGATAGGCAAGATTGAGACTGGATTGCAGGTCGAGCAGGAGATTAATCACCTGCGCTTTGATGGAAACATCCAGTGCAGAAACGGATTCATCTGCCACAATAATCCGGGGATCGAGGGCCAGGGCGCGCGCAATGCACACGCGCTGGCGCTGACCGCCGGAGAATTCATGCGGGTAGCGTGCCGCCATATCGGCATTCAGGCCAACCCGCTCCAAAAGATCCGCAACCCTGTCGCGGGCCTGTGCGCGCGTTCCAAGTTTATGCTCGAGATAGGGTTCAGCGATCGCTGCGCCGACTGTCATACGCGGATTGAGACTAGCGAACGGGTCCTGAAAGATCATCTGCATGGTGCGTCGCATATCGCGAAGCTGTTTTGGTTCCATCATCAAGACATCTTTGCCGTTAAGAAGCACCTCGCCCGATTGCGGCTGTACAAGCCGCATGATGGAACGACCCGTTGTCGACTTTCCGCAGCCAGATTCCCCGACCAAGGACAGTGTTTCACCAGGTTGCAGGCTGAAGGACAGGTTTTCCACTGCATGAACCCTCCCCTCCAATTGGCCGAACATGCCGGAATGAATGTTGAAGCGCGTCGTGAGATTGCGGACTTCAAGTAATGGCGGCTTTTCGGTCTGGACCGTGTCTGCGGCCTCGACAGGCGTATCTGACGTGCCGGTATTTCGGTCTACAACTGGAAACCGCAGCGGGCGCTCGCGGCCCTGCATAGAGCCAAGGATAGGCACCGCCGACAGCAATGAGCGGGTATAGGGGTGCCGGGGCCGGGCAAAAATGTCTTCAGTGGGACCCGTTTCAACCGCTTCGCCATTGTACATAACCACCGTGCGGTCCGCAATTTCGGCAACAACACCCATATCATGGGTGATGAAGAGGACCGAAGCGCCCTCCTCATCCTGCAGAAGCTTTATCAGGTCCAGAATCTGGCCTTGAATCGTAACGTCGAGCGCCGTGGTCGGTTCGTCGGCAATGAGCAGTTTCGGTTTGCTGGCAAGCGCCATGGCGATCATCACACGTTGACGCATGCCACCGGAAAAACGATGCGGATACTCGTTGAACCGCGATTTTGCTGCCGGGATACGGACTTTTTCCAACAGTCGGATCGTCTCGGCCCGTGCATCGGCCCGAGACATATCGTGATGGCAGAGCAGGGCCTCGCTGATCTGCTGGCCGATGGTGAACAGCGGGTTGAGACTGGTCATCGGCTCCTGGAAGATCATTGCGACATCGTTGCCCCGGACCGAGCGCATCTGGCTTTCAGGCAAGCTAAGTATGTCCTTACCATCAAGCAATATCCTGCCTTCGATGCGACTTTTGTCTTTCTGCAGAAGCCGCATAATCGACAAGGAGGTTACGCTTTTACCGGAACCGGATTCACCAACAATGGCAACTGTTTCGCCGGGGGCGACATCGAATGAAACATTGCGCACCACGGGCCGCCATTTGCCGTCAGCCAGAAATGACGTTGTCAGGTTCGAAACTGACAAGACAGGGGAAACGGATTTATCCATGGATTGGTCCTTTCAGATGTGCGATCAATCGGGCCAGCGCATCAAGGCATCAATGCGCGCCTGATATCGCTCCTCATAAGGCGAGGAGATAATCTGGTTGGAAGCGCGGGCCTTGGCCAACTCTTCCTCAAGACGGCTTGCGACGATTGTCTCTTCACCAGGATGCAGATTGCATGGGTCCAGATAAAAATAGCCATGTTCCGCCTCATGATCACGCACGATGACCGGGCGTGATCCTGCTGCCAGTGCATCAGCAAAATCCCAGGCAGTTATATGGGCTTCGTGTGCATTGATGGTTACCCGGAGCCGATCAAGGGGGTTGTGCGTCGGATCCGCTTCGATCTCGGCAGTGACACCCGGTTTACCGGTCAGTGTCTGCTTCCATAGGTGGAGATAGCCCGTTTCCCGCTCACGAGTACCGATATGGTCACGCTTTTCCCATGCTTCCAGTGCCGCAATCGTACCAAGAATACTCTCTTTGCCGATCTTCATGCCGCGTCCAATGCCGCGATTTTGCAGGAAGGCATCGCGTACAAGCTGCTTCTTTCCGGCAACAATACCGCCTGTTGGACCGCCAAGGAACTTGTGCGACGAATAGAGTGCAATGTCTGCGCCCTGTTCAAGGAATATCTTGAAATCATATTCCGAGGCCGCATCAACAATAACTGGAACACCGCGAGCATGGCAAATTTCGGCAAATTGCTTCAGGGCAATCAGACCATACTGGACCGTATGGTGGGACACGACAAAAACGGCAGCAGCGGTGCGCTCATTGATCGCCCCATCCAGGTGATAAGGGTAGCACGAGGTTGCCTGACCAATCAGGACTGCCTTGGCACCAGCTAAACGAATGCCCTGATCGACAGGCGCACCATAGCTGACAACGTGACCGGTTTGGATAATCACTTCGTCCTTGAGGCCAGTGGCATCCGGCAACCGTTCAATGGCGGCCAGATCATTGCCCGTCATGGCTGCCGCTACCGCAAGCGTAATTCCTGCAGAGCATGAGGCCGTTACAAAGCCCGCTTCTCCGCCGGTCAGACGGGCAATAACGGGGCTGGCAAGTTTGTGCAGATCGTTAATTTCCACAAACTGTGGAAGTATGGCGGTCATCGCTGCCACCGCTTCAGGCACAACAATCGATGCGCCCAATGCCGTCATTGTTCCCGAAACATTGATTACCGGTCGCAACCCTCGCGATGCGCGAATGTCAGTCATAGTATTCTCCTTGCATTCCATTTTCTTGGCATATATGCCGCTATAATGTAATAAGAGTGGTGTAACCCAAACCAACCAGCAGGAGCTGCGAACGTGACCGCCAAAATATCAGACATGGACACATCCGGCGGTTACGAGAAGGCAGAGTCGACCGGAAAACGCTCGCGCGTCAGCGGTATGGACCGCGCGTTGCAGGTGCTTGACTATCTTTACGAGACGGGTTCTCCAGCAGGCATTTATGCTATCGCAAAAGCTATCGGCGCTCCGCTTTCGACCGTCTATGTGATAATCGACGATTTGGTTGAAAAGAATATGCTTTCGCGCAACAGCGACAGCACGGTCTGGCTGGGGGCTCGCCTTTATCATTATGGCCTTGCCTATGCGCGGTCTTTGGATTTCCTGAATGTGGCAAATCATGAAATGCATAATCTGAGCCGCATATCCGGCGAGACTGTTCAGGTATGCGGACGCGATGGCGACCATATGATGGTGCTGGCCATGGCAGATGGTCCTGGTCATTTCCAGGTGACATCCCGCGTCGGCACGCGTGTTCCGCTGAACTGGACCGCTTCGGGGCGTCTGCTTGTCGGGCACCTTCCGGAAAAAGAACGGCTGGATCTTTTCGAGCACTGTGCAAAATCTTCTCCCACCGGACGTGCGGTCATTGATCCCTCGGCCCTGTCGGCGGCAGCCCGAGAAGCTTTGAAGGCTCGCATTTCCATTCAGGCGGGTGAATCCGACTATGCAGTGGCCTGCGTTGCTTCGCCGATCTGCGATGATAAAGGTGTATGCATCGCGACTATTTCCATAGTCCTTGCAGAACAGAAAATTGCGGACAACCCGGACCGCTACGCCAGCGAGGTCAAAGCCTCTGCGGACCGTATCGAAACCATTATGGGTTGGCGCAGTCATTCCTGATTCCTAATCCTTCAAGGCGATGATCGCCTCGATCTCGACTGTGATATTGCCTGGAAGTGACCCGAAGCCGACCGCAGAGCGGGCGTGATTGCCTGCTTCGCCAAAAACACTGATCAGCAAGTCCGAGCAGCCATTGATAACAAGGGGATGGTCGGCAAAGTCCGAAACGGCATTGACCATTCCAAGCAGTTTCACGACGCGCTTGACCCTGTTCAGATCCCCGAGTGCTGATTGCATGACGGCCAGGAGATTGATGGCCGTCAGTCGTGCATGTTGGTATGCATCTTCAACGCTGACATTGCCGCCGACTTTTCCCGTATGCATGAAACCGTCGGCCTCACGCGGTCCTTGCCCTGACAGATAGAGCAGATTGCCTTCCTGAATGTGGGTGACAAAATTTGCTATCGGGTTTGGCGCCGGGGGCAACGTAATTCCAAGCGCCCTTAACCGCTCATAGGGCAAGGTTTCGCTCTGTAGTGCTGTAGGGATACTGTGACTCAAGACGAAATCCTAACGGTACGAATAGGGCGCAATGGCGCCGGAGGTCTCCGGCACGACTGGCTGATAACGGCTGGCCGCAATCGTCTCGGTGCCCAGAACAACCATACGTGGTTCGAATAATTTGCTGAGGTTGGCCTCATAGCCCATGGAGTCGATGACCTTGAGGTCTGAATCGGCAAGATCAAAGATCGTAAAATCTGCGCGTTTGCCAACAGACAAGAGATTGTCCGTCGGCAGACCTATGGCAGAGGCCGGCGAGAGCGTGACCGCCTCGACCACCTTATCAAAAGGCATGCCCACACTCAGCAATTTGGACATGGTTGTGCCAAGGTCCCATACCGAAAAGTTCAGGCTGCGCAAGTGAATGTCGGTTGATATGGAAAAAGGCAAAAGTCCGCGCTGAATGGCAACTTCCGCGACGCGGAACGAGAATGAGGCACCGCCATGGCCGATATCGAGACGAATGCCCTCGCCTGCGCAACGTTCAGCCAACTCAAACAAATCATCGTCTTCAATAATGCTGCTGCCAACCTTGCCGTTGAAGCAATGGGTGATGATATCGCCTGGCCCCAAGATCTCTAGAACCTCCTCATATAGAGCTGGAGGCTCGCCGACATGAACCATCATGGGAATTTTAAGGATCTTGGCGATTTTCTTGCCAAGTTTTACCGGAGTAACGCCCCATGACCCGGTGATGACATGGCTTGCGCGCACTTTCAGACCCACGATGTGATCGCGGTTTTCATTGACGCATGCAACGGTCCGGTCAATATCAATGGAGCGAATATCGCTCAGCTCGCTCACGCGGTTACAGGCTACGAGGCCAATTGAGCCCAGATTGAGAAATGCCTTGATCCGTTCCTTTGCCGGATCGATGATATATTCGCGGAAGCCATGAAAGTTGGCTTCGCCTGCTGAGCCTGCATCCACAATCGTCGTAACGCCACGTTCAACGCCGCATACTTGCGGCCGAACGGAGATATCGGTGCCGCCATGCCAAATATGGGCATGCAGATCGACCCAGCCTGGAGAAATCCACGATCCTTTGGCGTCGACTCGTTGCACGTCGCCGGTAACGTTCAGCGAAGAACCAAACTGCGCAATATTTCCATCAGCGTCGATCAAGATATCGATTTTCGTTGCGGGGGTATTCGGGCCGAATGCTACCGGATTTACGTTGGTCAGAAGCAAGCGCCCTTCCCTTTGAGATGAAGCAGCGGTTGCAAAAGTGGCAGGCATGATCACAGATCCTTTCTGAGACGGGGGTCTAACAGGTCGCGAAAGCCATCGCCGACCATTTGCAGGGAGAGAACGGCAAGCACGATCGCAATACCGGGAAACAAAGTCATCCAGTCTGCGGTGCCGATATATTGGCGTCCTGACGCGATCATCGTTCCCCAGGTGGGTACTTCGGGGCTGACGCCAAGACCGAGGAATGACAAGCCGGCTTCTGCCAGCATCGCATTGGCAAAGAGGAAGGTTCCCTGAACAAGGATCGGAGACAGAAGATTTCGCAATATATGCCGCGTCATGATGTGCCATTTGGAAATACCGAGCGATGTTGCAGCTTCCACATAGGGCAATTCACGGATGACAAGTGTCGACGCCCGCACAACACGTGCCAATCGTGGTGCATAAACAATACTCAGCGCCACAATCACGGTTGTCAGTGATGGCCCGAGCGCGGCTACAAGCGCAATGGCGAGCAGAATATCGGGAAACGCCATCATGGCGTCGATAAGCCGGGTGATCGGCGCATCGAGCCTTTGGAAGAAGCCAGCCAGAATACCCAACGTCACGCCTATCACTGAGGCAAGGACAACCACTGCGAAGCCTACGAGCAGTGATAGCCGTGCGGAAAAAATTGTGCGGGAGAAGACATCACGCCCAAACTCGTCGGTGCCAAAGAACCATCTGGCGTCGGGTGGTTTTAGCCGGTTAACGATTGAGAGCTTGTTAGGCGCATAGGGCGTTATCAAAGGCGCAAAGATCGCCAGCGTTACGAAAACTGCAAGGACAATCAGGCCAAAAAGTACGGTCTTTCGCTTGATCAGCACATGGAAGAATTTGGAGCGCTCGCTTTGCGGCGCGGTCGAGACAATATCGGTCATCAGTAACGCACCCTTGGATCAACGACGAGGTAGAGCATGTCGATTGCGAAATTAATGAGCACGTAGAGTGCCGCGATAATAAGCAACGCACCCTGGATGACGGGATAGTCGCGGCGCAAAACCGCCGATACAACCAGGCTGCCGACCCCGGGAAGACCAAAAACCGTCTCTGTAACAACCGCGCCGGAAATCAGCACGGCAGCGGTCAGGCCAATGACAGTGAGGATGGGGATCAACGCATTTTTGAAGGCATGCTTTAGCACCACGCGGCGCTCATCGACGCCCTTGGCGCGCGCTGTGCGGATATAATCATCGCCAAGTACATCGAGCATGGAGGCTCGTGTAAAACGCATGATCAATGCGGACGAGACGATGCCCAATGCAAAGGCCGGCAGCACCAGATATTCAAGCCGCTCGAGCAGCGATGTGCCAGGCCCCCCATAGCCGGAAACAGGAAACAGGCCGAAGCGCACAGCAAAAATCTGCATTAATATGAGGCCAAGCCAAAAGCTTGGGATGCTTGCCGCAAGCATGGCAAGGGCTGTTGCAGCCTGATCAAACACCGAGCCACGGCGATAGGCAGCGTAAATTCCAATCGGTATTGCAATGATACTTGCGATCAGTAGCGAGAATATGGTCAGGAAGAAGGTGGGTTCTGCACGTTGTACAAGCGCTTCAAGTACTGGCTGATTAAGGAAAATCGACTGACCGAGATCTCCCTTCAGCAAATTGCCGATGAAGTAGAAGTACTGCAACAAGATCGATTGATCGAGCCCAAGCTGTTGCCGCAAGGCAGCGATATCAGCGGCCGTGGCCTCCGGCCCGAGCATGACAGCCGCCGGATCGCCGGGTGTAACACGCACGATGACAAATACAATCGTCACCACCAGAAACATGACGATGATCATACCGATAAAGCGTTGGATAATATAGCGAAGCATCAGGCGTCCTGTCAGAAGGAACAAAATCCGGTTTGGCAGCGGAAGGACGTTCGTTCCGCTGCCATTGAAGTCTTACAGGTCCTACTGCTTGAGCGAGACGTTCCAGAAATAGGGCCACGGCGCTGGTGTAAAGCCTTCCAGCTTCGGTGATTTTGCTGAGAGCGCGTTGAAATCACCGATCTTGATGATCGGTACTTCGGCATAGATCACCTTCTGCACCTCTGCCCAAAGAGCCACACGTTTTGCCGGGTCCACTTCGGAATTGAATGCATCCACTGCGACTTTACGCGCAGGCGTATCCCAATTGCCTGGTGCGCTTGTTGACATAGCACCAATGAGCGCGGGTTCTGGCAAGAACGGACTATGGCTGATGTAAATATCCCAGAGCTTCGGGTCAGCTCGCCGCTGTGTCAGTGTCGCCCAATCGACAACCTGCATATCCACTGTAAAGCCCGCAGCTTTCAGATATTCGGCGGCAACTTGCGCCATTTTATAATGGAACTCATACTGACGACTGGTAAGAATGCGGATCGGTTCACCGTTATATCCGGCCTTTTTCATCAGTTCCGCAGCTTTTTCCGGATCAGCAACATTATAAGCGCCTTCCGTTCCTGCATCTGTTTTCCAGCTGTAGCCATCAGGGTAAAGTGAAGCATCCAGAGAATAGAAATCGGTACTTCCAAAGGCCGCGGCGAGCATGTCTTCCATGCTCAGTGAGTCACGGATAGCCAGGCGGATATCCTGATTTTTGGTGATGCCTGCGCTTGTATTCATGACAAAAACTGGCCAGCCAAAAGGTTTCAGCAGCACGGCTTCAGTCGTTTTTTGATCTTTCAATCGGGCATAGGCTTCAACCGGCAGACTGTCGACATAGTCGAACTGGCCAGCCACGGCACCTTCAACCCGCGTATTGGCATCTGGAACGGGTACGAAACGAATTTCGTCGAGATATTGATGACGCGCGCCGCCATAGCCGGTTTCTTCGCCTTCAGGGGACTTGTAGTCATCAAAGCGTGAAAGTTGGATATATTGATCGGCCTTACGCTCTTTAAGCTTGTAAGGTCCGGTGCCAACAGGTTCGGTCATCGGGCTTTGCTGTTTTTCGCTCGGGAGGATGATCGCGGCTGCATTGTTGAATGCCAGCAGCGAGAGAAGCGGCGCATGAGGTGCATTGAGTGTTATCTTGATGGTGGCCGGATCAACAACGTCAATTGACGTGATCAAGGAGGCGACCTGTTTTCCGCGGGACGCGATTTGGGTCCACCGCTTTAAAGAGGCTACGACATCGGTGGCATCCATGTCTGTTCCGTCATGGAACTTAACTCCGGTGCGCAGCTTAATTGTGTAGACTTTGCCGTCTGGCGATACTTCGGGCAGGCTTGCCGCCAGCAATGGCGTGGCGTTCCAGTTTTTGTCAAACGTATAGAGCGTTTCGAAGATGTGCTGCGAAACAATGCCGACCAGATCGGCCGTTGATGCCATTGCATCCAGCGTTGGCGGTTCGCCGATCGTGGCGACGTTGATCACGCCGCCTTTTGTTTGGGCAAAAGCAGATGGGCTCAGTGCAATCAATGCGGAACCGAGAAGCAGTGCTAGCTTTAATGGTTTCATGGTCATTCCCCTATTATTCTATTATTATGGATTAGAATTCTTTATAATAGAATAAGAACAAATGTTGGGGATGCTGTCAATTCAAAAAATAAGGGCAGCGCTTGAAGGCGCTGCCCTTATTTTTTTCTAATAGATGATACGGATTAGATGATGCCGCCACCGCCTGCCAAGCTGGCAGGGCGTTCCTTGCCGATTTTCAGCCGGTACTGGCTTTTGCGATAGGTAGCGATAGGATCAATCGCACCACCCGCCCGCAGTCTTGCTTCAGCAAGAATGGGCTCAACGTCAGTCCGGTAAGCCCGCTTCAGCGAGTCCGAAGCCATCAGCGCGTCGTTATCGTCCTGGAAGGCGCCGAGCGCTTTGCGATCTACCAGCAAAGCCTGCGCATAAGCGCGGCGAATTTCATTGGCGCTTGAGATCAGGCTTTCGATAGGATCGGTGACATTGTGCGATTGGTCGATCATGTGCGCGGGGTGGAAATCTGGCACACCACGATCCTCGGCATCAACAAGTTCATTGAAGACAAGGAACAACCGGTAGGGATCGATTGATCCCGCATCAAGATCGTCATCCCCATATTTGGAATCGTTGAAATGGAAACCACCGAGCTTTTTGAATTGGATAAGCCGGGAAACTATCATCTCAATATTGGTGTTGGCGGCATGGTGACCGAGATCGACGAGACAGAATGCTTTCGGCCCCAAAGTTTGCGCAATGAGGTAATTTGTACCCCAATCCTGCACGACCGTTGAATAGAAGGCAGGCTCATACATTTTGTGTTCGGAGAAGATGCGCCAGTCATCGGGCAGAGCTTTGTATATCTCCGCCATTGATCCGAGATACCGCTCAAATGATTTGGCAAAATTGCTTTGACCTGGAAAATTGGAACCGTCGCCAACCCACACCGTAAGCGCTTTCGAGCCAATCGCAACGCCAATGTCGATACATTCGATATTGTGATCAATGGCTTGACTGCGCGTAGCCTGATCTACGTGGCTAAGTGAACCATACTTATAGGAATGCTTCTGATCGGCGGCATCCGAGAACGTGTTGGAGTTCATTGCGTCGAAACCCAGACCGAGCGCGTCCGCGTGGGCTTTCAATTGCTTTGGATCGGCCTTGTCCCACGGGATATGCAGCGACACATTTGGCGTAGCCCGGGTCAACTGCTGTATCACCGCGCAATCATCAAGCTTATCGAAAATACCCCGTGGTTCGCCATGTCCTGGAAAGCGCGCAAAGCGCGTGCCGCCGGTGCCGACTCCCCAGGAGGGTACGGCAACGAAAAACGCCGCCACTTTGTTGGTAATCGTTTCGATGTCGACGCCGTGCCGGTCAAGACGTGCGCCCAGCGCATCATAGTCGCTCTTTTGGGCAGTTCGTACTTTGTCGTTTTCACTCGCGATCAGATCGCCTGAAATCTGCAGTTCAGCCATAATATCCTCCCCGGACAGCTAACGTGTAAAGCTTTGCGCGTTACCCGCGTCGACATTGATGATGTTGCCTGTCGATTTGGCGGACGCGTCGGAAGCCAGGAAGTAGATAGCTTCGGCAATATCCTCCGGGAACACGTTCAGCTTCAACATTGAGCGTTTGCGATAATGCTCCTCCAACTCATCAACCTGCAAATTCGACGAAGCTGCGCGTTGCTCGCGCCATTCCCCGTTCCAGATTTTTGAACCTCGAAGAACTGCGTCAGGATTAACGGTATTGACACGAATTCCGGCATCCGCTCCCTCCAGCGCCAGGCAACGTGCAAGATGAATCTCGGCAGCTTTGGCTGCACAATAGGCGCTGGCATTCGGCGATGCGGCAAGACCATTCTTGGAAGCGACAAACACAACATTGCCGCCGATCTTCTGCCGGCGGAACAGACGGAAAGCTTCGCGTGACACGAGAAAATAGCCGGTTGCCAAAATGTCGATATTGCGGGTCCACATGGAGAGTTCAGTGGTTTCAATGGGCGCAGACGACGCGATGCCAGCATTGGAGACGAGAATGTCTATTCCGCCAAATTCAACTGACGCTTCGGCAAAACCAGCAATGACGCCAGCTTCATCGGTAACGTTCAGCTGCACACCGCGCACAGCATCAGCTGTGTAACGGTTGGCGAGGTCCTCACTGGTCGCTTTTAAGGCTTCAGCATCTATATCAGCCAGCACAACGCAAGCGCCCTCCCCGAGCAACCGCTCAGCGGTTGCTCGCCCGATGCCACCGGCCCCACCGGTGACAAAAGCGACACGGCCAGCCAATGATTTCGGCTTCGGCATACGTTGAAGTTTGGCTTCCTCAAGCAGCCAATATTCAATGTCAAAGGCTTCCTGTTCAGGCAGCCCCTGATATTCCGACACAGATGATGCGCCGCGCATCACATTGATCGCGTTAACATAAAACTCTCCCGCGATACGCGCGGTGGCCTTGTCTTTGGCAAATGAAAGCATGCCAACACCGGGAATGAGGAAAATGACCGGATTTGGATCACGCATCGCAGGTGAGTTGCCATGCTTGCAGTCATTATAGTATCGGGCATAGTCGGCTCGATATGCTTCCAGCGCACTATCCAGGGTGGCGACTATGGCATCCGCATCGGGTTGTGCCGGGTCAAAATCGAGCACAAGCGGCCGGATCTTTGTGCGCAGGAAATGATCGGGGCAACTTGTGCCTAGCGCGGCCAGTGGTTGCAGATCGTGCGAATTGACAAATTCCAGCACGGCAGGCTGATCGTCAAAATGCCCAAGCTTGCGTTCGGCAATACCGATTTTCCCGCGAATTTCAGGCATCAGCTTTGCTGCGATGGCACGGCGTTCTGATGCGCTCAGGCTTTTCGTTGCCGCACCTCCGAAGACATCCTTGCCAGATGTCTGTTGGTCGAACCAACTGATTGCCTTGTTGATGATTTCCAGCGTCAATTCATAGCAATCCTTGGCATCATCTGCCCAGGTGAAAAGCCCGTGACTTTCGAGCACGACACCCTTGGAGTTTGGATGGGCTGCAACATAGGCACCAAGGTCAAGGCCAAGTTGAAACCCGGGGCGGCGCCAAGGCAACCAGCCGATATCGTCACCGAAAATTTGACTTGTCAGTTCACGGGAGTTTTTCGACGCAGCGATGGCGATAATTGCATCGGGGTGCATGTGATCGACGTGCCTGAAAGGCACAAAGCCATGGAGGGGGGTGTCGATCGAGGCGGCACGGCTGTTCAGATTGAAGGTGCAATGGGGCAGGAATCCCACCATGCGATCTTCATCCTCAATCCCTTTATATATCGACTTCAAGGAGTTGAGCTTTTCCATGTAAAGAGTGGCAAAGCCATCAAGCTTTATGGTTCCGACATCGCCACCGGAACCCTTGACCCACAATACTTCCACAGGCTGGCCGGTGAGCGGGTCCGTCTGCGTTACCTTTGCGGAAGTATTGCCGCCACCATAATTGGTTATGCGCTTATCGGCACCAAGCAGGTTGGAACGATAGAGCAACTTGCCCGGCTCATCGAGACCAGCTGCTTTTTGATCATCCCAACGATTATCCAGAAGTTGGATGCTGCCTGCCATGATTGCCTCCCAAAAGTTATGCGGGGCCTATAAAACCCCCTCAGAATTTCGATTAGCTATGCGGCAGACGGCACTTTGATGTCAATCACAAACCATCAATTTCAGTCATAAACTTACATTGTGCAGTGCAATATGAAACTATTTGATTGAAGTTGATTGACACTGAGATTGAATTTGCGCAATAGATTAAAGCAGGAGGAGCCATCCATATGCACGAGCGTGAGCGTCACCGCATCATTCTGAGCGCTGTTCAGGAAAAACCGGTCATCACCATTCAGGACATTGCTGAGCTGACGGAAGCGTCAGAGGCAACGATCCGTCGTGACATTGCCGCGCTGCATGTGCAAGGTAAGCTGCGCAGGGTCCGCGGTGGTGCTGAAGCCGTTCATCCGGCACAATTGGCCCCGCTTGCCGGGCGGCATTTTCACGTTTCTGAATCCGAAAATGCCGACAAAAAACGTGCCATTGCCCGTGAGGCTGTTGCCCTGTGCGAAGAGGGTGATGCCATCATTATAAATGGTGGCACCACGACATTTCAGATGGTGCATTTCCTTGCGTCGCGCCGCTTGCAGGTGATGACCAATTCTTTTGCCATCGCCGAGCATCTTGTCAAGAATTCAAAGAGTTCGGTTACCGTTCCGGGCGGTGCGATTTATCGAGAGCAGAGCATTATTCTTTCGCCATTCGATAATGATGTGACCCGCAATTTTTACGGCAAGCGCATGTTCATGGGCTCCCAGGGTGTGGGGCCATTTGGCGTCATGGAATCCGACGCACTGATCATTCAAGGCGAACAGAAGCTCATCAATCAGGCCGACGAACTTGTTCTGCTGGTCGATTCGACAAAGTTTTCGCGCAGATCGAGCCTCATTCTGTGTCCGCTGGGTAGGGTAACGACGATTATCACTGATGATGGCATTTCCGATGCGGATCGGAGAATGGTTGAGGAGGCTGGCGTGCAGCTCATTGTTGCAAAGGTTCAGGACAAGCGACGGGATTCCGCTTCGGTCGCGTAAGCGCTGCAGCGGTCTTAAGGAATACAGTAATCAATCTCTGGGAGGACAGAAAATGAAATTACTAAAGAAAATCGCGTTGGGCTCGGCTCTGGCCGTTGCAATGTTCGCATCTCATGCTCAGGCAGCCGATACGATCAAAATCGGTCTTGTAGCGAAATCTCTCGGCAACGGCTTCTTTGAAGCGGCTAACAAGGGTGCGCAGGAAGCGGCCAAGGAACTGGGCGGTGTCGAAGTCATCTATACGGGGCCAACATCGACGACGGCGGAAGGGCAGATAGAGGTCATCAATTCGTTGATCGCCCAGAACGTCAACGCGATCGCCATCTCGGCCAATGATCCTGATGCGGTTGTTCCAGCCCTCAAAAAAGCAATGGCGCGTGGCATCAAGGTCATCTCGTGGGATTCAGCAGTGGGCAAGGATGGACGTATCGTTCACCTCAACCCATCGTCGAACGAGTTGATCGGCAAGATGTGCCTGCAGCTTGCTGCCGATCACCTCAAGGATGGCAAAGGCGATTTCGCAATTTTGTCCGCCACGACAACCTCGACCAATCAGAACACTTGGATTGAGGAAATGAAGAAGCAACTTCCGAATTTCCCGGGTCTCAATCTGGCAACAACGGTCTATGGTGATGATCTTGCCGACAAAAGCTACCGTGAAGCACAGGGCCTTTTGACCTCGCAGCCCAATGTAAAGGTTATCGTTGCGCCAACGACCGTCGGTGTTCTTGCGGCGTCTCAAGCCGTCGCAGATGCCAAGAAGATCGGTGAAGTCTATGTCACGGGCCTTGGTCTTCCGTCCGAAATGGCCGGCGCGATCAAGTCTGGCGCGACCAAGGAGTTTGCAATCTGGAACCCGATCGACCTTGGCTATTCCGCTACTCAAATCGCCTATCGCCTTGTGAAAGAGGAAACCGACGGTGCACCGGGCAGTGAAATCGAAGCTGGCCGCATGGGCAAGATCAAGATCGGTGACAATGGTGAAGCCGCCATGGCTGACCCGTTCGTCTATGACGCCAAGAATATAGACCAGTTTTCCAAAATATTCTGATCTCGATCAATATTCTCAAGCCCGGCAGGCAATCTGCCGGGCGTTCCTGTTCGGTAAAATCAATGAACCAGACTGCAGCGCTAATGCCAATTCCTGATATGCCGCTCCTGGAGATGCGCGGCATTTCCAAATCGTTTCCTGGCGTAAAGGCTTTGAACGACGTGAATATCGCCCTCTATGCCGGCAAGGTGACGGCATTGATTGGGGAAAATGGCGCCGGAAAGTCCACCCTCGTAAAAATCCTCACCGGTATCTATTCCTGCGACGAGGGAGAAATCCATGTCGACGGTGCGCCGGTCGCATTCGCCAATGCGCAAGATGCGATAGACGTCGGCGTAACAGCTATTCATCAAGAAACGGTCCTTTTCGATGAGCTGTCCGTTGCGGAGAATATCTTTATTGGCCATGCGCCGAAGTCCCGGCTCGGGCTGGTAAACTGGAAGGCGGTCAATGCGCGGGCGCTCGCCCTGCTGCATTCACTGGAAAGCAACATTGATCCGCGCATACGACTCAAGGATTTGTCCATTGCACAGCGTCATCTCGTTGCCATTGCCCGAGCCTTGTCGGTCGATGCGCGTATTGTCATCATGGATGAGCCCACAGCCGCATTGTCGCGCAAGGAGGTGGATGATCTTTTCCAAATTGTCAAAAGGCTGAAGGCGCAAGGCAAAGCCATTCTTTTCATCAGCCATAAATTTGATGAAGTGTATGAGATCGCTGATCACTATGCGGTGTTTCGTGATGGCAAGGCCGTGGGCAGCGGAGAGCTTGCCGGTGTCGAGCAAAATGAAATCGTAAAACTGATGGTGGGACGATCCGTCGAACATGCGTTTCCCAAGGTAGATATTGCCTTGGGAACAACCGTATTCGCCGTTGAGAACTATACGCATCCCACAGAATTTCGCGACATATCGTTCGAGCTGAGAAAAGGTGAGATATTTGGCATCTATGGTCTTGTCGGTGCAGGGCGTTCGGAAATCTGCCAGTCATTTTTCGGTATCACCCAGCCCTCCAGCGGCAAGCTGAAACTGGACGGGAAGGAAATTACCGTTCGTAGCCCCGGCGAAGCGATCAATGCCGGAATTGTATATGTCCCGGAAGAGCGGGGGCGGCATGGGGCGGTGCTGCAATTGCCAATCTATCAAAATGTCTCCCTCCCCTCGCTGGCACGCACATCGCGTTCCGGCTTCCTGAATGCGGCAGCAGAATTTGCTCTTGCGCGCAAATATGCAGAGCGTTTCGATCTGCGTGCTGCAGCGCTTTCCGTGCCGGTGGGAACATTGTCGGGCGGCAATCAGCAGAAGGTCGTCATTGGCAAATGGCTGGCAACGCAACCCAAAATCCTGATTCTTGATGAGCCGACGAAAGGCATTGATATCGGATCAAAAGCTGCAGTTCACGCCTTTATCAGTGAGCTTGCTGGCGAAGGCCTCAGCATCATCATGGTCTCGTCGGAACTGCCGGAAATAATGGGCATGTCAGACAGGGTGCTCGTTATGCGTGAAGGTCTTTCAGCAGGTATCTTTGAGCGTGACAGTTTGAGCCCCGAAACACTGGTTCGTGCGGCAACCGGCAATGCGAGTGTGTAATGATCAAACAAATCTTCAGATACCGCGAAATATTGCTGGTAATTATTATTGCCGTTCTGCTTGCGGTCTTTTCAACGCGCGCGCCGGGTTTTGCCAGACCCGGTAACTTATCCAACATATTCAACGACACGTCGATCCTTATCATTCTGGCCTTGGGGCAGATGACAGTAATCCTTACCAAGTCGATTGACCTGTCCGTGGCCGCCAATGTTGCCTTTACCGGCATGGCTGTGGGCATGTTAAATGCATCCTATCCGGATCTGCCCCTGCCCCTGATTGTTCTTGTGGCACTCTCAATCGGCGCGATACTCGGTGCGCTCAACGGGCTTTTTGTGTGGAAGCTCAATATCCCTTCGATTGTTGTTACTCTCGGCACTTTGACCATCTATCGGGGGATGGCTTTTGTGCTTTCCGGCGGCGCGTGGGTTAACGCCCATCAGATGAGCGAACCATTCCTTCAGACGCCGCGCCAATTGTTTCTTGGCCTGCCGGTTCTTGGTTGGATAGCCATTATCATTGTGGTTGTAATGTATCTCGTCATGTCACGCACATTCCTTGGCCGCGCAATCTACGCGTCGGGCGGGAATCCGACTGCCGCAGTTTACGCAGGCATCGACGTTGGGCGCACCCGCTTCTTTGCTTTCGTAATTTCCGGCACGCTCGCGGGTCTATGCGGCTATCTTTGGGTTTCGCGCTACGCGGTCGCGTATGTCGACATCGCTGCAGGCTTCGAGCTCGACAGTGTTGCGGCCTGCGTCATTGGCGGAATTTCAACCCTCGGCGGCATAGGTTCCGTCGCAGGCGCTGTTCTTGGTGCGCTGTTTCTTGGTGTTATCAAGAATGCGCTGCCAGTCATCAACATTTCGCCTTTCTCGCAAATGGCAATTTCAGGCGGGGTAATCATTGCTGCAGTTATCTTCAATGCGCGACAAGAGCGTCGACGCGGGCGGATCATCCTCCGAGATCGCGGTGCATCGGAACAAATCGAGGTAGCAGCATGAGCGCAGTCACGGAAAAACGGCATATTCCTGATCGGTTGGGTACATCTGCCTCGCGTCTTTTTGCAAGCTGGGAAGCGCTGCTTTTATGTGTGGCAGTGCTGATCTTCATTGCCAATAGCCTTGCCTCACCTTACTTCCTCAATGCTTGGAACTTGTCGGACGCCACATTCAATTTCACTGAAAAGGCATTGATAGCCTTTGCTATGGCGCTGTTGATTATAGCCGGCGAAATAGACCTATCCGTGGCTGCGATTATTGCGCTTGCTTCAACTGCCATGGGAACAGCGGCTCAAATGGGGGTGGGTACACCGGGTATCGTTTTGATCGGCATTGGTGTTGGTCTCGGATGCGGCGTAATCAATGGCGTACTCGTTGCCGGTCTGCGCCTGCCTTCAATCGTCGTCACTATCGGCACCATGAGCCTGTTTCGAGGCATCGCCTATATTGTGCTGGGCGACAAGGCTTATGGCGGCTATCCCCCATCCTTTGCGTACTTCGGCCAGGGCTATGTCTTTTGGGTCGTCTCATTCGAATTTGTCTTGTTTGCAGTTTTTGCCTGCCTTTTCGCGATTTTGCTGCATGCCACAAATTTTGGCCGCCGCATCTATGCCATTGGTAACAATGAATTCGCCGCGCGTTTTTCCGGCATCCGTGTCGAACGCGTCAAGTTTCTGTTGTTTCTGCTCACTGGCCTGATGTCCGGTATCGCAGCTGTCTGCCTGACGTCCCGCCTAGGTTCCACCCGTCCTTCGATTGCACAAGGGTGGGAACTGGAGGTCGTGACCATGGTTGTTCTTGGCGGAATTTCGATCCTCGGTGGTTCGGGCCGCATTGGCGGTGTCGTTATCGCTGCGTTTGTGATGGGATTGGTAACATTTGGTCTCGGTCTGCTGAATGTGCCGGGTATTGTTATGTCGATCTTCATCGGACTTTTGTTAATCGCAACAATCACGTTGCCGATCATCATCCGTCGATTGAGATATGGCAAAACAGCATGAATCTCACTGAGAAATATGCATTCACCATGACGCTGAATCCGGGCATGGAAGCAGAACATAAGCGCCGCCATACGGAAATATGGCCGGAACTGGTGGCTCTGTTGCACGATGCGGGTGTCAGGGATTATTCGATCCACCTTGATCCGGCTACCCATACGCTTTTTGGAGTTTTAACCCGGCCAGCAGATCATGGGATGCAAAAACTGGCAGAGCATCCTGTTATGAAAAAATGGTGGGCTTACATGGCCGACATCATGGCAACCAACGAGGATAATTCGCCTGTCCAAACTCCGCTCACGAACATGTTTCATCTCCCATGAGCGCAATTCGTCATATTGCAGTTCTGGATATCGGCAAGACGAATGCCAAGGTTGTCGTGGTTGACGCTGGTACCGGCTTGGAAATCGTCGCGAGAAGTACGCCCAATCGTGTTCTGAAGACCGGCCTGTACCCACACTATGATGTCGAGACTCTTTGGGAGTTTTGTCTCGGTGCGTTGTCGGAATTTGCTTCCGCTCCGGGGTTTGACGCAATCTCCGTAACGGCGCATGGCGCAGCCGCCGTCTTGCTTGATGGGCAAGGTCTGGCCATGCCGGCTATTGATTATGAATATAGCTATCCCGATGAGGTCTGCGCAGCCTATGCGGCTTTGCGCCCGGATTTTTCAGAAACCGGTTCCCCCTTGCAGTCTGGTGGCCTGAATGTTGGAGCGCAAATCCATTATCAGAAAACCCAATTTCCGGCCGAGTTTGCCACGGTCAGGACGATTGTCACCTACGCTCAGTACTGGGTGTGGCGGCTCACCGGGATTGCCAGAAACGAAGTGACATCTCTGGGCTGTCACACCGATTTATGGAATCCGCAAACATGCAGCTATTCCAGTCTTGTCGATAAGCTTGAGCTACGGCCGTTGCTTCCTCCTATAGCCCCGGCATTTGAGAGGATCGGCGGTATTCTGCCTGCAGTGGCTGCCGAAATCGGGAGCAAACAATCAATTCCGGTTTATTGCGGCATTCACGATTCCAACGCTTCATTGCTACCCCATCTGATGAGGCGCAAGTCTGGTTTTTCCGTCATTTCTACAGGTACCTGGGTGGTGTTGTTTGCGGTGGGAGGAACACTTGAACAACTTGACCCGGATCGTGACACGCTGGCCAATGTTGATGTTTACGGCAAAGCTGTACCTTCCGCCCGCTTTATGGGCGGAAGAGAATTCGATCAACTGACGCAAGGTCAAATCGCCGAACCTGACGTTGAAACGCTTGCCCGGATTATCGCCGACCGGACAATGATCCTTCCAAGTATTATACAAGGATCGGGACCCTTCCCCAATCATAAGGCTGTTTGGGTGAATGGTGAGCCGGACGGTGCCTCAGACAGAAATGCAGCAGCTTCTCTCTATGCAGCGCTGATGACGCAGACGAGCCTTCAATTGATCGGCGCGATAGGCCCGACAATTGTCGAGGGTCCATTCTCCCGCAACCAAATATACCTTTCCGCCTTGCGATCCCTCACATCCCGCGAAGTGATTGCCGCTCCGGGTTCAACGGGCACGAGTCTTGGTGCTGCGTTGCTGGCGGGTGCAAAGCTGCCCGTCGAATCTGTTGATGAAACAATCCTGCCGCTCGGTACTGATTTTGATTTCTACGCCAGACATTGGCGAGACAGTACGGTCGATGCCTGGCTCCTTTTGTAGGAATACCGGATAATCTGGACCGCTGACTGTTGAAAAACGGGCTCCGGCACTCCCATCAATTCGACTTCTTGCTATTTATATTACTATATTATAGTAACACATTGAGGTCTGGGAGGATCTTAACAGTTTGACCATTTAGGGAGGAGAAGTTATGGCTTTTACGAAGAGAATTCTGCTTGCCACTACGGTGGCGATTGCCTTTGCCGGGTATGCCAATGCGGCAGATTTGACAGTTGGCTTTTCGCAGATTGGCTCTGAATCCGGCTGGCGCGCCGCTGAAACGTCCGTATCTAAAATCGAGGCGGAAAAGCGCGGTATTAACCTGAAGATCGCCGACGCCCAGCAGAAGCAGGAAAATCAAATCAAGGCGATTCGTGGATTCGTCGCTCAAGGCGTCGATGCAATCTTCATTGCGCCGGTCGTTGCGACGGGCTGGGATACTGTTCTCACAGAAGCCAAGGAAGCCAAAATTCCGGTTATACTTTTGGACCGCACAATCGAAACAGCCAGTGATGATCTGTATTTGACAGCTGTGACGTCAGATACAGTGCACGAAGGCAAGGTTGCGGGCGAATGGCTGGTGAAAACAGTAGCTGGCAAGGATTGTAAAGTCGTCGAATTGCAGGGAACTGTGGGCTCGAGCCCGGCAATCAACCGCAAGAAGGGCTTTGAAGAAGGTATCGCATCTGCATCCAACATCAAGATTACCCGGAGCCAGACAGGCGACTTTACCCGGTCCAAGGGCAAGGAAGTCATGGAAGGCTTTCTGAAAGCCGAAAATGGCGGCAAAGACATTTGCGCACTGTACGCCCACAATGATGACATGGCTGTCGGTGCAATTCAGGCAATCAAAGAAGCAGGCTTGAAGCCAGGCAAGGATATTCTCGTCGTGTCGATTGACGCGGTTCCGGATATTTTCAAGGCCATGTCTGAGGGCGAAGCCAACGCAACGGTTGAACTGACCCCAAATATGGCCGGCCCGGCTTTTGATGCGCTCAAGGCGTTCAAGGATGACGGAAAGGCCCCGCCAAAGTGGATCCAGACGGAATCGAAGCTTTATACGCAGGCGGATGATCCAAAGAAGGTCTACGAGGAGAAAAAGGGTCTGGGATACTGATCAAACCGTCATTGCCAGCTGCCCTATCGGGCGGCTGGCTACTGATTGACAATACGCTCGCGAGAGGCGCAATGACGGAACATCCCAGTCTTCTGGCCGTAGAAGGCATCTGCAAATCATTCATCGGATTTAAAGCTCTCGACAGCGTCGATTTTGCCGTTCGCCCCGGAGAAATCCATGCACTTCTCGGCGAGAATGGTGCAGGAAAGTCGACGCTTATCAAAGTACTGACAGGCGTGCATCAGCCCGATTCCGGCGTGATAAAGATAGACGGGCAGCCTGTGAGCGTGCGCGACACGCAGCATGCGCAAAATCTGGGCATCGGCACCGTCTATCAGGAAGTAAATCTGCTGCCGGATATGTCTGTAGCCGATAATCTTTTCATTGGTCGCCAGCCAATGCGTTTTGGCTTCGTTAACCGCAAGCTGATGGAAAAAAGTGCAAGGGAGCTTCTGACCCAGTACGATCTCCATCTGGACGTCTCATCGGATTTGTCCCGCTATTCCGTCGCTGTCCAGCAGCTTGTGGCAATTGCCCGCGCTGTCGATATGTCAGGACGGGTTCTCATTCTTGACGAGCCGACAGCCAGTCTCGACCGCCATGAGACCGAAATCCTGTTCGCAATTCTTCGCAAGTTGCGAAGCCGTGGCCTGGGGATTGTCTTCATTACCCATTTTCTCGATCAGGTTTATGAAATCTGCGACCGGGTGACGGTCCTGCGTAATGGCAAACTGGCCGGAAGCGCATTAACAACAGAGCTTTCAAAAATTGAGCTTGTTTCGCTTATGCTCGGGCGAACATTGGCTGTTGCCACACATAATACGCGCCGTGACCGGCCCGCTCCCGAAATCAGACAATTTTCTTTCAAAGGGCTCGGACGCAGTCGCAGCATCGATCCATTTGATCTGGATATTGGCGAGGGCGAAGTTGTTGGCATGGCGGGACTATTGGGTTCTGGGCGCACGGAAACCGCTAAAGTTCTGTTTGGTATTGATGCCGCAGACACAGGGCAGATTCACATTGATGGTGATCCGGTGCTTATCCGGACTCCACAGGACGCAGTGGCCTGTGGCTTTGGCTTATGTCCGGAAGATCGCAAGTCCGACGGTATAATCGGTGATCTTTCCGTGCGGGAGAATATCTGTCTTGCGCTGCAAGCGCATAGGGGCTGGTTCCATCGCCTCTCAACTCAGGAGCAGACTGTACTAGCTGATAAATTCGTCAAGGCTTTCGATATTCGAACGACCGACATCGAAAAGCCGGTGAAATTTCTCTCTGGCGGTAATCAGCAGAAAGTCATTCTTGCGCGCTGGCTTGCCACCAATCCACGGCTTCTCATTTTGGACGAACCAACCCGCGGCATTGATGTGGGTGCTCATGCGGAGATTATTGCCTTGATTCATCAATTGTGTGACGACGGCATGGCCCTGCTTGTTATCTCATCGGAAATCGATGAGATCGTTGCCTATAGCAGCCGCGTTGTCGTTTTGCGTGACCGTGCCCATCGCGGTGAAATTTCCGGTGATGATATTGTTCCAGCTAATATCATGCAGATGATTGCTGCTGAACCCGAAAGGGCATCGGCATGAGCGGTCCGCGTGTCACAGCACTGACGAAGGCCATGCCGCAGCTGCTTACGCTCGTGCTGATATTATTTCTCAACTATCTGGCTTTCCCCGGATTTTTCGACATACGCCTTCAAGACGGGCGGTTGTTCGGTAGCCTGATCGACGTGCTCAACCGGGGTGCGCCGGTGATTATCCTTGCAGTTGGCATGACTGCTGTCATCGCGAGCCGCGGTGTTGACCTTTCCGTTGGTGCAGTGATGGCGGTGTCCGGTGCGATAGCGGCAACGATGACCGTTGCCGGATATCCCCTGCCGATCGTCATTCTTGCCACGCTTGGGGTAGGTTTGTTGTGCGGATTGTGGAACGGTATTCTTGTCGCCTATTTCGACCTGCAACCCATCGTGGCAACGTTGATTTTGATGGTTGCCGGGCGGGGTATCGCGCAGCTGATTACGGAAGGTTCCATCGTCACCTTCAATGAACCTGGCCTGATATTTTTCGGAACCGGATCATTTGCCGGGGTTCCGATGCCTATCCTGATTGCGTTGCTGCTTCTCATCGTGGCGATTGCGGTTGTCCGGCGCACAGCACTTGGGCTGCTGATCGAATCCATTGGTATCAATCGCAGCGCCAGCAATTATGCAGGCCTGAACAGCAAGCTGCTGCTGCTTGTAATCTACGCTTTCTGCGGGTTTTGCGCCGCATTGGCGGGGATCATTATTGCAGCCGATATACGTGGAGCGGACGCCAATAATGCTGGTCTTTGGCTGGAACTGGACGCTATCCTTGCCGTCGTTGTCGGTGGCACGTCGCTCTTCGGCGGTCGGTTCTCCATTCTCATGTCGGCGCTGGGAGCGGTCATCATTCAGGCAATGAACACAGGAATACTGCTGTCCGGTTTCCCGCCAGAATATAATCTCATTTTGAAAGCGCTGGTCATAATCGTGATCTTGCTTGCGCAGTCATTCTCATCGGCTGGCGGCTGGGCATTCGTTAAGGCAGAATTCGGTACCAAAGGGCGGAAGAGCCAGTGAACACACGTCTTTTACCTCTTTATGCAACATTGCTGATCTGTATCGTTGCTTATGCTGTCTGCGTCTTTCAGTTCCCCATGATGTTTTCAACGCGGGTCGCCGGAAATTTGCTGACTGACAACGCGTTTCTTGGAATTGCTGCCGTTGGTATGACCTTTGTCATTCTCTCAGGTGGCATCGACCTATCGGTCGGATCGGTGATTGCCTTCACCGGCGTATTGCTTGCGGTGCTGATCACGCATTACGGAATTCATCCCCTCATCGCTTTCGCCATTGCGCTCGTCATTACGACTGCTTTCGGGGCAAGCATGGGTGCCGTTATCCATTATCTGGAAGTCCCCGCCTTCATTGTTACGCTGGCAGGAATGTTTCTGGCGCGAGGCATGTGCTTTGTCATGACGACGGATTCAATACCGGTCAATCATCAATTCTATACATATCTGCAGGGATTATATTATCTGCTGCCGGGTGGCGGAAGACTGACTTTCATTAGCTGCCTGATGCTGCTGATCTTTGCATTTGGCATTGTAATGGCCCATTTCAGCAAGTTTGGCTCATATATTTATGCCGTCGGAGGAAATCGTACTTCTGCCGAGCTTATGGGAGTGCCCGTTGCCAAAACAACCATCGGCATCTATGCAATGTCGGGCTTTCTGTCAGGGCTCGCGGGTATCGTCTTCTCTCTTTATACTTCGGCCGGATATTCTCTTGCAGCAGTTGGTGTCGAACTTGATACAATTGCGGCCGTAGTTATTGGCGGAACCCTACTGACCGGTGGCGTTGGCTATGTTGCGGGCACTTTCATCGGCGTAATTATTCAGGGCATTATCCAGACATACATCGTTTTCGACGGAACTTTGTCGAGCTGGTGGACAAAGATCGTTGTGGGAATACTTCTCTTCTCATTCATTGCCTTGCAACGTCTGTTGGTGTTGCTGTCATCGAAAAGAACGGCGACCCTTACCAAACCATAACTGCCGAATAGGTTTTTCGGCCCTCTAGCGCCAGCGTTTCGCAGGCCAAGGTCATAACAAATCCTGGATTTTCGCTACAAAGCGGCATAGTCAGTTGCCAATCACGCGTTCTCGTCCTATTCCAGTTATAGAACATTGGAGGAATTATGAATACAAATGTTGCATTGACAGGCTTGGCGCGGGATATGCAGGCGCGCGCTGATACGGGACGCCCAATCCGCATTGGCCTGATCGGCTCCGGGGAGATGGGAACCGACATCGTTACACGCGTAGCGCACATGCCGGGTATCGAAATCGGCGCTATTTCAGAGCTCAATACGCCCAATGCGCTTAAGGCGGTGGATATCGCCTATCGCGAGGAGGGGCATTCGCGTGAAGTATCGAATGCTTCCGCTCTTACACAAGCCATGGAAGCCGGTAAGATTGCTGTCACCAATGATGCGAATCTCATTCTGGAAAACGGACTGATAGATGTCGTCATCGATGCAACAGGCGTGCCGGCGGTTGGAGCCGAGATCGGTCTGCGGGCCATGGAGCACGGCAAACATCTGGTCATGATGAATGTTGAAGCTGACGTCACTATTGGCGCCTATCTCAAAAGCGAGGCTGATCGGCTCGGCGTCACCTATTCCCTTGGTGCGGGCGATGAACCTTCGTCTTGCATGGAGTTGATCGAATTTGTTTCTGCCATGGGCCATCCGATTGTTGCCGCGGGCAAGGGCAAGAACAATCCTCTCAATATTGATGCCATTCCCGACGATTACGAGGAAGAAGCAGCGCGCCGGCACATGAATGTCCGCATGCTCGTCGAGTTTGTGGACGGTTCCAAGACCATGGTGGAAATGGCGGCAATTGCAAATGCCACAGGGCTTGTCCCGGACAAGCCAGGCATGCACGGTCCTGCCGCAACTCTTGATCAGCTTTCCAAGGTACTGGTACCGGAAAAAGATGGTGGTGTACTGTCGAGAGTTGGCGTCGTTGACTATTCCATTGGCAAGGGAGTGGCTCCCGGCGTGTTCGTTATTGCCGATATGTCGCATCCTCGCATATCAGAGCGGATGGAAGATCTGAAAATGGGCAAAGGTCCCTATTTCACATTTCATCGTCCCTATCATCTCACCTCTCTGGAAGTGCCGCTGACATGCGCGCGCGTCGTTCTGTATGGTAAGGCGGATATGGTTCCTTTGGCCACGCCGGTTGCAGAAGTGTGCGCTGTTGCCAAAAAAGATATGAAACCCGGCGACAAGCTCGATGCTATCGGGGAATATTGCTATCGGGCCTGGATCATGACTGCTCCTGAAGCGCGGTCAGCTGGCGCAATTCCTTGCGGACTTTTGCAAGGCGGCTCGGTTACGGCCCCGATAAAAAAAGGCGAGCTCATCACCCATGCCAACGCCGCCACAGCTCCGGGATCCAAAATTGTCGAACTTCGCGCACGGCAAGACAAGTTGGTCTACGGTTGATTGATCAAACTATATTTCGTTGTCGTAACGAACGAAAATTGTGAATATTTAACAGCAAGTTAGACAGAGGCTCACGCTTCTGCCTAACTTGCGTTCCGTGTGTATAAAGCTGGTTCTAGCCTTGCAAAAAGCCTGTCAAGTACCAATATTAATAATTGGTTAACGACTGAGTCTTTGATGCAGGAGTGCTCCGTGCCAGCCTATCAAATAAAGTTTGCCTATCTGACGAAGTATAAGCAGTCGCGCCATCTGTTTCACCAGCTGGTGATTGCAGACGATGAAGCAAGTGCGCTGGCGCAAGGACGGCAGCTCATGAGTAAACGTTCACCCCAGGCTCGAATTGTTCACGAATCCTGTACACTTCGCCCGGACAGCTCCGAGGTGGAGAGTGCAACAGCCCATGGTTGGACGCTTAACGACAATTGGTGGTCCCGCCCAATTAAACCGGATGATGATCTTGCAGCGATTGCAAAACATGGCTTTACCCACAGCAACCATATTCACGCCAAATCAGCGATGGACTGCGTTGCAATTGACAAATACGCCGCCTGATCACAGATCCGTCCGAACGGCCCAAAGCTCCGGGAACAAAACGACGTCGAGCATTTTTCTCAAGTAGTTGACACCTGAAGTGCCGCCTGTCCCGGTTTTAAAGCCGATAATGCGCTCGACAGTCGTGACGTGGTTAAACCGCCAGCGCCTGAAATAATCCTCAAAATCCACCAGCTTTTCGGCAAGCTCATAAAGCGACCAATGTGCTTCCGGATCGCTATAGACAACCAGCCAGGCGGCACGGACGCTTTCATTGGCCTCATAGGCCTGCGAGCAATCGCGTGTCAAAACAGACTGATCAATGGGAAACCCTTGCCGGGCCAGAAGACGGATTGACTGGTCATAAATGCTTGGTGCCTGCAAAATTCGTTCAAGCCATGCGTGAATATCGGCTTTATGCGCGTGCGGGCGCATCATTGCTGCGTTCTTATTGCCCGCCAAAAATTCAATTGCACGATACTGAAATGACTGAAAGCCGGAAGACATGCCGAGCGTTTTGCGAAATGTCGTATACTCGCTGGGCGTCATGGTTCTCAACACGTCCCATGCGGAATTCAACTGATCAAGAATGCGCGAAACCCGAGCAAGCATTTTGAACGAGGGTGCAAGATCATCTTTGGCAATGTGATCGCACACGGATGTCAATTCGTGAATGACCAGCCGCATCCAGATTTCGGAAGCTTGATGTTGCACGATGAATAGCATTTCGTCATGCGCATCAGAAAGCGGCGCTTGCGCAGTCAAAATTGTATCCAGCCGCAGATAATCCCCGTAGGACATCCGTCCGTCAAAGGACATCTGTGCGCCCTCGCCGGAGGGATCGTAAGGTGTGCGCGTCATGTGACCGCCCCCAGTACACGATATTCGTTTGCATCCCAACTGCGTGTTACCAGGACTTCCTTGAGTATAGAAACGGCGTTTTCGACATCAGCAAAACTCAGATAAAGAGGCGTAAATCCAAAGCGGATGATGTCGGGTGCCCGGAAATCACCAATCACGCCCCGGGCGATCAGCGCTTGCATGATGGCGTAGCCATTTTCGCACGAATAAGAAACCTGGCTCCCTCGCTTATCGGCATCTCTCGGCGTGACCAGCTTTAGGTGATATTCCGCTGCAAATTCTTCAACGCCTTCGATGAAGGTGTCGCACAGCGCCGTCGACTTGAGCCGCAGAGCTTCCATGTCGACATCATTCCAAACGGACAATGCTTCATCCAGAGCGATCATTCCCAGAACTTGCGGTGTTCCGCAAAGATATTGTTCGATGTTTCTGGACGGAGCATAGGCAGTTTCGAAGTTGAAAGGCGCACGATGGCCAAACCAACCCGATAGTGGCTGATTGAATTCTCCCTGATGCGCCGGATTGACATATAGAAAAGCCGGAGCGCCGGGGCCCCCATTCAAATATTTATAGCCACAACCTATAGCGAAATCGGCATTTGCGCTGGTCAGATCCACGGGCATTGCGCCCGCTGAGTGCGCCAGATCCCACACGACAAGGACACCCTTGTCGTGGGCGGCCTGCGTTATGGCCGCCATATCGTGACGGTAGCCGGTACGATAATTGACATGCGTAAGCATGAGAACGGCTACATCATCGTCAAGCGCGTCAGTAATGTCGGCCGGTCTGTCAACCAGCACAAGCCTGTGGCCCTTTCCTATCTGCTTTGCCACGCCTTCTGCTATGTAAAGATCTGTCGGAAAGTTTTCTCTTTCCGAAACAATCTTGCTGCGTCCGGCATTGAGCCCGAGAGCCGCTGACAGCACCTTGAAAAGGTTGATCGATGTGCTGTCGGCGGCAACGACGGTTCCTGCAGGCGCGCCGATCAAGCCGGCAATTTTATTTCCCACGCGTTGAGGCAGATGGACCCAGTCGGCAGTGTTCCAGCTTCGAATGAGTTGTTCGCCCCATTCTTCACTTATGGTTTTTGCAACCCGCTGCCTCACGGTTTTCGGCAGCGCGCCCAATGAATTACCATCAAGGTAAATTACATTATCGGGCAGCTCGAATCTGTCGCGAAAGGACCTTAGTGGATCAGATTGGTCGGCTAAAATGGCTTTGGTGCTCGGCATGGGTTTCATTGTTCCATCAGGCCGCTGTGTCGACAGAAGGTATGCCACCAGCGCGGGCCAGTTTCAAAAATGCCTCTTTGGCGAGGCGGACGTGATCAATCAGCAAGGCCTCGGCCTTCAATTTGTCTCGTGCGAGTGCTGCTTCGAGCAGGGCTGTATGCGCTTCGATGCCAAGCGCTTCACGGGATAAGACAGCATTCCCGGCTGCTCCTTCCGCAGCACGGTTCAGGTGATCTATGCGCAGGATTATATGTCGCCTATATCGCTGCAGCTGCGCCGTGGTCTGCTGGGCAAAGCTCATCAGCCATTTTGAAGATGTTCCCGCTATCAGCGCCAGATGGAATTCGGCATGAGCGGTATCCCATGCATCTATTGCCTCTGATTGTGAAAAAGAATTGGGTGTGATGCAAGTGGCAAGGCGGTAATGCGCGCTGACCAAATTAGCCTCCCAGTTGCGGTCACCTTCGTCGATGGAACGCGCAAGCAATTCAGTTTCAATCACGGACCGGGCAGTCTCAAGATCTTCAAGTTCTTCGAGCGTCATAGTGGCCACACGAAAACCTTTGTTGGCTTCGGTCGTGACGAAGTTTTCAGCATGAAGGCGATTGAGTGCTTCACGCATGGGAGTAGCGCTGGTACCAAGCTCGTGCGCCATTGTTCGCAACCGCAATGATTGTCCAGGCCGCAACTCTCCATTGAGGATGCGGGATCGAAGCACGGTATAGAGGCCATCAGATTTGACGCTATCGGCCATTTGGTCCCTTTGTCACGTTGGTGCTTAATTCCATATTGTATATCATTTCACGTTTGTTATACTATTTTCAAGCTTTACAGAGCGGAACATATAAAAAGGGAGAATCGGATGGTTTTGGCACACAAATTGGCCCGTCTAACAATAGGTACGGCGCTCGGACTTGCTTTGGGTTTGAGTGCCGCGGCCGCAGAAACCCGCATTGGCATTGCGCAGTTTGGCAAACATCCCCAATTGGATGAGACGGTTACTGCTTTCAAGGCGGAGATGACCAAGCTCGGTGTTAGTGATGCCGTCTATGATGAGCTCCAGGTTAACTTTGATGCCACGCTGATCCCGCAAATGGTAACCAAGCTGGCCTCCAACAGTCCGAAGCTTATTTTGGCTGTCACGACACCCGTTGCACAAGGCGCGCGGCAGATCGTCGGAAATACCAATACGCCAGTTGTTTTTGCTGCCGTTACGGATCCGGTTGCAGCCAAGCTGACACCATCCTGGGAGGCTGGTGATAAGGCGATGACCGGAGCCTCCGATCTGCAGGATGTTGCCTCCGTAATTACCTTCATCAAGAAGCTGCTGCCAGATGCAAAGCGCATCGCATATCTTTACAATCCCGGCGAAGACAATGACGTTGCTGTACTCAAATTGATGCAGGAAGTCACCAAGGCGCAGGGTCTGGAACTCGTTGAAGTCGGCCTCGACAATACGAACGACATTCCAATTCGTGTTGGTTCACTTGCAGGAAAAGCTGACGTGATTTACGTGCCGGGCTCCAATCTTGTACAACCAGCCGTTCCGGCTGTTGCGGCGGCGGCCCTGAGCATCAACATTCCCGTTGTCAATGCCTCTGCGCAAGCGGTACGCGATGGGCTTGTGGCAGCGGCTTTCGAAGTTTCCTACACCAAAGTTGGTCAGAACGCGGCAAAACTTGCCTCTGAAATTCTGGCCGGAAAATCGACGGAAAGCCTGGCGCCCATCAAACCGGCTTATGAAGACCATGCTGCAGCCATAAATGAAGCCGTTCTGGCAAAAACCGGACAAAAAGTGCCGGATAGCCTCAAAGATTGCGGTTGTTTCGTCAAATAAGCCTTCTCTTACAAGCCATAAGCATATAGTTCCCGCCTGTAGCGCGGGAACTATCATATTATAGCGGCTCAGCTTAAGGGGCTCACATGACCGACATGCTCTCCGTCAAGGGCGGCACCAAAATCTTCTATCGCGGCACGCAGGATGAACGACGTGCTCTCGATGGATTGGATGTAACACTTAAATCCGGTGATTTTTGCATCGTGATTGGTAGTAATGGTGCTGGAAAGTCGAGCTTTCTCAACGCTGTTTCCGGTAAACTGCCGCTGGATTCCGGCAAAATATTCATTGACGGTCAAGACGTCACAAAGCTAAGCGCCCATCGCCGAGCCCAGTTCATTGCCAGAGTCTTTCAAGATCCGATGATAGGCACTGCTCCGACCATGACAATCGGCGAAAACATGCTGCTTGCCGAACTGCGGGGAAAACAGCGCAGCTTTGCCTATGGGCTGACAACATCCCGCCGCGCTCGATATAGCGAGCAATTGGCTGAACTCAATCTTGGATTGGAAAACCGCCTCGATATGCAAGTCGGGCTGCTATCCGGTGGGCAGCGTCAGTCACTTTCGCTGGTCATGGCCGTTTCAACACATCCAAAACTGCTGCTCCTGGATGAACACACTGCTGCCCTTGATCCCCGCACTGCCAAACTTGTCATGGACACGACAGTGCGCGCCGTCGATGAGCTCAAGCTCACGACAATGATGGTCACGCATAATATGGAACATGCCATCAATTACGGTAACCGGATTATCATGATGGATGCTGGCAAGGTTCTTGTAGATATTGGGCCCGAAGAGAAGCGCGGCATCACAGTGATGGACCTTATTGACCGGTTCCATACAAAATCTGACGCGATCGCGTTGCAGGGGGCCTAAGATGCTGGATGTTTTTAACAGTTTCTACGGGCTCATCCCGGTCACAATTGCGCAAAGCCTCATTGTTTCCTTTGTTGTTCTTGGCGTTATGTTGCCATTCCGCATCCTGAATTTCCCGGATCTGACATCTGAAGGTGCGTTTCCGCTCGGCGGCTGTGTTTGCGGAACCCTGATAGCGGCCGGGGTAAATCCTTTTCTCGCCGTTTTTATTGCTCTGCTTTGCGGATTTGCGGCGGGTTGCACAACGGCGTTTATCCACCTCCGGTTCAAGATCAACACGCTCCTTGCCGGTATATTGGTGATGACGATGCTCTACAGCATCAATTTGCGTATTATGGGCCGCACAAATATTCCGCTTTTTACCTATGACACGACCTTTACTTTATTGGCCGGACCGGCTGCCAATTTCGCATGGCTGAAAATTGCGATCGTAGGGGTACTGGTCGCGCTTGTTGTTGCCGCGATGTTGTACTTCTTCATGTCGGAGAAAGGCACATCAATGCGTGCGGTCGGGGCGAGCCCGGATATGGCTGAAGCGCAAGGCATCAATGTCAGCACTGCGACGATCATTGGGGTTGGTGTCGCCAGTGCGCTTTCTGCCACAGGTGGAAGCATCATGGTTCAAACTCAAGGGTTTGCCGACGTCAATATGGGTTTTGGCATTCTTATCAATGGACTTGCTGCTCTTATTATCGGTGAAGCGATTACCGGTCGTCAGACGATCTTGCGGCAAATCCTTGCCCCCATTGTCGGGTCGTTGGTTTATTACCAGTTGATCTCATTCTGCTTGACGCTGGGACTTGCTCCAGCAGACCTTAAATTTGCCACTGGTGCCTTTGTGCTCCTGATGCTGGCTCTGCCGAATCTGCGCAAGTCCGGCGGAGGAAACCAGATTCGTGAGAAAATAAGGGAATAATCACAATCGGGAGATAATCATGACGAATGCTGTCGATTGGGATGATGCCTATTCCAACTTCGCCTATATTCCGGACGGAGCCAGTTATCCGCAAAAATGGCGTACAGAGGCAGCCCAGTTCCGGTCGGAAATGGATGATAAAGGTCTGCTGAAGGCAGATATCGCCTATGGCCCAGATACGCGAAACCGGCTCGACCTTTTCATGCCTTGGGGCGATCTAAAGGGCCTTATGATATTTGTCCATGGGGGCTATTGGAAAGAAGATTTCGACAAAAGCGTGTGGTCACATTTGGCAAGGGGTGCGCATGCTCATGGATTTGCTGTTGCCGTTCCATCATATGTGCTCTGCCCGCATGTTCGCATCAGCGATATTACGGTTCAAATCGGTCTTGCTATCACCAAAGCCGCAGGAGAAGTTGCAGGTCCGATTCATTTGACCGGGCATTCAGCAGGTGGCCATCTCGTGGCACGCATGGTTACAGTCACATCGCCATTGTCGCAAACGATCCGTCAGCGCATTCGCAAGACCGTTCCGATATCTGCTATCACGGATCTTCGGCCTTTAATGAAAACAAAAATGAACGAGACGCTTCATCTTGATGCCATAGAAGCGCGGTGGGAGAGCCCGGCTTTGCTCGAACCGCAAGAAGGGATCGACCTTACTGCATGGGTTGGTGCCGATGAGCGTCCGGAGTTTATCAGGCAGAATGCATTGCTTGCCAATATATGGGCTGGCTTTGATTGCAGTATTACGGCTGTTGAAGAGCCGACAAAGCACCACGCCAATATTATCGAAGGCCTGACGAAGGCGGATCATCCGCTGACGCGTACATTGCTGGGACTGTAGCAAAAAGGCTGCCAGGATTGGGATATCACCCTGGCAGCCTTTTTACCGATTTGTTGTTATCGAAGTGTCAGGCGCTAAGGCGCTTTGAATCCTCAATGATCATTGCATTGCTCGGCAAACCGAGTGCATGAGCAATACGTTCTAGCTTGCTCGGGTCCGAATTTTGACCGCTTTCAATAGTCTCGATTTCGAGAGATGTCAGACCGCATGACACGGCCAGATCTTCAATTGAATATCCGAATTGTTCGCGAAATGCCCTGACAATATTAATACCATTGGCTAAAGCTGTTGTAATCGATTCTGGCAATGAATAGTTATCGATGGTTTTGTTCATCGCTTTGCTCCTAACGTGAATGGTTTGGTTAACAAATCGGAAGGCAGAACTTATACGTCCGTCGGTTTGGATCAACCCTTTTATGCCTGTTCACATAAAACGTGATCGAAAACTATGTGGAGCGCTTGCCTTAAAGTAGCACCAAATCTCGGTAAAATGACAAATATGCCGATCGTTGACTTGACCAATTGCTGAAGAATATCAGTGGATTGTAACGCCGCTGTGTCACTTGCAGCTCGACATATATAGGTATGCCATCATGAAAAAGAAGGCTTCTGGCTGGATTTATTTCACGAGTCTCGTTTTGGGGTTTGTAACATTGGTTTGCCTGCCTTCAGGCTGTGCTCAGGTCTATTATGGAACGTTCCGCTATGAGGCTCAATGTCTGGAGCGCCCGCAACATGGTGAAACACTCTGCACAGTCGAGAAGATTAAATAGCCCGGTTTCCCGGGCCATTTAGTTCAAACGGCCACATCAAAAGCGGCTTGGGTTTTTGCTTTGATTTCTGCAACGGTCACACCGGGGGCGATTTCTATCAAGGTCATTTTGGCCTCACCACGTCTCTCGATAGTGAAAACGCCAAGATCAGTGATGACAAGGTCTGTCACCCGCTGGCCGGTTAGTGGCAACGTGCATTCTTCGAGCAGTTTGGCTTCCCCTTTTGCTTCATGCTCCATCACAACAACGACCTTCTTGACGCCTGCGACCAGATCCATTGCGCCACCCATGCCTTTGACCATTTTGCCGGGCACCATCCAGTTGGCAAGATCACCATTTTTTGCAACCTGCATGGCTCCCAGGATGGAAAGGTCGATATGGCCGCCTCGGATCATTCCAAAGCTATCGGCACCGTTGAAATAACTCGTTGTCGGCAACTGCGTGATTGTTTGCTTGCCGGCATTGATGAGATCAGCATCCTCTTCGCCTTCATATGGAAATGGCCCCATACCAAGCATTCCGTTTTCACTCTGGAGCTGTACACTCATGCCGGTTGGGATGTAGTTGGCGACGAGAGTGGGGATGCCAATTCCCAGATTGACGTAGAAACCATCTTCAAGTTCCTTTGCAGCCCGCTCGGCCATTTGATCACGTGTCCACGCCATATCAGTGCGCTCCGTTTTCAGCGACAAGTCTCGGTCGCGTTGTCCGTTGTTCAATATGTTTTGTCGGATTTGGAACGTGTACAATCCGCTTCACAAAAATACCGGGTGTATGAACATGGTCACCATCAATCATGCCTGCCTCGACCAGGTGTTCCACCTCCGCCACAGTGAACTTTGAGGCAGTCGCCATGATCGGATTGAAGTTGCGGGCCGTTTTACGATAAACGAGGTTACCCTCCGTATCACCCTTATAGGCATGGACTATGGACAGATCGGCGAAAAGCCCGCGTTCCATGACATAAGACTCGCCATCGAATTCCCGCACATCCTTGCCTTCTGCTATGATGGTGCCGACACCGGTCTTGGTGAAAAAGGCGGGAATTCCGGCTCCTCCTGCCCGAATGCGCTCGGCAAGCGTGCCTTGCGGATTGAACTCCAGTTCCAGTTCCCCCGATAGATATTGCTGCGCAAAAAGTTTGTTCTCGCCAACATAAGACGAGATCATTTTGCGGATTTGCTTGGTTTCGAGCAATACGCCAAGACCAATGCCGTCAACACCGGCATTGTTGGATATTACGGTCAGATCTCTAACACCGGAATCGCGGATTGCATAAATCAGCGCTTCGGGAATACCGCAAAGGCCAAATCCACCGGCCATGATCGTCATGCCGTCGAACAGAACACCTTCCAGTGCGTCAGCCACGCTTGATTGAACTTTTTTCAAGAATAGTCTCCCATTTCTTTCGTCCTCCTTATCAACGGTAAAGCTTGTGCCGGTGCCACAGATAGTCGTATTAATACTGCATGACAGTACCGGAGCTTTCAAGTTTAGACATTGTGAATTCTGCGAGCGAAAAACGCTTTCAGTTGACGGACCTGCCAGTGCCGATGGTCTATGCAACGCACCGTATCATAAGGGATTGCAATTCCGAATTTGCTGAAACCTTTGGCTATGAGCGGCTGGAGTTGATCAATCAGAGTTTCAGCCGGCTCTATCCCAAGATCAGAGATTTCGTTCGCACCGGCGAGATGTGGAGAAGCAATCTTGGAGGCGGTAAGGTCTATTACGATGAACGTTTGATGAGGCGCAGGGACGGAACCAGCTTCTGGTGCCGGGTGCGCGGTCGCAGCCGCAATAACCCCGATCCGTTTGCAGAGGCACTTTATTGTTTCGAGCCGACAAACCGGGCCGTGACAGGAAATATGAGCCTCATCTCCGATCGACAGAAACAAGTTCTGACCCTGGTGTCCCAAGGCAAGACCAATGCCCAGATTGCGGCGGAAATAGGCTTGTCGAAACGCACTGTCGAAGCGCACAGGGCACGCCTTATGCGGGCCCATTCTTTGCACAATAGCGCGGAACTTATTGCGTGGTTTTCAAGTCTGCGCTGATCAGAAGGAAGCAGCGCTCTTTGGCCTCCAGACAAGCAGACGGTTTTCAACAAGTGTCACCAGCCAGTCGACAAGAATAACGAAAAAAGTCAAAACAAACATTCCTGCAAAAACGCCGGTGACATCGAAGACGCTTTCAGCCTCGTGAATAAGATATCCCAGGCCCGCTGCTGAGCCCAGATATTCACCGACTACTGCTCCCACGACCGCAAAACCTACCGACGTATGCAAAGATGAGAACATCCAGGACAACGCGGACGGCATATAGACATGGCGCAGCAACTGTCTTCCGTTCATGCCAAGCATGCGCGCATTGGATAGCACAGCTGGGCTTACTTCCTTGACACCTTGATAGACGTTGAAGAACACAATGAAAAAAACCAGAGTAACGCCCAAGGCCACTTTCGACCAGATGCCAAGCCCGAGCCACAATGCAAATATTGGTGCAAGAACAACGCGCGGCAAAGCATTGGCTGCTTTCACATAAGGATCGAAAACGGCAGCAAGGAGTGGTTTGCGCGCAAACCAGAACCCGACAATCACGCCCCCGAGCGAACCGATGATGAAGGCAAGTGCGGCCTCAGTGAGTGTTATGCCGAGATGATACCAAATCGAACCATCGGCAAACCAGTCGATAATGCGGTTGCCAACGGCCAATGGCTCGGCGAAGAAAAAACTGATTGTTTTAGGATCACCGATAAGGGTTGTGGTGGAGGCAACGTGCCAGGCTACCAGAACGACGACAGCCACTAAAATTTGCAGGAGAAGTAAAAGTCCCCGGTTCATCATGCTTTTTCCGCCTGCCGATAACCTTTGAGCACTTCTTCCTTTAACGCATTCCAGATTTCCCGGTGCACTTCATGGAATTGCGGCTCGGATTTGATGTCAGCCATATTGCGTGGTCTGGTTAGTGGAATTGTGTAATCGCCAATAATGCGCGACGACGGTCCGGCAGACATAATGACCACCCGGTCAGCAAGTCCGATTGCCTCATCAAGATCGTGCGTAACAAACATGACTGCCTTGCGATCTGCTGTCCACAAATCAAGCAGCAGATCACCCATAATAAGGCGGGTCTGTGCATCCAACGGCCCAAAAGGCTCGTCCATTAATATGATCTTCGGGTCGCGGATAAGGACCTGTGCCAATCCCACACGTTTGCGCTGACCGCCGGAAAGCATGTGCGGATAACGGTCGCAGAAGGCGGAAAGTCCGACTTTCTCCAGCCATGTGCGAGCGCGCTCAAGCGCTTCACGACGCGGAGTTCCGGCTACTTCCAGCCCTATCGCAACATTATCAAGCGATGTCTTCCACGGCATGAGCGAATCTTGCTGAAAGAGATATCCGGCATGGCCATTGATCCCGGTATGTGTCTTGCCGAAGATTTTGATCTGGCCCCGTGCTGGTTTGAGCAAACCAGCGGTCGCATTTAAAAGGGTGGACTTTCCGCAGCCCGTTGGTCCAACAATTGCAACGAACTCACGATCACGAACACTCAGATTTGTTTCGCCAACGGCCTCATATGTCTTTTCATGGGCAACCGGAAAAGCGATGGTAATGCCTTGCAACTCGACGGCGTCTGCACGGGTGCCCGCCTCGGATAGGGGTACTGTCATTGATGCTGCCTATCCCTTGATGAACCGGTCATCAAACGTTGCAGCAAGATCGATATCGGCTTTTGCAAATTCTGGATCGAGGATTTTTAATGTATTGAGAACCGACTGCATGCCCTCCATTGTCAGGACGCCGTTAAGCGAATAGGTGGGCAATGAATTGGCTACTGCTTTCAAATAAAGCGATTTATCGCCCAATTGATATTCCGCTGGAACGCTGTCTGCAATTTCTTCTGGCGAAGCACCATGCAACCATTTCAACGATTTGACGAAGGCATTGACCAAGGCTTTTGAAGTGTTGGGATTTGCGTCGGCAAACTCTTTCTTGACATAGAGCACTGCCGCTGGATTTGATCCGCCAAATAGTGCCTTTGTTCCCTCTTCGGTACGGGTATCGATGATGACAGTGATGTCGCCATCTGCTTCAAGCTTGGCAATGACCGGGTCCAGATGTGAAATTACATCCACCTGTCCTTGTTTGATTGCAGCCACGGCGCTGGCGCCACCGCCAATACCAATCAAGGGCGCCGCATTGGCTTTGAGTCCGGCTTTGACCATCGCATATTGCGCAGTCAGCGCAGTTGACGATCCAGGTGCTGTCACGCCGATCTTCAATCCGGCAAAATCGGCGGGAGACTTGATTTTATCAGCGAGTTCCTTGCGGACAGCGATCACAATGGCCGGGAACCGGCCAAGCTCGCACAAGGCTCGCACATCCTGTCCTTTTGCCTGCATCCGGATCGTGTGCTCATACGCGCCGGTTACAACATCGACAGACCCGCCGATCAGGGCCTGCAAGGATTTTGCTCCGCCGCCAAAGTCATTGACGGTGACATCAAGACCCTCTTCCTTGAAAAACCCCCGGCGCTCGGCAATTGTCAGCGGCAGATAATAAAGAAGGGGTTTGCCGCCGACACCCAGTGTAACGCTGGTTTTTTCCAGGGCCCCTGCTGTTTGAGCCCCCGCCCTTGAGCTGGAAGTACCAAGCAAGGATAGTGCTGCCGCACCAGCAAGAAATTGACGGCGTTCCATATTGCTTCCTCCGCTATGGATTGCACAACTTGTTCCGATGGCTGGCGATACCAGCTGGCTGTGCATTTGTTTTCTGATTTTGAGAAAAGTTAGCATCAGGATTCTGGCAAGACAAGCAGTTCCGCGGAAATACACAAAGAGGGAGATCTCCATAACCAAGGCTGCATCAAGCGAACGTGATGGCACTCATCAAGACGTCGCAGTCACCCATTATCGATCCACGCGCACAAACAGGCCCACGGCTACAAAAGCGAACGCAGATTATTGTCCAGGACGGTGCTCGTGGTGCGGAATCGGTTGGCAGGGCGTCGAAAATGCACCCGAACCCTTCATCCATACGACATGGGAATGATCCACGCTTCAACCGGGCCGGCATTTGCTACCAGGTCGGTAATCGGCATCAAGGTGTCTTTCTGCCCTCCGCCATTTCAAGGGCAGGCTCGAAATCGCCGAGCCCTTCAATTGTTGCGGCTATTATCATTTGGTTTCACCACACTGTAACGCTGCGCCGTCTTGTATCGCGTATTCCTCACCTCGATAATGCCGCCCTCCAGTACGATGTATACGACCTCCCCATTTTGGGAAGTCGCCATGTCTCCGACTTTACCCTCACCTCGTATGATTTGATTGACGGTGATACGCGTCACCTGATCATCTTCTGCAGCTGCGGCCAGGCCGGGATATGAGCAGGCGAAAATCGTAAAAGCCGAAAACAGCGCTATTTTTTTGTTTGCCACTTCACAGTCTCCCATTCACATGAATGTCGATTCCAACCATTCTCGATAAATGGCCGCGACTCAATGTTTGAATGATATCGAGCCCGCCATCGTTACGCCAATGTTCAGACAGTCAGGAAAAGCTTGTGGGAATTATTACGACGGGCATTGCCCTGACGGCACGCTACTCTTCAGCAAGCCGCACGATCGAATATCCCTTCACCTCTCCGGTATTTGTATTCGGCGTGGCGCGAACCACCGCCGGCAATGCCGCCATTACGGCATTGAAGAAGGCCTGCGATCGACACCGCGATCCCACACCGGAACGCGGATACTGGGCCAAACCCGAACACGGCAAGCGTGTCAAAAAAGAACCACTGGAAACTCAGGCAGGCATGGTGAGCCAAATCGAAAGGCGATCTCGGCACGCCATGCATTGCCAGATAGTCTTGCGATGCACAGAGAATGCGCCGGTCCGAGGCAAGTTTTCCCCGCAATGAGCCTACTATCCGCAAGGAGTCGATCCGCACAGCACGTCGAACGATTCCGCGATCAGTCCCCTTATGAAAGGCGGCGGCTCTGTCATTGGGAAGTGCAAACGTGCGTGGAAGACAGAAATCGGGGAGAAGACAGTTTCTCGTGAGCACCTTTACGAACAGGTTTGGTCCAAGGGCGCGATCTCGGTAAGCGCGATAGAAAAGTAGAAGCCATGGCTTTAATGACGTCAGCGCCTACCGAACGCGACCCGCAACTCGTTGGCAATCTCCCGCTCTTCGTCGGTGTGCATTACAAGGACTGTCACCTTCGATCCGAATGCGCTGATGGTCTCTTCACCTCGCGAATTCCGGTCGCGATCAATTTCGGCACCCAACCAACCCGCGCCCTCGCCGATCTTCGCGCGTATCACGGATGAGTGTTCGCCAATTCCTCCGCAAAACACCAACATGTCCAAGCCTGACATGGATGCCGCCAAAGAACCTATTTGCTGTGTTACTCGGTAAACAAACAGGTCGATTGCTTCCTTCGCGGAAGGTTGCTCTGAAGCGATCAAAGCCTCCATGTCGCCTGAAATTCCCGACACACCGAGGAGCCCAGATTCGCTTTGAAGCAAATGGGCAACTCGTTCTACGTCCATTCCACGATGTTGCAGGAGGTGAAGAACGGCCCCAGGATCAATTGACCCGCAACGCGTGCTCATAACCAATCCGTCAAGCGGTGAAAATCCCATTGTCGTCGCTACACCGGCTCCGTTCACCATTGCACACAGGCTGGCACCACTGCCCAGATGGGCGACGATAACCCGGCCTCCCGCTTCCGGCCCAAATTTAACCTTCAGGCATGAGGCAATGTAGGAATAGGAAATCCCATGAAATCCATATGCGATCATCCCTGAGTTGATTAATTCACGCGGCAGGCCATATAGCTTCGCGAGCCGGGGACGGCTTTGATGGAAGGCTGTATCAAAGCAGCCAAACTGTTTCGCAGTAGGTAATGAAGCTTGAATTGCCTCAATGATTGCTATGTTGCGAGGCTGGTGCATTGGTGCCATTGCGACCAAGGCGCGCACCTGCTTCATCGTCGGCTCATCAAGCACAACAGGACCTTTGAACTCTTGGCCACCATGAACAATGCGGTGCCCGACGCCAGTCACCTTATGGAGGATATCCCGGTTTGCGAGATCTTTGACGGCGTTAACCACGGCTTGCTTAACATCGATGGAGCTTCTACCCAAATCGATATCGACGGCTCGCTTCCCATCGCCTTCATAAACGGTCATCTGCGGTTTGTCGTCGAGCGACGAAATGCTGCCGCGTAAGAGCGGTCGCATTTCTTCCGATTGTTCGAATACTGCATACTTCAGACTTGAAGACCCTGCGTTCAAGACGAGCATCGCGTCGGTCATGGAATTACCTTTCGTCGTGATGCTATTGGGAATGCGAGCCCCATTCCCAATTCAAAATTTCCGGCATGTCCAGCCCATGCTCGCGAATATAGTCATGGTGGTTCAACAGTTTTACGTTCATCAATTGTCTCAGTTCCGTGGCCGCCGGACTGGACGCAGCAACGTGATCGATCACGCTCAAAACCAAGCTGAACCTGTCGAGGCCGTTCATGACAGTCATGTCGAAGGGTGTCGTTGTCGTGCCCTCTTCATTGTAGCCACGCACATGGAAGTTGCCGTGATTGGTCCTGCGATAAGTAAGACGATGAATTGTCCAAGGATAGCCGTGATAGGAGAAGATGACGGGCATGTCTTTTGTGAAAATCGCATCGAAATCAGCGTCCGCAAGACCATGAGGATGACGTTCCTTCGGCTGCAACGCCATGAGGTCCACGACATTGACCACCCGGATACGAAGCTCAGGCATGAATTCTCGCAAAATGCTGACCGCAGCCAGCGTCTCCAGCGTTGGCACATCCCCGGCGCACGCCATAACGACGTCCGGCTCAAGTCCATCTTCGCTGGATGCCCAATGCCATATTCCTAGACCAGCCTGGCAATGAACCCGGGCGTCTTCTAGCGATAGCCATTGCCACATGGGCGGCTTTCCCGCGACAATTACATTGATCCTATCCCACGTGGACAACACATGATCGGTGATGCAAAGCAGCGTGTTGGCGTCCGGCGGAAGATAAACTCGCACAGTATCGGCTTTCTTGTTTAGCGCAACGTCGATAAAGCCCGGATCCTGATGGCTGAAACCATTGTGCTCCTGATGCCAAACGTGGCTGGTGAGCAGATAGTTCAGTGATGAAATCGGTTGCCGCCAAGGGATGTCCCGGCTCGCATCCAACCATTTCGCATGCTGATTGAACATGGAGTCGACGATGTGGACAAAGGCCTCGTAACAGGAGAAAAATCCGTGCCTGCCTGTAAGCAGATATCCCTCAAGCCAACCCTGACAAGTATGTTCGGACAGGATTTCCATGACCCTTCCGTTAGGGCCAAGATTGGTATCTTCTGGCAAGGTCGCAGCCATCCAGGTACGATCTGTGACTTCGAAAACCTCTTGAAGACGGTTTGAAGCCGTTTCGTCAGGTCCGACGATGCGAAAATTCCGGTGAACGACATTTGCATGCATCACATCACGTAAGAAACCTCCCATCACTTTGGTGCCCTCGGCCTTCACACCGCCAGGCGCTTCAACAATGACCGCATGATCTTCCAATGGGGGTTTATCAAGAGCTACTCGCAGGGTTCCTCCGTTTGCATGAGGGTTGCTGCCCATACGGCGGCGGCCGCGCGGAAGGGTTTCAAGGATTTCGGGCACCGGCGCGCCCTTGGCGTCAAACAGCTCCTCCGGTCTGTAGCTGAGCAGCCATTCTTCCAACAGTTTCAGGTGATCCGAATTGCTTGCGAAACCTGACAATGGCACCTGGTGGGACCTCCAGAAACCTTCCGTCTTCAATCCATCGACTTGTTTGGGCCCCGTCCAGCCCTTCGGACTGCGCAAGATGATCATCGGCCATCGCGGGCGCAACGCATGAGCGTTGTAGTTTGCACGGGCATCTTGCTGGATGGCGCGAATACCGTTCATTGCCTGGTCAAGAGCCGCCGCCATCAACTGGTGCATGATGGCGGGATCATCCCCCTCGACAAAGATCGGCTCGTATCCATAGCCGATAAACAACGAGTGCAATTCCTCGTGCGGGATTCGGGCAAGAAGCGTCGGATTTGCGATTTTATAGCCATTGAGGTGCAGTATGGGTAGCACCGCGCCGTCCCGTTGCGGGTTCAGAAACTTATTTGAATGCCAGGCAGCAGCCAGTGGTCCGGTTTCCGCCTCTCCGTCGCCAACTACACAGGCGACAATTAGGTCGGGATTATCAAATGCGGCCCCGAACGCATGAGAAAGAGAATAGCCGAGTTCGCCGCCTTCATTGATTGATCCGGGAACATCTGGTGCCGCATGACTTGGAATACCGCCAGGAAACGAGAATTGACGGAAGAGCTTGCCCATTCCCCGTTCATCTCGCGTAACATCGAGGTAGTGGGAGGTATAACTGCCCTCAAGATAGGTGTTCGCCACCATCGCCGGGCCACCGTGCCCGGGCCCGCACACATAAATCATGTCAGCATCGAAATTCCGGATAACCCGGTTAAGGTGAGCGTAAATGAAATTCAGTCCGGGCGATGTTCCCCAATGCCCCAACAGGCGCGCCTTCACATGCTCGACCTTCAATGGTTTGCGTAGCAACGGATTGTCGAGGAGATAAATTTGTCCCACCGTCAGATAATTGGCTGCTCGCCAATATAGATCTATCAGGCGTGCATCATCGATGGAAAGTTGTTCTGGAGCGACGTTATTATCTAACACTGCAGCCTCCTGTGGGACTATAGCCCAGCTTGTGGTGTGGATGTCAAATGGGCCTCAATATTCCCGAGCTTTGAAGCAATGACAGGCAATGGGCCCCCGATCGACCAAGTTTCACGGTGTGATGGTTCTGGCGGAGGCGTCTTCAAAAACCTTGTCGACTTCATCGTTCGCACGTTCCGCAGCCTCAGACATAATTCCAGAACCAATAGACATCAGCTTGCGTGTTTCGTCTGTGTATTGCGAAGCAGCATTTCGGTAGAACTCACCGCACACGCCAAAAGTGTTTTGATATTTCTGGGAATCGATCAAGTCATCGATCAGTTTCAAATCGCGCTCGCAACGACGTTGCGCGAAAGCCAGGGCCTCGATCTGCACATGAAACATGGCCTTCAAGGCCTGAGCTTGCATGCGCATTGTAGCACTCGCCAATGCCCGACTGGTACTGGCAAATGGCATCGAATTGAAAACAGATGCGAATGCAGTGGGTTGATCTTGATATGACATGTCTGATCCTTTGGTCACAGCCTGGAAGCAATATTGCATCAGCTGTCTCAACCGTCGCTTATCCTCAGCGGGACGTCCTTGACACAGGTCAAACTGATATGCCTCGACGTAGAGCTGGGGGTTTAACGGACAGCCTTGTGGCCGGTCATTTCCTTGATCTGGATACGGAAATAAACCGGCTGCACGTCCCGTACATGATCCCTGATCACCGTTTTTACATAGGCAGGCTCCCACCATTCGGCTCTCTTGCTCAGAAGGGCGTGTGCCTCGTTGCGTGCGTCTAAATGGTCAGGATCATCGGTAATCTCTTCGTACCGGCCAAGGACGACAACTGTTTGCCAATCGTTTGTGGCAGTGATCTCATCAAACTCAATACAGACTTTGGGATTTGCACGCATCCATTCAATTTTGCGGCCATAGGTCGTGAACGAATAGAAGTAGCCCAGCCGACACACGAAGTTCATCGGAATGACGTAGGGCTGGCTCTCGTTCACGCATGCAAGTCGCCCTACCTTGGCGTGCTCGAAGAGATGCATAATTCGAATTGGTTCATTGCGTTGATTTGCATTGTAATGCGCTCCAAATCTTGTATTGGCGCTGTTCAATGAGCCATTAGAATGGGGAAAGCGGGATCCTCAATCATTGATCGTGTAACACCGCCAAAAATCCGTTCCCGTAAACGTGTATGCCCATAGCCACCCATCACGATAAGCTCCGCCGAAATATCAACCGCATGCTGCTTGATGACATTGGCTATCGCGCAATTCGTACTAGGCAGCCGGTCGACAGTGATTTTGACTCCATGATGCGCAAGATATGCTCCAATATCAGCGCCCGGTTCAGCGCCGTTTCCTTCCGAACTTGCATCCGGATCAATCATGGTGACGTGGACTTCATCGGCACATGCCATGATTTCCAGAGCCTCACGTGCAGCCCTTGTGCATTCGACACCAGAGTTCCAGGCAAGCAACACCTGCTTTGGCCGCAAGGTTGGCTTGGCTCCATGCGGGAGCAGCAAGATCGGCCTGCCGGACTCAAACAGGGCCCCTTCAATCACCCGGCCTCTCAACTCCTCGTTCGCCAAGAGATCGGGGCCGATTATCGTGGCATCGCTATAGCGAGCATGCCTGCCAATAATATGCCCTATCCTGGCAAGCTCCGGATACTCGTCCATTACACTCGCCGGGATTTCGGCATGGCTGACAAGCGTTTCCACCTCTTCGGTTCTTTTATCTATTGCAGCAAGTGTCTGCTGTCTTTCCTTCAACCACACTTCCGCCCTGCCGAGAGCATAGTCACCGATTGGCGGTGAGCTCGCAACTCCAAGTACCGTGACGCACAATTGCGCATTGATTTCAGAACACAGATCGATTGCCACCTTCAAATCGTGATCAGTTTGTTCAACCTCGATCACACTCAGCAGACTTCTGAAAACCATTTGCTCTCTCCGTGGGGAATGACGTTTTATGTGACCATTCATAGAGCCGAAGGTTCAGGCGGGCATTGCGCTGGATCAAATATCCTGGATGTCCGTGATTGATGCGTATCAATGCACCTGCTTCAGTTTTCGCCGAAGCTGCGATCTTCCATCAGGTAAATCCAGACAATGCAGGAGAAAAAACCATGAAGTTTTTGGTGCTTTATTCGACCATAGAGGGACAAACCCGAAAAATTGCCGAAGCAATCGCAAGCCGCATCGAGAGCACGGGGCATTTTGTCGAGCTGACCGATGCAAATCAGGTGGGATCTGCGGATCCAGGCAACGGTGATGGGGCAATCTTGTGCGCGCCGGTTCACACCGGTCATTATCCAACCCCCTTCGTCAATTACGTTCAGAACTGGCACTCCGTCCTGAATGACATCCCCACTGCCTTCGTGTCGGTATCCTTGTCCATTGCCAGTACGGATGAAGCTGAGAAGGCGGAAGCGCGAAATTACCCGGTCACGCTCAGTGAACAAACAGGTTGGAAGCCGAATTCCGTTCTAAACTGTGCAGGCGCTCTGAAATATTCCGAGTATGATTTCTTCAAGCGATGGATGCTGAAGCGCATTGCAGCGGCCGAAGGCGGGCCTATCGACGCGCGCAAAGATTACGAGCTTACCAACTGGACCGACGTGAAGCGATTTGTCGACGATTTTCTTAATGAACTAAACGGCGACATGGGGTAGGGCAATGTTGGGCTGGCTCGTTCGTTTGTTGTTTATCATTGCCGGCACGATCACTGGATGGTTCGTAGCGACCAATGCAACGAATTTCATTGTCCTGCAGATGTTTGTGATGCTTGGCATAACCACCATTTTCATCGGAGCTTTTACGTTTTTTCCCAAAATCAGGACTTGGTTCAGACGTCAAAGGTAAGCTGCTGACAAAATTTTCTAACCCACAATCCTTCGCACAACCGGGATAAATTTCAGTAGATCAAACAGAAATACTGCAATTATCCCGGCAGCCGCAGCAAGCGCGGCCTGTCCGGCCGCCGGCCGGGTAAACCCGAACAATGACGCCAGATGTGGCTGAAAAATACAGACCGATACAATCACCACAGCTATCGCCGACGCGATCCAAAACGTCATTCGCCCACGCTCAAACAGGTGCAGAACAACCACCTCACGACGGCTATTCGACAGGGCAAGCGACAAATTCCCGGCCGTAACAGCAACGAATGTTGCCGTTCGTGCCGCTTCGACACTCGTGCCTTGGTATAAAAAGAGTTGATAGACTCCGAGGCACACCAACAAAAGAACACTGCCTTGGACAATGCCGAGAGCCACTTGCGCAATGCCGATGAGTGGATCACCCACAGGGCGGGGCGGCCGTTTCATGATATCGCTTTCGGGGGGCGTGCGTTCAAAAACAATCGAACACATTGGGTCAATAATCATCTCGATCAACACCACGTGCGCCGGAAAGAAAAGCGGCGGCATACCGGCAATCAGAGGCAGCAAAGCCAAACCCGCGATCGGAACATGGACTGCCGAGATGTAAATCATGACTTTTCGAAGATTATCGAAGATGCGTCGTCCCATCTTGATGGCGCTTATGATCCTGCCGAAATCTTCATCGAGCAGCACGATACCCGCCGCCTCTCTGGCGACATCTGTGCCACGTTTTCCCATCGCGATGCCAATATGCGCAGCTTTTAGTGCCGGCGCGTCATTAACCCCGTCGCCTGTCATGGCAACGACCTCACCCCGACGTTTGAGCGCTTCAACAATCCGCAATTTCTGGTCGGGCATGACACGGGCAAACACGTTTGCAGTTGACACAAGGCGGTCCAGCTCCTGGGCGTTCGCCTGCGCCAGCTGGTCACCAGTGACAGCGCCCTCTTCGGTGTCAATGCCAGCGGCTGCAGCGATCGCCAGTGCAGTGGCTGGATAGTCGCCTGTGATCATTTTGACTGACACGCCCGCACGAAACGCTTCGTGCATTGCCGCAGGCACCGTCTCCCGCAAAGGGTCTTCGAAGCCAACCAGACCGGCAAAGGTAAAGTCAAAGTCATGCTGTGAATCCGGCAGCACATCCCGCATACTCGTTCCGATGCCGACACCCAGGACACGCAGGCCCTTCCCGGCCATTGCCTGAACATGCTCCACGACATTTGCCGCTTGGACATCGTCAAGATGGCACAAATCAATGACCGCTTCCGGTGCGCCCTTGCAGGCAACTGCAAAATGACCGTTATCGTTTTGCCATACAACGGACATTGCCAAGAGTTCCGGCTTGAGCCCGTATTCGCGAACCATCGGCCAATCCGCCGTCTCATGCTTCCCGGCACGGGATGCTAGTCCTGCGACAGCACGGTCCATCGGATCAATAGATGCATGACGTGTGGCGAGCCAGGCAGCATCGACGAGCGAACGGAAACTTTGCGGCACGTCGCGTAAATCCTGCGCAACCTCCAGTTCGTCATCCAGATTGTCGAGCGCCCGGACCCGCATGCGATTTTCAGTAAGCGTACCGGTCTTGTCCACGCAAAGAACCGTGGCGGCTCCGAGCGTTTCAATGACAGCTGGCCGCCGGGTCAGAACCTTGATCCGCGCAAGCCGCCAGGCCCCGATAGCCAGAAAGATTGTCAGGACCACTGGAAATTCTTCCGGCAACATCCCCATCGCAAGTGCGATGCCCGAGAGAACGCCCTGTAGCCAATCCTCCCGATAGATTCCGTAAAAGACAACCAGAGCGCCGCACACAATCGCGGCCAGCGCTCCGAAAAGTCGAACGATCCGGTTTATCGATATTTGCAGGCGGGTTCGCTCCACGACAATTGAGGCCAGCGAAACGCCGATCAGTCCGGCACGGGTACGAGCCCCGGTGTCCGACACCCTTGCTGTTCCATGCCCCTTGACGACGAGCGTGCCGGAGTAAACAAAAGCCTGGTCATCGCCACCCGGCTCTGCCGAGGCAGCATCCCCATCACCTGCCCGCTTGCGCACGGCAACGCTTTCTCCCGTCAGCAGGGATTCGTCGACCACCAAGCCCGAATTGCTGACCAACACTCCGTCGGCTGGTATTCGCTCTCCTTCATCAAGCAGCATCAGGTCTCTCGCCACAACTTCCTGCGCCGCGATGGTGCATTCCTTGCCATCGCGCAGAACGCGCGCAGTAGGTGCGCCCAGCTTTCGAAGGGCAGCAAGAGCATTTTCACTCCTCTGTTGCTGATAAAAAATGAGCCCGATCGTGAGGCCAGCAAAGCCGGCCAACAAAAGACCTTCCGCCAGATCGCCGATGACCAGATAAAGAGTTGCCGCTCCGACGAGGAGCAACAGCATAGGCTCGGTCAAAATTTCCCTTGCGATAGCAAGAAGCGACCGGCTGGCATCCTCCGGTATTGTATTTGGACCGTATTTTTCCAGTTGACGGCGGGCCTCCGAACTTGTCAGGCCATCATGCCCCGATCGGGTAAGACCCTCCAAATCCGTATTCTGCGGCATGTTCATTTGTAGCCTTACTCTAGCGCATCATGAAAATAGGGATCGGTGGGGCCTCAAGGATCGACTTGGTCACACCACCAAAAAGCCGCTCACGCAGGCGCGAGTGCCCATAGGCTCCCATGACAATCATGTCGGCATTCGCTTCAGTCGCATATTGCAGCAATGCATCTGCGACACCTAAGCCGGAAGTCGTCATCCTCACAACCGTCACCTTGATGCCGTGCCGCGAAAAGTATGCTGCCATTCTGGCATCTGTATCGCTATCCCCATTCTCTGTCGGATTTTCATCAACAATGGCGATGGTAATATCAACAGCAGCTATCATGACATCGATGGCTTCCCGAGCGGCACGAACAGCCTCAATCCGGCCATCCCAGGCGAGGATGACCCGTCCCGGATGTAGCGTAGCGCGCGTTCCTGTCGGTACGATCAATGTTGGTCTTCCTGAATGGAACAAAGCTCCGCTCAACGCAGGAGTTTTTAATCCCGGTTGATGCAGAAGATCCGGCCCGATGAGCGTTAAGTCCGAAAACCGGGCGCGCTGCCCAATAATTTCGTCTGCCCAGTCCTTTTCACAATAGTAGCTGTCAACTTCACCCTTGAGACCGGCACTTTGGACCAGCGTCGCGATCTGCTTTTCGCGCTTCTTCATAGCGGAGATATCGGACTCGCGCTCCAGCAACCAGCTTGTGGAAACGACGGTGCCATAACCGCCTATTGGCGCGGGTGTCAGCGATACGACAAGGACGCTCAAATACGCATCCAACTCCTTGCAAAGATGGATCGCATTTATGATGTCGCGGTCGCATTGATCTATTCCGATAACGCAAAAGACGCTCTTGAAATGCATCAATCTGTCCTTTTTCACTGATCCAACTATCCAGATTCAAGCCATACGCGCTAGCATGGCAGAACTCATTGCGCTGGATCAAAGCGCGCCGGAAATCTTTTGTTAGATTAGGGGCCGGCAAGGAGATTAACGAATGGTCAAACTGACAGAATTGGATTCCAGATTCCGACACGTCCGGCTCGTACTGGCACGCGACAAGGAACACCCCGACGGCGACCCTCACGAAGGGTATGACCTTTTGGTGCCTCTCGACGACAACGGACATCTTGATACATTTGAATGGAAAGACAAGCAGGACCTGTGCCGGGTCCGGCGCTTCCGAGCCAAGGGCGAGGATTTAATTGGGGTGTTGCGGCGAAAGCCAGGAGGGAAATGGTACTTTGACTACGCTCAAGGCAAGTCCGATGACGAAATTGTCTTCAAACTCAGTGATGAACGCTTTGTTCAGGGTGAATATCTGTCCGTACGGAACGGCGGAGTAATGCACCCATACAGGATCACTCTCGTGGAAAAACCGTAGTCGGCTGGCCTCTGCTGCCAACTCCGCTTTCACTAAGGAATAACACCATGTCCTACAGGACAATACTTGCTAACCTTAATATCGATGGCCCGACCGCCCCACTCATTGATTTCTCAATCAGTTTAGCCACGCGGTTTAACGCACATCTGATTGGAGTCTGTGCGGCTGATATTACCCTTCCAATGACGGCACCCGAAGGCGTTATAACGAATGGCGAAACGATGCGCCGCTTGCGGGAGGAAATCGAACAGCGCCAGAAGAGAATGCGGCGAGAATTTGAGAGTCGGGCTGGCACCAATGTATCTCACGAATGGCGCGATGCGATCGCCAATCCCACCCGATTTCTGCTCGACAATGTGCGAGCCGTCGACCTGATCGTGACCGGGTGCGAAAACGATATGACGCTTGGACATCCTGATAGTTACATCAATCTGGGCAATGTGGTTTTGCAGGCCGGCCGGCCCGTTCTCGTCACGGCAAAAGGGGCCAAAACAATCTTCACCAACATGGCTGTCATCGCATGGAAAGACACACGCGAAGCGCGGCGTGCTGTTGTTGATGCTCTTCCATTATTGTGCCAAGCCAACGAAGTCATCGTCGTGACTGCAGACCGAAACGCAGATATTCTGGTAAAGGAGCGCCTGGATGACGTCTGCGCGTTCCTACGTCGGCACGGGATTGCGGCGCGCAGTGAGATCATCACGGACAAATACGAAAGCGAAAGCCTTCTTAGTTTTGTCAGACAATCGGGGGCAGAGCTTGTCGTCTCTGGCGCATATGGGCATAGCAGGCTGAGAGAATTGATTTTTGGCGGTGTCACCCGCTCTTTATTGGCGGAGGAAGATTTCAGTCGCTTTCTTTCGAGCTAGATCAATTCTGCTTGCCTCGACAGGCCTCAATGTGCGTATGACAGATCGAGTACTGCCCGCATGACGTTCAGATCCGAGGCGTCGCGCGATATTGAAACCAGACTCCCGGAACATTTTCAGCATGATTTCCTTCTCGCTCAGGATCAGCCCTTCCATCTGTCGTATCCCCTCAGCTTTCGCAAAATTGATCAGTTGAAGAAGCAACTGCCAACCAAGCCCCCGGCCCTGCAGATCCGTTCTGACAAGCACGGCGTACTCCGCGACCTGCCGATCCGGGTCGTAAGAAAGCCGTGCTGTCTGGTTCGGTTTCGTGACATTGCCGCTGCCCATGATGGCCGGCTCCTTGCATCATCATAATGTATCTCGTTGCTTGTGAAGCCACGAAATGCGGGGCTTCTTCGAAAGGCATCGTCTCGTGAAAAAAATGCCAAAAACGCGTCGTTTAATGGCAGGCTCCAAAGGGCGCCGCCGCCATCGCTCCTAAACTCCACATCAAAAAACTGCTTCGATCTGCCTTGCTTTGACTTGGATCAAAGTAGAACAACGTTACCGCGCTAGGGTCCGGCAAAACCGGAGTTCAAATATGACCGACGCGCAATCCCAAACTGGTCGTTTCCACCCCAATCATCATCGCTTTCGTAATTGCGCTCGAACCGTCAGCGATCTTGCAACGGCCAACGCAGCCTCTTTTAGAATGAATCTATACACGAACAATATTCTTGAAGGTTCACATGGTGCGGAACCGCAGTTCATCCTGCTCTCGAATGACAATAGCAGCGAACTCTCATTCTTCTGGGGGCAGGCAGAATGATCGCACAACTGACGGGCCCGGAACGCATCCTCGCCGGCTTCACTTTTCTTGTCCTGTTATGTTTGGGCGTGGCGATGGCCGCGGCCGGTCGCGATGACCTCATCGGTACGCACGGCTGGATCGTCGCCGGGAGCGCAATGATCGGCGTCATCGCTTTATTGCGCGCCTACGACGCGCCAGAGCCCTTGCCTGCCAGACTGTCGGAATATTATGATGACCCCAGCAAGGTCGGCATCATCTTGACCCTGCTATGGGGGGTCATCGGCATGCTCGTAGGAGTATGGGTCGCAGCTCTCCTCGCCTGGCCGGAACTGACGTTCGATGCTGAATGGGCGAGCCTCGGCCGCTTGCGCCCGGTCCACACCAGCGGTGTGATCTTCGGGTTCGGTGGCAACGCCCTGATCGCCACTTCGTTTCACGTGCTGCAAAGAACAACCCGCGCCCGTCTGCCGGATCAATTCAGCCCTTGGTTCGTCCTTTTTGGCTACAACCTCTTCTGTGTCCTGGCGGCCAGCGGTTACCTCATCGGTATCAGTCAATCAAAGGAGTATGCCGAGCCAGAATGGTATGCCGATATCTGGCTGGTCATCGTCTGGATCGTCTATTTCTCCATCTATCTGCGAACGCTGATGCGTCGCAAGGAACCGCACATCTATGTAGCCAACTGGTACTATATGGCCTTTATCCTGGTCGTCGCCCTGCTTCATATTGTGAACAATCTTGCAGTCCCGGTATCCCTTGGTCATGCCAAGAGCTATTCGCTCTTTTCCGGCGTTCAGGACGCAATGACGCAATGGTGGTACGGCCACAACGCAGTGGCATTTTTCCTGACGGCCGGCTTTCTCGGCATGATGTATTATTACCTGCCGAAGCGCGCTGGCCGCCCCATCTATTCCTATAGAACCTCTATTATCAGCTTCTGGGGCATTACCTTCATGTATATGTGGGCGGGCTCGCACCACCTTCACTACACGGCCTTGCCACACTGGGTACAGACGCTCGGCATGGCATTCTCCGTCGTCCTGCTCGTTCCATCCTGGGCCTCGGCCGGAAATGCCTTACTGACGCTTAACGGGGCCTGGCACAAGGTCCGTGACGATGCAGTCCTGCGATTCATGATGATGGCTGCGATCTTTTATGGGCTTGCCACCTTCGAGGGCTCCTTCATGGCAATCCGCGCCGTCAACTCACTTTCACATTATACCGATTGGACCGTCGGCCATGTCCATGCCGGCGCACTCGGCTGGGTCGCCATGATTACCTACGGCTCACTCTACGCATTGACGCCGTGGCTGTGGAAACGACCGGCGTTGTATTCCGCCAGGCTTGTCGAATGGCACTTCTGGCTCGCCCTGTCCGGAACGGTGATCTACGTCTTCGCCATGTGGAACTCAGGTGTCATTCAGGGCTTGATGTGGCGGACATACAATGACAGCGGAACCTTGAGCTATTCCTTTGTCGACTCGCTCGTTGCGATGCACCCCTATTACATCGCCCGTGCATTCGGAGGGCTGCTGTTCCTCACCGGTGCTATCATCGCCCTTTATAATATCTGGATGACGATCCGCATACCGGTGCCCGTTGCCTCCGAATCCGCCGCGGACATCCCGCTGGGCTTAGCCGCACCGCTCATCACTCAAGCCGGGGAATAAAAAATGTTCAATTTTCACTACCGGCTTGAGCGCAGTGCCATCGGCTTTGTCCTGGCAATTATCGCGGTTGCAAGCATTGGAGGTCTCATCGAAATCGCCCCATTGTTCACGATCGACGAAACCGTGGAAAAAGCGCCGGACATGCGTGTCTACACGCCGCTTGAGGTCGCCGGACGCAACATCTACATGCGCGAAGGCTGCTATGCCTGCCACTCCCAGATGATCCGCACGCTGCGGGACGAGGTAGAACGCTATGGCCCGTATTCTTTGGCGGTGGAATCCAAATACGACCATCCCATGCTGTGGGGCTCAAAGAGGACGGGCCCGGATCTTGCCCGGGTCGGAGCAAAATATTCCAATGACTGGCATGTCGCGCACCTGACCAACCCGCGCGATGTCGTTGCCGAATCCAATATGCCGGCTTATCGGTTTTTGTCACGCAAGCAGCTGAAGACCGGCGATCTCGGCGAACACCTGGCCGCCCTTCGAGCGGTGGGTGTGCCCTATACCGATGAGATGATTGCGAACGCATCCAACGACGCCATTGGTCAGGCAAATCCCGATACTGATTTGGCCACGGGCGTCGCCACCCGGTACGGTGACAAGACAAATGTCAGCCTTTTTGACACCAATCCCGCCGCCGTCACCGAAATGGACGCGCTGGTAGCCTACCTTCAAATTCTCGGCCATCTGACCGACGCCGCGCACCAATCCCCCCAAACCGAGGTGGAGTGATATTATGATCGATCATGAAGTACTGACAGGTTTCTCCAAGTCTTTCGGCCTGTTCTACCTGATTGCGATGTCTATCGGCGTTCTGGTCTACACATTTTGGCCCTCGAACAGGAAACCCTTTGAACGAGCCGCCAACGCGGTGGTGTCCGATGAAGAGGACCGGCCATGTCAATAGGCGAACGCGACCCTTTTACCGGGCACCAGACGACTGGTCACGAATGGAATGGTATCAAGGAACTCAATACGCCGGTTCCAAAGCCCGTGTGGTTCTTTCTCATAACCACGGCGATCTTTGCCTTGGTTTGGACCTTACTCATGCCAAGCTGGCCATACGGGACCGGATATTTCAAAGGCCTGCTCGGCATCGATCAAAAAGCCGTTGTCTCGCGATCGTTAGTCCAGGGTTCGGCGGAACGTGCGCAATGGACGGCACGCGTCGAAAAGGGCGATTGGGCGCAAATCCAGGCTGATGACGATTTAATGCGCAAGATTCGCGAAGATGGACGTACCCTGTTCGGCGATAATTGCGCCGCATGCCATGGGACTGGCGCAAAGGGCAACAAAGGCTTTCCCAACATCGCACAGTCGCCCATGCTTTGGGGAGACGTACCCCAGATCGTCGAACAGACGGTAAGGGCCGGCATCAATGGCACAGACCCCGACACCCGCGTGTCACAGATGCTTGCATTTGGCCGCGACGGGACGGTGACGCGCGAGCAGGTTTCATTGCTGGCAGACTATGTGCAATCCCTTTCCGATACAGCATTGATTACCGAGCACACCAAAGACAGCATCGCATCGGGTAAGGAATTGTTTGTAACCAATTGCGTGGCGTGTCACGGAGATAATGCAAAGGGCTCGGTTGACACGGGTGCACCGGATCTGACCGATCCATATTGGATTTATGGCGGCGACCGTGCGGATATCTATGAAAGCATCTATTCCGGCCGCCAGGGGCACATGCCCAGCTGGAGTCAACGCCTCACACCCGTCGATATCAAGATCATCACGCTCTATGTCCTCGACCTGAGAAGGAAATCCATGGAAGCAGGAGCTGGAGGATGAGCGCTGTTATGTCCCGCCGGCCAAGTTTGCTTGTCTGGTTCATGGTGGCAGCCGCCGTCGCGGTGGTGGTCCTGGCCAACGCCCATCTGGTCTACTGGGCATTCGTTTCCCAGCCCGATTGTATCGAACATTTGAAAGATGCAGGCCGGCAACCCGGCATTTACCGCGCGGCGAAGTCAGCATGTTGAACGACACGCATAACGGATGGTCCGCATCCACTTGGAAAGGCACCAGATGAAAATTCCAGCTACCGTTGCGCCTCTTCCCAAGGCAATTGACCGGAACAGGCATCTGTCACCGGACCGCGCATTTGACTGGTTTGCTCAAGGTTGGCACGATCTGTGGACGCTCCCGGTTCCCAGCCTTTTTTATGGCGCTGGCGTGGCAATCATCTCCCTCGCAATCGCCGCTGGAATCCTCTTCTACAAGCTGGATTTTGCGTTCTTTCCGGCGCTTTCCGGATTCCTGGTGGTCGGGCCGGCGCTGGCGACAGGCCTTTACGTCAAGAGCCTGCGCCTGTCGAAGGGTCTGCCGGTCACTTTGGCGTCAATGCTCGTTCCCGAGCGCGGCACCAGCCAGCATGTCTTGTTCGTCGGTGCCGTGCTCTTGGGTCTGATGCTGCTATGGATGCGGGCAGCAGTGCTTCTCTATGCATTGTTCTTTGGCTGGAAGCCCTTCCCCGGAATGGATCACATCATTCCCATGCTCTTTGCCACGCCGATCGGTGTGGCCATGCTGGTGATCGGTATGGGTATCGGCGGGATTTTCGCCGCCTTTGCCTTTGCCATCAGTGTCTTCTCCATCCCAATGGTGCTGGACAAGAAGTTTGATGCGTTTACCGCCATGGGAACCAGCATGTCCATTGTCTGGAACAATCTGCCGGTAATGCTCCTATGGGGCTTGATTGTGCTTAGCCTCACCGTAATCGGATTGCTAACCGGGATGATTGGATTTGTCGTTATTTTCCCGCTGCTCGGCCATGCCACCTGGCATGCGTACGTTACAATGCGCGATCCGGATTAGCGAGATGACCTGCTGCACACCCGCCACGACGATCGTTTCCGCCGATGCCTTCCTGCCCTCAATTCCATCCGTGGATGAATTCAGACTGGCCAGCAGAAGCATTGGCGATGGCATTTTCCAGACGGACATTTCCATACCCTCAATCCATTGCGGCGGCTGTGTTAACACGATCGAGCGCGGTATGGCAAAGCTTGAAGGGGTCCGGAACGTACGGGTCAATTTGTCGACAAAGCGACTAACGCTTCGCTGGTCGGATCGCGGCGTTCCTCCCGACGTGATCGGTGCCTTGAAAAAACTCGGCTTCGATGGGCATCTCTTCGATCCAGTCACGGATGCAAAGTCTGACGGTGAACTATCCAGGTTGCTCAGGGCGTTGGCGGTTGCCGCTTTTGCCTCAATGAACATCATGTCATTGTCGGTCTCGGTTTGGTCGGGCGCAGAGGGGTCAACACGGAACATTCTTCATTGGATCTGCGCGGCCATCGCCCTTCCAGCCCTTCTTTATTCGGGACGCGTGTTCTATCAGTCCGCATGGCGTGCTCTCAGGCACGGACAAACGAACATGGACGTGCCCATTTCGATTGGCATCGCCGCGGCGTTTGCGCTCAGCGTTTACGACACCTATCACGGCTACGATCACACCTACTTCGATGCTGCAACGTCTCTGGTATTCTTCCTGTTGATCGGGCGCACACTGGACTACGTTATGCGGGAACGGACAAGGACTGCTGTGAAGGGTCTTGCACAATTATCGCCTCGGGGGGCGATGAGCATCGGAACTGATGGCGCGTACGAATACATTCCATTGAAAGAAATCAGGACGGGTACACGCCTGTTGATTACCGCCGGAGAACGTGTGCCTGTCGACTGCAACGTTGAAAGTGGGGTTTCAGACGTGGATTTCTCGCTCGTGACAGGCGAAAGCACGCCACGCCTAGTTAGGTACGGCGCAGCCCTGCAGGCCGGAACATTGAATATTACAGGATCTTTGACGGTGGTTGCCACGGCGGTTGCAGATGACTCTTTCCTTGCCGAAATGATACGGCTGATGGAAGCTGCAGAATCCGGCAAGTCCGCCTATCGGCGGATCGCTGACCGAGCGTCCAGACTCTACGCACCGGCGGTTCACTTGATGTCCTTCCTCAGCTTTGTCGGCTGGATGATTTGGCACGGAGATGTCCACCAGTCCGCGACGGTCGCTATTGCTGTTTTGATTATCACCTGTCCTTGCGCACTAGGGCTTGCTGTCCCGATGGTGCAGGTCGTCGCCGCGCGCCGTTTGTTCGAAAGCCAAATCATGGTCAAGGATGGCTCGGCCATGGAACGCCTCAACGAGATCGACACCATCATCTTCGACAAGACGGGGACGCTTACTCTGGGGCAATTGCAGGTCACAAACCTCGACGAAATTGGCCAGAACGAATTGTCGTGGGCAGCAGAATTGGCTTCGCACTCACGTCATCCAAACGCGCAGGCAATTGCCGCCGCAGCCAGAGGAGGCAACGCTACCCGGCTTCATTTTGATGAGGTCAAAGAGTATCCGGGTCTCGGACTGGAAGGCCTTTCGCAAGGATCAATCTATCGGCTCGGAAGAGCCTGCTTCGCTTGTGCACACGCAGGGAAAACGGACGACGCAACGATTTTGTCCATAGACGGACGGCAAATCTCTGCCTTTGCTTTCTCCGACAGGCTCAGACCGGGCGCGCAGGCACTGGTCGAAAGGCTAGGAAACGCTGACATCGCCGTGGAAATTATCTCAGGAGACAACGAGGCCGCTGTTCGAGCGGTCGCCGCGGAACTCAACATCTCGAAGTTCACGGCCAATACCCTGCCTGGAGGAAAACTTGAACGCGTGAGATCGCTCACCGAGCAAGGACACAAGGTCTTGATGGTGGGGGATGGTTTGAACGACGGCCCTGCTCTCATTGCTGCGCATGTCTCCATGGCTCCGGCGACGGCAGCCGATGTCGGCCGTAACAGTGCCGACTTCGTCTTTCTTCAGAATAGCCTCGACACGGTGTTTCTCGCTTACCGCATTTCACGCGAAGCTGATAAGTTGATCCGCCAGAACTTCGTCATTGCGATCGGATATAATGTCGTGGCCCTGCCAGTTGCAATTTTTGGCTATGCAACACCGTTTGTGGCCGCAATTGCCATGTCACTCTCCTCGATCCTTGTCGTTGCCAATGCGCTTCGACTGAAAGGAAACCACCGGCCGTTCAAAAGAAAATACGGAAAGCCATTTCGGGCAGTCGTTGATCAGGCGATGACATGAGCGAGTTTTTCTACCTCATACCCATTTCGATCGCTCTTGGTTTATCGGGTCTGGGGCTTTTTCTTTGGTCCCTCAATAATGGCCAATATGACGATCTGGACGGGGCATCCGAGCGCATACTATATGACGACGACAATCCGTGCGAGGCCCCGCTGGAAGAAAGAGAAGTTCGGACATCAGGGCACCGACTGTTTGACGACACGCAGTCATACGGGCAGGCTCCTCGTGGTTGTCAGACACAGAAAGAGGATTGCACAGCCATATCATATGGACCTCACGGTGTTTAGTGTTGAAAAAAGCGCATTTATGTTGCTCTGTGATATCGGACAATATGACTTCCCATTTAGATCCGGACCCCGACAGCGCAATGCCAGTACGAAACATACCCGGTTTTCGGGGACGGTTCCTTAAAGCGGCACTCTCTTCGCATTTCGAAGGTGCCAAGGGTTATGTGCTCGCAGGGATCGGAGTACTGATTGCCTTGTTGCTCCGGCTTGCGATGCAGGACCTGCTTCAGGATCGTGCGACTTTTATTCTCTTCATTCCCTCGATTCTCGTGGCTTCAATAGCAGGCGGAATTGGCCCGGGATTGGCAGCGTTATTTCTTTCCCTGACTTCCTCGCTTTATCTGGGCGGAATGCAGTTCGATCGATCGCAAGCCATCCTGGAGTTTGGTATTTTGATAGTCATTGGGCTGGTGATCGCGTGGATGGGTGGGCTGCTTCATCGTGCGCGGAGAATGGCCGACAAAACGGTGAGTGACCTCGACGCCCGCGAAGCACATCTCAGGTCTATCCTCGATACCGTCCTCGATGCGACAGTTGTTATCGAAAAAGACGGGACGATTACATCGTTCAACGCGGCAGCCGTCCGCCAATTCGGCTACACAGAGGCAGAAGTCGTTGGCAAGAATGTCCGCATATTGATGCCGGACCCTTATCAGAAGGAGCATGACAATTATATAAGCAGGTATCTTGAGACCGGCGAAAAACGCATCATCGGCGTGGATCGGGTTGTGGTCGGCAAACGCAAGGATGGCTCGACCTTTCCGATGAAGCTAGCAGTCGTCGAGATAAAAACCGGGAATAAAATCTTCTTCACGGGTTTCATCCGCGATCTTACCGAGCGTCAGGAGTCTGCGGCTCGACTCGAAGAAATACAAGGCGAGCTGGCACGGCTCGCAAGACTTAACGAAATGGGGGAAATGGCATCGACCTTGGCCCACGAGTTGAACCAGCCACTGTCGGCCATCGCAAATTATGCCCAAGGATGTACGCGCCTGCTGCGCGACATGGATGATGCACTTGCCTCCAGAATGAGGGACGCTCTTGAGGAAACGTCGCGGCAGGCACTCCGCGCCGGCCAGATCATTAGACATTTAAGGGAGTTTGTGACCCGGGGCGAAACCGATAAGGCGCGAGAAGACATCCGCAAACTGGTCGAGGAAGCTGGCGCACTTGCTCTTGTAGGCTCACGGGAGCGAGGGATCAGATCAGTATTCGAATTCGGATCCGATGCGAAATTGGTAATGGTCGATGGCGTGCAAATTCAGCAAGTCTTGATCAACCTGATACGCAACGCCATGGAAGCCATGCGCGACAGCGAGAAACGTGAACTGCTTGTGCAAACCAGTTTGGACCCGAACGGTTGGGTGATTGTCGAGGTTGCAGACACCGGCACCGGCATTCCAGACGAGATCGTTGCACAACTATTTAAGCCCTTCATGACAACCAAACCCGGGGGCATGGGGATTGGACTTTCGATCTCCAAACGCATTGTCGAATCCCATGGCGGGGAGATAATTGCAAAAAAGAATAGAAGTGGAGGTACAACATTCCGTTTCACACTTCCGGCAATCGAGGATCACCACGACAATGTCGATTGATGACTACACTGTTCACGTGGTGGACGATGAAGAGGCCGTCAGAAAATCTTTGGCTTTTTTGCTGACGATGTCCGGCTTTACCGTCCGCATACATGAGTCCGCGACTGGATTTCTTGCTGTGGCACCGACAATTCGCAACAGTTGCCTGATTACAGATTTGCGCATGCCCGACATGAGTGGCGTGGAACTTCTACGCCGTCTGAAGTCTGCCGACCTTCATATTCCGTCGATTGTCATAACGGGCCACGGTGACGTCCCAATGGCAGTAGAGGCGATGAAGGCGGGAGCATTGGATTTCATTGAGAAGCCATTTGAAGACGAACAGTTGATTGAAGCTGTAAAACGCGCGGCTGCCCAATTGACCGAAACGCCAGATGACTTGGCCGATACCTTGGGTATACAATCGAGATTGAATGACCTAAGCGATCGCGAACGACAAGTCCTTTCAGGTGTGGTGGCGGGTCTTGCTAATAAATCGATCGCCTATGATCTAAATATTAGTCCACGTACGGTTGAAGTTCATCGCGCCAATGTAATGGCGAAAATGAAGGCAAAAAGTCTTCCTGAGCTGGTACGAATGGCGCTGAGCATCAAGCTCGATCTGGATTGATTATTTACTGAACCTGATTCCGATTGACTTAGCGCAATGCAGGCATCCAAAGCATGAGTAGTATTTGAACGGTCTCTCAGTGACCGTTTGTATGCTAATTTTGCAAGGGAACACACCAATTGTCTGATCCATGCCAAGTGCTTGTCGTTGCCCCCGATCACGGGTTGCGACGGTCATTGGAGTTTGCGTTAGAAGTTGAAGGCTTTGCCGTCGTTGCATTCGAGAGCCTGGCGGCTGCACTTGCATCAACTCGTGTGGCTGAAGGCAGATGCATTATTATGGACGAAGAGGCCATTTCGAACGATCCTTCTGCGCCTGCCATGCTCCGAATTATCAGAAAACCCATTTTGCTTCTAGTTGACGGCCCCGGGCCCGTCTCGACGACGCCCGGCGTTCGTGTTCTCAGGAAACCAATCTTGGGCAACGCGCTGATTATGGCCGTCAGATCGGCCGGAAAAACTATGTCTAAGTAGTAATACGTAGGTACATAAACGAATTTCTGTTTCCAATGGATTCGGCGAATGTGGTCCCATCAGATCGAATGGGAGATTGTCATGCTGTCCTATACAATAATCCAAAAGTCATTGCAGCCAAGATGGGAAGGCGATGGTTCCGTTGTTCAACCGAATTACGGCTTTACTCACCCGCATCAGATCTCGTTTTATGCGCCGGGCTCGGAGATCTACGCCCAAGGCGAAAAGGCAGGAACCATATACCAGGTCGAGTTTGGTGCTGTGCGCGTATATCGATTGCTCGCAGACGGGCGGAGGCAGATCAGTGCATTTTATCTAGCGGGCGAAATCTTCGGTCTCGAAGCAGATGAAAACCACCATTTTTATGCAGAAGCCATAACAGGTACGAACCTGCGTCTTTTTCCTCGCTGGAAACTGAACGATATTTCTCAGGAAATGTTTTCACTGACATTGCGCAGTCTCACACGCGCCCAGGAACATCTGCTCGTTCTTGGCCGTCAGACGGCGGCCGAGCGGGTGGCAGCATTCTTACTCGATCTGGCCGAGCGCCAAGGCGGTCTGGAACTGGTGGATATGCCGATGTCGCGGATGGACATCGGCGATTATCTGGGTCTGACCATCGAAACCGTCTCACGTGTATTTTCAAGATTGAAAGACAAGGGAATAATCGCACTGCCAACTCTAAGAAGTGCTGAAATAAAAAAATGGAATGCGCTTCGCTCCATGAGTGAGTGAGCAAAGGAATAACCGGCGGAAGACTATGAAATCCTATTTACGACGGCTGACAGGACAGGCAAGAAACGAAGCCGCTGACCGGCACTTGGCATACATTCTTACATTCGTCGCTGGCGCTGCGAATGCCGGCGGCTTCCTGGCAGTCAAGCAATACACCTCGCACATGTCAGGCATTGTTTCTTCTGTCGCCGATAGCGTTGCTCTGGGCGACGTTAAATTTGCACTTGCCGGCTTGGGCGCTTTTTCGTCTTTTGTCGCTGGCGCGATCGTGTCGGCCATACTTGTCAACTGGGGAAAGCGACATTCTCGTCAGAGCATATATGCTTTTCCAATTGCGGTAGAAGCTATCCTGTTGCTTTGCTTTGGCGTCATGGGCAGCAATCTTTCCCGACACGAATGGCTCTTTGTTCCTGCGACCGTGGCAATCCTTTGCTTTATTATGGGCCTGCAAAACGCTGTCATTACCAAGCTCTCCAACGCTCGCATCCGGACGACGCACGTAACGGGAATGACCACGGATATGGGAATTGAACTGGGCAAGCTCTTCTATTGGAACATTGTGCGCAATGACATTGCCAAGCAATTGGTACGCGCTGACCGGGCAAAGCTTAAAGTTCATTCACTCTTGGTGTTCTTGTTCTTTGCAGGAGGTGTACTCGGCGCATTCGGCTTCAGCTTGGCTGGCTTTGGTGCGACGATAATTCTTGCCATTGTCCTTTTCGCGACAACGGCTGTGCCACTACTGGACGATGTGAAACAATCGTTTGCCAAAACTCCCACCAGATGAACATCGGCTTGCCTCTGATTGATCGAGATCAATGCACACAAGCAAATCGGAATCGACACTTGAAGATCAAATAGACAATATTCACCCCAACAGAGACGTGATCAATGCAAAATCCCCGACTGCATTTCCATGGAGCGGCGCACGGTGTCACCGGGTCATGTTTCGAAATTCAACTGCAGGATGTCCGCATCCTTATTGATTGCGGAATGTTTCAGGGTTCGAAATCCGAGCGAGCATTGAATTATGAACCGTTTCCCTTTGAGCCTTCGGCAGTCAACGCCGTCGTACTCACTCACGCACACATCGATCACAGCGGCCTCCTGCCCAAACTCGTCAAACATGGCTTCAACGGTCCCGTATTTGCCACGTTGGCGACGGTAGATCTATGTTCGGTTATGTTGCCGGACTCGGCTCATATTCAGGAAACGGAAGTCGAACAATTGAACCGGCGCAACGTCCGCAGGGGCAAGCAGACTGTTTTACCGATTTATACACAGGACGATGCGGCTACCTGCATGCCTCTTTTTCGTCCCCACGAATACCTTCATTGGTTCACGGTTGTGGATGGCGTCAGGGCCCGTTTCTGGAATGCTGGTCATCTTTTGGGATCGGCTTCGGCAGAGCTCGAAATAACGACGGACGGTGGCCAGATATTGCGTTTGCTTTTCTCTGGCGACATCGGGCCTGACCACAAGCTTTTGCAGTTCAAACCAGAGGGTCCAACCGCGTTGGATTATCTTGTCTGCGAATCTACCTATGGTGATCGTGACCGCGGCGATGTCACTCCGGACCAGCGGCGCGCAATGTTGCGAGATGAAGTGCTGGGGGCATCAAAAGCCGGGGGACCGCTTGTGATCCCCTCTTTCGCCGTGGAACGCACCCAGGAATTGCTCGTAGACTTGTTTCTGCTCATGAAAGCCGGGGACATTCCAACAATGCCAGTCTTTGTCGACTCACCTTTGGCAACACGTGCATCCGAAATTTTCGAGCGACATGCACGGGAGATTGAGAATGGAGCCGCTCTGCTGCAAGCCCTTGCCGCTTCAAACGTTCGTTTCACTGAAACCGTGGAGCAGAGCAAGGCGATCAATAAGATAAATGGCAATTTCATTGTCATAGCGGCGAGTGGCATGTGCGATGCGGGACGCATCCGGCATCACCTCAAAGCCCACCTGTGGCGGCGGGAAGCCACTTTGCTGCTTGTCGGATTTCAAGCCCAGGGCTCGTTGGGCCGGATACTGCTTGACGGAGCAACTCGGGTCAGAATTCAAGGCGACGAAATAGAGGTTAAGGCAAGGGTTCGCCAACTTGACCTCTATTCTGGCCACGCTGATGCGTCGGAACTTCAACGCTGGGTGCAAGAGCGGTTTCCGATCAAGCATCAGATTTTCCTCACACACGGTGAAGAAAGCGGTCTTAAAGCACTAGAGGAGCGCCTCAAATCCCTGTTTCCCATGACAACGATTGCCGCACCTATGTTGGACGAAACATATGAACTGACACATGACGGAGCGCACCGTGTCAATACGTCTCGTGCCCCTCGCCTGCATCCGGCCGACATCGCTCATCTCGACTGGCACAACGATCTTTCGCGCCTGCTGTTGGATATCAGCCGGGTAGTGAGCGAAGAGGCGGACGAGCGAGGAAGGGCAGCGACAATTCGCCGTCTCAGGCGTGCCATGGAAGCTGCCGCTGAGGGCGAAAAATAGCTGTTCTGTACGCCTGCTCAGCCCACGGTCAGCAGATCTTCAACCGCTCTAACGCCAGGAGCAGACCACGCTGCCCGTGTAGCTAGATTGCGATCCGTCCAAGCCTCCACGTGTCCTTCAATTCTGAGAAGACCCGCTGCTTGCCGCCTTGTACCGCCGTTTCTACTACCCCTTACGCCCATTCTATTGTTTAGCTGGCGACAACCGCGTCCAGCTCGGCCTTAACTACATTGATGTGCGCGTTGAGTGCATCGGCCTAAGATTCCAACACTGCGAGTGTCAGTCGCTGACAATCTTACGCTTCTCTTCCACACTAATGAGTGTAAGCTGATCGGTCGAAGCTGACCTCATCGCCTTCGTCGAGCGTGGCGGCCAGCGCATTGAAAATAACCTGCTTTCCACCTGTTCCGACTGTAATCTGGTTCAACTCATAGGTTAGTACGTTCTCACGGGCGAACTTATTGATGATCGCCTGCTTAAGTGCGGGCGTGCCGTCCACATCGGTATATTTTGTCTGACCCTTGGTGATTGCCTCGACGGCAGCAGCCTTCAAGTGGTCAGGCGTATCAAAGTCCGGCTCGCCCTGCGAAAGACCGATGATGCATTTGCCAGCGCGGCGCAACTCGTTAGCCAGCCTTGTGATTGCGATTGTGGGAGAGGACCGAACGGCAGAAAGGCTTTGTGACAGCCATCCCGCTCCGGTCTCGGTGTTGAATGTGTGAGCGTTTGACATAGTGATCTCCGAATGCTGAAACTAAGGTACAATGTTCAGAAAATCTGTCTTTCAGCTCACGTCAATTACGACTTACGTTACCTGAAATGCTGGCGCACCGTCTCGATGGCGATATCCAGATTGTGAACCTCAAGTGCATTCGGGCTTCCTCTGAATTTTCAGCCCCGCCAATCTTGTCACAAATGGCGATCCCGCCCGCTGCGTTTGGAAAACTTCCTACCAAAAGAATTATCGACGTTTTTGGCAGGCTTGAAAGCAGCAACAATTCCGTGTAGAAATCTAGAAATAACGCTATTTTTCTAGATGGAATGCACCACAGATGAGCCTCAGCATCAAAGATCCGGAAGCCCACCGCCTGGCGCAGGCGATTTCTCACGCCACGGGGGAAAGCATGACCCGCGTCGTCACCGAGGCGCTACGCGAGCGGTTCGCCAAGATCGAACGGCAAAAGGGCCGGGCCAGCGTCGAGGAGCTCCTAGCGATCGCCGATCGTGCCGCAGCGCACGTCAAGCGCCCCTATGTCGATCATGCCGAATTCCTTTATGACAAGAACGGCCTGCCGAAATGATCGTCGATACCTCGGCTCTGGTCGCAATCCTCTATCTTGAGCCCGAGGCGGCGAGCTTCGTTAAGATCATCCATGACACTGAGGTCACCCGGATCAGCGTCGCCAATTACGTCGAGTTGGCTATGGTGGTGGAGGGCCAACTCGGGGCCGATGGCATGCGTCAGGCCGAAGCCTTCTTCCGGCGCGCCGGCATCATCGTGGAGCCTGTGACACTGGAGCATGGCGAACTGGCCCGACAGGCTTTCCTTGATTTCGGCAAGGGCCGTCACAAGGCCGGCCTCAACTTCGGCGACTGCTTCGCCTATGCTCTGGCGAAAGCCTCGGGCGAACCGCTGCTGTTCAAAGGCAACGACTTCTCGCAAACCGACGTTCACGCGGCCTGACGGCCGACGATTCACAACCAACCGACTACAATTCGCTAACCCCTTCTGCTCTAAGTGCGCCTCCTCCCCTGCCGACCCATTTGCAGAATCTGACCGAGCGTGCCCGTGATTATGTCGAGGCGCGAGCTCCGCCAATACTCGCAAGGTTTATGCGTCCGACTGGAAACACTTCTCGGCTTGTGCCGGCGTTCGAACCTGCGTCCCCTCCTCGCTGATCCCCAAGTCGTTGGGCTCTACATTACGGCATGCGCGACCGGCACTGCATGAAACCGTAGTCGGTGTCGAACCATCGAGCGGCGCGTCTCTCTTAGCGGCCATCGAACGTCAATACCGTGCCGGTGATATAGACGGTGCGTCGGCCGGAAAGAGAACGGCATTGGCGATCTCGCTGGGCTCGCCCAGCCTCCCATTGGCGTCATGCGCATGCAGGTTCCGAACCATTCCTCCTTGCTGCGCCCCTTGAGCGTCAGTTCGGTGCCGACATAGCCGGGCGCGACAGCGTTGACGCGCACGCCCTGTAAGCCGCGGCCACACCGGACGCTCGCTGACATCGTCGGCCAAGACCCCCACCGACCTTAAGGCGCACTGCTGACGACAAACATCGACTTGGACGAAGGCACCTGCTCGCTTGCCCTGCTTGAGGCGACCTCAGAGTTCTTCGGCCTCACACTGCAGCAGACCCGCGCAATCATATCGGCCAGGTTTCGCTCCAGCCTTGGCAGGTAGGCGTGATCGTCACGCGTGGTCTCGTTCTGGAACCGTAAGGAGGTTGATCACGGAGAAGCTGAAGCTTTGGCGCGATTCTCGATGAAAAGCCGATCAAGGCGATGATTGAGTTACCCGTGCCACTACACAGGAATCTCGTTGCTTATACCTCACCAGGTCGCCCGGGTTCCTGATCTCTCGCTTCAACGTGGAAAATCAGTCTGCCCTGCCCCATTATTCAGTGGGGCAGCGACCGGCCCAAGCCTGAACTGTTGGTCACGCCCCCCAATGTCACAAAGCGCTTTCTCTGCCGCGAGACATTGGCGGCCACGTCGCAAAATCCGTTGCAGTGTGTCAACTGGTCCCGCACGAGGCAACCGTAAGCTTACCCGGCGTATCTGTCTGAGGTTGCTCGCGATCACCTATTGAAGGTTTGGAGGCAGAGTGCGTGACGAGATGGCAGGGAATAATCAGCCTCCTTGGCGTATTGTTCACGCGTTCTTCAAGATTGCCGAGAATCGGGGGTCGAAAGCGCGTGCAATGGGTTCAGCTGCGGCACCTATTGCAGCAGACCAAGGATCGGCAAGTCCAGCTTGCAGTCGCGGCTGCGGATGGCGGTTTGTCCGATCAGCAATGGATGGTAGTAAGGGCTCGATTTTTTCAACAAGCCGGTCAATCAGAATTCGGGGAGCGCCACCGCACAGGATAACTGTTTGCGGATCGAAAACGAGTTCGAGTATCTGGACCGCGCGCCGCAACCGTTCCGCTACATCATCCATCCACTTTTCAAGTTTTGACCCGCCCTGATGCACTGCGTCGGTCACCATTGCAAACAGATCAGGCGCAGATGGATCAAGTTCCAGTAATTTGCACAATGCCGCCATCGAAGCATAGTGCTCCAGTGGCTCGACATCGGCACCATCTCCCGGCACCAAGGTCAGCATCATGCCGATCTCTCCGGCGTTGGAATGGGCGCCTCCGTAAAGCTCGCCGTTGAGAATGAGACCCGTACCCAAGCCATAACCGAAATAAATGCAGATGGCATGGTCAAGTCCATGTGCTGCGCCGAGTAACCGCTCCGCTGTCGCCGCCGCCGAAGCGTCATTTTGTAACGCAACCTCAAGCCCCGTACCTTCGGCGATACGTTCTACAAGTGGAAAGTTCTGCCAGGCGGTCATCATCCATGGATCGTCATAGAGCGTGTTAATGCCAAAAGGTCCGGGCATGGCAATCCCAAGCCCGACAAGGCGATCTTCACCGCCGGAAACCTGTTCGGCTAACATTGTTCTTGCCCGTGCTACAAGATCAAGCACCACGACGACACCTACCTCCGGTCCCCCTGACGGGAGCATTGCCTCGATTTGAACCAGCACATCACCAACCAGGTTGACGATAACAGTGCGCGTTACATGTCGGTCAATCTGGAGGCCGATTGCAAAGGCTCCTTCGGGTACCAGTTGATAGGGTGTTGCCGGCTGCCCTCTGCCCTTTCGGATACTGGCTTGCGAGCGTACCAGACCCTCACCGGCCAGCTCTTCGATAATGTTGGACACTGTCTGGGGTGTCAGCCCGGTCGCCCTCGCCAAGTCGGCACGAGACAAGGCTCCGTTAATCCGTAGCGCATCAATCATGATACGTCGATTATGCGCGCTTGCTCCACCAAGATTGGTGCCGCTTTTGGCTCTTATCGTTGGTCTGTCATCCATGTCCAAGCCCTCTTGACAGCAGCAGAATATTGATCGACTAATAAGTCAAGAGAATTGATTTAATAGTCGACCGAAAGAGTCGCCGAAAAATCGTCTCCAGGGGAACGTGAGCAAAAGCTCTCGATCTGTAGCGATCACCGAGCACTGTCCATACCGGTCAGCGTTCAGAACTGCCAGAGCTAAACAGGAGGTAAGAATGTTGAAATCCGTCACGACCGCGCTTTTAGGCGCAACGCTGCTGGCGGCGGCGCTGTCCGCACCCGCTCACGCTCAAACCAAGATCAATGCCTTGTTCATGGCACAGGCCGCTTACAGCGAAGCTGATGTGCGCGCCATGACAGAGTCTTTCACAAAGGCGAATCCGGATATATCGGTCAATCTTGAATTCGTTCCATACGAGGGCTTGCATGACAAGACTGTCCTCGCACAGGGATCGGGTGGCGGCTATGACGTTGTATTGTTCGACGTTATCTGGCCTGCTGAATATGCAACGAACAAAGTATTGCTCGATGTGTCGGACAAGATCACTCCCGAGATGAAATCAGGCGTTCTTCCCGGTGCATGGACGACTGTCGAATATGAAGGCAAGCGCTATGGTCTGCCATGGATACTCGACACCAAATATCTGTTCTACAACAAGGAAATTCTACAAAAAGCCGGTATCGCGAACCCGCCCAGGACTTGGGCCGAGCTTTCCGAGCAGGCCAAGATCATCAAGGATAAGGGTCTGCTCTCAACGCCGATAGCCTGGAGTTGGTCTCAGGCCGAAGCTGCGATTTGTGATTACACGACGCTGGTCAGCGCCTATGGCGGCAGTTTTATCAAGGATGGCAAACCGGTATTCCAGACAGGTGGCGGCCTTGATGCGCTCAACTACATGGTTGAAAGCTACAAGTCAGGCCTGACAAACCCCAACTCGAAGGAATTTCTCGAAGAAGATGTCCGGCGCGTGTTCCAGAATGGCGAAGCTGCCTTCGCCTTGAACTGGACTTATATGTACAACATGGCCAACAATCCAAAGGACAGCAAAGTTGCAGGCAAGGTGGGAGTCGTTCCGGCTCCCGGCGTAGAAGGAAAAAGCACGGTCTCGGCAGTTAACGGCTCGATGGGTCTCGGGATTACCTCGACCAGCAAACAGCCTAATGAGGCGTGGAAGTACATTACTTTCATGACTTCCCAGGCGACGCAAAACCAATATGCCAAGCTCAGCTTGCCAATTTGGACATCGTCTTATGACGACCCGGCTGTTTCGAAAGGTCAGGAAGAACTGATCGCGGCCGCCAAGACCGGTTTGGCTGCCATGTATCCGCGCCCGACAACACCAAAATATCAGGAACTGTCGACGGCATTGCAGCAAGCAGTTCAAGAATCACTGTTGGGCCAAGAAGCGCCGGAAGCAGCGCTGAAAACGGCGGCTGAAAACAGCGGATTATGATTTGATTGGAAAGGCGGCCGCGTTGTCTGCCGCCGTTCCCTCATTCATTATAATATATTGATGATGTGACGGGCAATATTTCATGACGAACAATTGGATTACGACCCGGGCATGGCTGCTTATGCTGCCGCTGCTTGTCGTCATGATAGCGGTTATTGGCTGGCCGCTGATCGATACGATCCGGCTATCCTTTACCGATGCAAAGCTGGTAGGAACCCAAGGCAGTTTTGTTGGGCTGGACAATTATGTGAAGGTCCTTTCCGGTTCAAATTTCCAGCGTTCACTCCTGACAACTTTTTGGTTTGCGGTTCTTTCCGTCTCCGCAGAGATGGTGATCGGGGTCTTGGCGGCATTGCTTCTCAATCAACGTTTCTACGGCCGCTCGGTCTTGCGTGCACTGATGATTTTACCCTGGGCCTTGCCAACTGTCGTCAACGCCACCTTGTGGCGCCTGATATACAACCCCGAATATGGAGCACTGAATGCACTCCTCGTGCAAATAGGGATGCTTGATTCCTATCGCTCATGGCTCGGCGAACCCGGGACAGCACTGGCATCGCTGATTCTTGCCGATTGCTGGAAAAACTTCCCGCTGGTTGCCCTAATTGCTCTTGCCGCTCTTCAGGCTGTGCCCCGCGATATTACGGCAGCTTCCATGGTCGATGGCGCAGGAGTCTGGTCACGTTTCAGATTTGTCACCCTGCCCTATCTGGCCGGCCCACTTATGGTTGCATTGGTGTTGCGGACCATCGAAGCTTTCAAGGTTTTTGATATTATCTGGGTCATGACCCGTGGCGGTCCTGCTAACAGCACCCGCACCCTGTCCATCCTCGTCTATCAGGAAGCATTCTCGTTCCAGCGAGCCGGATCAGGCGCATCATTGGCATTAATTGTCACCTTGCTGGTGACGGTGCTTGCCGTCGCCTATGCAGCTCTTATTCGCAAAACCGCAGGAGCGTCATGATGGAGCGTCAAAGCCTCACCCTGACCATTTTCGTTCATATTGCGGCACTGGTTTTGGCTATCGTCATTCTTGCGCCAGTTGCCTGGTTGTTTGTTATGAGCATTTCCTCAACACCTGACCTGCTCGCAAAACCATTGCATTGGTGGCCTGATACTGTCGATCTTTCGCGATATGGTGTGCTGCTTTCTTCTGTTGCAAACAGTGCGGGTGAAGCATTTGTCGCCTCTCTTTTCAACAGCCTCAAGGTTGCAGGCATGGCGACTATAGCAGCGCTAGCCATTGCCGTTCCGGCGGCATGGGCAGTCTCGCGAACACCTGCGGTTGGCTGGTCCCTTTATGCGGTCATTGCCACCTACATGCTTCCGCCGGTTGCTCTTGCAGTTCCGCTTTACATGGCTCTTGCCTGGTGGGGCTTACTCAACAATGTCTTCGGACTCGCCCTCGTCTATCTGACGATCCTGGCACCTTTCACCACATGGCTGTTAAAATCAGGTTTTGACTCTATCCCGCGAGAAATCGAAAGCGCAGCGGTTATGGATGGAGCGCGGCTGGATCAGATATTACGCCTCATTACTCTGCCCCTGGCGGCACCGGTTATGGCCACTGCCGCTCTGTTTGCGTTTCTGCTTGCGTGGGATGAGTTCTTTTATGCGTTGCTTTTCACCTCTGATCAGCGCGCCAAGACATTGACCGTGGCTATTGCCGATCTGGCTGGCGGTCGCGTGTCGGATTACGGTTTGATTGCAACTGCGGGCGTACTGGCTGCCCTCCCCCCGCTGTTGATCGGTCTGTTCATGCAGCGTGCTCTAATTTCGGGCCTCACAAGTGGCGGCGTTAAAGGATGAATATGCTTTCTGAAACTACAAAGCCCGACGGACTTGTCGCTATTGAAAAAGAAATGGCACGGCAGAATGCAGACGCCTTGGCTTCCTTTGAAAACGCCTCGACTTTGGCAGCTGTAATTGCACAGTCATTGCGCAAGACCCGGCAGTTACTGCTGTTCGGCATGGGCGGTTCGCATGCGGTCGGTCGTGCAGTTGAGCCATTTTACCGAAGCCTCGGTATTGATGCGATTGCGGTTCCTTTGTCCGAACAACTGGGTCAGCCACTGTCGACAGATGGCAAAACAATTATTGTCACGTCTCAGTCAGGTGAAAGTGCCGAAGTTTTGCGTTGGTTCGGTGAGACAGGCATTCGAGCTGATACGTTCGGTCTGACGCTGGAAGAAGGGTCGACGCTGGCGCGGACAATTCCTTCCCTCATAGGTGCTGGCGGAACTGAAAAGGCATTTGCTGCGACGCGCAGTCTGACCATAAGCTTTGCGTTGCACCTCGCGATCATCAATGCGTTGGGAGAAAACACGGCGGAAGCCTTGCGGATCCTGGGATCGTCTGACGTTACCCAAGTCAAAGAAGCGATTTCCGCTTTTTCCAATGTGAGGGCGATCGTCACATCCGGGCGGCGAATGCAGGGTGTGGCCGAAGCCATAGCGCTGGGTCTTACCGAGTTGTCGCGTATTCCTTGTTTCTCGCTGGAAGGCGGTCAATTGCGACACGGGCCAATGGAGATGCTCGGACCAGATGTTGGCGTTGTTCTGTTTCGAGCCAAGGACGGAACGGCGGAACTCGTCAGCCGCATGGCGCTCTCGGCGCTCGAGGCCGGATCGCCGGTTATTGTGTTTGATGCATCGGATGAAGAGCCGATCAAAGAGGCGGTAATGATTGATGTCGGTGCCGCATCAGGTATTGCCGCTGTTTTTGCACTTCTGCCCGCTGCGCAACATTTCATGCTCGGCTTTGCCGGTTCGCGCGTAAAGGACCTTGGAACGCCTGTACGTTCCACCAAAATTACGCGGAGTGAATAATATGGCGCTGCGGCCTCTTGCCATTATCGGTAATGTCAATGTTGACCTCATACTGGGGCCTGCCGAACCTTGGCCACAGCCAGGTACGGAGATCATGGTCGATCACGATGAGCTTCGGGTCGGCGGATCGGCTGGCAATGCGGCTTTGGCTTTGCTGGGTTTGGGCGTTGAGTGCCAGATCGCCGCCAATGTTGGCGATGATCAGTTCGGCGAATGGTTGCGGCAGGCATTCAACGACCATGCCGTGCATTGGCCCGTGTGCCGGACCGGAACAACTCTTTCCGTCGGGATCACTCATCCCAATGGCGAACGCACATTCTTCACAACCAAAGGCCACATTGCGCACTTGTCGTGGACAGACGTGCACAAAATGCTTGATCCGAAGCTTCTGGAAGGTGGCACTGCAATCCTGTGCGGCTCGTTCCTGACCGGCATACTTGCAAATGATTATGATGCCCTGTTTGACTGGGCAGAAACGCATAATATCAAGATCGCTCTTGATACAGGCTGGCCTATAGACGGATGGACAGAGGAAAATCGTTCGCGCACACGACATTGGCTAAGCCGCTGTCATATCGCCTTGTTTAATGAGGTGGAAACCATCTCCCTTACCCACGCGACCGATGTAATTGAAGCTGCGCACAAGCTGAAGGCATTGATGCCGGACGATGCAATTGTTGTGGTCAAACGTGGCCCGGAAGGGGCGCTTGCCATAGGACCGGACAATATTGTTGTCTCGGCGCAAGCCCCTTCTGTCGCCGTCGTCGACACGATCGGTGCCGGGGATGTTTTCAATGCTGGCTTCGTTGCCGCACAAGCCAGCGGCCAGAGCATTGAAGAAAGCCTGCGCGCTGGTGTGCGTATCGCAACCATGGCCATATCCACTGTGCCTCGCCGTTATGATGGTGAAGATCTTCAAATCGTTTCGGGGAAAGAGTCATGAGCGCGCTTGAACTAGTTGATATTCGCAAACGCTATGGGAACATCGAAACTTTAAAAGGGATTGATCTGTCACTTGCCGATGGCGAGTTTCTCGTGCTGCTGGGTTCTTCAGGTTGTGGCAAGTCCACGCTGCTCAATATTATCGCTGGACTGGCCGAGGCTACGGTCGGTGATGTGCGCATTGGTGACCGCTCTGTAACCGGAATTCATCCGAAGAACCGGGATATAGCGATGGTGTTCCAGTCTTATGCGCTTTACCCGAATATGTCGGTGGCCCGAAATATTGGCTTTGGTCTGGAAATGCGCAAAGTTTCCGAAGCCGACCGCAATGTCGCGGTGCAAAAAACGGCAAGGATACTTCAGATTGAGAATTTGCTGGCGCGCAAACCGTCCGAACTGTCCGGTGGTCAGCGCCAGCGTGTTGCCATTGGGCGTGCGCTTGTGCGCGATCCGCAAATATTCCTGTTTGACGAGCCGCTTTCAAATCTCGATGCGAAATTGCGGATGGAAATGCGAACCGAACTGAAGCGTTTGCATCAGATGCTTGGAACCACGATTGTCTATGTGACGCACGATCAGATTGAGGCCATGACACTGGCAACGCGCATCGCGGTTATGCGCGATGGTCAAATCGAACAGCTGGCCACGCCGGATGAAATTTATAATCGCCCCGCTACGCGTTATGTGGCAAGTTTCGTCGGCTCTCCACCAATGAATATGCTGGATTCCACTTTCTCCGATGGATTTGCTCATATTGACGGGACACTGAGCAGTATTCCCCTCCCCGCGCATCTTCACAAGGCCGCCGCTGAAGCGCGGAACATTACAGTTGGCGTCCGTCCCGAGGGTCTGACGCTTGCGCAGGTCGGGGTCACGAATTTTGGTATAGATGCAAAGATTGAAGTGGTCGAACTGACAGGGCCGGAACTTGTTGTCACTGCCACCATTGGCACGCAACGTCTTACCGCCAGTCTGCCCCCTCGATCGCAGGTGACAGTGGGGGCCATGCAACGCTTTGCCATCGATCCCGACGCTCTGCATGTGTTCGACAAATCGACAGAAAAGCGAATTTAAATGCTTGGCCGACTGAGAACATATGCAGCGCTGGCAATAAAAAATATAGCGACGAACCCTGCCAATAATGGTGACGGCCGGGCAAAAAAATAAAATGAAGCATAACCAAAGGCCATGCCGCCGCACGCAATCCACTTGATCCGCATTGGTATGGCGCCACGTTCTCGCCAATTGACCAATGTCGGCCCAAAGACGGGATGCTCTAGCAGCCATTTCTCAAAACGCGGCGATGATTGCCCAAAACACCAGGCGGCCAAAATCAGGAAGATTGTTGTGGGCATTACTGGAAGAAGCAGACCTATGAAACCGAGCGCGACCATTAGCCAGCCGAGCGCGAAATAAACTGTCCGCTTCGCCTTGTTCATACCGCCTGCTTTCCACGCGCTGTTTATTGTAGACAAGTATCTACATGTTTTTGCATATGAAGTCAGCGGGTTTGCAGGTGCCAAACTCACGCAGGCAGCAATTGCTGCGGCCCTTCTCTCTTTGACAGAACCGTATCAATCAATCCCCACTCTTTTGCCTCGTCGGCGGTCATGAAATGATCGCGATCCAATGTCCGCTCCACCTCTTCAAAAGAGCGTCCGCAGTGTTCTGCATAAAGTCTCGTCACACGCTGCTTCGTTTGCCGCATCTCTTCAGCCTGGATAAAAATATCCGAGGCCTGACCCTGGAATCCACCAAGTGGTTGATGCACATGGATGCTGGAATTGACCAAGGCAGTTCGATGACCGGGTTCGCCAGCCATCAAAAGAAATGAACCCATTGATCGAGCGGTACCCATGCACAATGTTGCAACAGGGCAGGTGATGAATTGCATTGTGTCATATATCGCAAGTCCACTGGTTATCACGCCGCCAGGCGAATTGATGTACATGGAGACAGGCTTGGTGGGGCTTTCAGATTCAAGAAACAGCAGTTGTGCGCAAATCAACGCAGCCATTCCGTCCTCCACCTGACCGTTGAGAAAAACGATACGTTCGCGCAGCAGTCGTGAATATATATCAAAAGACCGTTCCCCTCGGCTGGACTGTTCCACGACCATAGGGACAAGTTGCATCATGTCGCGCATAGGCGAACTCCTCTCTGTCAGATTGAAAGTTTGTTGTGGTCAGGCGGCCAAGCGTTGCCTTGGAAAATTGCAGTTGGCAGCAATCATGGATTGCTCATGCACGATATGAAAAGTGGTTCCACCTTTGTCATTCGCGTTGATCTGGAACGTCACGGTACTGACCGCTTCATTATCTTTGATGCTATAGCGCACATGTGTGCCCGGTTCCGCAGAGATGAGGCGTAGCTCGATACGGTCCTGTGCTGCTTCATCGTCCATATCAGAGCACGGGAGACTGCCGAGCCACCGCGAGACATATTCGGGGATGGTTAATGCGCGCCACACCTTCGTTGGTTCAGCATCCAGTTCGTAAGTGAGCCTGATCCGCGCTTCGCTTTTCGGTGTCATTGATCCATCTCCTTGAGAAGCCGTTTCAGCTCGTCCACCCGCTTCGGCCAGAATGCGTGATATCGGCTTAGCCATTGGTGCATCCGCGCGATCCCATCCGGGTTTATTCGATACATCACGTTGCGACCGAGCTTTTGTTCGGCAATCAAACCGGCGCTACGCAAGACAGCAAGATGTTGCGAGATGGCCGGCTGCGACATTGCAAACCCGTGCCGCAACTGCGTGGCGTTCATTTCACCGTCGGCCAGACGTTCAAAAACTGCGCGTCGCGTTGGATCGGCCAGTGCCTTGAAAAACTCTGTCTCATTCATGAGAATACATAAGCATAGACTTATGTGATTCGCAAGGCCTGTGTTCGGGCAGGGGCTGGTGACCGAGCCGGCCAGGGCAAGCCGATCACCACCATCGAAATTTGCTCTTTTTTACCCCTAATCTCGTCAGATTTACGGTCTATATGGTTAATCAGCAAATCATTAGCCCGCTTATAGCCGGGCTCGACTGTCCTTTGGAGATCATGCCTTGTTCACATATCAAAAATTTGGCCTTGCCCTTGTCCTGTCCTCGGCACTTGTAACCGGTGCTGCCGCCGATACGCAGCCGGTAACCGGCACTTATGTCAATCAGTCCGGGGGCACCAAGGTCCGGCTAAGCGACTGCGGCACCGGTCTGTGCGGTACGGTCATATGGATGAAAAACCCGGTCAATGATGTCAACAATCCGGATGTTTCCAAACGGAACCGGTCCGTGGTCGGCATTCAGGCGGTGAGCCTGAAATCAACAGGGCCTGCCACATATGCCGGCTCTCTTTACGATACAGAAAGCGGCAAGACCTATTCAGGCAAGGCGCAATTCTCTGACAATGAGGTCACACTATCTGGATGTGTCCTGGGCGGATTGATATGCAAATCGTCCGTCTGGCGACGCGCAGAATAACCGGCTTTGTCCGCAAGTGGTTGCAGCACTGCGGCTGTGGTCTCGCAGCACGGATAGGTAGGCGTGCCGTTACGGCAGGTAGTGGATATCCCGGCGCAGATGGTGTCTGGACATTCCCACAGGTGCCTCGACGCAGAAGGCGTCACGTAACAGTTCCTATGTTGATGCTCCGGTGCGCCGGAAGCAACGATCCTGCTTCGCTGCATGCTCCTTGACGAGCCGGACCAATCATCTTGACGCCCAGCATCCTGCGGCTCGTGGCTTTGGTGATTGTGCCGGTACGCGCGCGTTATGAGTAAGCTGCTCCTCGGCGTCCGAAAGGCTTTGTCAGCGATCATTGCGCTTTTCGGCCAACCTGGCACGATAAAAGGCGTCCGCTGCCGCCGCATTGTGGGTACGGGACCATCCATCGAGCGGTGCGGAAAACGTCCGAGTTCGACGACAGCAAGGGCTGCGAGCTTGGCATTGATCGTCGCATGTTGCCTTGCAGGCGGATTGCACAACAGTGACTGCATGATCGCGCCGGGAAGGAAAATTCCTGCACCGCGGAAAATCCGCCATCAATGCCCGCCTCAAACAATAATTCCGGATCATCGTCTGGATCCGGATGATCTTCCACCGCTGTCGCCCTTGTAGTTGCGGTCAGCGTGGGAATTGGTGACCTGTCCATACCGCTTGTCGACGACGTGGCGGCAAGCGAAGCCAGCAGCAACGTAGCGACAATTGGGAGATTCCGGACAAGGTGGCCTGTCTCATTTACTATCCCAGACCAAGAGCCTTCACTGCTTGGCCACCTTTTCAGCCCCGTATAGGATGTTTTCGGATTCAAGGCCGGCCCGTCCATTATCAGATCGCCTGTTCGTTGCAGCGGGCCAATGGCCGGATCGCGAGTCCGGATTTTGATTTTCGCTTTGCATCTGTCGTCGTTGCTTGCCACACGATCGGCTAAATTTCAGGTAGGCAAGGCTTATGCACTTGATAAAGGTCGGGCGATCGTGCAAGATATTGACAGGCGCTATCCATCGGCGGCTGTGCCCTTTTGGCCAGAAACCCTCCGCTCCAAGCTTTGATAAGCAGTTAGTCAACGCCTTGATTATCATTACAAAATTAGTCGTAACGGCAGTTAAATCGCCGTTAGTTGCTCTTCCTCAGAGGGGATGGATTTCCCGACGGGCAAAATACCACCGGGAGTGCAATCCCCGTCATTATAGTCATCCGGCCAGCGGCATGCGGCAGAGGGGTTGGAGGCTTATTTCAAAAAGTTCTCAGCTGAGAACTTTTGCACAACTTTTGGTGGCCGCCATTTGCAAGAGTTCTCAGCTGAGAACTTCCAGGGAATGCGATATCGTGGGTTTTGAAGGCGGCCGAGGCGCGGTTTGCAACGTCTTCCTAATGTATGCTTGCCCCACTTGTTTGTTGACGGTTCCGGGGGCTCCGCCACGTACATCGCCGATCTCGCGATTGATTGGTCTTTGCAATCCAACAGAGTCACACTTTCCCGATGGTTAAGGCAAAGGCCCACCTAGTCCCTTAGTGGCGCCAGCCTGATTTGCGGGCGCCAGCCGGAACATATATTCACTGATGGCGAGTAGTTACCCAGTGGTGACTTGCCTGGCGCGCCCGGTCTGGCAATGAGCTGGCCCATATCGGCCTGTTTCCGATCAGCCATTGTGCAACACGGGCCGTGAGGCTCTTGACCCGCCCTTCCCGCTTGCCATAGGTCAGTTCGAGCAACTGGTTCCCGCGGGATAGACCAGCGCGGCGCGTCCGTCATTGCCAATGGCAAGAGGATGACGGACGGCAGCATCCAGCTCTATATGTCCGCCTTGCCTTGGACGGGGCGCCTTAGGTAAGTTGAGCCGCATGGGGCCTGCATCCATCAAGTGGGTCGGCTTGGTCATTTGTCCACCCGTCTGGTCTCCAGCGCAGGGACAATGTCCCGGTTTCCGAAGCACCAGCGCCCCCAGTAGTAAGCTCGGACCAGCCTGATCCTGCAACTCTGACTCATGGTCCTGTCTGCGGAGCATGAGTAGATCGCTCATCTGGAGAAAGGCAGGCGCCGTTGGCCGGACCGGACCTGACTGAACTTCTGAATTCCCTCGGGCAGCAGAGGCTTCAATCGCTGCAGGAGGAATTGCTGGCTTCGATCACCTGAAACATTGCCGGGCTGCATGGGGCGCGCAGGGCGATCCGGCGCCACGGCCAGTTGACCAACTGATCAATCATGGTGATATCGTTTACATCCGAGGTATTGAGACAAAGTTCGCCGATCCGGCGCAGACGGAAAAGAACCGTGTGTTTACCGAGGCAGCCGGGCAGTTTGCCCGGATGTTTGATCACGCCGGACATTTGACGATGAAGAGGCGCTGGCACGAGATGAATGAGCCGCTCAATCCCCACGATATTGTCCTCATCGATGGCTTCTCCCGGGGCACCGAGTGACCGATGCACTCGAACAATCGGGTTTTCCGTGCTGACCGCAACCCCGGATCATGCTGCCTAACGATGTTCGGCACATCATGCCCGATATCATTTGAGGCGTGGCAATCTTGCTGCAGATGGACAGAATTGAAAAATGTGCGCATAGCAAACCCCGGCAGCGGTCACGCAGGTTCCGGTTATTGCCATGACGGGCCCGATGCCCAAGTTGGTCGTTCCCGATGTTGCCTTACTTCGAAGAGCGGCGGGTTGGTCGGCCGGCACGGCAATGCGCCCGTTCGTTGTTCAAGTCCCGATTGATCCGGCACCAGCGCGGGACAAGTGTCCCATTTGCAGGGGCAGGTTCCAGGCGTTGCCCGCCCGCCATCATATTAGCAGCCCGGAAATAAGCCTAAATTCCGCGCACCGGAGATACCGCAGGACCCGGGGCAAAACAAAGCTGGGAAGGCAAGCCTCCCGTCCCTTGTTGCAAAGAATTCAGCTCGACAGAAATCCCGCATCGGTCCGTCAAGCCGGTAAAATGGCGAATGCAAGACCCTTGTGGGCGCATGGTGCGGCAGGTCAAAGCCGGCGACCACGGCATCATTTGATCAGTCCCCGGGGTGTGGACGCAACCCGTCGGGTGTCGATGCATACCAGGAACTTCCAGCAAGGGTTCATGCAAAGGCCGGCTAGGGGATGGACAGGCGTCAAGGATCTTCTGGATCGATATTCGATTCAGCACACAGCGCCATCCCGATCTTCGCCTGGCTTATTGGTCGCGACGCCTTTTCCTGCGATGCGCCCGTCAATCAGGTGCAAAGCTGGCTTGCCGCAGGGGAGGGCGAACCTGTGAGTTCGTGTCGCAGATGCCCCTGCCGAAATGCCAGCGATTTTCCATGGCACAACCCCATTCACACCGGCGCCGGCAGGAGGGGTGCAAGCGCCCAATCACGCCCCACATTGTGATAAGGCCATCGTTCATGCTCAGCCCCACCGTAGACCGACCAGCCGTCAGCGCCATATCCCCAGAGCAAGGTAACAGATGCTGGGAAAGGCGCACGCAAAATGCTGTAGCTTGCGATTTTGTGATACAGCGCCAGTCCCGGCGCGGGATCATCACGAGGGTAAGGCAGGCGCGGCGGTCCTCCACCGGCCCATATCTCGGGTCACGGCCGGTTCCATGATCGCTGCTGGGCAAATTGTTGTCACTGTGCGTTGACAGGATCGTTGCAGCAACACTTCCGACTGGCAAAAAGTTTGGCATGGCGCCTGCTGTAACCGGGCGCGAAATGCCTTCTTCACTTGCCCGGTTTAAGCGAATGCCCGGGGCATCACAACGAGCCTGTAGCCGAAGACATCATGGCAGGAGAACTGGTTTGCGTCATCGTGCAACGGGCAGATCCGGTTGAACGGTGGCAATTAACAGGCGCCAGTTCTCTGGTCTCAACGCGCGCCGATCAGGGGGCGTTGAGCATACGAGTTTTTTGCGTCCGGGAAGTATCGTGCGGCGCAGTTGCGCTTACCGTCCCCGCTGCAAGAAGGGCCTTACGTGTCGTCCTTGGTTCCGGCGACCGGTATTAATCCCCTGGGCTCGTGCTTGAAGCCCAGCAAGCCTTTCGAAAGAGCAGGAAGGTACTCATGTATAAAGGGATGTGGCCTAAAACCACGCGCCCCGCGAGAGGAAGTGAAATGGTCTTTAGCTGCGGGATGAGCGAAAATGCTCATTTAAAACGGGTACTAGGCACAGCCAAGCGCCGGCAAAACCGAATCCGAATTTTACTGGCGAGCGGTTGTGTCAAAGCAGCCCAGTGACTGTCTGCAGTTCTGATTTGCTTTCATCAGCGTCAAACGGAACCGGACTTCAGTTATTTTGCAGCCCGTGCTGGTTTACTTCCAGTGCTGGTTTACTTCCAGTGCTTTAGCAATGCCAGAAGGTCTGGACACTTCGAACAGCGCCGTTGGTCAAGTCCGGCGCTGGTGCCAGACAGGGCGCATACGGCGCCTGCTGTCAACGGATCAGGTTCGCAGGAGAAAGCTGCCGCCGCACTCTCTGGCGGCCCAGCCGGGGTTCAGTTGCGGTATTTGGCAAGCATGAAAATCATGTCACGGTCTGGTTGACTGCGTTATCAATCCAAGCACGTGTCTGTTCCAAAATTTCGTCCGACAGAACGGGATCGTCGATCGCGCGGGCGATGATCACCGCCCCCACCATCGCCGCCCAGCTTCCGACTGCCGCACGACGCCTGTCGACCTCGCTCAACTGCGCAAGCGCCTCACCGAGGCGATCGATCTGCGAGCGAAGGCCTTCGGTCATGGCCGAGCGGGCCGCCGGGTTCTGATAGCGGATATCTGCAACAAGGCCCGCAGTCGGGCAACCACTGCCGGCATTATCCCGATGCCGGGGTGAAAGATAGGCATTCAAATAAGCGCGAAAATCCCGCCCGCCGCCTTCGTCCGCGGCAAGGACATGGGCAAGGGTATGTGCGATCAAATCGTCTTTCGAACTGAAGTGGCCATAGAAGCCGCCATGGGTGAACCCGGCCGCTTCCATCACTTCCGCCACGCTGACCGCATCGAACCCTTTGTCGCGAAACAGCCGGCTGGCAGCATCCAAAATCCGGCGGCGGTTATCTGCCATCTGCTCGCGGCTAACCTTCATTTTGAAATTCTCCGTCTGGTCCATTGACTTTTACATGATGACGATCATATTTAGCTAATCATGATGTCCGTCATGATTATAGGTTCGATCAGAGAAAAGGGCAATGCCATGACCATTATTCCGTCAGTCCTCATCACCGGCGCCTCTACCGGCATCGGTGCCGCCTATGCCGAGCGTTTTGCCGGCCGCGGGCACGATCTTGTGCTGGTTGCCCGTGATATGGCGCGACTGGAGACCCTGGCGTTCCGCCTGCGCCAGGAATATGGCGTGGCGATCGACATCATCCGTGCTGATCTTACGCAGCCTGGCGAGCTTGCAACGGTAGAAACGAGGCTGCGCGATGACGCCCGTATCGGAATCCTTGTCAACAATGCAGGAACCGCCATTGGTGGTACGTTCATCGAGCAGAGTACCGACTCCGTTGCACGGCTGGTGGCGCTCAACACGACTGCGCTTGTGCGGCTCGCCAGTGCCATCGCTCCACGTCTTGCGAAGGCTGGCGAAGGAGCAATTGTCAATATCGGCTCCGTGGTCGGACTGGCGCCGGAATTCGGTATGACGGTCTATGGCGCAACCAAGGCTTTCGTTCTGTTTCTATCGCAGGGGCTCAGCCTGGAGCTTGCGCCCAAGGGGGTTTATGTCCAGGCGGTGCTTCCCGCCACGACGCGAACTGAGATATGGGAGCATGTCGGCGCTGACGTCAACACGCTCTCCAACGTGATGGAGGTGAACGATCTGGTTGATGCGGCACTGGTCGGATTCGACCGCCGCGAGCCGGTAACCATCCCACCGCTTCCCGACGCCGGTCAGTGGGACGCGCTTGAGGCAGCGCGCCAAGCCATGCTTCCAAATTACGGAAATCAGCATCCGGCCGAGCGCTACCGCGCGCCGGCCTAGAAACTCACCTGAAGATTTCGGTCCAACGATCGCTGCGGTGGGCAAACAATTCTAACTCATGGCAAACAAGGAACTGTCTGAGCTTTATAGTGTTGCCCATCAAATCCTTACCAACCCAATAGTCACTTCGCCCTTGACCCGCAACCGGGTTGGCCGGGCTTCGTCCCGGGCGCCGAAGGCGGAACGCGTCATTTTATATCGGTTCGGTAACAGCCGGAGCAGGAAAGGGTCCTGCTTGCCCAGACGCCAATAGACTGAACGAACATGGCGGGACTGTCGCCGCTCATTAATGTTCGGCCGGCAATGTATTGCTTAAGCCCGAGGGGTGATATGCGATTAGGAGAAATAATGAGTTTGTTCACGAGGGCCAAAAGCCCGACACCAACCGGATTTTGATCAGTGGCGGGGAAGGCAGTGTTTCAGCGTATCAGGCATTGATTTTGCCCTATGTCCGCCAACGTGCGTTCAGTTGACATATCCCATTTGCAGCCGGCCCGTAACTGCCATTGGCCATGCAACGCAGAATTTGCATCTATCCGGCAAAATCTGAAATCCATTGGTCGAAGACCGCAGATCAAAGACGTCTGCTCTAAGGAGATCGCGGAAGAGGTCGCCGGATTAACGGACAGGCCGCTGCTATTTTCCGGCGACGCGCTCCACCCTATCTGTTCGCCTCGTTGACTATCTCGTCCCAGGTTTTGACCTTCTCCTGCCCATCCAGGAATGGCATGACTGCCTCCGGCAACTCGGGCGCAAAGAAGATATCGTAATGGGTGCGGTTGGGAATGATAGCGAGCCGGTTTTGTGACATGGTTTCACGCATCCAGCCAGCATCCCTGAGCCCGCCGCCAAGCAATTGGTAAAACTTGATTTCATGTTCGGGCCTGTACATGTCACTGTCGGCAAACACCAGCATTACCGGCATTTTCAATTTGGCAACGTCCTTGGAATAATCATACGGTTTGCGCATGAAATCGCCCATCGCGCCGATGAGGCGCGGAAAGTCCGCCGGCTTCGGGGCCACCGCCGCGTAGCTTTTGTACATGGGTGTATCCTTCATCATGTCGGCCATGTCCGCATTCATCGTCGCCTGCATCTTGATCATCTCAGGATAGAACCCGTCCTGCGCATAGCCCGCCGAGACCAGGGCAAGGCGGCTGACGACTTCGGGATGCTGTACGGCAAGCCGGAACGCCACGCCGCCCCCGAACGAATAGCCAAGGACGTCTGCCTGGTCGTGTCCGAGTGATTTAAGGATAGTTGCCATAACATCGCCCATCGCCTCAAGGCTGATCGGGCGGGCTCCAAGCCCGGTGCGGCCATGTCCCTGAAGATCGACACCAATGACCTGCCGGCCTCTGGTGAGCCGCTCCATGATCGGTTTGAACATGTCGATCGAGCCAAGTCCGCCATGAAGGAGAAGCAGTGGCTTGCCTGCGCCCTCACCGTGAACTTCATAGTAATAGTTGATACCGTCCGCTTGGATATGCCCGCTTTTTGCGGACACAGCCGTCGCTGCATGGACTGCAGATGTGACGCCCAGTGCCAGTGCTGCCACTGCAAACAGGCTCGACAGGATTTTCATGTTCGTCTCCTCGGATTGTTTCAGTTGATGTCGTGAAGACGAACCACGACCCTGAAATCCTACATACCTTTCGGCAATGATCGAAAAAAAGTGAAATCGGCAAGCACGTGCCTGCCTGTGGCTTTGGCCGAAATGCGCATTGTCGCCGGTGCTGCTGGCTCAACCAATGCCGCAATCCCTTCGAACTGATGGCCGGCAGGACTGTAGAATTCTACACTCGAACAGATCTGAAATTCATGGTCGCTTGCCTCCGTTGCCAAACAAAGGAGGTCGTAAAGGATGTTAGCGCTTGCAATACAGGACGCCCGGGACCTGAATTCACGGCGACTCGTCAACGAACTCTTCAAGCTGAGAGCACGTGTTTTTTCGGGCCGGCTCGCTTGGAATGTCAACGTTCGCGATCGGCGCGAGACCGACGCCTATGATCTGCTTGACCCTACATATATCCTCGCCATTGCAGAAGACGGAATCCTGGCTGGCTGCGCCAGATTGCTTCCCGCAACCGGGCCAACAATGTTGGCGGATATTTTTAAAAAGCTCCTTGCGGCCGGGCGACTGGCGGCTCATCCGGCGATGGTGGAGAGCTCGCGGTTCTGTGTTGATACCTCCCTTGTGCGAAGCAGGACAGCGGGCACGTTGCACGAGGCAACCCTTACCCTGTTTGCAGGCATTATCGAATGGTCGATGGCAAATGGATTTAAAGAGGTCGTCACTGCAACCGACGTCAGATTTGAAAGAATCCTGAAGCGGGCGGGCTGGCCGATGCGTCGCCTCGGTGAGCCGTGCAGGATCGGAGATACGATCGCGGTCGCAGGTTCTCTTGCCGCCGACGCTGCAAGCTTTGACCGGATCCGCCCGGCGGCATATCGCTCGGCAATTGTGCCCAATCGCGAGTAGAATATGGGGGCTGTCATGAACCGGTTGCGCTCCCATCCGCGCCTTATCCGCAAGCTTGAGGAAGCCCTTGGCGACCATCTGTGTGCCGCACTTGGCGATGCTAACGTCGTTGAGATAATGCTCAACCCCGATGGAAAGCTCTTTATCGAACGATTGGGGAACGGCATGACGCCGGCTGGCGAAATGCCACCTTCCACAGCCGAGATCATCATTGGAAGCATCGCACATGCGCTGCAATCAGAAGTTGACCAGGACCGTCCGATCATTTCCGGCGAACTGCCGATTGGCGGGCACAGGTTTGAAGGATTGCTGCCTCCGGTCGTTGCCCGCCCCTCCTTCACGATCCGGCGCCGGACGTCGCACCTCATCAGGCTCGAGGACTATGTCAGATCGATGGTGATGACGGAGCGCCATGCTTCCGCCATCCGCCATGCTATTTCCTCTCGCCTCAACATCGTGATTTCGGGAGGCACCGGGTCGGGAAAGACAACTCTTGCCAATGCTGTTCTTGCCGAGATCGTCGAAATCGCTCCGGATGACAGGATTGTCATTCTTGAAGACACGGCGGAGATCCAGTGTGCTGCCGAAAACGCCGTTGCACTGCACACAAGTGACAGGATCGATATGGCGCGACTTCTCAAGAGCACTATGCGCCTGCGCCCGGACCGCATCGTTGTCGGCGAGGTCCGTGACGGTGCAGCCCTCACTCTGCTCAAAGCCTGGAATACGGGGCACCCGGGAGGCGTTACCACAATCCACTCCAATACGGCCCTGTCGGCTTTGCGTCGTCTTGAACAATTGACCGCCGAAATCAGCCCGCAACCCATGCGCGAAGTGATCGGTGAAGCCGTCGATCTGGTGATCTCAATCGAACGTACGCCGCAAGGGCGGCGCATTCGCGACATGGTCCGCGTCGAAGGCTTTACCGGCACTCAATATGAAACCCAAAATCCCCAGATCCAGGAGGAACGTTATGTCGCGTGATTATCGTGTGTTTCTATTCGCCGGAACTTTCGCGGCTGCAATGAGCATTTTTGTTATAGGACCTGTATTTGCCTCTTCCGGGGGAGGCGGGTTGCCATGGGAATCCCCGCTCCAGCAGATCCAGCAATCCATCACCGGACCCGTCGCCGGATTCATCGCGCTGGCTGCGGTCGCCATTGCAGGTGGAATGCTGATCTTTGGCGGTGAACTCAACGACTTCGCACGCAGGCTTTGCTATATCGCCCTTGTCGGAGGTGTCCTTCTCGGCGCGACACAGATTGTCGCCCTGTTCGGTTCGACAGGCGCATCGATCGGTCCGATGGAGGCGCCCGATCGGAAAGCCCTTCCGCAAGGGGAGAAGTCCCATGGCTGAAGTCGGCTCCGGGCTTGAAAGGACGCCGATCCAACGGGCGCTCTCTCGTCCGAACCTTTTGATGGGAGCCGACCGCGAGCTCGTTCTCCTCACGGCGCTTGCGACGGTGATCCTGATTTTCGTTGTTCTGACGTGGTATGCGGCCCTGTTCGGCGTCGCGTTCTGGCTGATCGCCGTCGGCGCACTGCGGATGATGGCAAAAGCCGATCCCTTAATGCGCAAGGTCTATCTCCGCCACATCAGATACACTGTCCATTACCGGCCGACGTCGACGCCCTGGCGCCGATATTGAGGAGCAATGATGGTCGCTCTTTCTCGCTTCCGCCACGCCGGCCCTTCCTTTGCGGACCTTGTTCCTTATGCCGGGCTCGTCGCCAACGGCGTTATTCTTCTCAAGGATGGCTCGCTGATGGCCGGCTGGTATTTCGCCGGACCCGATAGCGAAAGCTCTACGGACGTCGAGCGCAATGACATATCGCGCCAGATCAATGTCATCCTTTCACGCCTGGGTTCGGGCTGGATGATCCAGGTCGAGGCCGTCCGGGTTCCGGCAACCGATTATCCAGGAGACCGGGACTGTTTCTTCCCCGATGCGGTGACCCGCGCGATTGACGCCGAGCGTCGTGCGCATTTTGAACGGGAAAGCGGTCACTTCGAAAGCCAGCACGCGCTGATCCTGACATGGCGCCCGCCCGAGCCCCGAAGTTCCGGTCTGACACGCTATCTCTATGCCGATCGCGACACCCGGTCTGCCTCCTACGCCGATCAGGCGTTGGAGGCATTCCAGACCTCGATCCGCGAAATAGAACAATACCTCTCCATCACGATGTCGATCAGGCGGATGGTGACGCAGGAAGTCGGAGGGCCACGAGGGAGTGTGGTGAAATATGATGAGCTTTTCCAGTTCATCCGCTTTTGTATTACAGGGGAGAACCATCCTGTGCGGTTGCCTGCTGTCCCTATGTATCTCGACTGGCTGGTGACAGCCGAGCTGCAACACGGCATGACACCCATGGTGGACAACCGGTTTGCGGGCGTCGTTGCGATCGATGGTCTGCCAGCAGAGAGCTGGCCAGGCATCCTGAACGCGCTCGACCTCATGCCGCTGACCTATCGCTGGTCTTCCCGATTCATTTTTCTCGATGCCGAAGAGGCCAAGGCAAAGCTTGAGCGCACGCGTAAAAAATGGCAGCAGAAGGTTCGCCCATTCCTTGATCAGCTTTTCCAGACACAAAGCAGAGCCGTCGACCGGGATGCGATGCTCATGGTGGCCGAGGCCGAGGACGCAATTGCACAAGCCTCATCCCAGCTTGTAACCTATGGCTATTATACGCCGGTGATCATTCTGTTTGATAAGGACAGTGTCCAGCTCAAAGACAAATGCGAAGCGGTCCGCCGGTTGATTCAGGGAGAAGGGTTCGGGGCGCGCATCGAAACCCTCAATGCGACCGATGCCTTCCTCGGCAGTCTGCCCGGCAACTGGTATGCCAATATCCGCGAACCGCTGATCAACACGCGCAATCTCGCAGATCTCATCCCGCTCAATCAGGTTTGGTCCGGCAGGCCCGTTGCTCCATGCCCATTTTATCCGGCCGGATCCCCGCCCTTGATGCAGGTGGCAAGCGGCTCGACGCCGTTCCGGTTTAATCTTCACGTCGATGACGTCGGCCATACGCTCGTTTTCGGGCCGACCGGATCGGGCAAGTCCACGCTGTTGGCTCTGATTGCCTCGCAGTTTCGCCGCTACAAGGACGCCCAGCTCTTTGCATTCGACAAGGGGCGTTCCATGTTGCCATTGACGCTTGGAGTCGGTGGTGACCACTACGAGATTGGCGCAGAGCCGCAAGCGGCAAGAAGCGAGCTTGCTTTCTGTCCGTTGTCCGAGCTCTCGACGGACACGGATCGTGCATGGGCGAGCGAGTGGATCGAGATGCTGGTGACACTGCAGGATGTCCCCATCACTCCCGACTATCGCAACGCCATCTCCCGGCAGATCCAACTGATGGCGCAATCGCGTGGCCGGTCGCTTTCCGACTTCGTCTCCGGTGTGCAGATGCGCGAGATCAAGGACGCATTGCACCACTACACGGTCGACGGTCCGATGGGGCAACTTCTTGACGCGGAAGCGGACGGATTGTCACTGGGTGCTTTTCAGTGTTTTGAGGTTGAGGAATTGATGAATATGGGCGAGCGCAATCTTGTGCCGGTCCTGACCTACCTGTTTCGCCGCATTGAAAAACGGCTGACGGGCGAGCCAAGCCTCATTGTTCTTGATGAGGCTTGGCTGATGCTTGGCCATCCGGTCTTCCGGGACAAGATCAGGGAGTGGCTGAAAGTCCTGCGCAAGGCCAATTGCGCGGTGATCCTCGCAACCCAGTCGATCTCGGACGCCGATCGTTCCGGCATCATCGATGTGCTGAAAGAAAGCTGCCCGACCAAGATTTGTCTTCCAAACGGTGCGGCGAGAGAGCCCGGAACACGCGAGTTCTACGAAAGGATTGGCTTTAATGATCGCCAGATCGCCATTGTCGCCTCCGCCGTGCCGAAGCGGGAATATTATGTAATTAGTCCCGAAGGGCGCCGGTTATTTGACATGGCTCTTGGACCTCTGGCGCTTTCATTTGTGGGCGCATCCGGCAAGGAAGATATCAAGCATATCCGTGCCCTTTATGCCGAACATGCGGCCGACTGGCCGCTCCATTGGATCAAGCAGAGGGGGATTGCCGATGCGGCATTGCTGTTACCGAAAGCTTAGGAGAAACCTTTTCGCGACCGCCATGGCCGTGGCAGTGCTTGCGCCGGTCACCTCAGGTTCCGCGCGCGCTGGCGGTGTCACCGCACAGGCTACAGAATGGACCCAGCTGGCCAACAACGCTGAGCTGATCAGCCTCGTCGGCAAGTCGGCCGAGCAGGTGAACAATCAGATTACCCAGATCAATCAGCTGGCAGAGCAAATCCAGAACCAGCTCAACATCTACAGGAATCTTTTGCAAAACACCGCCCAGCTGCCGGATCATATATGGGGCCAGGTTGAAAATGATCTGGGCAAGCTTCAGAGCGTTGTCGAACAGGGGCAGGGCATCGCCTTTTCCATGGGCAATGTCGACGATGTCCTGAAGCAGCGCTTCGCGAGCTTCGCCGACATGAAAAGTAACCTGCCGGACAGCGCGAGCTTTTCGTCGACCTATCAGGACTGGTCAAACGCCAATCGTGACACGATCCTCGGCACACTGAAGGCTGCAAATCTCACCGCTGAGCAGTTTACCAGCGAGGAGAGCACAATGTCATCATTGCGCTCAATGTCCCAAAGCGCTGATGGGCAGATGAAAGCACTGCAGGTCGGCCATCAGATCGCCGCCCAGCAGGTCGGCCATCAGATCGCCGCCCAGCAGGTCGCGCAAATGCAAAAGCTGCGCGGGCTGGTTTCACAGCAGATGACCATGATGGGCACGTGGTTTCGATCCGAACAGGCACAAAAGGATCTTGCCCAGGCCCGACGGGAAAAATTCTTCAACGCACCGATCAATGACATCCGCGGCGGCCAGACAATGGAGCCGCGCTGGTGAGCCCGCGCATCCTCGTTATCCTCGTGCTGGCGTGTGCCATCGTTTTCGGAATGGTGATTCAACCCGACGCGATGACTGAGCCACTGGCGATGATTTCGGAACCGGGTGCTGCACAGCGCGAATACCGCGAGCGTTTTTTCGGTGGCGGTCCGGACCGTGATGTCCGCGGCGGCCAGGAGATGAAGTCAGGATGGTAGTTTTACGCGCTTCCCGCGCTCAGGAGACAGCGTTCTTCGTCGTCGCGATTTTGCTGCTTGCGAGCGCGCAAGCGCTTGCACAACAGGGTGCGGTGCTGACCACGCTGGAGAACCAGGTCGTGAGTGCCGCAAAGGGATGGGAGACAACGATCATGAATGCAGCGCGCTCCCTGTTCTGGATTCTCGCCGGTATCGAAATCGGCATTGCCGCTATCTGGCTGGCGGTCAGTGCCGCCGCGCTCGATTCATGGTTTGCCGAACTGGTGCGCCGGATCATGTTCATTGGCCTCTTCGCCTTTATCCTCGACGGTGGCCCGGCATTCGCCAAGGCCGTAGTCGACAGCCTGTACCAGATCGGCGCCGGTGGTGGCTCTCCGTCGCCCGCCAATATTTTCGACGCCGGAATCCGCGTTGCGTCGAAGATGTCCGAGCAGGCCAAGTTCGGTCTGTTCGAGGACAATGCGCTGGCCATCGCTGCGGTTTTCGCGATGGTTGTGGTTGTCGTTTCATTTTCCCTGATCGCAGCCATCTTCATTGCCGTCATGGTAGAGATGTATGTCGGGCTCCTGGCAGGAATGATCATGCTCGGGCTTGGCGGCTCCTCCTACACCAAGGATTTCGCCATCCGATATCTGGTTTATGCCTTCTCGGTCGGCATGAAACTGATGGCGTTGGTGATGATCGCCAAGATCGGCTCCGAGACCCTGCTCGGACTGGCTGAGGCGCCAACCGCAACCACCGACCAATTTATTACCACGCTCGCCATCGCCGGCATATCGGTCGTCGTGTTCGTAATTGCGATGTATGTCCCTCCTATCATGCAGGGCGTGGTGCAGGGTGTGTCCGTGACGGGCGGCATGGAGACGATCCGGCACGGCTCGCAGGCGTCGGGTTTTGCCGTCGGTGCGACGGTGGGCGCGACTTCCCTTGCCATGGGAGGAGCGAGAATCGGTGCAGCGGCGTACGCCGATGCCCGGTCGACGGGCTCGTCAGTGGCAGGAGCGGCGCTGAAAGGAATGGCAAGCGGGTTCGGGGCAACTGGAGGCGCACTCGCCTCGGCAGCCCGCGATCAGGCGATGGGCGGACGCGGCACCTATGGCACCTCAACGCTCGGGCTCGCCAACGCCAAGCTCGAGGAAGCCAGAAAGTCATCCCTGGCGCCCAAAGACTCATCCGGAAATAAGGGACGCTGATATGAGACGATCGACTGCCCGAAACAAGGCGTGGGGGGTGATGGCACCGGGTGAGACAGCAGAAAACCCCTATATGGCCGCACGGCTGGAATGGAATGAGCGCTACGGCTCCTATATCCACGCGGCAAGGACATGGCGGATCGTCGGCATTGCCGGCATGCTGATGGCGGTAATCGGCTTCAGCTATGGGCTTTTCCAAAGCACCCAGGTGAAGCTCGTCCCCTACATCGTCGAGGTCGACAAGCTCGGAACCGCCGCAAGTGCCGGCGTCCCGCAGCAGATCGAATATGCCGACCCGCGTGTGGTGCGGGCCACGCTTGGCGGTTTCGTTTCAAATTTTCGCTCGGTGACTCCCGATGCGATTGTACAAAAGCACTATATCGACCGCACCTATGCGCTGCTCAGAACTTCGGACCCCGCGACCGAGAAGGTGAACAGCTGGTTTCGCGGCAATTCTCCCTTTGAAAAGGCCAGGAACGCCACCGTAGCGGTTGAAGTCAACAACATCGTTGCGCTGTCAAACCAGTCCTACCAGGTCGACTGGACTGAATATGAACGCGACCGGAAGGGCAAGGAAACCGCGGTTCGGCGGTTTCGAGGCATTGCCACAGTCACCCTCAATCCACCACAAGATGAAAGCATCATCCGGCTCAATCCGCTAGGTCTTTACCTGCGTGACTTCGACTGGACGGCGCAGCTTTAAAAGGTATGAAACCAGACATGAACGTCAGCGCAATCTCCGCCAGGGCCGTCCTGATTGCATCCATCACCCTCCTCGTCATGACCACATTCCTTCCGTTCGCTCTGGCTCAGAGCATGAGCGCTAATGAAGCGAAAGGTACAAACATATCCGGCCAATGGCGGGGAAGCCGCGGACTCGTCACGAAAGGGGCGGATGGCAAGGTCATCTTTCTTTTCGGGGAAGTGCAACCATCCGTCGTCTGTTCACCATTGCAGGTGTGCGACATCGAACTTCAGGCCGGCGAGGTGGTCCGTGACGTCCTTGTCGGCGACACGGTGCGCTGGAAGGTTGAACCCGCCACCTCCGGTGCAGCCGGTGGACAGGCGATTCATCTGATCGTTAAACCCTCCGAGCCTGGCCTGGTCACGTCCATGGTGGTGACAACATCGCGGCGAACCTATCACATTCAGCTCAAATCGCATGCAAGGCAGTATATGGCACGTGTGGGTTTCGAATATCCCGAAGACGTTTCGGCGAAAGTCTCTGACATCAATGCACGGCTGGAAACCGGCACGATTTCCGGGGCCGGTTTGCCCCCAGAACAATTGAATTTCGGCTATTCGCTTTCCGGAACAGCAAGCTGGCGCCCGGTGCGCGTCTACGGTGACGGATCGAAAACCTATATCCAGTTCCCAAAATCCGTATCAGCCAAGGATGCACCGGTTCTGTTCGTCGTGTCGGGGGGCCAGAACCGCATTGTCAACTACCGCATGAAAGGCGATATAATGATGGTCGACTACAATATTGACCGTGCCGTACTTGTCTCCGGCGTCGGCTGGAAGCAGGAAAAGATCACCATCAAGCGGGGAGGGCGGTGATGCGATTGCATTCACCTGTTCGCGCCATGATGGTTGCCGGGTTTCTCGCCTTTGTTCTTTCAGGGTGTGCATCGGTTGCACCAACGGGATTGATCGCCGGCACCGCGCTGCCTGAAATCTCCGATACTGCCGCAGGCGCGATCGCCGGCGACATGGTCAGTCGTCTTGCCGAACAGGTGGGGCCCCGGACCGCTGCCGTTGCCTTGAATCAGGATGATACGCCGTTCGGACGGGCGCTTGAGGCAGCGCTCAAGGGCTGGGGCTATGCGGTTGTCGCCGACCAGAAGGCCGAGGATAGAACAAAACTCATCTCGCTTGTCTATGCGGTGGAGCCGTTCGAGGGACAGATGCTTGCACGGCTGTCGACGGCGAGCCTGAAGATCGGCCGCGTTTACAGCATAACAAACGTAGGCGCGACGCCGACAAGCCCGCTTTCGGTTATGCAGAGCAGCTAGAAAGGAGCGGTCATGGTGCAATCGCTGCAGCTTGGCGGAACGCAAAACAGCAACCAGGCCACCAGCATGCGGCGCGTCAATCGCCTGCCTGTATTCGTCCTGATTTGTCTGGCTGTCGCTTTTCTCGTCATCATATTCTTTGGTCTTACGGGACGTGGGCTTTATCCTGGTGACGAACCAGGCATTGACCAGTCTGCGGGATACCCGGCCTCTAGCTATGCCGATCAGTTGAAACAGGGTGTGGCCGACGGCATCATTGGCGAGCCTCAGCCGTCCCCAAGCTTCCAGCCCTCTCCCGTGGAAACGAAGCCGGACACATCCGCCAACCCTTTCGGGATGCAGACAAACCATACGGGCGAATACCAAAAGCGCGATAGCGGCCTGGAAGAGGACGGGGTGTGGCGGGCACGTCTTCAACGCGAGCAGGACGAACAATATCTGCGCGAACGGCAACGCCAACGCATGGCGCGTCTGCAAGCGAATGCAGCAGCCCATGATGCCCCTCTTGCCCTTGACCCTGGCAAGTTTGCAAGCAGGCCGGGCGATGCGACGGATACGCCCAACACACTCAAATCTTCATACTCCGCATCTCAAGCTTCCGGCTCGGACCTTTATGCCGCAGCGCTGAGAAATGGTCTTGCCGGTCAAAATTTTGATCCGAACGGCCAGGCATCCAAGCAAGACTTCTTCAATTCGGACATCAGGGAACTCGGATATTTGCCGAACCGGCTCGTCCCGCAGCAATCGCCCCATGAGCTGAAGCGCGGGTCGGTCTTTCCTGCAACGCTGATCAGCGGCATTAACAGCGATCTGCCCGGCCGGATCACCGCACAGGTCAGCCAGAACATCTATGACAGTGCAACCGGCCACCGCCTCCTGATCCCGCAAGGAGCCAAACTGTTTGGCCGGTATGACAGCAAGATCGCATTCGGGCAAAGGCGGGTTCTTGCTATCTGGACGGATATCATTTTCCCGAACGGCTCGACGCTTCAGATAGGCGCAATGGCCGCTGCCGATGTGCAAGGGAATGGCGGCTTCAAGGACAAGGTGAACAACCGCTATTTGAGGACGTTTGGTTCGGCCGCCCTCATCGCGATGATCGGAACGGGAATCGACATGGCCCTGCCTGAAAGCTCTACGCGTGCGACTCAGGATACCGCATCCGACGCAGCCAGGCGAAACTTTGCAGAATCCTTCGGACGTGTCGCCGAGCGCACGATCAACCGAAATCTCGACGTCCAGCCGACGTTGGAAATTCGCCCGGGCTATCAGTTCAACGTCGTTGTCGATCAGGACATGGTTTTCCCGGCGGCATATGGAAAATAGCGTGTCTGATATTTACGAAGCGGAAAACTAGTCGACGCGCACGATCACTTAGGTTGGTTGGCGATGAGGTAGCGCTCGGCTTAGCGATGTCAATGACTGTCGGCTACAATGATGAGGAGAGGGGAACAACGTGCATATTCGATCAATGGAGTTAGCCCGATAATTCCAGGTTTCAGCCACGTTGCTGGCCAAAACATGCGATTATTGCTACATATCAGGGCCACCTGCGGGCTATTGGCAGAAACTTGCGTTTGGAAAGACGCCGGTAAGAGGCTCTCGACAATCTCCGGCAGACGAAAGGTGACTATCTTACAAACCCAGACAGCCGGGTGCCCAGTTCTGCGACCGTCGTGCTAATAATGCGAGGCGCTGTCAGGACAGGAGCTGCGCCACCTGTCCTTGATCTGTCAGCAGTTCAACTGCCTGTTTATCGAACGACATAAAGGTTTCGCCGCCCAACCAATTGCCCTCATATGCCATGATACCATCCGCGAAATCACCACCAGCTTCGAGAATGGCGAGTCCGGCCTCAACAGCAGGACGATTCATCACAACATTTCCAGCATCCAGCAAATCACGGATCGTCAGGGCTACATCTTCCTTCGGGAGCTTCGCTCCGCGCCGTAGTATCCAAACCAGCTCACACAGGCACGGCAAGGCTACCGCGATAAGGGAAGCCTCTTTGAGAAGATTGCTCGCGGCACGGCCTTGCTTTGCGTCGTCCTGTAAAACAGCGCGCGCGAGTATATTTGTATCAACTGAGATTTTCATTCTTCACCCGCCCAACCAGAGGCGGCAATCTCGTTCATTTCGTCAATCGTCATCGGCTTTCTGACCTTGCCCGCATGCCGACTGATGAAACTATCAATTGTGCCTTTCGGCCGCGCCGCTTTCACCCGAAGCTCACCGCCCGGCAGTTTGTCCAATTCTATCCGTTCGCCGGGCCTAATGCCGAGATGTTGCAGTAAATCCCGCTTTAGCGTGACCTGTCCTTTCATTGTAACCCCTAGTGAAGTCACGACTCTCTCCTTTTTGCTCAGTAGGTCATGTACAGTAATGCAAATTCTCATTACTTGCAAGTGGGATTGTTTAGATGGGTGCAAAGCAATCGCGAGGGCTCAAGAAGGCCTAGCGGTCTTTACGCCATCAGGAAATTTCCCACAGGGACGAATGATTGCTGCGGCAAAGACAAATGGTTGACGGTAGGCCCATCTGATCATGTACGCTCGAATGCCAGGTCTTGATCTGACCATGCCGACTCCATATCTGTCTCCCCCCGTCTGTGCTCATTGGAAGTCCATGTGACCTCGTTCGCTTGCGTCTCTTTTTTGATTGCCAGGCCGGGGCAGGCTGCTTCCGATAAGCGGCGGCGACATTGGCGCGGGTCACCGCCATGCCATTTCGCTCGACGTAATCTGGTGACGAGGGACATGCGTCCAGGGTTCCTTCCATTGCAGTCCAGGCCACGTCCTTCGCGGGCTCGATGGGGCATGTCTGATCGGAGACCGGCTTCGCCTCGACCGTTATCCGCAACGGCCATCCGCAGCTTTCTTCCCCTGCGAACTGAGTTCGCATTCCTCGCGAAACAACAAAGCTGCTTCCTGCCGTCCTCCACTGCGTTTCGGCCCCTGCGGGGTGCGGTCCGATCGTCGCCGATCTTTGCGACAGCCATCGAGGCCGCGATGGGCGCGGCCCGAAACAAGCGAAAGGAACAAGACAATGGCTACCATCGGCACCTTCACCTCCACCGAAAACGGCTTTACCGGCTCGGTCCGTACCCTCGCACTAAACGTCAGGGCCCGCATTGCCCGCATCGACAACCCCTCCGACAAGGGCCCGCACTACCGCATCTATGCCGGCAATGTTGAGCTCGGTGCGGCATGGCAGAAGCGCTCCAACGAGAGCGAGCGCGACTACCTCTCGGTCAAACTGGACGACCCGAGCTTTCCCGCTCCGATCTACGCCACTCTGACTGAGGTGGACGGTGAGGCAGCCCTGCACCTCATCTGGTCCCGTCCAAACCGGGATTGAAGCCATCGGTCCAGGGGCTCCGCCAGCGAAGGCGGGGCTCCACCCGGGGTTGCCAGGAAGCACACGGGCATGTGGGCCTGGCATTCGTGCCGGACGTGAGCGATCCGGTCGCAGCGCAATCAATGCCCGGACGGAAACAAGACGGTTTTTGCTAACGTCCGGAATTGCGCACACGCCTCAGTCACGACTTCCACACGGTGGTAATGCTTGAGGAAATGGCTCGCGCAACCCAACCGGTTGAATGGCAGGGCAAAGCCGCGCCCGGTTACTTGTCACGGTGATCACGATAGCTGCTTTCCTTGTTTAAGCTGGGCGATTGCTCGACCCATCTGCGGATTTTCCAGGGTCGATATCATCCAACGCCTTTTCGCGCCGATCATCCCGTTCCGAAACGAACACAATAGGTTCGTCGCATCGATACTATGTTCTGTAAAAACGGCTTTTGCCGACGACCGATTTCATATCACTGCGCCGGAACCAGATCGCGCGACCGCATCGCAGCGGTGGGTTGCCCGCTGTAAACACGATCTGCTCGTCAGACCGCATTTGCATGATTTCATGCGGCAGGATCAGGCGGCGGACCGAAAGCTGTTTGGATCGCGAGCGTGACGATCCCCGCATCCCGGAGGAACGGTTTGTCTGGTCAACCTCGACCGTGGTATCGCCGCAACGCCTGGAAAGATACTCTGCTGTTTCCGGATCGTTGATCGCCGCAAACGAGATCCAGGAAGCGGACTCGAACCATTTCGAAGTCGCGTCGCGGCCGCCATAGGCCTCACGCATCTGTCCCAGTGACTGGAAGATCAAGATCAAGGTGATGCCGTATTTGCGTCCGGCATCGCGCGCGGTTTCAAGGATGCGCAGATAACCGAGGCGGGCTGCTTCATCAAGCAGGAAGAGTGTTCGGCCGGTCAACTCGCCCTTGCGGTTGTAGACCGCGTTCAAAAACGAGCCAATCACCACGCGGGCAAGCCCGGGATGCGCCTCGAGCACCTTGAGATCCAGCGTGATGAAGATGTCTGTCTCGCCTGCGGCAATGTCATCGGTCGAAAATGCACTTCCAGATACGAGGGCGGCATAGTTCGGATAGCTGAGCCAGTGCGTCTCCTTGACTGCATTGGCATAGACGCCGCTGAATGTTTCCGGTGTCATGGCGATGAACGGAGCTACATTTTCCTTCACAAAATCCGAATCCGACTGGTCATGGATGCGCGCGAGCCGCTCCCGAAGTTTCGGTTCGGGTTCGGACAGGTTGACGCGGACCTGTCTCAGACTCTGGTCCATCACATGCAGGTTTCCGGACAGGCAGACGTCGGCGATGAGGGCAATGAGGAGTTGCATCGCGGATGCGCGAAAGAAATCATCACGGGCGGATGCCTGCCGCGCACTGTCTGTCATCACCCAGGTCGCGACGGCAACGATATCCTCTTCTTTCGAATTGCCAAAGCGGCCGATCCAATCGAGCGCGTTGAACCCTGTTTCAGGATTTCCCGGGTCAAGCACGATGACATTCCGGCCCGCCTTGCGCCGGTGATCGACCACCATCGGCGCGACCTCGCCTGACGGATCGAGCACAACGAGACCGCCTCCCCATTTAAGTGCTGTGGGAACGGTGACGGATGTCGTCTTGAACCCTCCCGATCCCGCAAAAACCACGCCATGCGTTGAACCGAATGTGGCATCGAAACAGAGCATCGGCGCCTTGCCACCAGTCCCCCAGGTCTGCGGCGCGTCGGCCCTGAACGCAATATCTGTGACGCTGTCGCGGTCAACGCGGTAACGCTCGCCGACAACAATGCCGCCCGTTTGTGGAAACAGCTTTGCCGCCTGTTTCATGCTCATCCATTGGCTCTCGCCATGGATGGCACGCTTGCCCCCGATACGGCGCGGCGCGGGTCTGACAAAAGCGGCATTGCCTATCAGCGCTACTCGCAAGGCAAATATACCCGCAAGCAGCGTAACGCATGCGCCGATCATGATCGCCGCATCCGCATAGACGAAGACCGATTGACCCTTTGGCACATTATCGGACAGTTCGACCAGGCGGACGCTTTCGCGGATCGCAGCAATGACAACCGTCAAGAAACTTGCGCTTGCAACACTCCATCCGGCAGCCTTGATGTTCGCTGCGCCATTGGCGGCAAACAAGGTGAGGCTTCCGATGACGCCAGCCGTAACGTAAGGCATGGCAAGGCCAATACGGCCGAGTATCATGCGCGCCTGATCGGATTTTCCAAATGCGGCCAGCCAATGTTCGATGCCCGCCATTGCGAACATTGACGCTATCATCAGGGATGCGGGCATTGCTGTCAGCAGCAGCCTACGCATCGTCATGGCCGAACGCCTGCGCGCCGATTGCTGTCAGGCGGTCGCGCTCTTTTTCATCGTCAGCAAGACGAATGCCAGCGTCGATCAGAAGACCAAGCAGGAGTGCGCGTTTCTCATAACGCAATCCTGCCTTCACGATCAGCCCGCCGAGTTCGATTTTCTCACGGGTGTCCTGTCTGCGAGCCTCGGATGTCGTCAACCGTTTCATCCGTTCAAGCCTCGCCAGCGCTGTTTTTAATCGCGTCAGACGCGAGCGGCAACGAACTGCTCGCAGCGCTCGATCCCGCCGGTTTTTTCCCTTCGGCCGAGCCGTTCCGGTCCGGGCGAAACCGGGCGGCGAGCTCTTCGAAGGCTCTCCGTAGTTCCGTTTCGTCAATCGCAATATCACCGATCCCTGCCTTGAGGGCGAGGCGGCCGATGCGTTCTGCCTCACGCGTCTCGGCCTGTCGCAACTGGTCCTGAAGGAGGGCGATTTCTTGCCTGATCTTCGCGGATGGTTTCTTCATTGCGGGTCTTCCTTTTAAGATTGCTGCGGAAATTCCTTTTGGGGTTACAAGCCGCTCTCGGCTTGCAAGGATTGCGCAGACAAGCGCAACGCGCATCCCCGTTTATTCTACAGTCGGCAAGGCCGGCACTTTGGTAGATCATCCCCTCCGTTCCAAAGGAGCGGTCCAAGGGCGCAGTAATACGTCGCTGTCGCGACCCTTTGCTGACATGGCCCGATGTCAGCCGCTTCCGGACGAACATGATGCCTGTTTTGTCGTCGGAAGGTTTGCCTTGGCTATCACCCATTTCACACCCCAGCTGATCGGCCGCAGTTCCGGCCGCAGCGCGCTCCTGTCGGCCGCCTATCGTCACTGTGCGAAGATGACCTATGAGAGAGAGGCGCGGACGGTCGATTATTCCAACAAGCGCCATCTTGCCCATGAGGAGTTTCTGCTGCCACCCGGTGCGCCTGATTGGGCAAGAGCGCTGGTTGCTGATCGTTCGGTTGCCGCAGCTGCAGAAGCCTTCTGGAACCGGGTCGAAGCTTTCGAGAAGCGCGAGGATGCCCAGTTCGCCAAGGAGTTCATCATCGCGCTGCCGGTGGAGCTGTCGAAGGACGAGAACGTTGCGCTGATGCGCCAGTTCGTGTTCGAACAGGTCCTGTCTCGCGGGCAGATTGCCGACTGGGTCTATCATGACGATCCCGGCAATCCGCACGTGCACCTGATGACGACGCTCAGACCTTTGAACAAGGACGGTTTCGGCGCCAAGAAGATTGCCGTCATCGGTGAGGATGGCCAGCCCGTACGCACAAAACAGGGAAAGATCCGGTACCGGCTGTGGGCCGGCGAGAAGGAGGAGTTCCTGCAGCAGCGAGGTCGCTGGCTTGATCTGCAGAACGAGCATCTGGCGCTGCGCGGTTTCGAATTGCGTGTCGACGGGCGCTCCTATGCCGAACGGGGCATTGAGCTTGTTCCGACCACTCATATCGGCGTTGCGGCCAAGGCAATCCAGCGAAAGGCGCAAACACAGGGATGGCAGCCATCGCTCGAAAGGATCGAGCTTCACGATGCATCAAGGAAAGAAAACGCCGCCCGGATCATGAAGCGACCACAGATCGTTGTTGATCTTCTTTCCGATGAAAAGAGCGTCTTTGACGAGCGCGACATTGCAAAGGTCCTGCACCGCTATATTGACGATCCGGTCACCTTCCGCAACGTCATGGCGGCCATTCTTGACAGCACAGAATTGCTCCGCATCGACCGCGATGCCATCGACATTGCCACCGGCGCGCGGATCCGCGCCCGCTATACGACGCGCCAGCTGATCCGGCTTGAAGCGGCAATGGCAAAGCGGGCGATGTGGCTGAGCGAACAGGACAGCCAAGGTGTGCAGGCACAGGATCTTCAAGCGGTCTTGGCGCGCCATCATCGCCTCTCGTCCGAGCAGAGAACGGCGATCGAACATCTCACCGGCGGTGCGCGGATTGCCGCTGTGGTTGGCCGTGCCGGTGCCGGCAAGACCACGATGATGAAGGCTGCCCGCGAAGCCTGGGAAGCCGCCGGTTACCGCGTCGTTGGCGGAGCGCTCGCCGGCAAGGCGGCCGAGGGGCTGGAGAAGGAAGCCGGTATAAAAAGCCGGACTTTGGCTTCATGGGAATTGCGCTGGCGCGAGGGTCGCAGCGCGCTGGATGAACGAAGCGTCTTCGTGCTTGACGAGGCTGGTATGGTGGCGTCGAAACAAATGGCCCTCTTCCTTGAAGCGGTGGTCAGGTCCGGTGCAAAGCTCGTGCTTGTCGGCGATCCCGAACAGCTCCAGCCGATTGAAGCCGGTGCTCCCTTCAGGGCGATCGCCAACCGCATTGGTTACGCGGAGCTCGAGACCATTTATCGGCAACATGAAGACTGGATGCGTACGGCCTCGCTCGCGCTTGCCCGGGGCCATGTGGCGGAAGCCGTCCATGCCTATGAGGGCAAGGGTCGCATCATTGGCGAAAGTCTCAAAGAGGGTGCCGTGGCGCGGCTCATTGCCGACTGGAACAATGACTATGATCCGGAAAAGACCACTTTGATCCTCGCCCATCTTCGCCGTGATGTGCGCAAGCTGAACGAGCTCGCCCGCGACAAGCTCGTCGAGCGCAGGATTGTTGGAAAAGGACATGCCTTTGCGACCGGGGAGGGTGTCCGTCACTTCGATATCGGTGACCAGATCGTGTTCCTGAAAAATGACAGCGGGCTCGGTGTCAAGAACGGCATGATCGCCCGTGTCGTTGAGGCGGCACCCGGCCGCATTGTTGCCGAGGTCGGAGATGGGAATGAGCGCCGCCAGGTCACGATCGAACAGCGCCACTACACCATGGTCGACCATGGTTACGCGACGACAATTCACAAATCTCAAGGGTTGACCGTCGACCGCGTCAAAGTGCTGGCCTCGCTCTCGCTTGACCGTCACCTCGCCTATGTGGCGATGACCCGCCACCGCGAGGATATGGCACTTTATTACGGCACGCTTTCCTTTGCAAAAGCCGGCGGTCTGGTCTCGCTCCTTTCGCGTCGTGCGGGCAAGGAGACGACGCTCGACTACGAACGCCATGAGCTCTACCGGCAGGCGCTGCGCTTTGCCGACAATCGCGGCCTGCAGATTGTCCGTGTTGCCCGCACCTTGCTTCGTGATCACCTCGAATGGACGCTGCGCCAGACACGCAAGGTAGCCGGGCTTGCCCGGCGTCTGCGCAGTGTCGGCGAAAAACTCAGCCTTGTTGAAATCAGCAATACCCCTGCCAGAAAGGAGGTCAGGCCCATGCTCGCCGGCATTCCCTTCAATCCTTCTGCCCTGGAGGAAACAGTGGAGCAGAAGCTTCTGGCTGATCCCGCCGTCAGGAAACAATGGGACGATGTGTCTGACCGTTTCCGCTATGTCTTTGCCGATCCCGAAATCGCTTTCCGAGTAATGGACTTTCATGCGGTTCTGACGAACGACAAGGTTGCAAGGCAGACGCTTGAGCGCCTTGTCGCTGCTCCCGCCTCCATCGGGCGGCTTGCCGGCAAGACCGGACTGTTTGCCTCAAGCCTGGACAAACAGGCGCGGCGCGTTGCCGAAGCCAATGTGCCGGCGCTCAAGCGCAGCATTGAAAAATACCTTGATCTGCGCCAGGCGGCGCAGGAGCGGATAGGCAAGCAAGAACAGGCGCTGCGCCAACGCGCCTCGATCGACATTCCGGCACTCTCGCCGGCGGCGCACCTTGTGCTCGAACGGCTTGGCGACGCTATCGACCGCAATGATCTGCCGGCAGTCCTCGGCCATGCGATCAGCAACCCCGCGATCAAGGCGGAGATCGACATCTTCGGCAAGGCCGTGGCGGAACGGTTCGGCGAGCAAACCCTGTTGATGAATGCAGCGCGCCATGCCTCAGGCAGCCTTTTCGACAAGGCCGCGGAGGGGCTTGCTCCGGCAGAACGCGAGAAGCTTGTAAAAGCATGGCCGCTCATGCGCACCGCCCGGCAGCTTGCCGCCCATGAGCGCACCGCAGAAACGCTGAAAATGACCGAAAGCCTTCGTCAAGCCCAACAGCAGCCGGTGTTGAAGCAATGAGACGGGCGAGCGCCATCGTTATCGTCACCGGCACCGCCCTCGGCTTCCTGGCGGCGGTCGGCACCGCCTGGTTTTATGAATTCCGGTTCAACCTGACCCCCAGCGAGCCACTCGGATTGTGGCGTATCATCCTGTTGAACCGGCCAGCTAGGAACGGCGACCTGGTCTTCGTGTGCCCGCCTGAGAGCGCATTGTTCCACAAGGCGCTCGAGCGCGGCTATCTCAGGCGCGGGCTTTGCCGCGGGGGCTACGCGCCACTGATCAAGAGTGTGGTCGCAACATCGGGCCAGCATATCAAGATCGACACGCACGTTACTGTTGATGGCACTCCTGTGACCAGTTCGGCCGTGCGAAAAAGCGATGGCAATGGCCGTCCGGTCAGTCCCTTTTCAGGCGGTGTCGTTCCACCCGGGTTCATCTTCCTCCACTCACCCTTTGCGAGCTCCTATGATTCACGATATTTCGGGCCGGTTCCGGTCAGTGGCGTGCTTGGTCTTGCCCGGCCGGTCCTTGTCTATAATCCCTGATCGGCTGCACGGCCCCATCCTTGTTACGTTGTCAATCACCATCGGAACGGGTGGCTGGAGCGGCTATGTGCTTGCGCTTCCGGCAGTCCTCCTCTTCCCGGCGCTTTGGGCGCATGCGCGATCGCGCTGGATGGCGGCCCTCGTGTCGGCGGGATATTTTCTGGCAGCCACCCGAGGCCTGCCGCAGGGTGTTGCCAATTTCTATGGCACTGATCTGTGGCCCGGATTTCTGCTCTGGATCGGAGCCTCGCTGTCTTTTGTTGCCGTGCATGCTGCACTGTGGACCAGGCATCCAGGAAGAGGAAGGGCGGTGCGGTATTTGATAGCGGCCACACTCATGGCCGTACCACCCTTGGGGATTGCCGGCTGGGCTCATCCGGTAACTGCCGCGGGCATGGTGTTGCCAGGCTGGGGGTGGTGGGGCCTGACGATCACTACAGCTGGCCTCGCCATCATGACAACTCGGTGGGGGTGGCCGCTCGCCGCTCTTGTATTCGCAGGGTTTTGGCTCTGGTCCGCTGCGACGTGGACACCGGCAGATCAAACCGAAGGCTGGCAGGGGATTGATCTGCGACAGGGCAAATCGCTCGGCCGCGATATCGCGCTTGGCCAGCACCTGGAGCTGATCGCATTGGTTCGCGTCGCAGCAGGTCATGGCGCTCGCGTTGTCGTGTTGCCTGAGAGCGCACTCGGCTTTTGGACTCCGACCGTCCAAAGACTCTGGCAGGACGGGCTGCGCGGGTCAAAAATCACAGTGATGGCAGGTGCCGCCGTCGTCGATAAGGCAGGCTACGACAATGTTCTGGTCGCGGTTTCGGATGATGAGGCAGAGATTGTGTACCGCGAACGCATGCCGGTACCGGTTTCAATGTGGCAGCCATGGCTTGGCTGGATGGGGCGGGCCGGCGGCGCCCGCGCTTACTTCTTTGCCAATCCGGTCGCGCAGCTCCAGAACAGGAAAATAGCGCCTCTCATCTGCTACGAGCAGCTCATCATCTGGCCCATCATACAGTCGATGCTGCACGTGCCCGATGTTATTGTGGCAACCGGAAATGTCTGGTGGACCTCTGGCACCTCAATTGCTGCCATCCAGCGAACCAGTGCAAGTGCCTGGGCGCGGCTGTTCGCCATTCCCATCGTCACCGCATTCAACATGTAGAAGGAGGAATTATCGCAATGCTCGACGCTGCCCTTATTCAGCAGTGTGCTGATCCGTCGCTTGAAACCTCGCTCGTCCAACATTTTATCGCGCGGGCGGGCTCTTCCGATCCGCTTGCCGTGACCGTCCGCTCCGGAAACCGCGTCATTCTCGTTGAAAAACCCGCCACTCCTGATGAGGCAGTGGAACTGATCCGCCGGAACGTCGCCCGCAATATTGTGCGCGTCGGAATTACCCAATATCCGGCTGGTCTCGGCATCGTTGAGGCCGCCCAGATCGAAACCGACCTGGTCGACAGCTGTGCGAATATCCGCATGGGGACGGCTTTGTTTGCCAAGGTCTATCGCATCGTCCTGAAATGGTACGGCGCTCCGGCGAACGAGGCGTTTGAGGATGCCATCATCGCATGGCAGACCGGCTATTTCGAAGGGAATCCGGTTTTTGGAGCGGCCGATCCGGGCGGCAACGGGCCTGTCGTGCCGGTACAAGAACAGACGGCTGCGGCGCTGGAAGAGGATGAAAATGAGCGGCCGCAGCATGAGGCCCGCCCGGGTACCGAGGCCGAAGACGACCCGAACAGGGCGGCATTACGTGTCGATCTCTCCGCAATTGGTGGCATCAAATGATGTGCATCCGATCAGGTTCCGGCGCACCGCAATTCGTCAACAAGAAATATCTCATGGCCTGCGCCGGATCCTCGACCGGATGGAAACCTGCAATTTCAGTGCACTGTAGAGGAACATGATGGAAAATCACCAACCGTCGCCGTTGCCATGGTCGTTGGCAGTGTTGCAAAAAGTGGGCAGCAAAAGGGATATGGATCTGGCCCTTGCCAAAATAAGGGACCGTTTCCGGTTTGCTCACCTGACCTTCCTCGTGGTCCGCTCCGCAAACCGGACAGACAGCTACCCCTTCTGTTGCACGACCTATCCAGACGAATGGACCTCCCTTTATCTGCGCAACAACTATTTCGAGATCGATCCGGTGATCGAGCTCAGCCGCACAGGTTTTCTCATGCTCGATTGGTCAAAACTCGACCGGCGCTCCTCGAGGATTCGGGACTTTTTCGCTCAGGCTAATTCATTCAATATCGGAAGGCATGGTGCTACCCTCCCGATCAGAGGACCGGGCGGCGAACGCTCTCTCTTTTCCGCCACATCCAACCTGCCGAGGCTCGAATGGCGGCAATTGCGTATCGCGAGCAATCACAACATCCAGATTCTGTCCCACTACCTGCACGAGAAAGTGCTTTCCCTGACGGAGCTGCGGGAAAGCAGCAACTACCGGACGCTCTCCAGACGCGAGCAGGAGTGTCTTCAACTTCTGGCGCAAGGTCTCGTCCCCAAACGCATTGCTCCCAGATTGCATATTTCGGAAAGTGCCGTGCGCCTTTATCTTGGATCCGCCAGACGCAAACTCAATGCCGCGACGATCTATCAGGCTATCGGAAGGGCAAGCTTTCTTGAGCTAATCCGGACCTGACCGCCTCTGCATGTGGTCTCTCCCAATGCCTCAGGCGTGTTTTTCCAACTGCAATCCGCTCGTCAATCTGTCGAAATCAACAGGTTGCGCCGTCGCCCCTCATCCATCAGTTCTACCCGACCACGGATAGCCGCAGGAACCCCTGTAGCGGGCTGGTTTCCAAAGCCTGGACTGGAGCACCTGTCGTTTGGCATGATAGCGAGGATTACGCCATGGTGGACACAAGGACGATAGATGCCTGGCGGAGGGCTCCGCGCATCAATTCGTTTGCCGCCTTCTTTGAAAGAACCGCAAGCGGACTGGACGGGGCTCCGGACCTGGGCAAGCCGGAGCCTGCGATGGACCTGCTTTCGTTCGATCTCGACTGCATGTTGTTCTGGGACACGCATCGGCGTTTGTGGGGGCATTTCGACAGCCATTATTTTGCAAGCATTCCCTTTCGCCTCGAAGAGGAATGCCGCCTGGGCGCGGCGATCCTCTTGTTTGGTCAGAAGGTATGGGCGCGAAGTGGCCGGCCGGCCACGATCTATACTCTGGGGGCAGGCGCCGGCACACTTGCAAGGGCATTGGCAAAGCTCGGGGACGGGCGTCTGAAAACGCTCAACTGCAGTCCAACAAAGGGAAACCGGGTCTGTTTTTTTGCGCGAAGAGGCAGCGACGATGCTCACTTTTACCATGGACCATTCTTCCAACTGGACGATGAACGTTACGAGACAGATCAAACGCTTGAACCGTTCAGGGACGGATATGATGTGTTGCTGGAAGATACGACCTTTCAAATGTATGGCCCGGACCGGGACAACCAGACAGCTTTCATAGCGCCTCGGGTGAAGCGGGGCGGCGTCCTGGTGCAGGTGCAGAAACTGAACCACCCTAACCTTCAGGTCTATCTTGAGCGGGAACGTCAGAAAGACAGGGAGTTCAAGTCGAGGTTTTTTTCTACGGAGCAGATAACGGAAAAGAAGCGCGCTGTTCTGGATACGATGAAAGATCTCCAGGTCGATCTCGAGCGAACGCAATCGGCACTTCAACGGCATTTCCGCTACGCCGTCGTCACGTGGAACAGTGGAAATTTCTACACCATCGTCTCCTCCAATTGCCTGGGATCGGTCCGTGATTTCGTCACATCAATGGTAAAGCCGGCGCTGCCGTCAGAGTTTTGCTACGAACAATTGCCGCGCATTCTCGTAAATGATGAAAATGATCCGTTACCCTCGGACTGGACATGGCGCGCACCCTGGCCGATCGGCGGTGAAATGTGAACGGCAGTTTCTCAAGCGAGAGTAGATGCAAATGAGCAGAGAGCTGCGAGATTCGGGTTGCGATAATGCTGTGGAGGAGGTCAGAAGAGCATTGTCTTTTCTTCTGCCCGATCTTGACGGGTTCTGGAGGCGTTCGCTCAAGGATTATGCCTGTGCAGTTTATGACAAAGGTGCCCGCGGCCAATGTCAAGTTCGCGACGAGGCAATGATCAGGCTGCAAAAGTTTGTCGCGCGCATTGCGACAAGGTCAGGAGCCAGTCTAGCCGATGCAGAGCGTGCAAGTGGGCAAATTGCGGCTTTGCCGATCATACAAAGCGGTCCTCACTGTCATTTGCTGATCGAGACGGATGCCTTCTATACGCACCTGTTCAGCGCACTCGGCCTGGTGGCCCACCATTGCTCATGGCATATCTGCTACAGTTCTTCGACGGTGAAGTTCGTAGAAAAATCCAAAAAAGGCCCCGGATGGCTTTCGCTCGGCAGCGAGGCGGTAAATGTTTTCGGTCTGTCGCGAAGCCGGATGGATCCTTTCAGTATTTGCGGCTTCAACGGGCGCTATCGATTTACCCTGTCCGGGCAAAAGGGTGAGCCAGCAAATGCTGCTGTCGCTAAGCTCAAAGTTATTTTGCCGGACCGGGACTTTCCGTCAGCAGCCGAGGCGATCAAAGCTGCCAATCAGATTCTGTGGCGCAGATCATTTCCTGCATCCCTCGGATTGCTGCAATTCGACGATATCGACGTTGCTGACCTCGTGGCGGAACATTTTGAGGATAAAGCATCCTGGCTGTCGGCCAGTTTTGCCGGCGCCGGTCTCTTCGCGAAAAACATACTAGGCGCGTCGAGACAGCTCAATGCAGGACCATGGGCGGGATGGGTGCGTCAAACAACGGATTTTTTCTGGGGCCTGGAGGGCGGCAGGATATATCCCCTGCGTTTGAACGACGGATTCCTCTCGGGCGGATCCGATACGAGCTTGAAGATAAGGTTTGAACCCGAAAGCATTGCAATCTCATTGCGCCAACGCAAACTGGTGCCCAATCTCCTGGTGACGTTTCTAGTGACGTCCATTCTTCCCGGGGTTCGTGTCCTCGGCGGCTGCCGGCAGGTCATATATTATCCCCTCATGCGCTATCTTGTTGCCAACGCACTCGCGGCTTCAGATGATCGCGATCTGCTTGACGCAATGCGTGCTGACGAGCGTCCGGGCATGTGGGGACATCGCGTCTTGCGGCCAAAGGACGGCTGTCCATTTCTGGAGATCGAGGAAAGCGGCGATGCGTTGGAGGTGGCTGCAAGACATGGCGGCAGACCGCTTGAAGGGGCCTGCGGAAACCTTGCCAGTTTTACCGGTGATTCCCTTTGGGCAGAATTGTCCACGCATATCCGCCGGCGTGCAATTCATCCTGCTTCTCCGGAGTGGCAATGGGCATAGTTCTCATGGGTTCCGGCGCGAATGCGACTGGAGGACTCTCGAACACCGTCGCTGACCTGTACCAAAAGAAACCTTCATTTATTGGAGTTGTCCATGGATACAACGGAAATATTGATCAGGCGGATTTTCCCTGATGAGTTCGAGATCTTCCGGCGCATCCGCCTCGAAGCCCTTCGTTCCGAGCCGGCTTCATTTGCAAGCCGCTTCGAGGATTGGGTCGCACTTCGATGGTGTGTGGAATGCGTCCGACCGCAGCTGGGCGAATATGGATGGTTCCCTGAGTGGCTCCTGGAACCAGAATTTCGCGATCTTCGCTGGCATGGCAGGCACGGTGCGAGTGGACAACACCGCCGGTGATATCTTCTTCACCGGCATGCAATTCATGACAGATGGCTATGAGATCGGTGGCGGCACGCTTACCACAAATATGGCAGAGACGGTCATCCGCACCGATGCGGGCGTCCGGACCACGATTTCAGCGGCAATCGCGGGAAGCGGCGGGCTGGTGAAATATGATTCAGGAACGCTCATCCTGTCCGGTAGCAACAGCTATACGGGTGGGACGGCGATCAATGGGGGCACCCTCTCGGTTTCATCGGACGTCAATCTTGGCAATGCGGCTGGTGGTCTAGCCCTTGATGGCGGGACGATACAAAACACGGCTGCATTCCAGACAGGGAGAACCGTCACCCTCGGGGCGGGGGGAGGAACCTTCCAGACCAACGACGATCTTGCTGTGAGCGGGCCAATTTCTGGCACCGGCAGTATCACCAAGACGGGAAACGCCACGCTGACGCTCACAGGCCTCAACAGCTATACGGGAAATACCCTCGTCGAAAGTGGCACCCTTATTGGCGATGTCAGCTCGATCCGTGGCAATATCAAGAGTGATGGAACCGTTATATTCAGCCAAGCCGACAATGCCGCCTTTGCCGGCAATATTGGCGGATCGGGCGATATGGTGAAGGATGGTGACGGCACACTGCTGCTTGGCGGGCACAGCTCGCTGGATTGGAAGATCGAGAAAGGCCTTCTGAACAGCGCGGCCGATCGGTTTGGTGGCAATGTCTCGATCGACGCAGGTAGTGGCCTCATCTTTGATCAGAGCGTCAATGCCACCTATGCAGGTATCGTCTCGGGCTCGGGTAATTTGGTCAAGAGTGGTGCAGCCGGGCTGGTGCTCTCCGGCGACTCTGCTGCTTTTACCGGCACGACAACCCTCGCTTCCGGCGTGCTTGCTGTGAACGGTACACTCAACGGTACCCTTGATGTGCTAGCCAACGGACGTCTTCAGGGTACGGGAACGGTCGGCACGACGATCCTGTCCGGTACAATTGCGCCGGGCAATTCGATCGGCACACTCACAGTCAATGGCGACTATACGCAGCTCGCCGGTTCCAGCTATGAGGTAGAAATCGATCCGAGCGGGAAGTCAGACCTGATAGATGTTAGCGGCGCAGCAAAAATCGAGGGAGGCACTCTCTTCGCCCTGAAGGCGCCGGGGGGGTATGATGCGGGAACACGCTATACCGTTCTGACCGCTGCCGAGGTGACTGGCACCTATGACGTGCTCGACCAGAATGCGCCCTTTGTCGACCTGACGATCACCTATGATCCCACTGCTGTCTATCTGGACGTTACGCGCAACGCTGTCTCTTTCTGCGATGTTGCCGCGACCGGCAACCAGTGTGCAACCGGTAACGGCGCAGAGAGCCTGGGGCTCGGTAACCCAGTTTATCATACCATTGCCGGCCTGCCGGACGGCGAGACAGCGCGCGCTGCCTTTGATCAGCTCTCCGGCGAGTTTCATGCTTCCGTAAAGGGTGCTATGCTGGAGGACAGCCGCTTCCCGCGTGAGGCAGCCACGGCACGCATCCGCGCTGCCTTTGAAGGTCCCGCGTCCAAGTCGCTGCCGGTTTTTGTCTATCGCCCCGAAGGAGAAGCAACGGCAGGAGAGGGCAAAAATGCAAGTGCTTTTGCTCTTGCTTCGAGCAATGTCGATCGTTTTGCCCTGTGGGCTCATGGCTTCGGCTTATGGGGTGAAATCGACGGAGACGGCAATGCAGCTTCTCTCGGCCATGATACGGGTGGGTTTCTTATCGGCGGCGATGCGCCGATCGGCAATTGGCGTATTGGCGCCCTTGCCGGCTATGGTCATTCGTCCTTTGACGTCGACGAGCGCGTATCGGCTGGATCCAGTAACAATTATCATCTCGGCATTTATGGCGGCGCGCAATGGGGCGCTTTGGGTCTCAGAACTGGTGCCGCCTACACCTGGCATAGGATTGAAACCGCCCGATCCGTTTCCTTCACCGGTTTTGCCGACCGATTGCTTGCCGATTATGACGCTGGCACCACACAAATCTTTGGCGAACTCGGTTATAAGATCGAACAGGGCAGTTTCGATTTCGAGCCGGTCGCGGGTCTTGCCTATGTGAACCTGCATACGGATAGCTTCGCGGAAAAGGGTGGTGCCGCGGCACTGACAAGCCAAAGTTCCGACATCGACGCAACATTTACGACGATCGGTTTGCGTACTTCGTCCAGCTTCGCATTAGCAACGATGAACGCATCAGTGCGTGGAATGCTGGGCTGGCGTCATGCTTTCGGCGATACGACGCCATTCGCGGCAAACGCTTTTGCTGGCGGCGAAACGTTCGTAATCGCCGGTGTGCCGATCGCCAAGGATGCTGCCATTTTGGAGGCTGGTATCGATCTTGCGGTTTCGCCCAATGCCAAGCTTGGTGTGTCCTATTCGGGGCAGATTGCAAACGACACCCGAGAGCATGGTTTCAAGGCCGATTTTACGATGAACTTCTGAGAAATACAGCATCGCTGAGATTGGCATACTGCAACACTGGCTGCATTGCAGAAAAGCTAAGGCGAGTGGCAATTTGTGTTCAGGTGTTATCAATGGAGGGATAAATGACAAATTCCGATTGTTGGGTCCAGTTTTGGGAAAGCGATGACTACAAAAAGGGGACGCGCCGATTTGATAAAGCAATAGATGTACCTAACATGTCGGAATACGAACTCGTAAATCCTGACGGGCGCGACAGAGAACTAGACGATAACGTTGACTCACTAAAGACCGGAGCGACCGGCTGGTTGGAACTGTACATTAAAAAGAACTATGACGGAAACGTCTTACGGGTCCCGCCGAACTCCAGCTATCCAAACCTCGATGACTACAACATGGGAGGCAATACGAACAGCTTTCGCCTCTTTAGTCAGCGACCGATCACCTGGCCTGTAACCGACATAGATGCCCCAGGCGAATGTTGGGTCCGCTTTTATGGCTCCCCTCGATTCTGCAGCGATTATCCAACTCGAGTCAACGGTCCCGGCACTGCCGATCGCTTTTCCTTGTGGGGTGGGACAAATGTACCGTGGTCACTCACTACGGGACCATCAACCTGGGTCAGGCTTTATTCCGATAGGGACTTCGGCGGTTCACCGATCAGTCTTGGACCCAACTCTTTGATACAAAATTTTTCAGCCGGATTCGCGATGTCGACACCACAGAGCCTGAGAGTATTCGACACTCGACCAAACGACTGGATCGCCAGCACCCCTAACGGGCAGAATGTCCAAACCCTGCTCAGTCTTGAGGAACAGAATGCAAGCGAATCCTTGGAGTCCTTAATAGCGGGGATCGCCGGTACCGTGCCCCAAGTTGGCACGGCGCTGGAGTGGCTCGTCGGCGCACTATGGCCCAGTCCCCAAGAACCGATGCAGGTATGGGACAGCATCAAGCTCTATATCGACGCGTTATTGAGCAGTCTGATCGAACAGGCTAAGGCCGATTACTTGCACAGCACGCTTAACGGAATCTACCGAGTCTTGATCTCCTACAATCAAGCCGAGTACGGAACTAGTCAAAAGGGAAGCCTGTTTTCGTCCCTTCTAACAGAAGTCCGCGCGGATCAGCCATATTTTGTAGATCCAGATGACCCATCGAGTACATTAATCTACATGATCCCCATGAGTACAATTCTCATCGTTTTGCTTAGGGAACAAGCCCTGTTTTACGAAGAAATTTACTTAGAAAAAGACAAAATAGCAGAAGAACATAAGAACATAGTTTCTGAAAACATCACACAGCTAACTGCACTGGCAAATTCTGGGGCGAAAGACGCGTTGGTTTGGCGTATAGGGCAGATTGAAATATCGGATGAAGGAGGGAGTTACTATGTCATCGACCCTCCGGCCAATTACAAATCTGGGAAATACCCTTCACTGGCATTTGCCGAGGAGCAGCTATTACAACGTCAATCATACGTTGGAAACGAATACAAAATTCAACTAGATGCCCTCCTGAGTCCCGTTCGATTGTGGAAATATCTTTGCGTTGAGAATACAAAGGTTCCGACCCGCGAATATCACCAGGTACAAAGCTTTCTCATCTCGGACAATGATCCGTCCCAAACACCTTTCAAGGATGACCCAAGTTCGCCGGTTACGGGTGTCGTCTTGCGGAGCGGTAGTATCATCGATTCTATTCAGATGATCTACGGCGGACAGCCCGGGCCAATACACGGCAGTCCGAGCAGTGGTAAATCCCATCACTGGAACTTCGAAGAGGGTGAAGCCATCATCGGAGTTTTTGGCGGTGCGGGGGGCGCCGTCGATCAACTGATTTTTCGCACAAACCTTGGTCGGGAGATCGGCACCGGAGGATCCGGCGGAAACTATTTCATTGCTTTGGCCCCGCAGGGGGTCAACGCCAGTCTCGTGCGAATTGATGGATATCAGTCTGAGAAAACCCTCGAAGCTATTCGCTTTACCTGGGCTTACCAGCGCTACGTGTAAAAACTGGAGGCCGCGATGGACGGAGAGCTATCGCTCGGCAGAAGCAGATCCAAGCCTGTCGCAGCTCGTATCTGAGGCGTTACTATAGGCGCCTTGTTTGTAAAAGTGAGGCTTTGAGATAGATTGTAGACATCTGCGCTACAATCGAAATCGGTCAAAACTGGCCTATTATCGGCATTTTCAAAGGAAGGGTTGCTGACAACTTCCCTGTTTGAACGCAGCAGTAATTCGTAAGCGTGTGTCGCATTGCTCTTAAAG
>NZ_JCAXDZ010000007.1:0-209939 GCF_059758635.1 Phyllobacterium sp. GQ127
GCGTTGCCAATGGCTTGGCATCCGCATCAGCAGCAATGCCAGCGCTCTCAACCTCTGCCAGCTGTTTCTCCAGATCTTGAGTTTTTGCGCTCTTTACAGTCGGCGCGAGTTCAAAACCGAGTACCACCTGGGTCGCGGCATAGTTCAATTTCGGGTTAATGTAATTATAGCGCGACAAGACGCCGTCAAACTGGCCCGTAACACCATTGGCTGCAACGAGGATATTATAGCTTTTTGAGAGCAGGCTCTTGCCCATATCCTCAGTTAGAACTGCTAAATCATTTTCAAGCCGTATGTCGACCACACCGCCAAGAAGTTTTGCCGAACCTTGAACCGACAATTGATCCGCTTGAGAGAAATCATGTTTGATTTCGACGTCAAAAATGCTGCTCTTGTTAAAAGTGACATCCTTGCCAAGATGAAGCGTGCCAACCGAATTGCCCGGCGAAACCGTTGCGCCGGACTTTACAGTCAGATCACCTATTGTTCCGACACCGGAAATGCGGGAGCCACTGTCCAGCGTCACATCTTGCGCTGTGCCATCTACAGACAGACGCCCCAATCTTTTGACAGTGGTGTTGGAGGTAATTGCCGCTCCTGCCGCGATATTTAATTCGCCGCTTTCAACAATTGTCTCGCCCTTATAGGTGTTCTTCGCAAGCAGTGCGAGACGACCTGCACCCGTCTTTGTAAAGGGGCCAGATTGAAGAATAGGGCCGGAAAGGGTGAGGGCTTTTTCATTTTCGATTGTTCCGCCCTTGTCGGAGAGGAGAATAGACTTTGTCAGCTCCATCTCCTTTATCGTTTTCAAAGTGCCGCCGTCTAAATTGAGTTGCCCCTTGTCGTCGCCAAGACCTCGCTTCGAAGAAATTGCAAGCGTACCCCCAGAGACTGCCCAAGGCATAACAGCGTCTGTTTCACCCTCAAGTGTCCAGGTTCCGCTATCAATTTTCGAAAATGCGCCGAAACCGCGATACTGCGCTGCGCGGCCAATTTTGGAGACATCGAAGCTTGCTGCTTGCGTACCGCCTAGTTTCAAACTGATCGATTTTTTGGCTATTACGTTACCAATAATATTTGATTTGGCATGTAGAATAAGTGCGCCGTCCTCGGCCTTTTCGGAAAACTGTATGGCCTCGCCTTGTTGGTTGTCCGGGCCAAAACCGCCGGTGATAGTGCCATTATTGATGATCGTACTACCAGAACCCTTGCCAACATTGACCCCAAGGCTGTCTGTCCCCCTGATCGCTTCGGGCATGTCCGGTGTTTTCACAAGCGAGCGTATTCTACCGCCGTCACCACCACTTATGGTTCCGTTATTAATAAGAGTTCCTATAAGAGATACGCCTATACCACCTCTTCCCTGAGTGTTGGCATCGCCGTCACCACCCCGGATAGTACCATTATTGGTAACTTGACTGCCGGACATCGTTTCCATGCCAGCGCCGCCATCGCCAGAGGCCATGCTTGAATCACCTTGCCCGCCAATGCCCCCCAGAATGTCTTGATCATTAACTATAATACTGTCCCTGCGGCCAAGGACACCTGTTCCACCATTACCCCCGAGGCCAAATTTTGGTTTTCCGGCACCACTACCGCCAATGCCACCTTGAATCTTTCCTTTATTAAGCAGATCAGCAACGCTGGCACCGATGCCACCTTTGCCGCCTTGCCCATGAGCACCGATGCCATTGTTGCCATAGCCCGCATCACCGCCTAAGCCGCCTGTGCCGCCGATAATTGTGCCGTTATTTTCCAGCTTTTTTGCATAAATGCCGACGCCACCGTCTCCGCCTTTTCCGCCGTCTCCGCCATTGTGTTCCTCTGCAGAGGAATATTGTTTTTCGCCCGGAATATTAGAGGGATCATTGGTAGGAGCGGTTGATGTAATAGCATCACCATCGACTTCCATACCTTCGCCGCCTGAGCCACCTTTTCCACCAGTTCCGCCGGTTGCGGTCCCGTGAAAAGTCAATTCGTCCCTCTTCACGAAAATGCCTAGTCCGCCTACTCCACCGTAACCGCCTGAGCCACCTCTCATTTCAAGGTGTTTTCCGGAGTGGCCAACTTCCTCTTTCGTGTGGATATGGTGTTTTTTGCCGCCTTGCCCACCTATGCCACCATTACCCCCGATAACATTGCCATTATAGGTCGGATCGTTTGATTGCAAAATGGTTATGCCCACACCGCCCACACCGCCTGATCCTCCGGTTCCGCCAAGCTCCTCTTTGTCATCATGGCTATCATCTCCTACCTGACCGTTGTCTCCTTGTTTGCCGACCACACTTACGACTGGGGCAGGGTCTGCCTGGGCGAGAGGATTGAGGCAAAAGCAAGCGATCCCGGCAATTGATGCTAATTTTGCGGCCTTCCAAAACTTGAGATGGCCTGTTCTCTTCGAGGGAACGTAAGAACTATGGTACGAAAGGGGTGAGCGGTTTGAATTGCTCAAAAAGTCGATCTTCATAATGAACTCCGGAAATATGCAAAATTTAAAATAAACTTGGGACGGATGGTTAAACGTACTCCAGCACGTGCCTTTGCTGCGCAAATGGATCAGCGCGTTGACCTCCTTGGATTGGAAAGAGCTGACGAAAATTGACGATGCTTGAGCAGAAAATTCCGCCGTGCCGTCTATAGGAAATGCGTTTAGTTATTAAATAACATTACAAAAATCAATGCTCTTTTTGGCTTAGATGGTCGTTATCCCATTTTTACAATCCGTAGACCTGCATCAGGCTCGTCATGCGGGCCACTGCTAAATCAGGCTTGTCCAGAACGTTTGCCTGATCGGCGAGACGGAAAATATCCGCATAGTGAACAATGCCGCGTGCCGATTGCATACCTGCGGGCATGATGAAATGTGGCTGGTGGCCGTTGAGCCAGGCGAGGAATACAACGCCGGCTTTGTAATATTGTGTGGGGGCTTCGAAAATTTTGCGCGAGAGCGGAACAGTAGGCTCAATGATTGAACGGAATGCCTGTGTTTCACCTTTGGCGAGATGAGCTAGCGCTTTGGAGGCCGAGGGGGCTACCGCATCAAAAATGCCGAGCAAAGCATGGCTGTAGCGTTCCCCATCACCTTCTATCAGTTCCGCATAGTTGAAGTCATCGCCGGTGAAGCAGAGAACGCCTTCCGGCAGGCGTTTGCGCAGTTCGATCTCGCTGGCATTGTCGAGGAGGGAAATCTTGATGCCTTCGACCTTGTCTCTATTGTCATTGATAATCGCGAGCACTGTCTCCAGCGCCTTGTCGAAAGAGGAGGAACCCCAATAACCGGCAAGTTGCGGATCAAACATGTCACCCAGCCAATGCAGCACGACTTTCTCACGCGTCTGCGCGAGAATATTTCCATAGACAGCGCGATAGTCTTCCGCTGAGCGAGCTATGCGGGCCAGCGCTCTGCTGGCCATCATTACTGCGCGTCCACCTTCAGCCTCAATAAAATCAATCTGGGTTTCATAGGCGTCGATGACATCCTGAAGCGTCTTGGCGTTTTCGGGTGCAAGCTGATCTGTACCGGCACCGCAGGCAAGATCAGCACCCGGAACAGTGCGCGACTCTGCCAGTGACCGGCGGATTAACTCGCGTGCAACTGGCCAATCGACCCCCATGCCGCGCTGCGCTGTATCCATCGCCTCTGCAATCTTGAAACCAAGTGACCAGAGGTGGTGACGAAACGCCAAGGTTGCATCCCAATCAATGGCTGGCGAACCCCAAGGTGTCGAATCCCGAAGCGGATCAGAAACAATATGCGCAGCTGCGTATGCAATGCGATTGAAGACTGGCGGGCTGGCTGGAAAGGCAATTGGGGTGCCTATCAGCTTGTAATCGCAGATTGCACTATCCTGATCTGGCAACTTCAAGGTGTGGGTCATTGCTTGGCTCCCATCGAACAAGTCACAAATATTTTGGAACGATCCAAAATACAAGCAATAAATGGAAATTGGATGAAGGTCGGCGTGTAATGGGAGCGTATAGCCAAAAAGCTGCGGATTTTTGCCGAAGAATGCACGAAAATTCCCCAAAAATTTCTACCATAAATGGAATAATCGGTGTGTTAGGTTGTGTTAAATATTCACTTGACCTTTTTGGAACGTTCCAATTATATATCGCATAGGTTGGAGGATATGCTTTTGAGCCGAACCAGAACAAGCATCGTGGATATTGCGCGCGCCGCTGGTGTGTCGAAATCCACTGTGTCGTTGGTCCTCCAGAAAAGCCCTCTCGTCAGCGAGACTACCCGTGAAAAGGTCAATGCTCACATCAAGGAGCTTGGCTATATTTATAATCGCGGCGCCGCCAATCTTCGTCAGTCCAAATCGAAAATCGTTGGCATTGTCGTCAATGATTTGACCAATAGTTTCTTCGCCGAACTGGCCGTCGGGATGGATATGGTGGTTCAATCGGCTGGTTATGTTCAGTTCCTTGCCCATAGCGGCGAGAGCGTCGACCGCCAACGCGAGGTCATCGCTTCCATGCGGGAGAACGGTATTGCAGGGTTGATCCTGTCACCGGCGCGGGGAACAGAAGCTAGTGATATCAAAGCATTAGTGGGCGGCGACATTCCGGTTGTGGTCGTTGTGCGTAATCTGCCCGGCGCAAAAGTATCGACACTTCTGTCCGATAATTATGCCGGTGCAAAAGCGGCTGTGCGCCATTTGATCTCGCTGGGACATTCCCGGGTCGCCTTCATGGGCGGCTTCCAGGATACAGCCGTGTTTGGTGAACGACTTCGCGGATATCGCGATGCGTTGCAGGATGCGGGCATCGCGGCGGAAGAAAAATACACCATTCATTCGGCGCCTTCACGCGCTGGCGGAGTCGTCGCATTGGAGCGTCTAATGACTATTCCAGAGCGCCCAACAGCAGCACTATGCTTGAATGATGCTGTGGCTTTTGGTGTTTGCGATGGTCTGCGCGCCCATGGCCTTGAGCCCGGAAAATCCTTTGCAATCATAGGCTTCGATGATGTGATCGAGGCGAAGACTGCGGTGCCGGCACTGACAACTGTATCTGTTGATCCTCAGGGAATGGGCCAGCGAGCAGCCCAGCTGCTGCTCAAGCAAATCAATTCGGGGCAACGGGATCAGGAGGCGATCACGACTTCGGTACGGCTCGTCGTTCGCCAGAGCTGCGGTGCACCTGTAAAGCAATTGGAGGAAATAGAGTGATACGTTGGGGATTGATCGGGGCCAGCACGATTGCGCATGAATGGGTGATCGATGCAATCCGCGCCAATGGCGGCGAGATCGTTTCAGTCATGAGCGCCAATGCCGAGCGCGGTGCAAAATATGCCGCCGATCATGGCATTGCTCATTCGGTTACGGCGCTGGACGAATTACTGAGCGGACAACCCATTGATGCCGTTTATATTTCCACTACCAACGAGCTGCACAAAGATCAGGTTCTGGCTTCGGCAAAGGCCGGAAAACACGTGCTTTGCGAGAAGCCTTTGGCGACCAGTCTGGACGATGCGAAGGCGATGGTGGCCGCGTGCAAAGCTGCGAATGTTGTCTTCGCCACCAACCATCATCTGCGCAATGCCGCGACCCATACAGCCATGCGTGATGCGATTGCCGCCGGCAAGATCGGCAAGCCACTGGCGGCGAGGGTATTTCACGCTGTTTACTTGCCGCCGCATTTGCAGGGCTGGCGACTTGATCGCCCGGATGCGGGTGGTGGAGTCATCCTCGACATCACCGTACACGATACGGATACGTTGCGTTATGTTTTGGGCGATGATCCGGTAGAAGTCATTGCTTCCACTCAACAAAGCGGTTTGGCTAAGGCTGATCTTGCTGATGCCGTGATGGGCGTCATGCGCTTCAAATCCGGCTTGATCGCCATGTTTCATGACGGGTTCACAACCAAATACGCCGATACCGGATTCGAGGTGCATGGCACTGAAGGATCTCTCGTTGGCCGTAATGTGATGTCGCAAAAGCCCGTCGGCATCGTGACATTGCGCAATGCCGATGGCGAATTCGAATTAAAACTCGATCACCAAAACCTTTACGAAACTGGCATCGCCAAATTTCACGCAGCAATAGCCGGAAACGGCAAACCGGCAGCAGACGGCGAAGATGGATTTTGGTCGCTGGCTGCGGGTCTGGCTGTAGCGGAAGCGGCGAAAACCGGGGTGACCCAACCAATTGATCCTGGTCTTTGAGAAGAACGAAAAAGAAGTATGAACAAGCACATAACACCAGAACAGGCTGCAGAACTCATCCCTGATGGAGCCGTTGTCTCGGTATCTTCATCAAGTGGTCTCGGCTGTCCAGATCTGATGCTAAAGGCAATTGGTGCCCGTTTCAATGCAACGGGGCATCCGCGCGACCTCACCACGCTGCACCCAATCGCAGCCGGTGATATGAGTGGCATTAAGGGCGTCGATTACATTGCGAAGAAGGGCCTGCTGAAAAAGATTATCGGTGGTTCCTATCCGTCGGGACCTTCATCTTCTGAGCCGCCCTTGATCTGGCAAATGATCGGTAATGATGAGGTTGCGGCCTATAATGTTCCGTCCGGCATTCTGTTTGATATGCATCGCGAAGCCGCCGCCAAACGTCCGGGCGTATTGACCAAGATTGGTTTGGATACATTTGTCGATCCGGACCGGCAGGGCTGCGCTATGAATGCCTCAGCCGCGAAAGAAGCACTCGTCCGGAAGGTTAATTTCGAGGGTGAGGAATGGTTGTTCTTCAAGCCTGTTGTTCCACAGGTTGCGATCATTCGTGCCACGACTGCCGATGAGCGCGGCAATCTGACTTACGAACATGAGGGCGCCTATCTTGGTGGTTTTGATCAAGCATTGGCCGCGCGCAACAACGGCGGAATTATTATTGCGCAGGTAAAGCGAATTACCAAAAGCGGGTCCTTGAAGCCGCATGATGTGCGCGTGCCCGGCATTCTGGTCGATTATATTATTGTAGATCCAGATCAGAAACAAACCACGCAAACCATTTATGATCCGGCAATTTCCGGAGAAATTTCTCATCCGCTTGAGGATTTTGCCCTCGCTGATTTCGGCATTCAAAAAGTGATTGCACGCCGGGTTGCCTGCGAATTGGAGGCAGGCAGCGCCGTTAATCTCGGTTTCGGTATTTCAGCAAATGTGCCTCGCATTCTGCTTGAAGAAGGCCTGCATGGCACTGTCACTTGGGTGATCGAGCAAGGGCCGGTCGGTGGCATCCCGCTGCTGGACTTCGCATTCGGTTGTGCATCCAATGCCGAAGCTTTTGTTCCTTCACCGCACCAATTTACCTATTTCCAAGGCGCGGGCTTCGATGCATCGCTTCTTTCTTTTCTGGAAATCGACAAGTCCGGGTCGGTCAATGTTTCAAAGCTCAGTTTCCGTCCTCACGTTACGGCGGGTGCCGGAGGCTTTGTCGATATCACGGCAAGGGCAAAGAAGATTGTCTTCTCGGGCATGTTTAATGCCGGTGCGAAAGTCCATATCGAAAACGGCAAACTTGTTATCGAGAAGGAAGGCAAGCTTAAAAAGCTTGTCAACGAAGTCGAACATGTCACCTTCTCCGGCCGCCGGGCGATAGAACAGGGTCAGGACATCACTTACGTGACAGAACGCTGCGTTATGGTTCTACGGCCAGAAGGCCTGGTTTTGACGGAAATCGCGCCGGGGATCGATCTGCAAGCGCATATTCTCGATCAATCCGATTTCCCGCTGGTTGTTGCGCGCGATCTGAAACTAATGGACGCCCATCTGTTTGCCTCGGAGCCATTTGGTCTGAAACTGCCACAGAAAAAGCCGAGGACACTCCATGACTGAGGCTCGTATCCACGTTTCAATTGACGGTCATGTCGCAATCATAACCATTGCGCGGCCCGAAAAACTGAACGCTCTGGACATCGACATGTTGAAGGAGTTGAGCGCGGCTTGTGACACAGTTGAAGCTGATGGCCGGGTACGTGTCGCAGTCCTGACAGGAGAGGGAAAAGCGTTTTCCGCTGGCGGTGATATCAAGGCTTGGGCAGCAATGACGCCAAATGAATTCGGACATGCCTGGGTCCGTTTTGGTCATCGCGTTTTCGAGCGCCTTGCGACTTTGCGGATGCCGCTGATTGCAGCGCTTAACGGGCATGCACTGGGTGGCGGGCTCGAGCTTGCTGCGGTTGCGGATATCCGTATTGCAGAAACGCATATCAAGCTTGGTCTACCGGAAACTGGCTTGGGAATGATCCCCGGCTGGTCGGGCACGCAGCGCCTCACATTGCGGTTTGGCGCGCAGGCTGTGCGGCGGATGGCTTTGGGTGGCGAGGTTTTCAGTGCTGACGAAGGACACGCCCTAGGGCTTGTCGATCATGTGGTTGAAACAGGCACTGCGCTCGATACCGCCAAGGCTTATGCAGAACGCATTGCCAAACGCGGACCATCCGCCATCGAAGTGGCAAAACTCATGATCGCTTCTGCCAATGGCGAAGACAATGGAACAGCGGTCGAAGCCCTAGGCTCGATCCTCGTAGCAAAGACAGCGGACCTGAAAGAAGGTGTTTCGGCATTTACCGAAAAGCGTGAGCCCGCGTTCAAAGGAGAATGGTAATGACAGTTCTGGTACGTCCACAAGCACTTGAAAATTTCAAGGTGCGTGAATTCCAGATGCTGATTGATGGCAGATGGACCAATGGCGCTGCGGGCGATGTTATTGAGCGCAAAAGTCCGGGACATGGCGTTGTGGTCTCACGGTATCAGGCGGGTACGAAAGTTGACGCAGAGCGCGCAATCGCTGCCGCGCGCTCTGCGTTTGATACTGGCCCATGGCCGTATATGACGGGCGCAGAACGCTCTAATATATTGCTTAAAGCAGCCGATCTCATCGCTGCCCGTGCCGACGAGCTTGCTTATCTTGACTGCATTGAGTCAGGAAAACCGATAAGTCAGGCAAATGCCGAGCTTGGCGGTGCAGTGGATATCTGGCGTTATGCTGCTGCACTGGGTCGTGATCTTCATGGCGAAAGCTACAACACACTTGGTGACGGAACATTGGGCGTTGTCCTGCGCGAGGCTATTGGCGTTGTCTCCATCATTACGCCTTGGAACTTTCCATTCCTGATCGTCAGTCAAAAACTGCCATTTGCGCTTGCTGCGGGCTGCACCGCAGTGGTCAAGCCATCGGAACTCACATCGGGTTCAACTCTGCTGCTTGGCGAAATATTGATGGAAGCAGGCGTTCCTTCGGGTGTCGTCAATATAATTGTCGGAACAGGTCCTGAAGTTGGCGCGCCGATGACGACGCACCCCTATGTCGACATGGTTTCCTTCACCGGCTCGACCGGGGTTGGCAGGCTAACGATGGCGAATGCTGCACAGACTTTGAAAAAAGTATCGCTGGAACTGGGCGGCAAGAATCCCCAGATCGTATTCCCCGATGCAAATCTGGATGACTTTATCGATGCGGCTGTCTTTGGGGCTTATTTCAATGCAGGTGAGTGCTGCAATGCCGGGTCGCGCCTGATTGTCCATCGGGACATCGCGGATGACGTTGTGGCCCGCGTCGCGGCTTTGTCCGCTCGCGTGAAAGTCGGCGATCCGCTTGATCCTAACACCAAGGTTGGGGCCATTATCACGCCTGAACACCTGACGAAAATCAATGATTATGTTCGCAATGCCGCCTCGTCAGGAGCAGATATCAGCCACGGCGGCGAGCCGCTAAACCTGGGTATGGGGCAATTCATGTCGCCGACAATTCTCTCTGCGGTGAAGCCCGAAATGGCAGTTGCGCGCGAGGAGGTTTTCGGGCCCGTTTTATCAGTTCTGACATTCGATACTTTGGACGACGCGGTTCGTATAGCCAATTCCATTGACTATGGGCTGTCCGCAGGCGTCTGGAGTCGAGACTTCGACACCTGCCTGAGCGTGGGACGCCGGGTGCGGGCGGGTACGGTATGGATAAACACCTTCATGGATGGCGCATCGGAGCTGCCATTTGGGGGATACAAGCAATCCGGCCTTGGCCGGGAACTCGGGCGGCATGCCGTCGAGGACTACACGGAAACCAAGACATTGAACATGCATATAGGTAGTAGGAAAGTAGTATGGTCGACCAATTAAATCGATTGTAAGAGCCATTCTGCATGCTGTATGAATGTTCCGGACTTGGGGGAACTTCAGTCGGTTTGTTGGATTTTTATCTCTTTTTTCTCACGGGAGGACTAAATGAAAAAGTTGATGAATACTGTTGCCGCAGCAGCCATGCTGATGGGTGTTGCAACAGCAGCTCGCGCTGCTGAAAACGTTGAGGTTCTGCACTGGTGGACATCCGGTGGTGAAGCGACAGCACTGGAAGTGCTGAAGAAGGATTTGGAAGGCAAGGGTATCAGCTGGTCTGATATGCCTGTCTCTGGTGGTGGCGGTACAGAAGCCATGACAGTTCTTCGTGCTCGCGTCACAGCGGGAAATGCTCCGACAGCGGTGCAGATGCTGGGTTTTGACATTCTCGATTGGGCAAAGCAAGGCGCGCTGGGCAATCTCGATGAAGTTGCAGCGAAAGAAAAATGGGACGATGTAATCCCGACAGCTCTGCAGAAGTTCTCGAAATATGACGGCCATTGGATTGCAGCCCCGGTAAATGTGCATTCGACCAACTGGATCTGGATCAATAAGGCCGCGCTGGACAAGGCCGGTGGCAAGGAACCTGCAAACTGGGACGAGTTGATTGCTCTTCTCGACAAGTTCAAGGAGCAGGGCATTACACCAGTCGCTCATGGTGGTCAGCCTTGGCAGGACGCGACGATTTTCGATGCTGTCGTTCTGTCGCTCGGCAATGACTTCTACAAGGCCGCATTCATCGATCTTGATCCGGCTGCTCTGGGCGGCGAGAAAATGAAGGAAGCTTTCGACCGCATGACCAAGCTGCGCAGCTACGTGGACGATAATTTCTCCGGTCGCGACTGGAATCTTGCGTCCGCCATGATCATCGAGAACAAGGCCGGCCTTCAGTTCATGGGTGACTGGGCAAAGGGTGAATTTGTCAAAGCCAAGAAGGAGCCAGGCAAGGATTTTGTTTGCATGCGCTTCCCCGGCACCCAAGGGTCTGTGACATTCAACTCTGACCAGTTTGCAATGTTTAAGGTCAGTGAAGAAAAGGCCAAGCCCCAGCTCGTTATGGCTTCGGCAATCGAAAACCCTGTCTTCCAGTCAGCGTTCAACGTGGTCAAGGGTTCTGCTCCTGCCCGTACCGATGTTCCGGACACAGACTTTGATGCTTGCGGCAAGAAGGCGATCAAGGATCTTGCCGAAGCCAACAAGGCGGGCACGCTCTATGGTTCGATGGCTCACGGCCATGCCAACCCGGCTGCCGTGAAGAATGCGATTTATGACGTGGTAACACGCCAGTTCAACGGCGATCTGTCGTCTGAAGATGCTGTCAAGGAACTTGTTGCAGCCGTTGACGCTGCCAAGTGAGCATACATCTCTGTTCGGGGCGATTTCGCCCCGAACAGTTTTCCGCAATTGCGCGGCAGCGATAATAATACTTAATTGAAGGGGTGAGGCTATGGATACCCGCAGCCGCATACAGGACCTTATACCGAAGCTGGTATTAGGACCGAGCTTCCTGATCATATTGATTTTCGTCTATGGGTTCATTGCCTATACGGGCGTCTTGTCCTTTACGGACAGCAAAATGCTGCCCACTTATGGATTCGTCGGTTTGGAAAATTACCGCAAATTGTGGGCCCTGCCGCATTGGTGGCGCGCCATCACCAATCTCGGCATTTTCGCCTCCTTATACATTATTATTTGCACGGTTATCGGGCTTGGTTTGGCTATTCTGCTGGATCAGAAAATCCGCATTGAAGGTTTCCTGCGCCCGATTTATCTCTATCCCATGGCGCTATCCTTCATTGTGACCGGCGTTGCATGGAAATGGTTCCTCGATCCGGGCATCGGGCTTGAAAACACCATGCATCAATGGGGCTGGGCGAGTTTTTCCTTCAACTGGATCAAGGATTCAAAGATGGCGATCTATACGGTTGTCATTGCAGCTGTGTGGCAATCGTCAGGCTTTGTCATGGCCATGTTCCTCGCAGGGCTACGCGGTGTTGATAATGAAATCATCAAGGCGGCACAGATCGATGGCGCATCGACCAGCATGATTTACCGCCGTATCATCATTCCGCTGATGCGCCCCGTGTTTCTTTCCGCTTTCGTCGTGCTCGCCCATCTTGCTATCAAGGCTTACGATCTGGTCATAGCATTGACAGGCGGCGGACCGGGGCAGGCCACCGAATTGCCTGCAACCTTCATGTATTCCTATACATTCACTCGTAACTCGATGGGCATAGGGGCGTCGTCGGCAATCATCATGCTGATCATGATCTTTTCGATCATTGTTCCCTATCTTTATTCGGAAATCCGGGGAGGCAACAAATGAGTGCTCCCAGCCCCGATAATGCGATCTCTAGCGGCAAGCTTACGCGTATTCTCATTTATGCGGCATTGTTGTTGTTCGCGTTTTACTATCTCCTGCCGCTATATGTAATGGTGGTGAATTCGCTCAAGACGCTTGATGAAATCCGGCAGGGTGGGATGTTGTCTCCGCCGCGCGAATGGACAATCGAGCCTTGGCTGTCCGCTTGGTCAACCGCCCAGATCGGCGTGCAGCCAACGGGCCTTCGGCCTTACTTTATCAATTCGATTATCATGGTTGTTCCCGCCGTTGCGATTTCGACAATCCTCGGCGCATTGAATGGCTACGTTCTGACAAAGTGGAAGTTTCGCGGCTCGAATGTAATGTTCGGCATGCTGCTCCTCGGTTGCTTCATACCATTTCAAATCGTGCTCATTCCGATGGCGCGTGTCCTCGGCATATTAAACATGGCGGGCACTATTCAGGGATTGATTCTTGTTCATGTCATTTATGGGCTGGGATTCACGACGCTGTATTTCCGCAATTATTATGAAGCATTTCCAACAGAACTTGTGCGTGCTGCACAGATAGATGGCGCGAGCTTTTTCCAGATATTCCGGCGCATTCTGCTGCCTTCCTCTGGCCCGATCATTGTTGTGTCGGTGATCTGGCAATTCACCAATATCTGGAATGACTTTCTTTTTGGTGCGTCGTTTTCCGGATTCAGCAGCACGCCCATGACGGTTGCCCTGAACAATCTTGTCAACTCATCCACGGGTGTGAAGGAATATAACGTGCATTTCGCTGGCGCCATTCTCGCTGCGCTGCCAACTCTCATCGTCTACATCGTCTCCGGACGCTATTTCGTCCGCGGCCTCATGTCCGGCGCCGTGAAGGGATAATTCAATGTCATTTCTCCAAATCAAAGACCTGCATAAATCATACGGCAATGTGCCGATCCTGAAGGATATCAATATTGAGATCGATGAGGGCGGCTTTCTCGTTCTCGTCGGTCCATCCGGTTGCGGCAAGTCCACGCTTCTCAATACCATCGCTGGCCTTGAACCGATCACGTCGGGCGACATATCCATTAAGGGAAAGTCGATTAGCGGGCTGCATCCCTCCAAGCGCGATATTGCCATGGTTTTTCAGTCTTATGCGCTTTATCCCAACATGACAGTTGGTGGTAATATTGCCTTCGGTATGGAAATTCGTGGTGTTCCGAAGCCCGAGCGCGAAAAGGCAATCAAACAGGTTGCCGACATGTTGCAGATTGGCCATTTGCTGGATCGCAAGCCAAGCCAGCTTTCCGGTGGTCAACGTCAGCGCGTTGCCATGGGGCGGGCGCTTGTGCGTAACCCCCAAGTGTTTCTCTTCGACGAGCCGCTATCGAACCTGGATGCCAAGCTGCGTGTTGATATGCGCACGGAAATCAAACGCCTGCATCAGCGTATGAAAACCACGATTGTTTATGTCACCCACGACCAGATCGAGGCCATGACGCTCGCTACCAAAATCGCCGTTCTGAAGGACGGAATTTTGCAGCAGTTCGGAACGCCAGCGGAAATCTACAATAATCCGACCAATCTTTTTGTAGCGGATTTCATGGGTTCGCCCGCGATGAATCTGCTTCATGCGAAGATTGATGGAGGAGCATCAGACCTTCACGTATCTCTGGAGCGTCCGGATGCAGCACCATTAAGGCTCCCAATCAAAAAGACCAATGCGGCGCTCGCAACTTATGATGGCAAGGAGGTTGTATTCGGCATCCGCCCTGAAGCACTCACCGACCCGGACGGTGCAGACAGGAACGCAGCATCTTTGGTCGAAGGCGAATGCCTGATCGAAGTGGTGGAACCTGCAGGATCCGATACTTTTGCTGTGACCAAGCTCGGCGGTAAGGAAGTGGTGGCGCGTCTACGCGCCGATGCGCGTATTCTGCCGGGGCAAAAGACACAGCTATCGTTTAATTTGGATAAAGCCGTTTTCTTTGACCCAACATCACAACTCCGTATCGGTGCCTGATTGAGGCGCTGATGGGTCAGGGCTCATGTCAATGGATATGCAACCGCGGACAACTGCTGATATCGTTATCATAGGCTCTGGCGTGGGCGGCGCCACCTTGGCGGCGGGACTTGCCGCGTCAGGTGCTGACATACTTATTCTGGAAGCGGGCGATCATCTTCCCGAACGCCCCGAAAACCGTGACCCACGAGCCATTTTTCAACAAGGCGTCTTCCGACCGAATGAGACTTGGTATGGCGAGCAGGGGAAAGCCTTCAATCCCGGTAACTACTACAATGTAGGTGGCAACTCGAAATTTTATGGTGCGGTGCTTACACGGTATCGTGCTGAGGATTTCAAGGAAATGCAGCATATGGAGGGCGTTTCTCCGGCCTGGCCATTCTCCTATGAGGAGCTTGAGCCTTGGTACGGCAAAGCCGAGGCGTTATTTCAAGTGCGGGGCGCGCTTGGGGAAGACCCGACTGAGCCGGAACATTCGAGACCATATGATTTCAGTCCAGTGCCGGATGAAGCGCCTATCGGCTTGCTTCGCCAGCGGCTCAAAGGTGTTGGCGTTCATCCGTTCTCGTTGCCGCTCGGTGTCGATATCGACACATGGCTTTCACACGGGAAGACCCCTTGGGATGCCCATCCTAATAGCTTCAATGGAAAAATGGACGCTGAAACCACTGCTTTGGCCGCTGCGTTGAAGCATGCAAACGTTCAGCTTCAGACGAACTCCCGCGTCATCCGGCTTGAAACAGCCGCTGATGGTAAAATGATTACTGCTGTCCACTATGAACGCAGCGGTCAACGCTTTTCGATCAAGCCGAAGCTTGTGATTCTGTCCGCAGGTGCGGTGCAATCTGCGGTTCTTCTTTTGCGTTCTGCCAATGATGCCAATCCAACAGGGTTGGCTAATCGCTCCGATCAGGTCGGGCGCAATTTCATGAATCATAATCTTTCGGCTGTCATTGGCTTTGATCCGCGCTTTAGAAATGATTCCGTTTATCAAAAAACCTTGGGCTTCAACGATTTTTATCTCTCGGACGGAAAAGGTGGCGCGCCACTAGGCAATGTTCAACTCCTTGGCCGCATTAGTGCACCCGTTTTGAAATCAGATTTGAAACTTGTTCCGGAGTGGCTGCTGCAAAGGTTCTGCGCTCATACGGTGGATTTTCTAGCCATGAGCGAGGACGTACCAAAGCCGGAAAGCCGCGTCCGAATTGATGGTGACAAAATCATTCTGCAGTGGATAAGGAGCAACTGGCCAGCACATCTCAAACTGGTTGCCGAGATCAAGACCGTGCTTCGTGCGGCTGGTTTTCCATTGGTTGTCTCCAAAGCCTTTGATCGAAAAACTCCCTCGCATCAGTGTGGGACGGCGCGCATGGGCAATGATCCTTCGACTGCACCTCTAGATATATATTGCCGGGCTTATCAGCATCCGAACCTCTTTGTGGTTGATGCCGCGTTCTTGCCAACCTCTGCTGCGGTCAATCCTGCGCTGACGATTGCCGCACAAGCATTGCGCGTGGCAGATTACATTATTGCAAAGGAGCTGAACTGATGCGGCGACCGGTTGCACTTGTCACAGGGGCTCGCCGGGGTATCGGCCTTGGAATTGCCAAGGCGCTGGCTTCCAAGGGGTTCGATCTGGCGATTACCGATATTGCAGTCGACAATGCCAGTGAATCGGCAGTCGAAACATTGCAGAATCTCGGTGCAAAAGTGCTCTTTGTCCAAAGTGATATTGCCGATCTCTCTGCACATGGCGAAGCGGTGGAAACTGTTATCGGTGCATTGGGTCCGATCAATTGCTTGGTCAACAATGCAGGGATTGGTTCGAAGGTCCGGGGTGATTTCCTTAATCTTGACCCGGCAAATTACGATGCGATTTTTGACGTTAACCTGCGTGGGACAGTATTCTTCACACAGGCTGTTGTTCGCGCAATGCTTCAAGACAAAGCTGTCGAAAATCCACGCTCGATCATAAACGTAACTTCTGTGTCGGCGGCAATGTCATCGCCTGAACGGCTCGATTATTGCATGACAAAGGCGGCACTCGCCTCCTTTACGCAAGGGCTTGCACTCAGACTGGCGCAGCATGGCATCAGTGTTTTTGATGTTCGCCCCGGTATCATCCGCTCCGACATGACTGCTGCGGTCGCCGAAAAATACGACAAGCTGATCTCCGAGGGTCTAGTGCCTATGAAGCGCTGGGGTGAGCCGGATGATCTTGGCCGTATTGCAGTCGCACTTGCCAGCGGAGATTTCGATTTTGCAACGGGCTCCGTTATCAATGCCGATGGTGCCCTTTCAATAAGCAGGCTCTGACATGAAAAGCTTTGACTACATCATTACCGGCGCCGGTCCTGCGGGCTGTGTCTTAGCCAATAGGTTGAGTGAGCAGGAAGATGTTTCGGTTCTCCTGCTTGAGGCGGGTGGGGGTGATTGGAACCCACTTTTTCATATGCCGGCAGGCTTTGCCAAAATGACAAAGGGCGTCGCCAGCTGGGGCTGGGAAACCGTGCCCCAAAAGCACATGAAAAATCGCGTTCTGCGCTATACACAAGCCAAGGTCATCGGCGGCGGTTCCAGTATCAATGCGCAGCTTTATGCACGCGGCAATGCAACAGATTATGACTTGTGGGCGAAGGAGGATGGTTGCACGGGCTGGAGCTATCGGGACATTCTACCTTATTTCAAGAGAGCTGAAGACAATCAGCGCTTTGCCGATGATTACCACTCCTATGGCGGCCCGCTCGGTGTTTCGATGCCCGCTGCCACTTTGCCAATCTGCGATGCCTATATTCGGGCGGGGCAGGAACTCGGTATTCCCTACAATCATGACTTCAACGGAGAACAACAGGCGGGCGTTGGTTTTTACCAATTGACCCAGCGCAATCGGCGGCGTTCTTCCGCTTCGATGGCCTATCTCGCCCCCATAAAGAACCGGAAGAATTTGACGGTACGTATGGGCGCACAAGTGGCGAAGATTGTCATTGAGGGTATGCGGGCTGTTGGTGTGGAGGTCATAACAGGAAACAGGCGCGAGGTGATCCGTGCAGATCGCGAGGTTGTGGTCAGTTCCGGTGCAATAGGATCGCCCAAGCTTTTGCTGCAATCGGGTATCGGCCCTGCTAATCACCTAACAAGTGCAGGCGTCTCAGTGGTGCACGATCTGCCGGGGGTTGGTGAAAACCTGCAAGACCACCTTGATCTTTTTGTTATCAGCGAGTGCACTGGCGATCATACCTATGACGGCGTCGCCAAGCTCCACCGTACATTGTGGGCAGGACTTCAATATGTGATGTTCCGCTCTGGCCCGGTTGCCTCAAGCCTCTTCGAAACAGGTGGTTTCTGGTATGCAGACGCGGATGCGCGTTCGCCAGATATTCAGTTTCACCTGGGACTCGGCTCAGGTATTGAGGCTGGAGTAGAGCGTTTGAAGAATGCAGGCGTTACCCTTAACTCAGCCTATTTACATCCGCGTTCGCGTGGAACAGTGCGCCTGCGTTCCGGCGACCCGACTGCTGCACCACTAATCGATCCGAATTATTGGAGCGATCCTCATGACCGCCAGATGTCGATTGAAGGGCTGAAGCTCGCGCGTGAAATCATGCAGCAAGCGGCACTCAAGCCTTATGTTCTCGCCGAGCGTTTGCCGGGGCCGAAATACAACTCCGACGCAGAGCTCTTCGAATATGGCTGCGCCAACGCCAAGACGGATCATCATCCGGTCGGCACGTGCAAGATGGGAACAGACAGCATGGCTGTCGTTGATCTGGAGTTGAAAGTATATGGAATGGAAGGACTGCGCGTCTGTGACAGTTCAATCATGCCGCGTGTTCCGTCGGCAAATACCAATGCGCCAACGATCATGATTGGTGAAAAGGGTGCCGATATCATCCGCAATATGGTGCCTTTGCCTCCCACCATATTTTCTAACGAACTCAACGCAAAACGCCCGCGGTCACGGGCGCACATAAGCTGACTGATTTATGCCAGAAAGACTTTAGGCGGCGGAGGTGCCGCCCAGCCACTATTGATGCAGCCTTGTATCGAGAAAAACTCCCGCTTCGCGAGCGGCGCGGATAAAGGCGTGCCGGGCTTTATGAGCAGGTTTCCAGCCATCGAGAGCGTCCATACATGCCTGCAAGGCGCGACGATAACCCGGCCCGTTTTTCACGGGCCAAAGACTGCGAAGGCATTCGATCGCTTCCCAAACGCTGGATACCGCCCGTTGTCCGGTTTCTCCAAGAGTAATCATAACAGGGATGGGAAAACGCTTGTCGTTCATCACTTCCTCCATATGTAGAATCGTCAGACGGGATGATCATCCGCCAGACTGACACTTCAATGTGTCTGGAGTTCATTGGGTTCCATGACAATTCGATGATTTTTTTGTTATCGCATTTCCGGGGGCATCGAGCCAACTTCCTCCAGGAGCCATTTCAGGAAAAGCTGCATGGCAGGACGTTGAGGGCGGTCATCAGGACAGGTCAGCCAATAGCCATAATTGCTTTTAAAACCAAAGCCTTGCGGGTTGGCAAGCTTGCCCGATTCAAGCTCGTCGGCAATCAGGCCGCGTGGCACCAAGGCAAGACCTTGCCCTGCTATTGCAGCACGAATGACGAGAGCATAATAGCCAAAGTGGGTAATGCGTTCCGGAGTGAAATTTGTGATCTTGTGAGCAGAAGCGAATTCGCTCCAGCGAAGGGGCGTATGTTTGTGGTCGAGAAGGGGAAATGAGCGAATATCCGCGGCCTTTTGAATGCCGCCATTTTTGGCAAGAAAGTGTGGCGCTCCCACGAGCGCGACCTGACGCCCAAACAAATAATAGCTGTTCTGTCCGGGCCAATCGCCCTCTCCAAACCGAAATGCTGCGTCTGCCTGGTTGATCAAGTCAGTTGTGGCAAAGGTTGATAGTTCAACGTCTATTTCGGGGTGCTCATCAGCAAACCCGGCGAAGCGGGGAATTACCCAGCGGTCTCCCATGATCGGCAGAATATGCAGCTTGATCGCATTTGGTGATGAACCCAAAGCAGCAATACGCAAGGTGGCGTTTTCCAGAGCGCCCAAGGCCACGCGTGCCTCAGCGACATAAATCCGGCCTGCTTCCGTAGCGGATAGCCCATAGGGAGTTCGCGTGAAAAGCGCAGTTCCTGCCATTTGTTCGAGCGTCTGAAGTTGCTTGCTGACAGCACTCTGGGTCATGTTCAGAGCTCTTGCACAGGCCGTAGTGCTTCCCTGCTCTGCAATCGTGACGATCACTTGCAATGCGCGCGTAGATGGATAGTTGCGGCCGGTAACCATTTCGACTGCCTGTCAGTTATTGGTGGCAGGGTATTCCATTTTGGAATGGTTACGCGAAATAATTTCGTTTGTCGCGCTTAAAGCACAACCATAAGCTTCAAAATAACAAGAATAAGGGAACGATATTATGGCTGAGCAATCCGCGCGTCTGTGGGGCGCCCGCTTCAGAGCGAGCCCGTCTGCAGAGCTTACAGCACTATCAAGATCAGAAAGCAGCTATTTCCGGCTCGTCCCCTACGATCTTGCATCCTCGGCTGCTCATGCCCGTGAGCTTGTTCGTGCCAACATCCTGACCGCTTCGGAAGCCGAACAAGTATGTTCAGCCTTGCAGACAATTGGAGAAGAGCATCGATCAGGCGCTGTCATTCCTTCTCCAGCCGATGAGGACATACATACATTTCTCGAACGAGTATTGGGAGAACGCGTTGGCATATTGGGGGGGAAGCTGCGCGCAGGACGGTCACGCAATGATCAGGCTGCCAATGATCTGAAATTATATCTGCGTGATGTGGCCCACAGGATCGGTTTGGATATATTGAATCTCCAATCAGCATTGATTGGGCAGGCAAATCAGCATGTCGAGACAGTGACGACTGGCTTCACACATCTGCAACCGGCGCAACCTGTCAGCTTTGCGCATCAATTGCTTGCGCATGCTCAAACCTTTGCCCGTGACTTTGAGCGGTTACAGGACTGGGATCGCCGTGCAGCGCGCTCGCCCCTGGGTGCAGCGGCACTGGCAGGCTCCGCCATTGCAATGCATCCGGAAATCTCCGCGCAGGAACTTGGGTATGATGCTCCAAGCGAGAATTCCATCGATGCGGTCGGCAGCCGTGACCACGTCGCCGAATTCCTTTTTGTCATGGCGATGTTCGGTGTCCATTTGTCGCGTCTCGCCGAGGAATTATTCCTGTGGTCGTCGCGGCAATTCCGCTGGATAGAAATGGATGACGCCTATGCAACGGGTTCATCGATCATGCCGCAAAAGAAAAACTGCGATATTGCGGAGCTGACGCGCGGTCGTGCATCACGTTTGATCGGTAGTTTGACGACGATGCTGGTCGCATTGAAGGGTTTGCCCTTCGCCTATAATCGTGACCTGGCCGAAGACAAACATGCAGCGTTTGATACGATCGATGCGCTGGAACTGGTCGTTCCTGCCATGACCGGGCTTATCCGCACAATGCGAGTGAATGTCGACCGGATGCAGCAGCACTCGGTCGAAGGCTTTACACTGGCCACCGAAGTTGCTGACTGGTTGGCAAAAAATGGTGTGCCATTCTCGGAAGCACACGAAATTACAGGGGCCTTGGTGCGGTATTGCGAGGACCGGTCGATCGGTCTGGAGGATTTGAGTGAGGACGATCTAGCCACTGTTGATGCGCGGCTGCATCCTTCCATCAAGTCAGCATTAAGCGCGAAAGCGGCGATTGAAGCCCGCAAAGCTTATGGCGGAACGGCACCTGACAGGGTTAAAGAACAAATCGGGCGGCTGCGTGATCTGTTGAACAAGCAACAGGAGTGGCTGAAACTTTATTCCGGTCCCCGATTTGAAAGGTAAGAGATATGGCAAACGTCGATAGCACCATCTCCATTCCTCCGGCAAAATATTCGATTGCTCATCTTCATCATCAGCCCCGGCGACACTACGGACGTTGGTTGGCTGCCAGCCTTATCATTCTGGCACTGGCTTTAATTGTCAAAGCATTCGCTCAGGGGCAGATCGCATGGCCGGTAGTCGCCCAGTTTTTCACAGCTCCCGCCATTCTGTCGGGGCTCTGGAACACAATTTTGATGACGATTTGTGCTATGGCGCTGGGGCTTTTTCTCGGCGTCGTTTTTGCCATCATGATTATGTCACCGAACCCGGTGCTCAAATATGTCGCCGTATTCTACATATGGTTTTTCCGGGGGACACCGCTACTTCTGCAATTGCTCCTCTGGTTCAACCTTGCACTGATTTTTCCGACATTGGGGATTCCCGGTCTGTTTGAAATGCGCACCGTCGATTTCATGACTCCATTCATGGCGACCCTGCTCGGACTGGGCATCAATCAAGGGGCTTATACTGCAGAAGTGGTGCGCGGCGGGATTCTCTCTGTCGACAACGGTCAAATCGAGGCGGCGAAAGTTATTGGCATGACCCGCCTTACCATGCTGCGCCGGATCATCCTTCCCCAGGCGATGCGGGTTATCATTCCGCCGGTCGGCAATGAAGTCATCAGCATGGTCAAGCTCACATCAGTCGCCAGCGTGATCGGTTATGCCGAAATCTTGCGCAATGCGCAGTCTGTCTACTATGCAAATAACCGGGTGATGGAATTGCTGATCGTTTCCGCCATTTGGTACCTGGTTGTGGTGACCATACTTTCTATCGGACAGCATCTGCTTGAGAAGCATTATGCGAAAAGCCAGGGCCGCCGTGACGTCAAGCGCGTGACACCCACGGAAGCGGAGGGAGTGTAACGATGTCTTCGATGGTGGTTGCAGTCGATCTCAACAAATTTTTCGGTGATTTTCAGGCATTGGATAAGGTTTCGCTGGAAATCGAACATGGTGAAGTATTGTGCATTATTGGTCCGTCGGGATCAGGAAAAAGCACATTGCTGCGCTGTATAAATCAGCTTGAGCGAATTGATTCCGGTGCAATATGGATTGACGATGAACTCATCGGCTTCAGGCAAGAAGGCGATAAGCTTTATCAACTTAATGACACGGAAATTGCGCGGCAGCGGCTTTCAAGTGGCATGGTGTTTCAACGCTTCAATCTGTTCGCACACATGACAGTTCTTGAGAATATAATTGAAGGCCCTGTCATTGTGCAAAGGCGCACCAAAAGCGCGGTCATTCCGGAAGCGATGGCTTTGCTCGAAAAAGTGGGGCTAACGGACAAGAAAAACGCCTATCCCAGCGAGCTTTCGGGCGGCCAGCAGCAGCGCATCGCCATTGCCCGGGCATTGGCGATGAAGCCAAAGCTCATGCTGTTTGACGAACCCACATCAGCGCTTGATCCAGAACTCGTCAGCGACGTTCTCAATGTTATGCGTGATCTGGCGACCAGCGGAATGACCATGGTTGTGGTCACCCATGAACTCGGCTTTGCGCGCGAAGTCGCCAACCGCGTTGTTTTCATGGATCGAGGTAAGATCATTGAAAGCGGAACACCACAAGAGATTCTCAGTAACCCGAAAGAAAAGCGTACACAGGATTTTATCGCAGCCGTATTGGCTTGAAATATCATAAACATAAAAGAGGAACACAGAATATGAACAATTATAAAACGATTGCCCTATTGGGCGCTGCCATCGTCGTCAGCCTTCCGGCTGCAGCACAGGAACTTCCAGCGCGTATCAAGGACGCTGGCAAGATCGTCATCGCGACAATGCCAAACTATCCGCCGATCACCTATAAGGACCCGGCTACAAATGAGCTTCAGGGCTTCGATATTGATCTGGGTGAAGCAATAGGCAAAGAGCTTGGCGTAAAGGTCGAGTGGCAGGAAATCGCTTTCGCCCAAATGCTACCCTCCTTGCAGACAGGCCGCGTTGATCTGGCAATGGCCGGAATGAGCGACAAGAAGGCCCGCCAGGAAACTGCCGACTTTGTTGATTACATGAAGTCGGGTGCTCAGTTCTATACGTCCAAGGCTATGGCAGCAGAAATCAAGACAGTAGATGATCTCTGCGGAAAGTCCGTCGGTGCCAGCCGCTCAACCGACTGGCCAGCGCAAATTACCGCCTGGAGCGAGAAAAATTGCGTTGCAAAGGGCAAGCCTGCAATCAACGTGACGGGTACGGAAGGGTCTGCTGATGCCCGAACTCAAATCAAAAGCCAGCGTTTGCAGGCAGCCGCTCAGGGAAATGAAACTCTACCTTATAATCAAAAGCTCGAGCCTGACACATATGTTACAATTGGCGATGCGTTCAGCCAATCATTGGCTGGTATTCCGGTTTTAAAATCCGAACCACAATTGCGCGATGCCGTGAAAGTGGCGCTTGAGAAGCTGCAGACGAACGGAACCTATGACGCTCTTCTCGACAAATACGGTCTCAAAGCCAATAAGCTGTCGCCAATCACGGTCAACATGGGCGAATAGATTTCGGTTATGAAATTGTACAAGAATGGCAATGTGAAGTTGCCATTCTTGTAACCTGGAGTTCGTTGAATTGTTGGAAGTGAGACTATCAAGCGCATCGGACCACGCTGCCCTGGCTGCTCTATTCGAGGAAATGCAAGCGCACTACGATGTACCATGCCCGCCGCGCGAGAAAATACTCGAAGGCTTGGCCTCGATGCCAACAGGTACAGAAATTCTTGTTGCCACCCAGCGACAGATTGTGGGCTTTGCTGCGATCACGCCAGTCTATCCGGGACCCGGTCTTGGGTCTGGTCTGTTTCTCAAAGAGCTTTTTGTTTCAAAGCAACACCGCGGATCCGGCGTGGGAAAAAGCCTGATACAGGGGCTGGCAAAATTGGCGCTTGAGCGGGGCCATGCACGCATCGACTGGACAGCCGATCGCGACAACCCGCGCTTGCGTGCCTTCTATGAAGGGTTAGGCGGTGTCCCGAAGCCGGAAAAGTTGTTCTATCGTTTCGAGGGATCGGCCTTGCATGAAGCAGCAAAGCAGGGTGGTTAGCTGCCTCGTTAGGGCTTGGGCCGGATGATCCATCCATAAAGCGCACTGCCGGCAAGTAATATGCTTGTGCCAAGAAAAACCGCTCGCATACCGAAATGCCCACCGACAAATCCTCCCATGAGCGGACCGATGACTTGGCCTGCATATTGCGAGGATGTCGCATAGCCAAGAATGTTGCCCGCAACTCTATCTGGAACATTGTGGCGGATAACACTGGTTATGCAGGGAAGGAGCCCTCCAAGAGATAGTCCCATCAGAAAGCGCAAAATGACCAGCTGCCAGCCCTCGGTCACAAAAGCTTGAGGGATCAACAGCAGGGCAGATATGCCGAGAGCTGCAACGATAACATTCCAGTGCCCGATACGATCCGCCAGTCTGCCCAGTCTGGATGCGGACAACACGCTGCCTAGCGCTGCCGCAGACATCACAATTCCTGCAACCATGGTTATATGGGCCGGGTTGTCTACGAGTTGTGCCACATAGACTGTGATGATGGGCTCAATGGACATGGTAGCGAGCATCAAAAGCATTCCCGCCAGTAGCATGACAATTACCGGGCGCTTGTCCGGGATTGCCTTCCATCCGCTGTTCTGCTTTTGCGTCTGGCTTTTGGGCGGCCGCTTTTCTTCCTTGATAAAGAGGCTTGTTGCGAGAAATGTGACAAAGATGACCCCACCTATCAGCCAGAATGTTGCGCGGATGCCGATCAACGGAGGCAGTCCGCCACCAATCAGAGGCCCGATAAGGTTTCCTGCCATGATGCCCGAGGCAAGCGTACCCAGAGCCCAGCCAGTTCTCGCTTTGGGCGTTTGTGTGGCTACAAGGACAGTCGATCCGGATGCGTAACCACCAAGCAGGCCGGTGAGCAGCCGAAGGACAATGAGATGCCAGACCTCTGTGGCCATGCCCATCAAAGACATGGCAATGGCCATGCCAAGGCTGGCGCGGATCAGCATCAGCTTGCGTCCATAGATATCTGCAAGACGGCCCCACAATGGAGCGACCAGAGCGGCGGTGAAGAAGGTTGCGCCATAGGCGATGCCAGACCATTGGACGATCGCGGCATGACCTGTCTCCCCCAACTGTTCTATGTAGAGCGGTAAAAAAGGCAGTATCAAAGTCATCGCAACAATTGTTGTGAACGACCCGAGAAGGCAGACCAATAGATTCTGCTTCCAGTAAATTGATTCCCCTGAACTCGAGTCTGTGTCCGTGTCAGTCAATTCATCCAACTATATTTGCCGTGGGCAGCTCATTCTGAACGGGAAATCTTCCGTAGCTCCTAGACATTGCAGTTATGGTTCGGGAGAGCAATCATGGATCAACATTGGAGCCAGCAATCGCAGGTTAGCGAGAGCGCGTTGATCACTATTGCAAGTCCAAACTTGCATTGTTGGCCCCAGCGAATAGGCTCTAAGCCGACTCACGGCAAATAGCATCGAAAATGAGCATCATGAAACTTTTCTTTTCCAGCCAGCAAATGGCTCATCAGCCTAAACAATATATGGTAAATGGCCGAATTACCGACCCGCTGGAAAATCCGGAACGTGCCCAAACCCTGATAAAAGCGCTGACTGATCTTGGACTTTCGCAAGAAGCGACCGGTGACGCGGGACTTAATCCCATACTTGCCGTTCACGCGGACCACTATGTCGAGTTTTTACAGACGGCATATGACCGGTTCATGCAACTGCCAAATCATGGCCCTGAAGTTCTGCCGAATGTGAGTGCGTATCAAGGCGCAGATCAAAACTACGCTACCCGTCCAAGACCAAGACCTGTTGGTGTGCTTGGACAGGCTGGCTGGTACATTAACGGGCTTTCCTGCGCCATGATGGAAAGCACTTATGTTTCGGCTTATGCCTCTGCCCAAACGGCGATCTCTGCTGCCAATGCTTTGTTGAATGGCGAGAAGGCGGCCTTTGCTCTTTGCCGCCCTCCGGGCCATCATGCCTATGTCGATCGCGCCGCAGGATTTTGTTACTTCAACAATGCGGCAATCATTGCGCAACATTTGCGTCAGCAGCACGAGCGTGTGGCAATCATTGATTTTGATACACATCACGGCGACGGAACACAGGCCATATTCTACAGCCGTGATGATGTTTTCGTTGGTTCAACCCATACCGATCCTTCCAACTACTATCCCCACTATAGTGGTTATGCGGATGAAATCGGCGCCGGTAGCGGCCTTGGTGCGAACCTCAATTTACCGCTGGCGGAAGGCAGCGGTGATGATGCCTTCATTGATGCCAATCGCAGGCTAGCGGCCGCAGTGGCCGATCACGGTGCTGCGGCGCTTGTTATCTCAGCTGGATGGGATGCGCACCACGAAGACCCACTTTCCCGGCTTACCGTGACGACAGCGGCCTATGCCGAAATAGGAGCAATCTGGGGAGCCGCTGGCTTGCCTACCGCAATCGTGCAGGAAGGTGGTTATTCGCTCAGCGCCGTATCGGAAGCTGCGCCACGTTTCATGGCCGCCTATCAGGCTAATAGAACAATATGAGTGACTGCGGTCACTATATCATCATAGGGGAAAGTAGATGAATCAGATCGCAGCAAAACGCCAGCCAATTCGTGCCGCAATAGGTGCCTTTGTCGGCACCATGATTGAGTGGTACGATTTTTATATTTACGGCACTGCTGCTGCTTTGGTTTTCGGGGATGTCTTCTTCGCCTCGCAAGATCCTGTGATGGGGGTGCTTGCGTCCCTGGGCACGTTCGCTATTGGATTTGTGGCAAGACCTGTCGGCGCGCTTCTTTTCGGCCATTTTGGCGACAAGGTCGGACGCAAGAATTCTTTGATCATAACTCTTCTGCTGATGGGCGCCGCAACAGTGCTGATCGGTGTTTTGCCCAGCTATCACTCCATCGGTATGTCGGCGGCAGTTATGCTTGTGCTGCTGCGCCTCGTACAGGGCGTGGCAGTCGGGGGCGAGTGGGGTGGTGCTGTGCTGATTGCCGCCGAACATGCTCCACCTCGCTGGCGGACTTTTCTCGCCTCAGCACCGCAATATGGAAGCCCGATTGGGCTTATTCTTGCAACGCTGGCCTTCCGTACAGTGTCTGATCTGCCGCAAGAAGACTTTTTGAGTTGGGGCTGGCGAATCCCCTTCCTGCTTAGCGGCATATTGATCATCTTTGCTTTCATCATTCGCGCGGGCATCAATGAGAGTCCTGAGCTTGAAGAGCGATTAAAAGAGAAGACGGTACAAAACGTCATCCCAGCCAAGGAAATTTTTCTCACGAAAAAGAAGTCGCTGGTGCTTGGCATGGGACTTTGTCTGCTCGGTGTCGCAGGCTTCTATTTCATCACCACATTGATGATGACATTCACAACAACATCGCTTGGAATCAACCGCTCTGACATGCTGGAGCTTGTTTCATGGGTCGGCGTTATTGAGCTCTTTGCATTTCCTGCCGGTTCATACATTGCTACGCGGTTTGGCGAGCGCTTTCTCCTGATTGCCATGTCCGGAGCGGCATTGCTTTTTGCGGTACCAATGATGATGCTCATCATTACCGGTAATCTAACCAATATTTACATTGCTATTCTGGTCGCAACCGTGTTTCTCGCCGCCCATTACGCAGTTATGGCACCGTTTCTGACCCGGGCGTTTCCAGTCCATCTGCGTTATACAGGCATCTCGCTATGCTCTTCACTTAGCGGTGCAATATTCAGTGGTCTTACGCCGGTTATCGGTGTCTGGCTCGTTCACACCTATGGAGTCCAGTGGGCACCGCTGGCGGGTCTGTTCATTTTCATCGCTGGAATAAGCTTCCTTTGCAGCATTTTCCTTCCCGTAGAAGATAGCGGATCGGAATCTTTTGCTGCGCGAGCAGCCGAGAGAATGCAGAAGATTGAGACTGAGCCTGCCAAATCTTAAATTCTTCACCTTTCCCGGATAGGGGCGTGATTGTCACTTCGACACATTGGGGAGAACTGTCCATGGCATTGAAACGTCAGCTTTTGCCGGTTTTGCTTTTTCCGTTGATCTGCACGACTGCATTGGCCGCCGTGAATGGACCCGTAAAATCCGTGACGCTATCATCGGGCGGCCTGTCGGAAATTGTTCGCTCCGCCAATGTTGGCGATAATAGCGAGATTACGATCAATGTTCCGCTGGATCAGGTAGATGACATCCTGAAAAGTCTCATCATCAGAGATGCCAATGGCAAGGTTAAAAATCTCTCATTGGCGGGTCCTAATCCGCTGGAAGAAACGTTTCGTACACTGCCCTTTAGCGTTGATGATCTGAACTCGCTTCCCCGATTGCTGAATGCCGTAAAGGGCACGGGCATCCGCATATCGGGAGCGCGCGAGCTCGAAGGCAGCATACTTGGTGTCGAATATCAAACCGGCGCAAACGGTGCACAAAATGCGGTTCTCTCCATACTTACCGTCAAGGGAGACATCACGACGGTCCCGCTCGACAGTTCAGTATCCGTTGAAATTTTGGACAAGACTCTGAACGCTAAAATAGCCGACGCAACTCTTGTCGCAGGCAAGGGAGCCGTGGATGGCTCCCGCACAATTAAAATCGAGCTGGATGGGCAGGGTACCCGCACCGTAGACATTTCATATGTTGTCTCGGCCCCGATCTGGAAAACCAGTTACCGCATGGTGACGGGTGAAAATGGCACGGCGCGGCTACAGGCCTGGGCCATATTCGAGAACGCTTCCGGCGAAGATTGGAACGACGTTTCTATCGTGCTTTCGTCGGGCAAGCCTGTCACGCTGAAGCAGGCGCTTCACAGGCGCTACTGGAAAGACCGGGCTGAACTTGTCGTCGATACATCCGCGCAAAATCCTGCAATCGCAAGTCTCGGCACCGCTCGCAGACAAAAGCTGGCACAAGAGCAGGATGCGGCAGCCGGCTATGCAGCCCCGGCTCCAGAGATGCAGATGGCACAAAGGCCAATCGAAATGGCTCCAGCCGCACAGCAAACCGCCATTGAGGAGCAGGAGGTTACGTCCAACTTCTCCCTTCCAGGTCAATTTGATCTGAAGAACGGCGAAACAATTTCCGTGCCTTTGCTGGACAAGGACGTGAAGGTTGAAATGGTTTCGGTCTATCAGGTCGGTCGCAGTGGTGAGCACCCGACAGCTTCTGTCATGCTTGAAAATGATAGTGGTTCCAGTTTTCCGCAAGGCATATTGACCGTCTATAATGGCAAGTCCGGCTATGTGGGAGATGCTCAGATAGCTGGAATGCCATCTGGCGAAAAGCGGGCTGCCAGTTTTGCGCTTGATCAAAAGGTTTCAGTGGGTGCCGACACGAAACCTCAAAGGATGATCACTTCGATAAAGGTCGTTGATGGAATCATTCATGCAAAGACGCTGTTACGGGAAGTTACTATATTTACAGTGAATGGTGCAGCTGATGGTGATCGCACTGTGCTTATCGAGCAGGAGAAACGCCCGGGCTGGAAATTCAGGGCCGAAAATACCGCCGATTCGACGCTGACTCATGACCGCGTTCGTATTGCCTTGAAGGCAGGCGAAACGCGCAATGTGGAAACGGTCAGTGAGCAAACTCAGGCTGAAGAATTTGCATTGTCGGATGCCGCTCCTCAGATGATAACAAGTTGGGCTGATGCCGCGGAAGATCCGGAAGTAAAAACCAAGCTGAAAGAATTGGCGGAAGCCCGAATGAAGCAGGTCGATGCCCAAGAGGCGCTTGACCGCGTTCAACGAGAGTATGATCAGGTAGCTGAATCTCAGGATCGTACCCGCGAGAACTTGCGAGCTGTACCCAATGGCGATCTTCAAAGCAGATATCTGGCGCAAATGGGTGAAGAAGAAGACCGTCTGGGAGAGCTGCGCAAGGAGCGGGATGCCGCGCAGGAAATCATCGGGAAGTTCAACGAGGATGTTACGCGGATTATCCGTACATTCTAGGCATACTCAAAGCGTCACGACGATTTTGCCGAATTGCTGGTTTGACTGGAGAAAGTGGTGAGCTTCAATAATATCATCGAATGCAAATGTTCTTGCGATGACCGGCTGCAAACCGCCAGATGCCAACCCGGCCAGAATGAATGACTTCGCAGTATCCAATCTGTCTTGATCATTGATAACTTCGTGAACAAGATAACCGCGTAACGTTAGTCGTTTGCTTAGGACATTGAACAATGGAAAGGGGGTGGGTTCGTTGCTTAACCCGCCATATTCGATAAGAATGCCGCCCTCGCACATTGCAGCGGTCAGTGGTTCAAATATGGGGCCGCCAATAGCGTCCAGCACCACCCTTACGCCCTTGGTCTGCGTAATCTCCTCCAAGCGCCTCTCTAGATTCTCCTCTTGCGAGGCAATGACGTAGCCCGCCCCATGGTCAAGCAATGCACGCGCTTTGCTAGATGTTCGAGTAACCGCAATTGGAGTGGCGCCTACCATGTTTGCAATCTGGATTGCAGCGAGTCCAACGCTGCTGGATGCTGCGGTGATGACCACAAAATCATTCTTATGCAAGCTGGCGATATCGATCAAAGCACCATAGGCGGTAAGATATTGCATCCAGAGAGCGGCAGCCTCTACCCAGCCAAGCGATGGCGGATGCTTGACGAGCAGCCTTGCTGGAAAAGTTGCGACATCGCCGTAAGCAGGCCAACGAACCATTGAGACGGGCGGAATAACGCTGACAATGTCACCTGGTGCAAAATCATCTACGCCTTCGCCGACCGTTTCGACAAAACCCGCAGCTTCCAGTCCCAATCCTGAAGGCAATAATGGGGTTTCAATGTAGCGTCCCATGCGTAGCAGGGTTTCAGCGCGATTGAGACCCAGTGCTTTAACGCGAAGACTTACTTCGCCACGGCCAAGTGCTGGTAGATTAACGTTTTCGATACGTAGAACTTCCGGGCCACCAAATTCATGAAAGCGAACGACGCGAGCCATAAGTCAAAACTCCAAATTATTTGAATTGAATAGGGTATGACAGGAGTTGGATTGGCGATAAATATGCTTAAAAGTAATGCAGTAGAAACTGAGAGTTTCGAATATGGATCGTCTTCTGAGTATGGCTGTATTTGTTAAAGCCGTAGATCTGGGCTCGTTTGCGGCAGCCGCTGAAGAACTCGGCCTGTCGGGACCAATGGTTGGAAAGCACATCCGCTTTCTCGAAGAGCGACTTGGTTTGCGTCTCCTCAACCGGACGACACGCCGCCAAAGTCTGACGGATTTTGGACATGTCTATTATGAGAGTTGCCGCATTATTCTTGCCGAAGTGGATGCAACCGATGCACAGGCGGCTGATCAGCTTTTGGAGCCTCGCGGAAAATTGCGCGTGACGATGCCGGTGCATTTCGGGCGCCGTTGCGTAACGCCTGTCTTGCTGGAACTGGCGCGGAAATATCCCGCGTTGGAGCTAGATTTATCCTATAATGATGACTTTTACGATCTTGCGGAAAACGGTTTCGATCTGGCGGTTAGAACGGGTGTCCCTGAAGACAGGGCCGGTGTCATCGCGCGCCGTATCGCACGTCAAGAAATGATCGTATGCGGGTCGCCGTCTTATCTCGAAAAGCATGGCAAACCTGAACAGATTATTGATCTCAATCAACACCAGGCCGTCATGTACCGCCGTTCTGGCCGGATACCCTCATGGAGTTTTCCGGGAGGCGAGACGCTGGTGCCGATCAATCGAATACGTCTCGACGACCTCGATGCTATTGCCGACGCTGCCAGCAGCGGGATGGGACTGGCCTGGCTGCCAAGCTGGCTGGTGCGGGACCGTCTGCAAGAGGGGACGCTTGTCCAACTCTTATCCGATCAGCCCGGACTGCCTTACGATTGCTATGCGATGTGGCTGCAGACGCCTCATTTATCGTTAAAGGTACGCATTGCTGTGGATGCGTTGGCAATCGCGCTGCCGAAGATGATGTAGCCATTCAATGACCAGTCGGGATGGGAAAAGCAGCCCTTCGCTCGAACGCTCAATATGTCGGGTTTTCGAATCGACGCGAGTGCTTAAATTCCTGAACCGTCAAGCTGCTTGGCGTCGTCGCCTTCCCAAGGTAGGGGCATGGATGTACGATTCAGATTAGCTGAGGGCATCGGCATCCAGCACTTCAGTTCCGGTTCGGCATATTCGACGACGCGGCCGGGTGAGGAATCGGAGGCGCGCCAACCTTCAGCACTGAACTGATCACCATTAGACCAGTAAGCAAGATCAACTTCCGCCTGTCCCTGTTCGGATGGACGGATTGTTACAAGGATGCGACTGCCGTCTTTTGGTGCGCTCGCCATGTGACGCCAGCGGTTTGGCTCATCCATCGTTTTCTCTTGTCCTGCCATGGTTGCAAGTGTCGCCTCACTGTTGAAAGCCGTCAAGACAAACTTTTTAGAGGGACCGGGGTGAGTTCAATCACCCGTGCATCGCGTCGTGGTCAAGGTGACTAGGACAAAGTGTACCTGGTTGGAGACAGTCCATTCAGCCGGTGGTGCTGGTTTGCTTGAGAGCTGAGTCAGCGACAGCGTACTGGCGACGATGAACGTCGTGGTGTGCGGAATAATTTAAAAGCTGCAAAAAAAACGTAATTGACAACCAACGGAAAGTGATATCATTCTTGTAAATCGGTTTACTAAACCGCTTTACAATGGGGTTTTGCTCTTGGTTAAGCGAACGATGCCAAGTTTGAAAGATGTGGCTGCCGCTGCGGGTGTGTCAGTGACGACGATCTCGCGCTTCGTAAATGGCAGCCTTGATCTGCCCCACAACACCAAGAAACGCATCGAAGATGCGATCACCACGCTCAAATACGTTCCAAACCCACATGCGCGGCGGTTGAGCATGGGGCGCTCCGATACGATTGGTCTGGTAGTACCGGAAATCGCCAATCCATTCTTCTCTACATTCGTGGCAGCGGTAGAGCAGGCGGCGGACGAGAAAAAATTGGCTGTTTCGCTGCATGCAACGCTTAACCGACCGGGCCGGGAAATAGAATATCTCCAGCTCATCGAGCGGAATCATGTCGATGGCTTGATTTTTGTCACAAACCATCCTGACGACGGCGCGCTTGCTAATCTGATCAATCGTTCCAGCAAGGTCATTGTGGTTGACGAAGATATCCCTGGCTCCAAAGCGCCAAAGCTTTTCTGTGACAATGATCATGGCGGATATCTTGCTGGACTGCATCTGGCTGGCCATGGGCACAGGCATGTCCTGTTTATCGGTGGAGATGAGCGCATGATTAGTGCGCGTCGCCGTTTCGATGGCGTGATGAGAGCTCTTCGCGAGCACCATGCAGGTCTGGCCCGGGTGGACCGCTACGCCGGTGAATATACCATCAATTACGGCCGTCAGGCTGCGTTGCGTTTCCTTGAAGAACGCCATGAGGCCACCGCGATTTTTGCCAGCTCGGATGAAATCGCCATTGGCATGCTGGAAGTGTTCAAAGATAGGGGCGTCTCAGTTCCGGGCGACGTATCGATGATCGGTTTCGATGATGTCGGGCCCCTGCATCTCTTCTCGCCTCCGCTGACGGTGATCCGCCAGCCAGTCCGGCAGCTTGGCAGCCGGGCATTGGAACTGCTTCTGGAGACAAACTGGCAAGAGTGGAAACCCTCCGCTTCGGAAGAGCTTTTGCCTGTCGAAATCGTGGTGCGGAACTCCGTTGCTCCGCCAGCGAAATAACAAAAAAGCGACGGCTAAAAACAACAGAGGATGAGAACATGACTTTGAATCTAACAAGAAGAATGATGATCGCGCTGGCAGGGTTTACCATATTAAGCTGTGCCGTTTCGGCCTCCGTGGCTCAGGAGAAAAAGACGATCGCGCTGGTTCAGATCAACCAGCAGGCGCTTTTCTTCAACCAGATGAACGAAGGCGCACAGAAAGCGGCCGATGCAGCTGGTGTGAAGCTGGTGATTTTCAACTCCAATAATGAACCAACGGCACAGAACAGCGCTATCGAAACCTATATTCAGGAAAAGGTTTCTGGCCTTGCTGTAGTCGCTATCGACGTCAACGGACTGATGCCTGCAGTCAAGCAGGCAGCGGATGCGGGTATTCCCGTTGTCGCTATCGATGCCATCTTGCCGGCGGGCCCGCAAAAAGCGCAGATCGGCGTGGACAACGCGACGGCGGGTGCCGACATGGGCAAGTTCTTCCTTGACTACGTCAAGACAAACATGGCCGGCAAAGCAAAGATCGGCGTCGTTGGAGCGTTGAACTCCTACATTCAGAATGTCCGTCAGGAAGGTTTTGAAAAGACGATCAAGGGTACTGATGGTATCGAGCTTGCCGGAGTCGTTGATGGACAGAACGTTCAGGACAATGCGCTTTCGGCGGCAGAAAACCTTATCACCGCCAATCCTGACCTGACTGCGATCTACGCGACAGGCGAACCGGCGCTTATGGGAGCCATTGCTGCTGTTCAAAGCCAGGGCAAGCAGGATACGATCAAGGTCTTCGGTTGGGATCTGACGGCGGAAGCCATTGCAGGCATTGATGCCGGATTCGTTGCAGCTGTCATCCAGCAGGACCCGTCGGCAATGGGAGCAGCGGCTGTGGATGCCTTGCAGAAGGTGGCTGCCGGCCAGGCTGTTGATCAGAACATTTCCGTGCCGATTACCATCGTGACAAAAGCCAATGTCGATCCATACAGGGCTGTCTTCAAATGAACCAGAACGGCCGGCAGGTAGCGGCCGTCGTTCACTCCGGAGGGGGCGTTCCCTCCGGAGGTGGAACAAGCGGCGAGACTGATTCCAATCCCCGCGTCTCGTTGCGCGGTATCCGTAAATCCTTTGGTTCGCACCAAGCCTTACGCGGTGTCGATCTAGATATCTTTCCTGGCGAATGCCTTGGATTGGTCGGCGACAATGCGGCAGGGAAATCCACCTTAACCAAGATCATCTCAGGAACCTATATTCCCGATGGCGGCACGATGGCGATCGAAGGCGAGGAAGTTCGTCTGTCCGGACCCGCCGATGCGCGCAATCGGCACATCGAAATGGTATTTCAGGATCTCAGCCTCTGTGACCAGATCGACGTTGTCGGCAATCTCTTTTTGGGCCGTGAACTCAGCAAGGGCATGTTTCTCGACAGCAGGAAAATGCTGACCGAAGCGCGCGCGATGCTGGACGCTTTGGAAATCAGAATTCCAAAGCTGACGGGTAAGGTCGCGCAACTCTCAGGCGGGCAGCGCCAGGCGATTGCCATTGCCCGCGCCGCATCGTTCAAGCCCAAGGTCTTGATCATGGACGAGCCTACATCGGCACTTGCAGTTGCCGAGGTTGAAGCGGTGCTGGCACTGATCAACCGAGTCAAGGCGCAGGGCGTCTCGGTCATTCTCATTACACATCGTCTTCAAGACCTCTTTCGGGTCTGTGACCGGATTGCCGTCATGTACGAGGGCACGAAGGTTGCCGAGCGGCAGATCGGCGGCACTAATCTTGAAGACCTCGTGAAGCTGATTGTCGGTGAGGGAGCCAGACAATGACCGTTTATACAGAGCGTGGCCAGGGGTCGCGCATTGCAGATTTCTTCGGCGAACATGCGCAGGTTCTTTCGATTGCTGTGTTTTTTGCCGCCTGCATGATCTTCTTTTCAGTTGGCAGCGAGACTTTTCTAACCTCCGGAAACATTCTCAATATCATCCGGCAGGCTGCTCCGATCTTGATTGTCGCCATCGCCATGACCTTCGTCATCATCACCGGAGGCATTGATCTTTCCGTTGGCTCCCAGGTTGCGCTGATCAATGCAGTCGCTGCTGTTGTGATGGCGATGGGCTTTCCGTGGCCGGTTGTGGTGGTTGCAATGATCGCACTGGGCGGTGGATTAGGATTTGCACAGGGCTGGTTCATTGCCTATCAGGGCATCCCGGCATTTATCGTCACGCTGGCAGGACTCTCGATTCTGCGTGGCTTTGCCCTTTATCTCACCCAAGGTTATTCTATCCCAATTCAGGATGCGCCGGGGTTCTTTGCTTTGGGACGGGGTATCGTCGCCGGGTTTCCGGTACCCGCGATCATTGCCGTCGTTATTTCCTTTCTAGGTTATGTAGCGATCCGGTCGACAAAATACGGACGTCAGGTTGTGGCCGTCGGCTCCAACATGGAAGCTGCCCGCCGTGTCGGCATGCCTGCCAGGTGGATCATCGCATCAGTGTACATCATTTCTGGCGTGGCATGTGCGATCGCGGGTCTGCTGATTGCAGCGCGGCTGGGGTCAGGCTCGTCCAACGCTGCTGTGGGTTTTGAACTACAAGTGATTGCCGCTGTCGTTCTCGGGGGAACTTCCTTGATGGGCGGCCGGGGGACAATCATAGGCACGGTGCTTGGAACGTTCACCATTGCGGTCATCGGCAATGGCTTGATCCTGATGCACATCTCGCCCTTCTTCACACAGATCGTCACAGGCGCAATTATCCTTGTCGCCATCTGGTTGAATACCCGGATATTCACCGCGAATTTCCGGTTCGGCAGAAAAGGCTGACTTCCATGAGCAAAGATCTCTCGGAAGCCCATATCCATTCCGGCAAGGTGATGACCGTCAACGGCCCGATAGCCTCGGAGAAGCTTGGCATTACCTTGATGCATGAGCATATTCTGAACGACTGCCGGTGCTGGTGGCATGCGCCGAAGACCCCGGAGCGCCAATATCTTGCAGGCGGTTTTGTCTGCATCGAAATACTGGGCGAGTTGAAGCAGGATCCTTTCGTCAACAAGCATAATATTACGCTTGATGATGAACCGCTGGCGGTAACGGAGCTGAAGGCCTTTGTCGCTGAGGGTGGGCAGACAGTTGTAGAGCCAACCTGCCGGGGTATCGGCCGGAACCCGCTTGCCTTGAGGCGCATTGCCAAGGCGTCCGGCCTCAATGTGGTGATGGGAGCCGGATATTATCTTGGCTCCTCGCACCCCCCTGAGGTTGCGGCAATGACCGTTGAAAATATAGCGACGGAGATTGTCCGCGAGGCGGTGGAGGGAGTGGACGGGACCGATGTCAGGATTGGATTGATCGGCGAAATCGGCGTCTCTTCGGATTTCACCGCCGATGAAGAGAAGTCATTGCGTGGCGCTGCTCAGGCGCAGGTGCGAACCGGCCTGCCGCTTATGGTGCATCTGCCTGGCTGGTTCAGGTTGGGCCACCGCGTCCTCGATATCGTTGCGGAAGAGGGTGCGAACCTGCGGCATACCGTTCTGTGCCATATGAACCCTTCCCATGACGATTTTGCTTATCAGAGCGAACTCGCCGCCCGCGGCGCTTTCCTCGAATATGATATGATCGGCATGGACTTCTTCTATGCTGATCAGCAGGTCCAGTGTCCAAGTGATGAAGAGGCAGCACGGGCCATTGTCCGCCTCGCAGATGTCGGTCATCTCGACCGGGTGCTGCTGTCGCACGACGTTTTCCTCAAGATGATGCTGACCCGATACGGTGGCAATGGCTATGCCTATGTCTTGCGTCATTTTCTGCCGCGGCTGCAACGCCACGGTCTGGATAAAGCGGCTCTCGATCAAATGATGCGAGCCAACCCCCGCTCAGTTTTTCACGCAGGTATTTAACGCGAGTTGCCTGCCCAGATTCTTGGGAAAGACCCGGAAATTTTAAGAAAGAATGGTAAGACGATGACAAAGAAAGTACTGCTCGTTGGCGAGAGCTGGGTTAGTTCTGCAACACATTACAAAGGTTTTGATCAGTTCGGCAGCGTTACCTTTCATCTTGGTGCCGAACCATTGGTCAAGGCGCTCGCGGGTAGCGATTTCGAACTGACCTACATGCCCGCGCACGAAGCGGTTGAGAAATTTCCCTTCGAAATGGCCGGTCTGGACGTGTATAACGTCATCATCCTTTCCGACATAGGTGCAAACTCGCTGCTGTTGCCACCTGATGTCTGGCTGCATTCCCGTACAGTCCCCAACCGCCTCAAGCTGATCAAGGCCTGGGTCGAAAAGGGCGGCTCGCTCTTGATGGTTGGCGGATACTTCTCCTTTCAAGGCATTGATGGGAAGGCCCGCTGGCGGCGCACTGCGGTGGAAGACGTCCTTCCTGTTACCTGCCTTCCTTACGACGATCGTGTCGAGATACCGGAAGGAACGACGCCGAAGATCGAACTACCGGATCACCCAGTTATGGCCGGGCTCGATGGCGAATGGCCGTTGCTTCTCGGTGTCAACGAGGTCGAGCTTCGAGAACGGGAAGATGTGGAGGTAATCGCGCGCCTGCCTGACGATCAGGGCGGGCATCCGCTTCTGGTTCTCGGACGTTTCGGCAAAGGTAAGACCGCGGCATGGACATCGGATATTGGCCCGCATTGGCTATCGCCTGCATTCTGCGAGTGGGAAGGTTATGGCAGGCTTTGGAAAAACATTCTCGGTTGGCTAACGCGCGACTGAAGACAGGCGTCTGGGGCAACCAGCAGACAGATATGAAGTCTCCATGAAAGGGAAAAACATGCAAGCAATATCGGATCGCGAATCCAATGCTGTGCAGGAAATATTCGGCACCAATAAGGTGCTCATCGGGATGATCCATTGCCCGGCATTTCCCGGTTCTCCACGATATAGGGGCGCCGATATGAATGTGATCTATGACGCGTGCATGCGCGATGCCGAAGCTTGCATTGAAGGCGGCTTGCATGGTCTGGTCATCGAAAACCACGGCGACATTCCATTTTCGAAGCCGGACGATATCGGTCCTGAAACAACGGGTTTCATGTCCGTGGTGACGGACCGTATCGCAAGCGCCATTGGCGTTCCACTTGGGATCAATGTCCTTGCCAATGCACCAATTCCGGCATTCGCCATTGCCATGGCAGGCGGAGCAAAATTCATCCGCGTCAACCAGTGGGCCAATGCCTATGTGGCGAATGAAGGGTTCATGGAAGGACGCGCCGCCGAAGCCATGCGTTACCGTTCCATGCTGCGGGCAGAGCACATCAAGGTATTTGCCGACAGCCACGTCAAACACGGCAGCCATGCTATTGTTGCCGACCGTTCAATCGAGGAACTAACCCGCGATCTGGCATTCTTTGATGCAGATGGCATCATTGCTACAGGCCAGCGGACGGGAAACAGTGCAACGATGGAAGAGATCGACGAAATCGGCTCTGCTACGCACCTTCCACTGCTCGTTGGATCCGGCGTAACCAAGGACAATATCGTAGATATTCTTGGTCGCACCAATGGCGTTATTGTTGCCTCATCACTCAAGTATGATGGCGTGTGGTGGAATGCGGTGGATATCGATCGCGTAAAGGCATTCCGCAAGGCGGCGGAGCCAGGTTTGGAGGCCTGAACCGATGGCAACCGAAACCCTCTCCGAACGTATTCTTCGCGAAAACGCGGGCGTTCTTGAAGAGATGATCAATCATCGCTTTGTCGTGGACATCAAGAACGATGTATTGAGCAATACTGTATTCGAGCGCTACCTCGTTTATGAGGGGGCTTTTGTTGATACGGCAATTTCCATCTTCGCTTTCTCGGTGGCAAAAGCGCAGACCATCGAGCAAAAGCGCTGGCTTGCAGCAGTCGTTATCGCTCTTGCAAATGACCAGATTGCTTATTTCGAGCGGACCTTTGCCAGCCGTCGCATCGATCCCTCATCGTTCGATACCAGTATACCGGCCGTCAAAAACTTTTGTTCGAGCATGCTGGCCATCGCCAAGGATGGTGAGTTTCTCGATATTATCGCAGCAATGTTTGCGGCAGAATGGATGTACTGGACTTGGTCGAAGGAGGCGTCTGCCTGCAACATCAGTGATCCGCTTTTAAAGGAATGGGTTGCAATGCATGTGGATCAGGCATTTGCGGATCAGGCCACGTGGCTCAGGGATCAGCTCGATATGGCAGGTGAGGAGGGGCTCCCTGAAGGCTTGTGCGTCCGGCTAAGCAGTATTTTTGGCTACGCGATGCAGCTTGAAATTGATTTTCACGACGCGCCATATCTCTGACTTCAAGGAAGTGACCGCATGCGTGCCTATGTAATCGGCAATATTGCCATGGATGAAACGATCATTGTCGATGAGCTTCCTATCTCCGGCGCTTCGATCCTTGGGCATGTGGGCGCGCACGATCTCGGAGGGAAGGGGACAAACCAGGCTGTCGTAATGGCGCGCTGCGGCATTCCCACGGTACTTGTGGCTCCGGTGGGGCAGGATTCGAGAGCTGCAACGATCCGCAAACATCTTCAGGGGGAGCCCTTGACCAGCGAACTCATCAGCATTGAGGGGATATCGAGCGACATTTCTCTTATTTTCCGCCTGCCGGACGGAGAAAATGCGATCGTTACGACAACGGACTCTGCTCAAAGGCTATGCGCTTCACATGTTGCGCCCGCTCTGGCGGAAGCCAAACCAGGCAATCTTGCCATTCTGCAGGGAAATCTTTCCCCCGAGGCGACGGTAGGAATTCTTCAATTCGCTAAATCGCTTGGCATGATCACCGCCTTCAATCCGTCGCCACAGCGGTCATTTTTCTCGGATATTTGGGCGTTGGTGGATATAGTGTTTCTCAATCGCGGGGAAGCGCAGGCTTTAACAGGTGCTGAAGGTGAAGCTGCCGCCAAATATCTCCTGCAAAAAGGAATTCAAGAGGTGGTTCTAACTTTGGGGAGTGAAGGTGCCTTGCTGGTGAACAGGCGGGAAACTATCGTAGTGGCTGCATCACCTGGTATGGTTGTCGATACGACCGGAGCTGGCGATACGTTCATGTCCGTCTCTTTGGCATCATCTTTAAAACGCGGCTGCCAACTCGATAGAAAAGCGCTCGAACATGCGTCTCAGGCAGCGGCAATCACTATATCGAAAGTTGGTACACGCTCCGCTTTCCCCACAACTTCAGAACTCGATCAAATTCTGAGTGACGGCCAGCTGGATGCCGTCAACTAACGGATACTTCTGCAAAATCGTCAAAAGCCGTCGTGATGACTTCATTGTCGACCGTTATTTGCAGCACGACCGAACCGCAATAAATCTGGTCAAGCTCAATGCGCAAAGGGGCTGCGCTGTCTGTGGTATCACGAGGAATATTCTTCATTCTTCAGTTCACTTAATTAATTTAGAGAAGTACGGGTATGTGGAAACGCACTCAGTTTCTAGACCCACGCTATATGGCTTGCAGGCTCTCTGCGTCGGAAGCAACACGCTCTCTGGGTTTGAATGTATCCCACTAGGTTACGCGGTCAGCTAAGCTCTCCATATTGGCTAGAATAGTAGCTGCCGCTTTCCGCCTTTGTTCCTCGTTCTGCCTTAACGCCATGTGCACCTCTGGATCGGATGCTAAACCGGCATTGGCGAACTGCATCTCATGGTGCTAATCTTGTTCAAGCCTTTCGTCGGCTGACGCTGGAACCGGTAATTCGCATGTCATCCGACGGTCTGAGTCGCGTGGCCTTCTGCCAGCTCTCTAACGTCCAGTTAATTCTTCGAACCGTTCGATGTGATCTTCGATATTTTCATCCAGCATGGCGCGATACTGTTTGACAAAATAGTCGATGGTCTCTGCTTTGCGGCTTTCAATTCCGCACTACTTGACTGGCCAGCCGCGCTTATGAATGCATCGAACCGCGCCGTAGCATACATGCAGGATGAACTCACTTCGCCACGGGTTGCTGCTCCCATCTGTGAGTTTGCAAGGCCGATGATGGCGTCTGCACGGAGGAATTTTTTTCGTTGTGTTCAGATATCAATTTTGCCTCCACGTCTTTAGATTTAAATGCCTGTACGAAAGCAGATACTGCACGATGCAGAAGGCAACCATAAATATGGAAGTTTATGGACGCGAATGTGTTTGATAGAACAGTATCGGGATTATCGGGTCGTAACAGCTCAATCCGTTAGGAATGATGTCAATCTCAGCACCCACGTTTTGCAAGCTTGGTGGTAAATTATCAGTCGCAATAGACTGTTCGCAGGCGATGGCCTTATCGTTGCTGATTACGGTGAAGGCAATTCGGGCCATTTTTTCAGATCGGGAAGATTTGCCGCGCGTTTCTTGCTAGGTTCGAATGATCTTCGCCGTGGTATGTGGATCGTTCTGAATTCGTGCAATTTGTACCGCTTCCAAGAATTTTCCCGCAGCAAAACCCAGCGCTCCTACGATCAACCAGAAGAGAATGGCTTTCCACCAATTTTGGCGAAACCCAACATATGGGCTCGTCACCGATCCCGGTATTACAAACCACTTCAACGGCTTCTTTTCGAACAAGCTTGCAAACCCCCACTTCACCCTCAATCTTGGTTTTCGAGCAAGTACGATTGAGCGATGATCGGGACACATAATTTCGGTTTCGTAGGATGGCGCAGGTTGGTAGCGTGCAAGGCTCATAACCTGGGGTGGACTTCGTGCGACCGCACCAATCGATCAGCCGACAACGACAACTGATCGATTGGTTTTTCAAAGCGACTACTTCTTCTTTTTGTAGGGCGCTTGAGTAAGGGCAGAGCCGGCGGCAGATGTGCTGTCTTTGTCGTTGCCTTTGCCGGTCAGAGTTTTAGAAGTCGACGTCGCGGCTTTCTTGCCCGTCTGCTCATTCTTGGGTGCGTTGGCCATAAGGGTCCATCATTACTACTTTTCTTGATGCAACCAAATCGTGGAATAATGAGCTAGCTAGGTCAAATTGTCATGATAAACAATAATCGAGACAACAGTAGCCAACGCTCCGATCATTGCGAGTAATAAAACTCGCCGTGAGGCGATTGAATTCTTGATGTTCCAACTGATGAGCAACGTGGTCAATGTCCAGAGACCGGTAAAACCCAAAAGCAGGAGCGTGTAGACCGGCCGCGACAGGTCGTAACCGCCTCCGCCGATTGATGGATAGTTAGACCGTGTAGGGGTCAGTCCCCAAATCAACCCACCGACCACTCCCGCAAAAACAGCCAGCCAAAACAGAAATGTAGGAACTCTCACTTATGTGTCCTTTGAACGAAGGCTTGGAATACTTTCGTGCCAAATATTCAAGGTAACCCGGTTCGCGCAGCGTACCGCTTGGCTTCATACCCTTGAACTTCACCATTGGATACTCACACAACAGGACTTTGGTTAGAACCCGGACATTCGCAAAAATGATTCCGGATGCCGCGCCAGATTTTCTGTGGCCATCACCCTCCGGTCGAGCGCGTAAGCCAGCTGTTCAGCCATGGTGGGCTTTCCCACGTGCGAGCTTCCCGCGATCAAAACTCCTAGAGGTAACTGATCCATCTCCGTTCCACTAAGGTTCAGTCGTTGCGGCGGTATCGACAACCACAAAGTCATGGGTGACTGTCGCAGTCTTGGCCAGCATCGCAGAGGCTGAGCAATATTTTTCGACCGACAACAAGATAGCGCGCTCCACCTTCTTCGCAGCCAGGCCACGCCCTTTGACGATGAAGTGCATGTGAATGCGGATAAAGACCTTCGGATCCTGTTCTGCACGCTCTGCGTCGATCTCGACGACACAGTCCTCGATTGCCTCGCGGCCTTTTTCCAGGATGTGGACAACATCGAAGGCCGAACAGCCTCCGGTGCCGATCAATAGCAGTTCCATGGGGCTAGGGCCCGGCGTTACTCCTTCTGGTCCAAAGGCCGTCCCCAATACGACTTTGTGGCCGCTCCCAGACTCTCCGACGAAGGTCCGATCCTCCACCCATTTGATACGTGCTTTCATAAGACTTGTCCTGTCGTGACGATGTGTCGATCATAGATCAGAAGATATAGGTCATCTCTAAAGATTTGGCGCATTAGCATCGCTCCCTGAATACAAACAGGGTTCGCGTCGTCAATGCCCTATGATGTTCGTGGGTAGTTAAGTGGTCGCAGGTCCGGATCACATCAAGGCGAGCGATCGCTAAGCTCGCTCGCTGTCATCCAGACATGACAACGCCGTCGAAGGCTAGCACCCGCAACACCACTGTTTTTTAGCTTTGGGTCTGGACGCGAGAGTCTTTTCAACTTGACCAGATGATCCGTTCCTCCACACCAACATCGGGCTGGCGTGATAACGATATGGTTCAGCCAAGTTAAGACTAAGAGCGGGACTAAAAAGTCCGGCTTTAATTGTGAAGGTTAAAAACCTCCAGGGAGGGGACCGTCAACGCGGAAAATTGGGAGGGGTCCGCGTCGACTGATTCCGATGTAGGAGTGCCGCATGAGGGTTTCAAGCTAGATTGCGCATAATCTTTGTTTACAATCAATGTCTTGGTGAACAGCTTGAAACGCTATTCCACCATCAAAGCCTAGCTGCCAGATGAGGACGGCCCGACAGGCTGACTTAATCTCCGAAGCAATCGACCAGTGTCCTTCCAAGTGCGTGACTGCGGCGCCGCGCACCCACCGGATGCTGCCTCTATGGCGGACGAGCAGCCAAGGAACACAGCGAAGCGCCGGATGTGACGAACGTAGTTCTGCTGGGTACGGGAGCGGCCATCGCCGAAGTGCCAATTCTGCCCAAGAATATTCCAAAGGTCGGACAACCGCACGACACCCAGTATTCGGCTGAGATGGGAGTCGCTGCCGGCCCTGCGCGGCGATATCGATGACCGCGTGTTCTTAAGGTTTTAGAAAAAGATCAAAACTACTGCAAGTTTTGAATTATGTTGCCGATTGAACACAGGCAATGACCTCGTCCTGCGCTAGACAGTCAAAAAACGATTCTCAGGAGATAAGTATGCAGAGACTTCATTCGGCTTTGTCATCGTCGGCCGCACGTCTACCAATTCTCGCTGCTGTCTTCGCGGGAGGCTCGTTATTGGCGCCGTCAGTGGCGTTTGCCGATTGCGTCGCCCTTGGAGGCGTCATCACTTGCGACGCCGCAGCTCCCAATCCTTTTACGAATACAGTCGGCGCTGGTAATTCTGCTGCTGCAGACAATATCACCGTCAATGTGGGTACCGGTGCCCAGGTTGCTGTGGGCAACTTGAATGCCATCAGCCTGCGCAATAATGCGGTCATTACCATTGCAGGTGGCGGCGTTGTGAGCGCCACGGCCACCAATACCTCTGGCAATTACAATACGGGCGGGAACGCTGTTGAGATCAACAATAATGGCAGGCTGACGATTGAACAGGGAGGGCAGTTGCTTGCGCTAGGCACTCAAGGCAGCGCGGAAGCCGTGAACTTCCAGGGCACGGGCAATGTGCTCACCAATAATGGCCTGATCGACGCAAACAACTCTGTCGCAATCTGGTCGCAAAACACGTCCGGTCTCAATACCGTGATCAACAATGAAACTGGCATTATCGAAGCGGGAAATGGAACAACCAGTACGGTCATCGGCGGATCAGGCGCCGGAGCGCTCGACTTCACCAACAAAGGCATAATTCGCGGCAGCATCAATCTGGCCAACGGCGATGATATTCTACGCCTTTATACAGGATCGACCGTTACCGGCAACTTTACCGGTGGTGGCGGCACCGATGCAATCTTTCTTAGTGGTGTGGGCCAGTCGTCCCTGGCTGGCAATTTCAACGGCTTTGAAAGTCTCGTTAAAAACGATATTGGAACATGGACGCTGACGGGTACGATCACCGGCATCACTGTGGCTACAGTCCAAAACGGCACCCTCGTTCTGACTGGGGCAAACACCAATTATACCGGACAGGTGATCATCGATCCTGCTGGCACCTTGGAAGCGCGTGCGCAAGCTCTCCCAACGCAGCTCCTTCCGGCAAACAACGTCGCCAATATTACCAATAACGGTCTTGTGCGGTTTGCTCAGCCCGATGATGGCACCTATGTCGGTCAGATAGTCGGAACCGGTGCCGTCGAAAAGACGGGTGCGGGTACTCTTACCCTCGAGCCTTCGGTCGCAGCCGGCAACACCTATTCCGGCGGGACCTTCATCAATGGCGGCGTAGTTGCAGTCGGCGCTGACAATGCGCTGGGTGCTTCAACCGGCGGTATCAGTTTCAATGGCGGCACTCTTCAGTTAAACAGCAGTTTCAACTTGTCGGCGGACCGCGCGGTGAACCTGGATGTCGGGGGAGGCACGATTGATACACAGGCCTTTGACTCGACATTGGCTCAGGGAGCAACCGGCCCGGGCGGACTTACAAAGACGGGAACAGGGTCTCTCATCCTGACAGGTAACAGCACTTATAGTGGCGGTACCGTGATCTCGGCAGGGGCCCTGCAGCTTGGAGACGGCGGAACCAGTGGCTCGATCGCGGGCGATGTACTCAATAACAGCATCCTCTCCTTCAACCGCTCCGATGCATTTTTAGTACCGGGAGTCATTTCGGGTTCGGGTGCCGTGGAACAGAACGGTTCGGGCACGACGGTTCTTACCGGCAACAATACTTACAGCGGCGGGACCACGATCAACGCCGGCACCTTGCAGCTTGGCAATGGGGGCACTTCAGGTTCTATTGTCGGAGATGTCGCTAACGATGGCTCCCTTGCTTTCAATCGCTCCGACACGATGAATTTTGGCGGTGTGATCTCGGGCTCGGGTAACGTCAGGCAGGTCGGCGGCGGAACGACAGTCCTGACCGCACAGAGCACATATTTGGGCGCAACAACGGTGGAGGCCGGAACGCTCGCGGCTGGCGCAACGAACGCCTTCAGCCCCAACTCCCCGACTTCTGTGCTTGCCGGTGGTACCCTCGATGCCGCAGGGTTCAATCAGACCCTGAGCATGCTTACCAATGCCGGGCTTGTCAATATTGGCGGTGCGCCGGGAGCAACACTGACTGTCAACGGCAACTATATAGGCGCCGATGGCACTTTACGATTGAACACGGCGCTTGGCGATGACGCGTCAACGACGGACAGGCTGGTTGTTCTGGGCGACACGTCAGGGTCGACAACGCTTGTCGTGGAAAACATTGGCGGCAATGGGGCGGCGACAGTGGAAGGGATACGGGTGATCGATGTTGCCGGTTCTTCCGCTGGCAGTTTTGCGCTTGATGGAGACTATGTCTTTGAGGGCGAAGAAGCAGTCATTGGCGGCGCCTATGCCTACCGGCTATACAAGAATGGTATTGCGACGCCAACCGATGGCAACTGGTACCTGCGTTCCGCTTTGGTTGACCCTACCGATCCCACGGATCCCACAGATCCAACCCCGCCGCCACCGTCGCCTCTCTACCAACCTGGTGTTCCCGTTTATGAGGCGTACGCACAGACATTGCTCGGTCTCAACGCACTGCCAACGCTACAGCAACGTGTAGGTAATCGCTATTGGGCAGGTGCTGGCAACGCAGTGCTTTCACAGGGTGATGGTCCTGGAACAATCGAGCCTGCTCCGCAGCCTTCTGAAGGAGGGCCAGCCCTCGTTGAGGGACGCGGTTTGTGGGCCCGCGTTGAAGGCGCACATGGTAGCTTTGATCCAAGAACGTCAACGAGTTCTACAGACTACGACCTTGACACATGGAAGATCCAAAGCGGTCTGGACGGGCAACTTTACGAAAGCGATAGCGGCAAACTCATCGGAGGCATCACTGCTCACTATGGCAATGCATCTGCAGATGTATCTTCCATATTCGGCGACGGTGATATCGACACGGACGGCTATGGGCTGGGTGCTACGTTAACATGGTACGGACAGAACGGCTTTTACCTCGACGGCCAGGCCCAGGCGACCTGGTACGAAAGCGATCTGTCTTCCGGCCTCCTTGGCAGTCTTACGAATGGCAACGATGGTTTCGGCTATGCCTTTAGCTTGGAAACAGGCAAGAGACTAGCTTTGAACCAGAGCTGGACGCTTACTCCGCAGGCTCAGCTTGCCTATTCCAACGTCGACTTTGACGGTTTCACCGACCCCTTCGGCACCAAAGTTTCTCTGGGAACTGGTGAGAGCCTCAAGGGTCGTCTTGGCCTTTCGGCAGATTATGAAAATGCATGGGAGAGCGCTTCGGGAACGACCACCCGCACGCATCTCTACGGTATTGCCAATCTTTATTACGAGTTCCTGGACGGAACCGAGGTTGAGGTATCAGGCGTTAACTTTGCCAGCGAGAATGACAGGACCTGGGGCGGTATCGGCACTGGCGGCAGCTATAACTGGAATGATGACAAATATTCGATCTACAGTGAGGTTTCCATCAACACCAGCCTGTCGAATTTCGGCGACAGCTACAGCCTCAATGGCACAGCCGGGTTCAAAGTGAAGTTCTAAGGCACAAACCAGGCGACAACGGATGCAGGACTCAGGAGTTTTCCTGAGTCCTGTTGGACTACGGAAAGGACTGCCGGAACCGGCGGGTTCAGCGATCTGATGGTACATAAGGATGGGTATGGGCATGAACAGATTCTTTATGGATCGGTGATCCATCAGAGCATCTGAATGTGAAGAAAACGCGGAGGTCACGTCGAGAATTGATGGCCGCGTGTAATAGAGATGGGAACTGGCATTGGCGGCCCCATTTTCTGTGCCGAGGCAGTACCGCCCCTCCATAATATTTGGCCTGTAAAAGGCATGTGTATGCAGCGGCGGGGCCGGCAGTCTTCGTCCGCTTGACGGCCTATCTGCAAGAACGGATCGCAGCTCTTGTTCGTATCGCGCGAGAACAAAAACTCCAACATGTCGGCATGCGCTGGTGGCTACGGATTTCGCTTGGTCGTCCCGTCATGTCTATTGGCAAGCGATGTCGTCGTCGCACCGGAGCCCTTCTCAATCGCCTGCAACACTATGTCCCTGGAGGTCGATCCGCCTCACTCCCTTGGTTCTCCCAATGGGCCATCAGGGCGGGGCGAGACATAATGCGTGACTTGGCCATGCGCTTCAACGGCATTCTGTGCATCAGAGGCAGCACTGGATGAATGGACCGACGATGCCGTTGAGACCGAACTTACGGCGATCAAGCGTTTCGCCAGCGTTTTGCGCCGGGATATTGATGCCGTCAAAAATGTGATCGAACTCCCTTGGAGCAACGGTCAAGCCGAAGGCAGATCAACCGACTCAAGATGTTGAAGCGATCAATGTACGGTCACACCGGCCCAGAATTGATGGCAAGAGTGTTGCCCCTAAATCGAAAAAATTGAGGATGAACCCAAAGAACGTTTATTGCTGCATCGATTTTTAGCCATACTGCAAACTTCTCTGCATACGGATCGAGCTTGCTTGGCCGACCCGGCGTCGCAAACTTAAGTCCTATCGTTCCCGAATCGAGATGTTTTATAACGGTTTTGAGTGAACGACCAGTCCGCCACGTGACCTCACGGATCAACAGCTTGTCACGCAAAAACGCGCGGCGGATGTTTAAATGTCCTATGTGGATCCCTGCGTTATCTCCGCTGCAAAATCAGCGAGGAGAGAGTCATATGGCTATATTCTGAATGGCAATTACGCGTTGCCCCGGCTAATTTCATAGCAGAGGGTCTACCAATCCCAATACAACGACAGCAAGTGTCATTTAGTGACTGTATGTGTAGTTGCTACAGTAATGATTATTCTTAAATCATACTCGATGAATGTAGACAACAATCACTGAGTCGGCGGGACCGGAAGTTGATCTACCGAGAGGGGCCATGGGGCAGCATAGAAGAATGCTCTTTACGAGCTGTTCAGTACTAACGTTCGCAGTATTCTTTGGAAGTGCAATGCCTGCGACGGCGCAGGCGCCAACAACCACACAATTGTATCAGATGGTGCTGGAACTTCAGCAACGCCAGAAAAAATTAGAGCAGCAACTTGCAAGTGCTCATGCAAAGACTGCTGAGGTCCAGAAAAGACTAGCCACCCTCGAAGGTTCCGTGGCGCAATCTCAAAATTTGCCTCTCTCGTCCGCGGATCGGCGTCTACAGCTCGCATTCGCGCAGCAATCCGACGCACGCGCCGTGGCAGCTCCCAATGTGAGTCTTGGTTTTGGAGGGGGAACGAACAGCGACAATGGTTACGGTTTCGCTGAGGGCTCGGTCGCTGTTCCGTTAGGAGACAAATACGGATTCCAGGTCGACGCACTTGGCGGCGTTTCACGCAGTAATCCTATCGGCGGTGCGGCCGTACATCTTTTCCGGCGTGATCCGAAGAAAGGTGCAATCGGACTTTATGGCAGCTATTTGTATAGTGGCGGCGGCTATGATGATGGTCAAGGCGGCATTGAAAATGGCTATGTCGAAGGCAAGGCAGGCATCGAGGGCCAGTATTATCTGGATCGAGTAACCCTTGAAGGTCTGGCGGGTATTGAATGGAACTCGCTTGAAGAAGCATTCGGTCCTTTTGCTGAAGGTCGGGTAGGCTACTATCCAACTGACAATTTTAAGGTCAATGCAGGTCTGCGCTATAGTGATGCTTTCGGCGGCCGTGTACGAGCGGTTGGCGGCGCGGAATATCTGACAGAGTTTGGCTCTACGGGTACAGCGGCTTCAATCTACAGCGAGCTTGCGGTCGATCTAAACAACTCCGATGTATCATCTAGCGGTGACGTTAGCGCTATGCTGGGGTTACGCGTCCATTTCGGAACGGGCGCTTCATCGCGGCAGTATGGCCGCACGACGGTTTTCTGTAAGGACCCGGCGAAGAATTACGAATGTCTGCTCTCTGACGACCAGAACGACTACTATGCCGATAAGCCAACTCGCTCGCTTATTCAACGCGATCGTAGTGACCGCATGCGGTCTCACCTCGTGACTGATGTCGGCGGCTTACCCAAGCCGACATCAAGTAATTGGGGTCAACCTGGTGCTCCTGGTACGCCGGGCACACCAGGTGTCGGTACACCGGGCGCTCCTGGCACACCAGGTGTCGGTACGCCGGGTGCTCCTGGCACTCCAGGTGCCCCTGGCGCTCCAGGTGTCGGTACTCCAGGTACTCCCGGAACCCCGGGTACCCCAGGTGTCGATGGTACGCCGGGAACTCCCGGAGCTGAAGGTCCTCCCGGGCCTGAGGGACCTCAGGGACCTCCCGGAAGCCCCGGAGAACCTGGCACTCCCGGTGAATCTGGACCTGTCGGACCTGAAGGACCTCAGGGACCTCCCGGAAGCCCCGGAGAACCTGGCACTCCCGGTGAATCTGGACCTGTCGGACCTCCCGGACCTCCCGGACCTGAAGGACCTCCTGGGTCCGGAGTATAGCAACGATAGAAAAAACAGCCGACTCCGGGGCTATACTAGAGAATACCGGACACGACGCTCGGCGTGTTAGGCCTGCAAATTCTGATCATGTAAACTGAGCACGATCAGAAGCTTGTTGTGATTTGATTGTGGAGTATACGGAAGTATGACTGGCACGCGTCTTGATTGCATGATTCAAACTCCCGACCCTCCCCAGCTTGTTGCTGCGGAGGGAACACGCGATTGGATGGACGCGACCAATCAACATTTTGCCTACCGTTGCACACCACTTTCCATCGCAAATGCCAGCGGATGGGAACTGCTAAACCCGGTGGATATTACGATCACATGGAATGGGTTCAACACTACAAATGACGTGACCTTTCACGTTAACGAAGCCAATGTAAGGCACCGCTTCATCAGCTCAACGTTTGGGCATGGAATTGTTACTTTTCATCCAGGCTACGTTTTTCGTACTGATCCGGGTTGGATGATATGGGCTCGAGGATCTCCAAACCGAATGAAGGATGGGATCGCCCCGTTGGACGGCCTGGTGGAAACCAACTGGTTGCCATTCAGTTTTACAATGAATTGGCGCTTCACTCGCCCTGGTTCTGTCACTTTTGCCAAAGGCGAGCCGTTTTGCTTCATCACTATGATGCCAAGCGTGGCTATCGAACAAGTGCAGCCCGTCATTCGACCTATGGAAGACGATCCGGACTTCCATCGTGAACACCGGGTCTGGAGCAGCGAACGGCGGCTCTTTTCCGCCGGGCTGCAGATGAGCGATGAGCTAACAGTCGAACAGAAGTGGCAAAAGCATTATCTGAAGGGAACTTCGCCGACCGGAAAAGCCGTTGCCGATGAAAATCATCGGGTAAAGCGCTTGCTGAAAGAGCCAATACATATCGAACAATTACGATCACAGAGCGCAAATGTGGTTGACGAAACCAAGCAGAGTTAAACGCAATCGTGCGCATCTTCTTGGATCTCATATTGAAAACTAAGGCGGTATTCCTGTTGATTTTTGCGGCGCTTGCAGGATGTTCGGCGCATCCCGATGATGGCCGGCCATCTAGGGCTGTTCTGGCCAGTCAGCAAGCGGCATTCGCGAGCGAGCCTCATGAGGTACGTATTATCGACCGAAGCCGGTTCGATCGTCGCTTTTGGCCAACGGACATCAAAACTCCACAACATCTGCCGCCTGGTACCATTCTTATAGATACAAAGAACAAGTTTCTCTATCTGCACCGCAGTGACGGCACGGCCAGACGCTATGGAATTGCAGTTGGCGGAACGGGCCATTCCTGGTCGGGTACAGCAAAAGTTGGGCGCAAGGCGGAATGGCCAGCATGGTATCCGACAGACGACATGCGCAACTTAACACCCGGTCTGCCACGTAGAATCTCGCCCGGCACACATAATCCGCTGGGAGCGCGCGCGCTTTATTTATATCGCAACAGTGAAGATACGCTGTACCGCATACACGGCACATCGGAGCCTTGGACTATAGGCACCGAAGCATCGTCAGGCTGCATTCGAATGATAAATGAAGATGTGATCGATCTTTACGACCAGGTACCGATCGGAACTACTGTTATCGTTAAATGAACTTTTGTTGGAGAATCTACGTCAAGTGATAGCGTTACCTCAAGTGTCATCAGATACGATAATAAAATCTGATCAGCAAATGGTGGGCTTCAAGTCGTTCCATTCCACTTCGGCCACTATCGCGCCGATCAAAGTAGCCCATATGATCCGAAATAATCAATTACTCTGTCATAACTTGTAGTTATGACTACAGTGATATTTTTCTGCCTGTACAGTATTGGAAATTTAGCCGAGATGAGCAGCTCAAGGTAGACGATGACTAATGGCTTTCGTTCATTAAGGTGACTCGTTTGCTTTGCGCAGGGAATATCGTTCGATAGGACGAGGGGGAGCACGATTTTGGTATCAGCGCAGCACAAATCCGGAAATTTCGCGAATGAAGCGACAGTCTGCCATCTTGGCGGACGCATGACCAAGTGGCGGGGCAAGGTCGCGTCGGTGGCAGGTCTTTACGGCTCCGTTTTCATTCTTGCAGCATCAGGAGCGGTTTCGCCGGTTCTAGCTCCGTCCTCTTGGACAAACATTGCAGATAGGGCATGGGCAGACTGCTCGGTTCAGCCGGATAGCACGTATCTTTGTTCGGGCGCTTCGGGCGGTCAGGTGATAAGCGACGCAGTGCCGCTGACGATTACTGCCGACAGCACCTTCAACGCAAACAATGGGGCCGGGCAAGGCCTTTATATCGATTCCAATGATGGCGGGATCGACTTCACGCAGCAAAGTGGCAGCACGATTACAGGTTCGTCAACCGGCATTTATTCCACGTTAAGCACGTCTGGTACGCTCGATATGACGATTTCGGGCGACATCAACGGCAATGGCGATGCCGCAATCTGGGCGGTAAATAATTCGCCTGCTACCGATGTGTCGGTGACACAGACTGCCGGTAGTGTAATTACTGGGTTTTCGCATGGTATTCGGGTCGATAATTACGGGACAGGTGCTGCGTCGATTACGACGGCGGGGGTTGTGAATCAGACCCAGACCGGAGCCACTAATAATGATACTTATGGCGTGTATGCATATAATGCCGCATCTGCGACGGATATTACCCTTAGGCAGACGGCGGGATCGATCTCCGGCAATTGGTTCGGGATGTTTGCCAACAATTTGGGAACCGGGGCAACGACGATTGTCAGTTCCGGCGACGTGACTGCTATCGAGCGTGCCGGTCTGTGGGCCTTCAATGGCAGCAATGCCACGGATATCGTCATCGAGCAGACTGGCGGAACGGTCAAGGGTGGCCGAAACGGCGTCTTTGCTGACAATACGGGCACCGGCGCAACGACGGTCACCTTGGCCGGAGACGTGACCGCAACCGGCACTTATGGCGTTTATTCCTACAATCGCAGCCGGACCACGGATCTGACCGTGAACCAGACGGCAGGAACAATAGTCGGACCATCTATTGGCATTCTGGCCGTCAATATCGGAACGGGTGCGACCGCTGTTAGCGTAGCGGGTGATGTGACCGGGACTGACAGGTTTGGTATCGTAGCCCGTAGCGGTAGTAAGACAACCGGCGTAACCGTTGAGCAGACTGTCGGTTCCGTTACCGGCAATACCGGCATTCTGCTAAAGAACGAGGGCACCGGGCCGTCATTGGTCAGTGTCGCGGGTGAAGTCAGCGGAACAGATGGCGCTGCCATCCAGACGATAGCAGCAAACGGTGCGACCATTGATATTGCAGCATCGGCAACGGTATCGGCAATGTCCGGAATTGCCATTCGTGACGGCGGACACGACTTCAATGTCTTCAACGATTGGATTAACCCGACCGATTCAGATATGATCGGCGGCAATGCCGTGTTGAACAGCGCGGGCACCGTTACCGGTGATGCGATCCTCGGCCTTGGCGACGACACGTTCAATCTGACCGGCGGAACCTATACCGGCAAGATCTACGGCGACGACCGGGACGATGCGCAAAGCAGCGACGGCGTTGTCAACCATGAAGGCAACGATACGTTCAACTGGGCAGGCGGCAATCTGGTCGGCGGCTTCTATGGCCAGGACGGCTCCGACACCGCAATGGTGAGTGCATCGGCCTATAACGGCTCGCAGGTGCTTGACGGCGGAGACGACACGTCTGTTGCCGATGGCATGATTGATAGGCTTACGCTCAAGGGTGTTACTGCGACCACGAATGGCGGCAAGATCGTCAATTGGGAAATCGTCACTCTGGATCAAGCCAATCTGTCGATTGATGACGGTGCATGGCACGTCGGCGAGCCAGATGAGGGAACAACCGGCGTTAATCTCACGAACGGATCGACGCTCGATGGCATGGCGTCGCTCGACTTCAACGGCAATATGACGATCGATCGCACATCCACCTTCGTTGGAACTGGCGATGGTAGAGGCGTTTATTCGTTCAGCGGAGATGTCACCAATGCAGGAACAATCACCACGGTAGACAATGCCGTAGGCGACGTGGTCACGATCAACGGCAATTATGTCGGCGATGGCGGACAGATGCTGTTCGACGTTGTTCTTGGTAACGACAGTTCAAAGACTGATATGGTCGTCATCAATGGCGATACGTCTGGCACGACGAACGTTGGTGTCAACAATGTTGGCGGAACCGGCGCGCAGACCAATGAAGGTATCCGGATCATCGGAGTGAACGGCGCTTCCAACGGTTCATTCACACTCATCGGCGACTATCTGGTGGACGGCAAGCCAGCAACCGTTGCAGGCGCTTATGCCTATCAGCTTTATCAGGGTGGCACCTCTACACCAACCGACGGCGACTGGTATCTGCGCTCTCAATTGAACCCAACCGATCCTGTTGATCCTGGAGAGCCGACCGAACCACTTTATCAAGCAGGTGTTCCGACATATGAAGCCTATCCGCAGGCATTGCTCGGCCTGAATGGCGTACCGACCTTGCAACAGCGTGTCGGCAATCGTTTCTGGGTCGGTAACGGCAACAAGGTTATCGCGCAGGGAGCCGATCCGATCGGCACACCTTATGCTGCTCCGGAAGAGGCTGGCGTTGCGATTGAAGGCAATGGCGTCTGGGGCCGCATCGAAGGTGCGCATAACAGCATCGAACCGCGCTTCTCCACCTCAAATACCGATTATGACCAGAATATCTTCAAGCTTCAGGCTGGTATCGATGGATTGCTGAGCGAGACCGAAAACGGCAAGATCATTGGGGGGATCACAGTCCATTACGCCCATGGAAAAACCGAGACGAGCTCGATCTACGGTGACGGTGATATCAGCACCAACGGTTACGGATTCGGCGGTACTTTGACATGGTATGGCGAAAACGGCTTTTATCTTGACGGTCAGGGTCAGGTGACCTGGTACACAAGTGATCTAAATTCCCTTCTTGCCAGCACAAACCTTACTGATGGCAATGACGGCTTCGGTTATACGCTGTCTCTGGAAGGCGGCAAACAGATTGCCATTGACCCGGCATGGTCTCTCACCCCGCAAGCCCAACTGGTCTATTCCACTGTCGATTTTGACGCATTTACAGATGTCTTCGGTTCGCGTGTCAGCCTTGATCGCGGCGAGAGCCTGCAAGGCCGTCTCGGCCTAACGCTTGATCATCAAGATTCGTGGCAAAATGATAACGGCATGCTCAACCGCACCCACGTCTACGGCATTGCCAATCTCTACTACGAATTTCTTGAAGGAACGAAGATCGATGTTGATGGTACCAGTTTTGCCAGCCGCAATGACCGCATTTGGGGCGGGCTTGGCGTTGGCGGGACGTACAATTGGAACGATGACAAGTATTCAATCTATGGTGAAGGTCTTGTCAACACCAGTCTCAACAACTTCGGCGATAGCTATTCCGTTAAAGGAACAGTTGGCTTTCGCGTGAAGTGGTAACATCTCCTAAATACCGGAGCTTTGCGTGCCCACCAGTCGCTCCGGTCTACGCCGCTGCCAGTAATTGACCCCTCAACTTACTGGCAGCGGCACTTTTTACGACAAGGCCTCCTCATTGTGGCCACGCCGTTGGAAAAAAAGTCCAATCTGAAGGTAAAATAGCTAAAGCAGATGTCGGTGCTGACCGGTGGGATCACATCGCGAGTCTTCGCGGTGTTTAAGGCTCTCTTCCGCCAATGCCATCCACTCGGGCTAAGAATGCATCACCGATGGTGCAATCACCAGATGGTCTCCCCTAGTTGCGTCATGGGCCTGTCCAACGGCGTCTGGAGCAGGCAGCCCCCTGAACTGCGCCCGCTTGCCAGTCATGCCCATCCAAGAACGAGCCGCTTCTCGCTTGCTCTCGCTGCTTGTAGCTCAGAGAGTGTCATAAAGTGTCAGTTACTGATATTGCTCGCGCCTCATAAAAATCTATTCTGATGCTAGAAATAGAGCGTTGGGGCGCACTGGTCGTTCCCGATAGGAGTTCTTTTAAGGTCGCAGTGTTGCGCGCTTGGGAATCTTGCTGGAGGCGTCATCTTTTTTCCTGGGACACATCCGACAAGTTTAATGGCGCGCTCTATTCGGCTCTTGGGGAGTAGAGATGTTTAAGCACCTTGATATTCTCGATGAAAAGCACGTGGAGATTGTAGCCACTGCCATTGCCGATGACCGCATAGGCTGCGTCATTGAGGACATCCGGTCTGCATCTGACAATGATGAGAGCCTCTATGGCGAATGCCTCGCGCGGCTGATCGGGCCGGATGGTAGGATATATGCGGCCAGTGCATTTGTTCCCTGCCTCCATGTTCTACGTGAAGTATCGATGCTCGACCGGCATATGGTCAAGCTGGTCCTCGATTTACTCGATGCTGATCCGATGAGCGTCTTGGGATGCAACCTGTCCGCCGACAGTATTGCGGATGCAGCGGTATGGAATGATATCCTAGATCAGCTTCACCACCGCTCCCATCTCGCACCGCGGATTGTTCTGGAAGTGACCGAGGCGCACGGACTGAACAGCCTGTTATTCTGCGTAGACAAGATAGCAGAGGCCCGCAGCTTGGGCTGCCTCTTCGCGTTAGACGATTTCGGAGCGGGTTTTGCGTCTCCGAGACTGATCCAGTTGATCGACTTCGATATCATCAAGATTAATCAGGCCTTCGTTTGCGATATCAGACCTTCATTCGAAGAGCGCAATAGCTTACAGAACATTGTCGGCCTTGCATCCAGCTTCGCTCCGCGGATCGTCGTTGAAGGCGTGGAAACCGTTGCCCAGATCGAAGCTGCGCGAGCCGCTGGTGCGACGCATTTTCAAGGCAATTTTTTCTCGGATTCGGTTACGCGTGATGTCGCCAAGGCCTGCAAAAACTTTGAGTCGTTCCAGCATCTGTAAGCCTTGCGCAACAGACGGAGACCGGATACGTCTCGTTGGCAGACAATTCACCAAGGGGCGGAGCCTTTTGCGGGCATTTGACCAATGTTCAACGCTTTAAAGGCGGCGGAGCGATGGCCTTCGCCGCCCGATTTTTGACAGTAGCATAACTTTGCGTTTGGCGTGTCGGCAATTTTTTCGCCCTGCCCAGCGCACGGCAGAATGCTAACATTCGTCGTAACAACGGGAACGCGGCTAGAAACGGAAAGTCCAACGGCGAACTCATACGGAAGTGGTTCACTTGAAAAGCCATCCCGCAGACAGGCGCGCGGACTATTATTGCAGGGGGGTGAAATGACATGGACGGTGCCATCCTTTATCGCAGGCGAAGATCGACTTCACCTCGGATCGAGCGAGGTGCAGCCTGAGATGACTGCCGCGTCGGACAACGTGCTCATTCGTCTCAAGTCCTTGAGCAAGCACTATGGAACCCACACCGTACTTGACGGCATCGACCTCGAAGTGCGTTCGGGGGAGGTGCTCGCCATCATCGGGCCGAGCGGTTCAGGCAAGAGCACGCTCCTGCGCTGCATCAATTATCTCGAGCAGCCCGACGGCGGCACGATCTCGATCGGTTCGATAACGATCGATGCAGCCCGCGCCGTTGCGGGTGCCGAACTCTCCGGTCTACGCAGGCGAGTTGGCATGGTGTTCCAGTCGTTCAATCTCTTCCCGCATATGTCTGTGCTGCGCAATGTCAGCCTTGCCCAGGAGCGTGTTCTTGGTCGTAGCCGCAAAGACGCCGATGAGCGTTCCATGCAACTCCTCAAACGTGTTGGCCTTGATGACAAGGCCGAGCAGTATCCAGTGCGGTGTTCGGGCGGCCAGCAGCAACGCATCGCCATTGCCCGCTCTCTAGCGCTTGATCCGGATATTATGCTCTTCGACGAGCCGACTTCGGCACTCGATCCGGAACTCGGTCTTGAGGTTCTCGCCGTCATGCGCGAGCTTGCCGACAGCGGCATGACCATGATCGTCGTTACTCATGAAATGGGCTTTGCCGAGAATGTCTCCGATACGGTCTTGATCATGGCCGATGGCCATATCGTCGAGAAGGGGCCATCCAAGGAGGTGATGCGAAATCCGCAGCAAGAGCGGACCAAACGCTTCCTCCGCGCGGTGCACGATCGATGAGCCTGGCGGACATGATTCCCCTCCTGCGCGGCCTCACCTGGACGGTCGCGCTTACAGCTGGCGCGTTCCTCATTGGTGCCGTGCTCGGTATACCGCTGCTTGCAGCCCGCAAGAGCCGACTGCCGCCGCTGCGCTTCCTCGCCATGGTCGTGATCCAGATCGTCCGCGCGATTCCGCCGATCCTATGGCTCTTCATCATCTTCTTCGGCCTCGGCATGGGCTTGATGCCAATCAGTCCCTTCAATGCCGCGCTGACTGGGCTTGGGCTGATTGCGGCTGCGAACATGGCGGAAATCTACCGTGGTGCGGTCGCGTCGATCCACCACGGCCAGTTTGAGGCTTCTGCCGCACTCGATCTCGGCCGCTGGTCGACCTTGCGCGACATCGTCGCCCCGCAGGCGTTCCGCGTCGCGCTGCCTTCGGCGGCGAGCTACCTTATTGGTCTCATGAAGGAGACGGCAGTCGCCTCGACCATCGGCGTGGCGGAGCTAGCCTACCAAGGCAATCAGCTATCGCAGCTGACTTATCGCGGCCTCGAAATTTTTGCGCTGGTCGGGCTGTTCTATGTACTCCTCAGCCTGCCGATAGCGTGGCTCTCACGCGTCGCTGATAGTTATCTTCAGATGAAGGTGGCACGCTGATGTTTCCGAGCTACGCCGAAATTTCCACTTGGCTGCCAGATCTTCTCGCTGGACTGTCGATAAGCATACAGGTGACGGTCCTCAGCCTTCTTATAGGTATTCCCTTCGGGCTAGTCCTCGCGCTTGGTGTCTTGGCGAGGAACCGGGTTGTGAAAATCCTTAGCCTATTTTTGGTCGAGATCGGCCGCGGAGCGCCGGCGCTGGTGCTTCTACAATTCATCTATTTCGGTCTGCCGACGACCGGATTGACTCTTGCTTCCTATCCGGCCGCCGTGATTGCGCTCGCTTGGAATGCTGGTGCCTATACCAGCGAGATCATCCGCGCCAGCCTGCAATCGGTCGCCCATGGCCAGCGCGAAGCGGCGGTCGCTCTCGGCCTCAGCCGGCTTGACGAGTTGCGGTATATTCTCCTGCCGCAGGGACTCCGTGTTGCGCTTCCTGCATTGCTTGGCTTCTCCATCCTAATCTTTCAGGGCACCTCTCTTTGCTTCACCATTGCACTGCCGGAGCTGGTGAGTCGCGCCTATGAAATCGGCTCCACGACCTTCCGCTACTTCCCGGCACTGCTCTCCGCCGGCATGCTTTACGCCAGTATTTCCGTCCCTGCCGCTCTCCTCGTCAATTACGTTGAAAAGCGTGCGAGCCTTTACGCCCACCGTTGAACCAACCTGAAAGGATGCCCGAATGCCCCGAATGAATACCACGACGCAGATCTTTCTCTCCGGTATCGCTGCTCTCGCGCTCTCGGTTGGGACCGCGTCCGCGCAGGATTGTACGCCGAAGCATCAGTTCACCACGGTTGAGGCCGGTACGTTAACGGTCGCAGTTACGACCTACGTGCCGCATTCTTTCGTCGACCACAGCGGCAACATGAAGGGTATCGATGGCGATATCGCCACAGAATTCGCCAAGCGCCAGTGCCTGAAGGTTAAGGCGATCGCCGTCGATCCGGCAGCCGCCATCCAGTATGTACTCTCCGGACAAGCGGACATTACCACCGGCGATTGGTACCGCACGGTCGAGCGCGCGAAGGTAATGAGCCTTTCCACTCCGCTCTATACTGACCAGATGGGCATCTATTCAAAGGAAGGCTTCAAGAACGTCACCGATCTCGAAAGCAAGCAGGTTGGAACTGTGCAGGGCTACCTCTGGGTCGCCGACCTCAAGGCAATGCTTGGTGGATCGCTGAAGCTCTATCCGAACTCGGTCAATTTGCGGCAGGATCTGAACTCCGGCCGCATCGATGTTGCGGTCGACGGCTATTCGACCGGTGTCGTAGCCGAACAGCAAGGTGCGCTGGGCGACGTTAAGGTCAATGTCGCCGCTCCGGACGACCGTGTAAAGGCAACCAGGGAGGCGGCGCAAGCGGCGTTCCCCTATTCGCTGAACGCGAAGGAACTGGGCGCCGCGCTGGATGCCTCGATTGCCGAAATGCATGCTGATGGCACGATCGTGGCTATCCTCAAATCCTACGGACTGGACGGCACGGCAGCGGATACAGGCGTACCGCGTCTCGTCGAGTAACGAACTCAGTATACGGGAACAACATTCCCGTATTTCCCAGACATGGAAATCGGAGACTACAACGATGACTGTCTACACGGTCAAGCGAAAGACGCAGTCGTGGTATGGAGAGCAGATCGGGATCCTGATCCTCAATGCCGCCTATCCCTGCGTCCCTGGCAATGTCGGCAATGCGACAACCTATGACTATCCGGTACGCTTCCAGGAGGTGCAGGGTGCCTCGATCGATCGGTTGCTGAACCAGCGCGATCCAGCTCTGAAAGACGCGTTCATCGAGGCTGCCGTCGAACTCCAGAACCGCGGTGTCAAGGCGATCACCGGCGCTTGTGGGTTCATGGCCTACTTTCAGGAGGAAGTGGCGGCGGCGGTCGAGGTTCCGGTCTTCCTTTCCAGCCTGATGCAGATACCCTTCATGCATGCTCTGTGCGGTGGGCGGGTCGGCGTCATCACCGCAAATGCCCCGCGCCTGACGCGGCGCCACTTTGCCGCCTGCAAAGTCGATGACTTTGTACCACTGGCCATTGCCGGCATGGAGGGACAGACGGAGTTCCGCGAGGCTGTTCTCGAAGAGCGCGGAACGCTGGATTCCGCTGCAATCGAGCAAGAAGTGAAGGAGGTGGCGCTGCGTCTCGTGGAGAACAATCCAGACATCCGCTCGATCCTCCTTGAGTGCAGCGACCTGCCTCCCTATGCCCATGCGATACAGGCGGCGACCGGCCGGCCGATCTTCGACTTCATCACCATGATTAATTACGTGCAGCAGACTATCGTGCGCCGCCCCTATAGGGGCCACATGTAGCTCGACCATTTCCGATTGCGGGGCAGCAGCCTCGCACTCGGCACCATCTCCTTGGGCAATGCGGGTATTACAGCCCTGGTGGCTGCTAGGACGGTGACGAGCAATCGCCCGCTTGATCTTCCATCGTTATGTCGAGGCCGACGACAATTTCATCGATACGGCGTCAATCCGTGCTGACTGAGGCGGCGCAGCCGTCGTCGTTCTGCTGGATCAGCCACTCGCGGAAGAGTTCGGTACCCCGTTTCGGCGGGCGTTGCGCCGGCATGATGATGTGGACCGCCAGGTCCGAGCGATAGGTTTCCTTCAGCGGGGCAACCAGCCTTCCGTCTTGCATGTGCTCGTGCACCAGATGCTTCCAGCCAAGTGCAATGCCTTGGCCTCGTACCGCAGCCTCGACGGAACCGAGCGCATCAGTGAAGACAAAATCCTGCTTCAGTTTCGCCACGGGGACAGCCTGGCGCTCCAGCCATTCGCGCCAGCCCAGGCGAGTGCGGTGTCGCTCCTCGAAACTCAGGAGCGTGTGCTGGAGCAGATCCGCAGGTCCATGGATTGGCCCGTGTTGCTTCAGATAGCCGGGACTACAGACCGGCAGTACCTCTTCAGCCGCAAAACGCCAGGAATGGACACCTGGCCACTTACCATTGCCGAGGCGGGCGGAAAGGTCGATGTCCTCCTCCGCCAGGTCCTGGTCATCACGGCTGCTCTCCTCGATGCGCAGCGATACGTCAGGATGCTTAGCCTTGAAATCCCCCAGTCGCGGCAGCAGCCAGAGCTGCACGAAGGATGCTGAAAAGGAGACTCGCACGATATCTTGCGAATGCTTCTTCTGGAGCGAGGAAATCACCATGTGCAGATGGTCGAAGGCCTCCTGTGTTTCCTTGTAGAGCCGCTGGCCATCTGCGGTCAGTTCCAGTCTTGTGTGTTCGCGGCGGAAGAGCTTTAGACCCGTTGCCTCCTCCAGCAGCCGGATCGTCTTGCTGACCGCCGGCTGGCTGACATTCAGTTCTTGCGCTGCAGCAGTGAAACTTCGCCTGCGGGCAGCAGCCTCGAAGCAGAAGAGATAATTGGCGGAGGGGATGAGGGAGCGGAGTCTGTGCATAATCTGAGGTTATCCCCATCGGTAATTTTTAGCAAGATTACAGCCTTCCACAACCTTTGTACGGTACTGAAAATCAAATCTGAAAGACTTTCTCATGCAAACTCATGCTCGCGCCGTTGTCATTGGCGGCGGTTGTGTCGGCGCTGCCATCCTCTACGGTCTCACCAAACGAGGGTGGACCGATGTCGCGCTTTTGGAGCGCACCCAACTGACGGCCGGCTCCACCTGGCATGCCGCCGGTCTCATTCCCTCCTATGCTCGCAGCATCAATATCGGCCGCATGATCGCCAAGACCATCGAGATCTACGAGGGCCTCGAAGAAGAAACCGGCCAGCACGTCGGCTGGCACAAATGCGGTCAACTTCGAATCGCCAATACGCGTGATCGCCTAGACGAATACATGAGCTATATGAGCGTTGCCGCCGTGCAGGGTATTCGCGCCGAACTGGTTACGCCGCAAGAAGCCCGCGATCTCTGGCCCCTGCTCGAAAACAACAAGAACATGCTGGCTGCGCTTTATCATCCCGATGACGGCCACATTGCGCCGGCCGACGTGACGCAAGCTATGGCCAAAGGCGCGCGAGACCGCGGCGCTAAAATTTACCTCAACACTGAAGTGAAAGGGTTCAAACGACTTGCCGGCGGCGAGTGGAAGATCATCACCAATAATGGTGAGATCATCTGTGAGCACATCATTTCGGCGACGGGCAATTACGCCCGCCAGACGGGCGCCATGCTTGGCCTGAAAATCCCGGCGATCCCCATTCTTCATCAATACTGGATCACTGATGCCGTTCCCGAGGTCGTGGAGCGCAAGCGCCAGGGCTTGCCGGAAATGCCGATCTTGCGCGACGAAGGCTTCGAAGGCTATCTGCGCGAAGAAGGCGACGGGCTAATGTTTGGCCCGTATGAAAAGACCGAGCATCTAAAGCTTTTCGCCGAGAACGGCGTGCCTGAATGGTTCGGTGCCGACCTCGTAGAAGAGGATTTCGATGCGGTCGCGTGGAACTGGGAGTCCGCGATCGAGATGGTTCCCGCGCTTGGCCGCGTCGGCATCAAGGCCAATGTGCGTGGTCCCTTCCAGATGACGGCGGACGAACTGCCACTGGTCGGGCCAGCGTGGGGACTGGAGAATGTGTGGATCGCCGAGGGCGTTCCGGGTGGCATCTTGTGGGGTGGCGCGATCGGTTACTATCTCTCCGAACGCATCGTCGAAGGTGTCAACAGCCTCGATACGTCAGAACTAGATCCGCGCCGGTTCGGCACCTACGCCAACAAGGAATGGACGCGCCAGAAGGTACGCGAATGCTGGGGCACGCATGCCGAGCTGCACTATCCCGGTCAAGACATGCCCGCTGCCCGCCCGCAGAAAACCGGCCCATCCTACGATATTCTGTCCCAGCGCGGCGCCGTCTGGGGCGTCCTAAACGGTTGGGAAGTGCCGAACTGGTTCGCGCCGGAAGGTGTGGAGGCCAAAGACCAGTACAGCTGGCGCTGGACGCAGAAGGGGCACTATGTCGGCGAGGAAGTAAGGGCCGTGCGCAAGGCAGTTGGTCTAGTCGAGATGACCCCCATGTCGAAGTTCGAGGTCTCCGGTCCCGGTGCTGAGGCTTGGCTCGACGGCATCCTCGCCAACCGGTTGCCAAAGATTAGCCGCGTCAACCTCAGTCACCATCTGACAAAGAACGGCGGTGTACAGGCGGAATATATCGTCTCGCGCCTTGAGGACGGCACCTTCTACCTGATCTCGACCCCGCGCGCTGAGCGCAGCAATTTTGATGACCTGTCGAAACTTCTGCCGAAGGACGGCAGCGTTCAGGTCCGCAACGTCACCAACGAGCGCGGCTGCTTCACCGTCGTAGGCCCTAAGGCGCGCGAGGTACTGCAGGGTCTCACGGAGATGGACCTTTCCAATGAGGCATTCCCGTGGTTCAGCGTCAAGTCTGGCACGGTCGGCCTTGCGACTGACGTGCGCATGCTGCGTGTCAACTATGAGGGTGAACTTGGCTGGGAACTCTACCATCCGCTGCCCTATCAGCGGCAACTGCTGCAGGCAATCATCGTGGCGGGTGAGCCGCACGGCCTGCGCCTCGTCGGCTATAACGCGCTCGAATCGCTGCGCCTTGAGAAGTCCTATCGTGCCATGTGTCGCGACATGAACCCGGAACTGACGGCCTGGGAAAGTAATCTCGACCGCTTTATCCGGCTCGACAAGGGCGATTTCATCGGTAAGGCCGCGCTGGTGCGCCAGAAGCAGGAAGGCGTGAAGCAGCGTTCGGTGACGATTGCTATCGACACGGATGGTGCAAGCTCGCTTATTCATGAGGGCGTCTATCATGGGGGCCGGCTCGTCGGACGCATCACCTCCGGCAGCTATGCCTATACGCTCGGACACGACGTCGCATTCGCCCTGCTGCCGGTGGAACTCGGGACTCCTGGAACGAAACTGGAGGTGCCAATCCTTGGCGAGCGCCGCAAGGCACGGGTGATCGCGGAATCGCCTTACGATCCTGATGGTCTTCGCGGCCGCATATAGTGAATTGAACGATGACGATCTAGGTCGAAAGAGGCGCTGCGGCTAAAGGAGGCTGGCAAGGCGGGTGGAGTGGTGAGCGTACCATCCGCATGTGCCGGACAATCCTCTGATGCACTGCGCGCTCTTCAATCGAGCGAAGCTGCCGGCACACGCTGGCTGTATGCACCCATAATTTGGGACGCAAGGCATTCAAGCAAGACGGACAATGAAAACTGCAGATCAGAAAGAAGATTTGGGATTGCGAGGGGGACGTGTCAATGATCGAAGAGGGTTTCAAATCTAACAATACTGGGAATATTCCCCTCGTTTATCTTGTCGACGCTGACGAGGATTTTCGTGAGGAAATGGTGCTGGGCCTATCAAGGCTTGGCCTGAATGTGCATGGATTTGATGGCGCTGCATCGTTCTACCGAGCTTATGCCGCAAAGCGGTCCGACATCATCATTCTTGATATCAGTTTGGACGGCGAAGACGGTTTGTCGATAGCTGCTCATTTGCGCACCTCACAGTCAGTCGGGATCATCATGGCGACCGCCCGCGGCTCCATAGATGACCGGGTCAATGGTCTTGTAGCGGGAGCTGACGCTTACCTCATCAAACCCATCGATGTTCGGGTACTCGCTGCCACGGTGACGGCGCTCAATAGTCGTCTCAACAGGCTCAACATCGCTGCGCCACCTCCGCAAGCCGCGTGGGCGCTGGTGGAAGGCGGTTGGGTACTTACCGACGGCATGGGCCATCGTCTCCGCTTGACCACTGCAGAGCAGCGCCTCTTGGGGCGTCTGTTTATTGAGCAAGGCAAGCCCGTCGAACGGAGTGTGCTGGTGGAAGCCTTGGGTGAAGACATTTATGACTTCAACTACGCGCATCTTGATACCATCGTGAGCCGCCTGCGTCGAAGAGCCAGCAAGTCCGGTATGGTTCTCCCTTTGCATGCGATTCGCGGCAATGGCTTCGCTTTTACCGACCGAGCGATAGAACAGGATCTGCAAGGAGTTAACAATTTTCAAAACGGGACTTTATCAGCTCGTTGAAGTATCTGGTGGCGTCGTGAAGCTTTATTCGCCGCCACTGCCTCTCACAGCTCACGCCATGCTCGCACACCCTGCGGACATAATGACAATTGCTGAAGTCGGTCTGACAATCGGATTCAATTCCGTTGCGAATTTCATCGCCCTTCAAGCAGCAATTCGATCATAGTCCAATCGGCAACTGAACAACTAAGCTCCCAGATGGCCCGACGCCAATCACGTCTTATCGCTCTTTGGCCGATTTTAATGAGAATGCGAGCAAAATCAGTAGCTAGCACTCCACAAAACTAACGAGGGCGGACAGGTTAGCGGAAAGCAGCGGCCACACCGATCGGATCGATTGGGCTATTGAATCTCGTCCTTGCGGAAGGAATCACCCTCGGGGTGCGCAAGAGGGCTGATGCCTCCAATACCCACCCCTTCCGGGGGTGTCAGTAAGTGTCAGTTAATGCGATTGTGCAGAATCGTAAGAATGACTACCCAGAAAAGAAACGTATCGAGCAGAGATGTGCCGCTCGTATTACGGGGGTAGATGCCTGAAGCCGCTAGTCTTCAGCACAGGGTTCATTGCATGCCAAGTCTGGATTTCTTGTTGAGCACTCACTTGAGCGCCGTGAAAAACAAGCTTCGAAGCCGTCTGGGGGCTTCCGAGCCGGAAGGAAGGGCGTGATGGTATCTTGTCGCCCTTCCTTCAACGGCGGCGCAGTCCAGGTGCTGTCTAAAGAAACCAACAAGATCCCTTATGAGGTCTGGTGGTTCCGAATGCAGGTTTTGCGGGATCCTCACAGCTTGGGGCAATCATAATTTCGGCACACGGCAATTTTCCGACTCTCAAGGATGCAGGCAACCCAATGACGGCCACAGACTTCGGTAGGGACTTTGATCAACCTACAGGCAAACGGAAACAGCGGATCGCTCTTTTCGCCTCAGGGGCGAAGTATCAAGGTCGCTCGATTTCAGTGCTGGCATAGGGAGAGACAAAGATGCGCTGGTTGGGCGTTCTTTTTCTGATTTGGTTCACGGCAATTCCGGCCACTGCTCACGCCGTCGCGGCCCAGGAGGCTCAGCTCAACGACAGCGCGGACGTGGAGACTCTGATCCGGATTCTTGAAAACGACGAGGCGCGGAGCCGTCTGATCGAGAGACTGCGCGGAGCCAATGGCAATCATGCGGACGAACACGCATCCGTCGCGGCAGCTCCTACAATAGCGGACAAGATCGTCGGCTATGCGCGGGGTGCTGTCGAGGACAGCGCCGATCTGGTAGGCAGCCTCATTACTTTGGGAGCCAAGGCCCGGGACCTCTTTTCCGGCGCGGCCACCGTAGATTTCCACCGCTTGTGGGACCCTATTCGAAGCATTTTCCTGGTGGTGGCCAGTACCTTCGGTGCCTACTATTTGCTGCGCCTCGCCTTGAGGCGCGCGCAGCGGCTCCTGGCCCAAAGAGCCACAGAGAGTGACTTCCTGCGCCGAATCGGAATTATCGGCCTAGTCGGCGGCGCCGATATTTTGACAGCGCTTGTCGCTTGGGCGTTCGGCTATTTTACAGCTCTTTATTTCGGCGCTGACACAGGACGCAGCCAGACACTCTTCCTGAACGCTTTCTTTTATATAGAGCTCGCCAAAGTGGCCGCCCGGCTTCTACTTACACCGCGTTGGCCGGCGTTGCGGCTGGTCGGGATCGATGACATGGCGGCCGCTTACTGGTATTTCTGGTTGAGTCGGCTCGTCAGCGTTGTTGGGTACATGTTTGTGTTCGCCGCCCCACTGCTTGCCGAGCACGTCTCGCCCGGTGCGGGTGAAGCGCTGCGGGTCGTCACCCTCTTCTGTGCGTTGGCAATGGCCTGGATCATCATTATGCAAAACCGCGCCCCGGTGTATGCATTTCTAGTTCAATGCATGGACCGTGGCGCAGACGAGCCGATGGTGAAGGCATTGGGCGCAGTAGCAAGGCTCTGGCATGTGGTGGCGATCGGCTATCTCATGCTTATGTTCTTGCTGTGGCTCGCAAATCGCGAGGGCGCCCTTCCGTTCGTTTTAATTGCTACGCTCCAGTCTATCATCGCAGTTGCCGTCGGCCTGGTGCTCACGCGATTGATCGTCCGGTTTACAGCGAGCGGGATGCGGCTTCCCTCCGACATTAAAGGCCGGCTGCCGCTGCTGGAGCAGCGGCTGCAGGCCTTTGTGCCCAGCGTGCTCAAGCTCGTCTGCGGCATAATCTTTGCTGGTGTCGCCCTGGCGATCGCCCAAGTATGGCGGTTGGCGGACTTCGTTGGCTGGATTTCAAGCGAGTTCGGGCAGAGGGTAGTCACCTCCGTCGTTGCTGCGGTCTTTATAATGCTCGTAGCCGGCCTCGTTCATTTGGCCATGCAGTCCTGGGTGGAATATCGCCTCAATCCGCCCATTGGCCGCGTCCCCAGCCCGCGCGAGCGCACGCTGCTGGCGCTGCTTCGCAATGCTTTCAACATCGCTCTAAGCGTGGTCGTGCTGCTCCTAGTGCTTGCCGCCCTGGGTATCAATATCGGACCGCTGCTCGCCGGTGTGGGCATCATCGGTCTTGCCGTCGGTTTTGGCTCGCAAAAGCTGGTCCAGGATGTGATTAACGGCGCCTTCATCCAATTTGAAAACGCCATGAACCAAGGCGACGTGGTGTCGCTGGGCGGCATCACCGGTACAGTCGAGCGCCTGACTATCCGGTCGGTGTCATTGCGTGGCGCGGATGGGGGCTACCACCTCATCCCCTTCTCCTCGGTTGAATCGGTCACCAATCTCGCTCGAAATTTCAGCCATCACGTCGCCGAGATGAGCATCGACTATTCGGTAGACATTACCCAGGCGAAGGCGGCGATGCTTGAGGCCTTCGAGCGGCTTAAACAGACCGAACATGGTGAAAATATCATCGACGAGCTGGACATGCAGGGTGTGGCAGCTTTCCGTGCCTCAGATGTCGTGTTACGGGCCCGGATCAAGACCTTGCCCGGCAAGCAATGGGCCCTCGGTAGAGCCTATAATGAGCTGACTAAGCTCGTTTTCAACGAGCGCGGCATCTGGCGCCTAGCTTCTACGCCACATCGGTAAAGCCGTCAGCCCATCGGGTGGTCGCCCGACGCGATAGGGATCGTACAGCGCTAGTGTTCGGGTACTTCAGATCGATGGGGAGCGACAACAGATCGGTGTCACGTGGTGGGATAGCATCGCGCTCTTATGTTCATGTTCTCAACGGAGCCTTCCTGCCAGGGGTGCATGCACAATGCTTTCGTTCCCACCCCGTCTCCAGGTCACACCAGGACACAAACTCAGGGCCTTGTCGAAGGCGAGGCTTTGAGTTGCCGAACGCGGCACACCAGCATGTAGCTAATGACATAATGCTATTCATTTCGCCCAATTAAGTCGGAGGTGCCCACCGGCAACTCACTGGAGAAGAAAAGACTTTGGGGTGAACTGCAATAAAATGATTCTCCACAGTTATTAAGGGTATGGGGCTAAAGTTTCTCCACCAATCTTTAAGTATATAAGCGGGCAGAAGGGGAGCTCAACATACTCGCAAAAGCAAGGCAGCAGCCTCTGGATTGCATGGATGGGCTGCGCCTGTCCGCTATTAGGTATGATTCGCTATATTTCGTCGCAACAAAAGTTTAAAAACTTCCCAATCCAGTAGCTCTTTTCGACCATATTGCTGCCGATACAGCGAAGCAAAGTATATATGAAATGCATTATCTGTCAGTAAGTGACAGTTATTGTAACCAACTGAAAGTGCAAATACTTTTTTGGACGTTTAATAGTAACAAACAGTAATATTTCAGTTTCGTGCGTGCCCAAGTGAGAGGCGCTGAGTGCCGCACGATGGGGGAGTACGGATTCATTGAAAGTTACGCCCAGAGTTCGAGCGCAGCCGCGCAAGACGACCCACGGAGACAGCAAATGGAATACACTAGAGGAGAGGGTCGAAGCACTCCCTTTGTTCAGCCGGAGCGTGCCCTATCGCGATGGTGCGAGGTTGCAGTCGTTTAAAGGGCAGCTTTGGAGGTCGGTGAATACGAATTCGGAAGCAAGTGCTGACGATACGTATATCAAGTTCGTGCGGCTGTGGCGTAGTTCTTTACGACCAGAAAAACGTGTCGCGGCGAACCCGTTTTCGAACATCATTAACAAGCTGCTTGGGGGCCTGGCTGGCCCTATCTTTTCCACGGATATCGCTCCCGCGTTATTACCTTGGTCGCAGCCTTCTTATTTGCCAGCTAAGCAACACAAAACCTTGCCTGGCTGGCATTCAAACTACTCTCAGCAACATGATTAACAGGATCTTTCATGACCACCTCAAGTATCGAATCCTCAAACATCTACTCCGAAAGTCAATCCTACAAGCGGTTGCAGAATGGTGATCTGGAGGCTGCCCGGCATAGCGTTATGCTCCAAGGCGGTCGCGTCACCAAATACAAGGGCGTGGTTGGCGGGGTTGCTCCGAACGAGACTGCAGGGTCCTCGCTCTTATCTGGGGTCGCCTCAATTTCACTTCTTGCACTGGCCTCGTTGGTCGCTTTGCCATCAATCTCGCTTGCAGGTGATTGCACCACGGGCCCAGCCTCCGTTTGCTCGGGAACTGCTGATCCAGCCGATACGACACAAGTTATATCCGGAACCGCAGTAAATGTGACAACAGAACCGGGTTTCGGCCTTTCCGTGGGAGCCGGCAACGCTCTGACGATAAACGGTGTCGGTGGTGTCACATTTGATGACAACAATGGATCCACAATCTCGGGAAACCAGTATGGCTTGGAAATTGACAATACGACCTCGGGTGACCTCGTCGTAAACTCGAACGGGCATATCATTGGTGAAGAGTGGGATGCGATCTCTGTAATAAACCATCCGGGAACGGGCGACATTGTCATCAATGTCAACGATCTTGATGCTGGCAGACGTGGCGTTGAAGCGCGCCAGAACGGTACTGGCGCTCTGGAAATCACGTCGACTGGCACCATCAACAGCGGTTGGGATGGCGTGCTTGCAGAAGCCGGTGCAGCTTCCACAGGTGGCGTCAGGATCAAGGTCAACGAGATTAACGCAGGTGACTACACTGCAGTCGATGTTGGAAATAATGGGGCGAGCGGTGAGACGACCGTAACTGCAACAGGCACGATTTCGAGTGCCGCTGGCCACGGCATTCGAGTAAATGGTGTTGACGGTTCCAATTCAGGGAAACTTGCTGGATCGCTCACCATCAATGCGCAGGATATTGTAACTGGCAGCCGTGCTAGTTCTTCGGATCTCTTCGCCAGCGGCGCCGGAGATGGTATCCAGCTGACAGGCAGTGTCGGTGCGGCAGGCGATCCACAAAGCACGAACATCACCACGGGTAACATTGACGTCGCCCAGAATGGCGTGAACTTGGCGCGCGAGATCAACCGCGTAAGTGGCCAGACCAACGTTACTACTGGCAATATAACGGCCCGCGGCATGGGTGTCGTGGTCGAGTCGGGCGATAACGCCGACAATTACGCTATCATCATCAAGACCGGCGACCTCACCACAGGTAGTACCGGCATTGCTGTCAACCAGTCCGGAACCGGTAGCATTTCGGTTGAGACAGGCGATGTTAATGCAGGCATGGCAACTGCGCCCGCCGTCAACGGGTTCCAGAATGCCGGTGGTTATGGCGTCAGGCTGGACAGCGATCCACACGGGACCACCGTTGCGGGCGCGGGTGGCGCAGACTGGAACCTCAAAGCTGGCAATATTACCGTCACGAATCGTTCCACCGGCGACTTCGTAGGGACGGGCATTGCGCTCGGCACGGTGCAGAACGGTGGCAACGGCAACACGACCGTGACGGCTGGAAATATCCAGGCTGGTACGGGCGTTATTTACAATCGTAACGGTACTGGCAAAGTCGGCATTACGACCGGCGACATTACCGCAACGACCGGCAATGGCATCCAGTTCGGCACAAACATCGTCAAGAATGACCTAATTATCAATGCCGGCAACATTACGGCTGCAGCAAAAGGTATTACCGGCGATACTCTTGGCGGAACAGATATCGCTAACATCACCACTATTAACGTCGGCAGCATTACGTCCGGAAGCCATGGCATTGACATCATCCACAGCGGAACGGGTGCTGCAAAAATCAATTCTACCGGGACGATCAAGTCGGAAGGCATCGGCATCAATCTGACGAATGATTCCCTGACGCTCACCCCCCCTGCGCCCGACAGCCAGACCGTCATCACGGTGAACAACATTGATACGCCGAACAACACGGCGATCAATGTAGACTCCAATGCGGTTAAAGGGACGACGATCACCACGAACGGTGCCATCAATACGCTGGCGGCAAATGACATCGCCGGCGATGGCATGCGCGTGATTGAACGCGAAGGTCCACTTGTCATCAACGTCGCAAAGAGCAGCACCATCACGTCGTTCAACAATACGATGGAGTTGACCAACAACGGTACCGCAGGAACGACGATCAACGTTGATGGCAAACTGCAATCAACGACGAATATTGGTGCGGCCGATGGCGTTATCTGGACCTGGGGAACGCCCGGTACGACGACGGTCAACATCAATGACGGCTCCACTGTGCAAGCTGCGGGCCGGACCGGTTTCGCGATGACGGACAACGGTGGCGATTCGGTCATCAACGTCGGCACGGCTACGGTAACCGGCGGCTTCCGCTTGGGGACTGGTACTGACGTACTGACCTTCAACGGCACCGACATGACGAATGTCGGGACGCTGGATGGTGGGTTCGACGATGCAGTGGATGTCCTCAACCTGAATGCCGTTAGCAATTTGACACGCAACCTGGATACCGTGGGCCAGGAAATTCAGAACTGGCGGGACGTGAACCTGAACGGAGGCAGGGCGGATCTGGTTGGAACGATGACGGCTGGCACCTTCACCTTGGGCAAGGACGCTGCTGGCAATCCTGCGGTGCTGGCCATCGGGGCGGATCAAGTGGGCGACTCGTTGACCATCGCCGCTCTCACTGCCACTAGTGGCAACTACGTCGGCGCCGGGGGCACCATTGTATTTGATACCGTCCTTGGCGACGACAGTTCAGCCACTGACCTGATCGAGATCGAAGGCAATACATCGGGCAACACCAGTGTCATGGTTAACAATATCGGCGGCACCGGTGCGCCGACGGTTGAAGGGATCAAAATCATCGATGTAGCCGGAACGTCCAACGGCACGTTCGCGCTCATCGGCGATTATGAGATAGCCGGCCGGCAGGCCGTGGTCGCCGGCGCCTATGGATACACTCTCTGGAAGAATGGCGTTGCAAATCCGACCGATGGCAACTGGTATCTGCGCTCACGGCTGGCGCCAGTTACGCCGGTGGATCCAGTGGATCCAGTGGATCCGGTGGATCCGGTTGATCCAGTGGATCCTACCTTCCCGACCGGTCCGCTCTACCAGCCAGGCGTCCCGACCTATGAGGCATACTCGCAGGCCCTGCTCGGTATGAATGGCTTGTCGACCCTGCAACAACGCGTCGGCAATCGACTTTGGGGCGGCACTGGAAACCAGGTGGTGGCGCAAGGTGCCGATGCTGTTGGTACAGCTTATGCAGCGCCTGAGGAAGCTGGTGCAGCAATTAATGGCAACGGCGTATGGGGCCGCATTGAAGGCGCTCACAACAGTGTTGAGTCGCGGTTCTCTACTTCGAACACCGAATATGATCAGAATATATTCAAGGTTCAGGCCGGTATGGACGGTATTTTGGCCGAGACCGAGAGTGGTAAGCTGATCGGCGGGCTTTCAGTCCACTACGTTCACGGCAAAACCGAAACCAGCTCAGCACATGGCGATGGCGAAATCAGCACAGACGGTTACGGTGTTGGTGGTGCGCTGACTTGGTATAGTGAAAACGGCTTCTATCTCGACGGTCAGGGACAGGCGACGTGGTACAAGAGCGATCTTGACTCTGTGCTTGCCCGGACGAATTTAACGGATAGCAATGACGGTTTCGGTTACGCGTTGTCTATCGAAGGCGGAAAGCGCATTGCCATCAATCCGACATGGTCTGTTACACCGCAGGCTCAACTGGTCTATTCCAATGTCGATTTTGATGCGTTTACCGATGTATTCGGTGCCCGTGTCAGTCTCGATCGTGGGGAAAGCTTGCAAGGTCGTCTGGGCTTGACCGTCGATCATGAAAACTCATGGCAGAATGACAGAGGCTTGCTCAACCGCACTCATTTGTATGGGGTTACAAATCTCTATTACGAGTTCCTTGAAGGAACGAAGGTCGACGTCGCAGGTGTAAGTTTTGCGAGCCGCAACGACCGCGTATGGGGTGGCCTCGGCGTAGGTGGTTCTTACAACTGGGATGATGACAAGTATTCCATCTATGGCGAAGGCCTTGTCAACACCAGCTTGAACAACTTCGGCGACAGCTACACCGTAAAAGGACAAGTCGGCTTCCGCGTCAAGTGGTAGTCGCCTAACCTCAATGCGTCGGACTGGGCATCGCGATTATCCCAGTCCGACCTTTGCTATTCTTCAACACCCGAATTGATCAGAACCCGCAACCCGTAACATCGAACGATAAAAGGGTGCCACCCTCGGGGGAATGACCTTGAAATATCAAGGCGCGCCGTTCTGACATAGTTCCAATGACATTCTTCTACGTTCGCACCGGTGGCACAGGCCGGTTAGCTAACACAAATTCGAAGTGATCGGATTCAAACAGATGCCAAGTTTATTTAACATGATTGTTCGTTCGTTTGCGGCACTTCTATTTCTTAGCTCCGCCTCATCATCCCTGGGCCAGGAAAGTGCCGACGGCCCCACGTCTTCTCCTCCGGCATGGTCGTTGAACTGCGCGAGTCCTGACGCTGCCTCGGGTGAGCTGGTTTGTCAGATCGAACAGCGTTTTTTCCGCCAACAAACGAGAGAATTGGTTATGGTTTTGGCCATAACCAAAAAATCTAAAGACGCGACACTCTCCATGGACCTCGTCCTCCCTCACGGACTCGACCTTTTAAGTGGGGTTTCCTATCAGATTGACGCAGGCGAAATAAGAACAGCAGCCATTGGCAGCAGCAGGCAGAATGGTGCAATTACCTCCATTCCGCTTTCGCCCGATTTGCTCGCGGCATTAAAGGTCGGACGCACATTGATGCTGAAGATGAAAACCTCAGCGGGAAGAGAGTTTTCGATCCCCTCGTCATTGGTTGGCCTCACTGCGGCAATCGACCGTATGACGGCCATCAAATAGTGTCGTCGCTGGGGGAAGCTCGGTATTTAGGTTACTAAAAAGCCCACCAATGGACTTTCGATATGGAGAACAGCCGAGTATCGGCTGTTTCCAGAAGCGATACAGTTTTTTGCGGCGCGGTAGCGAAGAAATTGGACGGCGAGGAATTACCTGCGCCAGTCCTCACAGGCCCAAGGTTTTAGCCAAGGCGTTATCGCCTGCGAAGATGCGCGACCAAGGTAGCCGCTAATAATTCGGAATGAACATTTGGGTGCGTTGATGACCGAAGAGGATGCCAGTATTAATACTTTGGCGAGTACTCCCCTTGTTTATCTTGTCGATCATGAGGAAAAGTTCCTTCAGGAAATGGTTCTGGGCCTATCCAGGCTTGGCCTGAATGTGCGTGGGTTTGACAACGCAGCGTCGCTCTACCGAACTTTCTCCGTAAAGCCGTCCGATATCGTCATTCTTGATATTGGTTTGGAAGACGAAGATGGTTTGTCGGTGACTGCTCATTTGCGCGCCTCACAGTCAGTGGGCATCATAATCGCGACAGCCCGCGGCTCTATAGATGACCGGGTCGCCGGCTTGAGAACCGGAGCTGACGCGTACCTAGTTAAACCCATCGATGTTCGAGAACTGGCTGCCACAGTGATGGCGCTCAATAGTCGTCTCAAGAGATCGAGAATTCTATCGTCACCAACAGGTCCCGCATGGGCTCTGGTGGAAGGCGACTGGGTACTAACCGACGGTATGGGGCACCGTCTTCGCTTAACCACTGCAGAACAGCGCTTCTTGGGACGCTTGTTCCTTGAACGGGGCAAAACTGTTGATCGGCGTGCACTCGTGGAGGCCCTGGGCGGAGACGTTTATGACTTCAATTACGCTCATCTCGACACCATTGTGAGCCGCCTGCGTAAAAGGGCCCGCAAGTCCGGTATGGTGCTCCCGTTGCATGCAGTTCGCGGAATAGGCTTCGCTTTTACAGAGTAAGGGTAGGGCCTCCTATCACGATCAACCGCCAGCGAACTGCGGGCAAAATATTCCTAACAGGCCTCATGTGAAAGAGAGTGTCAGTAAATGGCATTGTCCACCTCGCCATCAAATTCTAAGCTCTAACTACGAACAGAGTTGGGGCACGCAGGTGTTTTCGGTAGTTCTCTTTAAGATCGCTGTTGTAGCACCTCGGAAAGCGCGCCGAAGGTTAACAATGTTGTTGCTGGAACACATTAGGAGTTTTGAAGGCGCGCTCAGCTCCGGCGGAGCCGGAAATGTTTGAGCACCTTAATATTCTGGATGAAAAGTACGCGGAGATTGTGGCGAATGCCGTCGCCGACGATCGCATAAGCTGTACGGTTCAGGGCGTTCGGTCCGTTTTAGCTCCGTCGGAAACTTTGTGTGGCGAATGCCTCGCTCGGCTGACCGGGTCGGACAGACAGGTTTACGCTGCAAGCATATTTGCTCCCGGCCTGAATACTCTGCGTAAGCTCCTCCATCTGACTGATTTCGAAATCATCAAGATCGAAGAGACCTTCATTCACGATATCCGTCCGTTTGCTGAAGGGCGCAACAGTCAGAATATCATTGGGTTAGCATCAAGCTTCGCTCCCTTGGGAGCGATCTTCGGTCAACGCTTCGCGGTACATTAAACACCAAGAACCTAACTGTACTTGGAGCGATTCTAAAACTTTGAGGCGCTTATGACGAAGGCCATCAGAATCAACGGACCAAGCAGGGTGTTCGACAGTGACGTCAATTACAGGGAGGAGTGCAAATTCGCTCTGGAACCGTCTGTAACCACATTGATTGAACTCGCCACTGAAGCGGGCTGGAGTCGCGATCAAGTGGTCTTTGCGCTGCTATCGATCGCCGCCGATGTCGTTGATCGTGCACTTTTGGAAGATGAGCCGACTTACCAATGAGTAGTGGTTACGCTAGTGACAAAGAATAAGTTTCACATCCGGTATGTCTGGCGCTCCGCATAGAGCCTGGCGTTGGGTTCCTGGGGCAATTTCGACAGTGACAGCAATGCAACCGATCTTGATACAAGCACCGGCGGTACGATGATGGGAGCCAGTGGGCTTGTCGGCAATGACCGGCGGCTCGGGCATTGCTGATGTATCTTTTTACCGCTCGATCACCTATTCGCTAACGATATGCGTCTGCTTTTGGGAGATCCCAGTTCGGATTTGAATGACCGAAATGCCGGCGCAAAGCAGCCATTGTAAGTTTGGTCGCTTCGGTACGAGAGTGGCGATTTCAGAGCCCGATCCTCAAGGCGATCATTGAGCGCCATGAAAAAGAGGTTGCCAAACCATTGAAGGCATTCACTCATTCTATAGTCTTGAGATGGTGGGTATAAAGGCAGTTCCCAGAATTGCAGAAAGGCAAGCTGCTGATATTACTGCATAAAATTGTTAGGATGGCGGAGAGAGCGGGATTCGAACCCGCGTTACGCTATTAACGTAAACACACTTTCCAGGCGTGCGCCTTCAACCACTCGGCCACCTCTCCGCAATACGCCCAGCACATAGCTGATCGGGCTAATTATGTGCAACCGAAAAGATCGGCTGCAAGAGCACCGTCAACCATCGGCCACTCATTCTTCGATACAGACACAGCGCTATACGATGGTTAGTCGGCAGCTACCCTGTGCGGCGCGCACTATAGCCAGAACAAGCACTTGTTCAACTCCTAATTCAATATATTTTTGGTTCGCGGCAAAATCATCATTTTATCATTTAATTACAATAGGTTATAGGTATAGATATGGCTGACGGCTCCTCGGAGGTACACGGCGCGCAATTCTGTTCACGTCGCAACGGATCGCAATCATGTCCAGAAAAGCGATTCCGGTTTCCGGGGTTTTGCGTTAGAGGATAGAAGATCAAGCGATCCAACATCCTTTCAGGTGAAGGACGTTTCGCCCTTGGAGAAGAATATTGCTACGTCTTATTTTCAGGCTTTTAGCCTATATCTGCCTTAGCCTGGCTATTATTGCCGCTGTGCTGGATGCCGCCAGATCAGTTGGCGCATCCAACCTGGTCATCACGTCGCTGAGAGATAGCTGGCAATCGGTTTCAGCCAACTCTTTTGCACTTGTCGAAACAAGCATCAGAACCCATTTATACAGCATATTCTGGGACCCGTTGATGCTTTGGGTACTGGACGCGCCTACAGTTCTCGTCTTCGCTCTTCTCGCGCTGTTGTTATACGCGATAGGTTACAGACGCGCCGACAAAACAGGCAGGTTCGCTGCCCGCTGAAGCATCGTCGAAGCCCATCCACCGGAGGTAACGCAATGTCCATATTCAGCATGCTGAGCAAGAAATCCGAAATGCCGACGGCAGAGCAGGCGTTGCCTGGCCGTTCATCGCCAATTGCAACCGCAGAAACGCATTTTGTTAATGGGCGCCCATTAAAAGGCCCTTGGCCTGACAATCTGCAAACCGCCATGTTCGGAATGGGTTGTTTTTGGGGCGTTGAACGTCTGTTCTGGCAAGTGCCCGGCGTCTATCTGACTGCCGCGGGCTATACTGGCGGAATTACACCAAATCCAACCTATCAGGAAACATGTACCGGTCTGACTGGCCACAACGAGGTGGTACTGGTGGTATTCGATCCGGCGATCGTGTCGTATGAAGAGCTGTTGACGATATTTTGGGAAGAGCACGACCCAACCCAAGGCATGCGGCAGGGCAATGATGTCGGTACAACATACCGTTCCGGAATCTATACTTTCACACCAGAGCAACAGGCTGTGGCTGAGGCAAGCCGCGCTGATTACCAAAGCGCACTAACGGCCAAAGGGCGCGGAACTATCACCACCGAGATTCTCGAAGCACCGATATTTTACTATGCCGAGGACTATCATCAGCAATATCTGGCCAAGAATCCCGACGGTTATTGCGGGCTGCGTGGAACAGGAGTCTCTTGCCCGATACCGAGTGCCAGAGCAGTGAATTAACCTGGGTAAAAACGGGTTTCGATCTGAATTTTGATCACTTGGCAAAATTCCGCGTGAATTTTGCTTAATGGCATGCAAGATTGACGTAGGTGCGGCGGGTTGAATGCCTCGCCGCAATGGTCTAGGGCACAGCGGAAAGTTGTGTCCTCAAACAAAATCCAGAGGGTTGCTATAAAATGAAGCGTATTGTTCTTGGTCTCCTGGCTGCTACGGCATTGCCCCTGATATCACTTGGAGCAGCGAACGCTGCGGACGACAAACCCGCTTTGATTTATGATCTGGGCGGCAAATTCGATAAATCATTCAATGAAGCTGCATTCAATGGCGCTGAAAAATATGCAGCTGATTCCGGCGTGAAATATCGCGAATTCGAAATCCAGAACGAAGCTCAGCGCGAACAAGCGCTGCGCAAATTCGCATCGGACGGCAATTCGCCGATCGTCATTGCAGGCTTTTCCGCTGCTGCCGCGATTGAAAAGGTTTCCACGGAATTCCCCGATACTAAATTTGTTATTATCGATGCTGAAGTTAAACAGCCCAATGTTCGTTCGGTCATATTCAACGACAATGAAGGTTCCTATCTCGTCGGCGTCATAGCTGCCAAAGCTTCCAAGACTGGTACTGTCAGCTTTATTGGCGGAATGGACGTTCCGTTGATCCGTAATTTTGCCTGTGGCTATGTAGGCGGCGTTAAAGCGACAAATGCGGATGCCAAGGTCATCCAGAACATGACCGGTGATACGCCGGCTGCCTGGAATGATCCGTCAAAAGGTGGCGAGATCGCCAAGTCACAAATGGATCAGGGTTCTGATGTCATTTTCGCCGCAGCGGGTGGCACTGGTATTGGCGTTCTTCAGGCGGCAGCCGATGCCGACAAGCTAAGCATTGGTGTTGATTCCAACCAGAACGGGTTGCATCCGGGCAAGGTTCTGACCTCGATGCTCAAGCGTGTTGATGTCGCCACCTATAACGCCTTCAAGGATGGTGCCGACGGTAAATTTACTGCCGGTGTGAGCTATCTCGGCGTCAAAGAAGGCGGTGTTGACTATGCTGCCGACGAGAACAATGCCAAGCTTCTGACGGATGATATCAAGGCAGCTGTCGAAGCCGCCAAGGCCGATATCATCTCCGGCAAGGTGAAGGTGCACAGCTATTTTTCAGATAATGCTTGCCCGTACAAATAAAACGACGCATCAAAGTTGAAAAAAGCCGCCGGTCAGATCATCGGCGGCTTTTTTAATGGCTTTTTCATTATCCACATTCCGGCATTCTCACCGTCTAGCTCTTCTATTTTTTGCCAGCCTATACGTTCATAATAGCCGGTCTCAGACGTATAGAGATAAAGCTGCTGATGGCCTTGCTGTTGTGCAATCTTTTCCGTTGCTTCTACCATGGCCTTGCCAACGCCGATCAAGCGCATTTCCGGCGTAACATACAGGCTTGCGAGCCAAGGCTGCAGATGAGGATGCGTTTCAAGATCGTTGTCGATCAGCAATGACAGGCCCACAGGCAAGCCGGACACAAAGCCGACAAGTGCTTTCTGGCGACTTTCAGAATTAAGAAAACCAAGGAAGCTATCAATGATTTCTTCCCGGCTGTGGCCGCCGTCACGGCCCCAGGTTATATAATTCCAGCGCGCACATAATGGCACGAGTTCGGGGTGGTTTTCGAGCAACTCTACTTTTGTCATCATTTAATAATGAGGGGGTTTGGTTACGGGCGTATCTTCGGAGGTCTGCTCTTCCAAGACAAGAAAACGATCTGTCAGGGCGTCCAGCTTGCGCCGCATTGCCTCAATAGTTTTCCATTGTTCGGTTAGCTGACCAGAGAGTTCGTCAATCGTATGTTCTTGCTCGGTTACCAGGATTTCAAGCCGCGTAAGGCGGTCATTACTTTCGGCTGTCATTCCCGTCTCCGTTGCTTCTTTTTCTGTCCCGCGTTTTGATATTTGAACAAGTTGATAGCCATTGCGTCAAGGTATGAAGAGATGATAGCGGCTGTTGAATGTTGCTTTTCTTGACTGGAAAGAAAAAATTCCCGTGTTAGGGTCGTAAGCTTCGAAAAACAACAAGAGCTGATCAACAGCGGATGGGGATATGAGCGCAGCTGCAATCGAACTTATTGGCGTGGACAAACGTTTCGGCTCCGTCCACGCAAATCGCGATATTCATCTGACAATTGAGAAAGGGACGATTCACGGCATCATCGGTGAAAACGGTGCCGGAAAATCGACCCTGATGTCCATTCTTTATGGATTTTATCAGGCGGACAGCGGCGAAATTCGCATCAATGGAAAAACGACCAAGATCACCGATCCGAATGCTGCAATCGGAATGGGCATTGGTATGGTGCATCAGCATTTCATGCTTGTTGAAAATTTCACCGTCCTTGAAAATGTGATGCTCGGTGTGGAGGGCGCACCGCTTCTGAAGAACGGTATTGCCAAAGCCCGTGCTGAATTGAAGCGTCTCGAGCAGGAATATGAACTCGATGTGGATCCCGATGCCCTGATTGAAGAGTTGCCTGTTGGGCTGCAGCAACGCGTAGAGATTCTCAAGGCACTCTATCGCGGTGCCGAAATTCTCGTTCTTGATGAACCGACCGGCGTTCTCACGCCGCCCGAAGCAGACCATCTTTTCCGGATTCTCGAGCAATTGAGGGATCAGGGCAAGACCATTATCCTGATCACGCATAAATTACGCGAAATCATGGCCGCAACGGACAACGTATCCGTCATGCGCCAAGGTGCAGTAGTAGCGACAAGAAAAACCAGCGAAACTTCGGTGGAAGAACTAGCTGAACTCATGGTGGGACGGCGTGTTTTGTTGCGTGTCCAGAAGGGCGAGGCACAGCCTGGCGAAGTGAAACTATCGGTGGAAAATCTGACTGTGCGCGATAGTCGTGGCGTGGTCATGGTCGACAATGCCTCGTTCACTGTGCGGGCGGGTGAGATCGTCGGCATCGCTGGGGTGGCTGGCAATGGACAGTCACAGTTGATTGAAACAATTGCCGGAATTCGCGCTGCAGTATCAGGCCGCGTTCTCCTTGACGGACAGCTTATCGATATTACAGGTGCTGCCGATCCGGGTGAGTTGCGCGATCGCGGATTAGCGCATGTGCCAGAGGACCGCCACCATATGGGGCTCGTCCTCGCATTCGAGGAATATGAAAATTCGATCCTGGGATATCACGATGATCCACTTTATCTCAAAGGACCGTTCCTTGATATTGATGCGATCAAAGCAGATGCACGCAAGAAAATAGAGAAATACGATATTCGTCCGGGTGACCCCAATCTCAAGACCGCAAATTTCTCCGGGGGCAATCAGCAGAAAATTGTCCTTGCGCGAGAGATCGAACGCGACCCCGGCGTCCTTATTATCGGCCAGCCGACACGCGGCGTGGATGTTGGTGCAATCGAGTTCATTCACAAGCGGATTATTCAAATGCGTGATGCGGGCAAGGCGGTCCTGCTTGTTTCCGTGGAACTCGACGAAATCCGTTCTTTGTCGGATCGTATCCTCGTTATGTTCGCCGGCCGCATCGTTGGAGAGCGGGATGCTGAAGCAGATGAAGGGGAACTCGGCTGCCTCATGGCCGGCGTAGAGCAGCTGGAGGCCGCTGAATGACAACGCAAGCGCTCATTATTATAGATGTCCAGAACGCTATTGATGATCCCAAATGGGGGCGTCGAGGCCAGCCTGAAGCAGAGGCGCGTATAGGTGAATTACTCGGCGCTTGGCGTGAACGCCGTTTGCCCGTCATCCACATCCGCCATGATTCAACCGATCCTGCATCGCCGTACCGCCCCGGCACCCACGGCAATGAATTTAAAGATGAGGTTGCCCCGCAGATGGGCGAGCCGGTCATCGACAAACGCACGAACAATGCGTTCATTGGTACTGATTTGATGGATGTTCTCGATGAATTGCAAGCGCGCAGCCTGGTGGTCACGGGCGTGCTTCTGGAAAATTCCGTTGATGCGACGGTTCGAATGGCTGCCAATCTCGGTTTCGAGGTGATTGTTCCGGAAGATGCTGTCGCGAGCATTGATCGCAAAGACTACCGGGGCAAAAAATGGGTCGCCGAAGACGTGCATGCCTTAGCGCTCTCTGTGCTTGAAGGCGAATATGCCCGGATCACGACCTCGACAGAAATTATCGGAAACCTGCCATGAGCCAGCCTTTTGCAAAACTACCCGCTTGGGCAGATTATGGACTTCTGCCGCTGATCAATCTCATCGTCGCCTTCTTCGTGGCAGGTCTTGTCGTCTTGCTCGTTGGTGAAAGCCCGATCGAAGCTGCGGTTCTTATGGTTAAGGGTGCTTTTGGCACAGGCGACGGCGTTGGATATACGCTCTACTACGCAACCAATTTCATCTTTACCGGGCTTTGCGTTGCAGTTGCCTTCCACTGCGGCCTCTTCAATATTGGCGGCGAGGGCCAAGCCTATATTGGTGGTCTCGGCGTTGCTTTCGTCGGTCTTGGCCTCGGCGATACCCTGCCATGGTGGATCGTCTTTCCATTGGCAATTGTGGCTTCCGGCATAGCCGGTGCCTTGTGGGCGCTCATTCCCGCGTGGCTACAAGCGCGCCGTGGTTCGCATGTTGTTATTACCACCATCATGTTCAACTTCATAGCGGCCAGCATCATGGTCTATATCGTGGTGCAAATTCTCAAGCCAATGAACATCCAATCGCCGGAAACGCGTGTTTTTGGAGAGGGTGGGCAATTGCCAAGCCTTGGATGGTTGTTGAACGCTGTGGGTCTCAACATGCGTTCCGCACCACTCAATCTCAGTTTTCTCGTATCCCTCATTGCAGCGTTTCTGGTGTGGGTACTGATCTGGCGGACAAAGCTTGGATATGAAATCCGCACAATGGGCTTTAGCCCGAAGGCGGCTCGATATGCCGGCATAAGCGAGATGCGTATCATCATCATCGCCATGATGATTTCAGGCGCCTTGGCGGGTATGATGGCACTCAATCCGATCATGGGAGCGCAGCACCGCCTGCAGCTTGATTTTGTTGCGGGGGCTGGTTTCGTAGGCATTGCCGTTGCGCTCATGGGTCGTTCCCATCCGGTCGGTATTGTGCTGGCGGCAATCCTTTTCGGTATGCTCTATCAGGGCGGCGCTGAAATCGCTTTCGATATGCCAAATATTTCACGCGACATGATCGTGATTATTCAAGGTCTGGTCATTCTTTTCGCTGGAGCACTCGAACACATGTTTCGGCCAACCTTGCAGCGCATTTTCCATGGCTTTTCATTTAAAAAAGACCAGACAGCGCCCGTTATTGCTGGAGGTGGCCAGTAATGGAAAGCTTCATCACCATCCTGCAATTGTTCGATTCGACGATCCGCCTGTCGGCTCCCTTGCTGCTCGCCTGTCTGGCAGGACTCTATTCCGAACGTGCTGGCATCTTCGACATCGGCCTTGAAGGCAAAATGCTTGCCGGTGCTTTTGCAGCGGGCGCTGTTGCTACATGGTACGGCTCTGCTGGACTTGGCCTTTTAGCGGCCATTGCCGTGTCGGTGGCTTTAGGCCTCGTGCACGGCTTTGCCTCCATCACCCACAGGGGAAATCAGATTGTCTCCGGCGTTGCGATAAATTTCATTGCGGCGGGAACGACGGTCATCCTTGGACAGGCATGGTTTCACCAGGGCGGGCGCACGCCATCCTTGCCGAATACGGCGCGCTTCAATGCTATCAATTTGCCCGGAGCCGAAGCTTTGCGTGATGTCCCGATCATCGGCCCGATCTATTTTGAGTTGATTTCAGGTCATTCCATCCTCGTTTATTTGGCCTTCCTGCTGGTGCCTTTGACATGGTGGGTGCTTTATCGCACACGTTTTGGCCTGCGTTTGCGCGCTGTGGGTGAAAATCCGGCGGCCGTTGACACAGCGGGTATTTCAGTTCCGTGGCTGCGCTATCGCGCGGTCATTTGCTGCGGAATTCTGTGTGGTGTTGCCGGTGCCTATCTCGCCACAGCGCAAGGCGCTGGCTTCGTGAAGGATATGACCGCAGGCAAAGGCTATATTGCCCTTGCCGCTTTGATTTTTGCAAAATGGCGTCCAGTCCAGGCAATGTATGCCTGCCTCCTATTCGGGTTCCTCGACGCTTTGGGCATCCGTCTTCAGGGCCAGACTCTGCCGTTGATCGGTGAGGTGCCGGTGCAACTCATGCAGGCGCTGCCCTATATTCTTACGATAATTCTGCTTGCCGGATTCATCGGCAAGGCAATTCCGCCAAAAGCTGGCGGTGTTGCCTATGTCAAGGAAAGATAGCTATGAGTACGGACTTATTTGACGCGGCATTCGCCGCCATGCAGAAAACCCATTCGCCTTATTCGCAATTTCCGGTGGGCGCCGCACTGCGTACCAGTGACGGGCGTATCTATTCGGGGTGCAATATTGAAGTGGTTTCCTATCCGGAAGGCTGGTGCGCCGAAACAACTGCGCTTTCGCATTTTGTGATGGGTGGTGGAGGCACGATTACCGAGATCGCTGTCGTCGCCGAGAAGAAGGCAAAGTGCACACCCTGTGGCGGGTGCCGCCAGCGCTTGGCGGAGTTTGCGGGCCCCGATACGCTGCTCCATCTTTGCGACAATGACGGGATCATTCAAACCCTGACGATGAAAGAAATATTCCCCTTCGGTTTTGAGGCGGAAGTGCTCGGTAAAGGTGCTGCATGATTTCGCCAGCCACGACCACGCTCATTCAAAAACTGAACGGTCTTGCCCCTCGTATTGCTTTGGTGCTCGGCTCCGGCCTCGGATCGCTGGTTGATGCTGTCGAGAATGCGATCCATATTCCCTATTCGGATTTGCCCGGTTTCCCGCACAGTGGCGTCTCGGGCCATGCGGGTCAGGTGGTTGCCGGCTACCTTTCGGGCAAGCCGGTCCTGATGCTGGCTGGACGTGCGCATTACTATGAAAAGGGCGACGCATCGGTCATGCGTCCAGTCATTGCGGCGCTGGTTGAGATTGGTATTGAGACGCTGATCCTCACAAATGCAGCGGGATCGGTTCGCCATGATCTGGCACCGGGCAGCGTGATGCTGATTGATGACCATATCAATTATTCCGGGCTGAATCCGCTGATAGGTGAGCCGTCTGACAAACGTTTTGTCGGCATGACAACAGCCTATGACCAGCAATTGAAAGATGCCCTGATCATTGCTGCCGGTGAGGTTGGCGAGAAATTGGCGCAAGGTGTTTATATGTGGTTCTCGGGACCATCATTCGAAACGCCTGCAGAGATTCGTATGGCAAGGACTCTTGGTGCAGATGCTGTGGGCATGTCGACAGTGCCGGAGGTCATTCTCGCGCGGTTTTATGGATTGCGCGTGGCGGCCTGTTCAGTCATCACAAATTTCGGTGCTGGAATGACCGGGGCGGAACTGTCGCATGAAGAGACCAAGGATGTTGCTCCGCAGGGTGGTGCGCGTTTGCAGAAGATCATCCGCTCTCTTATTCAGGAAATAGGTTAGCCAATGGAGCTGCCGCAAGAAATTATCCGCCGCAAGCGCGACGGCGCGACACTGAGTGCAGCCAATATCACCGCCTTCGTCAATGCCATGAGCGCAGGTTCCATTACCGATGGTCAGGTTGCGGCCTTCGCCATGGCTGTTTTTTTCAACGGCATGAAACGCGAGGAGGCAGTGGCACTCACCCTCGCCATGCGCGATTCAGGGGATGTGCTGGATTGGTCGGATTTACCCGGCCCCGTTGTTGACAAGCATTCAACAGGCGGCGTTGGGGACAATGTGTCCTTGATGTTGGCGCCACTCGCAGTTGCCTGCGGCGCCTATGTCCCGATGATATCGGGAAGAGGTCTCGGTCATACGGGCGGGACGTTGGACAAGATGGATTCGATCCCCGGTTACATCAGCCAGCCGGATAACACTCTGTTCCGGAAAGTTGTGCGGGAAGTCGGGTGCGCCATTATTGGCCAGACCGCCAATCTTGCACCGGCAGACAAGCGGCTTTATTCCATCCGGGACGTTACAGCGACGGTGGAATCCATTCCGCTGATAACGGCTTCGATACTATCGAAGAAACTTTCTGCAGGGTTGAATGCGCTCGTCCTTGACGTGAAATCCGGCAATGGTGCGTTTATGGCCCGAAACCGCGACGCGGTGGCCTTGGCAACCAGTATAGTCGAGGTGGCAAACGGCGCAGGCCTGCCAACGACAGCGCTTTTGACTGACATGAATGAGCCGCTTGCTTTGGCCGCTGGTAATGCGGTTGAAGTCAAAAATGCTGTTGATTTCCTGACGGGTGATCGTCGCGATACCCGATTGGAAAGTGTCACACTGGCACTCGTTGGAGAAATGCTCTTATCTGCACGGCTTGCGCCAAATCTGAAGGCCGCAATAGACAAGACGCGGGAAGCACTCAACAGCGGCAAGGCTGCAGAAGTGTTCGGACGCATGGTTGCTGGTCTAGGCGGGCCGAGCGACTTTATCGAAAAGCTCGATCATTATCTGCCGAGAGCGCCCATCACAGTCGAAGTAAGTGCGCCTGTTGCCAGTTATGTTGCATCCATTGATACCCGTGCCATTGGCATCACAGTCGTGGCGCTGGGTGGTGGCCGTATCAGACCGCAAGACCCCGTTGACCACGCTGTCGGGATCACAGCGCTACAACCCATCGGTGCTAAAATGGAGAAGGGTGAGCCAATTGCGCGGGTCCATGCCCGCACGCAGGATGATGCGAAGACTGCGGCGCTTGCTATCGAAAAAGCTTATGGTTTTACGGATCGCAAGCCCCGAACAGTCAACCCGGTCCTGCGCCGCATTGGCGCGTAATTACTTCGTGCCGTACATGCGGTCGCCAGCATCGCCGAGCCCCGGAACGATATAGCCTTTTTCATTGAGGTGGCTGTCTATGGCAGCCGTAAAAACCGGCACATCCGGATGGGCTTCGGTAAAGCGCTTGATTCCTTCTGGCGCCGCTAACAGGCAAAGGAAGCGGATATTGCTGGCGCCGCGATCTTTCAATTTCTGAATTGCGACAATTGCCGAATTGGCCGTTGCAAGCATGGGGTCAACGACAATGATGAGGCGGTTGACAATATCTTCCGGTGCCTTGAAATAATATTCAACTGGCTGCAACGTATCGTGATCGCGGTATAGTCCGATATGTGCAACGCGTGCCGCAGGCACAAGATCCAGCATGCCCTCAAGCAAACCATTGCCTGCCCGCAGGATCGATGCAAAGACCAGCTTCTTGCCTTCTATGACCGGCGACTCCATTTCCACCAGCGGGGTCTGTATCGTGATATTTGTCAGTTGCAGATCGCGGGTTACTTCGTAGCAAAGCAGCAGGGATATTTCCTTCAGCAACCGTCGAAATCCGGCGGTGGAGGTGTCCTTGTCGCGCATGATAGTTAGCTTGTGCTGAACAAGCGGGTGGGAAACGATGGTCACGCCCATGGGGATTCCTTTAAACTGAACTTGCCCGACCTTATCTGTTGATGAGCGTGACCGCAAAGCGTGTGTGCTGGAGACGCACAGTTTTGTCGCGCAACAGGCGATGGTCTTCTGCGTCTCAATATTCTATGGTTCCGGCGAATTATACAGGCAGGTAAGAAAATGAACCAGCAACGCACCGGTGCACAGGGTGGCATGGAAACATCCTTCGGCTTTCAGGATGTGAGCGACGGCGAAAAACAGACCCGGGTCAATGACGTCTTTCATAGGGTAGCCAAGCGCTACGATGTCATGAACGACCTTATGTCAGGCGGTCTTCATCGGGTCTGGAAAGACTCGATGATTGCATGGCTGTCCCCGTCGAAAACCGCAAATTGGAAGGTGCTGGACGTCGCTGGTGGCACGGGAGATGTTGCGTTCAAGATTGTGGAGGCATCCGGGCGCAATGCGCATGCGACGGTATTGGATATTAACGGCTCCATGCTTGGGGTTGGTCAAGACCGAGCTGCCAAAAAAGGCCTCGCCGAAAATACCGAATTCGTTGAAGCCAATGCGGAAGAGCTTCCGTTTGAAAGCAACAGGTTCGATGCCTATACAATCGCATTCGGCATTCGAAATGTCCCGCATATAGATCGCGCCCTGTCTGAAGCATATCGCGTGTTAAAACCAGGCGGGCGCTTCCTTTGCCTTGAGTTTTCCGAAGTTGAACTGCCTGTTCTGGACAAGCTTTATGATGCCTGGTCCTTCAATGCCATTCCAAAGATCGGCAAGGCCGTAACAGGTGATGCCGACAGCTATCAGTATTTGGTGGAGTCCATTCGCAAGTTTCCGCGACAGTCGGATTTTGCTGACATGATCCGCAAAGCCGGGTTTGAGCGAGTGAGCTGGCGCAATTTCACCGGCGGCATTGCGGCGCTGCATTCCGGCTGGAAGTTGTGATTTCTGAATGAGTAGTTTTGCAGCAACATTTCGCTTGATGCGAGCCGGGTGGATATTGACCCGTGAGGGCGTAATAGCCGCACTTCCCGCTGATGGTTTGAGCGGTATTCCCGCGTTTGGGCACAAGATTGCAGGCCTTCTCGCTCGCCGCCGTGCGCTGACGGCGCGCCGCTCGGAGCGCATGTCCCGGGCCATCAACAAGCTTGGGCCATCCTACGTAAAATTGGGCCAGTTCCTGGCAACCCGCCCCGATGTCGTCGGGACTGAGGTCGCCGATGATCTGGCCCTGTTGCAGGACCAGCTCGACTACTTTCCGATGGAGGCCTCGATCAAAGCGATTGAGGGATCGTTGGGCCGCTCGGTCGACGATCTCTTTGTCAATGTTGAGCCACCCATTGCTGCGGCGTCTATTGCCCAAGTGCATCCCGCTTATGTGAAAACCAGTGAAGGAAGCAAAAAGGTTGCCGTCAAGGTTGTGCGTCCAGGTGTTCGGCAACGTTTTAACAATGATCTTGAGAGCTTCTTTCTGGTTGCCCGCTGGCAGGAACGTTACGTTCCGGCAAGCCGCCGTTTGCGGCCCATCGAAGTAACGCGCACCTTGGCGCAGACGACACGTATTGAAATGGATTTGCGCCTTGAGGCCGCGGCTCTTTCAGAAATTGGTGAAAACACGAAAGATGATCCGGGCTTCCGGGTGCCAGCAGTCGATTGGGAGCGTACAGGGCGCGACGTGCTGACGCTTGAGTGGATCGACGGTGTCAAAATGTCGGACATTGAAGGGTTGCGCGCCGCTGGCCACAATCTCATCAAGCTCGCCGAAACTCTGATCCAGTCATTCCTGCGTCATACACTGCGTGATGGGTTTTTCCATGCGGACATGCATCCGGGTAATCTGTTTGTCGATGCTGACGGCAACATCGTTGCTGTGGATTTCGGTATTACCGGCCGGCTCGGGAAGAAGGAGCGCCGCTTCCTTGCCGAGATACTCTATGGCTTTATTACGCGCGATTATGTGCGTGTAGCAGAAGTGCATTTCGAGGCTGGCTACGTGCCACATCATCATGATGTTGCAAGCTTTGCCCAAGCGATCCGTGCGATAGGCGAGCCCATTCATGGCCAGCCGGCTGAAACCATCTCAATGGCAAAGCTGCTGACATTGCTGTTTGAGGTGACGGAACTCTTTGACATGGAAACCCGTCCTGAACTGGTCATGTTGCAGAAGACCATGGTTGTTGTCGAGGGTGTGTCACGTACGCTCGACCCGCATTTCAACATGTGGAAAGCGTCCGAGCCTGTCGTTGGCGACTGGATCAAACGTAATTTGGGTCCGCAAGGTATTCTTGTTGACGCGCGTGAGGGTGTGATGTCGCTGCTGCATCTGGCGCGTCAAGCGCCTGATCTGGTAGCACGTGCTGACAGGTTGTCGCTTGAACTGGATCGCATGGCTGAAAAGGGTTTGCGGTTTGATGATCAGACGGCCCATGCCATCGGCAAGGCCGAAGCGCGGCACACACGATCAGGCCGAATTGCCCTCTGGGTGATTGCAATTTGCTTCGTCATTATAACCTACGAGCTTTTATCGTGACAGAATTTGCGCTAAGTTGATTGCAATGATTGCACATTTGCAATCGTTCTCTTGTGGAGTGCAATCAAATGGCCAGCATAACGATCCGAAATCTGGATGACGCTACCAAGGAAAGATTGCGACTTCGCGCGGCCTTGAATGGGCGCTCAATGGAAGAAGAAGTCCGGCTTGTTCTTGGTGAACTTGACAATGAGCCGTCAACTCCAGCGACTTTGCCACATGCTCTTTCAACCGCTTCAGGATCGCTTGCGGGGCGGCGTATTCTTCTGATCATAGGCGGCGGCATAGCGGCTTATAAGTGTCTTGATCTTATCAGACGCCTGCGGGAACGCGGCGCTAAAATTCGCCCCATATTGACCAAAGCTGCCGAAGAATTCGTAACGCCTCTGGCCGTGGGCGCTCTGGCCGCCGATAAGGTATTCACCGAGCTTTTCTCCAGGGAAGACGAGCACGATGTCGGTCATATCCGCCTGTCGCGCGAAGCCGATTTGATTGTTGTGGCTCCGACAACGGCTGATCTTATGGGGAAGATGGCAAATGGTCTGGCGAATGATCTTGCCAGTGCCGTTTTGTTGGCGACGGACAAGCCTGTGCTGATTGCCCCGGCAATGAACCCGAAGATGTGGAATCACGCTGCGACCAGGCGCAATCGCGCCACATTGGAAAAGGATGGCATCCGTTTCATCGGCCCCAACAGGGGCGAAATGGCAGAAAGCGGCGAGAGTGGCGCAGGGCGAATGGCGGAACCGATGGAAATCGTTGGTGCCATCGAAAAACTACTCGACCGCACGCCAAAGCCACTATCCGGGAAGACTATCATAATGACGTCCGGCCCGACGCATGAGCCAATCGACCCGGTGCGCTATATCGCCAACCGTTCGTCGGGCAAGCAAGGGCATGCAATTGCCGCAGCTCTTGCGCGCCTTGGTGCGACGGTGCGGCTGGTATCCGGCCCGGTCAATATTCCGGATCCCGAAGGTGTCTCAGTGATTCATGTGGAATCCGCCCGTGAGATGCGTGATGCGGTCGAGCAGCTTCTGCCTGCGGATGCTGCCGTGATGGTGGCTGCAGTCGCAGACTGGCGATATGCGAATGAAGCGAATGAAAAGATAAAGAAACACCCGGGCGAAAAAGCACCCGCCCTGCAGATGGTGGAAAATCCGGATATTCTGGCAGGAGTAGGGCATAGTAAACTGCGCCCGCGGCTGGTTGTCGGCTTTGCAGCGGAAACGCAGGATTTGCTGATTAATGCGCAAAAAAAACTCGACAAGAAAGGCGCCGATTGGATCGTTGCCAATGATGTAAGTCACACCAAGGGCGTTATGGGAGGCGACCGGAATGCCGTGCGCATCGTGACCCATACAGGCGTTGAAGAATGGCCGGACATGAGCAAGGAGGAAGTTGCGGAGCGTCTTGCTCAGAAGATCGCCACGGCTCTGCAGCAGCTTGAAGCATGAAGATTGTCATTCGCGAAGCTTTGCATTCCGATGCGCAAAATCTCGCCGCGCTCTCCATTCAAGTATGGCTGCACACATATGCCAAGGCGGGTATCCGAGACGTTTTCTCGCGTTATGTCTTTGCAGAGTTTACTGCTGAACGTTTTGCCGGAGAAATAGAAAGCCGAATAAAACAGCTCTACGTGGCAGAGGTGGAAAATCACCTGGTTGGATATATCCGGCTCTATCTTGAAGCGGAATGTCCAATTCGTCATATCGGCCAGCCGGAAATAGAGACGCTTTATGTACAGGAACATTTCGCTGGTTGCGGCATTGGAAGCGCCCTGCTCAATCACGCCGTTGAAGCATGTCAATCGCGTGACCATCGCCAGGCATGGCTCATGGTGAATCAACGGAATTTGCCGGCTTACAGGTTTTACCAACGTAAGTTGTTTCAAAAGATCGGCACGGTGGATTTTGTGCTTGAAAGTGAACGTCATGCCAACGATGTTCTGGTAAAAGTTTTCTAGTTATTGGAATTGAGCATGACCAAAATTTCCGTCCCAGTTCTTGAAACCGAACGGTTGATCCTGCGTGGTCATCGCGAGGATGATTTCGAAGCATTGCACGAAGTTTGGACCCAGCCCGCAGTCTATCAATATATCTCGGGGCAGCCGTCCACGCGCGAGCGCTCATGGGGACGTCTGCTGCAATATATCGGCATGTGGCATGCGATTGGCTATGGTTTCTGGGCCTTGGAAGAGAAGGCGACCGGTCGTTATATTGGCGATGTCGGCTTTGCCAATTTCAACAGAGAAATCGAGCCACCCTTCGGTGACAGGCCGGAGATGGGATGGGTATTATCGCAAGAGATTCACGGCAAGGGTTATGGCAATGAAGCGCTGGAAAAGATGCTTCATTGGGGAACGGGTTTCTTCAAGGCCACAAGCACACGCTGCATCATCTCGCCGGACAATATCGCTTCGCGCCGGATTGCCGAGAAAAATGGCTTCCGCAAAATCGCGGAAACCACTTATACAGGTGAGCCCGTCTGGCTGCATGAAAGGCTGTTTGAACGCTAGAGAAAATTTTGCTCTAGCTACCAGCCTTCGCCCTTTTGCGACACATGATGAATGATCTGGCAAGGGCTGGTGATCCAGAAATCCTTGTGCCCTTCCGGCAATTCTTCGATTTCGTCGCAACGCACGACACCTGCCTCAGCAAGATCTCCGGCGGCAGCGCCGACATTGTCAGCTGCGATTTCCAGCCAAAGCTCGGACTGGCTGAGACCGGGTGCCTTGTCGATCCAAAGCTGATTTGATCCGAAATGAAAGCCCACATAGGGCAGATGGTTCGTCAGTGGCTCCAAACCGATGATGTCCCTGTAGAATGCGACTGTTGCCTCATACTGATGAGGGGGAACCTTCATCGCAATATTGTGGCTTCCCTCATAAGAAGGTCTCATGATTTTCTCTCCCATAAGATGCTTGTTCAATTGCCAATGAGCTGCTGGTATTCCGGCTCAATACGACTGTGGTTTTCCCAGAAATCCTTGACCTGCCGCCCTTCCATATGGGCAATCAGCACCGCGAGATGGACGTGCCAGCCAGCCGCTACGCTGACCATGGAATTTCTGCTTGCAAGGCGTGTATGTGTAATCGTCAGTTGCGTATCATTCCCCAGGGCGGCAAGTTCGAATGTCACCTCCGAAGGTTCGTTTGGCCCATCAGGCCATGTGTAACTGAGGATATGCGGAGGATCATAGCGTGTCACTTTCCCCTTATTCGTATGACCCTCATATTTCTTGTATTCCTCGGGTACGGGATCTTGCGATAGTTCTGAATGGTGAAAGGTCAGTTCCACATCGCCTCCGACGAAGCTGGAGATGGGCCCTCTCGCCAGCCATTTACGCCTCTTGTCCGATTCAGTCAGATAAGCCCACACCCGCTCGACGGGACCCGGCAGCACCCGTTTGATACAAACGGTTCCCGGTGCAGTGACGACGCCGAGGGTATTATTTCCAAGGTGCTCGTTCATTTCATTCTCCTCCTTTCCCGGTTGCAGACTTTGATGCTGCGGCATCTTCCTGGCGTAGGATAGCTTCAAGATCATCAAGCCTTGCGGTCCAGAATTTCTCATAAGTGCTTAACCATTGTTGCGCCTGCGCGAGCTTGGCAGCTTCAAGTTGGCAGATATGGGTTCTGCCTTCGATGCGCCGTCGAACGAGGCCGGCACTCTCCAGAACCTTGATATGTTTCGATGCCCCTGCCAGGGACATCTGAAAGGGCGTTGCCAGATCGCTGACAGAATGTTCGCCCGCTGTAAGTCGCTGCAATATCGCCCGCCGTGTCGGGTCGGAAAGCGCATGAAATACAGCGTCGAGATGTGATGTATGAAATTCAACCATGTGGTTTAGTATCACGGCAATAAAAGATAGTCAACCATATGGTTTACTATTTAGAATCTTCAGGAAATAAGGAATCCAGTTCCGAGCGGATCGCCATCTTCAACGATGAATTCGGCCATACCGCTGTAATAAGCATGCCCGGAAACACGCGCGGTTATTGCATCAAACTGCCCCGCCTTCGTCGTGGTCTCAACAAAACCCGCAAAGCGCGAGCCGACAATGCTTTCGAATATCCGGGCTGTGCCCTTAACAATCTGCCCCTTGGCGTGCATTGCCGCAAGCCTGGCCGTAACACCCGATCCTGTCGGGGAACGGTCCAGCTGTGCGTCAGCGAAGATGCAGACGTTTTTCGTCGGCGCTTCATTCCACTCATCGGCACCATCGGTTAAAATCGAACCGTAAAGGAATGCCAAATCCTTGTGATCGGGATGATCAAGCGGGACTGCTTCTTTCACGGCCTCGGTCAGCACTGTGGCAGCATGTTTAAATGCAGAGGCGGCGTCGCGTCCGAATTCGAGGCCGAATTGATGGCAATCGGCGAGAGCATAAAAAGCGCCGCCATAGGCCACATCAAAACTGATCTTGCCGAAATCCGGAACGTCGACGATCTGGTCGCTTGCAAAAAGGAAGGCCGGAACGCTTTCGAACGAGACGCTGCCAGACTTTCCGTCACGAACTTCCACGGAAGCGACGACCATACCGCAAGGGCATTCGATGCGAACGGTGGTTACTGGCTCCACCTTGGCCACGAGACCATAGTCAACGGCATAACGGCCAAGCGCAATGATGGCGTGGCCACACATGGTAGAATAACCCTCATTGTGCATGAACAGCACAGCGAGGTCGGCATCGGGAAGATCGGTATCAACCAGCAACGCGCCATACATATCGAAATGACCGCGTGGTTCGAACATCAATATCTTCCGCAGATGATCGAGCCGATCTCGAACATAGGCCCGCTTGCTTAGAATGGTTCCCTTTGGCAGCTTGGGATAGCCATCAATAATGATACGCAGAGGTTCGCCACCCGTGTGCATATCAATCACTTTCAGGGGACTATTCATCAGCTGATTTCCAGCAAGGCAGGAAGTTTTCGCATGTCGTCAAAGAGTATGCCGCCTGCTGCAGCCAGGCCTTCATGATCGGCATGCTCATCGCCGCAATAGGAAAATACGCGCATGCCCGCTGCTATCCCGGCCACCGTTCCTGCCACACTGTCTTCAATCACGACAGCCTGGCTCGGATCATACCCCATCTTGGCAGCAGCATGGAGAAACAGGTCAGGGAAGGGCTTTCCGCGCGCAACCATTGATGCGCTGTAAAGAACATTTTCGAAATGATCAATCAGCCCGGTTTTGCCGAGTGTGATGTGCATTTTCTCCACATTGGCGGAGGATGCAACGCAATAGGGAAGCCCCGCGTCCTTAACAGCAGCAATAACACTCTCGATATGGGGGATGGCCTCTACATTCTCGAAAATAACGGGAATAGCTTGATACCAACGTTCGACAAAATCATCGCCTAATGAATAGCCCAAGGCCTCGACCTTCTCCTGAACCGCCCGCATCGGCATGCCGGTATAGGTTTTGCGGAGTTCGGAAAAGCTGGTTTTAAAACCGGCTTCCCCAAGCATCTTGACCAGATGATGATTGCCGACGGTTTCGGTATCAACAAGCACGCCGTCACAATCGAAAATCACCAGGTCTGGACGGGCCATACTTCAGACTTCCTTGGTTGCACCCTGTGAGAAGAGCTGTTGTAAATTGCCAAATGTTACGCCTGTTGTGCCGAATTCAAATGTACCCTTGTCGAGCACCTGTCGGGCAGCGTCGTGGATAGCACTGAACGCAGCTGTCGTGAGCCTTGGTCCAAGCGAAATCCGCTTCACGCCGGCCGCCGCCAGCTCGCTAACTGTCAGCGAAGGAGGAGCCAAAACGCTCAACGGCTTGGAGACTGAATCGCAAAGAATTTTGATACTCTCAAGGTCGGAAATACCCGGGGCGAAAAGGACATCCGCTCCCGCTTCCTCAAATGCCTGAAGACGCTTGATCGTGTCATCCAGATCATTTTGTCCCCGCAAGAAGTTTTCGGCACGCGCGGTAAAGACGAAATCGCGCTTCAAAGCACGGGCTGCCTCAGCGGCTGCGGCAACCCTTTCGACGGCATGGGAAAACTCATAGACGGGCTTGTCGGGATCCCCGGAGAAATCTTCAATTGAACAACCTGCCAGCCCTGCAGCTTCCGCTGCAAAGATCGTTTCGGCAGCACTGTCCGCGCTGTCGCCTTTGCCCTTTTCCAGATCGCCGGATACAGGAAGATCCGTGGCGGCAACAAGGTCGCGGCAGTGCTGCATCATGACATCGAATGTTATGGCCCCGTCAGCAAGGCCGCGAGAAAAAGCAAAGCCTGCACTGCTGGTCGCCATTGCCTTGAAGCCAAGTGAAGCAAGAAACTTTGTAGTGCCGGGATCCCATGGATTGGGCATCAGCAACACATCTGGCCCTTGATGCAACAGACGAAATGTTTTGCCTTTATCCATGGTACCCTCCTAATTGCTATGCAGTACCTGTCGAGCCAAATCCGCCAGAGCCACGTGACGTTTCGCTGGCATGCTGTCGCTCCTCAACATTGAGCTGCACAACCGGTGCAAGAACAACCTGCGCAATGCGCATGCCTCGCTCGACGTAGAAATCGTCATCGCCCAGATTGATCAGTATCACTTTTACTTCACCGCGATAATCTGAATCAATCGTACCTGGCGTGTTGAGGCAGGTAATACCATGTTTCAGAGCGAGACCCGAGCGAGGTCTGATTTGCGCCTCATATCCGGCCGGGATTGCGAAGATCAGGCCACTGGGAACCAATGCCCGTTTTCCCGGAAGCAACAGCAATGGTCTGTCTTCCGGAACAGCAGCTCGAAGGTCCATGCCAGCAGAGCCGGATGTTTCGTAGGCGGGCAGGTCCAGCCCCTTGGCGTGGTCAAGGCGGACCAGGCCGAGTGCAGGGTTTTTCGGGTGAGCGGAATCGATTTTCTGTGACATGAAGAGACCTTTTTCACCAGTCAGCGCACACCGTCAACTGACAAGATGCGCTGGGCCCATTGTTTGCACATAATCTGCTATTATCCCAGCAGCGTGCTGGCGATTCGCACAAGTGCAGTTACAGATAATATTATGTTACGAAATCGGGTGATTCATGTGCCGTTGGGCTGCCTATCTTGGACCTGAACTGTTTCTTGAAGATGTTATTGCCTCTCCCTGCCATTCGCTGATTGCGCAAAGCCATGATGCGCACGAGGCCAAAACGCGTACCAATGGTGATGGTTTTGGCGTGGCCTGGTATGGTGCGCGTGACGAACCTGGGCTTTACCGCGATATTCTCCCCGCATGGTCCGATCAGAACTTGCGGAGTCTTTCCCGTCAGATCAAGTCGCATCTTTTCCTGGCTCACGTTCGGGCATCGACCGGCGGGGTGACTAGCCGTATGAATTGCCATCCTTTCGTTTCGGGAAAATGGAGCTTCATGCATAACGGGCAGATTGGCCATTTTGACAGGCTGCGACGTGGTTTGGAGTCTCGTCTGGATGACTCAATTTATGCGCAGAAACTGGGTTCGACAGATTCCGAACTGATATTCTTGCTCATGCTGCAACATGGCCTTGATCAGCATCCCGCGCAGTCTCTTGCTGCAACGGTCAATACAATCAAAGCCGAAGCGGAGCGTATCGGCGTCCCCGCCTTTATCCGGCTGACAGCAGCCTTTTCCGATGGACAGCATCTCTATGCGGTCCGCTATGCAACAGATCGCTTTGCGCCGTCCCTTTATACCGCAACGCTTTCGCCAAATGCGGGTTTATGCGTTGTTTCTGAGCCTCTTGACGGTGAAGCAGGCAATTGGATGCCGGTTCCTCCGAACAGTTTCGTGACTGTCAAAGATACCAAACGCATTGCCATTGAGCCGTTCATGATTGCAGATGAATTCACGCCTGCGCTGGAAAGCGTTTGACCTATTGGAATTGAAGGTCGACGGGAAAGACTGGGGCTGATAGAAGGCGCCAACCTTTCCTTTAGTTTTGAGCCGATTTATGTCTTCTGCTGACCATCCTGTTTCCAAACGTCGTACATTCGCGATTATCGCGCATCCTGACGCCGGTAAAACCACGCTGACCGAAAAGCTGTTGCTTTTTGGTGGAGCCATTCAGCTTGCGGGTGAGGTCAAGGCGAAGAAAGATCGCATCCAAACGCGCTCGGACTGGATGAATATCGAGCGCGATCGCGGTATTTCTGTTGTGACATCCGTCATGACATTCGAATACAAGGATTGCATTTTCAATCTGCTCGATACGCCGGGTCACGAAGACTTTGCCGACGATACCTATCGTACCCTCACGGCGGTAGACAGCGCGGTCATGGTGATTGACGCCGCCAAAGGTATTGAGGCGCGCACGCTCAAGCTTTTTGAAGTTTGCCGCATGCGCGATATCCCGATTGTCACTTTCATCAACAAGATGGACCGTGAAAGCCGCGATCCTTATGAGATCCTTGATGAGATTGAGCAGAAGCTCGCCTTGGATACAGCACCGATCACATGGCCGATAGGACGAGGCAAGAGCTTCGCCGGAACGTATAATCTTCAGAACAATACGGTTCGCCAGCGGGATTCGGAAGAGACTCCGCGCCCCGTCAATGGACCGGAATCCTCCGGCGCAGCCGGTCTCCTGCCCGAAAATGAGCGTCAGGCGTGGATCGACGAAGTAACGCTGGCGCGTGATGCCTGCAACCCATTCGATCTTAAGGCATTTCGCGAAGGCCATATGACGCCCGTTTACTTTGGATCCGCATTGCGCAATTACGGCGTCCGCGATCTCATTGAAGCCTTCTGTGATTTTGGTCCGAGCCCCCGTGCACAGGATGCCGATACGCGCCGGGTCGAAGCCACGGAAGAAAAGATGACAGGTTTCGTGTTCAAGATTCAAGCCAATATGGATCCCAATCACCGTGACCGGATCGCGTTTCTGCGCGTTTGCTCGGGCAAGCTTTCACGTGGCATGAAGGCAAAGCTTGTGCGCACCGGTAAGCCGATGGGCCTTTCGGCGCCTCAATTTTTCTTTGCCCGTAGTCGCCAGATTGCCGATGAGGCATGGGCCGGCGATGTAGTCGGCATCCCAAACCATGGCACATTGCGTATTGGCGATACGCTGACGGAAGGCGAAGATTTGCTTTTCCGCGGTGTTCCAAACTTTGCACCGGAAATCCTGCGTCGCGTGCGGCTGGATGATGCAATGAAAGCCAAAAAGCTGCGCGAAGCGCTCCAGCAGATGGCGGAGGAGGGGGTGGTTCAGCTCTTCCTGCCTGATGATGGTTCTCCCGCTATTGTTGGTGTTGTCGGCGCCCTGCAGATCGACGTTTTGACCGAACGTCTAAAGGTGGAATACACCTTGCCTGTAGGCTTTGAGCCAGCACGCTTTACTGTTGCGCGCTGGATTTCTGCCGATGATCCCGCTGAGCTTCAGCGTTTCATCAATGGTCATCGCGCCGATATCGCGCATGATCTGGACAATGATCCAGTATTCCTTGCGCAAAATTCCTTCTCGCTTTCCTATGAAGCGGAGCGTTGGAAGGCGATCCGTTTCGCGGCGATCAAGGATTATCAGGTGCGCGACAAGGTGGCCTGAAGCTCTTTCCAGTAATAGATTGCCGTATTATAGGAACTGCGTGGGCACCGTCTCATGATCTTTTGGGAAAGTTACAGCCATCGCTTCGCCACTGTGCATGAGTGATGGAATGTGCTTTCGATATTTGAGGTTATGAAATGAATGACAAGTCCACCAACGCTGTTCACTTCGGGCGTATTGCAGCCGTGCTTCCGGTCAAGGACATGGTCCGCGCACATGATTTTTATACGCGGGTGTTTGGCTTCACCAAGACGTTCGAAAACGGAAATCCCGTCGGGTTTATGATTCTGAAGCGCGAGAGTGCCGAGCTGCACTTAAGTTTGCAGAAAGATTATGACGCACCACCGTTCAATGTGGCGCATATCATAGTAGACGATGCTGATGCTCTTCACGCAATTTGCCAGCGGGAAGGGCTACGTATCATCAAAGGACTGCGCGACCACGATTATGGTCTCAGGTCCTTCGTTTTTGAAGACAGGGACGGCAACAGAATTGATGTAGGGCAGCCCGCATAAAATAAGGGAGGGTCGAAGCAATTCCTGGAAAAGCGTGTTGCGGTTTTCCGATCGCAATTGCATAAAAGAGGCCCTCCCTTTGTTTTTAGTCCCGCAATTCGCGGCGCAAAATCTTGCCGACATTGCTCTTGGGCAGTTCATCCCGGAATTCGACCACGCGCGGACGTTTGTAATTTGTAAGGCGTTCGGCGCAGAATGCTTTCACAGCCTCTTCGGTCAACGTCTTGTCCTTGCGCACGATATAAAGCTTCACGGCTTCACCGGAATGCTCATTGGCGATTGCTACGGCAGCAGCCTCGGCAATACCTGGATGTTCCATGGCCACTTCTTCGATTTCGTTCGGATAAACATTGAAACCAGAGACAAGGATCATATCTTTTTTGCGATCGACGATCTTCGTGTAGCCACGCTCGTCCATATAACCCATATCGCCGGAGCGGAAAAATCCATCCGCAGTCATGACCTTGGCGGTCTCGTCCGGACGGTTCCAATAACCTGCCATGATCTGCGGTCCGCGGATGCAAATTTCGCCAACTTCCAGCAAGGGCAGTTCCTTGCCATCATCATCGCGTATGGAAAAATCCGTCGATGGCATGGGCATGCCAATTGTGCCGGAGAATTCTTTTGCATCAAGCGGATTGGCCGAGGCAACGGGTGAAGTTTCGGAAAGCCCGTAACCTTCGATCATCAGGCTGCCGGTCAACTCCTGCCAGCGATCCGCAACCGGCCTTTGCATGGCCATGCCGCCGCTGAACGACATTCTGAGTTCCTTGAAGTCTAGCTTGCGGAATTCTTCATTGTTCATGAGACCATTGAAGAGGGTACTCAGCCCAGGAAAGAAATGAAATTTGTGCTTCTGCAGCACTTTGACGAATGCGGGGATATCCCTTGGATTCGGGATAAGAATATTCAGACCACCCTGCTTGATACCGATCATCGCATTCACGGTAAGCGCGAAAATATGATAGAGCGGCAGCGCGCAGACATAAACAATGCTGTCGGGTTTGCCTTTGGCCCTGAAGCCAACATCACACCACAGACTCATCTGCTCTATATTGGAAAGAATATTGCTGTGGGTGAGAGTCGCGCCTTTTGAAATGCCGGTTGTGCCGCCTGTATATTGCAGGAAAGCAGTGTCGGAGCTTTTGACATCAACCGGCTTGAGGGACATGGAAGCGCCCTTTGCCAATGCTGTCTTGAAAGGGATGTGTCCAGGCAATGACCATGCTGGAACCATCTTCTTTACGCGCCTTACAACCAGATTTACCAGATGGCCTTTCAGGCCCATCATGTCGCCCATAGCGGTAACAACGACATGTTGCACAGAGGTTTTGGTGACGACTTTCTGCAGCGTGGCAGCAAAATTTTCGAGAACAATGATGGCCTTGGCACCGCTATCCTTCAACTGGTATTCCAGCTCGCGCGGCGTATAAAGCGGGTTGACGTTAACAACGATTAGTCCGGCTTGCAAAATACCGGCGATCACAATCGGGTATTGCAAGACATTCGGCATCATGATCGCGACACGGTCGCCTTTGACCAGTCCGCGAGATTGCAGCCAGGCCGCAATGGAGCGGGAGTGTTTGTCGAGCTCCCCATAACTCATGCTTTTGCCCATGCAATTAAATGCAGACTTGTTGCTGAATTTTTTGAAAGCATCCTCAAAGAATGCGCCGAGCGATTGATGAGGCAGGTCCGGAATGTCCGCCGGGACACCCTCGGGATAGTGTTTCACCCACATTTTTGGCGTTGGCATGATCGGCTTATTGGTTGCCGCTGCCGGTTTGCTCTCAGCTGTTGTCTTGGGTGGAGGCGCTTTGGCCGTTGCTTTGCTTGCGGTAGCCACTTTTTTGGCTGTTTTCGGCTTCGCAGCAGATGGGGTGGTTGGTTCTTTTTTAGTGGTGGGCGTCGCTGATATCTTTTTTGCCGGGGCTTTTGCGGGTGTGGCTGGTTCTACCGATTTACTTTCAGCAGATTTCTTGGCTGCAGGCGCTTTGGCCGTCACTTTGCTGGCTGGCACTGCTTTTGCGGCAGTTTTCGGCTTTGCAGCAGGCGTGATAGCTGGTTCTTTTTTAGTGGCCGGTGCTTTGGATATGTTTTTAGCTGGCGTTTTTGCGGGTGTGGCTGGTTTTACAGCTGCAGCTACCGGTTTGCTTTCAGCAGAGCTCTGGGAGGCAGGCGCTTTCGCCGTTGCTTTGTTGGCAGCAGCCATTTTTGCAGTCGTAGCCGGTTTAGCAGCAACCGCAGCTTTCTTGGTGGATATTGCTTGCGCGCTGGCTACAGCCTCTTTGACATTTCCGGAGGATTTCTTTGCTGCAGATGGTGCCGTTTTTTTGGTTGCGATCTTGGACGCCGCAATCTTAGACTTTGTTACCGGATTCGCCTGTTTAGCCACATTAACCTCCCAGTTAGTTTTTTAGCTTGGTATCTTTCCCCTACACCATGCTACTCAACAATCTCTCCTATGGCGAGAGCCATACTGTTGCAAGCAATTACATTAACGTAAACGTAAAAAATCTTATTCATCATAGTTTCAATGTAACGCTCCATTTCTTTCATTTGGCCACATCTCGGCACAAAGTTGCCAAGGTTCACCTCGACAAAGCACCGGCACTTCTCTCTCCTGAATATAAGCCCGAAACAGGATTCGCCGTGGAAACGATTACCATTGTCCTTTTGATGCTGCTGGCGGTTGTTGTCAGTGACAGTATTGTGCGTGTGTTGCCTTTGCCGGTGCCGCTGCCATTGGTACAGATTGGTCTGGGCGCGGCGATCGCCTCGGTTGCCAAAGTCCGCGTCGAACTTGATCCCGATATTTTCTTTCTGCTGTTTTTGCCGCCACTATTGTTTCTGGATGGATGGCGCATACCCAAGGAAGGACTGTTCAGGGATAAGGGCATCATTCTGGAGATGGCGCTGGGGCTTGTAATCTTCACTGTTCTTGGCGTCGGTTTTCTGGTTCACTGGATGATACCGTCTGTACCATTGCCCGTTGCCTTTGCCCTGGCGGCAATCGTGTCGCCGACGGACCCGATTGCTGTTTCGGCAATTGCCGCCCGTGTGCCCATTCCGTCCCGAATGATGCATATACTTGAGGGCGAGTCACTGCTGAACGATGCGTCAGGGCTCGTTTGCATGCGCTTTGCGGTAGCAGCCATGTTGACTGGCACATTTTCATTCTCGGCAGCATTTTTCACGTTCCTGTGGCTCGCCTTTGCAGGCATTGCCATAGGCATTGGCGTCACGATTGGCGTCACGCGTGGCAAAGCGTTTCTCACACGGCGACTGGGTGAGGAAAGCGGCTCGCAGATACTTATCAGTCTGCTCATCCCCTTCGGCGCCTATCTTCTTGCCGAGCACGTTCATGCGTCGGGAATTCTTGCGGCAGTGGCTGCAGGCATCACGATGAGCTACGCAGAAAGCTCCAGTCAGTCGCTGGCAGTCACGCGGGTGAGGCGCACGGCGGTCTGGGATACCGCGCAATTTGCCGCCAATGGTGCCATCTTCGTTCTGCTTGGTGAACAGCTTCCAAGCATATTCTGGGGCGCGGTTAAAAACGTTCACGCAAACGGATACAGCTATTGGTGGTTGCCAGTCTATGTAGGCGTTATTTTTGCGGCTCTCGTTGGGCTTCGTTTCTTGTGGGTATGGGCCTCATGGCGTTATGCGCTTTCACGCCGTTCCGACGGTCAGCAGACAGTTGTCAGGCCAAGTTGGCAGCTTGTGGCCACAATGTCATTCGCCGGTGTGCGCGGTGCAATCACCCTTGCCGGTATTCTGACATTGCCACTTTTCCTGAACGATGGAAGTCTCTTTCCAGCCCGTGATCTCGTTATTTTCCTGGCCGCCGGTGTGATTATTCTGTCGCTGGTTGCGGCAAGCATATGCTTGCCAAAACTGCTCAAAAACATCGATCTCCCAGCGGAGGATTCACACCAGAAGGAAGAAGATTACGCACGTATTGCCGCCGCCGAAGCAGCGATTATGGCTATTGAAAAAGCCCAGCACGATTTGGCGGCAGGGCGTGCCGATGCCGATATTTTTACGGACGTCGCAACCCGCATCATGGAGCTTTACCGCAAGCGCATCGATGGCCGGATGCATCTTGGTGAAGAGCGTGAATTGACGGCTCTCAGCGAAGAGATTGAAAAGCGGCTACGCATTACCGCGCTTAAAGCGGAGCGGCAGGAAATCTATCGACTGGTTCGGGCTCGGCGGCTGGAAAGCACGATTGCCAGTAAAATGGTGCGCGATATTGATATGATGGAGGCGCGCTATGGATGATCTTCCAAAATCATCTGCGCGCCTTTCGCTCCGACCATCATTGCCGCAGCATTCGTATTGCCGGAAATGATGTTCGGAAATATCGAGCAATCAATAACACGCAGGCCAGATAGTCCATGAACGTTCAAGCGCGGGTCAACGACTGATCGGGACGGATCAGGCCCCATTCTGCATGTCGAGACGGGATGATAAACTGTCCCGCTACGTTTGCGAAAATCTTCAATTAGCTCGTCGTCACTGTTGCAATCCGGTCCTGGCAGAAGCTCTTCTTCAATCAGCATGGACATTGTTGGAGTGGCTGCGATTTTTCGCAGGAACTTCACCGCATCCAGCATTTCTGCAACATCATGCTCTGTGGAAAAAGCGTTGGCGATAATTCGCGGCGCATCATGCGCATTATTGGAGCGAATATGAATCGAACCCCTGCTGGTGGGCCGGCAGTTGGAGAGGCCGAGAGAAAAGCCGGGCCATGAATCCGGCGTCAAAATGGGTCGCTCACCATTTTTGGGCACAAGGGTTGAGAATGCCTGAAAATAGAGCTGCATGTTTGCGCGCGGTTGGGAAGGATCGGTCCGAAAAAATCCACCGCCCTGATTCATGCTGATCGATAGCGGCCCCGTTCGGCGCAATAGATATTCCATGCCGGCTACAGCCTTGCCCCACCACGGGCGCAGTATCTGATTGAGCGAGGGTATGTTCGCCCGGTAAGTGTAGTTGATGCCGAGATGATCGCAGAGGTTTTCGCCGACCTGCGGATTATCGTATAGAACCTCTACTCCAAGCGCCTGAAGCCTATTTGCGTCACCAATACCCGACAGCTCAAGCAATTGCGGGGTGTTGACCGAACCGCTGCTCAGGATGACTTCGCGGCCAGCCTTGGCAAGTTCCGTTTTGCCCTTGCGGGTAAATTGCACACCGATAGCGCGCTTCCCATCAAATATGATCCGCGTCGCCATTGCTTGCGTAAGCACCGTCACGTTTCGGCGCTTCATCGCCGGTCGCAGAAATGCCTTGGCGGCTGACATGCGCCGACCACCTTTGGTCGTGAGCTGGAAAGGTCCTACGCCCTCCTGCGCTGCGCCATTAAAGTCGGGGTTGTAAGAAAGACCCGCTTCCTGTGCTGCCGCGATCATCCTGTTAGCCAGAGGATGGAAGAGCCTGGAGCAATCGGTAACATGCAAGGGACCATCGCTTCCCAGGCTGGTTGCCGGGCCGTCATGGTGCTCAAGGGAACGGAAGATTGGTGCCACGTCCGCATAACCCCAGCCCGGATTTCCGGTATCGCGCCATTCGTCGAAATCTTCCGGTGCGCCGCGCACATACACCATTGCGTTAATAGAGCTTGATCCGCCGAGCACCTTGCCACGCGGCCAATAGTCAGCATTGCCGCCGAGGCCGGGGTCTGGTTCGGCGCGATACATCCAGTTGACCGATTTGTCATAGAAGGTTTTGCCGTAGCCAAGCGGCATGCTGATGAAGAATCGCCGGTCAGACCCTCCGGCTTCAAGCACGAGAACGGAGTAACGCCCGTTTTCCGATAGCTTGTTCGCAACGACTGAGCCGGCCGATCCAGACCCGACAATGATGAAATCGTAAATGCGCATGACTGGCTGTCCGGCGCAAAATTGCGCGCCGTCAGCATATCCGCCTTAGCCGATCCTGAGCCAAACGGCTTTCCGCCATGAGCTGTGGAAATTACGACAGCATGGAAGTTATGCGGCAGAAACAGCTTCGTTGAACTTTTCAAAGAAGCGGGTGGCAATTTTGCTCGCCGTCGAAGCAATCAAGCCACTGCCGAATTTTGCGATTTTTCCGCCCACTTGCGCATTCACTGTGTAGATCAGGCGCGTCTCATTTCCATCCTCTACAAGGGCGACATCCGCACCGCCTTTGGCGATACCAGCGATGCTTCCCTTGCCCTCGCAGCTTATCGTATAGGAAAAGGGTGGGTTAAGGTTGCTGAGGTAAATAGCACCGCTGAAACGCGGTTTGATGACACCGAGCCGGACAGCAAGCGTGGCTTCGAGTTCTGTCTCGCTCACCCATTCAAGTTGTTCGCATCCGGGAATGCACGCTTTCAATATGTCCGGATTGTTAAGGGCGTTCCAGACAGTCGCGCGGTTTGCGGCAATCCGTTCTTCACCCGTCAAATCCATATTTGGCATCTCCTGATACATCGCCCGATTTTAGGCATAGCAATCACTTATCGCGGAAAGCCAAGATATTCCACCTTTCGTCGATTGAACTAAAGTCGTTCTAGTGGCAGGTTTGCGCGACATTTGCATGAGACGATTATTTCAGGAGATAGACTATGGCCTCAGAACAAGCGAACAGCATCAAGCGTTCGGTTCAGGCGTTGAAAGCCCATTGGAAGAATGGCGCACCCAGAAACATGCGCGATGCATTTGCCGAGGATAAAAAACGGTATTCCCGATATTCCCTCAATCTTGATGACCTTCTGCTTGATTGGTCGAAATGCCTCGTCAATGATGAAACGCTTGCGCTGCTTGGTGATCTTGCCAAAGCTGCAAATGTTGAAGGCCGTCGCACAGCAATGTTTGCGGGCGAACCCATCAATAATACCGAGGGCCGCGCCGTTCTCCACGTTGCGCTGCGTAACCGTTCAGGCAAACCTGTCAAAGTCGACGGGCAGGATGTCATGCCGGGCATCAGGGACGTGCTTGACCGTATGGCCGTTTTTGCGACCGGTATTCGCTCCGGGGAAATCAAAGGCGCAAAAAACAAGCCGATCACCGATATCGTCAATATAGGCATTGGCGGGTCCGATCTTGGTCCAGCCATGGCAACGCTTGCTTTGTCGCCCTATCACGATGGGCCGAAAGCCCATTTCGTTTCCAACGTTGATGGCGCGGATATAGCCGACACGTTGGCCCGGCTTGAGCCGTCGACAACCCTCTTCATCATTGCCTCCAAGACATTCACGACGATTGAAACAATCACCAATGCCAAGGCGGCCCGTAAATGGATTGCCGATGCTTTGGGTGAGGAGGCTGTCGGTAAGCATTTCGCGGCTGTCTCGACAGCTCTTGAAAAAGTTGATGCGTTCGGGATTCCGGCAGATCGTATTTTCGGCTTCTGGGACTGGGTTGGCGGACGCTATTCAATCTGGTCCGCCATTGGCCTGCCTTTGATGATCGCCATTGGCCCGGAAGATTTCGGTCGGTTCTTGGATGGCGCCCATGCAATGGACGAACATTTCCGCAAGGCAGCGCTTTCGAAGAACCTGCCAATGATGCTTGGTCTCGTCGGGTATTGGCATCGCGCCATCTCCGGTTATACGAGCCGGGCCGTGATCCCCTATGACCAGCGCCTTGCGCGTCTGCCTGCCTATCTCCAACAGCTTGACATGGAATCGAATGGCAAGGGCGTTACCATTGATGGCAAGCCGGTTTCAGGCCCGACAGGACCCGTTGTCTGGGGCGAACCCGGCACCAATGGCCAGCACGCATTCTTCCAGCTTTTGCATCAGGGCACCGATACCATTCCCGTCGAGTTCATTGTCGCTGCCAACGGACATGAGCCGGAACTTGATAATCAGCACCAGATGTTGCTGGCAAATTGCCTGGCACAGTCTGAAGCTTTGATGAAGGGCCGTACGTTGGAAGAGGCCAAGGCACAGCTCGCTGCAAAAAACCTGCCAAAATCAGAAGTCAATCGCATTGCCCCGCATCGCGTATTCACCGGTAATCGTCCATCGATAACGATCATCCACGATAAGCTTGATCCTTATACGCTTGGCCGTCTCATCGCACTTTACGAACACCGGGTCTTTGTCGAAGCGCAGCTCTACGGAATCAATGCATTTGATCAGTGGGGCGTCGAACTTGGCAAGGAATTGGCTACGGAGCTTCTTCCTGTTGTTTCGGGCGAGGTCAGCGCAAAGGACAAGGACGCATCCACGCAAGGACTCGTCGCGCACCTGCGTAAACGCCGCGAAAAATAACAATAGACTACATAGAAGCAGTCAACAGACCAGGAATAGCATGATGAAGACCGAGACAATCCAACTGGCCGGTGATGTGCCGGGCAACAGCATTGAGTTGCGCGTGTTGCGTTTTGAGGGCAAGGATAGGGAGGCAACAAGCGCTTATCTGCAATCGTCCCTCCACGGCTCGGAGCTACCCGGCCAGGCTGCATTGCATTTCCTTATTCCCATGCTGGAAAAAGCTGCCAGGGAAGGGCGTATTGCCGGGAATATAACGGTCATTCCTCAAGCCAACCCGATAGGCTCTGCACAGTGGATGGCACATCAGCATATTGGTCGCTTCGAATTTTTCTCCAGTACGAACTTCAACCGTTCCTTTCCCCTTCTGGAGAATTTTGACACATCATCCTTGCCCGCCATTGATGGTCCGGTGCCACTGGCAGAGCGACTGAAAGCCGAACTTCTGCGTCAGGCACTCCCGCACGAGATTGTCCTCGATTTGCATTGTGACGATGAAAGCGAAAGCTACCTCTACATCCACCAGGCGTTTTTGCCGGAAATGTATGATCTGGCGTCCGCCCTCGGCTCTACCGCTATTCTTTCGTGGGACAGCACCGCCGATGCAGCTTTTGAAGAAGCTTGCGCGCATCCGGTGCTCCAACTGCCGAAAACAGGACAGAAAACCCGAGCCGTCACCACAGTGGAGTTTCGTGGCCTCAGTGATGTCAATATCGATACTGGAAAGTCTGATGCGGAAGGTCTTTACAAGTTCCTTGTTCATCGCGGCGTCATCGTCGATACGAGTATTGCACTGACGGTAGATTTCAACGGACCTGTCACGCCGCTTGAAAATGTCGAGATGATCAGAGCTCCTCAAGGCGGGATGATCCTGTTCCATGTCGATATTGGTGCTCAAGTGAAGGCGGGTGACAAGCTGGTCACTGTTGTGACCGTGCCGGGGGATCCCGCCGGTGATATAATATTGACCGCTCCACAGGCTGGCCGAGTTCTGACAAGGCGCGGCCATCGCTATACCCGCCGTGGCGACGATCTCCTGAAACTTCTTGGCAGCAGACGTTCTGAAAATGCCAAGCCCGGCTCGCTGGAATCATGATGCGAACCACCCAGTCTAACGAGATACGCGGTATTCTGTTCGACAAGGATGGAACGCTGGTCGATTTCAATAAAACGTGGTTTGGCATCACCATGGAACTAGCGCACATGGCCGCCAAGGGTGATGAAACCCGCGCGAAGGCTCTCGTTGAGGCTGGGGGATATGATTGGGAGATGCAAAAGTTCCGCGGTGGCTCAGTGGTCGCTGCGGGAACCATCAATGATGTTGTCGATCTGTGGCATCCCGAGCTTTCTCTCGAAGAGAAACGGCAATGTATTCGTGACTATGATCATTATACAGTTCAGGAAGGCTCGCGCCGCGCTGTCGGAATCGATGGATTGCACGCAACGCTCGAAGCTCTTGTCGCTCGGGGTTTCGTGCTTGGCATAGCAACCAATGATTCTGAAGCAGGCGCTCGCGCTACAGCTGAAGCCTTGGGGCTATCACCGCTTTTCTCGGCAATCATAGGATATGACTCCGTTGCCCGCGCCAAGCCGCATGCAGACCAGCTTCACCTCTTTGCCGCGAAAACCGGCCTGCCAGTCGAAGCGATTGCCATGGTGGGTGACAATTCCCACGATCTGGAAATGGCCCATGCCGCTGGAGCGGGACTTGCCATAGGCGTCCTGTCAGGAAACAGCACATTGGATGACCTTGCCCACCTCAGTGACGCGATCCTTGGCTCGATTGCAGAGTTGCCCGAGTTTCTGGAAAAGCGTGCCAATGCGGTATTCGTGCCAGATTGATATGATGACAATGATTTGGGTGCCTGCTGCATTATAGAATGCTATCGACTGGATAGCTGACAGGAGAGGGCTCATGGATCATCAGAATTTCGCCGCCGGGATTGCCGATATCGAAGCTGCCGCAAAGAGATTGTCCGGGCAGCTTGTGCCGACACGGCTGATGGAATCGGAAAGTCTCAACGACCGCTACAATGCGCGTATTTTCTTCAAGCCAGAATGCCTGCAACGGACCGGCTCATTCAAGTTTCGCGGTGCCTATAATCGTATCAGTCAATTTACGCCGGAAGAGAAAAAGCGCGGGATCGTTGCATTCTCTTCAGGCAATCACGCACAAGGCGTCGCAAGTTCTGCCCGCATATTCGGCATCAAGGCAGTCATCATCATGCCCAGCGATGCGCCACAGGTTAAGGTTGATAATACCCGCTCCTACGGGGCGGAGGTTGTGTTTTTTGACCGTTACACCGAGAGTCGGGACGTGATTGCCGCCCCCTTCATTGAAGAGCGTGGCATGGTTTTGGTGCCGCCTTACGATGACCCATCCATTATTGCGGGTCAGGGCACGATCGGGCTTGAAATTGCTGATGAAGCCAAAGAACGCGGTATCACGCTGGATGATGTGTTTGTGCCCAGCGGCGGCGGTGGTCTCATCAGTGGCGTCTCGATTGCAGTAAAAGCGCGCTCTCCGCAAACGCGCATTTGGGGCGTCGAACCGGAAAACTTTGACGATTTGCGCCGTTCATTGGTCGCTGGTGAAATTCGCAGCAATGAGACGGGATATCGCTCAATCTGCGATGCAATTCTTACTGCTCAACCCGGCGATCTCACATTTCCAATCAACAGGCAAAATCTGGCCGGCGGCATCGCTGTTTCCGATATCGCCGTGCGCAAAGCCATGCGCGAGGCAGCAAGCCATTTGAAACTGGTGGTTGAGCCCGGCGGTTCTGTTGGTCTTGCTGCGCTGGCTTCTGGCGAAGTCGATATCAAGGGCAAGACGGTGGCGGTCGTCCTTTCAGGAGGCAATGTGGACCTCGACTCTTTCAGTAAGCTGATTGCGTCTTAATAGGTTTCTGACTTTAATCGTTGGTAGCTACCGCTATAAAAGCTGAACTCTTGTCATCAGTTTGTTACGCTGAACTTCTAGCCATTCTGGAACGGTTCTAATCCGCAACCCAGCCAGACAGCCAGAGGTCACGCCATGAATGATCAAACTCCCGTTTTCAGAACCAGCCAGCTCGAAGAGAATGATGGTCCTGGCCACAATCCGACCGACAATCCTACAATGGGCGAGCTAATTGCAGCTCGATTCTCCCGCCGTGGCTTTCTGAAAGGATCACTCGCGGTTTCCGCTATTGCAGCCACCGTCAGCCCGATGGCGCTGATGCTGGCTGATGATGCTCGCGCTGAAACCAAATCTGCTTTCAGTTTTGAGGAAGTAGAAGCCGGTATTGATGAAAAACACCATGTTGCAGCCGGATATGATGCGGATGTGCTTTTACGCTGGGGCGATGGAATTTTCGTGGATTCTCCAGAGTTTGATCCGCGTAATCAGACTCCGGAATCTCAGGCGAAGCAGTTTGGCTACAATAATGATTATGTCGGTTATATTCCGATAGATGGCTCGTCTGAGCATGGTCTTCTGGTCGTTAACCATGAATACACGAATGAACATCTCATGTTCCCAGGCATCGTTAAGGTTGCTGAGGGCAAGATCGAAGTCGCTCCTGCCGACAAGAAGCGTGTTGATATCGAGATGGCTGCCCATGGAGGCACTATTGTCGAGATCAAGAAGACCGATGGTAAATGGCAGGTCGTCAAGGACGGCAAGCTGAATCGCCGCATCACCGCCAATACCGAGATGCAATTGTCCGGTCCTGTTGCCGGTCATGACCGTGTAAAAACCAATGCAGATTCCTCCGGCAGAAAAGTCTTCGGGACAATTAATAATTGTGCTGGAGGCGTCACGCCCTGGGGCACCTATGTGATGGCCGAAGAAAATATTCATGGCTATTTCACGGGCGAACTGGCTGCCGACAGCAAGGAAGCGGCAAACTACAAACGCCTCGGCCTTCCGGAGGGCAGTTATGAATGGGGCAAATTCCATGATCGCTTCGATGTCTCGAAAGACCCCAATGAAGCCAACAGATTCGGATGGATTGTCGAAGTCGACGTGAACGATCCGGTATCTGTCCCCAAGAAACGCACCAGCATGGGCCGCTTCAAGCATGAAGGCGCTGAGTCGATCGTTTCCAAAGATGGCCGAGTCGTGTTTTATCTCGGCGATGACGAGCGTTTCGACTACGTTTATAAGTTTGTAACCACCGGCAAGTTCAATCCTGATGATCGCGCTGCTAATCTGGACCTGCTGGACGAAGGCACGCTTTACGTCGCAAAGTTTGAAGCCGACGGAACTGTTAACTGGTTGCCGATAGTGCATGGCACCGGTCCTTTGACAGCCGAAAACGGGTTCGCCTCGCAAGCGGATGTTTTGATTGAAACCCGTCGTGCAGGCGATCTGTTGGGCGCTACCAAGATGGACAGGCCGGAAGACATCCAGCCGAATGGTGTCAACGGCAAGGTCTATGTCATGCTGACCAATAATACCAAACGCAAGGACGATCAGATCGACGCTGTCAATCCGCGTGCCAAGAACGCGTTCGGCCATATCGTTGAAATTGCCGAGGCTGATGGCGATTTCGCCGCAACAAAGGGCAAATGGGAAATATTGCTCAAGTGCGGCGATCCTTCCATTGCCGATGTCGGCGCATCTTTCTCCACCGAAACCACAAAGAATGGCTGGTTCGGCATGCCGGACAATTGCTCTGTCGATGCTGATGGACGGTTGTGGGTTTCAACGGATGGCAACTCGCCGAAGGATACGGGCCGTACCGATGGTCTATGGGCGGTTGATACGGAAGGTGCTGCCCGTGCGACCTCGAAACTTTTCTTCCGCGTGCCGATCGGCGCAGAAATGTGCGGTCCGCTGATGTTGCCGGATATGGCAACCATGATGGTCGCCGTTCAGCATCCCGCTGATGGCGGCGAAGATTGGGAAGGTTTTGGCCGTCCGTCCTATTATGAAGACCTTTCGACCCGCTGGCCGGACTTCAAGGACGATATGCCCGTCCGCCCGTCCGTCGTCGCAATAACCAAAAAGGGTGGTGGCAAGATCGGCGTCTGATTAGCACAATCATTGAGAAAGGCCCGGCTCTGAAATGGCTCAGAGCCGGGCCTTATCGTATATTACTATTGCGCTTTGCTGTTCTTATTTTGGACAGCGACCATTCGAGGGCCGAACTGATCCCGTCCCAATGTCTGGAACTGGATGTCCGCAAGAGCAACCTTGCCTCTGTCTTTAGGAAACGTCAGCTTGAGTTCTTTCAGATTGTTTAAGTCAATTCCAGCAAATGCTTTCAGTGGTATCGCCACCATGTTGAGAAGCATCTTAACCTGCCCGGTTGAATAGGGCTTGTCGATGGGATCATCAATCATGGGCCGGCCTTCAGCCTTGGTTTTTGGTGCGTTATAGAGCGCACCACTGAAATCGCTGGCTTCGATAGTCGCTTCCTTACCAACATTATCAGTCAGTGTTACCAAAACCTCCTGCCCCATCGGGCGCACGACCGCTATGCGGAAGCTCAAAGTATCGTGGGGCGCTGCCGAAGTGCCAAGTAGATCATTTGTAATTGTTGCGCCAGCTTTGGTCCACGAAAGTTCAGCATGTTCTGCTATGGATCGTAGGCCAGAACCACCCCAACTATTGAATTCAAAACCTGCTATGCGGGCAGGTGAGCAATCGCCTGCGATCAGCGCTCCATCAGGCATGTCACACCGGGCTAAGTTGTTGAAGCCGGTAGAGGTGACCGGGCCGCCGAGCGAATTGATGCTAAGGCTTTCTGCCGATGCGAAGTGCTGAATCAGTTTGCGTTGGCCCTCATTTCGCTGAATTGTCAGGATAACGCGTTCGTCACAGGGGCCGCGTCCTACAGGGCAGGCAGCCTCTGGCAGTTTGGCCATTCCGTTCCACCAGCTTGCAAACTGTTGTTCTCCTCCCACATGATAGCGCATGAAAGAATTAATAAGATAAAGTCCGTTGCGTCGTTGGTCTTCATCGCTGACCCTTATGGTATCTGTGTGGTTCGCCATGCAATGGCCAGGTCCTGCGGTAGTGGAGAAATCGTCATTGATCCAAGTTGTATTGTAATAATTATGGTTGGCGCCTTGAACCGCTATTTGATAGCGTGTTGCCGTATCGCTGCCATTGCCAAATCTGTTGTGATCATAGGAGATTGCTCCTTGCAGATTGAGCATGTCGCCATCGCAGGTGGGTAGAAGTACAGCAAGCGGCACGCCGTTCAAATCCTTGTTGCCGCCGAAATCTGTAGGCGCGAGAAGAAAGGCTGCCCTGAAGTCATAGGGTGAAGCCGTGTCACTACCTTCTGCATAGAAAATATTGTATTTGGCTATCGCTGCTCTGAATTTTTCTTCGTCGAGACTTACAACAGTTTTAGCTGTTTTTGGTATAAACACATCGGCAAAGTCCGGATATGCGGTTATGTATTTTGTTGGATTGACCGAAAGCGCTACTGCCAGTCCCGCATAGCTGGCACCTCGACGGTTCTTGTTGAATTTGATTGTGTTTGCAACACCTTGTCCTCCTCGCGAGTGGCCCATAATGCCAATGCGCTCAAAGTCAAATTTTCCTTTGAGTTTGTTCAGTGCGCCAGCATTGCCATTTTTGTCAACTTGACCATGCTCGTTAATCTGGCGTAGCCGGTCCAATGTCCCTAAAACCAGTTGCGCCCGCGACTGACCGGATTGGTCGCCATCAGCGTTGATGGCGTTAGCGTCAATCGAGAGTACAATATAGCCGTGAGTGGCCAGATTCTCTGCCAGATAATCATAACCCCGATAATTTGGATCTGCTGGGGTGTGCTGTCCATGTAGAAAGACAATGACGGGATATTGGCCTGGCGGCGTCGGCGAGACTGACTTCATGGGATAGCGAATCCATCCCTTGATCGGGGTGATCAGAATCTGCCCGTATGTGAAACTGCTGGAGTCAGTGCTCACGGATGCTACAAGATTGCCGAGATCATACTCATAGGCCGGTGAAGACCAGAATGTCGGATTTTCAATCGTATCGGGCGAGGTTGTGACAAAGCGTGTAACCTCTTCCCGCTCCTTCACAGCTAATGGCGCTATTTCCTGTTCTGTTGTTGTCACCTTCCCACCATCGAATATAACGAGCGGGTCTTGGACCACGACACTCGCCTCGGGCGGGACAGCAGATGACGTGCCGGGAACTGCCGTTACTATCCCCACGACTACTTCGTCCGAGCTATCTACTAAGGCAGGAGGTGCAACGATCTTTTCCGCAACGATGGCTGGAAAGGTCGACGCAGTTTCCGAAGTTGTATCGTTACTCTCGCTGCAGCCTGATAAAACGGCAAACAGCGCTGAAATTATGCATGATCGAATAATGCGTTTTCGAAAAATATCCTTCATGAAACAGTAATCCTTATTATTAGGCTGCTAAAATATTCCAGCCACGCGCTTAAAATAAAAATCGGCATTCACTGGCGTGTCGGCTGAGGGCCTCGCGCCAAGTGGATGCCGATAACAGAGCAATAAACGTGCCAAAAAGGCACGTATTCAACGAACGTATTAGGCTGGTTCAATCCGGCCAATCAAACGCTGGTTCTGCCAGAGCGCGTACATGGTCGCGGATATCCCGCGGCCAGTCCTCCGTCAGTTCGGCGAAGCGCTGGTAGTTTCCGCCATAAAGCGCGCGGGTGACCTCTTCATAATGCGGCTGATTGCCGGCCATGGCCAACATGAAGCGGTCGGCCGCTTCCTGCGCCTGACGCTTTGCCTCGCGCCCACCATTTGCGGCCCGCGCTGCATCCACCAGCTTGCGTAACGTAACGGAGGCGCCGCCCGGTTGCGCTGCGAGCCAGTCCCAATGGCGCGGCAGGAGCGTTACCTCGCGTGCCGTAACGCCAAGTTTCGGGCGGCCCGGCTTGCGCGGTTCACTATTGTCCAGCCGCGCCAATATCTCCGCATCGGTGCCGCGCAGATCAAATTCAATCTGCCTGCCTGTTGCATCATCGAAAATGAGAACCGCCTCGCCATTATCGTCCAGACGCTTCAGCGTCAGAGCCACCTCCGCTGGCGTTCCACTTGCGATTTTCCTGTTGCCCTGAAAGGCGCTCACACTGTTCATAATCATCATCCATTGCTCAAACGTTACCCTGGATTTACCCGGATAAAATTCTGCCGTCAATATACCCGGGTAAAACTATTCGCAGCGAATATTGCCTGCCGCTACGCTCGCCCTTCCAAATCGCCTGAAAATGCTCTATGTGGCGCGCATGAGCACTCCACTAGATCACATCCGTAATTTCTCCATCGTCGCCCATATCGACCATGGCAAATCCACCCTTGCTGACCGCCTGATCCAATCGACGGGCGGGCTGGAGCTTCGCGACATGAAGGAGCAGGTGCTCGACTCGATGGATATCGAGCGCGAGCGCGGCATCACCATCAAGGCGCAGACCGTCCGGCTGCACTACAAGGCCAATGATGGCGAGACCTATGTCCTCAATTTGATCGACACGCCCGGCCATGTCGACTTTGCCTATGAAGTGTCGCGCTCGCTCTCGGCCTGCGAAGGCTCACTGCTGGTGGTCGATGCCTCGCAGGGCGTTGAGGCGCAGACGCTGGCCAATGTCTATCAGGCCATCGACAATAATCACGAAATCGTCGTGGTGCTGAACAAGGTCGATCTTCCCGCCGCCGAGCCGGAGCGTATCCGCGAGCAGGTGGAAGATGTCATCGGCATTGATGCCAGTGAGGCTGTGCTGATTTCGGCCAAGACCGGCCTTGGCATTCCTGATGTGCTGGAAGCCATCGTCAAGCAGCTGCCGCCCCCGCGCGAAGGAGATCGCACCAAGCCGCTGAAGGCCATGCTGGTTGACAGTTGGTATGACTCCTATCTCGGCGTTATCGTGCTTGTGCGTATCATTGATGGCGTGCTCAAAAAGGGCCAGACCATCCGCATGATGGGCACCGGCGCGAAATATCCGGTTGAGCGCACCGGCGTGTTCACGCCGAAAATGGTTGCCATGGATGAGCTTGGACCCGGCGAGTTCGGCTTCATCACCGCTTCGATCAAGGAAGTGGCCGATACGCGCGTTGGCGATACGATCACCGAGGACAAACGCCCGACAGATTCCATCCTGCCCGGCTTCAAGCCTGCGCAGCCTGTGGTGTTCTGCGGCCTTTTCCCCGTCGATGCGGCGGATTTTGAAGATTTGCGCGCTGCCATGGGCCGCCTGCGGCTCAATGATGCGTCCTTCTCGTTTGAGATGGAAAGCTCCGCCGCGCTGGGCTTCGGCTTCCGCTGCGGCTTCCTTGGGCTCCTGCATCTGGAAATCATTCAGGAGCGGCTGGAGCGCGAGTTCAATCTTGATCTCATCGCCACCGCGCCAAGCGTTGTCTACAAGCTCAACATGACCGACGGCAAGCAGATCGAGCTGCACAATCCAGCCGACATGCCGGACGTGATGAAGATCGCCACCATCGAGGAACCGTGGATCAGGGCAACCATCCTCACGCCGGATGATTATCTCGGCTCGATCCTCAAATTGTGTCAGGACCGCCGCGGCATCCAGATCGATCTCAACTATGTCGGCAAGCGCGCCATGGTCACCTATGACCTGCCGCTCAATGAAGTTGTGTTCGATTTCTATGACCGCCTGAAATCGATCAGCCAGGGCTATGCCTCGTTTGATTATCATCTGTCGGATTACCGCGAGGGCAATCTGGTCAAGATGTCCGTGCTGGTCAATGGCGAGCCCGTGGACGCCCTGTCGATGATGGTGCACCGCGGTGCTGCCGAAAAGCGTGGCCGCGACCTTTGCGAAAAGCTCAAGGACCTCATCCCCAAGCACATGTTCAAAATCCCGATCCAGGCGGCCATTGGCGGCACGGTGATCGCGCGCGAAACCATCTCGGCCCTGCGCAAGGATGTGACGGCAAAATGCTATGGCGGCGACGTCTCGCGCAAGCGCAAGCTTCTGGAAAAGCAGAAGGAAGGCAAAAAGCGCATGCGCCAGTTCGGCAAGGTCGAAATTCCGCAGGAAGCCTTCATTCAGGCGCTGAAGATGAGCGATAACTAATATAGTGCCGGATGGTGGAACCGCTTTGCCGGGATCACGAACCAGACAAAACCGGATAGCGGCCCGCCGCTATCCGCGCTTCCCTCGCGCCATCGTCCTCGCCCAAAGGCCCTTGCGCCTTCTCTGCGCATTTCTTTTCGGCACATTTGTCCTGTGCGCTGCCACAGCCTGCACCACGCCACGCCCAGCCCCCACGCCGGTCATTATCGACCCGCAACGCCCCGAACCTGCCACGCCAGGCATCAAGCCCTTGACGGTGGAGCAGGAGGAGTGGGTTGGATAGGTAGATTAAATTTTGTCAAAATCCAAATATGTGTATACATAGCCGTTCAGCCTCGTCGCAAAGCTAGATTCTTTACAGGTAAGATCGGTATGCCAGACGTTGAGAGGCATTACTTCATTCAGTTCCTCGCCTTCCGCACGCAAATTATTGATGAGACTTTGACTGGGTATCTCGCAGCCTTGTTTAAAGAAGACTCCTTCAGCGTAGAGCTTTTCGCTGGCTCTACCTTTGTCGATCATCCCATCCCTGGTAATGACAAACCCCAGTCGTTTTGACGTGAGGTTTATCCATCGATATGCCACTGCCTCTCTAGATACACCCAAAAGTGAAGCAATCTCACTCACTGACGTATGACTAAAGGTTCTTTCCCGGTCATATTGCCTCACAACATCAGCCGGCATCAGGAGATTGGAGGCAAATTCATTTGCTTCCTTCTCCATACCGGCATTTTGGAAATCGTTCAGGTTTTCAAAGGTGCATTGAAAAGTATCTTTCAACCTTCGGTGGCCGATAAAATGCCCCATTTCGTGGGCGAGAGTGAAATTTCGGCGAGGTTCATAAAGGACTCTTGTGCTAACGCCTATTCGCCATTCTTTGCTTCCATCCAGTCTCGCCATAATGCCTTCGAATGAATCGAACGATTCGTGGACGATTTTGCACTGATCGCCATTCGATGTTGGAAGAATAATCTCGTTAAAAATTGTATTGAGATCGAGCCTTGGAGTGTTAGGGCCGTGTAACCTCCATAGCGTAATTATTCTAGTTGCTTCTCTTACGAGTTTTGTCATCTTTCATTATATCCGAGAGCTTGAACAATCTATCAACATCTTCTTGAGTTAGTCCTCGATTATCAGCTCCGCGTGCAAGTGCAATCTCTGCCTGCCTAGATGTTGGCTGCAAAGACGAATCATCAATCAAGTATTCAGCAGAAATATCTAATACATTTGCAATCTTTAGAAGCAGCTCTCCTGAGGGTTTTGCTGGCTTTTTATTTTCAAGTTGCCAAACATAGGCTTTTGTTGTTCCAACTTTATCTGCCAAAGACTCTAATGTAAGGCCTATTTCGATCCTTCGTTTTCTAAGTTTCTCACCAAAAATTTCTGACAATTGTTCGCTCCCCTTGGAATGTAAAATTAGAGCTTGACAGTATCACGATCGCTATACTAATTCTAGTATTGTAAGTGCAATACTAATGTCTTGCAAAAGCGATCCTCCCAAGGACGCCTAGATCGAGGAATTAAAGATGTACAAATTTAAAATCGTGAATGGTGCGAACAGCCAGTACCGAGTCCAATTTCTGTACAATTCGGTAATAATGTTCTGGTCTGAGAATTACACGACCAAAGCTAATGCTCAGAATTGTATTGTTTCCATAAAAGCCAACGCGCCAATCGCGCCAATTGTCGACACAACAATAGGTGAGGAGGCTTCAGGTCGCCGATTTGAAATTTTGAAAAGCACAAACGGCGAATACTTCGGACGTCTAAAAGGTTCAAACGGTGAAACATTAGTTTGGACGGAAACATACACTCAGAAGCACAATGCAAAGAGCTGCGCAGAAGCACTCAAGGCAAATGCTTTGAGTGCAACGATAGAAGATAATGCATCTAGTTTCGTTTCTTGAAAGGAAATAAAACCATGACTAAGCGCAATCAACATGTTGTTCCGCACTCAAACGGATGGGCCGTTAAAGGAGCGGGTGCTGGAAAAGCAACTTCGGTACATCCGACACAGTCGGCGGCAATAAGTGCGGGACGCAACATCGCCCAAAATCAACGAACTGAATTACTAATCCATGGCGAGAACGGCCAGATTAGAGCTAGAGATTCTTACGGCAATGATCCTTTCCCGCCCAAGGGTTAGATTGTCCCAAAATGCGATCAAGTAAGGGGATGGCTTAATAGTTCCATCCCCTTTTTTATTCTCACATACCAGCCATTCCAATATTGCACTGCACAATCCGGTTATCTAGACATATCCTATGGCTAACCAAACAGTGCCATAGGATCAGGCCATGAGTTTTATCTTTGATTTTGCCACGCGTGGGCGTCGCCGCAATGATGCGGATTATCGCAATGCACTGGCTTTGCTGAACAGCATGAGCGCCGCAGACCGTGCCGATATCGGCATCAAGCAGGCGGATTTCACCCGCATTGCCCGCGAGATGACCCGCCGCTAATCTGCTTGATGGCAGTGCGCCGCTTGCCAAGCTCAGTATAAGGGCGGGGGGCAAGAAAATGCCTCCACCTTTTCCCTCATCTTCAGCCGCTGGCCATTGCTTTCGGCTTGTCGTGCCGCAATGCCACGGTGGGGTCTTTTGATTTGAAGGCGAAGCCTAAGCGGGCATGCGCGTAAATTTCATCACCCAGTTGGTTTCCCATGTCTCGCCGCCATCCTTGGAAAAGGCTTGCTCCCAGAGGGGAGCTTTGGGCGAGGGCGTCCAGTGAAAAGCACGCGCACCGGCGTGCCATTATCCGTATCATTGCCGTAAAACACGCCTTTGCCATCGTCAAAATGGCCAATGACCGGCGGAAACAGGAAGTTGCTGCGGCTGTCGGCCCAATGGAGCGACCATGATCCATCGCGCGGGTTAAACAGGCGCAGCGTGATGCCGGAAAAACCTTGGCTCGGCATGTCCATTTCTTCAAGATTGGCGGTATCGTCCAAAAGCTTGCGCACGGTCGATGTGGCGTGAAACTCATCCCAGATATGGCATCCGGCAAAGCGCTCCTTCAGCCGCAAATTGCGAATGTTCCAGTTTCCAATGAGGAAATCAAAATCCGTCGCACTGCCATTGATCTGTGCTGATCCGTCCATGTCCGCGCCTCTCGCCCGTTTCGCGCATGTTTTATAGCGCAGGGCTCCTGACAACCTTCTGTCAGGAGGGTGTCAGTTGGGTGGCATGTTTGATTCATAAAATTCCCCTCCCTGATGCTCCGCGTCCCCGGGGCGAGCCACTTGTCTCTTCCGTCCTTCACACCCCCACCAGGGGGAGCAACCGCATTGCCCTCGAGATGCCCGGTCGCTGATCTGTCTTGATGGCAGTGTTTGTCTTTTGGCTGCATCTGAGAGTGTGCGTGGTTCGACACGCTCACCATGAGGGAAGTTTTGTGGGTTGCAGCGACAACTTGCTAGCGTTGCAATAGTTGCAATAGTTGGCGCCCTGCAATCAATCGACCTCCCTCATCCTGAGCTTGTCGAAGGACGCACTTAGCTTGTGCAAATCAGACTTTCCAAAAATAATCTCGACAAACTTATCCAACAGCTCTGGCACTGAACTATTCTGTTCCTGTCCTTCCTGCGGGGAACAGCTTCCGGAGCCGTTCGAAGTTTGGGGAAGGATGGGCGCCTCCGATGGCGGGTTACGGACCCGCTATCCGGGGACGTTCTGTCCAAGGGTTCCCCTGCCGTTACTAGGAACGGCGTGTGCTGGACGAGCACTTTAAGGGGCGCAAGGCTAACGCATGGCGTGCCGCAAATGGCATGCCTTGGGTAGCCGAGGCCTCCCAAGCGGAACGGACAGAATGCAAATCGCCGGACGGGCGGTCTTCGGATCGCTTAACCTACTACAAAGACGCGCTTCGATGACCGCCCGTCTTTCCCACCATCTCAATAGCCAGACGCGGAAAGCGGGCGTGGCAAGGTAAAAGCACGGAGAAAATCAGCATGGGTAAGCGCAAAAAATATTCGGAGGATGATCTGGTGCCATTTTGCTCATTCATACCAAATCCGCTGCCGGAACTGCCCTTCACGTTGCAGCCAAGACATCCGCAACAGACAGATGAGCAATATGCTGCCGATATAGAGGGACAAAAGCGCGCCCACCGTCGCTATGTGGTGATGCTCTCGCTGTTTCAGGCCATGGCAACGGCACTTGGCTACCATAAGATTTGCAACAAGCCCGCCTGCCGCCGCAAACAATGCTGTATAGGACGGCGCGATTTTTTTCCGAAAGACGACTATCCTGTCGTGCTTTTTCCCCTTTGCGGCACGGTGGAGATGGCGGAGCGGGCACGCGCGGCCGTACCCAAGATGCTTGCTATTCTGAAATCCGGTTACAACCCGCTCGTCGCGCCCGACGGCACCTTACATCCCGGCGAGAAAATGCTAGAAGTCGAGCCATGACCACGAAACCGCGCATCACCATCACCTATTGTACGCAATGCAGCTGGATGCTGCGCTCCGCCTGGATGGCGCAGGAGCTGCTCTCCACATTCGGCGCTGATCTGGGTGAGGTGGCGCTGATTCCCGGCACAGGCGGCATCTTCGAAATCCACGTTAATGGCGACCTTATCTGGGAGCGCAAGCGCGATGGCGGCTTTCCGGAAGCCAAGGTTTTGAAGCAGAAGCTGCGCGATATTGTCTGGCCGGAGCGTGATCTTGGCCATTCCGACGGGCACAAGGCGCTTAAGGGCGGGGCAGATGGGGTCCCCGCCAGCAACGAGCAAAGCGAGGCGCTTAAGGGCGGGGCAGAGAATTGAGTAAGTCCGAAATTACCAATACCAAGCTGGATGATGCGGCGCGCGCGGGCTGGCTCTATTATGTTGCCGGCAATACGCAGGATGAGATTGCCGCAAAGCTTGGCGTTTCGCGCCAGTCGGCCCAGCGCATGGTGTCGTTGGCTGTTTCGGAAGGGCTGGTCAAGGTTCGGCTTGATCATCCGATTGCCCATTGTCTTGATCTGGCGGCACAGCTGAAAAAGCGCTTTGGCTTGAAAATGGCCGAAGTTGTGCCGACTGATCCGGGCTCCACCTCAACCACGCTCGGTGTTGCCGATGCGGCGGCGGCGGAGATGACGCGTTGGCTGAAGACGGAAGCGCCGGTGGTTGTCGGTATCGGCACCGGGCGCACGCTGAAGGCTGCCATTGAAATGTTGTCGCCCATCGATTGCCCGCAACACAAGGTGGTATCGCTGACGGGCAATATCGCGCCGGATGGTTCGGCTGCCTTTTATAACGTCATCTTCAATATTGCCGAAAAGATAAAGGCGCGCAGTTTCCCTATGCCGCTGCCGGTCATCGCCTCTTCACCCGAAGAGCGCGAATTGCTGCACAGTCAGCCAATGATCCGCTCCGTGCTGGAATTGTCGGCCAAGGCGGATGTCGCCTTTATCGGCATTGGCGATCTGGGGGATGACGCGCCGCTTTTTGTCGACGGATTTATTTCCCGCGCCGAATTACAGACCTTGCAGCGGGCGGGTGCGGTGTTTGAAATCGTCGGGCGCGCCTTTGATCGCAATGGTATTGCTATTGAAGGATTGACCAATGAGCGCGTTGCCAGCGCCCTTATTCCTTCCCGTGAGACGGCCATGGTCATTGCTATCGCCAAAGGCGAAAAGAAGATGCCCGGCATAGCGGCCGCCCTCAAGGGCAGTCTTATCAATGGGTTGATCACCGACGAGCACACCGCAGAGGCTCTGCTCGCAGACTAAACTCCCTTTCATTGTGCACTGCAGCGACGAATTGCCCTTGACTAACTTCGCCCATGTGTGAGTATTTGCCCACAATACAAGCAATTGCTCATAACATTCGGGAGGAATGAAATGTTTAAGAGAACGCTTCTGCTCGGCGCGGTTTCTGTCGCGGCGATGGTCAGCTTTGCGCATGCGGAGACATTGACCATTGCCACGGTCAATAATGGCGACATGGTTCGCATGCAGAAACTGACCGAAGATTTCACCAAGAAAAATCCGGACATTCAGCTCGAATGGGTAACGCTGGAAGAAAACATTCTTCGCCAGCGCGTCACAACCGATATCGCCACCAAAGGCGGCCAGTATGACGTGATGACAATCGGCACCTATGAAGTGCCGATCTGGGCCAAGCAGGGATGGCTTTTGCCGCTTGACGGTCTGGGTGCGGATTATGACAAGGCCGATCTTCTGCCATCGATCAGCGATGCTGTTTCCGTTGACGGCAAGCTCTATGCCTCGCCATTCTATGGCGAAAGCGCGATGGTGATGTACCGCAAGGATCTGGCTGAAAAGGCCGGTGTGACCATTCCTGAAAAGCCCACTTGGGACCAGATCGCTGATGCTGCGAAGAAGATGACCGACAAGTCCACCGAGACTTACGGCATTTGCCTGCGCGGTAAGGCCGGTTGGGGTGAGAACATGGCGCTGTTGACGGCAACAGCAAACTCCTTCGGTGCGCGCTGGTTCGATGAAAAGTGGACACCGCAGTTCGATCAGCCGGAATGGAAGAAGGCACTCACATTCTATGTCGACCTGATGAAGGAAGCCGGACCTGCCGGTGCTTCATCGAACGGCTTCAACGAAAACCTCGCACTTTTCCAGACGGGCAAGTGCGGCATCTGGATCGATGCTACAGTTGCGGCGTCCTTCGTGACCAATCCGAAAGAATCGAAGGTTGCAGATAAGGTGGGCTACGCCCTCTTCCCCACGGGCGGCGTGGAGAACCACGGCAACTGGCTCTGGGCGTGGAATCTTGGCATTCCTGCCGGTACGAAAAAGGCAGAAGCAGCACAGAAATTCGTCTCCTGGGCGACTGACAAGGCTTATACGGAATTGGTTGCGAGCAAGGAAGGTTGGGCAAACGTTCCGCCCGGCACACGCACTTCGCTTTATGCCAATCCGGAATATCAGAAGGCTGCGCCTTTCGCCAAGATTACGCTCGAAGCCATGACTGCAGCCAATACAAGCAAGCCGACCGTCAAGCCGGTGCCTTATACGGGTGGTCAGTTCGTTGCCATTCCCGAGTTCCAAGGGCTCGGCACGGCAGTGGGCCAGCAGTTTTCGGCAGCGCTTGCCGGTTCTGTAACCGTTGATCAGGCCTTGCAGAGCGCACAGGCACTGACAACCCGCGAAATGACGAAGGGCGGTTACATCAAGTAGATCCTCCTGGCTCCGGGCGGTTTCGGCGCAAATGCCGGAGCCGCCCGGGCCTCCTTTGCTCATCTGCATTTTCAATGATCGCTGTATTGGATCCTGACCATGGCTACGCTTCAGACACGCGCAACTGCCCGTATCATGATGTCGCCCGCCGTCATCCTCTTGTTCCTGTGGATGATCGTGCCGCTTGTCATGACGCTGTACTTTTCATTCCTGCGCTACAATCTCTTGATGCCGGGAACCGAAGAATATGTCGGCTTTCTCAATTACCAGTATTTTCTGACTGATCCCGCCTTCTTCACTGCCCTTGGCAATACCTTGCTTCTGGTTGGTGGAACATTGCTGATCACGGTGATTGGCGGCATTCTTTTGGCGATTGTTCTGGACCAGCCATTCTGGGGCCAAGGCATTGTCCGCCTTCTGGTCATCGCGCCATTCTTCGTTATGCCAACCGTCTCGGCATTGGTTTGGAAGAATATGCTCATGCATCCCGTCAACGGCTTGTTTGCCTGGATCGCACGATCCTTCGGGATTCAGCCGGTGGACTGGTTTGCGCAGGTTCCGCTGTTTTCGATTATCCTGATCGTTGCATGGCAGTGGTTGCCATTCGCAACGCTTATCCTGTTGACCGCATTGCAGTCGCTGGATGGCGAGCAAATAGAAGCGGCAGAAATGGATGGAGCCGGACCGATATCGCGTTTCATCTATCTGGTCCTTCCGCATCTTGCTCGCGCGATCACCGTTGTTATTCTAATTCAGACCATTTTTCTGCTGAGTGTTTTCGCTGAAATTCTGGTGACCACAAATGGGGGACCGGGCCTGCAGACCACAAACATTGCATATCTGATCTATTCACAAGCGCTTTTGCAATTCGATGTGGGTGGAGCTTCCGCTGGCGGTATTGTGGCGGTCATCCTCGCCAATATCGTTGCCTTCTTCCTCATTCGCCTCATCGGCAAGAACCTGGAGAGGTAGAAAAATGGCTCGGTCCGTTACCACGCAACGCAAACTCATCTTTACAATAATTGGATGGAGTATCGGGTTCCTGATCTTTTTCCCGATCCTGTGGACGTTTCTTACAAGCTTTAAGACGGAAGGAACGGCCGTGGCAACGCCGCCTCAGTTCCTGTTCTTCGATTGGACGCTGGAAAATTATCACGAAGTGCAGAGCCGGTCTGACTACGGCAAGCATGTTATGAATTCGATAGTCATTTCGGTCGGCTCGACACTGCTCGGCCTCGTATTGGCAATCCCGGCCGCTTGGGCGATGGCTTTTTCGCCAACCAAACACACCAAGGATATTTTGATGTGGATGCTATCCACCAAAATGATGCCTTCTGTCGGCGTGCTTGTTCCGCTCTACTTGATCTTCCGCGATTGGGGCCTGCTCGACTCGCGTCTCGGCCTTGTTGCGGTTCTCACCATGATCAATCTGCCGATCATTGTCTGGATGCTCTACACCTACTTCAAGGAGATACCAGGCGAGATACTCGAGGCTGCCCGTATGGACGGCGCATCGCTGATGAAAGAGATTATCTATGTGCTGACGCCCATGGCCATTCCCGGCATTGCTTCGACAATGTTGCTGAACATCATTCTGGCATGGAATGAGGCATTTTGGACGCTCAACCTAACAGCCGCAAATGCTGCGCCACTGACAGCTTTCATCGCCTCCTATTCCAGCCCCGAAGGGCTGTTCTGGGCAAAGTTGTCGGCTGCGTCCACCATGGCAATCGCCCCGATCCTGATTATGGGCTGGTTCAGCCAGAAGCAATTGGTTCGCGGTTTGACCTTTGGCGCCGTCAAATAATTTCTGACCTTTGGCCTCGCCAAAAGAGATGGGAACAATATTATGGGAAGCATAACACTTGAAAAAGTATCGAAGTCATTCGGTAGCACTTCGGTCATTCCGGAAATCGATCTTGAAATCAATGACGGCGAATTCGTTGTCTTCGTAGGGCCATCCGGCTGCGGAAAATCAACATTGCTGCGCATGATCGCTGGTCTGGAAGATTTGAGCGGTGGGCGTATCGTTATCGACGGTAAAGACATGTCCAACGAAGCGCCAGCCAAGCGCGGATTGTCGATGGTGTTTCAGTCATATGCGCTCTATCCGCATATGAGCGTCTACCAGAATATAGCTTTTCCGCTGAAGATGGATGGCCAGGAAAAGTCCGCGATCGACAAGAAGGTCAAGGACGCAGCACATATCCTCAATCTGACAAACTATCTCGATCGCAGGCCTGGACAACTATCGGGCGGTCAACGCCAGCGCGTTGCTATCGGCCGTGCTATTGTGCGTCAGCCGAAGGCGTTTCTATTTGACGAGCCGCTTTCCAATCTTGATGCGGCTCTTCGGGGCAATATGCGTCTCGAAATCAGCGATCTACATCATCAGCTAAAAACCACCATGATCTATGTGACGCATGATCAGGTGGAAGCCATGACAATGGCAGATAAGATCGTGGTGCTGAATGCAGGTCGCATTGAGCAAGTGGGATCGCCTCTGGAACTCTATAAGAGCCCGAAAAACGTCTTTGTAGCCGGGTTCATTGGATCACCGCGCATGAATTTGGTCGAAGGGCCAGCTGCTGCAAAACACAATGCGGTAACGTTGGGTGTACGGCCGGAACATGTCCAAATTTCCAAAACTGAGGGCTTATGGAAAGGCACTGTTGGAGTAACCGAGCATCTCGGGTCCGATACATTTATCCATGTACAGACCGAGAATACCGGAAAGATCACGGTGCGCACAGATGGCGATTTCGCTACGGAACATGGGCAGTCAGTGTACTTGACACCTGATCCATCCCGTTTGCATCTTTTTGATGCAAACGGCCAAGCCATATAGGCACTCGAAATGAGCAGGCTTGCGGGCAAGACGGCATTTATCACAGGTTCGGCACGAGGTATCGGCCGCGCATTTGCAGAGGCTTATATACGTGAAGGCATAGACCATGTGGTAATTGCTGACATCGATCTGGAGCGCGCGCAGCAAACCGCAACTGACCTGGGCAACAAGGCTCTTGCGGTCCGGCTTGATGTGACCAATCAGCAGTCCATCGATGCGGCAGTTACCAAAACGGTCGAGCATTTTGGCGGCGTCGATATCCTGATCAATAATGCAGCGCTTTTCGATCTCGCGCCAATCGTCGATATCACCCGCGATAGCTACAATAAATTGTTTGCAGTAAATTTTGCAGGAACACTTTTCACACTGCAAGCCGTTGCCAAAAACATGATTGCTCGCGGAAAAGGCGGCAAGATCATTAACATGGCCAGCCAGGCGGGGCGCCGCGGAGAGCCGCTTGTCGCTGTTTACTGTGCAACGAAGGCAGCAGTAGTAAGTCTTACCCAATCGGCAGGCCTCAACCTTATCAAGCACGGCATCAACGTGAATGCCATTGCGCCCGGTGTCGTTGATGGAGAGCACTGGGAAGGCGTGGATGCCCTCTTTGCAAAATACGAGAACAGGCCGCGTGGAGAAAAGAAGCGACTCGTTGGCGAAGCTGTACCATTCGGCAGGATGGGCACCGCAGACGATCTCGTTGGCATGGCCGTATTTCTGGCTTCAAGCGATAGCGATTACGTCGTCGCACAAACTTACAATGTCGATGGCGGCAACTGGATGAGCTGACTGCAAGTCGGTCGTGATGGACGCTTGCAGCATGAATGAAAAGAAGGGTTGATCCCGATGACAATTAAACTTTCGCAGAACGCTTTGTCCCAATTTTCGGCCAGTGTCAGCGTACCCAGTTACAAGCAATCGGATTTGAAAGCCGGGATTATTCACTTTGGTGTCGGGAATTTTCATCGTGCACATCAGGCGGTTTATCTTGATGAGTTGTTCAATGCAGGGACGGATCACGAATGGGGTCTGGTTGGTGCTGGGGTCCTGCCTTCCGATGAAATCATGCGTCAGAAACTCAAGGACCAAGACTGGCTTACAACTGTAGTTGAACAAGACAGCGGGCATCGCAAAGCATATGTCACGTCATCAATGATCGACTATATTCAGCCGGGTAACGCTGCAAACACAATTGCCCGTCTTGCTGATCCTGAAATCCGGATCGTGTCATTGACCATTACCGAAGGCGGTTATTTTATTGATCCGGCTTCAGGAAAATTCAATCCGCAACATCCTGCCATTGCGGCAGATGCGGCCAATATAGGCAGCCCGAAAACCGTTTTCGGCTTGATTTTGGCTGGCCTGATTCGTCGGCGCAGCGAGGGCACGCCTGCTTTTACGGTTATGTCTTGCGACAATATTCCAGGCAATGGCCACGTCACCAGCGATGCCATTTGTGGATTGGCGGCGCTGATTGATCCTGTACTTGCAGATTGGGTGAAGCAAAATGTGGCTTTCCCGAATGGGATGGTGGATCGTATTACACCAGCAACAACCGACCGCGAGCGCAACTTCCTGGCAACGGAATTTGGAGTTGAAGATAATTGGCCGGTATTTTGCGAACCGTTCAAGCAATGGGTGCTCGAGGATCATTTTCCAACTGGTCGTCCTGCGCTTGAAAAGGTCGGGGTGACGTTTGTCGAAGATGTTGCACCGTATGAATTAATGAAAATACGCATTCTCAATGGCGGGCACGCGGCAATCGCCTATCCGGCTTCACTCATGGACATCCATTTTGTTCACGAAGCGATGGAAGAGCCATTGATACGCAATTTTCTAACGAAGCTTGAGCGCGAAGAGATCATTCCGGTGTTGCCACCCGTACCTGATATGCCTTTCGATCAGTATTTTGATCTTATTATCCGGCGTTTTTCCAATCCAAAAATCGGCGATACCATCCAGCGACTTTGCCAAGATGGATCGAACCGCCAGCCAAAATTCATTCTGCCGACGACTGCCGACAGGTTGAGGGCAGGCGACAGCATTACCGGCCTATCCCTGGTGTCTGCGCTTTGGTGCCGGTTCTGCGCAGGGACAACGGATAGTGGCAAACCGACCGACTATCTGGATGCGAGCGCTGAGCGATTAAAGATCGAGGCTTTGAAGGCAAAGGGCGATCCGAAGGCATTCCTTGCCATGACAGATATTTTTGGCGATGTAGGGACAGCACCGGTTTTCGTCGAATCATTTTCGCGTATTCTCCGGACACTATGGGACAAGGGAGCACGTGAAACTTTGGAACTCTATCTTGAAAATAAACTCTAATGGCTGATCCCTCGCTTATTATTTTCGATTGCGATGGCGTTCTGGTCGACAGTGAACCTATCTCCATAGCGGTGCTGCTGGAGATGATCGCCAAAAGCGGTGTCACCATGTCAGAAGATGATGCCTATGATCGTTTTCTTGGTCGTAGCATGGCGACCATTAGCAAGATTCTCCACGAAGAATACGGTTTCGCTGCCAGCGAAGCCGACCTCGACGAAATGCGGACCAATCTCTATTCGCGCTTCGAATTGGATCTCCAGCCCATCCCCGGCATCGCTGATACATTGAAGAAATTGCCACAGCGCCGCTGTGTTGCTTCGTCGAGCCAGCCAGAACGCATTCGTTTATCGCTAAGGTTGACCGGGCTCATCGACCTGCTTGATCCGCATATTTTCAGCGCCACTATGGTCAAGAATGGCAAGCCCGCTCCAGACCTGTTTTTATTTGCTGCGAACACAATGAATGTCGATCCGGCTGAATGTGTGGTGATCGAAGACAGTCCAGCAGGTATACAAGCTGCCAAAGCGGCGGGTATGCGCGTTTTCGCATTTACGGGCGGGACGCATTCCCGCGGTGGCAGGCTGGAGTCAACGCTTGCGTCTCTTGGCCCAGACCTTATATTCGACGACATGTTGCAATTGCCTGACCTACTCAAGTCGTAGGAAGCCGTACTGAAAGTTCGTTGATGCCGCAATTTGTCTGCGCTGTAGATGTTGGTACAGGAAGCGCCCGTGCGGGCATTCTGGATGCAAATGGCAACCTTCTGGGCCGCGTGGAGCACCCAATCTTAATGAATCGCCCAATGGGTGATCATGCCGAGCACGATTCGGAAGATATATGGAAATCTGTATGTATTTCTGTGCAAGGCGCGATTGCGGCGGCTAAAATTGATCCTGCAGATGTGGTGGGCTTGAGTTTTGATGCCACCTGTTCATTGGTCGTTCGCGATACGCATGGCAAGCAGCTTACCGTCTCAACATCTGGCGAGCAGCGCTGGGATACAATTGTCTGGCTCGATCATCGCGCTTTGGACGAAGCCGATGAATGCACGGCAACGGGCCACAAAGTCCTCGATTTTCTGGGCGGTGTCATGTCGCCGGAAATGCAGACGCCAAAATTGATGTGGTTGAAGCGTCATTTGCCGACCACTTGGAACAAGACGGGGTATTTTTTTGATCTGGCCGATTATTTGAGCTGGAAAGCAACAGGATCGTTGGCGCGGTCGCAATGCACGTTAACCTGTAAGTGGACCTATCTCGCGCATGAAAAGCAGGGCTGGCAGGTAGATTATCTGGAAGCAATCGGCTTGGAGGACTTGATTGAACGCGGCAATCTTCCGGACGTCGCAAGTCCTGTGGCAACGGATTTAGGCGCACTGACAAGCGAAGCGGCAAAAGAGTTGGGCCTCACGCCAAACTGTCATGTAGGAGCCGGACTCATTGATGCATTCGCCGGCTCGCTTGGCGTTCTAGGTGGCTTTGCTGGCGATCTTTCACAGATTGATCGCCATCTTGCGCTGATAGCTGGAACGTCAAGCTGCCTGATGGCCTTGTCCCGGGAGCCGATCTCGTTTCGCGGTGGTTGGGGCCCCTATCACGGCGTTGCACTTCCAGATGTTTGGCTGAGCGAAGGCGGTCAATCCGTAACTGGTGCCTTACTCGACCATATTATCCGCTGGCATGGGGCTGGAGGCGAGCCAAGTGGCGATGTGCACAGAAAGATCACAGCACGTATCATGGAGCTTCGTGCAACCGAGCCGGATCTCGCAAATCGTTTACACGTCCTGCCCGACTTCCATGGAAACCGTTCGCCGCTGGCTGACCCGCATGCGGTCGGGGTTATCAGTGGTCTGACACTTGATTCATCCTTCGACAGCCTGTGCCGTCTTTATTGGCGTACTGCTATCGGCATATCGCTCGGCGTGCGCCATATTCTGGATGCGTTCAATGACAAGGGTTACGCAATCGACACGATGCATGTCACTGGCGGCCACATCAAGAGCCCGCTGCTTATGGAGCTTTATGCCGATGCGACCGGCTGTACGGTTATAACCTCTGCGGCGGAAGACGCGGTGCTCCTTGGCACAGCGATGGTAGCTGCGGCGGCTGCGGGGGTGTATGCTGATCTACCTTCGGCCTGCACAGCGATGAAGCAGGGCGGGCATGTCCGTCGACCTGATCCGGCAGCGCGTCAGCGCCTTGATCGCGACTATCGAATCTTCCTTGAAATGCATGCCCAGCGCAAAGCATTGGACGCTTTGCAGTAACTGGGAAGGGCTCTAATGCGCCGCTTCCCAGTTATGCGCAGCACGTGCATCCACCTGTAGTGGAACTGATAACGCAATTGCTGGCATGGCCGCGTTTTCCATCACTTCGCGAATAACAGGAAGCGTTGCCTCCACCTCATCCTCAATGGTCTCGAAAACCAATTCATCATGCACTTGAAGCAGCATGCGCGCCGTGAGTTTTGCATCTTTTAAAGCGGCATCCATGCGTACCATTGCCCGGCGAATAATATCCGCTGCAGAGCCTTGAATGGGTGCATTGATCGCTGCACGTTCGTTGAACGCGCGCAGTTGCGGATTTGACGAACGAATTTCGGGATAATGCGCACGGCGGCCAAAAATGGTTTCGACATAGCCGTGTTGACGGGCAAAGGCTTTCGTCGCTTCCATATAATCCTTGATCCCCGGGAAGCGTTCAAAATAGGTCCGGATGTATTGGCTGGCCTCTTCGCGCGGAATGGAGAGCTGGTTGGCAAGACCGAATGCGGAAATACCGTAGATAATGCCGAAGTTGATGGCCTTTGCGCGTCGTCGCACTTCCGAAGGCATGCCTTCCACCGGGACGCCGAACATTTCAGAAGCGGTCATAGCATGAATGTCGATGCCATCGGCAAAGGCCTGAGTCAGCTGTGGAATTTCCGCAACATGTGCAAGCACACGGAGTTCGATCTGGCTATAATCTGCCGATATCAGCTTATTACCGGGCGCGGCTATAAAGGCCGTACGGATTTTGCGCCCCTCGGTGGTGCGAACCGGAATGTTTTGCAGATTGGGCTCTGAGGACGACAGACGCCCTGTCGAGGTTGCGGCCATGGCATAGGACGTATGGACCCGCTTGGTGTCGGGATGAATGTAGCCGGGAAGGGCGTCGGTATAAGTTGATTTCAGCTTTGTCAGCTGACGCCAGTCAACGACTTTGCGAGGTAGTTCATGGCCCTCAGCGGCTAAGTCTTCGAGAAGCTGAGCAGATGTTGACCACTGCCCAGTTTTCGTCTTCGATCCCCCCGGCAGCCCCATTTTTCCGAACAGGATATCACCCATCTGCTTGGGAGACCCGATATTGATCTTCTCTCCTGCAAGTTTGTAGATTTCGTCCTCGATAGCCGCTGCTGACTGTGCGAGATCACCTGACAAGCGAGACAGAATCTGTCGGTCGACAGAAATCCCTCGTTCCTCCATACGGGCGAGCACAGGAATAAGGGGCCGTTCGAGCCGCTCGTAAACCGAGGAGAGGCCATCGGCGACAAGCCGAGGCTTCAGAAGCCGCCATAGCCGCAAAGTAACGTCTGCATCCTCAGCGGCGTATTCGGTGGCTCTTTCTATTTCAACTTTGTCAAATGTGAGTGAGGATTTACCAGAGCCGACCAAATCCTTGTAAGACAAAGGCTTGTGGCCCAGCCATCGGTCACACAGACTATCCATGGTATGGTGACCTTCGCCAGCATCCAACACATAGGAAATAAGCATGGTGTCATCGACCGGATGAAGATCAATGCCGTGACGATGCATGACCAGCCACTCATACTTCATGGCATGGGCAATTTTGAGAACCGATGCGTCTTCAAGCATCGGCTTCAACAGACGGAAAACCTCTGCTTCAGGAATCTGATGTTCAAGCAGTCCACCGCCAAGCAGATCGCCGTCGCGTGATTTATGATTGATTGGAATATACGCAGCCTTGCCCGGCCGCGTGGCGAGGGACAGGCCCACAATTTCGGTCTGCATTGGATCGGCGGATGTTGTCTCCGTATCGAAAGCGACGATACCCGACGCCATGGCTTCATCAATCCAGATTTGCAGCGAGGCAACATCGCGAATCGTTGTGTAGGCACTGCGATCAATTTTGGCTGACAACGCTTCGTCGGTGCGAGCCTTTACAAGGTCAGCAGGTGTAGCGGACACGTTTGATGATGGCGGTTTGCTGGAGACAACCATCTGGCTTGATGCGGTTGCAGCTTCAGGGCTGGCATCAGATCCAGCACTATCTAAATCCGGGCCGCGGGCTTCGGCGACGGCCTCAATCTTAAGGTTGGCAGCTTCAATTTCGCTGGCGTCCACTCCGGTTGCCTCGGCAGCGCGACGTGTCAGGGCGTTGAATTCCATCGATTTGAAAAATGCAACCAGCTTTGGTCCGTTCTGAGGCTCGAGTCCGAAATCCTCAAGACCTACGTCAATGGGCGTATCGGTTTTCAGGGTCACAAGCTGGCGGGATATCAATGCCTGCTCGGCATACTGGATTATGTTCTCGCGTCGTTTCTGCTGTTTGATTTCTCCGGCACGCGCAAGCAGCGTATCGAGATCACCAAACTCCTCCAGCAACTGCGCCGCTGTTTTTGGTCCAATACCGGGAATTCCAGGAACATTATCGGTCGAATCGCCCGTCATTGCCTGTAGATCAATCATTTTTTCGGGCGGCACGCCCCACTTCTCGATTACCTCAGGAATGCCGATCTGCTTGTCCTTCATGCTGTCATACATGGACACCAGCGGCGTAACGAGCTGCATCAAATCCTTGTCTGATGAAATAATCGTAACTTCTGCTCCCACAGCTTCTGCCATACGGGCATAGGTGGCGATGAGATCGTCAGCCTCATAACCTTCCTTCTCAATACACGGCAGATTAAAGGCTTTTGTTGCTTGCCGGATCAAACCGAATTGCGGGATCAAGTCTTCCGGAGGGGCAGAGCGGTTTGCCTTGTACTCCGGATAAATTTCCTTGCGGAAGGTGGTCGAGGAATAATCGAAAATTACTGCGAAGTGTGTGGGCGTATCGCGTACAGACGTGTCTCGCGCTTCCCGCAACAGCTTCCACAACATGTTACAAAAACCTGAAACGGCGCCGACCGGCAGGCCATCCGATTTCCGCGTCAGGGGCGGAAGAGCGTGGTAGGCGCGGAAAATATAGCCGGAGCCGTCGACGAGGAAGAGATGATCACCTTTTTTCATGGCAACAGAAATAAATGAACATGGTAAAAAAGGAAATGACGAGTTGTGTTGTTTCCAGCGACTCCTGTGGGCATCCTGACGTTAATTTCGCTTCACGCCTTTGTTACAAAGATGTAATCTTCTGTGCCCTTGAATTGCCACGGTTTACCCCCCAAATCCAGTTCATCGACATTAGATCGATCGCTGGTCTTTAAGGCTCGTCCCCCGCCTGACACCAGTGTCGCAGCCTCCCATTCCCCTCTCCAGGGTGGCTGCAAATGAGTGTAGTAGTGATCTGGTCGCCTTTGGTCCCCCCGCCAAGGCGGCCATTTCTTTTATAGCGTGCCGCCCTGCCATTTTTTTATGCCGTTGGCTTGAAAATACGCTAAGAAGAGCTCCCTTCACGAATCCCGGTCAATGAACTCAGGAAATATTATGTCAGCTCTCGAACCTGTCTTGAATGCGCTTGATACAAACCTCGACAAGAGCTTGGAGCGCCTTTTTGATCTGCTGAGAATCAAGTCCATTTCAACTGATCCGGCGTTCAAAGCGGATTGTCGCAAAGCCGCTGAATGGCTGGTAGCCGATCTGCAATCGATTGGATTTGAAGCAAGTATACGCGACACGCCGGGTCATCCGATGGTTGTCGCACATCATGCTGGCCCTAGCGAAGATGCTCCCCATGTGCTTTTTTACGGCCACTATGATGTCCAGCCTGTCGATCCTCTCGAATTGTGGGAAAACGATCCATTCGATCCTGCGATCAAGGACATGGGCAATGGCCGCAAAATTCTGACCGGTCGCGGCACATCTGACGACAAGGGCCAGTTGATGACCTTTGTTGAAGCCTGCCGTGCTTATAAAGCGGTACATGGCCAATTGCCGATAAAGGTTTCCATTCTGTTTGAAGGCGAAGAAGAATCGGGCTCGCCGTCTCTCAAGCCATTTCTTGAGTCGCACAAGAATGAGCTGAAGGCCGATTTTGCACTCGTCTGCGACACTGGAATGTGGGATTCGGAAACGCCTGCGATTTCTGTCGGGCTGCGCGGATTAGTTGGCGAAGAGATTATTGTCAAAGCGGCCGACCGGGACTTGCATTCCGGTATGTTTGGCGGCGCAGCGGCAAACCCGATCCGCATCCTTACTAAAATTCTCGCTGATATTCATGACGAGAATGGCGCGGTGACGATCCCTGGTTTCTATGATGGCGTTGAAGAAACACCCACGCAAATATTGCAGATGTGGGAAGGGCTCGATGCCACGCCGGAAAACTTTCTTGGTCCTGTTGGTCTTTCTATACCATCAGGCGAGCAGGGCCGTTCAATCCTTGAACTGATATGGGCGCGTCCGACCGCCGAATTTAACGGCATAACCGGCGGTTACACGGGACAAGGGTTCAAAACCGTCATTGCGGCCCAAGCCTCTGCAAAAGTATCGTTCAGATTGGTGCACAAGCAAAGTCCGGCGAAAATCCGCGAGGCTTTCCGCGCCTTTGTCCAAGCGCGTGTTCCTGCCGATTGCACAGTTGAGTTCCATGAGCATGGTGGATCACCCGCCATCCAGCTTTCCTACGAATCGCCGCTGCTTTCCAAGGCAAAAAATGCCCTGAGCGATGAATGGCCAAACCCGGCAGTGCTGATTGCAATGGGTGGCTCAATTCCGATTGTTGGTGACTTCCAGAATATGCTGGGCATGGAATCTTTGCTCGTAGGCTACGGCCTCGAAGATGACCGGATTCATTCTCCGAATGAGAAATATGAATTGAATTCATTCCACAAAGGCCAGCGGTCTTGGGCGCGCATTCTCGACGCCCTCGCGAAATAAACAGGAAAAGAATATGACCATTCGCTTTCACCGCCATGACCTGCCTGACCTGAGCAACTATCAGGTCGATGCGGTTGCCATCGATACCGAGACACTTGGTCTCAATCCGCATCGCGACAGGCTTTGTGTCGTTCAAATTTCACCTGGCGATGGTACAGCGGACGTTATCCAGATCGATAAGGGACAGAAAAGTGCTCCGAATTTGGAGAGGCTGCTGGGCGATAATGCCGTCACCAAGATTTTTCACTTCGGACGTTTTGACCTTGCAGTTCTATTTCATACGTTTGGCATCATGCCGAAACCTGTCTTCTGCACCAAGATCGCATCCCGGCTGATACGCACCTATACGGATCGCCACGGATTGAAAGAGATTTGCAGTGAACTGCTGGAAATCAACCTTTCCAAACAACAGCAGTCTTCAGATTGGGGTGCACCGCAACTCAGTCAGGCACAGCTGGAATATGCGGCCTCCGACGTTCTTTATCTGCATCGCCTGCGAACCATTCTCCAGCAGCGTCTGGAACGGGACGGGAGAGCAGAAGAGGCGATGGCTTGTTTTGAGTTTTTGCCTACCCGCGCCAAACTGGATTTGATGGGATGGGACGAGCAGGACATTTTTGCGCATAGCTGAGTTATTGCGCGGCGGTGGCTTGAGCTGTTTCCTGGTGTGGAGCGCGATCTACATGCGCCCAAGCCGGTCTTTTGAATAGAAATTCCCCATAGCCAGTGAGTTGAATGATTCTATAAAGAATGACCGGACCGATGACGCCGCTCATCACCGTCAGTAGTGAAATAGTGCCAATATCAGTGATGATTCCAGTTTTAAGCAATATAGTGCGAGCGGCTGCCATGGGCAGAAAGAAGGCCAGGTACACCACGATTGAGTGAGCACCAAGCCAGCGCAGCGTTGCAGTTATGGGCTTCCATGGCACACTTGCAATAAGAGCTGAGCTTGAAACAATAGCCAGTGCTCCAGCAAAGCCGGCGATCAACGAGATAACCGGCACACTTGCCCAACCACCAAGCCCGCCCGAAGTATAAGTCTCTTGTGGTATCCACGCGCTAAATGGTGCCGGTGCAGGATGGAAGACCAGCCACTCGTTTAAGACAGCCCATGCACCTAGAATGATTGCAGCAATAGCGGGGCTTGCCCGCAATTTCTCGGCCAGTTTGAAGATTGCTGGAGCAAATGCATATCCTGCAAAAAAATACACATATCGGCTGCAAAACTCGTCAATAACAAGCCATCCCGTGTGGATCGGCAACGTTTCTAAAAGTGCCGATGCTGCAAAGACCAGCCAGACATTTGTCGTCTTCAGCAATCGGGTAACGATAAAGAACACCGGCAACAAATATATGAACCACAATGTGCCAAATGGTTGCACAAATGCGAGCAGATAAGCCGATATGGCACCCGTCGCTCCGTCTTGCGCCACAACCCCTGGTGCCTTGAACACAAATTGAATGGTTAGCCAAAGCACGTAGAAATAGGCAAAATGCACGACCTTTCGATCAATATAGCGCAGCCACGAGCGGTTAATGACGACGCTTAGGAAAAGCCCCGATATCAAAAAGAAATCTGGCATCCGAAATGGCTGAGCAAATGCTACAACCGGATGCATCCACCCATGCGTGCCAGTCTCGTTCTCTACACCCAGAACAGAATGCATCATCACTACAAAAATGATGCAGATACCTTTGGCAATGTCGACCCAGTCTACCCGCATCTTTTCCACGGTACTCATTCGTCGTGCTCCCTCACCATTCGTCTTTGATACGCGAAGATTCAGAATAGGAAGTAAAATTCAGGTGATGGACGAATGCCCGAAGATGTTTCCATAAAACATGATTGCTAGACCGTATTTCGAGCGATCGAATTTTTATTGTAATTATCAGAAGTCGTTCTTCGGAGTGCTACGCGTACGAGACTGTACAAGGCACAAAAAAGCCGGGCAAGAGCCCGGCGAATTGTGAACGCTAATGCGTCCAGAGGGGAACACGCAACGAGCGAAAAATGGGAGGAGAACCGCTCGTTACGCAAGGATTAAAGTATAGCTGATAAAGGAAATATTCAAGAGCCTGCAAATAATAATCTTTTGCTATTGAGCAGCCGGAGATTGTTTTTCAAATTCTTGGCTGTCCTTGCATACCCCGTGTCCTCGTAACTGGCACCCGCCAAGACGGTATTGCGCCTCTGAGTCGGGTGAGGGACTGAGGCGCTTAATGGCACCGCCACCGCATCCGCTAATTCCAATCGTGAGAACTACAAGCATGATAAGGCGCATGAACATTCCTCATTGATACGCAAGATTAACCCCAGCAGATGGATTTCTCAACTGGCGGCAGGTCATTCAAAGCAGCGGACGAAATTGTCCCAAAGATGGCTTTTCCGGCATGCGGGCAAGTTCTTCAAGTTGATTCATCGCACCTGCAAGAGTGAAGCGCTGAAAAAGCCAAGGCTCAACTTTATATGGTAAAGTTTCGAAAAGCGCGATTTTGTCGGACAGCGCTTGGGCGTCGCCGGTGGGAACGAGCCATTGTGCGTAGGAGTCTGTGAGGATCTCTGCCGGTCCATAGGGGCAATCGGTGGATATGATAGGCGTTCCCGAGATAAGACTTTCGACCAGAACGTTTGGAAAGCCTTCAAAATCGGATGACAGCAATAAAGCATCTGCGCGCGCCATATAGGAAAAGGGGTTGTCGCGAAAGTTAAGGGCAGCCACTCGATCTTCCAATGCATATTGCCGCGCAAGTTGCATGGCTTCATCGGGCTTATCAGTCAAAAGCAAGAGCCTGCGTGTTGATCCGCTGCCCTTCAACGCTTCGAACAGCACGTCATGGCGTTTGGCCGCAGCAAATCGGCCCACATGGATATAATACGGTTCGGAGGGCAAATCGGCAGGCTTTTCAGCTGCCAATTTGCGTATGTGTTCAACATTGTAGCCATTATGTATCAGCGTTGCGCTGGATGGGATGGCATCCAGTTTTGCAAGATCGTCAATCACGCCCTTTGATACGCCTATGACCGGTTTTCCGTGATAGATACTAGATAAAAGCCGCGCGCGCCGCCGCCGTTTTCGAAGATCGGACACGCCCGCAATAAGCTCTGATGTCGCAATATGTATCCAATGATGTACGTTTATTAGCCCGGCTCTGGCTACAACGCGGTCAGCCGGCGTGAGCGAAGAAGAAACAAAATCAAAGGGCTGAAGGCGTGAGGCCTGTTTGAACCACTGCCGCAGACGTAACGCGGATTTTATCTGTTGAACGAAACCACTTAGCCTGGTCGTCGAGCGATCCAAAACCTCAAAGTCAACCCCGTCTGGGATGGTCCTTGTCTCGCCATCTACAAGTGCCAAAATCTTGACCTTGTGACCGCGACGCGCCAACTCCCCTGCATAACGGAGCCGTGAATAGGTGACTCCGTTCGGCCCGAGATCTGCTATAATAAAAAGAAAACGCATCAGCCATCGTCCTATCGGAGCATCACGGGCGCGCGAAGAGTCCCAGCTCTGTAAATTGACGGGAATCTCGAAACCTTATGGAGTCCGGCCCAATCAAGCTCACATTTTCTTCGGCACCAAGCACGTCAACCACGTTTTTGTAAACATGTGAGCCACCATAATATTGCGCGTCCGCAACAGCGGCCTGCGCGAAAAGCAAGGCATCACTGAAAAATTTGAAATGCAATAGCGAGCCATAAATAGGAGAAAAATTGCGATAGAATGGCAATGGCTTGTGAATACTGGAAGCGAACGCCATCGTCGTCTCCACGTATAGAAGCGGGTATTTCATCAATTCAACATGTTCCTTGAGAATACGTCCGCGGGGGCCACCCGTTAAAGACATGAAACGGTTATCCGCGCTCATGCGATAGCCGGATGCGTCAAACATATCGGCAATTTTCCAAGGCATGATCTCGCTGGAACCATCGAACACTGCCGATGACAGCGGGCCCGAAGGATAAAGGTCAATCATGGGCGCTGGACAATGCCTAATGCCCTTCAGCTCAAGATTTGCAATGAGCTCCGGTAACGGTTCTTGTTCGCAATTGTCATAAATGAAATATTCATCGCAATCGACATTAAGATACCAGCGATTGATTCCATACAGTTTCAGAAGTTCATGTCTCCAGAGCTTCCCACGGTCAGCTTCCCCATAGCGTAGGGGTGACTTGAAGAGATCGACATCGGGCTGTTGCAGCAATATGTCCCGGGTAGCATCAGACGAATTATCATCGATACATAGGAAGCGTGTGACACCAATTTTGCGATAGTGAGACAGAAATGAGGGCAGGAAATTTACGCTATTGCGCGTCAGGAAAATGAGTGGAATGTCCGTATTCTGTAACGGGCGCATTCCAGAACCAAGAGGTGATATCGCGGCAACATTATTTTTTCGGCGCTTCAATCGCGTCTCGATCCGCCACGAATCCAGACGGCTCCTCAGCCTTTGAAAAAGACTGCGTTCGATTGCCGGTGAGCCCTTGTCGGGAAATGCCAAATTCGTTTCTGACAATGTAAAAAGCGTGTCCGATTGCGGTATTGAGTTTTATGTCAGCACGTAAAGACCATGTGCATATGCGCCCACCAATACCAACATAAAAATGCTTATAATCAAGGCATTAATGCCATTCTTATGCTCACTGTGGCGAGAATGCTGGTAACACAGGCCCGCCGCTGTAACCATTAATGCAAGATAGCTTGCGCTTTCCGCAATCTCTTCTTTTATCTGCATGGAAACTGTGCCGTGCTGTGAATCACAATAGGCACCAATAAGAAGAAAAATTGCCGCGACGTAGAATGGCCAAGCAGATTTGCTGAAAACAAATCGCGCAATTTCGCCAACTGTCCGCCAGCGAAAGGCCAGATAAACACATGCCACCGCAATTATTATAATAGCTTCGTGAATGCGGAATACTTTGCTGTTCATATAGGTCGTTATTGGACCCACGCGATCAACCTCAAGCTCACGCAGGAAAAAAACGATACAAAGCACACCCATGCCAATGGAAAACATTCGGCCAGCTTTATGCTGGAGCAGGCCTGCGATGAGGAACAGGGCAGTTGCACCGGCGATATATGCCAGCTGGAAAGTTTCAATCGCACCCGACTCATCCAGCGAAACAGAAACGTCCAGCGGGTCGATTGAAAACGCGAAATAACCGATGTTGATAACGAGTGCAGCCAGTAAAAGCAGCGCGAAACCCGTTGTGAACTTTGCCTGTTCCATGTCACGGACCTTATAAGACAGCGAAGCGCCGAGACCTAAAGGAAGCTGCACACTATCGCAACCCTTTAGTGTAATAGTCGCAAAAACTGCAACTGCACACGATAGAGCTGCTTTGGCTGGCCTGTCTTAGCGCCGCTGTTTTGTTAAATGAATTTAACTTCACTGGTCCTTAACCGCACCTTAAATCGCCGCATTTACTCTGCAACGCGTGGCTATCACTCCAGATGGGTACAACGGCGCGGAATTTATCATCAATGGCACCACGCGATAAAGGCAGGCAACGCATCGAACCCGGCTTTGGCTCCGGTCGAGATTCGAGCGATGACATGCGTGCAGATCCGGAGGATAGGCCCGTGGCAAAACGCAAATCGACAGTGCGCAAAGTCTCAAAGTCAAAGCGTAGCAGTTCACGCCGCGGCAAAAACGGCAGTGGATTTATTGGGTTGGTGCGCCGTGCAGTTTATTGGTCGTTTGTTTTATGCATTTGGGGTGGAATCGCTCTGACAGGCACGGTTCTCTATTTCGCCGCCAAGATGCCCCAGACGACGACATGGACCATTCCTGACCGTGCACCCAACGTTAGGATAGTTTCCGTGGAAGGCGAACTGATCGCCAATCGTGGCGCTTCGGGCGGAGAGGCAATCGGGCTGCATGATATGTCGCCCTATATACCTGAGGCGGTTATTGCCATTGAAGATCGCCGGTTCTATTCGCATTTTGGCGTCGATCCTATTGGCTTTGCCCGGGCGATGGTAACCAATGTGATTTCGGGTCGCTTGGTACAGGGGGGCTCGACGATCACCCAGCAGTTGGCCAAGAATCTTTTCCTGACACCTGATCGCACCCTTGAACGCAAGGTTCAGGAGGTATTGCTGGCGCTGTGGCTGGAGCAGAAATATACCAAGACACAAATCCTGGAGATGTATCTTAATCGGGTCTATCTGGGGTCTGGCTCTTATGGTGTGGCCGCTGCATCGCACCGGTACTTCAACAAATCAGCCAAAGAAGTGACCTTGCCAGAAGCTGCGCTGCTTGCGGGTCTGCTAAAGGCTCCTTCGCGTTTGTCACCTGCACGTGATCCAAAAGCTGCCCGCGAACGTTCGCAATTGGTGCTTGCTGCAATGCGTGAGCAAGGCATGATCGGCGTTGACGAATTGGATGTGGCTATGAAGCAGCCTACAGCACGCGCCGCTTCCTATTGGTCAGGATCAGAACAGTATGTTGCTGACCGCGTCATGGAGGAGTTGCCAAATCTAATCGGCGACGTATCGAATGATATTGTGGTTGATACCACTGTGGATCTTGGCTTGCAGAAGTTGGGAGAAGCATCGATCCGCGATCTCATCAGTAAAAACGGTGAGAAGTTGAATGTTTCGCAAGGCGCGCTGGTCTCAGTTGATGGAACAGGCGCCGTGCGCGCGCTCGTAGGCGGGTATGATTACGCCAACAGTCAGTTTGACCGGGCCAGCGAGGCAAAGCGCCAGCCGGGATCGGCCTTCAAGCCTTTCGTTTATCTTTCTGCTTTGGAAAAGGGACTTACGCCGGAATCTATTCGCAATGATGCGCCAATCCGCATCGGCAAATGGACACCAGGAAATTACAATGGAAAATATTTTGGCAAAGTAACATTGGCTGAAGCACTGGCCCGCTCGCTCAATTCCGTATCTGCGCAACTTGTCATGGAAGTGGGACCTGCAACCGTTGTCTCAACGGCTCATCGTCTTGGCATTGATTCCAGCCTTACGTCGAATGCTTCGCTGGCCCTCGGCACATCTGAAGTAACTTTGTTGGAACTGACAGATTCCTTTGTCCCATTTGCCAATGGAGGCTACAAGGCGCCTGTCCACATTATTCGCCGTGTCACCACGAATAGCGGTAAGCTGCTTTTTGAGTATAAGGGGCCGACACCGGACCGTGTTGTAAGCCCGCGCAATCTCAGCATGATGAACGCCATGTTGAGCCAGACTATCGAGACTGGCACGGCAACCAAGGCAAGATTTGGCTGGCCGGCAGCTGGCAAGACCGGAACCAGCCAGAACTTCCGTGATGCCTGGTTTATTGGCTATACGTCCAATCTGACGACAGGAGTGTGGTTCGGCAACGATAACGGCAAGCCAACGAAGAAGATCACCGGCGGATCGTTACCGGCAATCGCTTGGAAAGATTTCATGGTGGCAGCCCATAAGGGTGTTCCCATCACACCGCTTCCCGGAGATTATCGCCTCGATAAATTGATCGAAGAGGGCAATGATATTTTGCCTGATTCGGGTGTTGATCCTTCAGCTCCATCAGCACAACTCGACCCCGGCACGCAGGTTGGACTTGGCGACCAGACTGGATCTACGAGACCTATTCCACCGGGAGACGTGGGTCAAAACGGTCAGGCAGGTCGCAAGACAACGCTGTTCGATCTCATCATGGGAAATTGAACGAGCGATACCAAGCGTCTTGCCAGGAACTAACTTGTCAGGGTTCTTTTCACGGCGATCTTCCATCCGGCAATCTTGGCCTTGCGGGTCTTCTCATCCATTTTCGGTATAAAGCGCGTGTCTCTTTCCCATGTTTTGGAGAATTCGCGGCGGTTTGGCCATATGCCCGCCTTGGAGCCGGCAAGCCATGCTGCGCCAAGTGCCGTTGTTTCGAGAATGGTTGGTCGATCCACGGGCGCATCAAGAATATCGGCAAGGCGCTGCATGGTCCAGTCCGAGGCGACCATCCCGCCATCGACGCGCAGCACGGTCTTGGTGTCAGAAGTCTTCCAATCCTTTCGCATGGCGTCAAGGAGATCGCGCGTTTGATAGGCCACAGATTCCAGCGCGGCTCTTGCAAATTCCGCAGGGCCAGAGTTTCGGGTCAGTCCATATATCGCGCCACGTGCTTCTGCGTCCCAATGGGGCGCCCCTAGCCCTACGAAGGCGGGAACGAGATAAACATCTTGGCTCGGGTCTGCCTGATCAGCGAGCTTACCGGTTTCGGGCGCGGATCCAATGATTTTCAACCCGTCCCGCAGCCATTGCACCGCCGCACCTGCAATGAAAATCGAACCCTCCAGCGCATAGGTCGTTTTGCCATTGAGACGATAAGCGATGGTTGTCAGGAGCCGGTTTTTGGAGATCACCATATCGCTGCCCGTATTGAGCAAGGCAAAACAGCCCGTACCATAAGTGGATTTGAACATTCCCGGTTCAAAACAAGCTTGGCCAATGGTCGCTGCATGTTGATCACCGGCAACACCGAGAATCGGAATTGTTGCGCCAAATAAAGACGCTTCCGCCGAGCCGAAATTTGCCGCGCAGTCTTTAACCTCCGGCAACATTGCACGAGGAACCCGGAGAATTTCGAGCAGTTCGTCATCCCACTCATTGGTAGCAATGTTAAAAAGCAGCGTGCGTGAGGCATTGGTGGCATCTGTCGCGTGAACCTTGCCGCCAGTCAGTCGCCAAATCAAAAAACTGTCGATTGTACCGAAAAGCAGTTCGCCATTGGCTGCGCGCTTGCGGGCACCGGGCACTTTATCCAAAATCCAGGAAAGCTTGGTGCCAGAAAAATAGGGATCGAGCAGCAAGCCCGTTTTCCGGGTGAATTTCTTTTCCAGCCCTTGCTTCTTCAGCTTTTGGCAAAGGGAAGCGGTTCGGCGATCCTGCCAAACTATGGCGTTGTGTATCGGTTTGCCCGTTGCCTTTTCCCAGACGATCACCGTTTCGCGCTGATTGGTAATGCCGATTGCCGCAACGTCGCCCGCTTGGATTTTTGCATTCTCGATAGCAACTTCACAAGTTGCCAGAACGGATTGCCAAATTTCATCAGGATCGTGCTCAACCCAGCCAGACTGCGGATATATTTGCGTGAATTCTTGTTGGCTTTTGCCGACAACCTTCCGGCTCTTATCAAAAATGATTGCGCGGCTTGATGTCGTGCCCTGGTCGATGGCCAATACATATCCGTTCATGCTTCCTCCCGCGTTTTGAACGACGTTATTGATTTCGTTCAACGGGATCAATAACGCCGCGAATGTTATGCCTCGATATTCAACTGCTGATCGGCTATGGAGTCTCCAACGGAGAATTTCTCATGAGTGAAAAAGAACCTCGCAAGGTCCTCGTACTGACCGGCGCAAGCCGCGGTATTGGCCACGCAACTGTTAAGCGTTTTTCGCGGGCAGGTTGGCGCGTTATCACCTGCTCTCGCCAGAGTTTCGATGACAACTGCCCTTGGCCTGCTGGTCCAGACGATCATATCAAGGTCGATCTTGCTGATCCTGCTGATGTAGATCATGCGGTGTCGGAGATCAGGCAGCGGCTTAAGGTCGAAGGCGGGATGCTTAACGCCCTAGTCAACAATGCGGGTATTTCACCAAAGAATGGCTCGGGTAATCGTCTCGATTCCATTGAAACGCCAATGCAGACCTGGATGAGCGTGTTCCAGGTAAATTTCTTTGCCCCAATCATGCTGGCGCGTGGCCTGTTCAATGAGTTGGCCACTGCAAAAGGTTCTGTGGTGAACGTGACATCAATTGCCGGCAGTCGCGTACATCCATTTGCAGGTACAGCCTATGCTACATCCAAGGCAGCTTTGGCGTCATTGACCCGCGAAATGGCATCCGACTTCGGTCCCCACGGAATTCGAGTCAATGCCATCGCGCCTGGCGAGATCGATACGGCAATTCTCTCTCCCGGAACCGACAAGCTGGTGGAGCATTTGCCGCTTCGCAGGCTTGGCAAAACAGCCGAAGTTGCCGAAACGATCTTCTTCCTCTGTTCCGAGGCGTCATCTTATGTCACCGGCTCGGAAATACACATCAATGGTGGCCAACACGTTTGATTCTAAAGGATAAACAAGCTCTCATATGAGAGCTTGTTTATTAGACGTGGCTTTTATCTTTGGTGGTTTAAACGTAGCGATTGACTACATTTTCCAAATATTCCTGACGTCCGGAGCGCGGTTGCGGCTGCAGTCCTGAACCCTCAACCTTTTTCGCAATGTCCTCAAGCGAAAGCTTGCCCGAAAGCATTTGCTGGGCTTCCGGCTTTGACCAGCCAGCATAACGCTCATCGACAAACCCTGTCAGCACCTTGTCTTCGATCATCTTTGCTGCTGCCTTGAGGCCACGAGCGCAAGTGTCCATGCCGCCAATATGAGCAATCAACAAATCCTGCGGATCAAGTGACTGGCGACGCAGTTTCGAGTCGAAATTCGTGCCACCCGACGTAAATCCTCCTGCTTTGAGAATTTCAAAATATGCCAGCGCAACTTCCGGAACGTTGTTCGGGAACTGGTCTGTATCCCAGCCGGACTGATAGTCATTACGGTTCATATCGATCGAACCGAAGATGCCCAGAGCCGAGGCAGTCGCAAGTTCATGCTCAAAGGAATGGCCTGCAAGAATCGCATGACCCTGCTCCAGATTGACCTTCACTTCATTTTCAAGACCGAAGCGCTTGAGGAAGCCGTAAACAGTTGCCGCGTCATAATCGTACTGATGTTTGGTCGGCTCTTGTGGCTTCGGTTCAATAAGGATGGCGCCCTTGAAGCCAATCTTATGCTTATAATCGACGACAAGGCTCAGGAAACGTCCCATCTGGTCGAGTTCGCGCTTCATATCGGTATTCAGCAGCGTTTCGTAGCCTTCGCGACCGCCCCAGAGAACGTAGTTTTCGCCCTTGAGCTTCTGCGTAACGTCGATGCAGGTTTTCACCGTTGCGGCGGCATAGGCGAATACGTCTGGATCGGGATTGGTTGCGGCACCTGACATATAACGGCGGTTGGAAAAGAGGTTAGCTGTGCCCCAGAGAAGCTTTGTTCCTGTTTTCTCCATCTTCCCGGCAAAATAGTCCGCTATTTCATGGAGGCGCTTGTTGCTTTCTGCAAGTGTATCGCCTTCCGGGCGCACATCGGCATCGTGGAAACAGAAATAAGGTGCGCCCAGAATCGAGAACATTTCGAAGGCAACATCTGCTTTCAGTTTTGCTCCTTCCATGGTCTCATTAAACCAGGGGCGCTCGAATGTCTGCCCACCAAACGGATCGCCGCCCGGCCAGACAAAGGAGTGCCAATAGGCAACGGCAAAACGCAAATGGTCTTCAAGGCGTTTCCCCAAAATCACTTCATCCGCATTGTAGAAGCGGTAGGCTAGCGGATTTGTGCTGTCCGGCCCCTCATATTTGACTGGTTTGGTGTCGCCGAAAAATCCGCTGTTCATGACTGAACTCCTTTTAATGCTGGATATAGATTATGATAACGATGATAGGCCGCATCAAATTGAGCGGTCAGTTTTGTTTCTGGCTCGATGGTCGAAGCGGTTGAAGGCGCGACGCATATTTCACGTGGGTTAACTTGCTCGGCGGCGATCAATCCGAGACGCGCTGCCCCGAAAGCTGCGCCGAAATCGCCGTCTGCTGGCACGTCAACTGGGATATTGAGCGCCGTCGCTATGGTTTTCAACCAATAAGTTGAGCGCGAGCCGCCGCCGACAGCCGTAACGCGTTCAAGCTTCGTGCCCGCCGCCGCCAATGCACGCGAACAGTCGCGAAATGCGAAGGCCACACCTTCCAGAACGGCTTGTGTCAATACTGCGCGGTCACTTGCGTGCTCCAACCCATAAAACGATCCGCGAATAGAGGAGTCGTTAAGCGGAGTGCGCTCGCCGGAAAGATAGGGAAGGAAGGTGACGCCCGATGGTTCCCGTAAAGCTAGCCCAAGCTCGTTTGTGAGCTCAGCTGCATTGCGCGAGGTTATCCCGGCATACCAGTTCAACGCGTCGGTAGCCGACAGAATTACCCCCATCTGATGCCATGTATTCGGCAATGCATGGCAAAACGTATGCACGGCACTTTCCGGATTGGGCAAATAGGCATTGTTTGCGGCAAAAAGCACACCGGACGTGCCTAGAGAAATGAAAGCGTGACCCTCGCCAACAGTTCCCATGCCACATGCGGATGCTGCATTGTCGCCGGCTCCACCAGCAACAACGACGTTACTTTTCATTCCCCAACGCGAAGCAATATCGGATTTTAATGTGCCGGAGACATCAGTGCCTTCCACCAGCGACGGCATATGATCGAGACTTAATTCGGTGGCGGCCAAAAGTTCTTGCGACCAAGCGCGCTTACCAACGTCCAACCAGGATGTGCCCGCAGCGTCCGACATTTCCGAGACGTACTCGCCCGTCAACCAAAGCCGCAAATAGTCTTTTGGTAAAAGAATATAGCGGGTTTTACTGAAGATATCTGGCTCATTGTTTCTAACCCAGTCCACTTTTGGCGCCGTAAAGCCCGGGAAAACAATATTGCCCGTGAGCGCCCTGAATCTCGGATCTGCATCAAGCGTGCTTGCTTCTTTATGGCTTCGTGTATCGTTCCAAAGCATACATGGGCGTAACACCTGATCATTGGCGTCTAGTAGCGTTGCGCCGTGCATTTGACCCGAAAGACCGATGCCCTTTACGGCAGCAAGTTCCTTGCCATGACTGGCACGCAGTTCCTGTACAGCGTGTTCTGTTGCTCTGATCCAGTGCTCAGGGTCTTGCTCCGACCAGCCGGAGTGGGGCCGCGTGACTTCCAGCGATCCATTGCCGGAAGCTATGATCCGCTGTTCATCGTCAATCAATAACGCCTTGACACCTGATGTGCCGAGATCGAGACCGAGATACATAAGATTTCTCCTGAACTATGCTGAAATTGCCCGTTTGACCGGGGCATCTCCGGGGGCAAAAATGTGCGTATCGAGATGAAGCAGGGATGTCATCATGCATCCTTGTAAAATAAGCGGGTGTTCATCAGGATAGCAGCGAATATTGAGGTCCTCTGTCGCGCCCCAGCCGGATGTTCCCGAAATGATGGCGCGCAAATCCTTTTCAAGAAGATCGAAAACACCTGCGCCCGGGCCAACCAGCGCAACGGGAACGGGGTCAATCAGCGAAAAAAGGCTGCGTAGTCCTGAACCGATTGCCTGTCCTGCTTTGGCGAAGGCCGCACGTTCCGGACCATCCTTTGCCCGTGCAAGGTCGGCAACCTTGTTGAAACTTGCGGCGTCGACGCCCTGTATAGGTTGTGTTTTTTCATCTTCGTCAGCGATGTTTCTCAAGATGGCGTAGTCGCTGGCATAGGCTTCAATACATCCGTGCCGCCCGCACCGGCATAGCGCTCCGTTGGGGACATGCAACATATGCCCGAACTCGGATGCGGAGGAGTAGGCGCCGACAAAGGGCTTTCCTTTCAAGTAAAGGCCCATACCGATGCCGTGAGAAAGCAAAATAGCAGCAAAATCCTCGGTATAATTTTGAGGGTCAGTCCAGCGCAGAGCTTCCGCTATCATGTTGCAATCATTGGTAACGGCTACACCCACTCCATAGCGCTGCGAAAGAGCATTGCCGAATGCGATATTTGTGTCAGGCGTAATGGGAGACCAAAGCATCGCAGAGCTTGCAGCGTCTGTGACGCCCTGCACACCCATTGAGATGTGGAGCAGGGGACCAGCATTCTTCGGGCTGTTTTCGATTAACTCATCAAGCATGGATGAGACAGTTGCGATCAACTCGCCGGTTGTCGCTTCTAAAGTGGGTAAATGACGAAACTGCTCCGCAGTGACTTGGCCAGTATAGTCGAACAGCACGACATGGATAAGGTTGAGCGCGAGTTCCACCGTAGCGACTGTTGCGATTTCAGGGTTTAAAGCCAAGGCTATTTGAGGTCGTCCCCGCTTCGTTTCAGCCGGGTCGCCGCCGCGGTTTTCGCCAATAATACCTTCGGCTATAAGGGCCGTAGTAATGGCTGAAACCGTCGATGGACTTAGCCCCGTATGGGCCACGATGTCGGTTCTGGATAAATGCTCATGCTGTCGTATGGACCCCAATATAAGCCGCCGATTCTGACGGCGGACATCGTCCGGTCGCGCAATCTCATCCAGCAACAAATGACTTCCTCCCGAAATCTTTTTTTGTGCGACGCAAAAAAGTTGTTGCAGTGCAATGACTTGCGTCTTCAAAAACCAAGTTGACACGGAATTAGTTTTAAGTCACTATTTTTTTCGAGCCTCGAAATAAAGAGGTTTAATTGCTGGGCGGAGGTGAAGCCAGCAATAAATAGTCAGCGTGCTAAAGGCACTGGGAGGGTTATCATGAAGAAATATGCGGCCGCATTGGCGGGGGCAACGATTCTAGCTGTCTCGTTTGCAGGACCTGTTTTGGCGAAGGACAAGATCATCGGCGTTTCTTGGTCGAACTTCCAGGAAGAGCGTTGGAAGACCGATGAAGCTGCCATCAAGAAGGCTCTCGAGGCAAATGGTGACAAGTACATTTCTGCCGATGCGCAGTCGTCTGCGGCAAAACAGTTAACCGACGTAGAAAGCCTGATTTCGCAGGGCGCCAATGCCTTGATCATCTTGGCACAGGATTCCAGCGCAATTGGTCCAGCGGTAGAAAAAGCTGTCGCTGAAGGCATTCCTGTTGTGGGTTATGACCGTTTGATTGAAAATAAAGATGCGTTCTATGTCACGTTCGACAACAAGGAAGTTGGACGCATGCAGGCTCGCGGCGTATTGGCTGTAAAGCCAGAAGGCAACTATGCCTTCATCAAGGGCAGCTCGGCCGATCCTAATGCTGACTTCCTCTTCGCCGGCGCACAGGAAGTACTTAAAGATGCTATCGATTCCGGTAAGATCAAGAATGTCGGTGAGGCTTATACAGATGGCTGGTTGCCGGCCAACGCGCAGAAGAACATGGAGCAGTTTCTCACTGCCAACGACAACAAGATTGACGCTGTTGTTGCTGCCAATGACGGAACGGCTGGCGGTGCCATCGCGGCGCTCCAGGCTCAGGGTCTAGCCGGATCCGTGCCGGTTTCAGGTCAGGATGCCGATTTCGCTGCGCTTAATCGTGTCGCTCTAGGCACGCAGACAGTGACAATCTGGAAAGACTCGCGTGAACTTGGCAAAGAAGCTGCAGACATCGCGGCGGCATTGGCTGATGGCAAAAAGATGGAAGAAATTCCAAACGTCCAGAAGTTTGCTGGCGGTGCCAACAAGGTTGAGGTCAATGCAGTGTTTCTGACACCAGTTCCGGTTACCAAGGACAATCTGGGTGTTGTCATTGACGCCGGCTGGGTCACGAAAGACGTCGTATGCCAAGGCGTAAAAGCCGATGCAGTGGCAGCTTGCAAATAGTTTGATCAAGATATCCTGAAATTTGACGCCGCTGATCCTCCGGGTCGGCGGCGTTCAAACAAGATAACTGGGAGAAATTTCATGAGTGATCCGGCTACTAGCCTTGACCGCGCTCGCGCTTCTGAACTGAGTGTTGTTGCCCGTTTCTTCAAAGCGACGGAACTCGATACGCGGCTCCTTGGTATGATAGGGGCGCTGGTGATCATCTGGGTGGCTTTCCAGTTCCTGTCTGGTGGCCAGTTTCTGACCCCGCGAAATCTCTGGAACCTTTCCGTGCAAACTTCGTCGGTGGCTGTCATGGCAACTGGCATGGTTCTCATCATTGTTACGCGGAATATTGATCTGTCAGTCGGCTCGGTATTGGGGTTTGTCGGCATGATCATGGGCGTTACGCAAGCAGAATTTCTACCCAAACTGCTGGGGTTTGAACACTCAGCAACTTGGCTGATAGTCCTTGCCATTGGTATTTTAACGGGTGCCATTATCGGCGCCGCTCAAGGTTTTATCATTGCATTTATGGGCGTCCCTGCATTCATCGTAACGCTCGGCGGGCTTCTGGTCTGGCGTGGTGCTGCGTGGTGGGTAACCTCCGGCAGAACCGTAGCGCCAATGGACTCCACTTTCCGCCTTATGGGCGGTGGGCCCGAGGGATCAATTGGCGCGATGTGGAGCTGGATTGTCGGCTTGGTCGCCTGTGTCGCTTTGGTCGTCATGATCATTAATAGCCGTCGTCAGCGGAAACGTTTCAATTTCCCGCGTCGCCCTGTGTGGGCGGAGATATTCATGGGCTTTGTCGCTTGTGGTTTGGTGCTGGGCGTTGTCGCAGTCGCAAATGCCTATTACTGGCCCATAGGCATTGTTCGTAAATATGCGGAAGCAAACAGCATTGTGATCCCGGAAGGTGGGTTGTTTATTTCCCATGGCATTGCTGTACCAGTCCTTATCGCGGTGGCGACAGGCATCATCATGACTTTCGTGACAACACGCACGCGTTTTGGCCGTTACGTTTTTGCAATGGGGGGTAACCCGGAAGCAGCCGACCTTGCGGGTATCAATACGCGTTGGGTCACGATGAAAATCTTTATCATTATGGGAATTCTCTGCGCGATAGCCGGCGCCATCTCGACGGCACGCCTGAACGCCGCCACCAACGCGCAAGGTACATTGGATGAATTGCTGACGATTGCAGCCGCTGTTATCGGTGGCACCTCATTGGCTGGCGGTGTGGGCACGATTGCCGGGGCAATGATCGGAGCGCTTTTAATGCAATCGCTTAGTTCCGGGATGGTCTTGTTGGGCCTCGACACTCCATTGCAGAATATCGTTGTTGGCCTGGTGCTCGTCATAGCAGTTTGGCTTGATACAATTTATCGCCGTCGGACCGCTTGAGGGAGGAGAAAATTATGACAAACAAACAAACCGCTCTCATCGATATGGAAAATATCTCAATTGCCTTCGGAGGTATCCGTGCAGTTGATGGCGCATCAATCGATCTTTTCCCGGGGGAAGTTGTTGCTCTCCTTGGGCATAATGGTGCCGGAAAATCGACATTGATCAAAATTCTATCCGGCGCTTACAAACGGGATAGCGGTACGATCAAAGTTAGTGGCGAAGAGGCCACGATCAACAATCCGCGCGACGCGAAAGCCTACGGCATTGAGACGATTTACCAGACCCTTGCACTGGCCGACAATGTGGATACGGCGGCCAATCTATATCTCGGGCGAGAACTGATGACGCCATGGGGTACGCTGGATGATGTTGCGATGGAACACAGTGCAAGAGAAGTGATGGGGCGTCTCAACCCGCGCTTTCAACGCTTTAAGGATCCGGTCAAGGCCCTATCAGGTGGTCAGCGTCAGTCTGTAGCAATTGCGAGAGCTATTCTCTTTAACGCGCGCATACTTATCATGGATGAGCCAACAGCAGCACTTGGCCCGCAGGAAACAGCGCAGGTCGGCGAGCTAATCAAGCAGCTAAAGAGCGAAGGGATAGGCATTTTCCTTATCAGCCACGATATTCATGACGTCTTCCATCTCGCAGATCGTGTCGCGGTGATGAAGAATGGTCAGGTCGTCGGAACCGCAAAGGTCGGCGATGTAAATGAGGATGAGGTGCTCGGCATGATCATCTTGGGCAAATGTCCACCCGGAGCAATTCCTGGACCAGGCGCCGTTAACTGATATAAAGAAGAAGCCCGCTTGCGCGGGCTTCGAGCTTTACATCAGATAGCTTCGACCTGTTGAACTTCCGGAACGAAGTGCTTCAGCAGGTTCTGGATACCGTGCTTGAGCGTTGCGGTGGAAGAGGGGCAGCCTGAGCATGCGCCTTTCATGTGGAGAAACACCGTGCCATTTTCGAAGCCGCGAAATGTAATATCGCCACCATCTTGAGCGACAGCGGGGCGAACCCGTGTTTCCAATAATTCCTTGATCGTATCAACGATCTCGGTGTCGGCACTGTCGAAGAACTCGCCTTCAGTTTCACGCTGAGCATTGTCAGCAATATCTGTCACATTCGCCATAACTGGAGCGCCGGACATGAAATGCTCCATGATGGCGCCGAGGATCGCCGGCTTCAAATGCTGCCATTCGGGCGCATCCGTTTTAGTCACAGTTACAAAATCATATCCGAAGAATACACCGGAAACGCCGCGAACTGCAAAGATCTTGGCAGCGAGAGGTGACGCGTCACCTGCGGTAGCTGCATCCCGAAAATCAGCGGTGCCTTCCTCAAGCACCACCTTTCCCGGCAAGAATTTCAATGTTGCTGGATTAGGCGTGGCTTCGGTCTGGATAAACATGGCGTATCTCGCGTCCCTAGTTTAGAACTATTCAAAAAGCATATAGGCCTTTAAACCATTCTCTTCAAGTCAAGATTATATCACGTTTTAAGAATGCCGTCAGGTAATAGCGTCCAGATCTTCGTCAGAGAGGTTATAGGGCACGACGGTCACGGGAATAGAGAAGGTTTCCCGACCTGCTAATGACTGAACGAGTGGCCCCGGGCCGTCCTTGCCGGAACCGGCAGCCAAAACCAGGATGGCAATATCCTGATCTTCTTCGATGAGTTTTTGGATCTCTTCTGAGGTTATCCCCTCTCGTACGGCAAGTTCAGACTCTATGCCAATACTTTCCCGAACGCTGGCGGCAAACTTGCTAAGCGTGGAATTTGCGGTTTCCTCAGCCTCGGCCCGCATGATTTGCTCAACTCCGAGAAACGCTTGAAAGTCCGCTGAGTCGATGACAAACAGGAGCAGCAAAACACCCCCAGTGGTCTTGGCACGGCGGGCTGCATAAGCAACCGCCCGCTCACATTCAGGGGTTTCATCAATAATGGCCAGAAATTTACGGCGATGGCCAGCTTCGCGGCTGAGACGTTTTGATACCATTTGTGCAACCTGCCTTAAGCGTCGATCGTCTGCAAGCCTTGTCTAGTCTTGAAGGAAGCCAACGATATCACGAACCTTATGCATCGTCTTTTCCGCAAGGACACTAGCCCGTTCGCCACCATCCTTGAGAACGTTGTCGACATAACCGGGGTCAGCGGAAATGCGGCGCATTTCATCAGCGATAGGCGAGAGCTTTTCAACAGCTAGCTCAGCTAGCGCTGGCTTGAAAATGGAAAATTGCTGTCCGCCGAAGTTGCGAAGTACGGTTTCCTTGTCGGTATCCGTCAAAGCGGCATAAATGCCGACCAGATTGTCCGCCTCGGGTCGGTCTTTTAAGCCATCGACTTCGGAAGGCAAAGGATCGGAGTCTGTCTTTGCCTTTCGGATCTTCTTGGAAATCGTATCGGCATCGTCGATGAGATTGATTCGGGAAAGATCCGACGGGTCGGACTTCGACATTTTCTTGGTGCCGTCGCGTAAGCTCATAAGCCGTGCGGCAGGGCCGCCAATGACTGGTTCAGTCAATGGAAAGAAGCTTGATATGGTTTCGTCGCCTGACTGGGTCTCTATTCCAAGGCCAAGTTCAGAGATCCGGTCGGAAAAATCAGTGTTGAATTTTTGCGCGATGTCACGGGTCAGTTCGAGATGCTGCTTTTGATCCTCGCCAACCGGCACATGCGTAGCGCGATAGACGAGAATGTCAGCAGCCATCAGATTGGGGTAGACATATAGGCCAACGGACGCGTTTTCGCGATCCTTGCCAGCCTTATCCTTGAATTGTGTCATGCGGTTCAGCCAGCCCATCCGGGCGATGCAGTTAAATATCCAAGCGAGTTCAGAATGCTGGCGAACACGGCTTTGATTGAAGACTATATGTTTCTTGGGATCAACGCCCGAGGCGAGGAAAGCAGCGGTGACTTCACGCGTGTTACGCAAAAGCTCCGAAGGCCCCCCCCAGACAGAAATCGCCTGCGTTATGGCGTGCTGATCGACCACGCAATAGATGCAATTATTGTTTTCCTGCAAAGCGACCCAACGGCGGATTGCGCCAAGATAGTTGCCAAGGTGCAGATTTCCGGTTGGTTGAACACCGGAAAAAACGAGCGGTTCAAACGTGCTCATAAATCGTCCTTAATTCTTCTTCGGCCAAGGTGGATAGCCATGACGTGCGGTTCTGGCAGAGCAAAGCATGGGATTCAAGCCCTACCATCATTTGAGCTGCAACAGGTCCCATTTATTGCCGTAGAGATCCTCGAAAACAGCTACGCTGCCATAGGCTTCATGTCTTGGTTCTTCGAGAAATTTCACACCTGCACGCAGCATTTTCGCGTGATCGTTTGAAAAGTCATCCGTATAGAGAAACAGGGCAACACGGCCACCTGTCTGATTGCCTATCGCTTGCTGTTGTTGCGGGCCTTCAGCCTGAGCTAGAAGCAGCTTTGCGCCACCTCTTTCCGGTGAGACAACCACCCAGCGCTTTGTTTCCGATTGTTTAGTGTCGCTCTCAACGGAAAAACCCAGCACATTTGTGTACCAGGCAATCGCCTCATCATAGTCATCAACGACGAGTGTGATCAGTCCAATTCCGCGGGCCATTATGGATTCTCCGCTGGTGGTTCAGGTGCTTTTGCACGGCGCTTTACGTTGCGGCGGATCATGCCAAGACTTGCGCCGCCACTGCCAAAGGCCAATGCGAAATATATGACCATCGACATGAAGATGAGACCGAAAACGCCAGCTGCCTGAACATGGACAGGTGCTTGCGCGACGAGATAGGGCTCCGCCCATTTGAGTGCATAGGACAATGCAAGCGCCATAATGGCAGCGGCAATGATCAATCGCGGTATACGGGTCAAAAGCGGGATGTCACGTCCCCAATGCCCTCGCCAGACAAGAGTAGCAAACAGAAGGATGGCGTTGACCCATCCAGCTGTCACTTCGGCGGTGGCAATGCCTGTCTCTGCCAAAATGGGAAAGAGTGTCAGCGCCATGGCTATATTGATGACCACCGAAACGGCCGCAAAGATCATAGGCGTCTTGGTATCTTCACGTGCGAAAAAGCCGGGTATGAACGCCTTGATCAGCACGAAGGCGGGTAGGCCAAGACCATATATCGCAAGAATATTCGCAACACGACTTGTTGACTCAGCGGTAAATTCGCCGCGTTCGAGCAAGAGCCGAATAATCGGCTCGGACATGACCAGAAGCGCTGCAGCGGCTGGCAATGTAAGAAACAAGATGAACTCGACCGAACGATTTTGGAGGTTGCCCGCTTCTTTCAAATTTCCAGAGCGAAGGGCGCGGGCAAGTTCTGGCAAGAGCACAGTTGCGACAGCGATACCTACAACGCCGAGTGGGAGTTGATAGACGCGATCAGCGTTTGCCAGTGACGTAATTGCGCCTTCCTTACCGGAAGCGATATTGGTGTTTATCAGCAGATTTATCTGCGTTATGCCGCCTGTAATTGCTGCGGGTAGAGCCAAAACCAAAAGTCGTTTGACGTTTGCAGTCATGCGGGGGCGGCGAAAGCCAATCGATATTCCAGCTTTACGCACGGCAAACCAGACGATAGTCAATTGCACCAGCCCCGCAGCCATTACACCCCAGGAAAGGCCATAGCCAATTGCAATGCCGTCATGGCCGGCATACCAGGCATAGGCGAGCACGCCAATCAGAATGATATTCAGGAAAACCGGCGCTACTGCAGCGGCAAAATAACGGTGAAGGGAGTTCAGCATTCCCCCCATCATGGCTGCCAGCGACATGCATGCCAGATATGGAAACATGATGATCGCCATCGAAACCGTATTGCCGAACTTTTGCGGATCATCGACAAATCCCGGAGCAATCACGGTTCGCACGATGAGAGGCATGGACAGTTCCATGATAATGGTCAGAGCCATCAGAACGCTGAACAGAACGCCAAAGACTTCTTCCGAAAACCGCTTGGCCCCATCCATACCGTTGGCTTCAATTTCCTTTGCAAAAAGAGGTACAAAGGCTGCGTTGAATGCACCCTCCGCAAACAATCGGCGGAAGGTGTTGGGAAATCGGAAGGCAGCATTGAACGCATCCGCAACCGGACCCGTTCCAAGAGCTGCGGCCATAAGCATTTCGCGGGTAAGACCAAAGACACGGCTCATCAATGTGCCGGACGCGACGGTCGCAAATTTCTTGACGAGGCTCATACTATTCTGCCGTCATGAGGGCGTTTTGCCGTTGAGGCTGGGCTGTAATAATGTCGCCCTCGCCGAAAAGCGCGAGAAGTTTTTTACGGATGCGGCTTTGTCGGGTCGTATTGGTAATTTGATGGCCAACAAGGTCGGTCACATAGAACACGTCGATAACCTTTTCGCCGAATGTCGTCACATGTGCCGAGGCAATGTCGAGCGATAAGTCGGAGATTACTCCTGTGATCTCTGACAGAACGCCCGGACGATCCAAACCTTCAACTTCGATTACCGTGAATTTGTTTGATAGAGTATTGTTGATCTCCACCCGGGGCGTAATCTTGAATGCCTTTGCAGCGCGCTTAGGCTTTGTTCTGGAGGCAAGCATCTCAGGCAGATAGGTTTTGCCCGACAATACGTCCTCAATTAAACGTCCAACGCGCGTGGCGCGCCGCCGCTCGTCATCGTCAGTTGCAAATTCACGGCTGATCAGGATTGTGTCGAGCGCCCGCCCATCACTAGTGGTAAAAATCTGTGCGTCGACGATATTCGCGCCTGCAGCCGCGCATGCACCCGCGATGACGGATAGAAGTCGCGGATGATCTGGAGAAAGGACAGTAATTTCCGTCACACCCTCGAAATCGTGAGTTTTCACCATGGTAGCAAGTGTTTTGCCACTGGCGTCAGATTCTCGAATAAAGGTCGCATGGCGCACCTGATCGGCAATGCTCACTGTCAGCAGGTAGTTCTGATAGTGAAGTGCGAGATAGGATTGACGTTCGACCTGCGGCCACGATGACAGAGCATGCTCAAGCTGCGCTCTGGCGTGGTCCGTTCGCTCTTTGCGCGGCACTTCCGAAAAGCCGCCTGTAAGCATCAATTCGGTTTCGTAGAACAGATTTCGCAATAACTGCCCCTTCCAGCCGTTCCAGACACCGGGGCCGACCGCTTTTATGTCGCAGATCGTCAGGATCAGCAGCAGTTTCATGCGATCGAGCGTTTGTACAATCTCGGCAAAGTCTTCGATTGTTTTGCGATCATTCAAGTCGCGTGATTGCGCGACCATGCTCATTGTCAGATGCTGCTCGACCAACCAGGCCACGGTTTGGGTATCGGCCTTGGAAAGACCCAAGCGCGGGCATATGCGTTTAGCAATACGTGCACCTGCAATGGAATGATCTTCCGGGCGGCCTTTCGCAATGTCATGTAGCAGAAGCGCAATATATATGAGACTACGGTCCTTTTTCAGGCCGGGCATGATCTGATTGGCTAAGGGATGCTCCTGTTCGAGTTCGCCGCGCTCGATTTCGGACATTACTGCGATGCATCGCAGTAAATGCTCATCAACGGTGTAGTGATGGTACATATTGAACTGCATCATCGCGACGACTTTGCCAAAATCCGGAATGAACTTACCCAATACGCCGGATTCGTTCATGCGGCGTAGGATAAGTTCCGGATTGCGCTCTGAAGTCAGGATTTCAAGGAAGAGTTTATTGGCCTCCTGATTGTCGCGCAGGTCTGCTTTGATCAGAAAAAGAGAGCGCGTAACCAGTTGCATCGCATCCGGGTGAAATTCCAACCCATGTTTGTCAGCAAGATGGAAAAGACGGATGAGGTTCACAGGGTCCTTGTGAAATACTCCGTCATTGGCAATCGTAATGCGGTGATTGTCGACAACAAAATCCGTGGTTCCCGCCAATTTACGTTTTCGGCGCGAAAAAGTGAGGAAAATCCGGTTGAAACCTGGAACATGCTTCGCCTGCTCCTCTTCCAGCGCAGCACAAATGATACGCGTTAGATCGCCAACTTCTTTCGCCACAAGAAAGTAATGTTTCATAAAGCGCTCGACATCCCGTTGTCCGGGATGCGCGGTATAGCCAAGGCGCCTTGCGATTTCGCTCTGTATATCGAAAGAAAGACGTTCTTCGGACTTTCCTGTAAGGAAGTGCATGTGGCAGCGAACTGCCCATAAAAGGTCTTCAGCCTTGCGGAAAATATTGTGTTCCGCGCGCGAAAGCACGCCCAGTTTGACCAATTCATCACTTGTCTTGACGCGATAATAATATTTGGCGATCCAGAAGAGAGTATGAAGGTCGCGCTGACCGCCTTTGCCTTCCTTTACGTTCGGTTCAACGAGATAGCGGGTTGCGCCGGATTTCTTGTGGCGCGCATCCCGCTCTGCAAGCTTTGCTTCGATGAAGGCGGGACCGGTGCCCTCAACAACCTCTTTATCAAATCGCTCAATGAGCTTGTCGAACAGCTCCTGATTGCCGCAAATATAGCGTGCCTCCAGAATACTGGTGCGGATGGTCATATCCGAAAGCGATAAGCGGACTGATTCATCCAGATTGCGGGTAGCATGACCGATTTTCAGGCCAATATCCCAAAGCATATATAGAATGTATTCGACCACCTGCTCACCCCAGGGGGTTTGCTTATAGGGTAGGAGAAATAACAGATCGATATCAGAACCTGGAGCCAGACCGCCGCGACCATAACCACCAACCGCTATGATCGTCATTTTCTCTGAAGTCGAAGGATTGACTGCGGGATAAACATGGCGGGTTGCAAAATTATAGAGCGCCGTAATGATCTGATCCATCAACCATGAGAGACGCACGGAGCATCGCGTGCCGCGGGCATCTTGCATCAGCATCGTTTCAGCGCTTTTGCGGCCAAGTTCCAGCGTTTGCTTGATGAGCTGCAAAACATCGCTGCGCTCGACAGACGGTTTGCCCTGCTTGGCTGCCGCTTTGACGAGATCTTCAAATTGTTGATGAAGCCTGTCCGGGCTGACGATCTGTTCCAGTTTCAGGTCTGTGGCGCTCATGAACACGACTTTACAAATGATGGCCGCACGCTATAGCGCGAATTTGCGCCAAACGAAACGATTACATTTTGAAGCAGGCAGTAATACGTCTTGGCGCTAATGTGCGCTTAGTCCTTTCAGGCGGTAAAGTTCTTCAAGTGCTTCGCGTGGGGTCAACTCGTCGGGGTTAATTGCCGATAGGGCGACAAGGAGCGCACTGTCTTTCCCTTGGACTGGCTTGGGTGCCTGTCGTTTTACCTCTACGGAAAACAGCGGCAAATCATCAATTAGCTTATCCGCTTTGCCAGAGGTTTCGCCAGCTTCCAGCTGATGCAAAACATCGCGGGCCCGATTTACGACAGCTTCAGGCAAACCCGCCAGACGTGCCACCTGCACACCATAGGAACGGTCGGCTGCACCCTTGGCAACCTCATGCAAAAATACAACGTCTCCGTCCCATTCCTTTACCCGCATTGTTACATTGCTTAGGCGCTCAAGCTTTTCGGAAAGCGAAGTCATTTCATGAAAATGCGTTGCAAAGATTGCGCGGCATTGATTTTTCTCATGCAAATATTCAACCGCTGCCCACGCGATGGAAAGACCATCGAAAGTGGCAGTGCCGCGTCCGATCTCATCAAGGATCACAAGGGAACGATCCGTTGCCTGGTTCAAAATCGCAGCCGTTTCAACCATTTCTACCATGAATGTAGAGCGGCCGCGCGCCAGATCATCGGATGCACCAACGCGGGAGAACAGCCGATCGACCACGCCTATATGCGCTGAACCCGCAGGGACAAAAGAACCCATTTGGGCGAGGATGGCTATAAGCGCGTTCTGGCGCAGAAAAGTTGATTTACCGCCCATATTGGGGCCCGTCAGGAGCCAAATGGCTCCTTTACCGGTGGTGAGCGGCGAGAGATTGCAGTCGTTAGCAACAAAAGGATTTTCTGCCTGTCGTCTAAGGGATTGCTCGACCACGGGATGACGCCCGGCGACAATTTCAAAGGCTAAGCTGTCGTCGACCAGTGGGCGGCAATATCCTTGTTCGCCGGAGAGAGCAGCCAGAGCAACGGATACATCAAGGGTTGATAATGCGAGTGCGCCAGCACGTATGGCGTCAGCATTGAGAATCGTTTCATTTGTCAAAGCGTCGAAGATGCCAAGTTCGATCGAAAGAGCCCGTTCTGCTGCATTTGCGATTTTGGTTTCAAGCTCAGCCAGCTCGGTGGTTGTAAACCGCATGGCATTGGCGATTGTTTGACGATGTATGAACTTGCTCTTTGCCTCAACGCTATCCGTCATGACGGAAGCATTGTTCGCAGTTACCTCGATGAAGTAGCCCAGCACATTATTATGCTTGATTTTCAGCGATCGGATGCCTGTGGTTTCCATATAGTCGGCTTGCAAGCCGGCGATGATCCGGCGCGAGTGATCCCGCAGAGCACGCATTTCATCGAGTTCGGCGTGATACTCCGCACGAACAAATCCCCCATCACGTTTTAGCAACGGCAATTCATCAGCCAAAGACCGGTCAAGGTGTGCGGCAAAATCCAGAGGCAATTGGGCGAGACATTCGCGAACGCGGGCAAGTTCCGATGGTAATTCTTCACCCGAAAACAAGTGAAAAATCTCGGAGGCGGCTTCCAGACCAAGCGCGAGAGCCCCAAGATCACGGGGGCCGCCACGACCGACAGCCAGCCGCGACAATGCGCGGGGCATATCCGGAACGCCTTTCAGGGCTCCTTGCATCAGATCGGCAAGGGATTGCCGCGCAAGGAAGAATGAGATGGAGTCGAGGCGCTCGGATATGGCTGTGGTATCTGTTAAAGGTGATGTCAAACGTTCGGCCAGAAGACGCGCTCCGCCGCCGGTAGTCGTTCGATCAATCGCTCGCAGCAGGCTACCTTCACGTTTGCCGGAAAGCGTGCGTAGGAGCTCAAGGTTCCCCCGCGTCGCTGGATCTATGAAAAGCGAAGAACCTTCCGATTCCCGCTCCGGACGCATCAAGGGAGGGCGTTCCGCGAGCTGTGTTTTTTCTACATAGGCGATAGCGCCCGATATGGCGGAGAGTTCAGCGCGTGAAAACTGACCAAACCCATCTAGAGTGCTGACATCAAAATAGCGTTGTATGCGATTTTCTGCTGTGGCGCTGTCAAACAGGCTTGGCGGTTGGGGGCTCACAGCGCGCCCGACAATATCAAAAACTGCACGCAATTCCGGGTCGTGAAAAACTGTGTCCGCCACAATCAGTTCGCGAGGGTCGACGCGGAGTATATCTGCCAGTAAACGCGAAGCGTCCGATTCACTGACGCGGAAAGTTCCGGTTGAGATGTCGATCCAGGCAAGGGCAAATTGGGTCTTATCCGCGCCTTTGACGCGGCCCATAGTCATCAGATAGTTTGCTTCAGAAGGATCAAGGAGTTTCTCTTCAGTGATCGTTCCCGGTGTAACCAATCGAACAACATCGCGCTTTACAACGGATTTTGAACCACGCTTCCTTGCTTCGGCCGGATCTTCCACCTGTTCGCAAACTGCAACCCGAAAGCCTCGTGCTATCAGTTTCTGCAAATAGTCATCAGCGGCATGGACCGGGACGCCGCACATGGGAATATCTTCGCCAAGATGTTTTCCACGCTTTGTCAGGGTAATCCCGAGGGCCCTGGAAGCTTCGACGGCATCGTCGAAAAAAAGCTCGTAAAAATCGCCCATTCGATAAAACAGAAGACTGTCAGGATTAGTCGCCTTAATCTCGATATACTGCTCCATCATCGGCGTTGGACGCGCCGAGATATTCGCTTCATATGGGGATTGTTCAATTACAGAGGATGCCAATTCGGCCAAAACTTGTCTCCTGAGCTAAGCAGGAGCAATCTATTCGGTATCCGCGAATTTACACACCTCTGCAGAGTCAAACTGCGATATTCTCCACAGGTGATAAAACGATGTCTATCCGAAACGTTTCGATTCGGCCGCATAATGGCTGACGTAGCGTTCGGAGATGCGGCTAACGGGCAAAATGATGCAAACATCCGTTGTGCCAAAATCGTGATCGATAACGGCACCATCACCTATCATTGCACCAAGTCGCAAATAACCTTTGATCAAGGGTGGCATCGCAAAGAGTGCCACACGGGCATTGATAGCTTCGTTCGGAACAAGGTCCATGGCTTGATAAAGAGCAGGTAAAGCTTTGACATCCCAGTCGGCCGTTGCCCGGCAATTGTGATGAAGAAAGGAGAGCGGCAAAGCATGGGCGGCCGGAACAGTGCCTTGGAAGGATGCGCATCCAAACATCACGCCAATTGAATGGAACCGGCAATAGGTCCAGATGCCTTGCCAGAGCAATTCGACAGTACGTTTCGAGCGATATTCAGGCAGGACACAGGAACGGCCAAGTTCGAGAAAACGTAAATCCGGCTTGGCGGCGACGAGGCGTTCGATGGAAAATTCGCTTGCAGTATAAAAACCGCCTGTCTCGAAAGCTTTTTCGGAGCGCAGGAGTCGGTATGTTCCAACGATCTGTTTGTGCTTTGGTCCAGGTATTGCTGTGTCATAAACAAGGAGGTGATCGCAAAAGGGATCAAACCGATCAGCGTCGCGCTGCTCTAATGTTGCAGAACCTTTGGCGCCCAGTTCGTCAAAGAATACTTTGAACCGCAATTGCTGGGAGGAGGCAATTTCGTCCTCGGTTTGCGCAAGGCAAACCTCCATAGTCCCGATTCGGCCAAGCACCGAGACAATCTGTGGAGCCGTAAATGGCGAAGATGTTGAATCAACCTGCGACATGATGCTTTGATCTTTAGAGATTGAAGCGGATTCAAGCAAGGAGATGTCCATATCGATTTGACCCTCGTCGGAGGTTGACCGGTAGTCGTTCTCGCCCTCATTACTACGATTTAATGACGGCAACATGACGTAAAACGAAGGCCAAACCGGCGATGCTTGATCAGCTAGTTTGCCTTATCAGGCGGGTTCTTCCGCTCTTTAGCCCAAACAAAAAACTCTTCAATTACAACCAATGCTGCACCAACAGAAATATAGGCATCGGCGAGATTGAAAACGGCGAATGACCATGATGGCAGATGGAAAAGAATATAGTCGATTACATAGCCATGAACGCTGCGATCAATGAGGTTACCGAGAGCGCCGCCAATAATAAGCGCAAAGCCCGCACGAGAAATCCACCGATCCGGGTTTGTACTCCACCAAAGGTAACTTACGAAGCCTATGACGACGAGTGTAAGCCCTATGAGCGCAATGTCGTGCATTCCGCTCAACATTGAAAAGGCAATGCCTTCATTGTGAACACGAAACAATGCCAGAAAGGGTAAAAGATCGATTTGCTGCTGATAATCCATACCTGTTTCGACGAGATATTTGATTATCTGGTCGGTCAGGACAGCAACCATGATGATTGCAGAAAGGCTAAAAAAACGCGTGCGGCTCATAAATGGCATTTTCTCAAGTGGTCGCGTCAAGCTTCAGGGCATCACGCCGGATTTCAAACAGCATTACTCCGGTTGCGATGGCAAGATTAAGGGAGTCAGCTCGGCCGGCTTGGGGTATTCGCGCCAGCCGATCACATGCCGAGGACAGCTGATCGGGTAGGCCCTGCTGCTCGTTGCCCATTAACAAGACGACCGGCTTATTGGCGTAAGGGATAGTCCGATAGTCCACTGAACCCTTGAGATGCGTTCCAACGATCAGACCCGTGAAACTCTTTCTCCAGGATAGAAATTCTGCTTCCGTTGCCCTGATGAGGGGAACTGCAAATACCGACCCCATTGTCGCGCGAACCGTTTCAAGCGAGAACGGGTCCGTTGTGTCGCCGATGAGGATAATACCTTTGGCGCCTGCTGCGTCGGCAGTTCGAATGATTGTACCGAGGTTTCCAGGGTCCCGAACCCGATCCAGAGCCACGAAAACGTCATTGGCTTGTGGACGGATGTTGGAAAGCATTTGGAGGTTTTGCTGGAACACCCCGACTACCATTTGCGGGTTGTCACGCCGGGTTATTGCCGAGATGATCTTTTCATTGACCTCCAGCACATCGCCGCCCTTGGCCACCGTTCTGGCGGCAACTTGCTCGACAAGCGAGTTTCCCTTACCGGCTTTGGAGTAAACCAAGGTCTTGATTGTCCAACCAAGGTCGAGTGCGTCGATGACGAGCTTTAGTCCTTCGGCAAGAAACACACCCTGCTGATCGCGGAATTTTTTCAATGCCAGCGAACGCAGATCCTTGACGATCGGGTTTGTAAGGCTGGTGACTTCCTTGACTTTGCCCGGGCGGACAATGCCGCTGCCGCGATGGTGGTCGTCCTGCTTGCTCATGATGCACCCCAGCGGCTGAAGAGAGATGTGGAAAGGGCGCGCTTTGAGGAGCGCTCGCGAAGAATAAGTTCGCCGGACTGCACTTCGCCGCCAAGGCCCGTAAACGTATCCCGCATCAATTCGTGAATGGCAAAAAATGATGCGCGGATCGAATAGGCAGTTAAGACGACCGCCAAGGGATTTGGGGTAAGAATTGATCGGCATAAATCAATCATGTCTGGCAAATTGTCGAAAAGTTGCCAGACCTCGCCGTTGGGGCCGCGCCCATAGGCAGGTGGATCAAGGAGGATGATGTCGTAACCATTTCCGCGGCGTTCTTCCCGCGCCACGAATTTCATTGCATCTTCGCATATCCAGCGAATAGGCTTGCTCGATAGTCCAGCCATTTCCTGATTTTCGCGTGCCCAGAGAATGGCTTTCTTCGACGCGTCTACATGCGTGACCTCGGCGCCTGCCCGGGCTGCTACGAGTGAAGCAACCCCCGTATAACCAAAGAGGTTTAACACTTTGACCGGGCGTTTTGCACCGCGGATCAGATCATGCATATACGCCCAATGCGTCCCCTGTTCAGGAAATACGCCAACATGCCGGAATGAGGTGAAACGGCCCAAAAACGAAATGCCATCATAAGCGAGCGGCCAGGTTTCACCCAACGGCACATTAGGAAATTGCCAACGTCCAACGCCCTCTTCATCTGTATTGCCGGTGAAAATTGCATCGGCCTTGTCCCACTCGCTCTTGCTCCACGCCGGAAGCCAGATCGCTTGACCTTCCGGGCGGACAATCCGGTAAGGGCCGTACTGTTCCAGTTTCAAACCATTGCCGCTATCAAGAAGCGCATAATCTTCAGACGGAAGCGTTTCCAGAATAAGCCCGGTCTTTTCCTGCGGACGTGCACCGGTACGGCGGGTAACCACGCGCTTTGGAGTTTGTTCTGTTCGCGGCGATGCACGCTCCGTTTCTTCATCGGAGGAACGGTGCGCTTTGGCGAATTGCGGGCGGGGCTTCGTTACGCTTTGCCGCTGCACAGCATTTTTTGAAACGTCACCTTGTCGGCCACTGCCGTTTTTCGTTTTTCTAATTTTACCGCCGTGCGATTTCAAACCGTATTTTCCTTGCAACCTTTTCCAAGGTTACTACGCCATTGCCTTTTCATAGACAAGGATACCCGCAGCAAGGTCTTCAAGAGCTGCGCCAACGGATTTGAACAACGTAATCTCGCCCGTCGATTGACGACCTCTCATTGTTCCTCGTGTGAGGTCGAACAAATCGCCAATTATGTGGCCGGAATCGATTACCCCGGCCTTGATCGGCTGGACGATATCACCGCCCTCTTTTAGCGCTCCGTCTCTCGTATCAACAAAAACACGCGCTCGTTTGATGCACTCATCGTCACTTTCTCGCATCTTCGGCGTAAAAGCACCGATAAGATCGACGTGCGCGCCGGCTTTCAGATGTTTTCCAAGGATCAACGGCTCGGTGGATAGCGTACCGGCGGTGATGATATCGGCCTCCGCGATCGCTGCATCCTTGTCTTCAACAGCTCTGGCGTTAAAACCGTCCCGGATCAACTCTGCCGCTACTTTCTCGGCTCCGGCAAAATTTCTGTTCCAAATCGAGATGTCGTTAATTGGACGTATGGCGCTATGAGCTCGGGCCAAAAAGCCCGAAAGTGCGCCCGCACCGAGAACCACAAGCTTTGATGCATCTTCCCGGGCGAGATAGCGTGCTGCAAGAGCGGACGCCCCTGCTGTCCGCCATAAGGTCAGGCGTTGACCATCTATAAGAGCTTTTGGTTCACCGGTCTTACCGTCGAGCAACAGATATACACCCATCACGGCAGGTTTCGAGACGGCACCATTATCTGGCGAGACAGTTACAATCTTAACGCCCATATAACCCTTGGACGAGTCGCCCAGCGCATCAAAATCGGACCATGCGGGCATTAGAAGCAGTGTGGAGGCCGCTCCATCCGGGCGCTCAACAGTATGATGGTGGCGCACGGGCTGGATCACGCCTTGGCGGAATGCCAGCTCGATTGCGTTAATCATGTCGGGCCAGTTCAACAGGGCATCGACCTCAACGGGGGAGACGAGTTTCATTAAAGGTCCTTGATAGAAATTAATGCAAGGAGGGAAGATTGGGTGTCGAGGCCGTTTCAGTGGCTGCCTTGCGCGCTTCCTTGCGTAACATTTCTGCTTCGAGCTTGCGTTGACGCGCCAGCTTGCGATGCTTGCCCTGATTGGACCAAGTGACAAGACTGCCGAGAACAAGACCGATGATCAAAGCGGCAAACAACCAGACAAACAAAGGAGCCGAGTAGGAAAGCGCAGGGTTGCCCGGATTAAAGGGATCAATCGTAAACAGGGCATTACCGCGATTGGCAACCGATAAAGCGATCAGAATAATCGCGATCGGTACGAGAATCAGTACGGCGACCACGCGATTAATCATATTGAAGCCTCTTTTTGCTTATTCACTAAGTATGGATTCAGCTGTTTGCATTCAGCCTGTCGCGGAGTTCCTTGCCGGTCTTGAAGAACGGTACCCACTTCTCTTCGACGTCAACGCTTTCACCTGTTCGCGGGTTGCGGCCGCTGCGGGCCGGCCGGTTCTTTACGGAAAATGCACCGAAGCCTCGTAGCTCGACGCGATTGCCCTCAGCCAAAGCATCTGTAATTTCGTCAAAGATGGCGCCGACAATATTCTCCACATCGCGCTGGAATAGATGCGGATTGCGGTTGGCAATTATTTGCACAAGCTCTGATTTGATCACAGCAAAATTCCCTTCTGGTTTTGAGATCAGGATACACAGTCGAACTGGACTATGCCACTGATCTTATATGTAAATAGCTTATTGCGCTCCCACGGGCTTGCCGTCAACGTGCCAAACCGAAACGAGTCCGTCAAGAAACATCCTGTCGCCAGTAATTTCGTGGAGCACTCCAGTGCTTGTCTCAGGCAGACCCAGCAGTTTGGCAGCCATTTTCATCGCCGATTGCGAGAAAAGAGAACCAAAGGTGGATTTTTCAACCGGTTTCCATTCAACGACCTTAAGTTTCGGGTCTACGCCCTTACCTTCAAGCCATTCAAGCGCCTTTTCTTCACCGCCAAGCGCGTCGATAAGTTTGTTCGATAGAGCCTGACGACCAGTAAATACGGAGCCATCTGCCAGCGCCAACGCCTGTTCGTGGTTAAATTTGCGACGATCCTCAACGAGGCCCACAAACCAATTGTAGGAATCGATTATCATGCGATGGATCATTGCCTTGGCTTCATCGCTTGCAGGATTGAAAAAATTGGGTTCAGCTTTCAGCGGGCTGGATTTAATAGTTTCGACTTTTACACCGACCTTTGTCAAAAGCTCCGATATATCCGGATACTGAAACAAGACGCCGATGGAACCGACAATGGACGACTGCCTTGCAACAATATGATCCGTAGCGACTGCGATCATATATCCGGCTGATGCAGCCAAAGTCCCAACCTGCGCAACGACGGGTTTTTTCTCTGCAATTTTGCGGACAGATTCGTAAATTGCTTCACCGCCAGCAGTGGTGCCACCGGGTGAATCAATGGACACGATAACACCTTTGACGGCGTCGGACTCCCCAATATCTCTCAAGCGTTTGAGAAGCTCTTCATCTTCAAGAATTGTTCCCTCAACACGCACTTTTGCAATGTGAGGAACGGATTTGCTTGTATAGCCTTCCGAACCGCTGGTGATGAGATAGATTGCAATCAAAGCAAAAGCAGCCACCAGCAAAGCAACAATACGCCAGAAAGTTACCTTTCGCCGTAGCTTGCGCCTATCGATAATTGCATCCGCTGTGTTGGCCATGATTTTTGTCCGTTTCGCCAATGTTTGTGATACTCTTTTGCGATATCGCCCAGTGGAAGTCCAGACAGTGCGCCAATCGATGAGTACAAATATGGGTGCGCGAATGACCTTGTAACTGGCCATCTCACCACATACTTGTTCCTACACGCATCGCATATGCTCTAAATCACGTCTATTTCATCGAAAAATAACCATATTGGCGTTGAACTAGCTAGAAATATTATAAACGGTAACAGCAGCCAAACCCATGTCTATTGAAAAAACCGATATCACTGGTGTGCGAAATGCCGCCGCAGACGCCGAGCATCATGCGACGGTTGCACGGCAATTTGCGGCATCCGACAAGGGATCGACTGTTTTCGAAGCTGCGGAACGTCATTCGCGCCGCGTTCGGTTGTTGAAGTTTTCTTTGCCTGTAATTGCCCTTGTGGGCGCTGCGGTATTTTCGTGGTTTACATTCTTTTCCGCCTCGGGCGTTCCAAACAACATTGCTCTGGATGGTGCTGGAATCGAGGATGGCAAGCTTGTGATGACGAATCCCAAGCTCGACGGCTTTACCAAGGATAAGCTTCCCTACAAAATGAGTGCTGTAAGAGCCTTGCAGCAGGTTGGAAACAGTTCAGTCATATCGCTTGAAGGTATTGACGCGGAAATTCCAATCGGCAAAGACATGCGCGCTGAGGTTAAAGCGAAGTCAGGGGTTTTCGACAATGCCAACAGGCAGTTGAAGCTCGACAGCGAGATAAGTTTGGTGACATCGGATGGCATAACTGCTCAGTTGCAATCTGCCGATATTGATATTGCCGGAAATACCATGTCCACCAATGATCCAGTCAGCGTAAAAAATCGTAATGGCAGTATTGTTGCCGATAGTATGCAGATCACTGAGGGTGGTAAGGTAGTGACGTTTGAAAAGCGTGTAAGGCTTGTCATTCAACCTACAAAGCTGCAAGAAGGTGACAATGAGGTAAAATCGTCCAACTGATCTACAGTCGGGATTGTTACTTTGAAGAAATTTCTCGGATTAGGAGAGAGAGCAATGTCTTTCGGGGCGAAACTGATCAGGATATCATCGGTTGCAGTGAGTTTGTTGGCCTCCGCGTTGGTTGTCCCTGCCATGGCGCAGCAGACTCCAGGTGCAGCGCCCGGCGGTATAAAGCTTTCAGGCGATCAGCCAATTCAGATCGATTCCGACAAGGTCGTGCTGCATAATGATGCAGGTACCGCAACATTCACTGGAAATGTTACGGTTGTTCAGGGCGCAACCTTGCTAAAAGCAGGCTCAATGATCGTCTACTACGTTAAAGGTGGCAATAAAGATGCCGCAAACGCAGATGCTTCGAAAGTTTCGAGCGGCGTGGCTGGTGCCGGAGCCCAGGACATTGATCATCTCGAAGTCAGCGATAAAGTCTATGTGAAGTCTGAAGACCAAGTAGCCACCGGGGATCACGGAACATTTGACATGAAGACCGAAGTGCTCGTCCTGACGGGAAGCAAGGTCGTCCTTTCCCAAGGGGACAATGTTGCTGTTGGATGTAAGCTTACAGCTCAGCTGAAAACCGGTGAAGCTCAGCTGGAAAGCTGCAAGAGTGGCCAGACCGGACGCGTTTCAATCGTCGTTGCGCCTAAAAACGCCCAAAAGAACTAAGCCGCCGGAAGAATCGTAAGTGTCCCTATTTTCACGCCGCTCACCCAGCACAAATGCCGCACGGCCAAACTCCAGTGTTTCACAGGAGATGCGCCCGGCGGATCCCTTGGCCGTGGATCGCATGAAGGGCACACTCGTCGCGCGTGGGATCACGAAAAGCTATAATGGGCGCCAAGTCGTAAATGGCGTTTCATTCGGCGTGCGTTCCGGTGAGGCTGTTGGCATTCTTGGGCCGAATGGCGCTGGCAAGACAACATGTTTTTATATGGTGACCGGGCTCGTGCCAGTCGACAAGGGCACGATAGAAATTGACGGGTTCGATGTCACAACAATGCCCATGTATCGGCGATCGCGCCTTGGTATCGGGTACTTGCCGCAAGAGGCCTCAATTTTTCGCGGATTATCAGTAGAAAATAATATCAAGGCCGTGCTCGAGGTTGTCGAAAAGGACAGGCACGCCCGCGCGCAGGAGTTGGATTCACTTCTTGAAGAGTTCCACATTGCCCATTTGCGAAAAGCTCCAGCGATTTCCCTTTCCGGTGGTGAGCGCAGGCGCCTAGAGATTGCGCGTGCTTTGGCCTCGCGTCCAAACTTCATGTTGCTCGACGAGCCGTTTGCTGGTGTTGATCCGATTGCTGTTGCCGATATTCAGCAATTGGTAAGGCATCTGACTGGCCGTGGCATTGGCGTATTGATTACAGACCACAATGTTCGCGAAACGCTCAAGCTCATCGACAGGGCCTATATTATCCATGCCGGTCAGGTTTTGACCCATGGTCGCCCGGACGAAATAATTGCTAATCCGGATGTCCGCCGACTTTATCTTGGTGATGAGTTCAAGCTCTGATTTTGCCGATCAGGCCCTCCGGTGACATAAAAATCTCAACTTTCAAACCCGTACTGGTTGAAAATGACACCAGCACGCGAGTTTTTGGAGCTTTTCAATTGACAAGCAAGGATTGGGCCACTTCTGTACTGCAGTAACTAATTCTGTATGGAGTAGCTGCGTATATTATGGCTCTGTCGCCAAAACTCGATCTGAGGCAAACCCAATCTCTGGTGATGACTCCATTGCTGATGCAGTCGATACGGCTGCTGCAGCTGAATCATATCGAGCTTGAGCAGTTCATAGAGCAGGAAATCGAAAAAAACCCATTATTGGAAAGACTGGATGCTTCAGACGACACTATTTTGTTTGGCGGCGTTCATTCCGAACATCGTTCAGACAGCGATCAGGATCTACGAAGCGACGGTAGTGCCGATCGGGTTTTATCTGATGATGCCGATAGTCTTTGGTTGAATAGCGGCGAGACCACCAGCTCAAGTGCAATGTCCGATACGTTTGATAGCTCGCTCGAGAATATTTTTCCTGACGATCCCGGTAGCCGCGATTTTATTGCAAGTGATCTTGCTTCTCAGTGGAAGTCATCTGCAGGCGATGGCTATGTCTCGTCGGGTGGAGAGAACTATAATCTTGAACAGGTGACCGCAGCGCCTCTCAATATGCAGGAGCATATCAGGGAACAGATCATTTTCGCTTTCGAAAAAGCAGAAGATCGAATGATCGCAGCCGAACTCGCTGATCAGGTCGACGAAATTGGTTATTTTCGTGGTGATATTGCCGAACTCGCCATCCGGATTGGTTCTTCCGTTGAACATCTGGAGAAGCTGCTCTTTGTCCTGCAGGGATTTGAGCCCGCAGGCTTGTTTGCACGCGATCTTGCTGAATGCCTGCGGCTTCAATTGCGTGCCAGAAAACGCCTCTCACCAGCGATGGATATCCTGCTTCAAAATCTTGAGCTGCTCGCCAAACGCGATTTTCATAGTTTGAAAAAACTGTGCCGGCTTGGAGACACCGAAATTATCGATATGCTTCGGGAAATACAGTTGCTTGACCCAAAACCAGGCACTGCGTTTTCGTCTGGCATAGCCGATAGTATCATCCCCGATGTTCAGGTTGACCAGGCTCCCGATGGCAGTTGGCGTATCGAGCTTAACTCGGAGACATTGCCCAGGGTGCTGATCAACAACAACTACTATGCAACTATAATGAGGGCGAAAACATCTCCGGACGAAAAGACATTTCTGGGGGAATGCATGCACAATGCGAACTGGTTGATTCGAAGTCTTGACCAGCGCGCTCAGACGATTCTTAAGGTCGCCACGGAGATTGTTCGCCAGCAGGAGCAGTTTCTTTTGCAGGGCGTCGCATATTTGAAACCTCTCAATCTGCGCAATGTTGCCGATGCCATTGGGATGCACGAATCCACGGTTAGCCGGGTCACGACAAATAAGTACATGCTCACCAAGCGCGGCGTTTTCGAACTGCGATACTTTTTCAATGCAGCCATTGCTGCCAGTGAGGGCGCCGAGCAACATTCTTCGCAATCTGTAAGGCATCAAATCAAAATTCTCATTGATGCTGAGTCGCCGGATTCAATCCTTTCGGATGATACAATCGTGGAAATGTTGAAGGAACAAAATATTGATATTGCGCGGCGAACTGTAGCCAAATACCGCGAAGCGATGAACATCGCTTCCTCGGTGCAACGGCGCCGCGAGAAAAAAGCTGAGGCTTCCGCTACCAAGAGCAATGTAAGGTCTGGATTCATTGCTCCGCCACGTGTAGGATTGCTGGCAGTGGGCAAATGAACTGGGCCAAAGAAGTCCAGTCAGGGAGAACGAAGCGCTGATAGTTTACGACGATGGAGTTGAAGCGCGCCTAAGGATGGAACATCAGGAAAGTGAAATGTGATTGATCATCCCCGCGATTTTGCGGGATGTCTTTGCTCGATTCGAAACAACAGTGTAGATTGGATCGGGCAATGAAATCACAATGAAGGTGAGGTATCATGAGTCTGCGTGTATCTGGAAAACATATGGACATCGGCGATGCTTTCCGCGTCAAAATCGAAGAGCGGATGGCTGAAATGGTCACCAAATATTTCGGTGGCGGGTATTCTGGCCACGTTACTGTGGAAAAGCAGGGCTCCCGATTTATCGCAGATTGTCTCGTGCGTCTCGATACCGGAACGGTATTGCAGGCCGCTGGTGAAGCTCAAGATCCACAACTGGCATTTGATGCCGCTGGTGAGCGTGTTGACAAGCGGTTGCGCCGCTATAAGCGTCGGCTGAAATCGCATCAGGCTCCTGGCTCAAACGGTGTTTTCGATGATGTTTCTTATCGCGTGATGGCACCTGTACCGGATGAAGATGAGGATATTCCGGAGGATTATGCTCCCACAATCGTCGCTGAAACCTCGATGGCTTTGAGAAGCATGAGTGTTGCATCTGCGGTCGTAGAGCTCGACTTGAAAGATAGTCCTGTGGTTGTGTTCCGCAACGCTGGTAGTACGCAGGTTAATATCGTATATCGCCGCGCAGATGGGAATATTGGTTGGATCGATCCCTCAACGGTGGCCGATCAAGTCGTATCCCGGTAACAAAAAACAAGTTCATGGCGAGTTGAACTACCGTTCGCACTCTTAACAAGGTGCGGACGGTAACTGGAAGGAAGAGAATAATGGATCTGGGTGATCTCATTCAGCCCGACGCTGTCCTGCCCGCATTGAAAGTCAATTCCAAGAAGCAACTCTTGCAGATCATGTCGGAAAAGGCAGCCGCCTTGACCGGTTTGAGCGAGCGCGAGGTTTTCGATACGGTTTTGCAACGCGAGCGTCTAGGATCAACCGGTGTCGGCAATGGCATTGCCATTCCACACGGCAAGATCAACAGCGTAAAGCGTATTGCCGGGGTTTTTGCCCAGTTGGATACGCCTGTCGATTTTGAGGCGTTGGACGATCAGCCCGTCGACATCGTGTTTCTCTTGCTAGCTCCGGAAAATGCTGGCGCTGACCACTTGAAGGCATTGTCCAGGATTGCTCGCATGTTGCGCGATCCAGAGCGGATCGCCAAATTGCGTACCGCCCATGATGCCAGCCTGCTTTATGAGTTGCTGACGTCGCAGCCAGCCTCCAATGCGGCCTGACGGCTTATTGCGTAGTTTTAAAAAAGGCCGCCTTTGGGCGGCTTTTTATTTTTCGGTTTTTCGCGCATAGAGTTCAAGTCGGTGGTGTACAATATCGTACCCGAGCGATTTGGCGATTTCCTCCTGCAGTTTTTCAATTTTGTCCGATTTGAATTCGATGACTGCGCCGGTATCAATATCAATCAGATGGTCATGATGGTCGCCATGCGCCTGTTCAAAACGCGATGGTCCGCCATTGAACGCATGGCGATGTATGGCACCCATATCTTCAAGCAAATTCATCGTTCGATAGACTGTGGAAAGCGAAATGCTGTCGTCAATCTCAATGGCACGATGAAATATTTTCATCGCGTCAGGATGGTCTTCCGTTGAGCTCAAAATATCCAGGATAATGCGCCGGGGCCGCGTAATACGTACGCCCGCTTTGCGCAATTCCTTTTCATATTCAGGTTTCTGATTCAAAGCATGTTTCATAGCTGGAATATGCGTCAGATCGCTCTCAGTTGCAAATTTTCTCAACTGAGGACGCCTTTAAATTTGGTTATAAAGAAATCGCCGCCAATGAATTTCATCGGCGGCGATTACGGCGGTTTCTCTGTAAAAGGTGAACTAGCTCACTCTTGGCACTTCCACGGTGACCTTGTGTTCGCCGGATGTCTCCATGGGAATACCGCCTTCTGGCTTTGTCAGCTTCTTTCCATTGACTGTAATCTTCTTGGTTCCGCTGGCAAGTGGTTTGACCTCAACTGAATATTTGGCATCACCATTGCGCAAGACAAAGCTGAAGCCATCCCATGTGGAGGGCAGGGCCGGATCAACGAACAATCGGTCGGCTTGTCGGGTAATGCCAAGAATTCCTTCCGTCGCAACGCGATATAACCAGCCAGCGGAGCCCGTATACCAAGTCCAGCCACCGCGACCGCGCATGGGATCGACTGAGTAAACATCCGCAGCGACGACATAGGGTTCAACACGATACGACTCAGCCTTGTCAGCATTAAGGGAGTGATTGACCGGGTTAAGCATGCTGAACCAGCGATAGGCTTCATCGGCATTGCCGAGTTTGGCCATTGCCAGAACCGCCCAAGTTGCCGCGTGCGTATATTGTCCGCCATTCTCGCGCACACCAACCGGATAGCTCTTGATATAACCCGGATCGTGGCGCGATTTGTTGAACGGAGGCGTAAACAGTTTGACGACCTGTGCTTCTTCGTCAATCAGATGGGTGGCGACCGATCCCATTGCTTGCTTGGCCCGGTCCGGATCGCCATAACCGGAAAGGACGCTCCAAGATTGAGCGATAGAATCGATCTTGCATTCCTCGCTCATCTTTGAGCCCAATGGAGAGCCGTCATCGAAATAGCCGCGGCGATACCATTCTCCGTCCCAGGCATTCTTTTCCAAAGAAGCCTTCACGCTTTCTATATGTGCTTGCCAGCGTTTTACACGCTCAGCATCATTATAGCGTTCAGCTATAGGCAACATATCGCGCAAGGTGCTGATCAGGAACCAGCCAAGCCACACGCTCTCGCCTTTGCCCTCTTCGCCGACACGGTTCATGCCGTCGTTCCAGTCGCCGGTCAGCATAAGTGGCAATCCATTGCTGCCTGTACGGGCAACAGCAAGATCAAGCGCTCTGGCAGCATGCTCGTAGACGCTGACAATCTCCGTGGAAATTGTCGGCTGATAAAAGGCATCGTGCTCGGCTTCTTCCAGAGCACGTCCTTCGATAAGGGCAACTTGCTCATCAAGAATGCTCATATCGCCTGTCACGGACGTGTAATGCGCGATTGCATAGCCAAGCCAGACCACGTCGTCGGAAATCTTTGTCCGCACACCGGCTCCGGTTGTCGGAAGCCACCAATGTTGGACATCACCTTCCTTGAATTGTCGTGCTGAGACATTCAGGATTTGCTTGCGGGCAAGCGCTGGATCAAGGATCAGCATCGACAATGTGTCCTGCAACTGATCGCGGAACCCGAAAGCGCCACTGGCTTGATAGAATGCCGAGCGCGCCCATATACGGCAAGCCAGACTTTGATAGGGCAGCCACCGGTTGACCATGATGTCGAAAGCGTCGTCGGGCGTGTCAACCTGAAGACCGTCAAGGAAGTCGGCCCAAATCGCCTTGGAAGCCAACAATGTGTCTTCAAACGTACGGGTTGCGTGCTCGGCAAGTATCTTGTGAGCATCTTCAGTGTTTCCCGTGTCGCCCATATAGAACAGCACTTCCTTAGTTTCACCGGGGCCAACCTCAATATCCACCGCAAGCGCGGCACAAGGGTCACCGCCAGCTTCCACCAGATTGGACAGTGGCTTTGCCTCTAGAACAGCCGCGGGACGCTCTACCGAGCCAAGATTGCCTAAAAATTCTGTTCGATCCGCGGTAACGGATTGTGGCTTCACGCTGCTTGCAAAGAAAGCCATCTGATTGCGTCGTTCGACCCCGTAAGGATTTCGGGCAAACAGAACTCCTTTCTCGCTATCGTAAGACGGCACGATGAAGGGGGCGGTCTTTGCGCGAACGTTGCCGAGCATCCACTCAACGAAGCCGTAAACGCGAAGCTGTTTGGATGATCGACCGTGATTGGTGATTTTCAGGCTGGAAACCCTGACCGGTAGCACAGGATCGATCGTATGCGTCAGTTCAAGTCCGATATTGCCATGTTTGGAAATGAAGGTTGAGTAACCTTGTCCGTGGTGTGTCTCATATTGAACCGATGGGTCACGCAAAACCGATGCAGTTGGAGCGAATGCCGTATTTGCATCAAGGTCCACGACATAGATAGCTTCACCGGAGCGATTGATTACCGGATCATTCGACCACTGCGTCAATTGATAGTCACGGCTATTGCCCGACCATGTAAAGCCAGCACCTTCCGCAGAAACATGGAAGCCAAAACCGGAATTGGAAATCACATTGATCCATGGCTGCGGCGTGCAAGCCAGCCCGCTCAAACGCACGACATATTCGCCGGTGCCCAGATCAAACCCGCCAAAGCCATTCCAGAACTGAAGATCATCGCCTGACGTTTTAGCTGGGACTTTGCCTATAAGCTGGCTCGGCGCCGGTGCAACGCCACGCAGATCATCGGTTTCGGTCTCGATCAGTGCTTTGCTTTTGATGTCGGATGCCGGGAACGCTTCGGCATTCAGTTCAGTAACACGGTTCAACTGTTCGGAAAGCGAGCCATTTTGAGCGTGCAATACGATACGGGCCGAGGCCAGAAGCGTATTGTAGCTGGCATCACTCATCTGATCCTTGCGAACAGTGAAGATGTGAACCCGGGGCCCATACTGACCGCCGCGTGCGCGGCTATTCTCACAGATCGCCTCCAGTCCACGCTGGAAATCCTGAGCATATGAGAAGGAGCGTTCGTTGATTACAACAACGTCGACCACCAGTCCTTTTGCCCGCCAATATTCGTGCGCTTTGAGAATGTTTCTCAGCGTTTCCATATCAGCTTCGTCGTCGATACGCAGCGCGAGGATCGGAAAATCGCCTGAAATCGACATTGGCCAGAGTTCAGATTGACTGCCCAGACCGCTTGCAATGCTGCTCGTAGGCAACCGCAACGATTTTTCCGGGTAAATCAGATTGGTCGCCACACGCTGGAAGACAGCTGCTTCATCGGGGTTAATGCCGATATGATGTAGACGGACCTGCGAACTTGTCCAGGACAACGAGAATTCGCGAGCGAAGCAATCCGGATGACGGAAGCGGGCGACCACTTCTTCAAGCTCCTGGCGGTTGGGTCTTACAAGCGTCCAGAATACCAAAGAAACTTTCTTATGCGCCGGAACGCGAACGCGGCATCGCAGGGAGGCAATAGGGTCGAGAACGAACCCATGATTGCCGCTCAAAGTGACGCCTTCGTCGAATACCACTGGATTGCGAAGGGTACGCCCCCGACCTATAAATGCCCGGCGGTCGGTTTCGACCTGCACTTCACGCATAGCGCCCGAGCCATCGCTAACGACGTGGGCAACGTGAATATCGGGGTCATCCGCACCTCGTTTGCGGCGCGTTGCATAAATGGCATCGCCGCGTTCATCGATCTCCGTTTCCACGAACATTTTCGCAAAAGCCGGATGAGCAGTATCTGTGTCGTCATTGGTCAAAACCAATTCGGCATAGGACGTAACTTCGATGATACGATCCTTGGTACCAGTGTTGGTAATAACGATGCGGCGGCCTTCACCATCGGAATCGGAGGCAACGATAGTTTCCACAGTAGAGTGGATCGTACCCGTTTCCTTGATGAATTCAGCCTTGTAATCGGTAAAGATCGTGGTGCTTTTCTCTCCTGCCAAGCGAACTGGGTCGCTGGTGGCGGACCACCATTCTCCGTTTTCCATGTCGCGCAGGAAGAGAAATGTACCATAGCCACTCTCTATAGGATCAGGCTGGAACCGCGTGATGGCCAGACCATTCCAGCGGCTATATCCGCCACCATTTGCCGTGACCATCACAGAATAATGTCCGTTGGACATGATCTGGGTCGCACAAGGTGCGGTCATTGGGTTCGGAATATAACGGATTGAAGCCGGTTCTTCCGAACTTTCGACAGCTTTACGCATGGGATTGTCGGCTTTGGCCTGTAATACCGGTATTTCGCGTGGAGCTTTTTCCTGCAACAAAAGCTCGGCGGCTTCGATAACCGGATCAGCGTGGAAGCGTTCCCGCATACGGCCTTCGAAGACAACATTGTTGACTGCTACAATCGACATGCCGTGATGATGCGCCATGTAGTTGCGTACGATTGCGTATTCCTCGTCTTCGCGAACACGCGATTTGGTGAAATCAACGGCATCATAAAAGCCGTATTTTCCAAGCGCTCCCATCTCACGCAGGCGGTTCAGGTTCTTGACAGCGGCCGCTGGCTGATACTGGCTTGCCATGATGCTTGCATAAGGGGCGACTACATAATTCTTGGACAGGCCGCGTTTCAAGCCGAGGGTCGGCACACCAAAATTGGTGTACTGGTAATTCATTTCCGGATCGCGCGCATTGTAAGCCGCTTCCGAAATGCCCCATGGCAATCCTTTGGAGTCGCCATATTCGATCTGACGTTGCACGATCAGCTTGTTGGTCTGGTCAAGCATCGATCCGAGGGGTTCGATCATGACGAGGGGTGGCATCAGATACTCGAACATCGAGCCGGACCAGGAGATCAGCGCTCCGCGCCAGCCCACTGGGACGAGCAACCGGCCGAGCTTGAACCAATGGTCGACAGGTATGTCACCTTTGGCGATAGCAAAAAGGCTGGCCAATCGCGCCTCGGACGCGAGAAGGTCATAGCAACTTGCGTCGAGTTCATTGGTTTCAACCCGGAAGCCGATGGAAAGCAAGCGGCGTTCCTTCCGCTCAAGGAAGGTGAAGTCGGTATCGAAGGCCAATTGACGAGCACGTGTTGCGAGAGAAACAAGCCTTTCGCGCAAAACGTCGGTGCTTTCATGGCCGCCCATGGCATCGTCAGTATGACCTTGGCAGGTTTTGACCAAAAGCAGCGCCCATTCATTCGCCGTGAGACTTATCGGTGTCTCTAGCTCACCATGCAGCTCTTCGGTCAGGCGTTGAATATCGCCCGCGAACAGAGAAAGATTGATTGTCCGGAGCGACGCGGTCTCAGGCTCTTCCTTGATCGTTGTAATTGCCCGGCGAAAATTGGCCACACGCTCTTCAAGACGGCGACGAAGAGGCCGCAGAACACGGCGGTCATCCGGAATTTCGGCAACTGTTTCTTCAAGGATATCGCTAACATCAAGAATCCCGTCGAGCTCACTTTGAAGATAGACAGACGGCGCTTCCGCCCATTTTTCCAGAGCGGAAGACAGAGCAACAAGATGACCGGCGAGATTACCGCTATCTACCGCTGATACGTATAGAGGGAGCAGCGGGCGAAGTGTCGTTGTTTCGTACCAGTTATAAAGATGGCCGCGATACTTCTCCATTTTTTCGAGCGTGTCGATTGTATCGCCAATACGCGTCAATGTTTCGTTGAAGCTGATCCAGCCGAAGTCACGGGCGGCAACAGTGGAGAGCAAATACATGCCGATATTGGTTGGCGAGGTACGCGTTGCGATAACGGGAAAGGGATCTTCCTGGAAGTTATCTGGAGGAATGAAGTTTTGTTCCTTGGTTACGAATGTATCGTAATAATGCCAGGTCCGACGGGCAAAACGGCGCAATTCGCCCTTGTCGGATGATCGCACGATCAGATCGTCCAGAGGCTTGGCAGACCGACTGACCAGCCAGGCAATAACCGGCGAGAAAAACCAGATTGCGGCAAACGGGACCGCAAGCATCCAGGCGCGGCTATGGCCAGCGAGCGGCAGGATAATTGCAACCAGTGCAACGATGACCGCTGGCCACATCAGACGAGTATAATATTGCAACGTGTCAGGCGAGCTTGTTTTGGCTTGGGCGGCAGCGCGCCACTCCAGAAGGTTTTTGCGCGAGACAAACAGGCGGTACAAAGTACGCGCAATTGCATCTGCCATGAGACAAGCCATGTTGGCAATGAAGGTAATGCGCAGGGCAATATCCGCAGCACCAGCAAATATGTCCGTTAAAATGGCTTGGAAATGCCCCTTTAGTGAAAGGTTCATGTCCGTAGGCACAAGATTGGTGAACAGGATCATCGTTGGTACGATGAACATGCTGAAAATCATGAAGAACTGCCACAAGGCAGCGATGCCGGGCGGCAGCAATGTCCAAGCTGCAATGGATGCCAGAATCCAGAAAATCGGCGTCAGCGAACGGCGCAGATTATCCACCATTTTCCATCGGGTAACAGCGGTAATTCCAGGCTTGGTGCTGAACAGGTACGGCAATAATTGCCAGTCACCACGGGTCCAGCGGTGGTGACGCGAAATATCGACATTATAGCCGGTAGGATAGTCTTCGACGACTTCCACATCGCTGACCAAAGCCGCACGGGCATAACCACCTTCGAGCAAATCGTGGCTCAGGATTGTGTTTTCACCAATTTTGCCATCAAGGGCGAGCTCGAAGAAATCGATGTCATAAAGGCCTTTGCCGGTGAACGTGCCTTCGCCAACGACATCTTGATAAACGTCAGAAACAGCAAAGACATAAGGGTCAATGCCGCGATTGACGGAGAATACCCGTTGCAGGAAGGAGGCATCGTCACCAGTCGTCAGCGACGGCGTGACGCGCGGTTGCAAAATTGCATAACCACTTACAATGCGACCGGCTTTCTCGCTGTAAATCGGACGGTTGAGGGGATGGATGAGCTTGCCCGCAAGGCGGTTGACTGAATCAGGTGTAAGACGTGTGTCCGAATCCAGTGTCATCACGAACTTGATGTCGGTCGGGATAACTTCATTGGAGGGGAAATAGGTCGTATCTTTATCACCGCGTAGCAGCAGGTTCAGCTCATGCAGTTTACCGCGCTTGCGCTCCCAACCCATCCAGCGATTTTCTTGGGCATTGAAAAGGCGCTTGCGATGAAGGAGGAAAAACCGGGGATTGCTCTGTGTATAATGGTTGTTGAGCGCGGTGATTTTTTCGCGGGCATAATCCAATATGTCCAGATCATCGTCGCTTTGTTCAACTTTGCTGTCCGCCCAATCCGTCAGCAGTGCGAAATAGACTTCGCCTCGCGGATTGGTCAGATAGTGAACTTCGAGATTACGGATGTGTTCATCGACTGAATCCCGCGAAGTGATTAATGTGGGCACGGCTACAAGTGTTTTCGCCTCTGGAGGCAGGCCGTTCTTATACTCAAAACCAATCAACCGCGTGGGCGGCATGAACATTGGAATGATCCAGTTAACAAAGCCGTTTGCAGTTTCCATGGTCGGAAAAACCGCCAGGATTGTAAACAGCAGAACCAGATCGCGGGGCAAGCCAGCACGCGTCAGCCAGTAATGGACCACAAGCAATATGGCGATCGAAAAAATGGAGGCTGGCACCCATAATCCTGCAAGACCAAGATTGCGGTAGAAACGCACCCAACGCAAAATCAGCGTCGGTGTATAATCGCAAACTGCCTCAAGCTCGGGCCGCCCATCGCCGGCAAGGTAATAGCCTACGTCACGTTTGCGCTGTTCGGGAACCCCGCCTTCACCGCCGGTCTGTTCCGCGCTCTTATGCGCAAGCTCAAGTGCGGCCTGCGTAATGTCATTTTCGCTTTTGCCGGAACGACGCGCAATCTTTTCGATGGCAACGCGGTAGGCATTACGCGAATGAAAGTCGAGCGCGTCGAAATTGGAATTTTCGCGCAGAACAGCATCTACACCACTGACTGTTTCAAACCATGTAATCCAGTCAACATCGTCGATAGCCTTCAGGCTGCGGATAAGGTTTCCCATCGTCACGCCGCCAGTGGATTGGCGGGTATGTTCCTGAATAATCGCGTCCTCGGCATCGCTGCCGTTCTTTTCCAGCACCTCTTCCAGCCACGCCACTGCCGCTCCGGAGTGCATGGCGCCACCACGCAGGCGATAAAGCAGGTGCGTCGCAAAGGTGCTGTCCCGCGCTGCCGTCGTATACTGTTCCAACATCTGGGGCAGTGTGTCTTTTTCCGCGTTCAGCGTAATCTCATCAGCAACGCTATTGGCAAAGGCGCGCATGCGCCGCGCACGCTCAACACGCAAGGAAAGACGTCTTGCATTTTCGATCAGGATGAAGCGGACGGCAGAGGGCAGAGCCCACAATTCGCCGATATGCAGCGGCTCGACAGTTTGAAAACCTTCAACAATTGCACTGAGGCTGTTCAGCGAGAATTGGCTGTCTGTGTGGGCCACATAGAGCCACGCCAGAGCCATAACGCGCGGTATATCGCTCTGACTTACAAGCGAAGGCAATTGCCGAATGAATTTCTTGGGCAGATCGCGTTCGACCTGCTGGATGTTTTGGTCAACAAGATAGTAGTTGTCGAGCAGCCATTGAGCCGCTGGGGTAATGGTTTCGCCTTTGCGAGCAGCGGCATCCGAAGATCGGTAAGAGTGTAAGATCAATCGTGCATTTTCAACGGTTCTTTGCTCAAAAACCATCGGCTCGTAATCAGGCAGGCGAACATCTTCGCCCTTGGCAACCCGTGCGCCAAGATCACGCAAATCGTCAATCGACTTATAATGTGCCCGGATCGGGTTTGGCTGGACAGAAAAAATCTGGCCGACGGTTTTCTTCTGAGATGCGAACGCTGGAAAAAAGCTTAATGAGGGCATTTGCTTCGTTTCTGTTGGAAGAAAAAAATCTTCGAGATTGCAATATAAGGCGGCATTTTACGATCTAATCGGTTCAGAGCAATGACGCTATCACCACTTTGTTGTTATCGATCAGTTTTGATGAAAATGAGTCAGATTGCCATAACGAATTATGTGTGGTCGCCGAGATAGTCGGCAACAATAAATAAAATGACTCTGAAATCGCTAAGACGAAAAATTTATTTGCTGAAATAAAAGCCGGGATTTGAAGATTCCGGCTTTTACCAATCAGTTACTAGGCGCTTTTCCCAAATACGCGCCAGTGCTTTGGCAAGAATGCCAGCGGCGAGCCGACTTTTGCGGGATGATCAGCTGGAATTTCGATCTCGACGCGGCTTTCAGTGCCATCAATTTCAAGTTCGACACGGCGTGTTGCGCCTACGCGCCGGCTGGCTATTACGACGCCACTGATACGAGCTTCAGAGCCGCCGAGAAGCTCCACATCATGGGGGCGAAAATAAAGCACGCCTTTTCCGTCGGCTTGTTCACTTTTCAGATCAAGCGCCTTATCGCCGAGATAGATCGTCCCTGATTGGATGCTCACGTCCAGGGAACTCGACTCGCCGATGAAACTATAGACGAAGGGCGAGTTGGGGCGGTCATAGACCTCATCGGGCGTGCCAACCTGTTCGATTTTCCCCTGGCTCATCACGACCACACGGTCGGCAAGTTCAAGTGCTTCATCTTGATCATGCGTAACAAACACAGTGGTGTGCTGGGTCTTGTCATGAATTTCACGCAGCCAGCGACGCAGTTCCTTCCGAACTTTGGCATCAAGCGCGCCAAATGGCTCATCAAGCAGCAGCAAGCGCGGTTCGATAGCCATGGCACGGGCCAAGGCGACACGCTGCCGCTGCCCGCCGGAAAGTTGCGCGGGATAACGTTTCTCGAGGCCCGAAAGCTGGACGAAATCAAGAAGTTCGCTCGAACGTCTGCGGATTTCCTCTTTGCTTGGCCGATTGGCGCCGGGCCGCACTTTCAAACCGAAGCCGACATTATCGATGACAGTCATATGGCGGAACAAGGCATAGTGCTGGAAAACAAAACCGACATTGCGTTCCTGCACTGATTTTAAGGAAGCATCCTCATCACCAAAGAAAACCTTCCCATCGGTCGGGGTTTCCAACCCTGCGATCAGTCGCAAGAGCGTTGTCTTTCCCGATCCCGAAGGGCCGAGCAATGCAATAAGCTCACCCGAATTTATATCCAATGATACGTCGTGCAGCGCCGGAAACCGGTCAAACTCCTTGCGCACACCACTTACTCGAACTTCCATAAATATTCCCCTTAGTGTCCACCAGCAGCGCGAAGTTCTGCCCCATATCGCAACTCCAGCAGAGTTTTGAGAACGAGCGTCACCAGCGCCAGCAGCGCAAGTAGCGAAGCCACTGCAAAAGCAGCGACAAAATTATATTCATTATAGAGAATTTCGACATGCAGCGGCATCGTATTTGTCAGGCCGCGAATATGCCCGGATACGACCGAAACTGCACCAAACTCTCCCATTGCCCGGGCGTTGCATAAAAGAACGCCGTAGAGCAAGCCCCATTTAATGTTGGGCAAGGTGACATGCCAGAAAGTCTGCCAGCCATTTGCTCCCAGGGACAATGCTGCCTCCTCATCCGTTGTTCCCTGATCCTGCATGAGAGGGATCAATTCGCGAGCCACGAATGGAAAGGTGACGAATACGGTGGCAAGCACGATGCCCGGCACGGCAAAGAGAACTTCTATGCCATGTGATTTCAGCCAGGGACCAAGGAAGCTTTGTGATGAAAAGAGCAGAACGTAAACCAGACCAGAAATGACCGGAGATACCGAAAATGGCAGGTCAATCAGTGTTGTTAAAAAAGCTTTGCCCTTGAATTCGAATTTGGCGATAGCCCAAGCGGCAACGACACCAAAGACAATGTTTAACGGGACTGCAATTGCCGCAACCAGTAAGGTTAACCGTATTGCGGCAAGCGCATCGGGTTCTGCAAAAGCAGCAAGATAGGCTTCTGGACCTTTGCGGAAAGCCTCAACAAAAACAGCAATGAGCGGCAGCAACAGGAAGAGCCCGAGAAATGCCAGTGCAGTGGCTATGAGAACAAAGCGTGCCGTGCGGCTTTCCGTGGTGGCAGGATGCCATGCCTTGGCAGATTCATTCGATATCGGCAGATCATGTGCCATAGCCATACCTCCTGCGGCTCCATGCCTGAATGAGATTGATCACGAGCAGCATCAGGAAGGAGATGGACAGCATGATTGTCGCAATGGCCGTGGCACCCGCATAGTCAAATTCCTCGAGCCGGATGACGATCAGCAAGGGCGCAATTTCCGAAACATAAGGCAAGTTGCCTGCAATGAAGATAACGGACCCATATTCTCCAACTGCCCGGGCGAAGGCCAGTGCAAAGCCTGTCAGAATGGCAGGTTGAAGGCCCGGCAGCAGCACGCGCGTTATGGTTTGGAAACGGGTTGCTCCAAGCGTCGCAGCTGCCTCTTCCACTTCCTTGCGGATTTCTTCCATGACGGGCTGGACTGTGCGAACAACGAAGGGAAGACCAATGAAAATCAAAGCGATGACGATACCCAGCGGTGTGAATGCCACTTTGATACCCAAGGGTTCGAGCCATTTTCCAATCCAGCCATTCTTGGCATAGAGCGCCGTGAGCGCAATGCCGGCAACAGCGGTCGGCAGCGCAAAGGGCAAGTCGACAATAGCATCAATAATGCGGCGGCCGGGAAAGCGGTAACGCACGAGAACCCAGGCAACAATAACGCCAAAGACGACGTTCACCAAGGCGGCGATAAATGATGTACCAAAGCTAATCTTCATCGCGTTGACGGTCCGAGGATCAATCGCAACATTGAAAAAGCCCTGCCAGCCGAGAGCGGCAGAGCGCCACACCAGACCGGCAAGTGGAATAAGGACAATAAGTGCTAGGTAGGCAAGCGTGAAGCCAAGTGTCATTCCAAATCCTGGAATGATACTTGGCCTCTTGAAGCGGAATGGAGTCATTGGGTAACTCCATCGCGGTTTGGCTGCCAACCTGTTTTCACAAGGTTGGATTTCATGTTTTTACTGTTTCGGCTTGTAAATCTGGTCAAATGTTCCGCCATCTCCAAAGTGATAGGGCTGTGCTTTGGCCCATCCACCGAAGATTGGATCATCGATTGTCACCAGTTTCAACTCGGGTAGTTTCTTGAGGAGATCGGCCGAGACGAGTTTTGGTTCGCTGGGACGGTAGAAATGCTTGGCAGCGAGCGTCTGACCCTCTTCAGAATAGAGGTATTGCAGATAGGCTTCCGCCGCTTTTCTTGTCCCTTTGGCATCAACATTCGCGTCTACGATAGCAACGGGGGGCTCAGCCAAAATTGATTGGGGCGGCACAACGATATCGAACTTGTCGGCACCAAACTCCTCTAGCGAAAGATAGGCTTCATTTTCCCAGGCTAGGAGAACGTCACCCAGTTCACGCTGCGCAAAGGTCGTGGTGGAGCCACGAGCGCCGGTATCGAGCACAGGAACGTGCTGGAACAGTGTTGCGATATATTCTTTGATCTTGGCTTCGTCGCCGCCAAACTGGCCATTTGCCCATGCCCAGGCTGCAAGATAATTCCAGCGTGCGCCGCCCGATGTCTTGGGGTTTGGTGTAATAACCTCAACGCCGTCCTTGATAAGGTCACCCCAATCCTTGATGCCCTTTGGATTGCCCTTCCGAACCAGAAAGACAATGGTCGATGTGTAAGGTGCAGAGTTATGGGGATATTTTGTTCGCCAATCAGGATTAATTTTCTTTGTGGCCGAGACAATCGCCGAAATATCGCTTTCAAGCGCGAGTGTTACGACGTCGGCATCCAAGCCGTCTATTACCGCGCGTGCCTGTTTACCTGATCCGCCATGGGACGTCTGTATGGTAACAGTTTCTCCTGTGTCAGCTTTCCACTTGGCTGCGAATGCCGCGTTGAAATCCTTATAGAGCTCGCGCGTTGGGTCGTAAGAAACGTTCAAGAGCGTGGTGTCCGCCAAGGCAGCAGACATTGGTTGTGACGCGACCGTTGCCATAAGCAGAACGGTCGCGAAGGCTATCGATAATCGGGAATTTTTCATGCCTGCCTCCGTGTGATTGAAACTGAAGGGTAGCAGAGCCTCTGAAAATGAGGCGTTAGAAAGAATTCCTTTTATATCACAAAATTAGAAAACTCTACCGGATAGCCATAGTCTATAGGAATAGTCGTCTATATTTTGGCCGTGTTGGTTCTGTCGCAAAAAGAATTGCTGGGTCTTGTCGTGATCCAGCGTCAAAAATAGTGCGGCATTTATTTGCGAACTGTCAGTTTCACGGGCGTCGCATCAGCAATTTTGACGTAACCGGCAAGCTCGGCGCGTGTTGTATCTTCTTTGGGTAGTTTGATGGGCATGACAAAGATAGCTGCAGTCAATAGCACTGTCGCTGCTACCGATAATTGTCGTTCCCGGCGCGAACTGATAATCATGATTTCTCCCCTTCCTTAGTGGTATTTCGCGCGCATAGGGCGGGAAATAATGTCGTCGATCGCAGATTTTGGAATGGGCAGGAGCACCTGATCCAGTTCTACGAGTGTTTCGGCAAATGCGATTGCAGCGTTTTCGACTTCCTCGTGACGGGAGGGACATGCCATTGCATTGAGGCATGTTCGTGCTGCAACCATGTCGCAATTTTGAAGACCGGCAACGAGTCCCAATATCATGCATTCTTCTCGGCAGACGTGATGGGAGCCAAAGGGAAATGTTTTCAACGGGCACAGGGCGCAATGGCGCAATGTACGCACGAAGTAAGACAGTTCTGACAAGGCATGATTGCCGTTGCGATCACCAAGAATCTCGCTGTAGAGACCATAGGCCATTTCCCATGCAACAACAGAGCCGGTTTCAAATCCGGCAGTCCAGCGGCGATATCCTTCGAGCACCAGCTTTTCAGGAGCACGATCGAAATAACAGCCGGTATGGTTCCGCGATTCAGATAAGCCAGGAAACATCGCGACCTCCGTCCTGCGGAAGATTGCGGGTAGGAGCAAGCAGGCTATCGCGTAATCGCTGCAGAAGCTCATCAGAGCCTAAAGCAAACGACGGACGCTGACGCCTCAGCAAAGAGACCACGCGTTGGCATGGCAAAAAAAGACCAATCATAAGGTCCTCCAATCGAACGGGTTCAAGGCCCAAACATCAAAGGGTGTACTCATTGTACAAATGCATAAAGGCTGCTGAAAAAACGGTTGTCAAATACTAAATGTTTAAAACGTTCAAAAATATCAATAGCTTAGAATAATTCTAGGAAATTATGAGTTTTTTAGTATACAAATGTTCTGATAGCTTCAGTTTCTGCCGGCATCCCCTCCCGATTTTCGGGAGGAGAACGGTTTGATGGAATCAGCCTGCGATGAGCAGCTTTAACTTTTTCAAGGCAACGTCGGCATCTTCTTTATAATCAATCGTGCTTTTCAGGCGCGCATCGCGATCGAGCAACATGATAGATGCTGTGTGATCCATTGTGTAATCACCATCTTCAGTTGGAACCTTCTTGGCGTAGATACGCCAGCTTTTGACCAGCTTTTCGATCTCTTCCGGCTTGCCTGTAATGCCGGTTATCCGGTCGGTAAAGGCCGCAGTATACCCTTTCATCACTTCCGGCGTATCGCGCTCAGGGTCGACGGATATAAAGAAAACGCGCAAATCCTTGCCTTCGTCGCCAAGCGTGTTCAGCAGCCCGGCCATTTCGAACAATGTAGTTGGGCAGACCTCAGGGCAGTGTGTGAAACCAAAAAACAGAGCTGTCGGATGGCCCTTGAATGCGGCCTCGGTAATAGGAGCACCGTTTTGATCAATCAGATTAAAAGGCGTGCCCAGTTCAACTGATTTTTGTGTACTGGCCTGCCGACCACTGACGTAAGTAAGAACCAGAAAGATGGTAAGGGCAGCGATTGCCGCCCATAGACCATAGCGAACCCACCGCATATTCATCAGTTGTGCTCCATGCTTGCAGCGTTTGCTGCGCCCACCATAAATTGAACTTCGACCTTGCCTGCCTTGGCAAATTCAAGCGTCACGGGGATCATGTCGCCTTCCTTCAGCGGCTCGGCTATATTCATAAACATCAGATGAAGTCCCCCCGGAGCAAGCTCTGCAGTTCCACCAGCGGGTATTTCGAGTCCTTCCTTGAGCTGGCGCATTTGCATGACATCGCCTGCCATTTTCATTTCATGCACCTCAACGCGCTCGGCGGCAGGTGTCGTGCCGCCTATTAACCGGTCGGGCGCGTTGGCCGAATTGGCGATCTTGAGATACCCGCCACCTACTTTTGCACCGGGCAAAGTAGCACGGGTGAACGCGTTACTAAGCGTCAAATCTCCAGCTTTCACCGGTTCCATTGCATCTTCGGACTGGCTCGCTGGGGCGTCATGCCCCATCTTGGAGTGGTCATGAGCCTGCGCTGCAAAGGAAAGGGACGTGGCGACAAATGCAAGTGCGGCAATTCGGAATAGTGTGTTCATGGAACGTCTCCAATTCGAATGTTTACGAGAATACGCGTTTCAGGGGAGAGGGGATACGAGTGACCAGCTGATCGATGACCAACATGGCCAGGATGGCAAAGCCGGTAAGCGGAAAAGCTACGCCGAAGCCCAGGATTACCACGGTCAGCATAACAAAGACGCTGGTTTGAGATGGCATGGGCGGCACGCCCAATCGGCCTGATGGGCGGCGTTTCCACCACATGACTATGGCAGTTACCGACATTAGCGTAATGGCGAGGCAGGTCAGGAGCATGAGGATCTGGTTCGCCAGCCCAAAGTACTGACCCATATGAACCCCAACGCCAAATTCTATCGCTTTGCCGCCAATGCCGTAGTCGGAAAACTTGATGTCAATCAATGGCTTACCCGTATATTGGTCATAATGGATCGTTTGTTGCCTTGCTATGTCGTCAGGAAAAATCGCGGCGGTATAAACACCTCCCTTGCCCCTGGGCAGCGAAACCTCATAGCCGGGAAACATACCCGCTTCATTGGTAGCGGTGACGATCTGATCAAGACTGACGTTCTCTCCTTTGGAAGCTGTATTGGACGCCGGTACGGGGGCGTTTTCTACAGTCCAGCCAGCATGATCGACCACATCCTTAGTGGGCACTGTCGAAAGGGGAACATCATCCCAGAGCTTGGTTGGATAACCCATTCCTGCACTGGAAAGCGCTGCATTAACCTGCTCGCCCCAATAGCCCGACCAAGGCATTCCAGAGATCGCCAGAAAAAAGATCAGCGCTCCGGCAGATGCGCCGGTAACGGCATGGAGGTCACGCCAGAACACACGTTTTGAAGGGGTTCCACGGACGCTGACAACGCCGCCGGTTTGTGAGCGCGGCCACCATAAATAAAAACCGGTGACGACCAAAATAAGCGCCATTCCTCCGACAGCTTCGATTATCCTATTGGGAACAAAGCCAAAATATTTCAGGCTGTGAATATTCCGGACCACCTTATTGAATTCATTTTCGGCCGCAACAGTGCCAAGAACGGCCCCGCTATAGGGATTAACGAAGACGAGAACGTTCTCAGTAGATGTGCCGACAGTGACACGAACCGAATGCGATGGATCGGCGGGAACGCGGTATCGGATAATTTTTGAACCAGGTACCGCTGCCCTCGCATTTTCCGAAAGCACTGAGGGAGCCAGGGTTTGGCCTTGCGGTTCCACAATATTGCGATAGGCAAAAACCGTATCGTCAATCTCGTCCTTGAACAGATAGAGCCCGCCCGTGACGGCAAGATTGATCATGAACGGAATGACGAAAAGTCCCGCTAAAAAATGCCAGCGCCACACGGCGCGATAAAGAGATATACTGATATCGTTAGGCTTTTTGCCAGCCTCGGCAAGAACGGCCATAATTATTCCAATCGTCTGACGGCCAAAGGAGATGGACCTGCGCGGGCAGGGCCATATTCAAGCGCCAAAGGGCGCAATGGGTGTCAGACTGACGGCGGTGCTTGCGGCGGAGCGGATGGCGGATAGGCGTGCCGCGCAATGAGAGCAGCTTCCTGCTTGATCGCAAGTGATTGTAACGGTTCAATTTTTGCGCTGGCGACTGTAGCCGGAACGGGCAATATGACCGAAGAAACAAGACGGCATGCCTCGCAACCAGTGCCATGCCAGGCTGTCTTGTGATGATCCTTTTCATTGCCGGTATCGGTCAGGCAAAGCACGGGCAAAGAGCCGTCGGGAAGGGTATAGGCTGAAAGATCATCCAGGGCAGGCGCAGCGGAAACCGGCTGATGGGCAAAGGCAACAAATACGAGCGCCAATGCGCAAAGCATGCGCACCGCCATTCGCCAATTGTTCCAAACTTCGCGCATTATCGCCTCGTTAGCAGTCCAACATTTTCATAGCTGCACTTTTGATGAAAAGCCATGCGGCAAAGAGTAATGCAACCGACGACAACCAAATTGCACGCTAGGATTACTTTTTTTGAGCAAGAATCGACGATTCTTCGGCAAATTTCTCCAATTGTTCTGAAAAATCGTGCCACATGTCGAGCAAACCCGGTCGAAATTGGAAAGCACTGTTCAAGTGTCCGTTTTGCTGCCCCTAATCGCGCGCCAGAGCATCAATCGGATTGAGTCGTGCGGCTTTTCGGGCAGGCAGGAATCCGAATGTCAGTCCGACAATGACGGCGGTGATGCAGGCAACCATGATGGCATTAACCGAGACAATCATCGGGAAGGAGCTGCCAATGGGAGCGAAGACTGCACCTATCGCCAAAGCGAGTCCAACGCCGATAATTGCACCGGTCACAGTTACCGCGGAAGCCTCAATCAGAAATTGCAACATGATATCGATCTGACGTGCGCCGACCGCCATGCGCAGACCGATCTCTTTTGTACGCTCGGTCACCGAAACCAGCATGATGTTCATGACGCCGATACCGCCGACGACGAGGGCGATGGCGGCGATGGATGACATGAGCAGTGAGAGAATCTTCGTCGTGTTTTCGATGGTCTTGCGCATCTGGTCACTGTTGAAGATGAAAAAGTCCTTGGTGCCGTGACGGCGCTCAAGCAGCGCGACGATGGCTTTTTCAGCAGCTTGGGTGTCCACATTGTCCGACACGCGCAAAGTGATTTCGCTCAGGCTTCCTGCACCGCTTATCCGGGTAAAGAGGCTTGTGTAAGGCATGTAGATTTGCAGCCGTTTGTCCTCGCCCATGCCGCCGGTGGTCTTGGCTGCGACGCCGATGACGACGACCGGAACCTGCGCAACCACGATCACCTGTCCGACAGGGTTCGCCACATTCTTGAACAATGCCTGTTTGGTATTGTCGTCAATGACGACTTGCTGCAAGCCCATGGCTTGGCTTCGCGCATCGAAGAAACTGCCTTGCACGATTTTACGCTGGACAACGCGGAAATAATTATCTCCTACGCCGTTGATTGTCGCGTCAACCGAAACATTACCAAACTGGGCTTTGCCGGTCGCCGAGACGGAGGGCGTTACGCTGTCTACATAGGGCTGCGAGCCCAAGGCTTCGGCATCGGCAATCACGAGGCTTTTAATCTTGGCAGCGTTTTCATCGCCCCAATCCTTGCCCGGGAAAATGCTGATCGTACTGGCGCCAAGACCATTGATTTCGTTCAGCACCATGCGCTGGCCGCCTTCACCAAGGCCGACAACCGCAACAACGGCTGCAATACCAACGATAATTCCGAGCATGGTCAGCGCTGTGCGCGTGCGATGCGCAATCATGGAACGCAGAGCCATGGGCAGTGCTTCCATAAGTCGGCGCATAAAACCGCTGAGCCATCCGGCAGATGCAGGCTGTTGCGTCAGTTTGGCTGTCGTGGACACGGGTCTGTCCGGTTTGCGCTGGTCGGCAAGGATAGCGCCATCCTTGATTTCGATGATCCTGTCCGCATGACCGGCCACATCCATATCATGCGTCACGATAATGATCGTGTGACCGGTAGCATGAAGCTCTTTGAGAATGTCGAGGACATTTTCGCCGCTCTTGCTATCCAGCGCGCCGGTCGGTTCATCGGCAAGAATGATTTCGCCGCCATTCATCAAGGCCCGCGCGATGGAAACGCGCTGTTGCTGCCCGCCAGAAAGCTGGTTCGGCCGATGGTCCATGCGATCACCAAGCCCGAGACGCTCAAGAATGGCGATGGCGCGCGACCGGCGCTGGCCCTTTGGTGCGCCGGAATAGACCGCAGGTATTTCGACATTACCGATGGCGCCAAGATCGGGCATGAGATGATAACGCTGGAAGATGAAGCCGAAATGTTCGCGCCGCAATTCGGCAAGCTCGTCTTTCGTCAGGCCGGAAGTCTCGCGACCGGCCATGATATAGCTGCCCTTGCTCGGCTGATCCAGGCAGCCAAGAATATTCATGAGGGTCGACTTGCCGGAACCGCTGGCCCCGACAATGGCGACGAATTCGCCGGCTTCTATGGTCAGGTCGATATTATCGAGGGCAATGACTTCCTCGCTGCCCGCCGCGAAAATACGCGATAGCTGTTTGACTTCGAGCAGGGCTGAACTCATGACGAAGGTGTCTCGCTGCTTGCAGCCTTGCTGGCGTCAGCCGCGGGAGTGCCCCCCTCAATGACAACCTCGTCGCCAACACGCAAACCTTCGACGACTTCAGCCTTGATCATGTCGGTCAAGCCGATCCTGACAAATCTCTGTTCGGTTTTTCCCTCAGCCAGTTTGACCTTTACCTTGTAACGGCCATCCGGCTCTCTGTTGGAAAGGGCAGACCACGGAATGATTGGCTTGTCCTTGATCGAGCCGATGATGATATGGACTTGCGCGGTCATTTTCGTCCGCAGACGAGAGTCCGGATTCGGTACAGTGAGTAACCCGTCATAATAGATTGCGGTGCCTTTGCTGCTGTCGGTTTCGACGCTGGATTTGGCATCGGTGGTGATTGATGGCGGGGCAAAGTCGATACGCTGAAGTTCGGCTTCATAGCGCGTTTGCGCATCGCCCATAATGGTGAACCACACCTTCTGGCCGGGCTTGGTGCGCCAGACATCGGCTTCAGAAATTTTGACCTTCACATTCATCGTATCGAGCTTGGCGACGATCACCACGGTTGGTGTGGTTTGTGTGGAATTCAGCGTCTGGCCCTGCTTGGTGACAACTGCAATGACAGTGCCATCAATGGGCGAGACGATTCGCGTATAACCAAGATTGGCCGTGGCCGTTTCAACATTGACTTCCGCCTGTTCGATCTGCGCGCCAAGGGAAGCAATCTCCGCCTGCAAGGCAAAATAGTCAGACTCAGCCGTATCGAAGGCCATTTGCGAGGCGGCCCTTTGCTCAAGCAAGGCGGTCTGCCGCTCATAGGCAGCCTGTGCCTTTTTGAGCTGAACCTGTTTGACCCGCTGCAATGCCTGGCTGTTTGCCAGTTCCGCCTTGGCAACTCGCAATGCATTTTCCTGCGGGACAGAGTCAATCTCGGCAATAGGATCACCGGCCTTTACCGGCTGACCGGATTCAACATAAAGCGTTTTCACCTGCCCGGAAACCTGCGCACCGACATTGACCATCTGCACCGGCTCCAAAGTACCCGTTGCAAGCACGGTCTCCTCAATGAAACCAAGTGCGACAGGAGCAGTGAACACGCTCTGCTCTGGTGCTTTGCCGGAGGAAAAAACCTTTGTCATCAACAGCCAGACGACAAGAATTGCGATAATGGCGAAGACGATCAGTTTCAGAGCGCGGCTGCGGAAGCGGGAACGGACTTGAGGCATGATTCTGACCTGACCGAAATGCGGATGCTTATGGGCGATAGAGGGATTTGGCTAGAACGCCACATTATGGCTTTTTCACATCGAACATATCCCGCGAGCAGAGTTTTCACTTATCGCCGGATAGGGTTGCTCCATGAATATTGCGTGAAAATGACGAACTGATCCACCAACCGGGAACTGAACTGCGATTGTAAAGCGGGATTATTGCCCGCAAAGACAGGCCGCGTACAAATGTCCATTGGCGTTTCTGCTCAACTGCATTATCTGAAGTGTCAGGGTCTGACCCCAAGAATGACAGGGATGGAATTGCAATGGCAGATGTGACGAAGACCGAGGTCCTGGAACAATTGAGGACGGTGACCGGTCCGGATTTCAACAGCAATATTGTCGAGCTTGGTCTGGTGTCAGACATCTTTATCGCCGACAATAAAGTGTTCTTTTCGATCACCGTCCCTGCCGAACGTGCTCAAGAGCTGGAGCCGCTCCGCTCTGCCGCCGAACGTGTGGTCAAGGCAATGCCCGATGTAAAAGGCGCAGTGGTTGCATTGACCGCCGAAAAACGCGGCGGCCCGACAAGCGATGACGCGCCGCGTGCTGCGCCTGCACCAAGACCTGCGCAAAGACCGGCACCGGCAGGCGCGGTGCCGCCGCAACGTGTACAGGCTAAAGCTCCGCCAGCCGCTGCCGGCCATGCCGGTCACAGCCATGCGGCAGCGCCGGTCAAATCCGGAGTGCCCGGCGTTGGCGCCATTATCGCAGTCGCATCCGGCAAAGGCGGGGTTGGCAAATCGACGACCGCTGTCAATCTGGCTTTGGCTTTGCAGGCCAATGGTCAGCGCGTCGGTATTTTGGATGCAGATATTTACGGACCTTCCATGCCGCGTCTGCTGCACATTTCCGGCAAGCCGGAAGTGGTTTCCGGCCGGGTGCTGAAGCCGATGGAAGGCTATGGGCTGAAGGTCATGTCGATCGGTTTCCTTGTGGACGAGGAAACGCCGATGATCTGGCGCGGCCCCATGGTCATGTCGGCGCTGACACAAATGCTGCGCGAAGTGCAATGGGGCGATCTCGATGTGCTGGTGGTGGACATGCCGCCCGGTACCGGCGACGCGCAATTGACCATGGCGCAGCAGGTGCCGCTTGCCGGTGCGGTGATCGTTTCGACACCCCAGGATCTGGCGCTGATCGACGCGCGCAAAGGGCTCAACATGTTTAAAAAGGTCGATGTGCCGCTGCTCGGCATTGTTGAGAATATGAGCTATTTCATCGCGCCGGATACGGGCGCGCGCTATGATATTTTCGGCCATGGCGGTGCACGCAAGGAAGCAGAACGCCTTGGCGTTCCATTCCTTGGTGAAGTGCCGCTGGTCATGGAAATCCGCGAAATGTCGGATGCAGGAACACCGGTCGTCATCAGCAATCCGGATGGACCGCAAACCAGGGTCTATCGTGAGATCGCTGCGAAGGTTTGGGAACAGCTGAAACTGGCCAAGGGTGGGCGCACCGCTCCTGCAATCGTTTTTGATTAGAGGATGGCGGCACTTAAGCCGCCATCCAAATCCCCTTTAAAAGATATGGTCCACAGGCTGGCCCAAAGCCATTGCTCCGGCATAATGGGCCTGCGGGCCCTGCTGTAGCGGATGGTAGCGGGCGCCCTGTATGTCGCGGAAACGCTGTTCAAGACGGTTATCCCGGTAAAATCCGCTGCCGCCCGCCAATTCCATTGCCAATTCCACGGCTTTAATCGCGTGTTCGGCGACAAGAGACCGACCGATCATAGTTTCATTGACGGTTGTCGCAGAGGGCGCGTTGCGGGCAGCTATGTTCACCATCCACTGATGCGCCAGTTGCGCGGCGCGCAAGTTTGTATCCATTCGGCCAGCAAGATTGAAGCTGTGAGCGCTCAAGGGTTTCTTACCGGCGAGGCCAACGGCAATATCACGCGCGCTTTCAGCAACGCCAAGATAAACCGCATAGATCAGCGGAAAGGCAATTGTGGAAATGATCTGGAACAAAGGATGCCATTCGCCAGCCTTGCGTGAGAGGGCGACGCCGCTATCAGGAATAAACAGATTATCGAAAATGACGTCGTTGGAACCAGTGCCGCGCATGCCCATTGCCTTCCAGGTTTCAACGACGCTCACTCCCTCGGCCTTCATGGGAGCAGCAAAATGGATGACGTTATGTGATCCGTCGTCATTTTCAACCATGGCGCCCGTCATCAAAAGATTGCCCGCATTAGCCCCCGAGGTGAATATTTTTCGCGCCGAGATGCGATAACCGCCATCAACTTTAACGGCCTTGCCGGAGCCGCCAATCCAGTCGGAACCGCCGCTGGAAAGCAGGATCAGCTTTTCGGCCGCAACACGTTTCAACAGAGGTTCTACGGCAGCCAGTTTCTGATGCTGCCAACGCCAAGCGGGAATTGCCACCTGATGGGTGTGCATGGAAAAAGCCAGCGCGGTCGAGGGGCATGCATGTGCGATAATCCGCAACATTTCCGCCAGTTCCGTAACATTCGCGCCTCCACCTCCAAGTTCAAGCGGTACGCCGATTTCGATAAGGCCGGCTTCTTGGAGCAACCTGTAATTATCGGCGACAAATGTATCCGTCGCATCGATATGACCGGCATTATCGGCGAAAGCGGATGACAATGTGCGAGCAATCTCAGCGGCAGGGCTCGCATGAGAATGTGTCTCGGCATTATCAACCGATGATGAATGTGCCATGGTGTTCATGATGTTCTCCTCGCTTTTGTTTTTAGTGAAAGTAAAAATCCTCTCATTGACGGGCTTCGTCTAGTTCACGAAATGAACTAGCCCGTTCCCTTGCCCGATCTTTTGGAGTACCTTCAAACAAAATAAAGTCCTGAGGGGGACTCATGGAAACGCATGGCGGATACGGTCAGTTCTGTCCGGTGTCGATGGCCTCTGAAATATTATGCTCTCGATGGACAACGCTGATTTTGCGGGAGCTTTTATGCGGCACGACGCGCTTCAATGATTTGCGCCGGGGCGTGCCGCGCATGTCGCCCGCACTCCTTTCAAAACGCCTGAAAGAGCTTGAACGCGCTGGCGTCATAATGACGGTTCCAAATGCTGCGGGCGTTCTGGAGTATCATCTTTCGGCGGCCGGTGAGGATTTGCGCCCCGTAATCATGGGGATCGGTTTTTGGGGGCAGCGCTGGGTGGAATCCAAGGTTTCGCTGAAGAATCTCGATCCATCGTTGCTGATGTGGGATATGCGCCGTCATCTCAATCCGAAACCATTGCCGCAGCGCCGGTGTACGATTCAATTTCTGTACCCTGAACTGCCTCAAGCGCGGCAAAATTTCTGGCTTGTCGTTGAGGACGGTTCTGTTGACCTTTGCGGGTTTGATCCGGGATATGACATTGATCTGCTCATCACGAGTTCATTGAAGAGCATGACCGCAATCTGGATGGGCCTCTCAATGGTCCGGCGGGAGGTGGATGCTGGCAACCTTGAATTTGACGGCGATCCTGCAATCGCCGCCTCCATGCAACAGTGGTTGGGCCTCAGCCCATTCGCGCAGGAACCGCGCCGCGTCTCATGACAGGATGTAAGGTGATGAAATCTAGAGTCCGGCAAATTGGTCGGTGGCCCGAATTAACCGATCGAGTATGCCCGGTTCCGTATAGGCGTGACCTGCCCCTTCGATAAGATGAAATTCGGCATCAGGCCAGACCTTGTGAAGCGCATAGGCATATTTTACCGGGCAGGGCATGTCATAGCGCCCCTGAACAATTACACCCGGAATGCCATGGAGCTTATGAGCGTCACGAAGCAACTGCCCCTCCTCCAGCCACGAGCCATTTATAAAATAGTGGTTTTCCAATCTGGCGAAGGCGAGAGCGTAGTGACCATCCCTGAAGCGTGCGGAATATTCGGGATCGGGAAGAAGCGTCACCGTCTCGCCTTCCCAGATCGTCCATGCTTTAGCCGCTTCAAGCTGGGCAATTTTGTCGTCTCCGGTCAAACGTTTATGGTATGCCGCCACCATATTACCGCGCTCTTCCAAGGGAATGGGTGCCTGAAAAAGCTCCCATTTATCTGGAAACATCTCGGAAACGCCGAACTGATAATACCAGTCGATTTCTGCCTTTGTGACAGTATAGATGCCGCGCAGGATCAATTCACTGACATGTTCCGGATGTTTTTGCGAGTAGGCGAGGCCAAGCGAAGATCCCCATGAACCTCCAAAGACCATCCATTTGTCAACGCCGATCAGCTTTCGCAACCGCTCGATATCCTCCACGAGATGCCATGTTGTATTCGCATGAAGATCAGCATGTGGAACAGACTTTCCGCAACCACGCTGATCAAATAACAGGACATCGTAGACATCAGGATTGAATAGGCGCCGGTGGTTCGAAGAAACACCGCTTCCTGGACCGCCATGCAAAAAGACGGCAGGTTTCCCACCCCGTTTACCGGAGCGTTCATAATAGATGGAGTGCCCATCTCCTACGTCGAGCATACCTGTTTCATAAGGTTCTATCGTTGGGTAAAGCGTGCGAAGTTGGGTCATCAATGCCCCTTGATGTTTTGAAAGTTCGATGAGGGTGGAGTTTATGGCAGCATAAATCCAGCGAGTGTGGTCTGACACACATTGCTGGATTATGTCCGTTGGGCTGGTTCAGCAGCCTCTGCCTTCCGACTGCCCTTTACGTGATTACGCTCGGTTCTTTGCGGCCCGTCTGGGCTTTGATGGCGGAAAGCTCTTCGGCAGCAAGGATAAGATCTGCAAGCGCCCCTTGCGTTTCCAGATCATGTCGTGACGGGTCCGGCTCATAGCGTTCAATGTAAACGCGGATCGTAGCGCCGGATGTTCCTGTGCCGGACAGGCGGAAGACAACGCGGGAGCCGCCTTCAAACAGGATGCGAATGCCCTGATGCTCGCTGACGGATTTGTCGACCGGATCATGATAGGCAAAATCATCGGCAGCTGCGATTTTCAGTCCCTGAACGGAGGTGCCCGGCAAGCTGGCGAGCTTGGCCCGCAACGCGTCGATAACCTTGTTTGCACTGGCCGTGTCGACACCTTCATAATCGTGGCGTGAATAATAGTTGCGGCCATACTGGGCCCAATGCTCAAGCGCAATTTCCTGAACGCTGACCTTGCGCACTGCAAGGATATTGAGCCAGAGCAGCACGGCCCAAAGCCCATCCTTCTCGCGCACATGGTTTGAACCTGTGCCGGAGCTTTCCTCGCCGCAGATGGTCGCCATATCCGCATCGAGCAGATTGCCGAAGAATTTCCAGCCCGTCGGGGTTTCATACATGCCGATTTTCAGCTTCTCCGCCACGCGGTCGGCGGCGCCGCTGGTGGGCATGGAGCGGGCAATGCCCTTAAGCCCGGCCTTATAGCCTGGCGCAAGGTGGGCATTGGCTGCCAGCATGGCAAGCGAGTCTGAAGGGGTGATGAAGATACCCTTGCCAATGATGAGGTTGCGGTCGCCATCGCCATCGGAAGCAGCACCAAAATCAGGACCATCCGCAGACATGAGAAGGTCGTAGAGTTCCTTGGCGTAAACCAGATTAGGATCAGGGTGGTGGCCGCCAAAATCCGTCAGCGGCACGAAGTTGAGGCAGGTGCCTTCCGGCGCGCCGAGGCGCTTTTCGAGAATTTCCTTGCCATAGGGGCCCGTAACCGCATGCATGGAATCGAAACGCAGGGTGAAGCCCGACTTGATCAAGGCGCGGATAGCGTCAAAATCGAAAAGTGTTTCCATCAAGGCCGCATAATCGGCAACGGAATCGACAATCTCCACATCCATATCGCCAAGTTTCTGAGTGCCGATTGTGTCGATATCAATGTCGGCGCTCTCAGCGATCCTGTATTCCTTGATGGTCTTGGAAATGGCGAAAATAGCTTCGGTAATTTTTTCCGGCGCGGGGCCACCATTGCCGATATTATATTTGATACCGAAATCTTCGGTGGGGCCGCCGGGATTGTGGCTGGCAGACAGAATCAGCCCGCCAAAGGCTCCATATTTGCGAATGAGATGGGACGCCGCCGGAGTGGATAATATGCCGCCTTGCCCCACGAGCACCCGGCCGAAACCATTGGCGGCTGCCATTTTCAAGGCGATCTGGATGACTTCGCGATTGTAGAAGCGGCCATCTCCGCCGATCACCAGTGTTTTGCCTTCATATCCTTCAAGCGCGTCGAATACGGACTGAATGAAGTTCTCCGCATAATTGGGCTGTTGGAAAACAGGAACCTTCTTGCGAAGCCCTGACGTGCCGGGCTTTTGGTCATCGAATGGTGTGGTGGCAACGGTTTTAAACATATTCACTTTCCAGTTTTAGCCTCTATCCGGGTTGGTCCAAGATCGACAGGTGCAATCTATGAGGCGGCAGATGATCAGGTCAACACGGCAAAATCAGGGGAGGGAAATAAAGACGGGTTGAAGCCTTCGCCGTATTCTAGGGTCCGGACCCTACTCATCCAACAAAAAGGCCACTCGAAAGTGGCCTTTTGCTGCAATGTTTTGTGGTTCCGCCTGAGCGGAATTCTTCTAGCGGACGACAACCTTGGCACCAACCTCGGCGCGATTGTAAAGGTCGATAATATCCTGATTCATCAGGCGGATGCATCCTGAAGACATGGCTTTGCCGATGGACCACCACTCCGGCGTGCCATGCAGGCGATAGCCGGTATCGCCGCCCTTGTTGAAGAGATAGAGGGCGCGGGCGCCAAGCGGGTTTTGAAGGCCGGGTCCCATGCCATTGCGGAATTCAGCCAGTTCCGGCTTGCGCTTGATCATTTCTTTTGGCGGGGTCCATGTCGGCCATTCACGCTTGAGCGCAATGCGTGCCGCACCGTTCCACTCAAAGCCTTCCTTGCCGACGCCTATGCCGTAACGCATGGCCTTGCCGCCGCCCAGAACGAAGTAGAGAAATTTTGTCTGTGTATCGACGATGATCGTTCCTGGTGTTTCACCGCCATCATAGCGAACTTCCTGTCGCAGGAATTGCGGCGGGATTTTTGCACGGGGAATGGCGGGGAGAACGTAACCTGCATCCGAAACTGAACTATAGGAGGCTGTTGAGTAATTAAACCCGATCGTGGAACAGCCGGCTAGAGCAGTTGCGCCCATAAGGCCAGCCGCAAGAACGATAGTTTTAAATCGCATGATCACCCCGTTGGTTGTGCGAATCTATATGTTACTTATTGTTGCCTCTTTAGCGCCATTATTGTTAAAGCTTCATTAACCGTAAAGCTTAGTTTTCCATTAACCATGGTTTTCACCTACCTGTGGGTGTATTTTCCACCACATGGTTGCAAAATTGCCGATAGATTCGCCGTCATGCCTATAGTCAGTCTGAGCCAGACCAATCCGCTTATTGATGGCCGCCAATCCGAAAATGCCATGCTGGTGCGGCGCGGCGTGCAGCGGCTTTTCCTCGAAATGGGCTTGGCAGTCATGCCGGAATTGTCGCTTGCTTCCGGCCGTCGCGCCGATCTTGTGGCCTTGTCCCGCAATGGTGAAATCTGGATTGTCGAAATAAAATCATCGATCGAGGACTGGAAGGTTGATCGAAAATGGCCGACCTATCGCGATTATTGCGACCGGCTGTTTTTTGCTACTCATCCGGGTGTTCCAGCCGATATATTCCCCGACGATTGCGGCTTCATTCTATCTGATGGATATGGTGCCGAGATCATCCGTGATGCGCCCGAGCACAAGCTGGCAGGCGCAACACGCAAGGCAATGACATTACGTTTTGCGCGCGTCAGCGCCGCCCGTATGACTCTTGCCGAATTATCCGGCATCGAGCTGCCGCAGACGGACATGGAATAGGGTGCGTTAAAAAAAGATATTTGTAATCAGTAAGTTAAATCTAGCCTACGGTTGGAAAACTCCCTCCTGTTATCGCCCATATTGCGATCTTCCAACTAATATTTTCTGCGGAGCAAATGCAAATTTCCATAAGCCTAAAGCCTAATTGACGGCCTCCATATGCAATCTATGGTTATGCAACATTCATTAAATGCAACTGTAAAGCGTATCTGATTTTTGTATTGTGTATCGGAGTTTCTTTATGGCTTATTCTTTGAGCTGGGCCAATTTTGGCGCAAAAACCTATTCCATTGCAGATTTTCGTAATCGTTTGAAATATAGAGTCGTTTCGACGCTCATCCTTTTGGCAACAAGCTATCCAAGCTATGCCGAGAGTGCGGTCAAGGCAGACGCCGGTCCTGATAAAAGCGCGCAGACTGGAGGCGATCCTTTCGCCTTTGATATCGAGGGTCATGAAATCATATCCTTTCCCAGCGACAACAAATCGTTGGAGAGGTTGCGGAAATATCATCCCTATCTCGGCGAACGGGAGCTTCTCGACATTTTGAAAGTAGCCGCTGCCAAAAGCCGGGCTACAGATCGCTCTGCCATGATCGATGTCAACGAGGAAAAGCGGGGCCCCATTCAATTTTTACGGCGTTTCACCGCGAATGTGAGCGGAGACGAGACTGAAATTACCTGGAAAAATAATATATCAAATGCCTTGCTTGAGCAGCGCAAAGCACAAATTGCAGAGGAGCTTGCTGCTTTGAAAACCAAGCAAGCCGAAACCAGTTTCGATCATCCTGATAAAATTATTGCGGAGAAAATCGCTGCGCTCGAGGCCATATATGCCGAGCTTTTAAACCTTGATGCCGGATTGACAAAAACTGGCTCGGGGATGCTGGTACTTGAAGGCGTGAATACCTATTCAGGTGAAACACGCATTAAAGAAGGCACGCTGATGGTCTCGGACAACAAGTCCGATCTAGCTGGACAGGAGCTGCTCGGCGATGATGGGGTGGCAATCGTTCCTTCGCTGCAGTCTCCCGTTCTGGTCGATAAGGGGGCATCTCTGGCGTTAGACGGGGCTATCCGAAATTTGGTCACTGTTAATGGTTATCTCTATGGTGTGGGTTCGATAGATTACCTTCTGGTAAAGAGTGGGGGAACAGTAAGTGCCGGCAATTTTGAAACTCGAGCAGGGGTACTTCATGTCGGTGAAGATGCGACCTTTGAGAAGGGCAGTCAGTTGGACGTTGAGTTTACGCCAGACTTAGCGGTGATCAACAGACTCGATATCGGTGGTAAAGCAATTTTGAATGGTGGCACTGTCAGCGTGTCGTTGGATAATGGAAATGAATTATCCGAAGGCATGGCTGAAAGCGTGTTTGAAAAACGATTTGATATTTTGACCGCAGGGAAGGGTGTGACAGGTCGATTTAGAAAGATCGACCCTCGCTATAACTACATTACCCCGATGCTCGATTATTCAGACGAAAACAGAGTGGTTCTGTTTTTCGACTTTACCCCGGCCGTCAAAGCCGAAAAAGCAAAAGAGCTGGAAGAACAACTAGCGGCTGCTGAGCAAGCAAAACGTGACGCGGAGAAGGCCGTTGTGCTGCTGGTGCAAAGGCCAAGGAGAAAGCGGAAGCAGAAGCTGAAAGGCTGCTGCTTGCAGAAGAAGCGCAAGCAAAGGCACTTGCTGATGCAAAGGCCAAAGCAGAGGCAGAGGCGATTGCCAGGGCGCAGGCGGATGCCGAGGCTGAGAGATTGCGGCTTGCAGAAGAGGTGCAAGCGAAGGCACTTGCCGGAGCAAAAGCCAAGG
>NZ_JCAXDZ010000008.1:0-207471 GCF_059758635.1 Phyllobacterium sp. GQ127
GGCATTCGAGTTGAAGGCAATCGTTGCCGAGACCGCGTTGGCAACCGGCGGAGCCACATTTGCCACAGTAATTGTAACAGTATCCAGTTTGAAGAATGGGCAGTTACAATCCGAACTGGTGCTGCTCTCCCTCGCCACAACGTCGAACGTAAAAGTTCCGGCAGCAGTGGGTGTCCCTGTCAAACCGCCGTTTGATGCAAGACTAATGCCTGGAGGCAATGTCCCACTTCCGGGATTGACTTCATAAGTATATGGCGCGATGCCGCCAGTGGTTGTGATTGATGCTGTACTTGGTTGCCCCACGGCCATGCTGTGACTGAGCGGCGCCGTCGTGAGGATTGGATTGGCGACAGTCACCCCGTAGGATTTCTGTGCAGTCGTACCAACACTATCAGTTGCCTCGACAACCAGTGTATGCGCGCCTCGTTCAGTTGGGGTCCCTGAGAGAGTGCTGCCACTGAGGGTTATCCCTGGCACGCCACCAGATACAAGCGAGAATGTATAGGGCGCAACACCACCACTTGCCGAGAGTGTTTGGCTGAAGCTGACTCCCGCACGCATGGAGCCGAGGGAGCCCGGCGAAATAGTCATTGTTGAGGCAGGTCCGATCGTGACAAAAACCTGTATCTGCTGGGCTGAAGCGCCTGCGAGGACGAAGCTGTCGGACGTTGCGACATCAGCGCCGCCATTGTGCGAATATTCAATCAGCCCTGAATTGATATTCAGAACAGTTATTGTTCCATGCGCCGGTTGCGTGAGGACGGAAGGATTATTCAGGCCAAAGGGATCGCATGTAACTGTAAGCTGTGTTGAACCTCCATGGGCCACTGAAATATTGTAGGGGCCGCAGTTCTGCGCCGAAGCGGGAGCAGTGAACAGCAAGCCCGCGCCGAAAGCGATGAGAAAAACCACACAGATGGCAAACAAGGTGCCCGGAACATAACTGATCCGGCCTCCAAAAGCTGATAATTTTCCCATATCCCCCCACTTCGCCGTCGGCTAAGTATTTTGTTTGGCCCCAAGTACAGTCCGAATCGCCCTAATATACCGCAACGGGGAATATCAAATAAATCTGATATCTCACCGCCACCGATTGAATGTCATTTCAGTAAAAAAAGTCAATCTATTCTCGACAACACCTGCAATAAATCATAGATGCGTGTCTAAATGGGTGGACGGTGACTTTTCTCAAAGATGAATATGGCTTCAAAATATCATAATAATAATACAAATATATTTTTGATATTAATTCATGCTAATAATCTATAAACAAATTAAACATTACGATGAACAGCAACAGCAGAGGAAGTATTTTACTGGTATTGCATCGGCGTGTCGAACAACAGCATGGTTTTATCAGAAGAATCCCTATGAAAGACATAAACTAAAAGAATTGTGATTCTTTTTTAAAGTATCGACAAAAGCGAATGTCCTTCAGTTGCCACCCCTAGAAGCCTTGCACCTGTCAAAACAATCACCGTCGAACATACCCCTTACGGCCGCGTACAAACAGGGAAGTTGTCAGAATCCTTCCTTTGAAAATGCCGTTAATAGGCTAATTTTCATCGATTTGGATTGTAGCGCATACGTCTACAACTCTTATTAAAGTCTTGTATTGAAATGATTATTCACTAACCGCGTTGTACCGAGCACGTACTGTGTTGGAGAACGTGTAGGGCATTCGCGTGGTATCAAACTGCCAAGCAGATTAAGGTTCAAGAATCTAAGCACGCTTGCGGATGTGATGGCTGCTTAATCGACACGTGTCGATAAGGCTGGCAGGCGGAACATTTATCAACTTCCCGAACAACCAGAGTACCTCGGACTGGTGCACCTTATACCGACGAATGATAGAAGGTTAAGCCGCCTGCTTCTCCTCGGCAGCTTCCTCCGCCGTCTTCTCAAATCTTTTGCGAAATTCCTCGACCTCTTTCTCAGTCAAGTGCTCAATCCCGATGAAGTTACTTTTCGCCTCGCTTGCGCCAATAAGTTCATCAAGCTTTGCTTGGATCGCTACGCCGTCACGGTACTGAGTGTGTGGATAAGGAAGATCACAATCGTTCGGATGTTGACGAACAGCTGCCAGGTTTTGGAAAATCCAAATACCGGACCTGTAATTGCCCAGCCGAGCACAGACGCGACGCATATTATGAATGTGACGGGATGACCGGCCCGCTATGGCAACTTTGTTCACTAACTTGGTAAAACTCTTGTTCAGGGGCATGGCGACACCTGCAGCTCGGTTCATTCAACTAATTAAACGCGGTCAGTCTCATGAAGTTTCTGATTTGCGCACGCGAAAGGAATCTTCTTTGAGTAAGGCTGTTGAATGTCTTGCTGTCAGAGGCGTTGACACTTCACTGACTGCAGGCTCGGCCCCTCGCTCCCGCGAAGAAGTTGAGGTTGGAGCCACAAAATTGAATTCAGAGGAGAAACCAGTGGCTTTCTCAACGTTTCAAGAACTTGGATACGGCAGCGCTCACTCGCAGTTATTGATCGAAGCTCACCGCCTGGCTTCCCACGCTTTGAACCGTCATCCCCACAACCACGAACATAGCAGCCGATTGGCCACGACCATCATGAACTTCTGTGACCGGGGAATTAAAGATCCGGGTGTTCTCAGCACGCTGGCGGTCAACCGCGAAAGGGCGCTGGAGCGGAAACAAGAAAAAGACATTCGCACCGCCAAGCGCCGTATCAAAGAACAAAAGAGAAGAAGCAGGGCAACGGGAAGATCGGACGACCTCTTGTGTCAAGAATAGGTCGTGCAGCCTTTCCTCCACCTTGAACTTTCATTGGGAGCAAACGAATGAGCGGCTGTTACTTTGATCTGTTAAACGGTGATGGCCCGACGAAGGATGAGGAAGGCATCCAGGGAAAACAGAGGTAACCGGTTATATGCGCCGCATATTGGCGGACTTGTTACGAAGGTGCGGCAGCACCATTTGGTCGGAAAGGGTCGGCTTGACTGCAGGCGTCCCCTCGAGAGTTGCCACCTCCTCGACAATCCGGCCAGGATTCAATGTCTTCAAAACCTCGATTTGCTGTACCCGCGAGTCCGATGCGCGACGATCAGCAAGGTTGATAATATTTCCGACTTGCTGACCTTCGATTGCGGCATGAGGAGCATCGACAAAGCTGGTCAGCCCTTCAGACAGCCAGTGATAACGTCTTGCCTGCCGACTATTCCCATTCATTCCCTGCTGGACAACCACCCACTTTCCATCATCAGCAACGATGAAACCGTGGAGATAAAGATCAAATCCGTCCTGCAAGGCGGCACTGTCGACTTTTGCGACCAGTCTGCTTGCCTGTCCCAGAGCTCTTGCGTCAATTCCTACACGCTCTCCAATCGCATTCAGCTCCGAAGGCGTTTTTCGCGAGTGAGAGCCGCGCCCGCCGCAAACATGAATTCCCAATTCATGCGACATTGGGGTAAGGCCACGTTTCAACGCGCCGATCACACTGGTTGTGATACCTGAGGAGTGCCAGTCCATGCCCATCACTGCACCAAAGGACTGAAACCAGAATGGGTGAGAAAGCCGACGTAAAAGTTCATCCCGGCCGTAATGGTGAATGATCGCTTCGCACATAAGTGCTCCGAGCTTAGTCATCCGATCGCCAAGCCAGCGGGGAACCCGTCCTCCGTGCAGCGGTAAATCCGCACTGCCAGCTCGTCTTGCCATTAATTGCTATAACCCCTCTGTTCCAATCCGTTGCGCAAGACGCTCTAAGGTGGAATGTGGTGACAGTGGTAATGAAACACAACTTCCATGGCATTTGCATGAATTACAAAAACTGACCCGAATTTTGGTTGTATCGGAACATTAGATTGGCGGATGGGTTTTCTGTCCCGGAGGACATATCATGCCAAAGCAAATCAGTGGCGGTTGTTTATGCGGCATCGTCAGATTTCATTTAGCTGAAATCGAGCGAACTCATCTTTGCCACTGTGACATGTGCCGACGCGCCACAGGTAGCGCATTTGCGGTTTTAAGTTGGGTTAAATCGGACAAGCTCAGATGGATGTCAGCCCTGCCAAAACAGCGGCGTTCGTCCCCCTTGGCGACCAGAAGTTTTTGTGGCGATTGCGGAACGCCGATCTCCCTGAATTACGATGGATCGGATGAGGTCGGTATATACACTGGGACACTGGACCAACCGGAAAGGGCAATTCCCGCTTACAATTATAATTCTCAATCTCGTCTACCGTGGGTTACATGTGGCAGGCGGCTTCCCAACCAAGCAGGGACAGAGGATTGGTAATTTCAATCACGGGATGGCGCTGGAGCGCAGCCGCGCCACCTCCTTTTATAAAACGATGCCTTATCGGCGGAACCGCATCCTTGCAGGGGGGTTGAGTGTGAGGCGGCCGATCTAACGCCCACCCGGAGGCTCTAAAAAAATGAAAAAATTGCTGAAGAACAATGGTTTGACAATTGTGTTGACCCTCGCCTTTCTGGGTAGTTTGCTCGGAATGTGTATCTCAGGCTGGTACCAAGAGAATGCTGAGCTCATCAGCCATGGTCTGCCTCCCCTAACTTTGCTCGGATATACCATGGATGAGTCTTTCCTATCGGCTCTCTTCGAAAACTGGGAAAGCGAATGGCTGCAAATGTCATTCTACGTCATGCTGACTGCCTTGCTGTTCCAAAAAGGGTCTGCGGAGTCGCGTGATCCAGATGAAGCCTCAACAGCCGAGGACAAGTTGACGGCCAAGTCGTATCCTGTTTGGCTAAGACGTTCTGCGATGGGCCGATGGATCTATCGCTATTCTCTGGGCCTGGCCTTGGCCATATTATTTTTAGCCTCCTTCGTCGGGCATCTAATAGCCAGTTCTGCGTCCTACAACACCCAAGCCACCATGCACCACGAAGCCACGCGCAGTGTGATTGAACATTTTGCGAGTTCCCAGTTCTGGTTTGAGTCTTTCCAGAACTGGCAGTCAGAGTTCTTTTCGACCGCCATGCTGGTTGTTCTGTCCATCTTCCTGCGTTTCAAGGGCTCGCCTGAGTCTAAGCCTGTATCCGCACGAGACAGTGAGACCGGAGCTTAGGCGAATATATTTTCCTCTTGCGAGGGAACCAGTCTCTCCAACCAAGGTTAAGACTGCAAAGGAACCAGCATTATGCAAAACAAATCAGTCGAAGACCTCTACAATGATGGCTTGAAGGAAATCCTTTATGCCGAGCGTAAAATTCTGCAAGCCCTGCCTAAGATGTCGGCGGCTGCAACTTCGGACAAGTTGACAGCTGCATTTGATAAACACCGAAAGGAGACTGAAGGGCATGTCAGTCGCCTCGAAAAAGTTTTTGCAACATCGGGTCAACCCGTGGTGGCAAAGACCTGCGCAGGCATAGATGCGATAATTGAAGAAGGCGAACTAATCATTGCCGAGTATAAAAGCAGCCCCGTTCTCGATCTCGGCCTTGCCGGCGGTGCGCAGGCGGTCGAGCATTATGAGATCGCAAAATATAAAGCTTTGAAAAAGTTGGCGGCATCTCTCGGTAACTCAGATGCTGCCGAATTGTTGGATACCACTCTACAGGAAGAAATGCAGACCGAAGCCGATCTTGACGCACTTGCCGATGCCTTGGACGGTTCCAGGGTCAAGCGCTGATCACCACGAATTCCCGCACTAGACTATAGAGGGACTACAATGCCCAAATCTTCGAAAAGTTCGCCGGCAGATAACGCAACGATCCATGATCAAAAACTCCATCGCGGTCCGGGTGGAGAACTGCATCAGCTGGCATCGACCGACACTCCAATACTCACGACGGCGCAAGGTGGCCCGGTAGCGGATGATCAAAACTCGCTGAAGATAGGAGCACGGGGACCAACTGTGCTTGAGGACTTCCACTTTCGTGAAAAGATTTTTCATTTCGATCATGAGCGCATTCCCGAGCGCGTGGTTCATGCACGTGGCTATGGTGCTCACGGATTTTTTGAAACCTACGAATCCTTGGCCCAGTACACGCGGGCCGACCTGTTTCAAAGGGCGGGCGAACGCACCCCCGCTTTCGTCAGATTCTCGACGGTGGCTGGCAGCAAGGGTTCCTTTGATCTGGCACGAGATGTCAGAGGTTTTGCCGTCAAAATCTATACGCAGGAAGGCAACTGGGATCTGGTCGGGAACAACATCCCGGTGTTCTTTATTCAGGACGCTATAAAGTTTCCGGATATGGTTCACGCGGTAAAGGAAGAGCCGGACCGCGCTTTTCCGCAGGCGCAGTCAGCGCATGATAATTTCTGGGATTTTATCAGCCTGACGCCCGAAAGCATGCACATGATCATGTGGACAATGTCCGATCGCGCCATTCCCCGTTCATTCCGGTTCATGGAAGGGTTCGGGGTCCACACCTTCCGACTTGTCAATGCGAAGGATGAGTCGACTTTCGTCAAATTTCATTGGAAGCCGAAGCTCGGACTGCAATCCATCGCCTGGAACGAGGCGGTTAAAATCAACGGTGCCGACCCTGACTTCCATCGCCGTGACCTGTGGGATGCAATCCAGTCGGGAGCGTTCCCTGAGTGGGAGCTGCAAGTGCAACTGTTCGATCAAGAATTTGCCGATAGCTTTGAATTCGACATTCTGGATTCAACGAAAATCATTCCCGAAGAAATACTTCGTCCTATCCCCGTTGGCCGTCTCGTTTTGGACCGCATGCCGGACAACTTCTTTGCAGAGACCGAACAAGTCGCCTTCATGACCCAGAACGTCCCTCCCGGCATCGATTTCTCAAATGACCCATTGCTCCAGGGACGTAATTTTTCTTATCTGGATACACAGCTGAAAAGGCTCGGCGGGCCCAATTTCACGCATATTCCCATCAACGCTCCAAAATGTCCTTTTGCTCACTTCCAGCAGGATGGGCATATGGCAATGCGCAATCCAGTTGGGCGGGTAAACTATCAGCCAAATTCATGGGGTGAAGGCCCAAGAGAGTCACCTGATAGAGGATTTCGCTCATTTGCTGACGTGGAGTCCGGCCAAAAGGTAAGGCTGCGTGCTGAATCCTTTGCAGATCACTACAGCCAAGCCCGTCAGTTCTTCATCTCGCAAACTTTACCGGAACAAAAGCACATAATCGCCGCTTTGACCTTTGAACTCAGCAAGGTAAAAACTCCGGTGATCCGTGAACGGATGGTTTCGCATCTTTTGAACATAGATGAGACACTGGCATCAAAGGTCGCCAAGGGCCTTGGTCTGAAAACTATACCTGTCGCCGCGGAAGCGGCCGTTCCCACACGTCAGGATCTTGACCCTTCTCCTGCGCTCAGCATTGTCAAGAACGGGCCCCAAAGATTTGAGGGTAGAAAGCTCGGAATTCTGCTGACCGACGGATTTGATATGACGCTACTGAAAGATTTGCAAAAGGCAGTAATAGCCCAGAAAGCTGTTTTCGAGGTCATCACACCGACGGTCAGCGGAGCCACGGCGTCTGATGGAACGTTTGTAGAAGCAGATCAAATGATAGATGGCGGCCCGTCAGTTCTATATGATGCTGTGGCTCTGCTGCCCTCAGAGCAAGGCGTCAGAGAATTGGTCAAGGAATCGACTGCCCGTGATTTCGTGGCCGATGCTTTCACCCATTGCAAGTTTATCGGCTACAACGCATCAGCAGTTAACTTGCTCGACAAGGCTGGAGTTTCGGGTCAACTCGATGAAGGCGTCATACAGCTGAACGGACCGGACGATATCGCGAAGTTTATCATGCAGCTTGGAAAGTTGCGCATCTGGTCACGCGAACCAAATGTGAAAATGCATTAGCAAAACAATCTTACGGAGCGCAGTGCACTCCGTCTTTGAAAATGATTCCAGATGGAACTAATCCATCATCAGAGCATTAAAATATCAGCTGTGTGAGCTTAAACATTCGTGACTTGACAGGTCATTACAGGAGGTTTCCCATAGGCCGCGGTATTCTTCTATAGTTACTCGGAATTCCGATTCCAATCATCATTCTCCTCTTTTTGTTATGCGATAGGAGAACATCATAATCCGGGAGATCAAAACCTCTTGGCCAACGACAAGGGCGATCCTTGCAATTGGCAAGATACATGCATCATGCACAAAAATGAAAGCTGTCAGGCAACGTTCCTTTGAAAATGCCGATAACAGCCCAATTTTTACGAGTTTCGATTGTAGCGCAGATGGCTACAATCTCACTCAAAGCCTGTTGTGGCGGCTTATAATAAAAATGAAGGATCACAGTGCAGTTGGTTATCCTTCTTGTTCCGAACAGTTCACGATTTGGCAAGGGCAGGAACAACAGCGGCCAAACGAACGAAAACTGCGTTCGCACCCCAAGCAGATATTCAACATGATCCGAGCCAATGACCTCTTCTTTGACGCTGTCGAAATGAAGCGAAATGCCCGCATTCAAACGATCCTGCCCAACATCGGAAACGCCATGGTTTCGCAACGTCAGGAGTATGCAGGCATCTCCAATGCAATACGGTCGTAAGTGACGTGAGGGATAAGCTTGCCGCCCTCACCCTTTTCCAACTCAACCAAACCGTATCGCTGCATCGTTCGTAATGTTCTGCTTAGATTTGATTTTGCTCGTCCCGACATCGTTTCCAACTCCGCAATCGATGCTGGCTTTTGTTTAACGATCGTCTCAAGGAGAGCCCGATTTCGATCGGACAAAACCTTTGCGAGGCTTTCGATGGACGTGAACCAGACTTGGGGATCGTTCTTTTTCGGCTTAAGTTGCCCTCGAGCAATCGCCATGGTCCGGCTCTTCATCGTCTCATAGCTTGCGATACCAACGTGAAGCGTCTTCGTCATTTGATCACTCCTACCTCTTTCAAAACGCCATCGACGTCGCTCCAGAAGTCTTCCAGTAATGTGGCAGTGTCGCTGTACTCATACGGCCTCAATGTCCGGAAACGGTGTTTGTGGTCGTACTTTTGCGTCGCTTTGCGGCTGGCCCACTCACTGCTGAGATCGCGTGAGCATTGTCAAAGCCTACCAGCCGTTCCCCACTTGGTCCGTGTAACGTCAATGAAGAGCGCAACCCGTGCCGCCGTTGCGGCGTGGCCGTGACTGCTTTGACGGCGAATTTGACCCAATACGTCTCGCCGACAAACATTGTTTGGCCGTCCAGATCGAGCAGGGTATCAAGACTCGTATCACGCGCACTCATGCCAACCTGTTATCCTTTAGTGATAACCGCAGCAAGTTCAATATCTCATGGGATTCCTTAGGAGGCATTATGCTCAAGCAGTTGTACCCGCAAAGTTAGAATGCATCTGTTTCTGCAAGGTTGGAATGTCACACTCCCAGGATCCGGGATTGATTGCGATGAGCAAAAGTACACAGTCCGCGATCGGCTCTATCTCGGTCATTCAATGACACTGGTCAGCAATCACTAGCACCGCAAACTTGTTTAGCTCAACTATCAAGGAGCAAATCGATGGCTCATTGGAAAGCTAACTTTTAATCCCACCGTCTTGAAGGAATCTGGACTGAAAGCCATCGTCTAAGCGCCGCAGTCAGGCCGCTTCCAGACACCAGGTTTAATATTATGCTAGATATCGCTCTGTCAGCCGCGCCCACATTGCTGCGCCGACGGTAAGGCTTTCATCCGAGAAATCATATTTGTCGCTATGCAAAATTGGCGAATTCACGCCATTACCAAGACGCAGGAAACTTCCCGGCTTATGTTGCAGAAAATGTGAGAAGTCCTCACTGCCCGGAATAAGAGGGCAGATTGAAACCTTATCCGCGCCAACCAATTCCTCGGCCACGGTCCGCGCAAATCCGGTTTCCGTTTCCGAATTCACGACAACCGGGTTGCCCCGCGTATAATTGATATCCGTCTTTGCTCCAAACCCATCGGCGACGGCACTTGCCAGTTTGGTGATGCGCGCCTCCAGAAGGTCACGGATTTTCGGATCAAAAGACCTTACGGTGATAAGCAATCTTGCGCTTTCGGGAATGACATTTGCCACCTCCCCGCCATGTATCGCTCCGACCGTTACAACCGCTGTTTGCGTGGGATCAATATTGCGGGAAACGACCGACTGGAGAGCAACCACAATATTGCAGGCAATCACGACCGGATCAATTGTCAGATGAGGGCGCGAGGCGTGACCGCCTTTGCCGTGAACCTTTATCTCGACAGTATCGGCTGCCGCCATAAGCGGACCTGAGCGCATCAACCATGTCCCTTCCGGTGCACCCGGATGATTGTGCAGGCCAAAAATCGCGTCAAAGGGGAACCGTTCAAAAAGACCATCGGCGATCATTGCCTGCGCACCACTCCATCCTCCTGCTTCTTCGGCAGGTTGGAAGATGAGGTTCACTGTTCCGCTGAAACGGCGTGTCCGCGCGAGATATTCGGCTGCTCCCAGCAGTACTGTCGTATGGCCATCGTGACCGCAGGCATGCATCTTTCCCGTAAACTTGCTGGCATATGGCTGATTGGTTTGCTCTTCGATCGGCAAAGCATCCATATCCGCCCGAATGGCAATGCTCTTGGTTCCCGCGCCTACGGTCAGACGGGCGACCACGCCATGACCGCCGACATTGCGGGTGACCTCATATCCCCAAGCCTCAAGCTTTTCTGCAACGAAACGCGCAGTTTCGGCCTCCTCGAACGAAAGCTCAGGATTGGCGTGAAGGTGATGCCGGATCCGGGTCATTTCGCTTTTCATCGAGTCAAAATCGGCAAGGCGAGCAAAGTCATTAGCAGGTGTCATGATCATTCCGGTGATTTGGGGATAAAACCACCCTGGAACGGGTGGCGCTTTTTCGATGCGGATAGGCTAAATGAAGCGCGAAAGGAAGCTTCTCGTTCTCGGGTGCTGAGGATTACCAAGAACATCTTCCGGCTTTCCGTGCTCAACCACTTTGCCATCATCCATGAACACGACGCGATCAGCCGCTTCGCGGGCAAACCCGATCTCGTGGGTCACAACGATCATTGTCAGCCCTTGGTCTGCCAAATCGCGCATGGTCGCCAGCACTTCACCGACAAGTTCCGGATCGAGTGCAGATGTCGGCTCATCAAAGAGCATCAACTTTGGCTTGATTGCCAGCGCACGGGCGATAGCTACGCGCTGTTGCTGTCCGCCAGACAATTGCCGCGGATAGCTGTCTTCCTTTTCCGAAAGGCCAACCCGCTTCAAAAGTTTTCGCGCGTTTTCAGCCGCTTCTTTGCGGCTCTCGCCATGAATACCAACAGGTGCCTCCATAATGTTCTGTAAGGCTGTCATGTGCGGATAGAGGTTGAACTGTTGGAAAACCATGCCGATCTTGCGTCTTTGCAGGGCGATGGAATAATTTGACAACCGTTGCAGCCGGTCCTTGTGGAGCTTATACCCTATCTGCTCGCCATCCACTTCAATCGACCCTCGATTGATTGATTCCAGATGGTTGATGCAGCGCAGAAAGGTGGATTTACCTGAGCCCGAAGGCCCGAGAACAACCACCACTTCACCCGGCGCAACATCAAGGTCAATGCCTTTGAGAACTTCCAGTTGCTCATAAGATTTGTGCACATTTCGCGCTCTAACAAGCGGAGCTGTATCGACGATTGCGTTCATTGTGCCATCTCCTGCGCCACGTTACGGGAAGGCACGGCAGTCGCCGCTGGAGCGTCGTCCCGCGCCGCCTTACCGGCTCCCGATTGGCGGTCGCCACGGCTGTAATAGCGTTCGATATAACTCTGCCCGATATTCAAGACCGACGTGATGAGAAGATACCAGATGACAGCAACAAGCAGCATCGGAACAACTTCAAAGGTACGGTTGTAAATCGACTGAACGGAATAAAGCAGATCCGCCATCGCAATAACGCTGACAAGCGACGTTGCCTTGATCATGCTGATCAGCTGGTTGCCGGTCGGCGGAACAATTGAACGCATAGCCTGAGGTATGATGATGCGACGGAGCGCGCGGGCACGCGTCATGCCGAAGGACTCCGCAGTTTCAAATTGTCCCCGGTCGACCGATAGAAGGCCGCCGCGAATAATTTCGGCCATATAAGCCGCTTCATTCAGGGCAAGTCCTGCGATCGCAGCAGTCATCGGGCTGATTACCGAATTGGTATCCCAGCTCATGAAGGTGGGTCCGAACGGAATGCCGATCGATATTGTGGGAAATAGTGTGGAGAGATTGTACCAGAAAATCAGCTGCACAAGCAGCGGTGTTCCTCGAAAGAACCAGATGAAAAGCGAGGCCAATGACTTGGCCAGCCCGTCCTTCGACATCCTTGCAACGGCAAGGAGCAAGCCGACGGCGATGCCGATCACCATTGCGACAACCGTCAGGCCGAGCGAGACGTAAAGCCCGCTTATCACGGTCGGATCGAAAAAATATTCCGCAACGACCGGCCATCCGAAATTATCGTTCTTGGCGACCGACCATGCGCAATAGGCTGCAATTGCCAGGGTCAGGAGCCAGGCGGCAAAGCGCCCTTTTGGAAACGGAACGTGGGCCTCGGCAACGTCCTTTCCGATGCCGCCGCCGGGCGGCATCAATCCTTCATCAACTCTGCTCATTTCGGCAATGTCCCGCCAAGATTTATACCAGGCTCCTTGAGCATATTGTTCTCAAGGCCCCATTTTTTCATGATCGCTGCATAGGTGCCGTTGTCCATAAGCACTTTTATAGCATCACGCAAAACTGGCCCGAGCGGCGAGCCTTTCGGCACAACCGCGCCTTGGTAGAGGTTCTCAAAACCGTTTTTTTGACCAACCCCGGTCAATTCAAGCTGACCATTGGCTTGGGTAACGAAATAGGTAAGCGGTGCTTGCGACGAGAAGAATGCGTCGGAACGCTTCGAACGCACTGCTAAAATGGAACTTGGTTGGTCGGTAAACGACTGAACCTCAATCGGCTCCTTGCCATCCGTTTTGCATTTCTCGGCCTGAACCTTGATCACCTTTTCAGCCGAACCACCCGCCATCACAGCAATGCGCTGCCCGCACGCGGAATCCAGCGAAGTTATCGCTTTCGGATTGCCCTTCTGCACGGCGAAAACCACAAACTCCTGAACCCAATCGACAAAATCATTGGCCTCTTCCCGTGACTTGAAATCACCAACCGGGCCGAACGCGAACTGATAACGGCCGGAATTGACGCCCGCCAGAAGAGCAGGCAACCCGCCGACAGTCGCGTGTTCGATCTTGACTCCAAGTATTTGACCCAGCGCATCCGTCAGGTCTGCACTTGCGCCCGTCATTTCCGTTCCTGTTACAATTTCATAGGGCGGGAACGATCCGTTGTTGACGGATATCATTTTTCCAGCCGAGCGAATATTTTCGGGCAGTTTGGCGTGGAGTTCATCATTTACCGGAAGCTTGGTGGCATTTTCTTGCGCCAAAGCAGAGCCGCAGATCATTACACTCGCCAGTGCGAGACAGGCTAAATTTTTATGCAACATGTTCATTCCCCTTTATTTTCATTTTCATTTTTGCAATGGCAATGCTGGTATCACTGCCATCAATGTCGAGCGGAAAAAGTAGCTCCGGCAAAAGCCGCTGCGGGAGAATCCCTTGGGTATAAAGTTCATCGATGAAGCCCTTTATCATCGCGTGATTTTCGGCAAAGCCGCTCGCATTCCAGCCCGCCGGCAGATCGGAGGAGCACCGGAGAAGCTCATCGAACATCCACGGCGTTGTCTCGGCATATTTACGACGCTTGTTTAGCCAGACACGTTGGGATTCATCGATCAGATTGCTAAGCTCGGGGATGATCCACGGATGCTCGGCCACAATATCGGCTTTGATGCCGATAAGGTGCATGCCGGGAACATAGCCAACCTCATCAAAATAATGCCGCTCAGCACTCCGAAAATCGGCGAGAACCTGCCGGAAGGAGGAACCTTCTGAAAAAAAGCCATCCGGCATAAAGGGCGTGAAGATCGCATCCAGTTCGCCATCCACCAACATGTCGACCATTGGTTTTTCGCCGGGTGCGGCTTCAATCCTTCCGGGGCGGCCAAAGCCATCGAGACGATCGGTAATTGGATGAGCCGCTGTCAGCCTGCCCGCATACCACATTGCATCTTCAACACCTACGCCTTCCCTGCGAAGCGCTGCCCGCGTCCACGTATTGCCAGAGTCACGCCAGCCAGTGACCCCGATACGTTTACCCGCAAGATCGGCCAGTTTTCGAACTGGACTGTCTTTGGTCGTGATGATGCAGCGGTGCCTGAAACCCCGCATGATGAAATTTGGAATGCCGACTATGCTTTTATCGCCTTCAAAGCACAGCTGGGTGAAACGGCTGAAGGACACTTCCGCGGCGTCATAGGCGTCGCTCTTTCCCACATGCGGAATCAATGTGCCTACGCGATCAACCTCGATATCAAGTTTTGGCGAGGTCACGTCCCCTAAAACGAGAGGGGTCATATAATCCCAATCCCGGAGAGCAAGACGAAGGGTAATCGGCATAGACAGTCACTCACAATTTTTTCTGATCCACCTCACGTTAAATGTTCAAATTCAGGTGATCAAATGTTATTACGTTATTGAACATTTAAAAATGGGTGATGAAATGAATGACGCGCGGGACGCCGACTGGTTTGCTCAAAAGCTGAAGGACCGGACAATTCGCGGTATTGCAATAGAAACCAGCGCATTAATCCGTGGGGGCGCATTGCCCGTGGGAACCAAGCTCCCGGCCATCCGCGATCTTGCTTTTGCGCTCGGAATTAGCCCTGCAACCATTTCCCATGCATGGCATGAGTTACGTCGGCAAAAGATTATCAGCGGGCGAGGCCGCAATGGAACATGGGTCAGCGGTGACCGTTTTATGGCGCAGCCGGCGCGTCTGGCGAGTGTTGGCAATTACGGAAAGGGCGCGTTGGATCTCACTGCCGCCGTGCCGGATGTCACGCTGCTGCCCCAACTTGCCCAGGCCATGGCTTATGGTGCTTCGGCTGAAAATCTTAATAGCTATGAGCGCAGCCGCATCCTTCCCGAATTGGAAATCGAAGCAAGAAAGACCTGGCCCTATGAGCCGGAAGCCTTCCTTGCAACAAATGGTGGCTACAATGCTGTTTATACACTGATACACGCTCTGGTCCTTCCGGGCGCCAGCGTAGCGGTAGAAGACCCCACCGGGATGCGCTTGCTGGATATTCTGGAAGATCGCGGTGTGCGTATCATTCCCGTGACGTGCGATAATGAGGGCCCAACACCTTCATCGCTGGAGGAAGCGCTGAAATTTCGGCCGGTTGCCTTCCTGTTTCAGCCACGTGTTCACTCCGTCACAGGCCAGAGCGTCAGTCCGCAGCGCATGGAGCGCTTGGCCGAGATTTTGCGTGAGACCGATACATTGATTGTTGAAGACGATGGCGTTGCCGATATTAGCGAGGCCCCGAGGCATTCGCTTGGCCGTTTTTATCCCGACCGGGTCATCCATATTTTGTCTTATTCAAAAACGCATGGCCCTGATCTGCGCCTGGCTGTGCTTTCAAGTTCGCGGGCGATCGTTGAACAGATACAGTCTTATCGCAGCTTTAGCGCAGGCTGGACAAGCCGTATCCTGCAGGCAGCAGCGGCTTGGCTGCTGCGCGATGAAGCAACACACGAAACATTGCGCCAGGCGCGGGCAATCTACCAGACAAGACGCGGCAACCTTGTTGCGGCATTGCGGGAAAGAAATGTCGAAGCAGCTTCTGGCGGAGGCTTATGCGCTTGGGTTTGCGTTTCGTCCGAGCCCTTTGCCATGGTGACAATGGCGGCGCGCGGCATAGCTGTTCATCCCGGAGCCAAATTTTCAATTCTCCCCAGCAGCCACCTGCGGGTGGCTACGGCCACTTTGTCAAATCGCTGCAAGGAGGTGGCCGATGCCATTGCTCTGGCGGCAGTGCATCGTTGAATAATTTCACGTTTTCGTTTGCAAGGGGAAGGCCAACGTAGATACGCCGGCCACGAACGCAATGCCCGCAACACGCTCCTTGACGAAGCCTTTGGTCGCTGCACTTATCGTTTACAGCGAACGGCTGTGTCTTGAGACCCCACCCGAAATACAGCCGAGGCGAAATTGGTTCACACGCTTGTCACTCAACAATGGCTATCAAGTCATGACTGATCGTTTCTGCGGAGTACTTCTCGTGATCCTAATCCCAAATGGACGCGCATGAGCGTCGTCGCATGTTATCTTTATCGTGATGGCAAACGATTGAAAGACGTACCGTTCGATGCAGTGTCCATCCCGGAAACAGATTGTGATTTCATCTGGATCGGGCTGCACAAGCCCACGCCTGAAGAACTTTCACTGCTGAAAGGCCGGTTTGGTCTTCATGAACTTTCGATAGCAGATGCCCTCAGCTCTTTGCAGATGCCAAAGCTGAGCGCCTATGATGATCAGCTTTTTGTCGTCGCAAAAACCGCGCAGCTTGCGGGTGACCGAATAACCTATGGAGAAACCGCGATTTTCGTCGGAAAGCGCTACATAATCACGGTGCGCCATGGTTCGGATCGGGGCCATGGCGAATTGCGCGGCAGACTGGAAACCTCACCTCAGACCCTTCGCCATGGAACCGATTATATATTGCATGCCATACTCGATTTCATCATCGACGGCTACCTTCCTATAGTACGAACGATCGAGGACACGGTTCTCGACATGGAACGGAAGATGCTCGACGCGTTCCTTGATCGTGACCAGATCACTCGCATTTTCAGGCTGCGAAGGGAAATTATTCTCTTTCAACGGGTTTTGGACGCGATGCTGGACCTTTGCGGCAAGCTTGTACATCTCGACCTGCCGTGCCTGGACAAGGAGGCAAAGCCCTATTTCCGCGATGCACTTCAACACATGCACCGCGTCGAGACGATGGTAGGCAGCCTGAGGGATGTGATTACCTCTGTTTTCGAGGCGAGCAATCTGCTGGAACAACAGCGGCAGGGAACGATAACCCGGCAATTGGCGGCCTGGGCGGCCATTCTGGCCGTCCCGACAGCAATCGCCGGCATCTACGGTATGAACTTCGATAATATGCCGGAACTGAAAACGACCTACGGTTATTTCGTTGTTCTCGGGATAATCGTCGTCTTGTGCATCGGGCTTTACGTTCGCTTCAAACGCGCCCGCTGGATATAATAGCTTTCATTTCTTCGGATCCGCTAGCGGCTCCTTTGATCGGCGTTGCGGAAGACATGATTTTAAAAATTTCCACATCGGTGAGACCACGTATCCCATGACCGGTATCGCAATCAACCCGACGATAATACCGATAACACCCGCGCCGGCGGCCTCGACGACCCATGCGACAACGGACCCGACAGAAGGCAAGGCATGACTTGCCACCTCGCCCACCCCTTCGATCGCATGAGCAATAGCCCCGGCACCGTAACCCTCAAGTCCGTGCACCAGGATACCGCCGCCCACCCAGATCATCGCGGCGGTTCCGATGATACCGAGCCCTTTCAGAAAATAGGGCATGCCCATAACCAGCCCGCGGCCAACTGCCCGCAAAAGCGTGCCGACGGGAGCTGCCGTCTGCGAGCGCGCCAACACCAGGCCAAGGTCGTCAGCCTTAACGATCAGGGCCACACCCCCATAAACAACCAGTGTGATACCTATGCCCACAACTGCAAGTATGAGGGCCTGCGTCAGTACATTCCCCGACGGAAGCGACGCAAGCGTGATGGCCATGATTTCAGCCGACAAAATGAAATCGGTCTTGATCGCGCTGGCAACCTTCTCGTCTTCAAGAGATTTGGAATCGATGCTGGCCGTTTCAAGTGCAGCCTCATGCGAATGGGCGGCATGCGGCAGCAGGAGCGCATAGATTTTCTCCACGCCCTCATAACACAGATATACGCCGCCGATCATGAGGAGAGGCGTAATCGCCTGGGGTGCAAGCAGGCTCAGGATCAGTGCTGCGGGGAGCAAAATCACAAGTTTGTTCTTGAGCGACCCCAGGGCGATCTTGCCGATAATCGGCAGCTCTCGCGCGGCTGAAAATCCGGTGACATAGCGCGGTGTGACTGCTGCATCGTCGATTACGACACCGGCTGCTTTCGCCCCGGCCTTCGCAGCCTGGCCAGCGATGTCGTCGAGAGAGGCCGCTGCAACCTTCGCCAATGCCGCAATGTCGTCGAGGAGGGCGATCAGTCCAATGCTCATTAAGCCTCCACCAGGAAACCGGATTTATAAAGCGGATTAGCATCCGCAGATATCAATGCAACGTGGCATCTTTCAAAAGAAGATGCCACGCGCAAGCTATTTCGGCAATGCGCGTTACTCCGCAGGCATTGGGCTCAGTCCGCCTTCGTTCATTGGGCGAACCTTTTCGCGTTTCTGCGCAGCTCTCGAAAGCACGCTCTGGCGATTGACTGACTTTCGTTCACTTTCGATACGCTCAATGAGAATTTCGGCACGTTCAATAGAGCCGAGAAGTGCCAGAATTGTTCCACGCTCGGCAGCACCGGCATTCGGTCCCAGCGCCAAGGTTCTCGCGCGCAATTCCTCCACATCCGGAATGCTTATGTGGCCCGCTGGCATCGGTGGGTTGGTGACACCGTAGTCCGGCATAATACCCTGCAACGACGCATCAAGCTTGTCGAGAGCAACATCAACGATGACGCGCGCTGCTGAACTGAATTCTTCACGTTTCACGCGTCGGGCGACCTGATGAAGCGACTCAGTCAATGCAGCGGTGAAATCCGCCTCTTCAATCAGGCTGGCGACAAGATCCAGCTGTTCGTAAGGCAAGTCTTCTTTCATCAGCGAAGCTGTATATTCACGTATATCGCGACTGAGAATATCGGTAGCAAGATAATGTTCACCCGGATCGGACGGTGCGGATTTTGCAGACCGTGCAATATCCAGAAACATGGCGCCAGCCTGAAGATGACGAGCAGTTTCCTGCTGAACTGCCGGGATTGCTTTTGCAAAATCCCCGGCAAGTTTACGGTCGAGGAATTTGGGTGTCGAATAATCTTCCGCGTCCTCAGCGTCGGTACGACCGATCCGTGCCAATACGCTCTCAAACACGCCTACGAAAGGAAAGAGCAACGCCGTATTGAATACGTTGAAGAATGTGGAATAAAGACCAACGGCAACCGGAACAAGCGGGAAAGTTTCCTTACCCTCCACGACAACAGGAACGCCCGGATCACCCCCAAACCACTGCATCGCCCACGCAAGAACTTCGATCGAGACGAAGAACAGAGGCACGGTGATACACACGCCGATAATATTGAATGACATATGCGCATAAGCGGCGCGTTTGGCATTCTTGGACAAGTTCAGGGATGCTATCCAGGAGGTAATTGTGGTTCCAAGATCCGCGCCAAGAGAAAAGGCGACCGCAGTGGTCCAGTCAAGCACACCGGCAGCGCCCAACCCCATGACGATACCGATTGTAGCCGAGGATGAGTGGATCATCGCGGTTACACCAGCTGCGATAAGAACGCACTTGATCAGGTTGAAATAAGAGTCTGCCTGGAGGGTAGAAAGAACCGACATCACTTCCGGGATATTTCGGAGCGGTCTTAGACCACCGGTCATCAGGTTCAACCCGTAGAAAATCAGGGCAAAGCCCATGCAGGCAAGCGCGATGTTGCGCACTTTGTCATTCTTCGAAAAACAATAGACCAACGAGAAAAGGCCGGCAAAGATCAGACCGAGCGGCCCAAGAGGGAGCGCAATCAAGCCATTGCCAAGTGTGGTGCCGATATTCGCTCCCATTATGACACTGATGGCAGGCCTCAATCCAACGACCCCGGCGTTCACCAGGCCTACTACCATAACAGTCATCGCTGTTGATGATTGAATAACGCCCGTGATCAGCGTACCGGCCACAACACCTTTTATCGGGGTTCCTGCGGCTTTGGCCAGAAATGCCCGCATCTTGTTGACCGAAAGTGCCTGGATGCCATTCGACATGAATTCCAGACCAAGCATGAATATTCCGAGCCCACCGATCACCGGCACGAGAATATCCTTGAAAATATCTATATCCATTGCGTCTTATCCCCATAGCGCCAAGGCGCGGTCCATTGATCTGCCTGCATCCCCTTGCAGGCATGCTTTAGCTTTCATTGCGTTGAGGAGCCGATCAGCCAATATTGCTTTATCCGGCTCACCAGAGGTTCCGATAAAGGCACATAACGCAGGGCCTGCGCATCGCGGGCGCCGCTCTCAAATGCCAGTCGGAAATAGTCATGGACACGGCGATAGCGACCAGGTGAACGACCCTCTATTGGCACGACGGCATAAGTGGCACCGCATATCGGATAGGTCGCGTCTCCGGGCTGGTCAGTGAGGGATAGGGCAAAATCCTCCGCCTTCGTCCAGTCAACGGCCGCTTGCGCTGCGTTAACACCCTCCGGGCCGGGCAGAACGAATTTGCCTGACTTGTTCTCAATGGCAGCAACCGTCAGTTGTGCTCTTTCGACCTGCCCATATTCCGCATAGGCAATGGCGCCCTTTGTGGCTTTCACCGTAAGAATTAAGTCTTGTGTCCCTTCGACACTGGTCCCCCACGGCCAGGCTATCAGCGTGTCCGCCCCATATTTCGCTTTCCACTCATCATTCTTGGAGGAAAGGTAGCTGGAGAACATATAGGTAGTGCCTGATCCATCCTTGCGATGGATGGGACTGATCTTGATGTCCGGGAGATTTAATTCCGGATTTAACAGCTTTATCGCCGGGTCGGACCATGATTGGATTTTGCCAAGATAAATATCCGCAAGAAGCGGACCCGACAGATTCAACCGGTCAATGCCTTCCAGATTGATTGCGATGGCAACGCTGCCCAAAACAATCGGGAATTGCTGACGCCCATGTTTGGCAAGTTCCGCATGCGATAATGGAACGTCTGTTGCCGCAAAATCCATTTCCGGCTGGCTGAGGCGCATAACACCTGCAAGCGATCCTACCAATTCATAGTCTACCGTCCAGTCCGGCGAAGTGAAATCTCCACCATCTGTGCGGGATGCTTTGTAGTTTTCAGCCCATTTCGCAATGATGGGCGCTGCAAATGTCGAGCCGGCGCCGCGGATTGGTTCAGCTCTGGCGGGGGATAGCAAGACGACGAAGATCGTGATCGCCAAAACAAAAATGCGTGAAACGCATGATATTTTTTGGAGCATAAACAGCACGGAGCGTTTCATCATTGTACCTCAGATATGATCAATTAAAGGTTCACGAAGGCTGATCGCCTTCGCTTCAAAGGAGTTTGAAACGTCTGGCTTGCTTAAAAACTATTCTTACTTTTTCAGTATCTCCGTTTCTTAAAACATTGATGACAACTCCCTGCTTCGGATTCTTATTGGGACCATCACCGAAATTGGCAGTCGCCTGTCATTCAACTGACACGTCGAGGAGATTTACATTGCTCGACTACGAAGGTCACATTCCGCAGGAGGTTTAGATGTCCGACAGCGCAGGCGATGCCGGCCTCAAGAACAAGGTCGCGATCGTAACCGGATCGACAAGCGGCATTGGTATGGGCATAGCGCGCCGGTTGGCAGGGCAAGGGGTGAACGTCGTGATCAATGGCCTCGGTGATGCCTCTGTTATCGAAGCGGAACGGAGTGCCATTGAAACCGAATTTTCCGTGCGGTGTCTGTACTCGCCGGCGAACATGCTTTCTGGTCCCGAAATTTCCGACATGGTACAGCTTGCAGTCGATGAGCTCGGTTCATGCGATATTCTGATCAACAATGCCGGCATTCAGCATGTGGCACCGATCGACGAGTTTCCGGACGAGAAGTGGGAAGCGATCCTGCAGATAAATCTTGGCGCTGCCTTCCATGCCATCAAGGCGGTCATTCCCCCGATGAAGGCACGCGGATGGGGCCGGATCATCAACATTGCGTCTGCACATGCCCTGGTCGCATCCCCCTACAAATCTGCCTACGTGGCCGCCAAGCACGGCATTGCCGGTCTGACGAAGACCGCCGCCCTGGAGGTTGCAGCAAACCGGATAACGGTGAACGCGATCTGCCCCGGATATGTCTGGACGCCATTGGTCGAAGCGCAGATCCCAGGCACCATGGCTGCCCGCGGCATGACCAAGGAACAGGTGATCCATGACGTGCTTCTGGAAGCGCAACCCACGAAGGAATTCGTAACCATCGATCAAGTAGCGGCGCTTGCGGCATTCCTGTGTTCGCACGACACCGCTTCAATCACTGGTGCGATCATTCCCGTTGACGGTGGATGGACCGCACATTGAACAATGCTTTCGTAGCTATTCAAGGGACAGATCATATGAAATCCGACGATGTTCGCCGCGCCTATGCGATGCCTCTGACCAACCCGGCCTATCCGCCCGGACCTTATCGGTTCACGGACAGGGAATATGTCATCATCACCTATCGAACCGATATTGACGCCTTGCGGCAGGTTGTTCCCGCACCGCTTGAAATTGTCGAGCCGATCGTGAAATATGAATTCATCAAGATGCCGGATTCAACGGGTTTTGGCGATTACGTCGAGTCCGGTCAGGTTATCCCGGTGCGATTTGATGGGAAGGAGGGTGTCTATGTCCACGCCATGTACCTTGATGATGATGCCCCGATCGCCGGTGGACGTGAAATCTGGGGCTTCCCCAAAAAGCTTGCCTATCCCAAGCTTGTGCATGAAGGCGAAGTGATCGTCGGGACCCTTCATTACGGTTCGGTGCTTTGCGCAACGGCGACCATGGGCTACAAACATCATGCAGTCGATAAAGCCGCAATTGCCAGGTCTCTAAAGCAGCCTAATTTTCTCGTCAAAATCATACCGCATGTCGACGCCACCCCGCGCATATGCGAACTGGTTCAGTATCACCTTGAAGACATTACCGTGAAAGGTGCCTGGTCAGGCCCGGCCGAACTCGAGCTTCATCGCCATGTCATTGCCGATGTCGCCCGGCTACCGGTTCTGGAAGTCATCGGCGCGGTGCATTTCCTTGCCGATCTAACCTTGGGCATGGGCAAAGTCGTTCATGATTATTTGAGTGATCCGGTTTGAATCGCCCGGTCACAAAGGAACGTATCAACATGGACCAGTTAGCCGGCACTCCCAAGAACAAGGCTGTCAGTATCAAGGAGGTGCTTGATCCCTATCAGTCGGTCGCGCTTGTCTTTCAGGGCGGCGGCGCACTCGGTGCCTATCAAGCCGGGGTTTTTCAGGCATTAAGCGAGGCAGGCGTGGCCGCCAACTGGTTATCAGGCGTTTCGATCGGAGCGATAAACGCGGCGATCATTGCGGGCAATAAACCGGGAGACCAGGTGGATCGGCTAAGGAATTTCTGGGAGACGGTATCCAGCAGAAAGGTCTGGCATTTCACACCGGAGGGCGACTACTTTCGCAAGCTGCGCAATCAGGCCAGCGCCATGATGACCATGACTTCGGGGCTACCGGGCTTTTTTGCACCGCGGGAAATGAACCCCTGGCAACAGCTTGCGGGGGCATCCGGCGCGACCAGTTTCTATGATACCAGCGAACTGGAAACCACGCTGAACCGGCTGATCGATTGGAAGGTTCTGAACGACAGACAGCAACGGCTGAGCGTCGGTGCCGTAAATGTGAGGACAGGCAACTTCCGCTATTTCGACAGTGAAATCGAAACTATCTCAGCCCAACATATTATGGCGTCTGGCGCACTTCCCCCGGCTTTTCCAGCGATCCATATCGAAAACGAATATTACTGGGATGGCGGCATTGTATCGAACACACCACTGCAATATTTGCTGGAACAGGAAGATGTTCATGATACGCTTGTCTTCCAGGTCGATCTGTTCAGTGCACGCGGGACTCTGCCCCGCGAAATGCCGGATGTGCTCGCCCGACACAAGGATATTATGTATTCGAGCCGGACACGCAACAACACGGATACATTCCGCCGGCTGCATAATCTCAAACTGAAGCTGCATCAGGCCTTGCTGCGCGTGCCAGCCGAAGCGCTCACCGCTGAGGATAGGGAATTTCTTTCCTCCATGCAGGATGTGCCACAGATCAACATTGTTCACCTCATCTACCAGCAAAAACTTTATGAAGGCCATGCCAAGGATTACGAATTCTCCGGAACTTCGATGCGCGAACATTGGGATTCTGGCTATGAAGATACGCGAAAGACCCTGCGCCACCGTACCTGGCTGGAAAAGCCGCCAGAGTCTGTCGGCATGACGGTGCACGATGTCCATCGTGATGATCCAAGTTAACTAATATGGTGTGGTTTGGATTTTTACTGTAGGCGAGGAGCGTGGCCTGCATATTCTAAACGGGTACCGTGTAGCAACGCACGAGTCCCATTACACTTGGAAAAATGGCACTCATAGTTCGATCCGATCCGAGAACATTTCGAGATTGGCATTCTAAGATTTGCCGATTTCGTTTACTCGGGTCTGCACGCTCAACCGATCAAGCGACGCTAAGGGTAAATTAATGAATATTTTAAGCCTGCGGTCGAGTTCCATCAATGCACGAGAGAAGGCTTGTTTCCGCTCCCATGGCTCCCCTTCAGCTAAGACTGGATCAGACGATTCCCATTGGGCAGTCACTGGAAGACCCGGCCATTCAGGCATAGGCTCTCCCGCCTGTTCATGCCGACCTTTCGGATCCGCAGCGTGAAGCCCTCGGCAAAAAATGAATTGTCGCTAGTGTCGAAATAGGTTGAGGTCTGCTCGATCGTCTCATCCGGATCGCCGAGCAAGTCCGATGACGCAAGCCGCTCAAAACTGGCGACATCAATTTCAAGTTTCAGTTCTACTTCAGTCAACTGCACGCCGTAACGAAGATCCATCGACTGATCTATTTTCTTGTCGCTTTTGATGCAAACTATCTCACTATTACTGATCGACTAGGTAAGGCACGCTTTCCATATCAGTCCACGGAAAGGGTGCACAATGACAAAAGTACTGGTCCTTTATTATTCATCATACGGCCATGTGGAGACTATGGCCGCCGCCGTAGCAGAAGGCGTACGCGAAGCGGGAGCATTTGCGACCATAAAACGCGTGCCGGAGATCGTGCCCAAAGAGGTATGCACGAAATCTGGCTACAAGACTGAGCAGGATGCCGCCATCGCATCGGTTTCCGAACTTGTGGACTATGATGCAATCATTATCGGGACCCCGACGCGCTTCGGAAACATGGCGTCTCAAATGAAAAACTTCCTTGATCAGACAGGTGGACTCTGGGCAAGCCATGCGCTGGTAGGCAAAGTGGGAAGCGTTTTTACTTCCACAGGCAGCCAGCACGGCGGTCAGGAATCGACAATCCTTTCCACCCATATTGTGCTGATGCATCTGGGAATGGTGGTCGTCGGCCTGCCCTATACGTTCGAGGGACAGATGACGATGAGCGAAATCACTGGTGGATCGCCTTACGGCGCGTCTACCTTGGCCGATGATGGCAAAGGCGGCAATCGAGAGCCAAGCGCCAATGAGCTTGCCGGCGCGCGTTTCCAGGGACGCTACGTCGCAGAAATAGCGAAACCTTTGACTGCTGCATGTTTTGCGAAAGCAGGCTAGGTCATGGGCAAGACAGATGGACAATTTCGCGAGGCTACCCGGTGGACGACCGTCTTTGCCGTCGTTGCCGCAGGTGTCACTGCCGCTTTGCAGGTCGGCAAAGGCGCCATAGCAACACCCATTATGCAGGCGGACCTGGATCTTGATCTTGCGACGATCAGTTGGCTGACTTCTATATTCGCCGTCCTTGGACTGGCTGGGGGGATACCGGCTGGTGCCCTCGTTGCTGGCTGGGGCGATCGGCGCATGCTGATTACCGGGTTGCTGGCTATTGTCATAGGGGCCGTATCAGGCGCGCTGTCATCTTCGTTCACGGTTTTGCTTGGGTCACGGATCATCGAAGGATTCGGCTTCCTCTTCATCACAGTCGCGGGACCTGGAATCCTCCAGCGGGTCGTTACTGAAGAGCATCGGAATAAAGCTTTTGCCCTGTGGAGTTGTTTCATGCCCGGTGGGATGGCGATTGCATTGCTCTTCGGCCCGCTATTTGCCAGCTGGCAATCAATCTGGTGGGCAAGTGCCATATTGGCAGGAGCTACAATCCTTGTGTCACTCGCGACGATACCCCGTCCTCGCCTCGGTCCTCTACTGTCGTGGAGCCGTGTGGCAGCCGATGCCGCTGCAACAATTACGGCGCGGGGACCTGTTCTTTTGGCAGTCTGTTTTGCCATATATAGCCTGATGTTTTTCGCCCTCTTCAGCTTTCTTCCGGTCCTGCTGATGGAGAGAATGCACGTTTCCCTGACCACTGCTGGCCTTCTGAGTGCGCTGGCCATAGCATCCAATATTATTGGCAATCTTGCTGCGGGCTTTTTTCTTTCAAGGGAAACGCCGCGCTGGCTGCTCATCGCGGGTGCAAGCATCATCATGGGTCTGTGTTCGCTGGCGATTTTTCTTGGTGTATTGACAAACAGCCTGACTTTTCTCCTGTGCATTGTGTTTTGCGGCATTGGCGGGCTGATTCCGGCAACGCTTCTCTCCACTGCCCCGATTGTTGCCGGCAGGGCAACACTCACGCCCGTTGTTGTGGGCCTCCTGATGCAGGGAAGCAACTTCGGACAAGTCATCGGGCCGGTCGGCATAGGCACCGCAATTCAAAACTTCGGCTGGCCTACTGCGGCGATGATCGTTGGCGCGGGAGCAATTTTGGCAGTCATCGCGGCGTTGTTTCTGCGGGCGACACTCAATAGAGTTGAGAGGTAGCGCCCATGGACGAAGGCCCGATGTTTATCGAAGTCTTGCGAGCTGGTGCAAAACAGGGACAAAACTGACATGATTGATGGGCTAACCCTGGATCAAATGCGAACATTTGTTACTGTTGCGGAAACCGGAAGTTTCCGCGCAGCAGCCATTCGTCTCTCACGCGTTCAATCGGCCATAAGTCATTCCATTGCCAATCTCGAAGGTCAAATGGGAGTTGAAGTTTTCGATCGCTCTGGACATCGCCCTGTCTTGACGCCCGAGGGTGCTGCCCTGTTGGTCAATGCTCGAGACATTCTGCTACGAGTGGATGTCATGCGGGCTAGAGCGCGCGGAATTGGGGGTGGTGTGGAACTTGAGCTTTCACTGGTCGTGGACTCGCTGTTTCCCTTATCCATAGTTGGAAAAGCATTGACCCATATACGCGAGAAATTTCCGTCGGTGGCCGTTCGATTATCAGTCGAACCAATGGGAGGACCGTTAAACACATTGCTCGAAAAAAGATGTACTTTAGGGATAATCGTTGGTGAGCACTTTCGTGATCCCCGGGTCGCTCTCGATGCGATTTCATCGATCGCTCTGGTAGCGGTTGTCGCACCTACGCACCCTCTTGCAATGTTTGCATTAAGCAAAGCGCTGGAAATACCGGATCTTGCGGATCACGTTCAAATTGTCCAGTCGGATCCTTCACCTCTGTCTGAGGGGCATGATTTCGGTGTCATCTCCCCGCAAACGTGCAGGGTTAACAGCCAGGACACGAAACATGCGTTGATCCTTTCAGGATTGGGGTGGGGTCGGCTACCTTCCTGGCAAGTGGAGCGTGACATCAGCGAGGGAAATTTGGTGCGACTGGCAACAGGCTCCTTGGGGCGCGAAAGCCAAGTGACAGCTGAAACCTATCTTGCTCGCCGACTGGACGAACCGCTAGGCCCGGCGGCGCGTGCCTTTTCGGATGCATTAACAAAGCTGGCTCGCGACGTTCGCGTTACACAACCTGCGGGCATCGCGTTGAAGGTACGCCCCAACGACCGATAGCCAGAACAGGACATGACCAGCATGGTATGTGGATCCTGTCGCAATGCTTCCGATAAGCAGCCAACTTTCTTCCCCAACGGATTCGAAGATCAGGACACTGGAATGCCCGGATCCTGCACCAGAAAAAATGTGTGCTTCGGCGTAAAGTCGGCGATGGAAAAAACTCGCATGGAATGGTCGCGACCCATGACCATTCCCACAATCAGCAAAAGAACTACCATTGTGTCAGAACCGATGATCAAGCAAACGCAAAGCCACGTACTGCGGCGGTTAACTCTGAGATGATTAAGGTGCATTGAAGAGAGGCGGATGGAACGTCGCGTGTCTCCAGCTATGCATCTGAGTCAGCGTAGAGTCTATCATCGGGCACCGGCATAGAAGCTGACGCGATCACCATAGTCCACGGCTTGTCACGAAATTCGATGAAACCTGGTTGGACGCCTGCTTTCGGAACCAATCGAGCAATATCTGCAAACGTTCCTCCGCGGGATGCTTGTCAGGAACACCGCCCAATAAGTCAGACCTGGCAGCGAGATATCTGAGAGCGGAACAAGCCTGCCTGCACTCAACTGATCGCTGACGAGGAGCTCAGAGGCCAGCACGGCTCCCTGACCGGCCATAGCTGCGTCAAGCGCGTGGACGTCTTCGGAGAATGACCGGGTGATATATGCCCGCCCGCGATCCGCTTGCGCGCGGGCCTGCCATCCTTCCCAATATTAGGCTATCACGGGCCATTTTTGGCACGCTGTCCTTGCGTTTCGACAGCCATAGAACGTCTTCAAACGTGACATCATATCCGTCGCGCCATTCGAGCCAGGGGGACGCATCGTCGGCCTGAGAACTGCGATCAACAAAGCTGCGATTCTAGTTATCACAAGGCAAGCGTTGCAATCCTTAGACGTCCGCACGATGCTGTAATTCTCGGTCAACAGCCCTTTGACCCAAACGGTGCTAAACTGAGAACATAGGTTGGAGCTGACAATTTTCCGGTGTTTGCCATATGCGCAGGAAGCAGCCTGGCTGAAATTGTCGCCATCCTGAAAATCAAAATGCAGAGCGGCCTACTCGTTCAAGGCATCAAGTCATGCTTTCCGAATGGCGCTGCGGCAATGAAACTGTTGGCGTCGTCCAGGGCAAAATCTCCAAGACATAAGCCCTTTCACAAAGGCTGCCGACCCGTATCAAACAATCTACTCCCAGGCATCCGTTTTCACCGAACAGGCAGAATCAAGTATCGACTTGACGACGTCGCGGTATGCGTCGTCATCAGCAAGGTCCGGCGTGTATTGTCTGGCCACGTAAAGCCCGAGCAGGGCGAGATAGATCCCTTTCGCAGCTCGTTTTGCAGGATCCCCCGGTACCGCTGCCATTGCTGCTATCTCGGTCGCTAGATGATCCAGCCTACGCTTGTCTATTCTCTTTGCAGCCTCTGCTGCCTGCGAATCAAGTGCAGCCCATGCCCTGAATGCACCTTCTGCCCGGGCAACATCGATATTTCCATGTCGTGACACCAGCGCCAGCTCGTTTAGTTTCTGGAGGCGTTCGCGTGGCGTGGGCTCCGCTTGTGTTTCTATAATCAACGTTTCTGTCAGTTCGTTTTCCCAAAAGGAAAGTACGGCACTCAAAAGGTCGCTGCGATCAGCGAAACGCCAATAGAATGGACCTTTGCTGATGCCCAATCGGGATGCCAGTCGCTCAATTCGAACCGCGTTTATCCCGCCAATCGACAGCTCTTCAACAGCAGCCTCGATCCATATTTGACGTGACGGCCCCTCTTTATTATTCATAGTCAACTCCACTATACGGCACCGTATAGTTTTGCAGCGACGTAAACAAACGCTTTGTAAGGGGAAGAGGTCCCAATGGTTCGACTAACACTAACTCGTGTCGCGGCCTATTCACTTGTTGCAGTCTGCATCCTCCATCTCATTCTCTTCTTGGAGGATATCATGCTCGAAATGCCGGGATGGGCCAACGGCTTACTCTGGACCACTCAGCATTTGGCACCATTTAGCCTGCAACCGAAGGAGACAGCTACAGCCGGAGCCGCATTTTGGGCAACGGTTGGAAGCTCAATGGTACCACTGATGATCCTTGCTGGCCTAATCCTGAGAATGGATAGAGACCGCATCCCGGTTCCACTCTTTGTACCTGTTGCGCTACTGATATGGTCTCTTGCAGGTTCTCTTATCATGCAGCCAAGCGGATTTCCATTGCTGGCCCTGGTGGCACTCCTGCTTTTGATCGGTGCGCGCGCTGGCAGCTCTCAACAGAAATAATTCTAGCGCTGACTCGAGGGGAATATGTTGATGGAAAAAACAATATCCATAAGGCCGATACATGCTGATGAAGCCTTGCAACTTGCTGAGATCAAGCGGCGTTGCACCATTGCGAACGCAGACCACGTCAGCGAACTGATGGCTATTCCCGGTGCCCTGCAAGTATCACCAGAACACATCCAGCATGTTCTGGCGGCAGAAAGTGCAGAAGGCCTCATTGGCTTTGCTACGGTTTTGCCACCCGTAAACGGTATAGCTGAGGTGGAAGATTTGTTCGTCGATCCAGAATTTTGGCGGCAGGGCGTGGCAACGCTCTTGATGAAAGTTGCAGAAGAGCAGGCGCTAACAAATGGAGCAAGGTCCCTCCATGTGGTTTCTGGGAAGCAAGCCCGGCAATTTTACGAATCGCTTGGATTTCAGTTTAAAGGAATGACAATGACGCAATTTTCTGCCGCTCCGACACTCGAGAAGCTGTTAGAAAATGGAGCTGAAATCTAACGAGAGATTCAAATGCTGCCAGGAGACTTCAATGCTAAATCCGGATATCGAAGAAGCGCAAAAGTGTTTGCCTCGCAACCGTTCAGCCTTTTTATCGGCGCAGAATTGACCAAGTTTTCCGAACTTGGGATTGAAATCAGGCTGCAGGTTCGTGACGATCTACGCTAGCAGAATGGGTTTTCCATGGTGGCGTACTTTGCTATCTTGCCGACAACGCTCTTACTTTCGCGGGCGGAGCTCAACTGCAAGGACAGATCGTCACTTCCGAATTCAAGATCAACTCCCTGCGACCTGCGATCGGAGAAGTGATTTTGGCGAGAGCCAGCTTGTTGGATTCCGGCCGAACGCAAGCGGTGGCGCGGTGTGACATATTCGTCGTTTCCCAAGGATCCGAACGCCTCTGTGCCGCCGCACAGGGAACGATTGTAACCAAGCAGGCGCTTACCGATCTCAACCCACCTATAGTGGTGCTCAACCCCGACATGTAGACGCAAAGATGGGCTACGGAGAGCACTTTTCTTTTCGCCTCCGGAGTGACGATGCCGCTGGAGGATCGCAGCCTCGGATACGTCAAGATATCGCGCGACAGAACCGAGCATCATTAGGCGGAAGCTCGCAAGAGAGAAAACGAGAAACGATTCAGGGTTCTCGCCACCAGCATCTCGCAACTGTTTTCCGTTCACGCGCCGATGGCGACAGGACATAGGGAAGTCCGCAATGGGTCGAATTTACGGGCCTCGGACTGAAGGAGAGTCGCGAAACTGACAGCGCTTCAACGCGTCGATGACGCAGATAGAATTGCCTGGAACTCTCTTGTCCAACAATTCTGGTAGCAACCCTGGTTGCCAGCTCTAGCGACGAGCCAGAAATACAAATTCAAGGTTTCGCCGAGCGGCGGAAGACGTCCTTCGCGGAAAATGATGATGTGAGCTCGTTACGGCGTTATTCCGGTGATCCGTCATCAGGATGCAGCGCAGATTGGACCTGGTCATCTACTGCCAGCAGTGGTGTCATTCCCAAACCAGTAAGGCTTCATCCGTTAAGCCGGAAACAACGTGACAACGCCTCAGTGGAACTGCTCACGAGCGATTGACGCCGTTGATGGCGCGAAAATTTCCAAGCGCGCGGGCGCGGCGAACATACTTGCCGCAGAGCCAGACCGATCAACCTTATTGATTGGCCATCACTATCTTCCATCGTCTTCTCAATGAAAATAAGTGGGAAGCGTTGTTTTGGATGATTACACGCCGCTGCGTTTTGTTTCGATACGGTGGCGCAGATCAATCTGCGACTGCTCATCCAACGGAAAGTTCCACATGATCGCGATCGCAACCAGCTTGAACGCAATGGGGAGCCAGGCATAGAGCAGCGCCAGCGTATCTAGCGCAAGAGGTTCCGCTTGCCCGTTTATGCGAGACTCAAATCCCGACCACTGCAGTATGGGAAACACCATGCCAACGGCCAGCGCCAATGCAAGCTTCGTGGCGAGGCTCCATGCCGCAAAGTAAAATCCGGTGCGTTGACTGCCGGAACTCGCCGTATCGACGTCAATGACGTCCGCCTGGATGGAACCGGGCAAAGCAAGGTCAAAGCCGAGCAGAATACCGGTAAGCGCGCAGATAATACCGAAAGCAGCAATGTCGCCCAAACCAAGAAACCCCGCAAAGAAGAAAATAATGCATGCAAGGCCCATGCCATAGCACCATGCGCGGTGTTTGCCGACCCGCGCTGCACACCAGACAGCAAGCGGAATACCCGCGATACCGCATAGAAAATAGAGAAAGAGAAGCGGGCCGCGCATATCGGGGACGCCCAACCTGTCCGACACGAAATAGAGAAACAAGGTGGCGGGTATGGCGTTGGAAAGCCCGTTTATGAGAAAAGCTACGACCAGCCGAATGAAAGCGCGATTGCTGAAAACGAACCGCATTGCCTTCGAAAACCCAAGGGTTCCGGTCGACCGGTCCGAGGGTTCGATGACGTTGCTGACGGCAATCAGGCCCGAGACCGGAAGCAAAACCAGGACAAACAGAGACAGGGCGGCGAGCCCGTGAAACCCGCTATTGTTGGCAATGCCGACGGCAAAGGGCAGGACAATGGCAATGAGGGTGCCCACGAGGGTCGCGCTCTCCCGGAATGCCGACACAACGGAGCGCCCCCGGTAATCAGTCGAAAGTTCCGCACCCCAAGCAGTATAGGGCAAAAGTGTCGCGGTATATCCAATCGACAGCAGGGTGCCCCAAAGCCCAAGATAGACTGCGCCGGCATTTACCGGTGGCCAAAAGAGCATGAAGGCGGCGAGTGCAGTCAAAGGGATAGACCCAATGAAGAAACTGCGTCTGCGGCCAAAGGCTGGCGAGAACCGATCGGACAGCCATCCTATAATTGGGTCGCATAGGGCGTCGAGCACTCGGATCAGCAACAAAACAAAACCTACAGTTGCAAGAGATAGACCCATGACCTCGCCATAGAAGGTTGGCACGATAATGTAGAGCGGCAGGGTCAATGAGGCGATGGGAACAGCGGGAAGCGCATAGGCCAGATATTGCCGCAGTTTAAGTCGGTTTCTACCGTCTTCGCCCACCTTCAGTCGCCAATGCGGGCTGTGCCGGACGTGCCATCGTCACGCAGCCACGAGATTTGGTTCTCGGCAATTTTGCTGATTGTGAAACAGAACTGCCTGCCTTTGTACCAGGTAGGCCATTGTTGACACAGGCGGTTCCCGTCAATCCACCATTTGCCCGTTTCCTTCGGCGAAAACATGCTCGCAGCCGAAATGCCGGAAACGTCGCCGGCGACTTCTCCGTTGGATTTGTAGTTTAAGGGAAGTTCCGTGCCGAAGGGGGTGGAGAGATATACTCTTTCGCCAGAGATCAATTTTTTGATCTCTGGACCTGACAAATCCTTAGCCGCAGCAACATTGCCCGGGTAAAGAAGGGCAAGCATGCACAAAAGGAGGTTTCTTGTCGTATTTATCATTGCTGAGCTCCCATGGCCTGAAATATGGGCGTTGAGAGAGATACGCGTCTACCCGCAGTTTGGTTCACCCAAAGGCGACAAGAGCCATCCGCCAGTGGCAGGCATGGCCCGATTGATCCGATACGGATTGGCACACGTATATGGCTGAAAGGGATGTAACAATGCTCAAATATGTGCTCGCCTACCTTTCGACAGCCGCGGTCTTCTTCATTCTCGATTTCATCTGGCTGAGCAGCATAGCAACGACTTTTTACAGGGCCCGTCTTCCCGACATCATGGCCACGGATGTCAACTATCCCGCCGCTGTGCTGTTCTATGTCATTTTTGTCGCCGGCGTCGTTATCTTCGCAGTGGGTCCGGCTCTGGAAAATGGCCGCTGGGCGACAGCGCTCACCTATGGTGCATTGTTCGGCTTCATGGCTTATGCCACCTACGACCTCACCAGTCAGGCAACGTTGAAACAGTGGTCAACAGCCGTCACCGTAGTCGATATGGCCTGGGGTACATTTGTTTCTGGCACGTCGGCAACCTTGAGCTTCTTTGGCACGAGCTGGGCGCTGTCAAAGTTTCAGTAGTCTTTCCTGGCTCAAGGCCTAGTCCTTTGAGGGAAACGGAAAGAAGATATTGGTTCGCCGCTGATAATCGCGAAAGGCTTGCCCGCGGGTTGCCAACATGTGCTCTTCCAGCGGCGGCACACCGGAAACGTAGCGAAGCAGGACATACATCAGCACCGGCGCAGCGAGTGTGATCCACCCGTAGGAATAGCCACAGCCAAGACCGGTTGCAATCGGCACATAGGATATCCAGCCAAGCCATTCGAAAAAGTAGTTTGGATGCCGGGACCATCGCCACAATCCCGCATCGCAGATCTTGCCGCGATTGGCGCGAGCATGGCCGAAACGCTTCAGTTGCCAATCGGCGATTGCCTCGCCGGTCACGGCCACCAGCATGATCAGCACACCGCAATAATCAGCAAAGTCCAAATTCGCTTCGGGCCGGCGCGCGGCGATATAGACGCAGATGACGAGTATGATCCCGGCAAACGCCTGACTTTGCAAAAAAAGGAACATGCGGCGAGCTGCTGCATTGCCCCATTCTTTGCGCAATTTGGCATAGCGTGGATCATCATCGTTCTTCAGGGTTCTGAACAGAATATGACCACCGAGCCGCAGTGACCATAACGCCAACAGCAAAGCGACGAGATTGCGCCGTGCTGGGTCAACCATAGCGGCGGGAACAAGCACAGCACTGACCCCAACAATGCCAACGCCAAACGACCAGAATACATCGGCCCAGCCATCATTGCCGCTTGTCCGCTGCATTTGCCAGGCGGCAGCCATTATCAGGCAAAGTGCAAATGCAGCCACCGCGAGCGTGGAAATTTCAGTCATTCGTTGAAATACCCAGGATAAAATCGGTGGTATCTTTCAAAGTGGGCGCAACAAAACGCATGGGCGAACCCATGGCACCGATAATACCGAGGTGCCCGACAGCGGAATAGAGTTTGACTTTTACCGGGTTACCGGCGAGGCGCAGCTTGTCAGCAAGCCGCGTGCTGTTCCCGGGATATACTGTCTTGTCGCCGGTTCCGTGAAGCACCAGCACCGGGGGGCTGCGGCCACCGGCGAAACTGATCGGTTGCGACGACTCTTGCGTTTTAGCGGTACTGAAAATATCGGCGATTTTCTTGTCTGTGAACGGCAGGATGTCATAGGGGCCGGAAATTCCGACGAAACCTTTCAAATCGCGTTCCGGCGACAGGCCCTCCCGGGCAAGCCACTCATCGTCGAGCGCCAGCATGGCGGCAATATAGGCGCCTGCAGAGTGACCTATCACAAAAAGCCGTTCGGGGGTTCCCCCATACTGGCGTGCATGGTTTTTGGCCCAGGCCACGGCTTTTGCGCCATCGCTCAGAAAACCTTCATAGTGAACTTCAGGATAAAGCCGGTAATCGGGAACGATGGCTACGATCCCCCTTGCGGCAAGCGCCGATGCCACGAACTGATAAGTCTGTTTGTCACCGCTCTGCCAGCTGCCGCCATAAAAGAAGACCGCAACCGGTGCACCCTGGGTGATCCTTGGAGCATAGACGTCAAGAGTCTGGCGCGGTCCCTTGCCATAGACGATATTTTTGTCGACCTTCGCATCGTTTGATGACGTGGCGAGATTCAAGACACGCCCGGGCGAACAGGCCGCGAGCCCAACTGTGGCTGCGATAACCATTGTGACGACAGCGAACGCGCGCGACATCAAAAGCCGAGGAGCGGCTGGACGATTCTCCCGACCAGGCTCTTCATGCGCAGGCGACCATCGACCACTGCGAGGCAAATACATTCTTCGTCGGGACCTGCCGTGGGTTCGTGTTCAAGGCTCGCATCGGCGATAATCAGATCCCCGACGTGATAATCACCCACCGCATCATGCAATGAGCCCTTCAGAACCAGCGTATACTCGGTTCCCGCATGTGTATGCTCCGGCAGGACCATGCCGGGTTTTGCGCGCAGCAGCATCGGCCGCGTCCGTGCCGGACCGCCCTTCCCGATGGAACTCCAATGCACACCGGGTGCCAGAAACCGCCATTTGCCGATATCATAATGTTTCAGCGGTGAAGGCAGCGTCATATCTGCCGGCATATCGGCAAGCCATCGCCCCAGTGCATTGGCCGGTGAAGTGGGCTGCTCGCCGAGCCGGGCGAGCGTCTTTTCCAGCGCATCTGACGGCATCGCTACAGACGGAATATCCTCCAGCACTATGCCGCCTATGGTTTCGAACCGGCGCACGCGCTCGCGGCTTTCCGGACAAAGGGTAAGATGTGCGGCCACGACAAGCGCGGGCCCCTGCGGGAGGGTTCCTGCCGAATAGGCCATCAGGATTTCGTCGGTGGGGCGATTATTCATGATCACTCATTCCTCACCCATCAGGTTGCGCAGGCGCTGGACTGCCAGGCGCAATCGCGACTTGACCGTTCCGAGCGGCAAATCCAGTGCCTTCGCGATCTCGCTGTGGGCCTGGTCGTCAAAATAATGCAGACTGATCACATTCGCCTGTTCGGGCGGCAGCGCCTTCATGGCGACGCGGATTCGTTCTTCGCTTTCCGCCTTCAGCACCCAGTCGGATGGCGAGGGCTCCTGTTCTAGGTCATGATCCTCAAGCATGTGTTGCGCCGGGTAGCGCTCGCGGCGGATGGCATCAATGCGCAGATTGCGGGCAATGGTGAATATCCATGTCGAAGCGGATGCCTTGTCGGGATCGAACAGCGCCGCCTTGCGCCAAACCATCAGCATAGTTTCCTGCACCAACTCTTCTGCCAGGCTCGCAGCCATGCCGCCACGCATATAAAAGCCCTTTATGCGCGCGCCATAAAAATTGAACAGCTCCGCGAATGCCGATCTGTCCCCGTATTGCGCAATACGGACGATCCTCGCGGAGTTTTCATCGTGATCTTTCATCGCGCGTACACAAGGTCGAGCATCAGCGCGAAACAGCGTTTGCCGCGCGATCTGAGCCCTGCTGGAATTATGAGTGACGACTTCATTCATACCGCTCAATACGATGGTGTGCCTAAATTGGATCATACGGAAACTATTCCTGATCCAGTTTCGTATCTCCAACGTATAAATTGCAACCACAAGAAACAACGTCTGAGCGCCTATTAAGCGTTTGTTTCGCAGGAAAGAAGCGGCGGGAGAATTTTTGTTGAAAATTGCTGTCATAGGATCCGGTATCTCGGGCATGTCTGCCGCCTGGCTGTTGTCGCGGAACAACGACGTCACGGTTTACGAACGGGAAGGTAGAATTGGCGGTCACAGCAATACCTTCATGGTCAACAGACATGGTGAATCTCCCGTGCCCGTCGATACCGGATTCATCGTTTTCAACGAGCAGACCTACCCCAATCTTACCGCACTCTTTGCCCACCTTGGCGTCGAGACCGTAGCATCCGAGATGTCGTTTGCCGTCTCGCTCGACAGCGGCAAGCTGGAATATTCCGGGACCGGTTTCAGTGGCCTCTTTGCCCAGCAGCGCAATCTCTTCAATCCTCGTTTCTGGATGATGTTACGTGATCTACTGCGCTTCTACCGCAATACGCCGTCGCATGCGGGCAAGCTCGGGCTCATAGGCCTTGGAGAATTTCTCCAGCGCGAAGGCTATGGAAACGCGTTCCGTGATGACCATCTTCTGCCGATGGCAGCGGCCATCTGGTCAGCACCCGCCTCGACATTGCTCGACTATCCGGCCGAAGCTTTCATTCGCTTCTGTGACAATCATGGACTGCTCAAGCTCTCGAACCGGCCGCTTTGGCGTACCGTCAAAGGGGGAAGCCGCACCTATGTCGAGCGATTGACGGCGGGTTACAAGGATCGCGTCCAGACCAGCTGCGCTGCCGCTGCCGTCAAGCGCGGACGCAACAATGTTTCAATAATGGATGTCCATGGCACGACCCGTATGTTCGATCACGTGGTCATGGCTGCTCATGCGGACGAATCGCTGGCATTGCTTTGCGATCCATCGCCGATGGAACAGAACCTGCTTTCCCCTTTCCGCTATTCTGTCAATCAGGCAGTGCTGCACGAAGACGAAACGTTGATGCCAAACCGGCGTGCGGTATGGTCAAGCTGGAACTATCTTGGCAATCGGCAAGAGGAGAAAGCCGACAGTCAGCTTTGCGTCACCTATTGGATGAACAAGCTGCAATCCCTGGAGACGGACCGGCAATTCTTCGTTACGCTCAATCCGCGTCATCAACCGGACTCCAGCAAAATAGTGCACACGCAGACATACACACACCCGCTCTTCGACGGCCATGCCATGCAGGCACAAAAACGATTGTGGCAGATGCAGGGCGAGTGCAACACCTGGTATTGCGGCGCTTACTTCGGATCCGGTTTTCATGAAGACGGATTGCAGTCGGGACTGGCCGTCGCCGAAGATCTGGGCGGATTGCGCCGTCCTTGGATCGTTGAAAATGAATCTGGCCGCATTTACCGCCAAACCCTCGCTAACGGTGTGGAGATCGCAGCATGAACCCGTGGAATTCTGCGATCTATGCGGGCAAGGTCACGCATAAACGCATGCGGCCAAAGCAGCATTTTCTGCTGTACAGCATGTTCTATATGCTTCTCGACATTGACGAGATCGATATGATCGCCAAGCGCCACTGGCTGTTTTCACGCAATCGCAGAAACCTCTTCAGTTTCTTCGACAGGGATCATGGCAACAAGTCCGGGACATGTGACCAAATTCTACCCCTGCGCGACTATGTGGAGAATCGTCTGCGCGAAGCCGAAATCAAACATAGCGGCTGTCGAATTTGCCTTATGACCATGCCAAGGATCTTCGGTTATGTGTTCAATCCGCTCAGCGTCTATTTCTGCCATGACGACGAAGATCGTCTGTTCGCCCTCATTTACGAGGTAAACAACACCTTCGGCCAGCGTCACAGCTATATCTTCCCGCTCGAAGGCGACGCGCGAAAGGACAATGTATTCCGTCAGGAATGTGACAAGGAGTTCTATGTTTCGCCATTCCTCGATATGAATCTTGTTTATGATTTTACAATTACCCGCCCAGCCGGCAGCGCATCGATTGTCATCAATGCCAGAGATAAAAATGGTCTGCTCATTGCCACCGCCTTCAGGGGCAAGCGCCGAGAATTCGGGGACAGGCAGTTGTTGCGACTGGCATTGATCTATCCCCTGCTGACGGTGAAGGTGATCGCGGGGATCCATTGGGAAGCGCTGCAGATCTGGCTAAAAGGGATTGGCCTGAGGCCAAGGCCGAAAACGCCCCGGCAGACGACGACGGTCGGTCTCAAATCAAGCCGGAAAATCAGCCGCGAATGAATGGCCGGTATCTAACAACCTGTTATCGTTTTCTTCCGCTGTTGCCGACAATGTTGGACGATATCTAGATTGGCGGATCGACTGTCGGATGGCTATCGAGGATGCGTTGTTGAAGATATTGGGATATGCAACACATTGGTCTGGACGAAGGCCGAGGTTTTAACCGCTATAATTGCCGTGGCTGACAACACTGCGCTCGCCCTTGACGCAACCGTGGCCGAGTCCGTGAGAATACATATGTCGAAATTAATGAAGAAACCTGATGTCTGAAAAACCTAAGCCTGAATATCAGTCACACATGGAAACGCTACAGAAGATACAGGCCAATCGCTGCATGCACGTCGGCTGCGATGCTTGGGCAAGCCGGGGCTTCCGTATTCGTCTGGTGCGAAGGGTTCTGTTTTGAGCATAGGGACGATGGAAGGATTTAGCGAAACCATGACTTTTGGAAAGCTGAGTTAAATGGGCAACCGCATGAAAACCATCAGACATAGTGCTGCTAGTCTAATAGGTGTCAGTTTATTTGTTGTCTTCAACTCCATAGCCTTCGGTGAAAACCTTCCAACTGACCCCCTTGGATACGGCAATCCGTGCACCGACGACGCCTCACGCAAACTTCGTGAGCAACTGAAAACAGAAGTTGCAGAACCTGAGCAGCTGTATGACCTGATTGCATCCATGCTATGCGAGTTCTCAATCTCAACTGAGCGCGAAGACACGGTCTACCGTCATATCCCACCATCTATCACCCACACCGTTGAGGAAATCGGTGAATTGCCATCGACGAGTAGAGTGCCCCGTAGCCAAGACTTGGTAAGGGAAATGATACTGGCCTCAAAAGTTGAGTCTGCGCATCTGACAATCCAGCAACGGAGCTTGGTAAAGGTGGATTACTCGAGCGACATTTGCTCAAGACAAGTTACGACGGAGTTCAGCCGCGGAAGTTGGCTGATAACGAATTACGTCTCAAATTGTGACTAACGGGCTAATAATGCAGCTCTGAGTTTCAGGGCACTACTGCACGGAGTGGTTTGCTTTGAGCATAAGGACGAAGAAAAGGTCTGATCGTGGCAAAACCAATAGTATATCAAGGTAACGGCCCTTAAGGAGGGCCGCAGCGCACGAGTGATCAGATTTCTAAAGACTAGGCAGGGCAACCCACAATCGTCCACATGGCGGACGGCAGTGAAATTATCGTGTACGACTTCGCGTGGGGACGCGATGGCAGTGATTGGTGGGAGCATGCGACGACCAACATCTCCGAAGAACCCACCATCAATTTCTTGTCACGTATCAAACCGGCGCATGCCACTGACGGACCAAAGAGAAGAGTGCGTCCGAGAGAATGGCTTTCGTTGGTGCCGCATAAAACCAGTTATTTACATCCCTGTTGATTGGAAGATCGGCTTTTTGTGTTATCGTTAAAAAAGGATAACGACCAACTCAAGCCAGCACCAGTTGTGTGCACAGCCAGATGCGGGATATCAAAATGATCACTTTCAAGCTGAACGGTCAGGAACGAACTTTCGACGGAGATCCCGATACTCCGTTGCTCTGGGTCCTGCGCGATTTCGAAAAACTCACCGGCACCAAATATGGTTGCGGCATAGCCCAGTGCGGCGCCTGCACCGTTCATCTGGACGGCACGACGCGCCGCAGCTGCATTACGCCGATTGCAACTGTTGAGGGATCAGAGGTTGTTACCATCGAGGGCATCGAAGGCAAGGAGGCTGAAGCCATTCAGAAAGCTTGGGTCGCGATCGACGTGCCGCAATGCGGCTATTGCCAGTCCGGGCAGATCATGTCTGCCGTGTCGCTGCTGCAGATGACGCCAAAGCCGACTGACGATGATATCGACGGGGCGATGGCGGGCAATATCTGCCGCTGCGCGACCTACCACCGCATCCGGCAGGCGATTCACAATGCTGCCGATACGATGGAGGGTTGAGCCATGACCTTGCACACGATCACAAGCACACGCCGCTCGTTTCTGTCAGGCGCTGGCCTCGTCATAGGTTTCACCCTCGCGCCCAGAATGTTCTCGGCGGGGGCGTCGCAAGGTGTCCAGGCGGGCGGCGACAGCGCATTGTCGCAGATGAATGCCTTCGTCAAGATCGGCGCCGATGACACGGTGACGGTTTTGTCCAAACATATCGAATTTGGTCAGGGCCCGTTTACCGGCCTTGCCACCATCGTGGCGGAAGAGCTTGACGCCGACTGGAGCCAGATGCGGGCCGTTCACTCCCCAGCGGATGACAAGGTCTATGCCAATCTCATGTTTGGCTTGCAGGGCACTGGCGGCTCCACATCGATTGCCAATTCCTACGAGCAGCTTCGCAAGGCCGGCGCCACGGCACGGGCCATGCTGGTCGCTGCCGCCGCAGAGGAGTGGAAGGTCCCGGCCAGCGAGATCACGGTCGAGAAAGGCCGCATCAAACACGCGGCGTCGTCTAAGGAAAGCGGTTTTGGCGCATTCGCCGGCAAAGCCGCGGCCCACACGCCGCCTGCCGAACCCAAGCTGAAGGATCCCAAGGATTTCGTCCTCATCGGACAGGAGCTTCCGAAGCTCGATACGGTCAGCAAGACCAATGGCAAGGCCGTTTTCACGCTCGATGTGAGCGCGGACAATATACTGTATGCAACAGTCGCCCATCCGGAACATTTCGGAGCAACAGTAAAATCCTTTGACGATGCGGAAGCCCGGAAAGTGCGGGGAGTCGTTGACATCAAACAAATCCCTCAGGGTGTCGCCGTCTATGCGGAAAACACCTTTGCAGCACTCAAGGGCCGTGCGGCGCTCACAATCGAATGGGACCTTGCCAAGGCAGAGACCCGCTCAAGCGAGCAGCTTACGGCGGATTATGAAAAACTCTTCGCCGAGAAGGGTCTTCAGGCGACCAATAATGGCGATGTCGACAAGGCCTTCACCGGCCAGGGCGTGCAGAGTCTGGAAGCCGTGCTTGCATTCCCCTTCCTCGCCCATGCCCCCATGGAACCGCTCGATGCCGTTTTCATCAGGGCTGCCGACGGCTCTGTCGATATCTATACCGGCGCGCAATTCCCGGGAATGGACAAAAGCACAGCTGCCAAGGTTCTCGGGCTGGACCCGGAAAAAGTACGGGTGAACACCCAGATTACCGGCGGCAGTTTCGGTCGGAAAGCCCAGTTCGGCTCGCCCTATATGCAGGAAGCTGCGGCGGTTTTCGCAGCCACCGACGGCAGCCGCCCCCTCAAGCACATGTGGACGCGCGAAGACGACATTCGCGGCGGTTATTACCGGCCCATGTATGTCCACAAGATGCGCGGCGCAATGGATGCTGACGGCAAGATCGTCGGCTGGGATCAGACCATCGTCGGTCAATCCATCATGGCCAAGGCTGATCTCGACGAGACTTCGGTCGAAGGGGCTTCCAACCTGCCCTATGACATACCCAATTTGCGTGTCATGTCGCATAACACCACGCTTGTGGTGCCACCGCTCTGGTGGCGCTCGGTCGGCCATACCCATACGGGATTCGCCGTTGAAACATTCGTTGACGAACTGCTCGAAAAGGTGGGCAAAGACCCCGTCGAAGGGCGATTGGCCCTCCTGACCAAAGAACCCCGGCATATGGCGACATTGAAGAAGGTTGCCGAGATGGCCGCCTGGGGTTCCCCTTCCCCGGAAGGACGCCAGCGCGGTGTTGCCGTCGTCAAGAGCTTCGGCAGCTATGTTGCCCAAATCGTCGAAGTGTCGATCGGCGAAGATGGTTCTCCCCGGGTGCATAAAGTGTGGTGCGCCGTCGATTGCGGTATCGCGATCAATCCCAATGTCATCAAGGCCCAGATGGAGGGCGGCATTGGATACGGCCTTGGCGCTGTCCTGTTCGATGCCATAACGCTTGCTCAGGGCGGAAAGATCATCCAGTCGAACTTTCACGACTATCGCTCGTTGCGCATCAATGAGATGCCGGTTGTCGACGTCGCGATCATCCCATCAGCCGAACCGCCGACCGGTGTCGGCGAGCCCGGTGTTCCCCCCGTGGGTCCGGCGGTCGCCAATGCCTGGCGGCGGTTGACCAACAGCCCGGTACGGCGTTTGCCGATCGTCAATGTTCTTTCCGCTTAAGGGGACGCAGGATGATACGAAACATTACGTTCACCTCGATATCTGTGTGCCTTGTCCTCAATGCGGTCATTGCTGTTTCCAACATTTCGTTCGCGCAGGACAAGGTTGCTCCTGTGTCTGCCGATTTGAAACCGGCATCCACCTTTCAATCGATCTCCAACGAAAAACAGCGCTCGGTTGCGCTTTTCGAAGAGGCCGGCAAGGTCATCCAGCACCCCCGCTGCGTCAATTGCCACCCGGCAACCGACAGGCCGCTGCAGAACATCTCCATGCATCCGCATCAGCCTCCGGTTACCCGCGGTGAAGGAGGTATGGGTGTTCCGGGAATGATGTGCACCACCTGCCATAGCTCGGAGAATGTTACGGTCATCGGGCAAGCGGAAACACTTAAAAGCATCCCCGGCAATCCAAACTGGCACCTGGCGCCGATCGAAATGGCCTGGGAAGGCAAGTCTTTGGGCGCCATCTGCACGCAGATAAAAGATCCGCAGCGCAATGGCGGCAAATCGCTCGACGAAATCGTCGAACATATGGCCCATGACGATCTGGTCGGCTGGGGCTGGAAGCCTGGCGAAGGCCGTGAACCGGTCCCGGGAACTCAGGAAGCATTCGGAGAATTGATTAAGGCATGGGTCCAGACCGGCGCAGCGTGTCCGCTGTAGTATCCAATTGCGAGGAGGGATTTGCGTTTTGCAGCCGATTCATCAGACAGTGGCTTAAAGTTTTGGCGAAGCAGCATCGTCGCAAGGTGCTTAAACGGCCGTCCGTAATGATGCTATTTTTGTGGCTACGTTTCAGCGGTTGTACGAAACTGAAATTGCTGCTGAAGCGGTCGCAGCCATTGCTAATGGTTTTGATCGCTATTTGCGCCCAGGGGAAAGTCTCCATTTTTCGACATCGGCTTCCTTGCGGAGGTAGGGAGCTGGTCTCAATTTATCAGATGCTGACGAGCAATCATCTGGAACATACCACTTATGGCCCAGTTTGGCTGGCCTCTCCATCAAGCAACCCGCCCGCTGCAATGATTGCTTCCGGTGTGTCTACGTCGTGGATGGCTGCATTTCCGATCTCCACCTCAATTACATCAGGCTCGAAGGCATCCAATATTTGTCGGGCGCCGAAATCGCCTTTCAATGTGGTCAGCCTTTCGTAGAACGTTGAGGGCAGGATGATCGGGTGACCTGGCACCCTTCCCGATACAGCCCGAACAATGAAGTTGCCCTTGTTCTCTCGAAATATCGTGATCAGTCTATTCAAATGTTCAGTTTCCACTTTCGGCATATCGGCAAGCAAGACTATTGCGCCGGCGGCGGAACTTACGTGTTCTTCGGAAATTCCAGCCGCAATAGAGCTGGCTATACCTACCGAAAAGTCCGGGTTATGGACAACATGGGCGCCCATGCCATCAATGCAACTCTCTATATCTTCCCGCTTATAGCCTGTGACAATCGTAACGGACGACGACATGCTTGCCATTGCGATTGCAACCGTTCGTTTAATTAGCGGGGTGCCATCAAACTTTGCCAGCAATTTATGACTATGATCGCGCATTCTGGTTGCCTGACCAGCTGCCAGTATAACTGCCGCGATGGTAATCTCGGGTAACTCCATAGCTCAGTGTACCTGAAAAAATCTCCGCATTGAATGGAATTGAACGCACGACCTACGACTGTGTGTAAAAGGGGAAGTTGTCAGCAATCCTTTCTTGAAAATGCCGATAATATGCGATTTTCGACCGTTTTTGATCGGTTCCTCAAAGTCTACAATGGCCTTAAAGTTCGCATGCGGCCAAGTATCTTACGCCAGCGATGCCTGGCAGCGCCGCACGTGCAAATTTCTTGATCTAACTTTTACGGAGCAGTTTGGCGGGGCATTTGAGTTTTTATCTGTGATTGTTCATCGCTGTGACGGATCTTGATTGGACCACCCGTCAGGCACCGTTAACCCTGTGCTATGGTTTGCCGCACCTTGGGAGGGGATGATGAATGCAAATAGAATGCCACAATCTATGATCTTAAAGAGCTCAAGAGTTCGTTCGTCAGATATCAGAGCGAATTCTAGCAAGGGTATCTTCGGTGAGGTCAAAATTCGTATGGAAAGCACGGGCCACAACTGTCTATATGGCAACGCAACGAAACAATGATGCCCGGCCATTCTGCTAGTATAAGGAATTTGCTTCCCCATCAGGACCAACAGGAATGGGCATCCAATGGGTAATTTTACCATGCCCTTTCGAGCCCATAAGGAGCTCCTCACCCAACTTTTGATTGTCGTACATAGGTATCACCCATATATCGCAAAATATTGAATCTGTAGCGCGGAATCCTGTGCCATCATCACGCATGATCCAGAGATCGACGGCAGTTCCATCAGTCGGCGCCGTCTCGATGGGTCTCCATTCGGTCATATCTCCATCCTTCGCTCCTGTGCAGTGCCCTAAAATTTCCGACGGAACAGAATCTCGCCTTTGCCCAAGACCGCATTGTCGCCGCCATATCTGCCCGGTCTATCCCCCAGCAATGGCCGGTTCATAATTTTCTCACGCATGAGAAACCGGTCAAATAGGCTGGAGAAGGCGATATCCGGTTCTCCACATGGCACAAAGGTTGGCGAAAGTTCGGTGGGGTGGCGGTCAAACAGAATCGAACCACGTTTCATCAAATAGCCGGGAACAGCCCCAACACGTCCGGCAATGGCAATTGTTCCGGCAATCATGCGGTATCCAGCATAGCCACCGCAGCCTTTACCTATTGCGATGATACCGCGCCGCAGACGGTCACCCGCATAATCCGACGCCTTGCCGCGTACGATCAGCAATCCGCCACTCATTCCGACCATTTCGCCTGCAAGTGGCCCACCCAGATAGCTTCCCGTATTGCCCTTGATCTCTATGCGACCATCAATCATGCCTGAACCTGCATGATCGTCGGCACTACCTTGGATAGTCAGGGAGCCTCCCGACATTTTCCTGCCTGCCTCCCTGCCGACATCGCCATCCACACGAATCGATCCTGCTGTCAGCCCGGCACCAACTCTATCGAAACGTTTGGTACTCCCTTCAAAAACGATCGAATGTAAATCGGTGCCTGAAACATTGAATACATCGCCGACCATTACCGGGTGAGAACTGGTTCCAATTCGCAGCTTCGCAATTTGAACCTGAGAGAGTCCGGCAAGCCTCGAAGGTGTCAGCGGTGAAAGGTCAAGGCGCTCTTCCGGCTCGGAGAGAATTGCGAAGGTAAGCGCTTTCATGGGAGCAAATCCTTCAGATGATAATGAAATTTCCCAAGCTTGCCGCCGTAATTTCCCGCACTGATCCGCAGAGCGCCCTTTTTCGGGCCAAGCGAAATGGCGGCTTTTATGCCGGCCCGCATGGCGGCCGCAACAGTCTCCTCTGTTTCACCATCGATAACGACTTCCAGAACCGAATTGATCTCAGGCGTAAGTGCACTGTCGACTACACCGCGCAATGTCGGGGCGAAGGCTTCGTTGGTCGAAGCCATCACACCCTTATATTTAGCGCCAATCTTGGAGCCCGATCGGACAACGCCGCCTGGAAATGGCATGATCGCCCCGGGGATTCTCGCGATGGCTGCCACGGCATGCTCGGCCGCATTCAGCGCCTTGTCGCTGTCGGCAGCGAGAAACAGCAAATTGCCCCCCCCGACTGCAAGCTTACTGAGACCTGTGGTGGCTTCGCAGAGAAACTCTCCATCCATGACGGGAACACGCCAATAGTGTTTTCCGCCGAATTTCTTCGATATCTGCCAACCGTCGCCGAAATACCGCAACGCATTGCCGAGATTGAGGGACGCCGTGCCTTCAAGGTCGGCGAAACAGGCGCTGCCAGGCGAGGTCAGCACGCATTGGCCGAGACGGTTTTTCAACTGTTTTTGCAATTCATCCGTACCCATGGCGAAAATCATCACCCGGCAGCCGGGGCGGCCGTCAGGCGTTTGCGACGCTGGCAACTCCACATCGATCGCTGCCTCGCAACCGCACCCGATTACCGAAGTTGCAAAGCCGGTCATAGTGATGGCCGCCTGCCGTGCCCATTTCAGCGAGGGCGCGGTAATGATGATGGCGGTCGCACGCATGCCAAAGGCTTCGGCAAATGTATCGTCTATCAGAACACCATTGCGGATCAGCTGTTGCATGGAACCTCTCCGAATGGTTCGTCCCTCTGGATGGAGGAGTCAGGGAAAGTGAACCAATCAAGCGGCAGGCCATAGCGCTCCTCGTGGTATGCCTTCATGCGTTTCACGATTGCCTTATCGGCCGGGGGATTGAGCCGCAGAGTCTTGCCCCAACGATAATTGGTTACTTTTCCGTTCTTGACCACAAGGTCGCCGTTCTTGAACACCAGTGCTGCTTCCCGGAACATTTTGGCCACGTCCCTGCCCTTGCGGTAGACGGCGATATCTGCAATCGCGCCGGCGCCGAGATGACCTCGATCTTTCAGGCCCAGCAGTTTGGCTGGTGCAGCGCGTGTCATTATGGCAATCTCATCAAATGTGTATTCCCGCCGGATTGATGCGAGTGTCGTTAATTCCAGCGCGCTTGCATTCAGCTTGGAGGATTGCTCATCACGGGCTGCACTGCTCATCAGTAGCTCGAACAATTCCGGATACGCTGTGAAGGGAGCACCGTTTGGATGATCCGTGGTAAAGAATACCCGCCAAGGGTCATTGATCAGCAGAAAAAGTTCAAGACCGATGGCCCATTGCAATGAGCCATAATAATCCTGCTTATAGCGATAGGGAACAATTCCACCACCGCCATTGCCATCCCCATCGAAAATGACGAACTTCTTCGGGCTCGCATTGCCTATGGCTGAAAACTGCCGCATGACATCGGACGATATGGTGACGGTCTGCCCAAACATGACCTGACCAATGTCAATTGTCACGTCGCGATTGCCATTGACGGCCGCGGCCAGGCGTGACGCTTCCGAGGAAAATTTCCGCTTCCCTTCGGTCCCGTAGCTGTAGAACTGCAAATGGGCCAGATGAAGCGGTACGCCTTCACTGGCTTCGATGGTCGCCGCAGCCGTATCGGCACTCCCCGCAATGCCCAAATTATTGGCGTGCACATGCAGTGGATGGGGAATGCCCAGACGCGTTACCGAAGCTTGAAGCGATTTGACGATCTTGCGTGAAGTCACACCATATTCGGGGACCTCATCGTCCAGGGAAAACGATCTGACATTCTCCTTGAAGGCCGCTGCTGCTCCAGCATTTATGACCTTTACCCCTAGAGCGCGGCTGGAGCCGACAATCCAGGCCACATAATCATCCAGCATTGCTGACGATGTGTTGTCCCGGAGCAGTGAAAGACTGAAATCATCATTTCCGAGTATTGCCAGTGTTGCCTTGTCTATGATGGGAATATCGGCGAGCTCAAGATGCGTATGCAGCGCTGAAGAAGGTGCCATTGCAGGCTCAACGACCGTCGTAAATCCCATCTGCGCATAAAGGCATCCAGTTCGAAACGTCGACCATCCGGCATTGGAAAGCGGCGTAGCTGCCGGCCGCCTCTGGTGTGCGGCGTGATGCTCTGGCAAAAGCAGCCGGGCAGTATTCACATTGCCGCCACCGATATGCGAATGAATGTCTATGGCTCCCGCCATGACAATGCACTGCGAGACATCATGCGTTTGATCTGCAGTTTCACCCGGTGGCGCATTGATCAACAGCCCGTCCCTGATCCAGATATCCCGAGTGCGGGTTTTTCCGTTTACGGGATCGATAACTTCCCCACCTGTCAGTTTAATCAGCATACAAGAGCCTTTCGTCCTGGCAGAGCCACAGCCAATTGTCTGACAACACTAGACAGGCTGGGCAATTGCGACGGCTCAGCGGCTTGCACCGCGCGGAACGTGCCGGTCCTGCTGGAATAACAAACTCCGTCATGATCGAGCCCGGCCTGGCCGACAGCGATTGTCACCGCTGTCCCCTGCACCGGGACCGCCGTTCTCTCCAGTGCAATCAAAGACAATCGCGTGCCCTTGGAAGGCGGCTGGCCGCCTCTCGTGGACATCCAGACATGAAGATCGGGCTCCTTGTCCCGGACCATGCGCTGAATGTCCCATCTTACTGGGTCATAGCTTGGGAGGCTATCGGTGAATCCTGTTCTGGGTGGAAATCCCGTCATCCATAATGATGTCAACGCCATTCCCCAGGCAGCTTCATCAGCGGGCAGAAACACACTGCCGGCACGGCCCTTCTTGTTCAGGTCCGCAACAATTTCCTGCAGCATGATCAGGTCAGGCATCTGCCCGGATGCACCAGAGAAAACGAAAACCGGGAACCGGGCCGTCGAAAGGCTTTTCAGCAGCCGGTCAATGTTCGTCAAGGAGGAGAGTGTCTGCCGTCCCTGCAGGGTCGCGCGTATAACAGCAAGGACATTACCCAGAGAAAGGTCGTCTCCGCCGACCCGCACTGCCCTCACCGCCAGTTTCGGGGCGCCGGAATATTCACTGCCGCGAATGTGAAACCAGCTGCGTTTTTTGAGTTTATCCGAACGGGGTTGCGTACTTGCCCAGTCCAGCAAAAGTCCGCCATGGTGCGGAGGAATATCGCCCACGAGCACGATAACGTCCGAACGGTTACGCGCCTCGCCCGCCGTGGTAAACATGCCACCATGATCCGTGAACAGAGCAACTTCCCTTGACAGGGTCTGACCCAGAGGATGGTCATAAGGAGCGCCGACACGCTCGGCCAGCGCAATGGCGCTGCGTGTGCCGTGTACATCAGCATCAATGGTAAAAACCGGACAGCGGCTGGCTTTCAGGAGGCCGCTAGCTTTCCGAACAGCATCCATCAATGATACCGGCTGGCTGCCAATCCATGCAACCGACATGTTCCGCTACTTTCTGGTGCCTGGCTAAAACCTTATCTGGTTTTTTGCGAATGTGAACCCTGCCTGTACAGAAAATCTGCGAATTAGTCGTACTTGACATAGGCAAAGCGCTGATCGGCAGGAGGCGTGCCTTCAAGGGCTCCCCCTTCTTTGCCTGGTTGCCATTGCACAACCGCCTCGATCTTCATCGCAAGTTCAAAATCCTTGTCGGTGATGCCCTTGGCCTCGTGATTTTGCAAAAGTACTTCAACCCAGGCATAGGATGCCTTCAGATCGGGGTGATGCCAGGCGGCTTCTGCAAGATGACCAACTGTATTGATCACCATGAGCGTGGATTTCCAGCTATGAGTCTTATACTTTCTGCGTATCCAACCATTCTCGTAACGCCAACGCGGCAGATCCATTGCAAGACGCGCCATAATCTCGCTTTCGGAATAAACTGTTTCCTTGGGGCCTAAACTGTCTGTTTCTTTCGTCATCGTCGATCCTCCCGTTTGTTCGTTCAACACACTTGCACCTTGTTGGAAAGACGATATCATATATTGCAGGGCCCGATTTTGAGATTGTGTAAATTAAGCAAATGTCGGAATCCGTCACGATCAAAGTCCCTGCCCGTCTTCATCTCGGCTTCCTCGATATTCCGCGCGCGAGCGGTGACCGCTTTGGCAGTGTTGGCTTGCCTATAGAGGATATCGCCACCGTTGTGACCATTGCGCGGGCGTCAAAGCCGGAAATTCACGGTGCCGAGGCGATCCGGGTGGCACAGCACATGACAACATTTTGCAATCATCTTGGCATAGCGGCTCATCATCATGTAATAGTCCATCGTACCATCCCCAGTCATATCGGATTGGGGTCTGGCACCCAAATTGCGCTTGCCATTTCGGCTGCACTGCGCACGTTGCACCATTTCGAACCCGATATCGTGAACGATGCAATACTGCTCGGGCGCGGTTCACGTTCGGGAATAGGAATTGCAGCTTTCAATGAAGGGGGCGTCATCATCGACGCAGGCAGGGGACATGGAAGCGCAGCGCCAACAGTCATCTCCCGCATTGCCTTCCCCGAAACATGGCGGGTCATCCTCGTGTTCGACACCTCGACGCAGGGTATCCACGGCCAGGAGGAAATCGAAGCATTCAAGGCGCTCCCTCCGTTTCCCGTCGAGATATCAGCTTTGATCTGTCGCCATGTCGTCATGAGCTTAATGCCCGCGCTGATGGAAAGGAACCTTCCACTTTTCGGACAGGCCGTTCAGGCCATTCAGGATGAAATCGGAAGATATTTCGCTCCTGCGCAGGGTGGCATCTTTACCAGCAGAAGTGTTGAAGCCACAATTCACCGGCTGGCACAGGCTGGTGCAACTGGGATTGGTCAAAGCTCGTGGGGGCCGACAGGTTTTGCCTTTGCCGCTTCGCAGAAGCAAGCGGAGCATATCGTAAACAGCATCACTCCCGACGCCGGGGCAAAAATCCAGATCGTGGCGGGCAGAAATGCGGGCGCCGAGATAACCCATACCCTCTTGAACCTCGCCAGAGCCTAAGATGTAAACTGACCTGAACCATGGGCACCACCATTGTTAAGGAACGGAAAATTGAGCCGCAAAACCATCCTCCACATGCTGACACCTCTCCGGCAAATGAGCCCATTTGACGTCAATATGGCGCTCGACGCAGGTTATGACTCGGTGATGGCCTATACCGATGTTACTCTTGCTGATGTAGGAAATCTTGTTCAGGACGCTATCTTCTCCCGTCCTCCCGATGCCGGCGTCGCGACAGGCATATTTTTAGCCGGCAAAGATGCGCCGGTGGCGCTCGACATGCTCAACGCGGCAAGAAAAGCAATGGTTCCGCCCTTTGCCATCTCGGTGTTTGCCGATCCAGCTGGGTCCTTTACCACCGCAGCAGCTATGGTTGCCAAGGTTGAAAAAGCGCTCGCGAAATATCATGACCGCAAATTGAAAGACACAAGAATTGCGATCTTTGGTGCAACTGGTGTTGTCGGATACTGTACAGCCGTTATCGCGGCGGAACACGGTGCAAAGGTCACGATCGTTGGGCACGATGGAATGGAACGCGTGAAGACGCTCGCCGCCTCCATGAAAGCCAGGTTCAATGTCACAGTGGATCCAGTCGACGGTTCGACGGAGCCCCATAAGAAATCAATCCTGCAGGAGGCGCAAGTCGTCTTGGCGGCGGCAAAGGCTGGTGTGCAAGTCCTATCAATGACGCAGTTGAAGGCAGCAACTGCGCTTCTTGTGGCGGCAGATGTAAATGCTGTCCCTCCGGCAGGCATTGAAGGCCTGAAGGTCAACGCAAATGGCGAGCCACTCAATGCGACCAATGCCGTCGGCATTGGTGCACTCTCGATCGGCAACATCAAATACAAGACTCAAGCTGGTTTGTTCGAACAGATGATCAGGGCGAAGAAACCTGTCATCTATGATTTCCGGGATGCGTTCACCCTTGCTCGCGATCTTGCCAAATAGCGCGGTTCTGATTGCCGCTGTTTCGGGACGTGCTCTGGCTGCAGCAGCGCGGCGAGCGGGGCTGCGCCCTTTGGTGGCCGATCTCTTCAACGACAGCGATACTCTGGCTCTTGCCGAGCGGGCGATCAAGCTTTCTGGAAGCTTGCAGGATGGAATCGGGGAAGTGGCGCTTCTTGAAGCGTTGAAAGAACTGGCGGGCGACGAAATGCCGGTTGCACTCATCTACGGTTCCGGATTCGAGGCTAACCCGGGCGTGATCGATGCGATATCGCGCAGATTTGCCGTTGCCGGAAACAGTGCGCAGACCATCCGAGCGGTAAAAGATCCGGTCAATCTGCAACGGTTATGCCGCCAAATCGGCATTCCGCATCCGGCAATTGCTTTTGAAGCTCCCAACGATCTGAAAAATTGGCTGGTAAAGCGCTCAGGCGCCGCAGGCGGCTCTCATGTCAGGCAGGCGCGCGACTGCTCCATCGGTCGGCAGCATTACTATCAGCGATTTATATCCGGCAGAAACCTTTCGGCATTGTTTCTGGCTGATCGCAAAAGAGCCAACATGATCGGGTTCAGTCGCCAATGGGTCTCTCCAACCAGTCAAACTCCCTTCCGGTATGGTGGGGCGGTCCGGCTCGGCCGTTACGACAGAAAAAAAGCGGCGCTGATTGAAACCTGGCTCAATGCCCTGGTTGAGATAACCGGTCTCGTTGGATTGTGCAGCGCCGACTTCATCGATGATCGGGATTTGCATCTCATTGAAATCAATCCGCGCCCGGGAGCAACGCTTGACATTTTCGACTGTGAAGAGACGCCGCTCCTTTTGGAGCATATGCGCGCGACGATTGGATCGGATATTCAGATTCCGTCCTATGCAGGTTCCAGTGCATCGGGGATCGCCTATGCCGACAAGGCGTTAGGCTCGTTTCCCGATGTCAACTGGCCAGTTTTCACGGCCGATCATCAGATATCGGGGACAGCACTGCAGGCGGGCGATCCCATTTGTACAGTCTTTGCCACGGCTCCCTCCGCTTCTGCAGCGATGAAAGCCGTGAAGGACCGCATCAAACAGATCGCGGTTAACTGGAGGGAGGAATATCGATGAAAAATGGCCATGCCTATTTGAATCACAGCGCGCAACAGCTGACCATCAGGATGATTGAGGACGCTTCTAGGCTGGGTATTTTATATAGCCGCGGCAGTCTCGGCGAGCAGCTGATAGATGCGGGGGCAAACTGCCAAGGTGGCATTGAGGCCGGGTTGCGTATTATCGAAATCTGTTTGGGCGGGCTCGGCACGGTATCAACGGTGATGAACAATGACCCGTGGCCCTACGCTCTTACAGTGCGCTCGTCACAACCCGTCCTTGCATGCCTTGCAAGCCAGTATGCGGGGTGGAATCTCTCGCATGAAGAATATTTCGCCATGGGTTCTGGTCCGGCGCGTGCACTGGCGCGTGTCGAGCCACTATTCCGGGAAATCGATTATCGCGAACCCGATGCAAAAGCTTCGGTTGTCATCCTGGAGACGGCAAAACCCCCACCCCCTGCTGTTGTCGACAAGGTTTCCAAGGCAACGGGCATTGCCCCCGATGGGCTGACGTTCATCTATGCTCCAACGCAAAGCCTTACGGGGGCCGTGCAGATCGTTGGCCGTGTGCTCGAAGTTGCCATGCACAAAGCGCATGATCTGGGGTTTGCCTTGAATGATATTGTCGACGGTATTGGTACAGCCCCCATTCCTGCCCCGCATCCGGATTTCCTGACGGCCATGGGTAGGACGAATGATGCGATCATCTATGGCGGAACCGTGCAATTGTTCGTGAAAGGCGATGCGAACGCTGCCCGTCAACTGGCTGCACAGCTGCCCAGCCATACCTCACACGATCACGGCGAGCCGTTCGCCGATACATTCAAGAAGTTCAAAGGAGACTTTTATGCCATAGACCCGCGTCTTTTCAGTCCTGCCCGGGTCATTGTCACGGCGATTGAAACGGGCGATACCTTCCGTAACGGCAGCATCCACCAAAAAATGCTCGAGCGGTCACTGGGTTAGGCAGAAGATCATGGCAGAAACGATACTCATTCTTTCCGACCGGATCGACCGGCAGGTCAGGGAACTCCGGACGGCACTGCGTAAGCGTGGCATGACCGTTTTGACCTATCCGCTTTCGGATATCGGCTTTGATAGCCGCTACCCCTCCGGCATTGCGATCCCTGGCATGAATGGCGCTCTGCCGGATGCTTCTGTTGTGCGTTCGATTTCTTCAGGAACATTTGAAGCAATCACCCGCAGGCTTGGCGTTTTGCATGCGCTCGCTCATCTCGGCGTGCCCGTGTGGAATTCGGCAAAAGCCGTCGAGCGATGCGTCGACAAATCCACGACCACATTCTTTCTCACACAGGCTGGCTTGCCAACTCCCGAAACCTTTGCCGTGGAAAGCCTCGCCAATGCCAGGGCCGTGGCCGTGCGCGAGCTGACCAAGGGACCACTGGTGCTCAAACCGCTTTTCGGCTCGCAGGGACGCGGTATCCGGCTTATTCAAAACATTGACGATTTGCCCGATCCGGAAGAAATTGACGATGTCTATTATCTGCAGCGTTTCGTGGCACGATCGGGTGCACCTTACTGCGATTACCGGGTTTTCACTTGTGCCGGCAAGGTGCTCGGCATGATGGAACGCCGCGCCGAAGGCTGGATAACCAATATCGCCAAGGGTGGCAAAGGACAGACTGTCGTCGGGCCATTGCGGGCGGAATTGGAAAAGCTGGCTCTTGCCGCCTCTGCCGCCATCGGGACCGACTTTGCCGGAGTTGACATTATTCCGGCATCGGATGGCAGGCTTCTCATTCTCGAGGTGAACAGCATGCCCGCCTGGACCGGATTGCAGTCTGTCGTTCCTATACGGATCGCGGAAAGCATTGCGGATGCCCTTGTCTCCATGATTGCGCCAGGTTTATCCGAAAGACCTGCGGCGTGACTTTGACGAGGCAACAGGTCAGGCGAGCCTACATCTATGCGTGCTATCAGGAAATCGAGGCTCTGAAGCCAGGCAATGTACATCGTTTTGCCGATGGCCACCGTATGACTGCCCAGCAATTCCTGGCCAGTGCACAAGTGTCTGCAGCCCCGATATCCAATCGCGCCCTTTCCGTTGGAGAGCGGATTCTGGATGCCGTCAAGGCGACGTCGCTCAAGATCGGTACGAACACCAATCTTGGAATTCTTCTCCTTTGTGCGCCTTTGGCGAAAACTGCTGAAATGTCGGCAGGCGACCTTGAAACCGGGATAAAGGCGACCCTGCAAAGCCTGGGTATAGAGGACGCCCGCAATATATTTGCCGCCATTGTGCATGCGCGCCCGGGCGGGCTTGGTTCAGCGCCCGAGCACGATGTCAACGATGCGCCCGACGTATCACTGCTGGAAGCAATGGGAGCTGCTGCGGACCGCGACATGATCGCTCGGCAATATGTGACCGATTTTTCCGACATTCTTGATGGAGGGCTTCAGGCACATATGGCTGCAATGGACTGCGGTGAGCAGGACATGTGGCCGACCGTTTTTGTCTACCTTCATTTCCTTTCAAACTTTGTGGACAGTCACATCGTTCGCAAGCACAGTGTCGCAATCGCTGAACAGACAAGAAATGAAGCGCGGCAAATCCTGGATAAAGTACGGGGCATTCGAGATGGCAGGGAGCGTGAAAAACTGCTCCTTTCCTTTGATGCCAGGCTAAAGGCCGCAAACGTCAATCCTGGAACATCGGCAGACCTGACCGTGGCATGCCTTTTTGCATTCAAACTCAACTGGCTCTTGCATAATGGCCATGTAAATGCTTGAATTTAAGCAGCGGATTTCATCCGCTGCTATCTGGCCAACCGACCCCATCCAAGGGTGCTGTGAACAAGGATAGCTGTCCATCGAGAGTCGTGTCTCGAGTGTACGGCGTCTGTGGACATACCTTTTGGAAACGGTTTAGGGAGGAATTTGGCCGTGGCAAAAATCAATAAAGTTATGGTTGGCGAATCGCTGATTGGCGATGGGAATGAAGTTGCGCATATCGATCTGTTGATCGGGCCGCGTGGCAGCGCAGTTGAAACAGCATTCTGCAATGCTCTGACCAACAACAAGGACGGGTTTACGTCTCTTCTTGCGGTCATAGCGCCCAATATGGCCTGCAAACCGAACACGATCCTGTTCAACAAGGTGACCATCAAAGGAGCAAAGCAGGCTGTCCAGATGTTCGGTCCCGCACAGCATGCTGTGGCGAAGGCTGTTCAGGACAGTGTTGCCGATGGCACAATTCCGGCTGACGAAGCTGATGATGTCTTTATCTGCGTTGGCGTCTTCATTCACTGGGAAGCAGAGGATGATGCCAAAATTCAGGACTTTAACTATCGCGCGACCAAGGAAGCCATCGAAAGGGCGGTGACCGGCAAGCCTACAGCGGCGGAAGCAACTGCAGCCCGCGATTCAGTCAAGCATCCATTCAGCGCTTAGACACGAGACAACCCCGCACAGAGTTCGCCCTCTGTCGAAACCGATGGCCTGTTGCGCCGGTTGGCAAAACGTCTGGGTTTTTGAACTGAAGATTGGGGGGAAATGGCAATTTCTTCCCAATCCTTGTCTGACTATAATCATTGGAGGAGACCGGCAATCGCCTGCCGGTTCAATGTTCCATCGTGCAGTGATGTCGCTACGAGCGCGCCGGAAATGCCGATCTCCTCCAGGCGCTCGAGATCGTGGATATTTCGGATACCACCTGCAGCCATGACAATGCGCCCGTCGGCTCGTTGTTTGATTGCTTTTAGCCGGTCGAAATCCGGCCCGATACCGGCTCCAATGCGCCGAAGGGTCATAACGATAATGCGCTCGGGCCAGTCTGAATTGCTTTCAAGAATAGATGAAGGTCCGATAAACTCATCACCGCGAAAATCCAGCGACAGAACCAATTGTGCGTGGTTGCGCAAAGCTCGAAGCACGGATGCATCTTGCTGAGATTCAGACCCAAGAACGGGGCAGATACCCCTCTTGGCCAAAATTGTCTCAAACTGCTGCAACTGCGAAAAACCGGCATCGAGCCATATTTTGTAGCTGTCGAGGAGAGGCTCAATCCTGGCCAAGACGGTCTCTGTTGAGTCACGGTGCAAAATTGCGTCGAGGTCGGCAATATAAAATGCTTCGAATGGATGGACTGTCCGCAAGCCGTTGGCGACATCCGGCAGCCGGGCCGTTTGACTCAAGGGTGTCTCAATCGGGCGATAGCATTCGCGCTCACCCATGCGAGCACGAACAACAAACCCATCTTTAATGTCGAGTACTGGAATGATATGCACGTTAAGAATCCAAGGAACAGTCTGTCCATGAAATCCCGATTTGCCAACGAAAGAAAGCCCCTGATCAATGGTTGGGATATTGGCGGTGCGCATCTCAAGATGGCGCGGTGCGAAAACGGCATGATCGTTTCGGCTGAAATTTTCAAAACACCTCTGTGGCTGGGATTGGATCAAACGCGCAATGCCCTGCGTGCAATCCAACCTGTACCGCAAAAAGATGTGTTCAACATCTTTACTATGACTGGTGAACTTTCCGATACGTTCGCTTCGCGGGATGCGGGCATCGCAGCCTTGCTTGATTTTATCGAAGAAGAGTTTGGTAGCAAAAACACACTGATTTACGCTGGCCGCGCGAACTTCTGCACAATCAGCGCCGCGCGCAAACTGGGCGGCGACATTGCTTCAGCCAACTGGCACGCCACATCCTCGCTCACCGCAAAGTTGGCCGGTAATGGCCTGTTTGTTGATATGGGCTCAACGACAACGGATATTCTGGCATTTAAAAATTCTGAACTGGCCAATATTGGCTATACGGATGCCGAGAGACTGCTCAGCGGCGAGCTGGTCTACACTGGATTTTCCCGTTCGGCACTCATCGGCATAGCAGCGCTGGTTCCCGTGCGCGGTGCCATGACACCCCTGATGAATGAATATTTCGCCAACACCGCCGACATTGGCCGCATTCTGGGCACTCTTGAAGAGACGGATGACAAATATCCGTCTGCCGATCGTCGACCGAAAACCCTGGCGGACTCCATGGAGCGCATAGCCAGAATGGTTGGACGGGATCGAAGCGATCTCGATGATCAAGAATGGATGGAGATTGCACGTTGGTTCAGCGAGCACCAGCTACGCATGATCCACGACGGCGCTTTTCGTGTTGCACAAATACTTGGACCTGATGGCTCCGCCCCCGTGGTGGGTGCAGGGATCGGCCGTCCGCAGGTCGCTGCATTGGCCAAGCGATTAAACCGGCCCTATCTTGATTTTGGTACATTGATACCGGCGAGCGACAATGTCCGTGAGGCCGCCGCCAAAGCGGCGCCGGCCGCGGCAGTCGCCGTTCTCGGCTCAATTCACCTGCAATCGTGACCCCACCTTGCCATTAACTTGCCGGTTGCTGATCCGTGACTTTTTGCATGAGCCATGACCATGCCTCAAGCTCGTCCGGACCCGCGGTTTTTTCGATAGCGATTTTCAGATAGTCTATCTCTGCGGCAACCTTTTCGGGCGGTAGCATTTGCAGGCGGCTGACCAGAATGGCAAGCTCCAGAACCGCCGCCTTGGCACGGTTCAGCCCCGTATAGGGAGCATGTATCGCCTCTGATATAACCTTGCAGATATGCCGGGGCCGCAATTCATCATTTTCAACGGAAACCACTTCGAGGACAGAGTGGCTAAGGGCTGACTTGAGTCTGGGAACGGGACAATCATCTACTGGGACCGTCGGCCAGTCTTTGCGGCCGGTAAGACAACCGGCGAAAATTCTCATGTCATCGGTGTAATTGGCTATGGCAAAAGGCACGGCCGCCAGGTTTTCCAGGGTTTTTGAGGGTCGGAACGGTGCTATTATCCAGCCTTGACCATGCTGGATAATGCCCAGCGGCGCAATGTGGATAATGCCGTCGCCGCTCATGGTTGTGACGATTGTTTCCCTGATATAGGTCAAGTCGTCTTATCCTTTTTTCCACGAAGCGTATGTCCCGCTTCCGCCAGCCTGAGGCGATCTTTTGGTTTGCCCGGTGTGCCGACACCCCATTCAAGTGGTTCGTCCTGACTATAGCGCTTGCCAAGTTTCCATGCGATCTCGGCCTTTGTTAATTCCGCTCCCAGATAAAACGCATGCGCTCCATCTGTCTCAACGCCCAGAGCGGGGAAAAACTCGAATGCATCTTGTTCCACGCTGTGCCCCTTGGAATTGAACACATGCACACCATCAGGCGCCGTCATGATCCGGAAATTGGCATCGCGCACATCAGCAGCCAGGGTGGCAATATCCTGTACACTGCTGGGATAGGGTTTGCGGTCATGCACCTGCAGCAGCCCGGCATCGTAACCGCGAGGCAGGGAATGATCCTGTTTGGCCGCGAACATGATACGGCGGGCGCGATCATGCTCCTCGACGGTACGGACGGTATGCGGGCTGACATTGACCACCAGTACATTGCCGATCGAAAGCTCCGAACAAATTCCTGCAAGCAGAGCGGTGACACCGGATGAATCGGCATCGGTAAGTTCGGTAAGATTGCCTGTACCCATCATCATGGGAATGGTGGGCCAGCGGCGGCGCGCCTCCAAAAACCGCCCGATCGACTGGCTGAAACCGAAGTGAATTGGGTCGAGCACGGGATCGGCAATGAAGCTGATCTTTGCGGCTTGCGCAGCCGTGATTGCCCTGCCAAGAGAGTCAAGATCGCCGGCATCGGCGGGAACGAGAACCGGCGTAACGGGATATCTGGTTGCCAGTTGCAGGGTATGTTCGGTCAAGCTGAGAAGAAAATCAGCACCGGCCGCCGCGCCCGTCTCCAATTCTTCAACATTGGCTGAATCAATACTGACCGACAGGCCTTTTTTCTTCAGGCTGCGCACGGCACCTGCAAGATGCGGAAAGGGTGTTTCAGGCAGGCAGCCCAGATCAATCACATCGGCACCGGCATCGGCCAACTGCATTGCACGCCGTATAAGTTCATCCAGGGAAAGCGATGATGCATCGACTATTTCAGCAAATATCCGCATGTCGTGGCCGGATAAATCCACCGGCTGTCCTGCCCGCCCGAGAAAGGCCGGCAGATCGGCGACTTCATCGGGACCGCGCATGAACGCGATGCCGTAGTGCTGGCTCAAACTGTCAAGTTTGCCGCGATAGCGGCCCGGAAGAATGATGCGGTCGGCTTTGATCGGCATTTTCAGGCGCCGCACGATGATATCTTCGGTCATCAGGGCGGCAACCTTGACCCCTATATCTACGATCTCATAAGTGAAGGCAGACGTATCGATGCCCGCAAGAATGCGCTCCAGTCGTGCATGAGCCAGATGCCCGGTAACGAAAATCAGGTGTTCACTCATCACCACCAAGCTCGCTTTGACGGCGTTCGATCACCTCCACCAGCTCGGCCAGGGATTCCACAACCAGCGTCCGTTCGTAGTGCTTGAGTTTTCCCGTATTCTCAAGATCGATGGGTCTGGGATAGACCTTTACCATGCCGCCGGGGGCCATCGTTTCAAGTTCAGGCGCAGTATCACAGGCGAAAACGATACTGGGTATCCGGCATTTTCCCGCTTGCGCGTATACGTTGGTCGGCAGCGAATCCGATATCCCGGCCACGCACTTTGCCACAGTGTTCGAGGTTGCCGGGGCAATGACCGCCGTATGATACACACCCGAATAAAAGCCGCCGACGGGTAAGGAACTTGCAGTCTTGTCGTGGAGAACGCGCGTCGTGGCGGGAAAGTCCAGTTCAAGTTTATACATGCGCAACACTTCATTGGCCGCCTTTGAGACAAAGACATCGCAATGTCTGAGGGTGCGGATCAGTTCGAAACTCTCGATGAAGAAATGTCCTGAGCCTGTCAGCGCCCAAGCCCAGCGCGGTGTATGCAGTCGGGTCATCGCAGGCTCATCGCTTCAATTTGTCTGTCCTGCAGGATTAAACTGCCCGGTATCTTCGTCAACGGCAAATCGAGCCAATTCATGATTTGCGGGCCCACAATATGAACGCGGATATCGCCGGTGAGCATGGCCGTCAACATGCCATCGACAATACCGGCCGCCGCAAGCTTCTCGAGCGTTGAAAAATGCTGATACTCATCCGTCTGCTTGATGAGAAGCATATCGTCAGCGCTCAAGAGGCCAGCCAGCCAGGCAGATAGACTATCCGAGGTGATATCCCACGAACAGGGAATATCGGCAGCGCCGATCGTCATCGTCGAGGGAAGCCACACCGGCGTGTGCCCCATATAGAGGAATGCCTCGATTTCGTGAACTGTGCGCGCCATACGCAGGCTGGGATGACGTTCCGCAATGGCAATACCAAATTGGTCCATGGCAAGGATCGCCATGGCATGGGCCGCCTGATCGGAGTAATCGAGCCGGCGCTGCGATATCCGCACCTGGTCGGCAAATGGTCCGCCACCCGGCACGATAACGACCGGAAATGCCGCATTTACGATGGCATCGATCCAATGCTGCATCTGCGTTTCGCCGGCCGTGCTCCCCCCAAGTTTCACGATGGCAGGTTTCATGGCGATTTGTGCCCGATCTGGACAGGAGCGCCCGTCGGCTTGACCAACGAGGCTTTTATTTCATTTTTGCGCTCGATTTCCACGCCGACGCCCCCGGCGCCCAGTTCAAGTTTCTCCGCACGCACCGTGACCTGGGTAACCCGCGGATTTTCAAGAATGAAGGAAGCGATCTGCTCTGCAAGCGTTTCCACCAATTCCACATGTCCACGGCCCACAATAGCGCGAATCCCGTCCATGATCAGGTCGTAGGATACAACATGACGCATATCTTCGGGGTTGCGGGTTACACGCAAAACATCAGCCGTGACATCAAAACTGACATTTTGGGATTTCCCGTGCTCGAAGCTGTATGCCCCGATCTGCACAGGCAGGACAAAGGCACGAACGAATATCTTGTCGGTGCCAAGTCCAGCCTGTGCGGGATCGGGATAATATCCCCGGGCAGCCAGCAGCTTGTAGTCGACCCTGGCCGGCGGCCCGTTCTCCTGCACGGCGGGAATGAGGCCGCGTATTTTTATTGCGGCACGAAGATCGATGGCCGCAGTGCGGTCACGCCCCGAACACAGCGCGCCGCGAAAACCGAGATAGTCCGGACTATAAGCCAGAAGCCTGGGAACGTCCGGAGCTTCGAGCGATCCCGCCACTCCGACCATCAATCCGCGCGCCTGGCCTTCCGTGATAAAATTGCCGATCTGGTCGGGCGCCATATGAGCGAGCAAACGTCCCTTGGACTTGTCTGCGGTATCAATCATTACACCGTGGAAGCCATTTGCCTTTAGCCGGTCAAACAGGTCACTGCCATATTTGTCCTTGTAGTCGGCAAACAATACGCCGATCAATTTATTGTGTGTAGCAAGAGATCTCAGTGCCTCCATGCAACTACTCAAATTCGGAGACGGAAAAAAGCCGATCTTGATATAGTTGGCACCCGTGGCAGCAAAACGCTCGGCCGTCGCCCTGATGATTTCAGGGTCCATCGGAAGGTCGCCGCAGGCGGCGCTCACTGCGCACCTCCCATCAACAAAATCAATAACTTCCAATACTTTGGCGGGATCAACGGCACCAAGCGCCCCATTTGCCGGATTCTTCAGGTCGATGATATCCGCCCCGCTCTGGAAGACGAGTTCGGCTTCCTCGCGGTTCTGAACACTGGCCAACATTCTTGCCATCACAGCACACCCCGGGCACGACGAAATCCGTCTGTTTTGAAAGAAAAGCTGACATCAAGGGTTGAGATTATAGCGGGGTTGTTTACAACCATTTTTGGGCACCTCTGTTCTTGATCAACCGCCATCACATGAATGGCGGCATGTATGAATGGTATGGTTATGAAGAGTACGGTGCCAATCACTCTCACGTTTTTATTCGGCTTTTTTTTGCAGTTCGTCAACGTCTGTGAGCCATACGCTCAAAGTTCCTTGACAAACAAGGCAGCAAAGCCCGTCGTGGAAACCCGGATTGGCTATCTGCGCGCTTATGAGCCGCAACTGGCGCTTTCGGTCCTGAATGTTCCACCCCGTGACGAAGGGGTTGCCGGTGCGAATGTCGCTGTCAACGACAACAACACGACGGGGAAATTTCTTGGCCAAAGCTTTGTGCTGGACGTCTTGGAAACAAAGTTCGATGCCGATGTGGTCCCCGCATTCAGGCAGATGGTGAGCCGGGGTGACCGTTTCATCCTGACCGACATTTCCGCAAAGCAACTATTGTCCGTTGCGGACATTGCAAAAGAAGCGGGTGTCGTCCTGTTCAATGTTGGCGCAACGGACGATATCCTGCGCGAGGAGGAATGCCGCGCCGATATTTTTCACACAGCGCCCACACGGACAATGTTGGCCGATGGACTGGCGCAATATCTGGTGTGGAAACAATGGCGCAAATGGGTTCTGCTTTATGGCTCCCATGAACGGGACGGGCTTTATGCGCAAGCAGTACGACGGGCAGCCACACGATTTGGCGCAACCATCGTTGAAGAGCGCATATACGAAGATAAGGGGACTGCCCGCAGAACCGACAGTGGTATCGTGCAGGTGCAAAAGCAGATGCCGGTCTTCACCCAGAACCTACCGGAGCATGATGTTGTCATCGTCGCAGACGAAAGCGAAGTTTTCGGCAGCTATGTCCCCTATCGCACATGGACACCCCGACCCGTCGCCGGAACGGCCGGTCTGATCGCGTCCAGCTGGCATCCGGCCAGCGAACAATGGGGCGGAACCCAGATCCAGAACCGCTTCAACAAAACGATCGGCCGCCGGATGCTTTCCAAAGACATGCAGGCCTGGACCGCTGTACGCCTTCTTGGCGAGGCAACAACGCGCGTCAAATCCAACGACCCAAAACAGGTTGAGGATTACCTTAAATCGCAGGATTTTTCGATTGCAGCCTTCAAGGGACAAAAGCTCAGCTTCCGCGACTGGAACTGGCAGCTGAGGCAGCCAATCCTGATTGGCGACGCTGACGGAGTTGTCTCGACATCGCCGCAGGAAGGGTTTCTGCATCAGTTTTCGGAACTCGACACGCTGGGAGTGGATCGGCCTGAGACAAAGTGCCGGCTTTGATCACAACGCAATTTCAAGGGGAGGACAAAATGCACCGACACATGTGCCTGCTTGCTGCGGCCGCAGCAGCAATGCCGTTTCTTATACAGCCCGCCTGGGCAAACATGGTCTACGTGTCTAACGAAAAGGACAATACGGTCACCGTCGTTGACTCCAAAACCATGGAGGTGGTCAAGACGATCAATGTCGGACAAAGGCCGCGCGGCATTACAATTTCTCACGACGGAAAACTCATTTACGTGTGTGCCAGCGACGATGATACAGTCGAGATCATAGATGCTGCCACCAACGAGATTGTTGGTTCTTTGCCGTCAGGGCCGGATCCTGAACTTTTCGTCCTATCACCAGATGGCAAGACGCTTTACGTTGCCAATGAGGATGACAATCTGGTGACCGCGATCGACATTGTAGGAAAAACCGTCATCGCCGAGATCCCGGTGGGGGTAGAACCTGAAGGAATGGGCGTTAGTCCCGACGGAAAAACCATTGTCAACACCTCTGAAACCACCAACATGGCTCATTTCATCGATACCTCGAGTCATGAAATCACCGATAATGTCCTGGTGGATTCCCGCCCGCGCTTTGCCGAATTCAAACCGGACGGATCTGAGGTCTGGGTCTCGGCGGAAATCGGCGGCACCGTATCAGTGATCGATAACAAAACGCGTGAAGTCAAACACAAGATCACCTTTGAAGTGCAGGGCCTGCGCTCCGAGCAAATCCAGCCCGTAGGCATACGCATCACCGCGGATGGCAAAAAAGCCTATGTAGCACTGGGCCCTGCCAATCGTGTTGCCGTGATCAACACGCAAACCTACGAGGTGGAAAAATATGTACTGGTGGGCCAGCGTGTATGGCAGCTCGCCTTCCTGCCTGATGGCAAAACGATCATCAGCACAAATGGCCTATCGAATGACATTACCTTCATCGACACTGCGACCGACGAACCGATCAAATCCGTCACGGTCGGACAATTGCCGTGGGGCGTTGCCGTATCGCCGAACTGACATGAGCTTTCAAGGGAGGATAGACAAATGACCAACTACAAGACACTGGCATTGGCGGCACTTTTTGGTGTTCTGATTGCTCAATCGCCGGCATTCGCACAGGCCGATGACGAAGATGACGATGACGCACAGGCTGCCCCGAAGACGGAGACGCAGGCCAAAGCGCCGGCCGTGACCCGCGCCAGCAAAAACGTGCCGGAGCTCATCCTTGGCTCAAAAGATGATGAGTTTACCGTAAACCAGAAGGATTTCGAGCTGGTGGCAGGACAGGGATACCGTTGGAAGATCACGTCCGCGGCAGGGTTGGAATATAAGTTTGCAACCGATCTGTTCAGGAATGTCTGGATGAACCAGATCGTCATCAATGATCTTGAAGTCCATATGAACGGCGCCCCGGCCTGGCTGGAATTTGATGCGCCCGGCACCATCAATGTCCAGTTTACCGCCGTGCGTCCGGGCAAGTATACATGGTCGGTGCCCGACCTTGCTGACAAAGGCATGAAGGGTACAATAACTATCAAATAGCAGCCGTGACAGGCAATTGCACACGACCAGGGGGAAATTTGATGGTTACGAATGCCGGACTGAAAGACACTCCCGGCAAACCCTTGCCTGAAACCGATGTCCCGGCGCTCGAGCTGGTTTCGGTGAGTTATTCCTATGGTAAACGCCAGGCGCTTGACGATGTCACGTTTTCGATAGTGCCTGGTACTTTTGCCGTGCTTTTGGGATTGAACGGCGCCGGCAAGACCACACTTTTCTCCCTTATCAGCCACCTTTACGCAACGCGTCATGGCCACATCCACGTGTTCGGCCACGACATAGACCGCAGACCCGGCAATGCATTACGACGATTGGGCATTGTGTTTCAGGCACGCACGCTTGATCTTGATCTTTCCATATACCAGAACCTGTCGTACCACGCTTCGCTTCATGGCATAGGAAAGCGGGATGCAGACCTGCGCATCCACGAGTTCATGCAGTCCATCGATATGAGCGACAGGCTGCATGAAAAGACCCGCAGTCTTTCGGGCGGGCAGATAAGGCGAGTGGAAATCATTCGTGCATTGATCCACCGACCCTCCCTGCTTCTCCTCGATGAAGCAACAGTGGGCCTGGATATCAAATCCCGCGCAACGATCCTTGCCGACATTCGCAAGCTCGTCCAGGAAAAGAACATAAGCGTGCTGTGGGCTACGCATCTCATCGATGAGGTTGCCTACGCCGATCAGATCATCGTGCTCAACCAGGGCAGGCTCGTCGCGAACGGACCAGTGGGCGAAGTGGTAAAGGATGCGGGAGCGCAGACGATCAATGAGGCCTTTTCCCGGCTGACAGGCGTTCTGGCGCTCGATACGGGGAGGCAATTATGAGTCAGGCCACAGCAGGCAATGTTCCGCACAATCGTTTTGGCACCGTGCAATATCTAACATGCCTGAAAGGCATTCTTGTCCGCGAGGGCTTGCGCTATCTCAATCAGCGCGAGCGATTTGTTTCCTCTCTGGTGCGGCCCTTGTTGTGGTTGTTTATATTTGCGGCCGGGTTTCGTCAGGTGCTGGGTGTCTCAATCATCCCACCCTATCAGACCTACGTACTTTATGAGGTTTATATCACACCGGGATTATGCGGGATGATCCTGTTGTTCAGCGGAATGCAGTCATCGCTGTCCATGGTTTATGACCGTGAAATGGGCAATATGCGTACCCTGCTCGTCAGCCCGTTTCCGCGCTGGTTCCTTCTGGTTTCCAAATTGCTTGCTGGCGTCGCGGTTTCAATCATCCAGGTTTACGCTTTCCTTTTTGTGGCCTGGCTGTGGGATGTGAAAGCGGCGGTACAGGGTTACTTTCTGATCTTGCCTGCCTTGTTCCTCTCGGGAATGATGCTGGGTGCTCTCGGCATGCTGCTTTCCTCCCTGGTCAAGCAGTTGGAAAACTTTGCGGGTATCATGAATTTCGTGATCTTCCCGATGTATTTCGCTTCATCCGCACTTTACCCGCTCTGGCGCGTACAGGAATCGAGCCCCCTTCTTTACAAGATATGCCTGCTTAACCCTTTCTCCTACGCTGTAGAATTAATCCGCTTTGCATTTTACGGGCAGATCGAATGGCTGTCTCTGGCTGTCGTTTGCAGTTTTATAGTTCTCTTCATCGCTGGTGCAATTATTGCCTACGACCCCTCAAGAGGCATTGTTGTCAAAAAACAAGAAGGAGGCAACACATGACCCGGACTGCCTTGGGAGCCATGATCGTCCTGTGCGCCAGTGCGGCGTCCATATTTCCAGCTTTTGCTGCAGCCAATAACGATCCAAGCTGGCCCTGCATTCAACGCAAGGTTCCGGCTCTTTCGATTGGTCAGGTCTGGGATGGTCCGGATATCCCCGAAGCGGCGGCAAAATGGAATACAGATTCGCAAATCCAGGAACTGGTCAGCGAGCTTGCAGCACGGCGTTTACCGCTCGAGGATGCGCAGAAACGGATCACTGAACTTGCCGACAGTCTCCCCCAAGAGGAGGTCAACAGCAAGATGTTTCTGCTGTTCCAGGGATTGTTCGATACGCTTAACGGTGAGCGCGTCCAAGTTATGGCGGGGATTTCCCGTTATGCGGCAAAGCAGAGGGATATGGCGGTTGATCTGCGCCGGGAAGCCTCCAAGGTTGATGCGCTGCGCGCCAAGCCCGGTACGGACCCAGAAGAACTTGATCGACTCGATCAACGATTGACATGGGAAACACGCATCTATGACGAGCGGGTGCATTCGCTGACTTATGTCTGCGAAGTGCCCATCATCATCGAACAGCGTCTTTATGGACTATCGAAGACGATTACCCGAGCCCTGATCAGACCATAGGCTCACTCATACGCCCTATTCGGCGATAGGCAAATGTGCCGTCAGATGATTTCTTACCGGTGGCCTGGTCGATCAACGCTCCCATCCGATCATGGAACGGCGACTTGATGCATGCGGGATCGCTCGCAGCAGCATCACCGGCAATGGCCATAGCTTGGCAGCGGCACCCTCCCCAATCGATCTCCTTGCGCTCACAGCTTCTGCAGGGTTCCTGCATCCAGTCTGTACCGCGAAACGCTTTGAACGCTGCAGAATCGTGCCATATCTCACTCAATGGCCTGTCTCCAAAGCGCTCGAACTGCAAGGTCTTGATTGTAGCGGCAGCATGGCATGGCAAGACGGTTCCATCCGGAGCAACCATGAAAGCATCCCGTGCCCAGCCACCCATGCAGGGTTTGGGGTAGATGGCGAAGTAATCGGGTGTGACAAAATCAATGGTCATTATGCCACGCAACCGCTCTTGTGCTTCTTCAACGATCAGCACCTGGCGCTCTACCGCAGCCCGCTGCGGCATGAGAGCATCGCGATTAAGGAGCGCCCAGCCTGCATATTGCACATTGGCGATCTCCAGCCGTTCGGCTCCAAGATCAAGCGCAAGATCAATAAAATCCGGCACCTCGTTCATGTTATGACGGTGGATGGGGGCGTTTATTGTCAACGGCAACCCTGTTGCCCTTACGCGCCGGGCAGTTTCAATTTTCTTCTCGTGAGCCCCGCGAGCGTTTCCGATTTTCTCCGTCGTGGTGGCAAACGCGCCCTGGAAGCTGAGCTGTATATGATCGAGCCCGGCTTCGGCCAGCGCCTCAATGCGCCCTTCGGAGATTCCAACACCGGCGGTAATGAGGTTGGTGTATACACCCCGCCGGGCAAGGCAACGGACAAGTTCCACAAGATCGGTCCGCAATGTCGGCTCCCCGCCCGAAAGGTGTACCTGCAGCACACCGAGATCCGCGGCCTGCTCGAAGAGGGAAATCCAGCCGCCGGTATCCATTTCGCGGTTGGCCTTGAGAAGCTCAACAGGATTGGAGCAATATGCACATTGCAACGGACACCGATGGGTAAGCTCTGCCAGCATACCTATGGGGGGAAGTACAGGTTCCATTACAACTCCACCAAAAATTTGTCGGACCATTCCTGCAGGAAGCCCGTTACATCCAAAGTGATCTCTGTTTCATCCGCTCCATATTGGTCTGCAAGGATGGCAATCATTTGCGTAACCTCATTGCGCCCGTTGCAAAGCCGCAAAATGTCAAGGCTGACTTCGTTGGGCCAGAATATCCGTTCTGGTGACAGCAAAGCCCATGCACCGCGCACCTTATCATACTGCAGCCTCGCATGCTTTTTCAGGGCTGGTCGCGACTGCGGTGATACGATCGCACGGATGCGGGTCTCACTCATGATACCTCCGGAACGAAAGCGCCGGGGGGAATATTGCCCTTTTGTCCGTAGGCATGGGACAGGGCATCAAGCATGGCCCATAATACATCACACTTGAATACAAGAGCATTGATCACTGCCTGCTGCTTTTCGGGAGTATTGGCATGCTCCATGACGTAAGTCAGCGCGAAATCCGAATCGCGGGAGGCGAGCGCCGGACGCTTGTCGAAATAGGCCAGGATGTCCTTTGTTATATAGTCATACTTTGCCAGCATTGCGGGCACGCGTTCGGTTATGATGACGGGTGAAAACAATTCGGTGAGCGATGAGGCGACCGCCTCCAGCATCGTTTTGTTGCTGCAGTAGGAAAGATATGCGCCAACGGCAAATCGTGTAGCCGGCAAAACTTTCCTCTCACTCTTGACCATGTCTGCATCCAGGCCCAGTCCCGTTGCCAGCTTGAGCCAGCGCGCAATTCCGCCATTCCAACCGTCATCACCGTCATGATCTTCGATACGCTTGCGCCATTGCGCCCGGAATTCCGGGTCTTCGGAGCGCATGAGGATTGCTGCATCCTTGCGCGGAATAACCGACTGATAGGAGTAACGGTTGAGCGCCCACGCCTGCATCTGCCCCTTGGTGAGGGCCCCGCTTGTCATCTGATGGTGAAACGGGTGCTTGTTGTGATAACGGGCAGCGCCAACCTCCCGGAGAACGGCTTCCAGTTCGCGGGGTGACAAGCCATTGCGTGCCGCATCATCAAATTCGCTCAAAGCCGGATCTCCATACCGTCGAATGCAACCTTCCAACCGGCCCGCACCACAGCAGCATGTTCGGGCGAAGTGGTATCCAGAATCGGGTTTGTATTGTTGATGTGCACATATATCCGCTTCCTGATCCCAAGCGCACCGATCGCAGCCATGGAACCATCGTCTCCAGCGATGTGGATATGCCCCATACGTGCTCCGGTTTTTACACCGACACCTGCACGGATCATCTCGTCATCCGTAAAGACCGTTCCATCGAACAACAGACATTGCGCATTGGTCAGCCTCGCTTTCAAACACTCTTCTATGCGGGCACAGCCGGGAATGTAAAACGCCGCAGCACCGTCGGGCGATGAGATCTTCAGACCGATCGCGTCGCCGTCCTGTGTGCCGAAATTATTGTCGCCCAATGCCGGATCTTCAAGAAACAATGCTACTTTCCCGGGCACCGGAAAGGTCTCGACAGTGATTCCCGTCGTCATTGCATCAGTGCCGACAATCGTTGTTTGCCTGTTCAGGACAAGCTCCCGCCGTTCCACTATCGACCGGTCAAGAACTTTGAAAATCGAATTACTGTCGAGAACATCAAGAACACGGCGCGAAGCATAAAGCACAAACGGCTCACGCTCGCGCATGCTCAGCAGCCCGGCAATATGATCGACATCAGCATTTGTCAGTACGACAGCCCTGATGGGTGTCGAGCGCAGCGGGCCGTCAGGCTTGGGTTGCAGTTCCGGCGTTGCAGCAATTTGCTGGCGAATATCCGGAGAAGCATTAAACAAGATCCAATCATTCCCGTTCGCACTTGCGGCAAGACTCGATTGGGTCCGGGCGCGAACATTGGCTTGGCCATTCCATGCAGCACGGCTCAATCGGTAATTGCAATTCCATTGAGGAAAACCGCCACCTGCTGCGGAACCAATGATCTTTAATCGCATCAGGCTGTATTTCCTCATTGCCAGAATTTATCCGGCCTTGCATTCAATCAGAAGTCGTCGCCCCGCGCGAGCATCTTGCGCGGGGCGGCCGGCTGCTACTTCTTTGCCTTTAATTCTGCGGGCAAATAGCGTGTCAATTCCATGCCGGCAGCAACCTGGCACATTTCAGGTTTTTTCCATGTCTTCTTCATGCTTTCCTCCTTCTACACAAAGACCAAAGATTGATCTTTCTCCGTTACCATACGCCTTCTTGGCGCAGGATTGAAATTAATAGGGTTCATTTTTCCGTGTCGGCTGCTTTGCTGCAACCCAGCCATCCGTACCCAACGGATACCAGAGAACCGCCTCATATCCCCACTCCACCGCCCGCTTGGCTGCATTCCATGACATCCAGCAATTCTCCATGCAGTAAAACAAGATCTTTCGCCGCTTGTCGTCTCCAAGCCGGGACATCAGCCCCTTACGGAAATAGGCTTCGGTCTCGCTGTTAATCACGCCATAACCCACATTCGCGAGCCAGATGCTGCCGGGGATATCCTCCCTTACCTTTTCCCTCCACACCGTACCCTGCGGCAGAGATGCCGGCTTTGGATCGTGGGGCAGTACATCGACAAAGACAGCTGCTTTGCTCTTCCACAATGCGATGGCCTCCTCAGTCGTGACAACCTGCGCACCCTTCAATGTTGCAGGCACTGGTGCCTTATAGTTTTCCAGCCTGTAGCCTGCGGGCTCGGAAACGGTATCGCCCGCAAGGGCAGCCGTTGGAGACAACCCCAACAAAACCGCCCAAAAACCGAACCATGTCCACACCGGATTTTGCCCTCCTGACAAATGGTGGTTATTGCGTAATTGGCCTGTCTTTTTCATCGATCAGCGGCACCTGGAAATCCAATAATATCTTGTTGATCTCCTTCTGGTTTTCCCTGATCACCTTATTCAAGGTGCGTTTCCACTCCTGATCGGAAGGACGAACGCCCATGGTAATGCGATATGCCATATGCCGTGATTTCTCCTTCACCAAGGGGATCACCACCAGATCAGGATCAATTTCCTTTGCATAGTAACCCGCCATCGGACCCCACAGCACTGCGGCCTCAATCGAGCCTTTTTTCAAGTCCTTGATCATCGTCTCTGCCATTGACGGCGCCAGACGCGTATCGACCATAAGCGGATAAGGGTGCACATTGCGCATGTAACCAGCCTTGGCAAGATTGGCTGCCGGGGGTGTGCCGGCAACAACGCCAATCCTCCTGCCGGCAAGCTTCTGGTCTTCAATGGTTTCCACACCATCAAGACCGGTATTTTTCTTGTAGATCAGCACATAAGTCGATCGGTAATAAGCATTGGTGTTCTGCACCAGCTCATCACCTTGAGCGTAACCGATGATGATGTCGCAACGATTGGCACGCAGCGTATTTCTGACAAAACCGGTTGCCATTGGATACCATGTATAGGCAACTGATTTCCGCCCAGTCTTGGCTGCAACGAGCTCAGCAAGTTTGTTCTCGAAACCTTTGCCTTTATCGTCGGAAAATGGCAGGTTTGAAGGATCAGAACAAACCCGCAAAACATCGGGGTCCACCAGCTCACCTGCCGTACCGAGGCCGGATTCTTGGGCAGACGCATTGAAGGACAGGCCGATCGCTGCACATGTAGCGAAAGCCATGACGATTTTTGCAAGTTGTGCCCGGTTCATCAGCATTCTAACCACCCATACAGGAGGTTTCGGCCTCTTTTGCGGCCTCCGGCTTATCTTCTTTCTTTGCCGGACGGCCGCGCGGGAGATCGCCGACTGCGCGTGCGCGCAAATATACATAAAGATCATCCATATAGCAGTAGACGTTCTTGTTCTCGCCGAATGCGGGCATGACTTTTTCGTTCCCGGCGCTCAGGTTCTTTCGGCCCTCCGCCACGATCGACAGAAAATCGGCATAGGTCATTGTTTTCAGAGAATTTGCCAGGGCGGGAGCGAAAGAGGAGCCTGCGCCATCTGCACCATGGCACACGTTGCATTCGGAATTGAAGCGACGATATCCACTATAGGTGTACCAATCGACCGTTCCGTCTTCCTGTATCTTGAATGTAGGGTTTCCTTCCTTGTCGGCATATTTACCATTGTCCTGTGAGGCGACCGCGGCGGCGGCTTTGTCGTCGGCATGGGTACTGACCAAGCTTGCCAAGAGAGCAAAGCTGGCAGTTACGGCAAGAATCGTTAATCGGATCGGCATCAAGAAACCTCTCATTGCAACCTCGCCAGCGCTCTGGGAAGCCCGGTCAGCAGTTGCGATTGATCATTTGTTTGTCGGAGCCGCAAAGAACCCGGCCGGCATGGCCGGGTTCTTCTTTAGCGACCGCCTCAACGTGGCTAACGGTATACAAGTCCGTCCTTGTCACTCAGGAACGGCAAAGACCGTCAATTGGCCACCAAGAGCCGTATAGTCCGAGAGGCCGGCATATCCACCGACAGCGCCCAGACCATCCGTGCCCTTGGTCAGACCGGCAGCAAGGCCGATACCTGCCCAACCGCCAACGCCTGACAGAACGGCAACATATTGTTTGCCCTTATGTTCGTAGGTGGTGACATTGCCGATAATGCCGGAGGGTGTTTTGAACTTGTAGAGTTCTTTGCCGTCCTTATCGACCGCCTTGAGGTAGCCCTCGAGCGTTCCGTAAAAGACCACGTCGCCATCAGTTGCTAGTGCACCGGACCAAACCGAGAATTGTTCGGATTTAGACCAGACGATCTCGCCCTTTGCAGCATCCCAGGCAATAAAGTTACCCATGCCACCATGGCTGTTGGGAGCCGGGTACATGGAAAGCGTCGCACCAATATAAGGTTGACCGGCAGTGTAACTGACCTTGTAGGGCTCATAGTCCATGCAGACATGATTTGTCGGCACGTAGAAGAGCTTGGTCTTTGGCGAATACGATGCTGGCTGCTGATCCTTTGTGCCAAGAGCCGCAGGACAGATGCCGGTTGTATTGACATCTTCACCCTGGGCCTGTGTCGAATACTTGTCGACAACCTTCGGACGGCCATAGGTCTTGCTGTCCTTGTCCATGTCGACTTCAGTAGCCCAGTTGACCGCGGGGTCGTATTTTTTAGCGACGAGAAGCTCGCCGTTGGCACGATCCATCGTGTAAGCAAAGCCATTTCTGTCAAAATGTACGAGGACATCACGTGGCTTTCCGTCAACCTCGATGCCGTCAGCAAGGATCATTTCATTGACGCCATCATAATCCCACTCGTCATGTGGGGTCATCTGATAAAGCCATTTGGCCATGCCGGTGTCGGCATCACGAGCCATGATTGTCATTGACCACCGATTGTCGCCTGGCCGCTGACTTGGATTCCACGTCGACGGATTGCCGGTACCATAATAGATGAGATTCAGCTTGGGATCGTATGAATACCAACCCCAAGTTGTACCGCCACCGACTTTCCACTGATCGCCTTCCCAGGTGTTCGTACCAGAATCGGCACCCACAGGTTTGCCAAGTTGGGTCGTCTTTTCGGGATCGATCAGTGTTTCTTTGTCCGATCCCATTGACCAAGCCCGCCAAGCCTGCTTGCCATCCTTGATGTTGTAGGCAGTGAGCGCTCCACGCACACCGAATTCGCCACCGGATATGCCAACAATCACTTTGTCTTTCACCACCATTGGTGCGGACGTGCCGGATTCGCCTTTGCTACCGTCCGCCGCTTCACCATTTTTCACCGACCAGGCGACTTCACCTGTCTTGGCATCAAGTGCAACGAGCGTTGTATCGGCCTGATACAGGAATATCTTGCCATCGCCGTATGCGACGCCGCGATTGACCGTATCGCAGCACATGATCGGAATAACATTGGAATCCTGTTTGGGCTCATATTTCCAAAGGATCTTACCATCATTGTTTAAATCAAGTGCAAAGACCGTGTTCGGGTAAGGCGCATGCACATACATCACGTCGCCGATAATGAGCGGACCACCTTCATGGCCACGCAGCACGCCCGTTGAAAATGTCCAGGCAACCTGGAGGTTCTTGACATTATCCTTGGTAATCTGGTTGAGTTTTGAGTAACGAGTATTGGCATAGTCGCCAGTCTGGATTGCCCAGTTCTTGGAATCCGAGATCAAGCCTTGAAGATCGTCATTGGCCAGAGCTCCACCCGCCAACGAGAACGTCATGGCTGTCGTAGCCAATGCAATTCCTATTAAATTTCTGTGTACACGCATTTAGTCCTCCCAAAGTTCACATTTATGAACTATCGGCGAAAACCGAGTAAACATACGGGTCCGCACCACTAGCTCAGGCAAATGGGGAAGTATTTCCGGCAGCGTGTCACGACAAAGCCAGGCGCGCAGAGGGCACCGTTACTGCCCACCTCGCTTGGCCTACGAAGACTGTCACCACTCCCTTGACGGCAACGTCCTTGAAGCCGGAAACAAGATGACGATAGGAGAAAGAATTTCATTAGGCAAGCATGATTATCGAATTTATATTTGCTGCATTGCAATATAATTCTTCCGCATTGCATAAGAAAACAAAAGATTTCTGATTTATTCTAAATATTTAACCCATGGCGAACCTTGATACTTTCATCTAAATTATATTTGCGTCCATATATTCTCTTTTATTAACAGCCTGGAAAATGTATATTTAGCATTGCCGAATGCTGGAGTATGAAAATGCCTGGAGTGAAAACCATCAAGCCGATTTTGTTAGCAAGCGCAGCAATCGCATTTCCAATGCTGGCACATGCTGCGTCAGATTATCCGACGCCGGCGGTTGCAGAGTATGTTTACGGTTGCATGAAAGCGAACGGAGAAAATCGTGACACCCTCCAGCGATGCTCCTGTTCAATCGATGTTATCGCCTCGGTTGTGACCTATGAGCGCTATGAAGCAGCAGAAACCTATAAGCAAATGGGGCTGGTTCCGGGTGAGAACGGTGTTCTTTTTCGCGAAAGCGCACCGGCAAAAGCTGCTATCAGCGAACTCAAGCGGGCTCAGGCAGAGGCAGACATCCGCTGCTTTTAAAGTTTACGGCTCAAAGGCTTGAGGATTCGAGCGGCCATTCATCCTTGGAATTTTTTGCCTTCGGTATCCAGGGCCTCAACCTTGAGCTCCTCTCCGGTCCTCGCGTCGAAGGCGAACCGAAAATTGGGATCTTCTGAGATCGATATACCACCTTGCATCGACAGGATCAGCTGATTGCCCTGGGAGACGGTGAGCCCCTGGATAAAATGGGCCGGGATATAATATCGTGTCAACTGATCCATCTGTAACCCGGAATTGTTCGGATGGCGGATCATCAGCTGCATCTCCGTGGCCCGGGTCAAGGGCTCCAAGCCAGGCGCCTTGGAGGGAAACACCCGCAGCTTCATTTTACCGAGCGATGCCATTGCTTCGTCCTGATTCTTCATCGCGGGTGCCGAGCACCCCCCGGAAGCCTTCACAAAGACTTCCGTCATGTGCAGCTTATCATCTTCCGTTTCAGCAATAGCCCGCACATAGGAATAGGCATTAACCCGCAGGCGCGTTGCCAGATGGGTTACGCCAGCGTTCTGCCCGAAGGTAAAGACCGCGGCGACAGGCGCCGGGTTCTCGTCGACGATCAAGGTCACGGTCTTGATGCGTCCCGTCTTGCTGTCTGTCTTGAAGTGCATATCGACAGGAACGACAGCTGCGTCTTCGGCGCGCTTGGGCGCTTCAATTCTGACGATCCCCTCGCCCTGTTCTATTGGCCGGCTCCCGAAAACATCGCTCTTCAGGCTCTTCCACGTTGCCGCCTCTGGCGCGCTGGCATTCTGGCTTTCCGCTGTTGCCGGACTGACGGCCCAAAGCAATCCCGCCGCGATCACAGCAGCACAACCCTTGGTTCGCTTCATATTCCAAGTCATGTTCGCCTCCACCAAATTTCGTTGGCGGTGCCCGGCCAGTCGTTATCATACCACTTGGCACGATGGTCTGGCAAACACCAACAAGTAGCTACTCCCACTCAAGTTCGGCATAGGCAGCAGTTGCATTGCGCTCATTGTACTGGTTGAAAAGATGCCATTTGTCGCGTTCACTTTGGGCGGCGGTCCGGTTTGCATCCGTCATGGAGCGGCCATCGGCAAGCGCCATGCGAATGTCCCTGGCGAGCGCGTCGAAATAACGACTTTCATCGTCAAGTGCCTGTGGCCACGGTGCCGGAACAGTCCCGTGCCCGGGAACGGCCAATTCGGCATGAATCTCCCTTAAATCCTTCAGCTGCCTGATCCAGCCAAGCAGCGACCCGTCGATTGTGGGGATATGCTGCGTAAAGCACAGGTCGCCAGTGAACAGAATCCGTGTCTGTTGATCGAATACAGACAGATCATTGTCGGTATGTGCCGGTTTCCAAGCTCTCAACGTCACCTTGCGGTTGCCCAGGTCCAGCTCCTGCTCGCCGGCAACGGTTATCGCAGGCGGAATTATTCTGATGCTGGACATGAGTTCGGGACCGAGGATCGCACGATAACTTTGCAAATAATAATCGCCGCGATTGGCCAATGCCCGTCTCAGATTGTGGTGACCCACTATAACGGCTCCCGTGCCTTCAAAGGCCGAGTTTCCAAAAATGTGGTCGGGATGCATATGAGTGTTGATGAGATACCGAATCGGCTTGTCCGTTTTGGCTCGAATTGCCGCCACGAGCCTTCTGCCCTCTGCCGCACTGCCGCCACTGTCGATAGCGGCAACGCCCTCATTGCCGATGATGAAGCCAATGTTGCATATGTCGCCTTCATTGGCGGTACTCATCATCTCCGGCGCTCCGGTAAATGCGAAGATGCCTTTCGCTATTTCCTTGACGGGAAGCGCCTCGGTTCCGTCCGGCTCTGCGCTGGCAAACCGTGCATGGGGCATACAGCAGCCGGCAAGCAGCAATCCGGTGCCCAAAACGGTACGTCGCGAAGGTCCGGCCATGTCAGGCTCCTCCATCCGGAAATCTGTCGCGGAATGATCTGAGAATATCCCGCTTTGCCTGTTCGGTTCTGCTCTGGCGGGGCAATTTGATGTCGAAGGTTCCGATAACATGTGCAGGACGATCCGACAGAACGATAATCCGATCGGACAACAGGATGGCTTCCCTGATATTGTGCGTGACCATGAGTGCTGTTGTCGGTCGCTCCGCCCATACGCCCATCAGCAGGTGACGAAGCTGCTGGGCCGTGGGTTCGTCTAGAGAAACAAAAGGCTCATCGAGCACCAGAATATCCGGTTCAATGGCCAGAGCCCGCGCAATTGCCGCTCTGCGTGCCAGCCCGAGCGAAAGCTCCCCCGGGTAGAACGTTCTCATCCGGGACAAGCCCAATGTACTGAAAAGCGCATCGAGATTCGTGTCCTTGAGGTGATCCGGCAGCGCGAGACGGACATTTTGCTCAACGGAGCGCCATGGAAGCAGGAGCGGCTCCTGAAATACCGCTCCGATGCGGGGATGCGTCAGCCCGGAGAGCTGCATTGTACCGCGATAATCGGTGTCGAGCCCCAGCAATATGCGCAGTGTCGTTGTCTTGCCGCATCCGGACGGCCCCACAATGCAAGCAAACTCGTTCTGCGCCACCTCAAAATGCAAATTCTGAAGCACGGTGATAGCTTCGCCATTCGATGACCGGAACGACTTCTGTTCTATGTCGACCTTAAGCTTCGTGGCGGCGCCAACGTGTGGATGTTTGTTCAAGAGGCTGCACCAATACGAGTTCAATAAATAGCATCACCGCAACGAATGCCAAAGTGTAGGCAAGGATTGCAGCGACATCGAAGAGCTGGAAAAACAGATTGATCTGGAAGCCGACACCGTTGGCTCTGCCCAGCAGCTCCACGACAAGCACTATTTTCCAGATGAGGGAAATACCGGATCTGGACGCCGCGGCTATAAAGGGCTGCAATTGCGGCAGCAGGATATGACGCAGCCGATCCATTCGGCCAAAGCGGTAAATTTTCGCCATCTCGCCATAGCGCTCATCCAAAGCCCGTGCGCCCTCGCGCATTGTGACAACAACATTGGGAATCTTGTTAAGCGCAACTGCTCCGATAGCCGCTGCCTCGTTGAGGCCAAACCAGATATAGGCGAGCACAATGATCACCAGAGCGGGTATGTTCAGGAACAGTATAACCCAGGGATTGAAAAACCGGTCAGCACCTCTGTGCCTTCCGAGCGCAACGCCGATAGCAGAGCCAATCAGCATCGCCAGAATGAACGAGGCTGCGACCCGCCAAAGCGTCATGCCCAGATGATAGCCCATGTCGCCGCTGGCTGTCTCACGCAGGAAAGCCTGCAAGACGAGAAGAGGCGCGGGAAAGGACCGGCTTGGCCAAAGCGAAGCTCCGATGTGCCATGCGACGAGCAAAACTGCAAAGGAAATGCATCCCATCGTGACCGACGACCAATATTGTCGTGAACCTCCGCCTTTCCCTGTCTGGAAGTTGGAGATCAGGGCCGGGTCCGTCACTCCGTCCTCCAAAACGTTCCGGGAGCCAATGTTTTGCCAGGTCCGACCAGTCGCTCACCTCCAAGTTCGGCAAGAATTGCATAGAGCTTTGCGGCATCCTCCTCTTCTTCTTCGACGGAACGGCGGGGAATGCCTTCGCGATAGCGGTCTCGCAGCACCTGCAGCTCGCGCCCCTCCGCCTTGATGACTGGAGAGAGCCGCTGCCATTCTTCATCGGAACTGGCGAGCAGTTTCTTCGCATCACGGCTGGCTTTGAGAAAAGCTTCAATAAGCTCAGGGTGGTCACGGGCCCATTTCTCGCGGAATATAAATCCGATCGCCGAGACGGCACCTGTGGCGCCCAGATCTCTTGCAGCATCGCTCGTGCTGATCAGGCGATGAAAGCCCCGCGCTTCGAGCCTTGCACAAAAGTTCCAGAAATTTAAAATGGCATCCAGTTCGCCCTGTTCCGCCTTTTCCGCAAGCAGTGGTGGTGCGCCGAAAACAATCTCGTTTTGTGCAGGCAGATCAAGCGCTTGTTTTTTTGCAAGCGCTTGTATGAGCAGCCAGCTCTTATCAAGCGGACCGCCGGCAACACCAATCTTCTTGCCGTTCAGATCGGCAAGTTTTTTTATAGGCGAGCCATCGCGTACCATCAAAGCTCCAACAGAGCTGGAATACGCTGCAAAGCTTATGTCCTCGCCGGATGTGCGTTGACGTGACACCCACAGCCAATCGGCAACGATGATATCGACATCACCGGCCATCATTGCCACATTGGTAGCATCTTCGCTGGCAAAAAAACGCACATCAAGATCAATATTGTATTTGTTGTCGATCCCATGATGCCTGATGGTGTCCAGCTCCCAGTTCACAGTCCCGAACCGCAATACGCCCACGCGAACCTTCTCAACGGCTTCAGCTATTTGACTGAAGAACAGGCCAAGCAGCAACGCCAGCAGGAAGGTGGCACGGCCCAGTCGTCGATATGATATCACAATGTCCTCCCAGACCGATTTGCTGTCCCGCCGTCTACAATCCTATAACGTCGTCTCGCCGGTGGGATATACGCATTTCCATCGGACAACACGAAGCTTGGGATGCTCCTCACTCCATTTAGCAATTTCGGTAGGTGCCAAAAACAGGCAATTGGTGATCCCGCCCCTGTCTTCAAAATGCAGTCGCTCTTCCCGGCAGCTTGAGGGGTCCGACACGAGGCAAATGGTTAAAACGAGATCGATAACGTCCATTCAGCACCCTCAATCCTACCCTTGCCCGCAAACGTCCCAATAAGGGGCAATGCAAAGCAAGATGACAGCCGGAATTCTCAAGGTGCCCGATGAGAAATATCTAGGCCAAGTTACGGTTCCTGCAAGCCGGCGTCAATCATGCAGCCACATAAAACCTGGAATGTGAGATTGCGGCGTTATTACCTGCCCGAGGCGATTGACTTATGCCAAGCCACAGGTAACGTTTTGGAATGGCTGGGGTCAATTGGACCAGCTGAAAATGGTGGTGACAGTGCATGGAAACTGGCACCAGTACTCGTCTAAGGGCACCCTTGGCGAATATGAGGAAATGCCATGCGATATCTTGTTATGCTGACAGCTATGTCAGCTACTATTGTTTATGCTGGAGGAGCCACGGCTCAGGAGGGGGATGCAACGGCCGGAGCAACGGTTTTCAAAAAATGTACGGCCTGTCACGTAGCCGACAGCGACAAGAACAAGGTCGGACCTTCGCTGAACGGCCTGTTTGGAAGGACAGCAGGCACACATCCAGGCTTTAATTATTCGCCAGCGATGAAGGCTGCAGGCGCTGCGGGTCTGGTATGGGATAGTGCCAGCTTACGCGAATATCTGCATGATCCCAAGGCGAAGGTCAAAGGCACCAAAATGGCCTTTGCGGGTCTCAAGGATGAAACCGACATTACAAATCTTGAGGCATATCTCAAACAATATTCCAAATAAGCCCGCCGGTCCTCGATACCGGCGGCATTTCCACCACCCGAGCCTTACATGCTCCAATGGACGTAAAGGCTCGGGTGTATTTTATTTATCACGCCATTTGATGGAGCAGCCAACCGAGGCGAATTGTTCGCGCGGCCCGGACCCCGTTTCGGCAATTTCCACCATGGCCTCAAACAGGTCACGGCGCAGATTGGCACTGGCCTCCTGTTTACGCGATCCATCCAGACGCCCGCGATATTGCAGTTTTCCTGCCGCGTTGAATCCAAAAAAATCGGGCGTGCAGACTGCATTGTAGAGACGCGCAATACTTTGATCCGCATCATGCAAATAAGGAAAAGGCAGGCCATTCTTTCGACTGAATGTGCACATTCCTTCGTAGGAGTCGGATGGGTAGGCGATGGGGTCATTGGCGTTGATGGCAACGAACCCGATGCCAAGCTGTTTCAGATCGCGGGCATCGCGGACAATGCGCTGAATGACCGCCTTCACATAAGGACAATGATTGCAGATGAATGCAACGACCAGGCCTGTGTTTTTCGCCTGTGACAGGATCGAATACCGCCTTCCGTCCACACCAAGGAGTGTTGCATCCACGGCCTGCCAGCCAAAATCGCATAGAGGTGCTATTGCAGCCATACTTTTCTCCGTTCAGGCAGCCCGGTGTTGAATTGCCTGTTTGGCAGCCTCGCGAATGGCGGAAATGTTACTCGCATAGACAAGCTTTCCGCCGGCCGTGAAGATTGCCGAACCTGCTACAAGGACATTTGCGCCCGCAGCAGTGACAAGGGGCGCTGTCAGCGGCGTAACACCGCCGTCGATTTCAATCCGGATCGGCCGTTTGCCGATGAGCGCCTTCAAACGTTTGATCTTTTCAACGACCGCCGGAATAAACGCCTGTCCGCCAAAACCGGGATTGACCGTCATCAGCAGCACCAGGTCCAGCCGGTCCAGCACATACTCGATAGCGCTCTCGGGCGTAGAGGGATTGAGAGACACACCAGCCTTTTTCCCAAGGCCGCGAATGGCCTGCAGGGAACGGTCAAGGTGCGGCCCAGCTTCGGCATGGACAGTTATAAAATCGCAACCGGCATCGGCAAAGGCAGCCAGATAGTTGTCGGCCGGCGCAATCATGAGGTGACAGTCAAATATGGCCTTGGTCCTGTTGCGGATGGATTTTATGACCTGCGGACCGAAGGTGATGTTCGGCACGAAATGCCCGTCCATGACATCAAGATGCACCCAGTCCGCGCCGGCAGCCATCACGTCTTCCACCTCTTCGCCAAGACGGGAAAAATCCGCTGACAGGACAGATGGTGCAATTAATACCTCGTGGCTCATGGCACTTTTTCCTTCCCGGTTGATCGAGCAAAAACACGGCTGCCCCTGATATCTTCTGCCGTAATTGTGGACAGGGCCGTTGAATCCGTTGGACCGTTCGATGCCTCGAACAACCGATTGGCATGTCTCAGGCGCGCCCTGTCTAGTGCATTGCGGATCGAGCGGGCATTGGCAAAATGTGGTTGCCGTCGGCGGTGTTCGATATAATCGGCCATGATCGTGCGGCCTGGCTCGTCAAAATTATAGTTCTGCCTGGCCAGCATGGTTTCAGCAATCCTGAGCAGCTCATCGGAACTGTAGTCGGGAAAGTCGATGTGATGGGCTATGCGCGAGCGGAACCCCGGATTGCTCTCAAAAAACTTATCCATGCGGTCGCCATAGCCCGCGAGAATAACGACGAGATCGTCACGCTGGTTTTCCATGACTTGCAGCAGAATCTCGATGGCCTCCTGCCCGTAATCCCGCTCGTTTTCCTGCCTGTGCAGATAATAGGCTTCGTCTATGAACAGGACACCGCCCATGGCTTTCTTGAGTATCTCCTTGGTTTTAGGTGCGGTATGACCGATATACTGGCCAACCAAATCATCACGGGTGACCGACACGAGATGCCCTTTGCGAATATACCCCAGACGGTGCAGAAGGTTTGCCATACGCAGCGCCACAGTCGTCTTGCCAGTGCCCGGATTGCCACTGAAACTCATGTGCAGCGTCGGCGTCTCGTGCGCAAGTCCGAGGCTGCGGCGCGCGCGTTCCACCAACAGCAAGGCCGCCGTTTCCCGTATGCGCTGCTTCACCGGTTTCAAGCCGATCAATTCGCGATCAAGTTCGTCAAGCACTTCCTTGACCCCGGACTCTACATATTGCGCGCGCAGGTCGACCGCTCCAGAGGCCCCGCTCGCGGTGTCGGCGGACAGCGTCATGGTTGCATCAGCCATAGCGCTGCCCAGCCGGTCTGTCGGTTGCATAAGCGCTGGTCGTGTAGCGAACCACGCGGCCTTCTCCTTCCTGACGGGCCAAGTGAAAGCCAGGTTCTTCGGCAGGTCGGTTGACAAGGAATGAAAGCTTCACCGATTCCCATCCATGGGAATTATCGAATGCCACCAACCGAATATACCTGTCGCCATAGACCTTGCGGCATTCCCGCAATTCCATCATCAATGCTGCAGCGTCCGGATTGTCGAACATCGGATGGGCCCACATGTCCCAATAGGTATTTCGGGGGTGCGGATCGTCCGTAAATTCGAGACTGACCGCCCAGCCATTGTCGATGCAATACTGTACCTGCCTGGTAATCTGATCGTCCGTGAGATCGGGGAGGAATGAAAATGCTCCTTGAGTGATCCGCATCTGTGTTCTCCTATTCGGCTGCTGTTGCGGTTGGAACGAAGTCCGGGGAATCGGTCGAGGTGTAATTGAAGGACACGTCCTTCCAGACCTCGAGCGCCTGTTGCAGCGGCTGGCAGTTGCGCGCCGCCATCCGCAAAATATCAGGACCTTCGCGCAGGATATCGCGTCCTTCATTGCGGGCGAGCACCATGCATTCGAGCGCGACCCGATTGGCAGTTGCCCCGGCAGCGATGCCGAGCGGATGACCGATGGTGCCTCCGCCGAACTGCAGAACGACATCCTCGCCCAGAAGATCGAGGAGTTGGTGCATCTGGCCCGCATGTATCCCGCCCGAAGCCACGGGCATCATCTTGTTAAGTGAAGCCCAGTGCTGGTCGAAGAAGACACCGTTCTCCAATTGCATAGGATTGAAGTCCTCGCGGCAGATATCGTAGTATCCGCGTGTGGTTGCCGGGTCGCCTTCAAGCTTGCCGACGACTGTTCCGGCATGGATGTGATCGACACCCGCCAGCCGCATCCACTTGGCAATCACGCGGAAGGAAACGCCGTGCGACTTTTGCCTTGTATAGGTCGAATGGCCAGCGCGGTGCAGATGCAGGATCATATCATTGCGCCGTGCCCATTTCGCCATGGACTGGATGGCCGTGTAGCCGATCACGAGATCAATCATGACGATATTCGAACCCAGCTCCTTGGCAAAATCGGCTCGTTCATACATATCCTCCATGGTTGCAGCGGTGACATTGAGGTAGCTGCCCTTGATCTCGCCCGTTGTAGCCTGAGCCTTGTTGACCGCTTCCATGCAATAGAGGAAGCGCTCGCGCCAATGCATGAATGGTTGCGAATTGATGTTCTCGTCGTCCTTGGTGAAATCCAGCCCGCCTTTAAGCGCCTCGTAGACCACACGGCCATAATTGCGGCCGGAAAGACCAAGCTTTGGCTTGACCGTTGCGCCAAGCAATGGACGTCCGAACTTGTCGAGACGCTCGCGCTCGACGACGATTCCCGTTGGCGGTCCCTGGAATGTTTTGACATAGGCGACCGGCAGCCGCATGTCTTCGAGGCGCAGCGCCTTGAGTGGCTTAAACCCGAAAACATTGCCAATGATGGATGCTGTCAGGTTCGAAATCGACCCCGGTTCGAACAGGTCCAAATCATAGGCAATATACGCGAAATACTGACCTTCTCCATTGGGGACAGGATCGACGCGATAAGCCTTGGCGCGGTATTTTTCCGTTGCCGTCAGCCGGTCCGTCCAAACCACTGTCCAGGTGGCGGTGGAAGATTCCCCAGCAACAGCGGCCGCAGCTTCTATCGGATCTACCCCGTCCTGTGGGGTAATGCGAAAGAGTGCGATTATGTCCGTATCCTTCGGCTCATAATCGGGCTCCCAGTAGCCCATCTTCTTGTATTCCATAACGCCCGACCTGTAGCGCTCTTTCCCGGTGACCGTTTCCGAATTGCTCGACATGATGTGGTCCTTTCCTTGTATATTTTTGCTTTATGCAGCTCTGGCGGAAGCGATTTGGGGATCGAGCAGGCCCGCTGCATAACGTCTGGCCATTTCGTCAAGCTCAGTCACCTTGATTTTCGATGCGTGGCCCGCCGTTCCGAACCGTTCGAAACGGTCGCGGCAAAGATCGCGCATGGCATCCATGGCGGGTTTGAGAAATTTGCGCGGATCGAACTCGGATGGGCTTTCCGTGGCGATCCTGCGGAACTGCCCGCTCATTGCCATTCGGCAGTCCGTGTCTATATTGACCTTACGCACGCCGTGCTTGATGCCCCGTTCGATCTCCTCGACCGGTACTCCATAGGTTTGCGGCATTTCTCCCCCGAAGCGGTTGATGACGTCCTGCAGGGATTGAGGCACGGAGGACGAGCCGTGCATGACAAGATGCGTGTTGGGGAGTTTCCGGTGAATCTGCTCGATAACATCCATTGCCAGGATGTCGCCATCCGGAGCCCGTGTAAACTTGTAGGCGCCGTGCGACGTGCCACAGGCGATGGCCAGCGCATCAACCTTGGTGCGCAGTACGAAATCGACGGCCTGATCCGGATCGGTCAGAAGCTGGCTGTGGCTGAGCACACCGGTTGCACCATGCCCATCCTCGGCTTCGGCTTCACCGCTCTCCAGCGAACCGAGCACGCCAAGCTCACCCTCGACGGAAACCCCCAGCCAGTGAGCGATTGCGGTGACGCGTCGGGTGATACTCACATTGTACTCATAGGAGGCAGGCGTTGCAGCATCTGCTTCAAGAGACCCGTCCATCATTACGGAAGTGAAACCATGGCGGATTGCCGTCATGCATGTGGCTTCATCATTGCCGTGATCCTGATGCAGGCAGATGGGAATGTCGGGGTACAGCTCCACAAGCGCGTCGATCATCCGGGCCAGCATCACGTCCTTCGCATAGGACCGTGCGCCGCGAGATGCTTGAAGAATGACAGGCGCCTTGCAGGCCGCAGCGGCTTCCATGACGGCAAGCCCCTGCTCCATATTGTTTATGTTGAAGGCAGGGACGCCGTAGCCATGTTCGGCAGCATGATCAAGCAATTGTCGCAAGGTAATTCGGGCCATAGTCGATACTCCTCCTAGCTTATGAGCTTGCGTGTGGTGGCAATGATGCTCTCTGGTGTGATGCCGAAATGCCTGTAGAGATCGGAGGCAGGGGCGCTGGCACCAAAGCCCTGCATGCCGATGAATGCACCCTTTTCACCGACCCACCGGTCCCAGCCCAATCTGGCTGCCGCTTCGATGGCGATGCGCGGAGCTGCGGCAAGGACAGACCGGCGATAGGCCGGGGTCTGCATCTCAAATAATTCCCATGAAGGCATTGAAACGACTGCGGCAGGGATTTGGTACTGGCCCCACAGCATGTCGGCGGCGGTGCAGGCAATCTCTACTTCCGAGCCGCTTGCAAGAAGCGTGATGGCGCGCGGCTCCGCCGGCTCCCGCAGGACATAGGCACCGCGGCTCGAACGGATTTCCGTGCTGTCGGCCTGGCGGAGCATCGACAGGTTCTGGCGGGAGAGGACGATAACACTGGGACGGTCCTTGTGTCGAAGTGCAAGTTCCCAGCACTCGGCCGTTTCGATGATGTCGGCCGGGCGGAAGACATTCAGGCCCGGCGTGGCCCTCAGCATTGCCAGATGTTCGATCGGCTGATGGGTCGGACCATCCTCGCCAAGACCTATCGAGTCGTGCGTCATGACATAAATGACCTGCTGACCCATCAATGCCGAGAGGCGCATGGCGCCGCGCGCATAGTCTGAAAATGCGAGGAACGTACCGCCATAGGGAACAAACCCGCCATGCAGTGCCAGGCCATTCATGGCGGCTGCCATTCCATGTTCGCGAATGCCGTAATGAATATAGCGTCCGGAAAAATCATTCGCCGAAATGTGCTTCATGCCAGGTGTAATCGTCAGATTCGAATGGGTTAGGTCGGCAGAACCGCCTATGGTCAGATCGGTGGCATTGTTGATGATGCCCAGAACCATTTCAGACGCTTTGCGGGTGGCAACTTTGGTGGCTTTTTCCAGATGCAGGCGACGAAAAGCCCGCAAATCCTTGAAAACCGTTTCAGGTATTTCTTTCTTCACCGCTTGCCTAAGCTCATCGCCAAAGGGCGACGCCGCTGTTTTCACACACCACTGACGCCGTTCATCTGCGCCCCTGCGTGCGACTTCGCGCCATGCTTCCAGTATATCTTCAGGGACATGGAAAGGCGCATGCGCCCAGCCCATGGCCTGGCGTGCTGCTGCGATTTCCGCCTCTCCTAAAGGAGCACCATGGGTTTTTTCGGTTCCCTGCAGATTCGGCGCCCCTTTCCCGATCAATGTGCGGCAGGAAATCAGCGATGGCTGCTTGGAAAGCTTCGCCTGAGCAATCGCCTGCGCGATCGCTTCATGATCGTGGCCGTCTATGTCTTGTACGTAAAATCCTGCGGCCCTGAACCGCGCAAGTTGATCCAAAGATGTCGATAATGATGTCGGCCCGTCGATTGAAATGGAGTTGTTGTCCCAAAACACGATCAGCTTTGACAGTTTCAGGTGACCGGCGAGATCTATTGCCTCGTGACTGATGCCTTCCTGCAGGCACCCGTCTCCGGCAATTACATAGGTATGGTGATCAACGATATCCTCACCGAAACGTACCGCGAGCATACGCTCGGCCAGCGCCATCCCCACGGCGGTAGCAATACCCTGACCCAGCGGGCCTGTTGTTAGCTCGATACCTTGCGCATGGCCATACTCCGGGTGTCCTGCCGTCTTTGCGCCAAGTTGGCGAAATCGCTGCAATTCCTCTATGGGCATATCCGGATATCCGATGAGATAATGCAAGGCGTATTGCAGCATCGAGCCATGCCCAGCTGACAGGACAAACCGATCACGATCCGGCCATAGCGGATGCAGAGGGTCGAGTTTGATGAAGCGGTTGAACAGAACCGTGGCCACATCGGCCATGCCCATCGGCATGCCAGGATGGCCAGAATTGGCTTTTTGCACACTGTCCATGACCAAAGCGCGGATTGCGTTGGTCATATCCCGTTCACGGACATTGGCAGCTTCACGATTTTCTTGCCTCAAAGTATAGGTACTCATCGGTGTCTCCCTCACGATGCCCGGTTTTTACGTTCGATCAATTGCATGATCAGCGGTGTCAGGATGAGTTGCATGGCCAGGTCAAGTTTGTTGCCGGGGACGACAATTGAATTGGCCCTCGACATGAAAGAATTATTGATCATCGAAAGCAGATAGGGGAAATCGATACCCCGCGGTTTGGCAAAGCGGATAACGAGCATCGATTCATCGGGCGTGGGTATCCACCGCGCAATGAACGGGTTCGATGTATCGACAATTGGAACCCGCTGGAAATTGATGTCAGTCAGGGTAAACTGTGGAGTAATGTACCGGACATAATCGGGCATGCGCCGCAGGATGACATCCATGACCGCTTCCGTGGAATAACCGCGGGTGGCGCGGTCCCGATGGATCTTCTGGATCCATTCAAGATTGATGACGGGAACAACTCCAATCTTCAGATCCGCATGCCGGGCCAAATTGATGCCTTCGGTTACCGCGCAACCGTGCAGCCCTTCATAGAAAAGCAGATCGCTGGGATCGAAGCCGCGCCATTCGGTAAAGGTTCCTGCCGGTGTGCCATAGAGCTCTGCTTCCGCATCGTCATGGATGTAGGTGCGGGTTTTGCCGGTTCCCTTGCGACCATATTCTTCGAATGTCTCATCGAGTTTTTGCAGTTCATTGGCATCGGCATTGAAATGCGTGAAGTTTGGATTGCCCTTCTTTTCCTCTTCCGCGACCTTGGCCTTCATCGCGTTGCGGTCGTACTTGTGGAAGGCATCGCCTTCGATGAAAGCGGCCTCAATGTTCTCACGGCGGAATATCTGCTCAAAAATCCGCTTGACGGAGGTGGTTCCGGCACCTGACGATCCGGTAATTGAGATGATGGGATGCTTTGCAGACATGTTTCCTCCTCAGACCCGAAAAAGGCCGCGCTTGCTGAACAGCGGCGCGCGTTCGCCGATATTGCTGGGTTCCGAATGATACCGACTGATGCGGGCCACTTCTCTGGATGAGCCGAAGACAAAGGGGACGCGTTGATGCATGGATTTAGGGATCAGATCGAGAATGCGTGTCGCCGTATCGGTTGCTGATCCACCGGCTTGCTCAACCAGAAAGGCGATGGGATTGGCCTCATAAATCAGCCTGATGCGGCCTTCCCCGTAGCCTTTGCGATTGTCGCCGGGATAAAGGAAGACGCCGCTGCGTATGAGAATGCGATAGGTTTCAGCGACCAGCGATGCAATCCAGCGCATGTTGAAATCTCTTTCGCGCGGACCTTCCGTTCCCTTGAGACAATCGTCAATATAGAGCCGCACAGCTTCATTCCAATAACGATAGTTGGCGGCATTGATCGCAAATTCATGCGACCTGTCGGCAATGACAACACTGTCATAAGCCTGGACAAAAGTACCCAGGCGCGAGGAGAATACGAAGATGTGCGTCCCGCTTCCCAGTGTCAGAACCAGTGCGAGTTGCGGCCCGTAAATGAAGAAACCGGCAGCGAGCTGACATTCGCCTTTCTGGAAGAACGAAGCGCCAGGCTCGCTGTCGGGCTGGCCAACCACCGGGAGGATGGAAAAGATAGTCCCTATCGAGATATTGGTATCGATATTGGAAGACCCGTCGAGCGGATCAATGGCAAGTGCCAGGGGTGCGTCGGGATCGAGCAGTGCGGGATGGGCTAGCTCTTCCGAGCCATAAAGGGCAATCGGCGCCTGCCGCATGGACTCCAAAAACATGTCATCGGCCAGAATATCGAGCGCCCTTTGAGCATCGCCATCGGCATTCTTGCTGCCACTATTGTGTGAAAACGCCTTGCCAAGCACGCCTTGGTTGATCGTATTTCTTATTTGCACAGCAGTTATCGCCAAACGGCGAACCACTTTGGAAACCGCAGTGTTAACGGTGTCGTCTCCACCGGCAAAGGTCGCGAGAAACGCCTCCAGTGTCGCTGTCATGATATTCCTCCCCGGCCTGATCATCGTGTTGTCAGGCTTGGGCTATCGAAACAGGGAACCATCGCTAAGTAAAATTTATTATATTTACTATCTCAGTAAAATAAATTAAGTATAGGGATGCGCAACCTGACTTTGAAGCAACTGCGGGCCATCCAGGCAATCAGGCGACACGGCACAATAGCCGGTGCAGCGAACGCACTTGGCCTGACGCCCCCTGCGGTGACGATTCAGCTCAAGCTTGTTGAGGAAGAATCGGCACTTATTTTGTTTGACCGGACCAATGACGGGCTTCGCCCGACGCTGGCCGGACTAGTCTTTCTTGACGCAGCGCAGATGCTCGAAGAGCGTCTACGACTGCTTGAGGACGAAATCGATGCAATCAAGGGCCTGCGCGTTGGCAGCCTGATACTGGGTGTGGTTTCAACTGCGAAATATTTCGCACCACAGTTGATGGCGATTTTTCGCAAACAGCATCCGGATATCGCTATAAAACTGGCCATCGGCAATCGCGCCGAGACGATTGCTGCCCTTAAAAGCCATGCGGTCGACATGGCCCTGATGGGGCGCCCGCCCAAGGATATTCCGCTTCGCTCAACCGTGTTCGGAGATCATCCGCTCGTTATGATCGCCGCACCGGATCATCCGCTTGCCAAATTTCGCGATATCACCAAGGAGCGTATCGCCCAGGAGCACTTTCTCGTGCGTGAACCGGGATCCGGAACACGGATATCTTTGGAAATTTTCTTAAGTGAACTGCCCGGTCGACTGGACGATCTTGGCACTGAGATGTCATCCAATGAAACAATCAAGCAGGCCGTAATGGCGGGATTGGGTATTGGCTTCATCTCGGCGCACACGATTGCACTCGAACTGGAATTCGGCAAGCTGGCAATCCTTGACGTCATTGGAATGCCCATACGCCGCCAATGGTTTTCAGTTGTAAGAACGGACCGTACATTGTCGCCCGCCATGAAAGCTTTTCAAGACTTTCTGACCCGCAAAGGCGCTCAATTTCTCCCATCGATCGACCGGCTTTATCCTGCTTCGAGTGCTCTTGGACCACCCTTAGAATGACCTTGCAATCCTAGCTGCCGTAACGGATGGTGGAACGGGTTCAGCAAGGTGTCTGCGTCCTGCGATGGTGTCCCGGCTTATCCGGGTATCAAAGTTTTGCAAGACTCGTTTGGTCTAAAAATAGCGACCCAGGCAAGGTACGTGCAGGGAACCAAGTCTCATTCGGAAGTTGTCGGAAACGTTCCTTTGAAAATGCCGACAATAGGGTGATTTCAATCAATTTCGATTGTAGCCTAGAATTCTACAAACACACTTTGCAGCCTAACGGATCAGTAATCTCCGATGGTAGATATCAAAGACAACCCCTGTCGCCCATAACGCTGGCTGAGACTTGAAAAAACGCTGAGCTGGCGTTGGTTCATAAGAACCTCCAGGTCATCTCCCAACGTGTCCAATGTCAGTCTTAAGCATCCTTCCTAGCCTTGGGAACGGGTAGTGAAACGGTCGAAGAAAATGACTCTTGCTCATAAGGGCCCGCCTCAAATAGCATTTTTCCGCATTCTATGCGTTTAGCGACCGACACGCTTTGCTTTCTCAGGGATCGTCCCGGTTATGGGTCGAGCGTCGTTTTCTTTGTATGACCTAATTGTCGACGTTCGAATTTTTACAGCGATACGTAAACTTCCATTCGCCTTCTGGTATCCCTGGATTCCGATCATCTTTTTCGTTATGATAACATGCTCCCCACTTGATTTCAGAGCGATTGCCAATTTTCAAAATCTGCAATATGGAATTCGCTTCGACGACCGTCGCTGGATACAGTCGCTCACCATTATTTTGAGCGACGCTCGAACAGTTAACAGCTGAATCGATTGTCTTCTCGAAGCAGAGCTCTAAAGCCACGTCGCGGCTACAGTTGTTTACAAAAAGCCAATCACTTTCTGTTTCAGTTTTAAGTATGCATCCGTTTGCATCTGCCGCAAAATTTTGATTGATCTGACTGAATGACATCAGGAAGGCTGCAATTGTAAGGTTTCCGTATTTCGCCTTAAGGCTCATGTGTTCACGCACCTCCAACGATTTTCTGCAAGGTTCGAGTCTACGATAGCCATCTAAGCTTGACTATACATCAACTGGCTTACAAGAAGTCAGTACGAACAGTATCCTGAGATGCATCCGTAGGTTCCTCGCGACGTTTCATATTTCACCTAAAAACCAAACTCACGGTCTATTGGAGAACATAGTCTTGAAGTGCTTCGGACGTTATTTATCGTGCCTCCTTGCTGAAGGGTAAGTCGATAAAATGGAAACGCTTTATAGCGACTTTTTGATTGCGTCTGTCTGTGCAGGAGCACGAGGAGCGCAGAATTCGGTTGGAATCGGGCGTTGAAAAGGCGTTTCGCAGATCGCGCACGGGGGACAAGGAAGACGTCTTCTCTCTTTCATTTTATCGGCCGCGGCTGTAATTGGCCTATGAAATGACGACACGTTGGCGAAGTGGATTAAACGCGTTAAAAGCTCTTGTAAAATGCCAAGGATCATCAAAACCGACGTCAAGAGTGATCTCGCGCGCACGCAGGCTGGATAACCTGATGCGCACGGCGCGTCTGTGGGGACGCGCTATCCGAGGCGATGGCCATTGGAAAAGAACGACCTTCACCGGAGTGTTGCGCCACTTCGAATGACCACACCGTTTGTCTGCGATGGCGCAATGGACATTACGTCTTCCTAGCCTATGTAGCAATTCTGCCGATTCTTCAGGTTGGGGCGTGGTGGTGATTAATCTGCCAGCTTACAAGACAGCAGGGGTACGCGATGCCATGCAGGTCCCAAGCCGACGTTCCTTCTGCTATATGGCCCCAATTTTAATCCCATTGAGAACGCATTCTCAAAACGGAATTCCATGTCGCGGGGGCCGGGCAGAGCAGAAAATCGATGCCCTTTGGACGCAGGTGGCGACTTGATCCCGCGCCCTACTTGGCGTTGCAGCACATCGCAGATAGTGTGTTGGTCAGTTCCCTTTGCTAGTCGAACAAAGTCTCTCATAAACCGTCTCCGAGCAACAGGCGGGTGGCTATGCAAATGGAAAACAGGAACAGCAGTGGCATCGAAGACGACATTGAATGCTAAAAATCTTGAGGCACTTGGCACAGAACGACTTGCCGCGCTGCTTATCGAAATCAGCACCGGTAGCGCTGCTAGCAAGCGGCGTCTGCGTATTGAATTGGCGGGTTTGCAAAGCAATGAGGAGGTAATTCGGGAAGTCACCAAGAGGCTGGCTGCCATCGACAGATCGCGATCGAAGATAGGATGGCGGCAGGTTAAGACTTTGAAGAAGGACCTCGAAACGCAGTGGGCGGTAATAACAGAAACAATCGCCTCCAACGATCCAACTGAAGCTTTGGAGGTCATGTGGCGGTTTATGGATATTGCCAGTTCCATTCTCATGCGCACCACCGACACCAACGGAACGCTTCTATCTGTTTTTAGTTTGGCATGCACCGGTTTCAGTGAAGTTGCGCTCAACGCGAATCCCGACCCAACGGCGCTCGCCAAGCGCGCTTTTAGCGCCCTTCATAACAATGATTATGGTCAATACGACGGTCTAATCCCTGCCCTCGCCGCGCCATTGCAACAACAAGGCATGGATCAACTGAAAGCGCTGCTAACGGCCGAATTGAAATCTTCGAAATCCGCAACCACGGATAATAATCGCCGTGTGTCGTATGCAGATGGGCTAGCAACGCAGAAGCACGAAGGGAAAATTCGAATATTACTTCGGCAGATTGCAGATGCGCAAGGCGACGTTGACGCCTTTATCGAAACACACGATGACGATCGAACCAAACCTCTTGTCGCCGTGGAAATCGCAAGCCGACTTCTGGCGGCAGGGCGATCGCATGAAGCGTTAGATTCATTGAAACGAGCGAGCCAAGCCGCTTCGGAAGCAATCCCACACGAATGGGAAACCATCTATGCCGATACGCTGGAAAAGCTTGATCGCAAAGAAGATGCCCAATCATTGCGGTGGCAGTGGTTCGAGCAGAGCCTGCATGAAGAGCATCTGCGCGCTTTCCTAAAGCGTCTGCCTGATTTCGACGACATGGAAGCTGAGGAGAAAGCCCTGTCATATGTTGCGGCTTATCCCGACGCCCATCAGGCGCTGCTTTTTCTTTTGACTTGGCCCAACCTGGAAAAAGCTGCGCGGCTCGTAATTTCTAGAGAGAAAGATTTGAACGGTGAAGACTATGAACTTTTAAGTCTTGCCGCAGACACGCTCCGGAACAGTTATCCAGTGGCGGCAACTATAGCGCTCCGGACCATGATCAACTTTATCCTAGATTGGAGTCGAGCAGCACGATACAGGCATGCAGCACGTCAATTGAGTGAGCTCGAAACAATATCATCGAACATCACCGACTATGGCTCGATCGAACCGCACCAAGCGTACGTCACAAAACTGAAAACACGGTATCAGGCGAGAAGTAAATTTTGGAAAATACGCAGGTCCTGAAAATGATTCGGATGTGAGACGCACGGCATTTATCGAGACATTTTCATACGTTTCAATGTGTCATTGATTTTTACGGTTTGGCTTCCCACCGCCGCCCCTTGAATGACTCGGTGCAGAAGTGTTTGCAGCATTTTCTACCTGGAGTTTTCGCCAGCGTATCAGACGTTCAGGATCGATAGTGCCTGCATTCACCGCCGTCTGTACCACGCAACCCGGTTCATGAGAATGAGTACAATTTCGAAACCGGCAAAGAGGGGCAAGCTCCGTGATTTCGGCAAAGAGCATATCTATCCCGTAGCTCACTTCGCTGACATTGAGCGTGCGAATTCCCGGCGTATCGATTACCCAACCGCCCCGCTCAATGGAATGCAGAGACCGAGAAGTAGTGGTGTGGCGGCCCTTTCCATCTTGTTCACGTATGTCGCCGGTCAGCTGGGGCGCACTACCGCCGATCAGTGCATTTACGAGCGTTGATTTACCGACACCTGACGAACCGACCAGTGCTACTGTCTGTCCCGGCCCGCACCATACCGCCAAAGTGCTTACACAGTCTGGCGAACGCCCGTCGAGTACTACAACAGGCAGCTCACGCTGCAACAGAGCTGCTTGCTCCTCATATTTTCGGGCATCTGCCACGGTATCGGATTTTGTCAGGATGATAACCGGATCAGCCCCGGATTCATTCGCCATAGCCAAGTATCGTTCAAGGCGGGCCGAGTTGAAATCATGGTTGCATGAGGTGACGATAAAGAGCGTGTCGACATTGGCAGCAGCAAGTTGATTGGGCCCACCTTCTCCTCTTTGACGTGAGATCAAAGTTTTTCGGGCCAGCAAGCGCTGCACTGAGTTATCTTCCGGATGAACCAGTACCCAATCTCCCACCGCAAAATCCGCAGTGTTGCTTTGAGCCGAAAGCATAAGATTAACCGACCCAGTAGCCGATACTGCAACCAGACGCGCGCGATGAACTTTGGAGATGCGCATAGGTACGCAATTTATGTCATGTGGTTCGAGTTGGCTTTGGAAGAAATCCGACCACCCCAGACCTTCCAGTGAATCTGTTTCGTTGATCACGTTTCTGCACGGCGGGCACATATGGCGTACATTGAATATACCTTTTGAAAAATGAGTTCAGTGAACAGCGACGGACGGCGCGCGCAGTTAAGTTGGGCTCGATTTGATAAGATCGACAACTCGGCGCGCAAAATCCTCTACGGCAAAGGGATTGGTCATGACATGCATTCCGTGCTCAAGATGCCCATGATTGAGGACGACATTTTCTGCATATCCTGTGATAAACAAAACCTCAAGGTCAGGTCGTTTTTGCCGAGCTGCCTCGGCCAGTTGTCGGCCATTGGTTTATTGGCATAAAAAGGATCAAACGCGCGCGCGGCTCAGATTTCCAAGGGCAGTTCTGGTACCTTCGACTCGCGTGAAGAACGCGATCCAGCCAATGAACATGGCCCAGACGGGCAATTACAGCGCCAGGCTTCCAGTGGCTGCGAGGGCGGCGGTCGCAGCGGCTATGACCACCACCATGACATAATTGCCGCGCGAAGAGGATGGAGTGGACATGACTTTTCTCCTGTAGGGGATGTTGCACCAATCCACCAATCGCGGACGGTCGACGCTGCCCGCGATCGGTTGGACGGCTCAGGCTTTCTTCGCCGGTTTCAGCAGGTCGGACAGGCCGACGCGGTGGAGCATCTCGGCGCAGGCGAACGAGCATGGAGAAACCCTCATCGACCCGTCCTAGGTCGGTCGCTGTGGACCCGGAACGGCCGTTCACCAAAGGGCGTCTCGACGTCCTAGGCAATCAAGGCTGCTCTGGCGGATTCGGAAGCCAAACCCAACCGGTTCGGTAAGGTCAAATGGCTGGATTGATGAAGCTGTGAGCTTGACACGAAGCTTTTTAATTCTCCACAGTTAGTTAGTTGCACATTGCTTTGAAATCGCCTGAACTTCCAGCTATCACAGAGCCGAAGATGGGCGCGCAATCGCCTACTATTTTGCTAAAGCCCAAACTGTCCAAAATGGACGCTCGGTAGAGAACCTTCCTTTGAAAATGCCGATAATAGGCGAATTTCGAGCACTTTCGATTGTAGCCCGCATGTCTACAATCGCGCAAACAACCCCGCATCAGTCGCTGATACGGGTTTTTGTTTGGTTACCTGAGGTTTTAAATCGGAACAATCAAAGTTCCGCTGGCTACCGTCGAGATCGATAGCCAGCTTGTCGCTCACGGCATGTAAATGCACCCATCATTCAAGGACCCTTGACAAGTCGAAGCCGCTGTCATTCTATCGGCGATCCATTATTAGGTACTATATTCCATAGTAATGGATATCAATAAAAACATTCGCTAGACGAATAGGGGAACGAAGATGACCAACCGACTGCGTGTTGCGGCCGCTGTAGCCGCATTCGCGATGCTGCCTTCACTTACGGCGTTCGCACAGGAAACCAAAAACAAACTGGATGAAGTTCTGGCCCGGGGTCATCTGGTTCTCGGCACCGGTAGCACCAATGCGCCATGGCATTTCAAGAGCGTAGACGACAAACTTCAGGGTTTTGACGTCGACATGGGTCACATCATCGCCAAGGCCCTGTTCAATGATCCGGGAAAGATCGAATTCGTCAATCAATCTTCCGATGCGCGCATTCCGAATATCACAACGGACAAGGTCGATATCACCTGCCAGTTCATGACAGTGACAGGAGAACGGGCGCAGCAGGTCGCTTTCACCATTCCTTACTACCGGGAGGGTGTTGGTCTCATGCTTAAGGCCGACAGCAAATATGCCGATTATGCCGCGCTGAAAGCCGCCGGCTCATCGGTCACGATTTCCGTTCTGCAAAATGTCTATGCTGAAAGCATGGTCCATGCAGCTCTACCGGAAGCCAAGGTCGACCAGTACGAATCCGTTGACCTTATCTACCAGGCCCTTGAGTCCGGCCGGGCAGACGCAGCCGCGACAGATCAGTCGTCGCTCGCCTGGTACATGATCCAGAACCAGGGCCGCTACAAGGATGCCGGCTATGGCTGGAACCCGCAGACCTATGCCTGCGGCGTCAAGCGGGGCGATCAAGATTGGTTGAACTTCGTCAACACTGCGTTGCACGAAGCAATGACAGGTGTTGAGTTCGACTTCTATGCGAAGTCGTTCAAAACATGGTTCGGCAAGGACCTGACACCTCCGCAAATTGGCTTCCCGGTCGAATACAAGTAACGCGATTACGCTGCGGCTTCGGAAATTTCCGGAGCCGTTTCCTTCTCGTTCCGGATAACAGGAAGATTATGGGTTATACGCTGAATTTTGCTGCAGTGTGGCGAAGCTTCGATCTTCTGCTCGAAGGGCTGGCACTCAGCCTTGCCCTGGCCTTTGGTGCAATCCTGATTGGCGCTGCAATTGGCCTGTTCACGGCATTCTGTCTGATATCCAAGAATGGCTTTGCGCGGCGTCCAGCTGGAATTTACGTGACGGTCATCCGCAACACGCCGATCCTCGTGCTTGTTCTCTTCACCTATTTCGCGCTGCCACAGCTGGGCTTCCGGCTAGGCAAGATCGAGAGCTTCGTCTTCACGCTCGCGCTTTATTCCGGCGCATATCTTGCAGAGGTCTTCCGCGCAGGTCTGCTGTCAATCCCTGTTGGTCTACGAGAAGCAGGTCTCGCCATCGGCCTTACGGAGACGCAGATTCGCACTTCGATAATCGCGCCACTGATGTTCCGCAATATCTTGCCGTCGCTGAGCAGTACAATCATCTCGCTGTTCAAGGATACTTCTCTCGCGGCGGCGATCGCCGTGCCGGAGCTGACGTTCGAGGCACGCAAGATCAATGTCGAGACCTTCCGTGTTATTGAGACCTGGATCGTCGCCAGCTGCCTCTACGTTATAACCTGCTCGCTACTTGCCGCACTTATGCGTGCCGTCGAGCGGCGTCTGTCAGTGCCGAGGTGATGTGATGGATATTGCTCACTTCCTCGATATTCTCTGGCTGGCCCGCATACCGATCCTCAAAGGCTTCGGTTCCACCATTTCGATTTCCCTGCTAGCAATTTGCTTCGGCACAGTGCTTGGAATATTTGTCGGTCTTGCTCTGACCTACAGCGTCCGGCCGCTGCGCTGGATCGTTCGTGGCTATACGGATTTTATTCGTGGTACACCGGTTCTGGTTCTCGTGCTGGCGAGCTACTATGTACTCAGCACTATCGGTCTGGATCTCAGCCCGTTTCAGGCCGGCGTATTGGCCCTCGCTGTGTTCTGTAGTTCCCATGTCGGAGAGATAGTCCGAGGGGCGCTGCAAGCCATCCCAAAGGGCCAGACGGAAGCCGCCAAGGCGATCGGCCTGACATTCCCACAAACCTTTGCCTACGTTCTCGGGCCGCAAGCGCTGCGGCAGGTTCTGCCCGCCTGGGTTAATACGGCCGCAGAAATGGTCAAGGCATCGACATTGCTTTCCATCATCGGCGTTGCCGAGCTGCTGCTACGTACCCAGGAAATTATCTCACGATCGTTTCTCAACCTCGAATTCTATTTCTTCGCCGGCTTTCTCTATTTCATCATCAATTATGCCATCGAGCGTTTCGGCCGTTATGTCGAACGTAAGACCGCTATTCCGTCCTGAGGCCATAACGATGTCAAATCATCTTTTAGAAATCCGCAACCTGCACAAGAGCTACGGCGATGTTGAGGTCCTCAAAGGCGTTGATTGCACCATGTCGCAAGGCGACGTTATCAGCATCATCGGATCGAGTGGCTCCGGCAAGACGACCATGCTGCGCTGTATCAACATGCTGGAAGAATTTCAGAGTGGCACGATCAGCATCGACGGTCAGGAGATCGGCTACGAAATGGTTGGTGGCCAGCGTCGCCGCAAGAAGGAAAATGAGATAGCACGCCAACGGGCGCTCACGGGCATGGCCTTCCAGCAGTTCAATCTCTTTCCGCACATGACGGCTGCGCGCAACATCATGCTGGGCTTGATGAAAGTTAAAAAACAAACCAAGGAGGAAGCGCGGTCCATCGCAGAGAAATGGCTGGACCGTGTCGGTCTGCACTCACGTGCCGACCATTTCCCCGGTCAACTTTCTGGTGGCCAGCAGCAACGCGTGGCGATCGCGCGGGCCATCGCCATGAACCCCAGACTGATGCTCTTTGACGAAGTGACATCAGCGCTCGATCCCGAGCTTGTCAACGAGGTTTTGCAGGTCATCAAGACGCTGGCTCAAGAAGGAATGAGTATGCTGCTCGTCACCCACGAGATGCGTTTTGCTTACGAGGTCTCAAACCGCGTCATCTTTATGAACCAGGGGCGTATCGGCGAGGAAGGCAACCCCCGCGAAATGTTTCACAAGCCGAAGAGCGAACGGCTTTCCGAATTTCTCAAGACATCGAGCTTCGGGGAGCGTTAGCGTCGTTTCAGCCATGCATCGACTGACGCACGTACCCGGGCCGAAAGCCGACAAAGCTAAAAACCCGCCGGCAATGGCAATGTTCTTGTCGAAATTGATCAGTTGTTCGAGATTTCCGAAGTCGGCATGGAACAAAGAGCCGTTAACAAACAGAACCTGAGGTTGCATGTCGTCCAAAGCGGGGCAACTTCTACGCGGGTGCGCTTTGGCTTTACCGTGGATCAAACAAGGTTCGTAGCTTGGAAAGACACCTCCCTGTGGTCAACGACGATGAGGTCATCGCTTCCGCATAGGCGCCTACTCTTCGCTCTGAGGTCAAGGACAAGCCGGAAGAGGACTGGATCGCTACCGTCATGCGATAACTCCACGTCCGAAATTTTCCGGAGGTTCAGGCTTCGGTTCAGGGCCAATTACTACTCGGACGAGATCAAAGGCTCTGGCAAACCTATGCGATCACACGCTGCTTGATTACAGTGCGTTGATCAGCGTTGTTTTACGCGCTGATCCCGTGCAATTTGCCGGAGCATGCTTTGACTGGCGGATAACATTTCAAACAGGAATGCGATGAGCGCTCCCACCAGACAAAAGACCGCGCTGCCAAACAACCAATAAAGGACGTGGGCGCGAAATCCGGAACGGCCAATCGCGCCGGCAAGCAATGAGATAATCGAAAGGCAGGTCAAGACCCCCGCACAGGTAACGAACACAATGGCGATCTGCAAAGCCAAGGTTCTGATGCGAAGATACTTCAGCTGAATTCGGCGTTCAGCGTTAAGCTCGTGGTCTACATCGATGAGCTGCGAAATTTCATTAACGCGATCGGAAATGCGGGCAAGCCGCGCCACAAACGCATTGAGAAAGCCCGCCGTCCCGGCCAGCAAGAACACGGGAGTAAGCGCCGTTTCCAGTGTGTTCACAATTGATACGATCACGGGGGACGATGTCGCATCAACCACGATGACGTCCCTCCAAATCGATAATTGTCTGTCGTTGCCGCGTCCACAACAGAGATGTCGTCAGGAAAACATAGGAAATGGCGCCAGCGACATAGATTATACGGGTCGAGAAAGACTCTGCCGCGCTCCCTGGCAGCGGCGATACGCCCAGCCCAAAAAGAACAAGGAAAATAGTCAGAGCCCCCTCGAACATTCTTGCCTCCGCTGACCGGCTTGCTGCACGCCCGCCGATGAAAAGCGTAACGACGAGGACTATCACAAACATGAACAAGAGATTCGGGCGCAGGTTGAGTATTCCAAATGCAATAGACGCCGATATGCCTCCAAGCAAGTTGACAACTGCAAGCCCCGTTGCTGCTCGCATGCTCGCGGTGGAATCGATCTGCCCAAGCAAGGACGCCACGGTGATTGGGATAACAAGTGCTGCTGCCAGCTTGTCATTTGTGAGACAGACTGCCACCGCAAACAGCAATATCACGGTGTTGGCAAATGCGCGCAACCACGGGTTCGGCTGCACGACCGTTGGAATAGCTTGAGCTGTCACGGTAACTGGTTCAGGGACGCAGGCATAGGCAAGCCACATCAGACCGGCGCCGGTTAGGACACCAATCACCAAAATAGAAAGAATGGAGTTGGCCAACTCACGGTTCAGGATACCCAGCAATGGTACCATGATCCCGACCACCAGAATGAGAAATATAGCGGGACCGCCCTTGCCGCTGGCCTGAATGAAAAAACATATAAAATAGGCAAGCCCCAATATCATGAGAAAGCTTATGGACTTTTCACCCAACAGTGATGTCAGGCCCATACAAAAGGCCCCAGCTGCCAGGATGATGATAGCCATGCCGACCGTTTTGGCCATCGGCAATGGACGAGAACTGGCCAGTAGAAACTGTGCAGCGAAAAGCGGGCCGAGAAACGGTACGATCGAGCCGCATGCCACTGATAATGTAAAGCCGATCGATACTGCAATTGCGACACGCAATCCCTTGCGCTTTTGGGCTTCGGCCGCTTCGCTCGTCGTGGCGATCGAATTACCCGACATAGGTTAAAACCGACATTATTCTGATCCACAATGTACCCCATGCATTGGTCACAGGATTATCGCCAGTGTATATGACGACGGTGGCTTGCGATCCGTACCGCACGCCCTTGGGCCGTTCGCCTTCCAGAATGAGTCTTACCGGAAAAAGCTGAGCCTCTCTGACCCATCCACTGTCACTACGTATGGTTGGCAATCCGGAACTCGGCTCGGTCCCACCTTGAGACACTCCAAGCCCGACACTTTCTACCCGGGCGGCGAAGAGACGGCCTGGCAAGGCATCAAAAAGCACTTCGGCCTGATTGCCGACTGCAACGTTTTCGAGGCTGTTTTCCTTGAAGGCTGCTGCGATCCAAACTGTCCCGATGTCGATGAATGTCATGGCGGGTTGCGCTACACTGACGACCTTACCAACCGAAAGTTGGAGATTGGTGACAACGCCCTCTGACGGCGCCCGTACATTGGTGTGAAGAAGATCCAGTTGCGCACGCTCGAGCGCTGCCATCGCCTCCTTGAGTTGTGGGTTGTCAGCGCCGGCGGGCCCAAGATCCTCCTGGGCCTTGACCAACTCTGCCTCCGCTGCCTTTACAGAGGCCTCGGACTGATCGAGCGCAGATTTCGCTTCATCGAATTTTGCCTTGGCATATACGCCGCGCTTGACCAGTTCCATCGACCGCGTCACTTGTTCACGAACATTATCCCTGCTGGCTCGCGCTTCCACCAGCCTGGCCTGTACGGCATCGACAGTCGCTGTTGACGCACCGATAGTCTGGCCCACGCGGGCAAGGATTGCTTCCGCTTCGGCGACTGCAATCAGGTAACGGGCGGGATCAATGCGAAACAGCACTTGCTCAGGCTCTACCCGCGCATTGTCGGTAACGCTGACATCGACAACGCGTCCTGTGACCTCTGGAGCGATGCCGACGACATAGGCTTGAACCTGTGCCTGCGATGATGATGGTGTTCGCCTTTCCATAAACACGGAAAGGATAAAAGCGACGGTAGCCAGAACCAGGATGATCAAGGCTACCCTGCGCAGTGGATTGCCAGCTGGCTTTACGACATCTGGTTTATTCGTTGCTTCTTCTGCCACGCTGTTGTCCTTTGCAGGAGTTCATCCTTCACTCGGGTGACCGAAGACGGTTATGTCGCGTCTTCGGTCCCGTACGAGATACGACCACCACGAATGAAGAGAGACCGGATTTTCTCCCAGAAATTGCCACCAAGAACGAAGAAACTTGCCAGGAACATCAAATCCCCGAGAAGCTGCAACTGCCACATATTCGGTCGAAGGTCCGGGGCCACAGCATCAATGTAAGGTTCAAGCCATCCACTGATCAGTGGCAAACAGAACATGACAAGTCCCAGATTGTACCGTGCCGGTCCAATGCCGGTTTCAGGCGCCAGACGGAAATAGCCAAATATAGTTGCCTTGAGCTGTTGAAACCCGGCCTTCCCCATAACCGCTATAACCAGCAAAAGCAGAACTTTGTTGACGATAAAAATCAAACCCGTCATGGCGGCGACTTTCGTGCTCGAAAGCCCTGCGGCGGCGGCCAGTGGCACGATGATCCACAGCCCGACGGCTATGCAGATCAGCAAAATTCCAAGTTTGAAACGCCAATTTCCTGATTGTGGTTCAACATTTTCTATTCGCGCAGACATGCTTTTTCTCCTCGCCCATCAACGGGGACATATGTCCCAGAATCCAGTTGTTTTGCTGCTGTTGGTGTAGAACCAGCAATATCCTGCCTGCGGCGGTGGCCCAGCGACGGAAGCTGCTGCAGCTCCGGCAATAAAGCCGATGGCCGCTCCAGCAGCTATTGCACCACCCGGACGCCAGTATCGTATTGGATTGACGACCACGACACCCCGTCTCATGGCGGGGCGGGCCATTGGTACTCTGCGTGTAGAAACAGCGGCACATCCTCGCGCTCCACATCGAGCAGCTACGCCACGACGTGCCGCTTCTGCCGGCGTGACAGCTGTCAATATCGTCGCGGCCACCATGCCCAAAACTGCCAGCGCCATTGGCACTGCTAAAATAAGTTCAATGCGCTTCATTTACCTTTTCCTCGCGGTCGATGGTGCACGAATTGCTTCCCGGCATGGTCCTACACGCGTTCTTGGCCGAAATGTTTTGAAATCCCGGATTGAGTGCCTCAACGCCGCTCGCATAGTTTTCCCGTGTGGTTTGATCTACTGCCGCTGCGGGGGCCGCGAGTATGAGACCCGCGGCAGTTCCGGTTGTCGCCGCGACACTGGTCGTGGCTGCCACAATCCGGTCCCCGACGCCGAGTCGGCTGTCCGTCAGTTCCTGTCCATTTGACAGGCGCGAACCGATCAATTGTACGATCTCCGGCGCTTCGGCAAACTTGCTGTGGCGAAGCCTGTCACCGCCCTTGATTTTGGTAAGGTCAATGACGGAAACATCATTGGCCGCCAGTTCAGTTTTATAGGGAGCTTCCTCGGGATCGATTGAACCAAGTCGCGGGACATTTCCCCATACACGCCGTGAAAAAGCCAAGGCGCGATCATCACGGGAAACGAACAGGGTGAACTTCGGGTGCTGTTTCCCCATGTCGGCGATTTGCGAGCGAAAGACATCCACGTCGACATCCGGCGCAGCCAACATGACATTCTTGAATTTGGCGGGAAGATGCCCGTTTCGGATTGCCATCTGGCGTAACGATTCCAGGGCAAGCCAATTGCCCATCGAATGCGCCAGGATCGACACTTCTTTTACCTCCGGATCCTTTGCCATATACTGCAACAGATTTTCCAGGGCGTTTCGGGTATAATTGGTGCTTTCGCGATCATAGCCATAGGCCAAAAGACTGCCTCTTGAGGGCCATGTCACCAGAACAGGAACGCTTTTTGCTCCGGCGTCGTGGACGATCTGGGCAAAACGGAACACAGAGTTTTCAAAGCGGTTGTTGAAACCATGAATGAAGATCAACACGCTGCGGTCGGCGCTCTTGCGTACTGATTTGCTGAGCCATGCTTCCGCTTGTGGGCGAGAGACCTCATCTGCCTTGAGAGTGGCAAAATCGGTAAGAGGGTTCGCAGGCAAGCGCTTTGGCCATTCGACCTCTCCTACTTTGCGGTGTTTTGCGGACGGTATGGATACCGTGATTTCGGCAAAGGATGGCGTAAGGCCTCGCTCCCCGCTAAACATCTCGCCTCGCGTGTCAGCGCGGCTTCTGGTTGTTGCCACGATCATTTCAACCCGGCTCGACATGGGTGATGCCTCAGCGATCGGCACGAGCACACCACGCGGCCGCCCAGCGCAGCCCGAAAGCAGCAATCCTAGCACTATGATCAGGCAGTAGAACAAACCCGTTCGCCCCTCGCTGTCCATCAAGCCCCCCCAGACCCGGCAAGCGCGGCCTTATCTCATACAAAGACAATTGACCGCGCGGCATTTCACAATTGGTAATTTGTCTTGGCGATATCAAAGTAAAAATCGAACGTTTTCTCGGTGCATTCCCTGCTATTGTTAAAACTCTCCATGAAGAACAACACTTCCAAATTAAATTCGATTGTAAACTAAAATTATTTACTCGTCTTTCGGAAAATATGTCGTAAAATGTCTATTAATAGTGAATTACCCTAGTACAAATCTCTTATATCGTCTTTTCACTTGCGAGGAATTCAGTAAATACAAGACCACGTCCCATAAGGAAAAGAAATGGTACCCGGATCTAGTCGCATCAACATTGCAGCGGTTCATATTCTTTTGATCCTGGTCCTCGCCATGCTTCCCCAGACTGTGAGGTTGGCGAATGCCCAAACGAACAGTCCGGCCCAACAGGGCGAAAAAATTGACCAGTTGCTGAAGTTGCTGGAGGATCCGGACGTCAAATCATGGATTGCGGCAAAACCAAATGTGATGCCGCAGGATGATGGCAAAGAGATGTCTACGAGCGCAGTCCTGACCTGGGCACACGGAATTCGTTCACACCTGCGCGATATGGTGCACGCCATACCCGCCGCTCCGGGCGAGCTCGCCAGAGCCGACGACAAGATAAACACTATTCTCAACGGCTATGGTTTTGGATCCGTCCTCGCACTGTTCGCCGGCTTTGCAGGACTGGGGTATGGAGTTGAAACCGCATTCCGACGTCTTGCATTGGGAAGAAGCGGTCCAACGTTTTCCGCTGGGGATCTGCCAGCACCTGCGGAAACGATCGCTGCGTCGGCGTTCTTCGGTCTGGCACCTCTGGTTATCTTTGCAATTGTAAGTGTCGGTGGTTTCCTTTTCTTCAACTGGCCGCCGCTCCTTGCCGCCCTGGTGGTACCAATGCATGCGGCACTTATTGTCTGGCGCTTTATCCTGAAAATAGCGGGCGCACTGCTCGCCCCTGGCAACGAAACCAGGCGTTTGATCGCCACGGACGGGCGCCGTGCCCGGTTTTGGTATAAGCGGGTAGCATGGTTTGCCGGCATTTTCTTTACCGGCTGGGCAGCGGCAGCGGCGATGAAGGCGTTGGCCTTTGCACCCGAGGTCCAAAGCCTGCTTGTTTATACGATTGGCCTCGGCCTCCTGGTGATTGCATTGGAAACAATCTGGCATCGGCCAGACCGCAGCACTGGACCTGAAGCACATCGTATCAAGGAATGGGGACTGACATTTTACGTCTGCCTGCTTTGGGTCTTGTGGGTTGCCGGTTTGAGCCTGACAATGTGGATTGGAATTTACATTCTGATTTTGCCGCCACTGCTGCGGACCACCACAAATCTCGTGCAACAACTGTTCACCCGGCCGCTCGATCGGGCAAATCAAAAGAACACACTATTTGAAGTGTTGGTTGAACGGGGAGCACGACTTGTGGTTATCGTATTGGCCGTTGCCTGGCTTGGTGTCGTCGCTCGTGCGCGTGCCATCGGGCTCATGGAGGACGAGACTGCCAGACAGGTTGTTCGTGGCGTCGTTGGCGGAGCGGTGATTGTGCTCGCAGCAGATCTTGTCTGGCATGTTGTAAAGGGCCTCATCAATCGCCGGATCGAAAAAGCGCGCCTGGAGGCCGGCGATGAAGCAGAGTTGGCACGCAGCGGACGGTTGATGACGCTCCTGCCTATTCTTCGAAACTTTCTGGCTGCGTTCATAATTGCGGTTGCTCTCATGATGATACTGTCGGGGCTTGGCATCGAGATTGGTCCGCTGATTGCCGGTGCGGGCATCTTTGGCGTGGCAATCGGCTTCGGTTCGCAAACTCTGGTCAAGGACGTGATCAGCGGTGTCTTCTACATGACCGATGATGCCTTTCGGGTTGGCGAGTATATTCAAAGCGGAAGCTACAAGGGGACGGTTGAATCATTCAGCATCCGCTCGGTTAAACTGCGTCACCATCGCGGTCCGGTTTTCACTGTCCCGTTCGGTTCCCTTGGAGCAGTCCAGAACATGAGCCGCGACTGGGTCATCGACAAATTCCTGATCTCCGTCAATTACGACACTGATATCGCCAAGGTTAAAAAGGTGGTGAAGGGCGTTGGCGCCACGCTGCTCGAAGATCCGGAACTGGGGCCGCACATCATCGAAACCGTCAAGATGAAGGGCGTCGAGACTTTTGGCGATTACGGTATAAACCTAAGTTTTGCGATGATGACAAAGCCTGGTCATCAATCGACCATTCGGCGCCGGGCCTATGCGATGATCCGTGAAGCGTTTGCGGCAAACGGCATTGGCTTTGCCTCACCCACGGTGCAGGTCGCAGGTCAGGAAGACCAATCAACAGGTGCGTTGGCTGCTGCGACGCAAAACACATTGGCCCGGAAGAAGGCAGCGGATACCTTGAAATTGGTGGAGGATGAAGGATAATGCAAAAGCAACCGAAAGGACTGGCAACAAAGCGGCCACTGAGCCGTATGAAACTGTGGACGATAATTCTTGTTGTGGTCCTGATTGCTCTGGGGAATCCCGTCAGTCTCGCTGTCGGCCAGACTGAATCGCGAATCCTCAAGCGCCAAACAGCTCGGGCAATACGAAATGCTGGATTCTGGTGTGACCGAATGACCGATGCAAGGATCGACAAGGTAAAATCGCTAAGCGGCACGACGATTGTCAAAGTGACGTGTGATGATAAAATCAACTTTGCACAATACATGTTGACGATGTCGCCAGCAAACAAGATAACCAAGGTTGAAATCTGGAAATAGGCGCGCGATCCCGGTTTAGTGCGCGTCACGCTCAGCCTTAACCAAATTGATGTGCGCCTTGAGCAAATCGATCCGGGAATCCAACCACTTAGAGTGTCGTTCACTGAACAATCTTCCGCTTCTCTTCCATACACCAGTCAGTGTAAGTTGATCGGCCGAAACTGCCAACCTTTGCGCGATGATCAAAGCCTTGGCCGCTTCCATTTTGACATACGCACTTGCAGTCGGCTTGCGAAGGTCATCGCAACGGATGTCGGCTCCAATACAGCGCTGAGAAACTGTTTCCTTGCCTTGTGAACCTGACCGGCGGTACGCCCGCAACTATAGATCGGTATCGTCGTGAACTAGATTCCAGCGGTCACGCAGTCGTGGTGTCATTGCCGACTGGCTGATATTCAATTATCACCAGATCCGAGAAGCGGAAAACATCGTCACCTTACCTATCCAAGGCGGTGCCACGCGTTGAGCCCCTCGGTCAACTCGCGGTCTGATCCGGGAGTGTAGTAACGACGATCAAACCAGAAACACCGCTCATGTTCGGCTTTACCTGATCGGGTATACTCGCACGCCTCGACGGCGACCGCGTGCCCAACCCCTATGAGGTAGACTACTTGCTTGTCATCCGCCAATCGACGGCGCCGCCAGCCCTTTTGCCTTGAAGAAAATTGAACCAATAGATCCTGATTCAAGATTAGGCTTTTGTTCAATTACCGAACGTACCGTAAACCTTCCTTTGAAAATGCCGATAACAGGCTAATTTTCGGTATTTTTAATTGTAGCCCAAATGTCTTCAATCCCACTTAAGAGCCTGTTTCGTCTCGCCTATTCACTAGTCCGTCTCAAAATCGCGAGTTGACTACAGACCCGTTAGCTATCCCCTGTCGTTGAAGGGATTGGAACCACCGACCATCTTTCCGGATCCGGCGTGAAATTGAATCGCGGGCTGAGTTCAGTGGTTGGCTTGCTTGCAATTGCCAGGCAGTTGGACGGATTGCTGCAAGTCTTGGGACGGCGGATGCGAATTGGGGACGCTTCGACCGTCAGACACGCCAATCGCTGAATTAAGTGTTCTCGTTCATTCAACGCGCTGTACCGTAGGGATCGCTGAGCCTGCTCAGGTGCTGATGCAGACGATCTATGATGGCAGTGCGCGTGCCGGCCCGCCTTTCCAGGAGCCCGATCGGCCGTAATATCTGCGGTTCGCCGAACGGCACCGAGACGATCGGAACAGCGACATCTCTCAACGCGATCCAGGGAACCACGGACACGCCGAGACCGTGAACAACGCAAGAAACGACCGAAGCAATCGTGTCTATCTCGGCTATCAAGTTTGGCACGATGCCGGTTTTTGCCAGCTCGGTCTCGATGAGCTGGGCCAGTCTGAATCTACTGTTGAACCTGACATAAGGCATCGTTGACAGCATATCGAGGCCGGACATTTGGGGAGTGCCGTCGGGACCGATAACGAGGAGAGGTTCGTTGATGAACGGGTGCCACCTCAATGCTGAAGGAATTCCGGAATATTCGGCAACCATCGCGCAATCCAGACGGCCGGACATGACATCGTTGAGCAATTCGTCCGTATTGGCAACGTGAAGCTTGGCCCTGAGGTCGGGGAAGTCGGCCTTGAGGGCGACGATCGCCGACGGCAGGAGCGAAAGCGCGCTCGAACGAACCGAACCGATGGTGAAGGTCCCGCTGATGGTACGTCCGGAAATGGCATCCACTATATCGTCTGCAGAGCGTACCAGGCTCCGCGCTGCTTCAAGCATCTGCAGACCGTGGGCATTTAGCCTGATCGGCCTTGTTGAACGATCGAACAGTTCCGCCCGGACCTCAGTCTCCAAGGTCTGAATTTGCTGGCTCACTGCAGACGGGGTCAAGCTTACGGCCTCGGCAGCTTTCGCAAAAGTTCCGTACTCAGCTATTGCGATTAATGTCTTCAGCTGACGTGTATCCAATGTCGTCCCAGAGCAGATTAAGTTTTCCTGTTTATCTTAGGCAGAATTATTCGCTTTAATCAAGGAAACCTTATGTTAAATTCTCTTTAGGAGACGCCAGGAGGAATTTTGGCGTATGGGAGGATGTCAAAACGGTGCGAAAGCAGCGGCGCGTCCTCGCGCATTCCAGTTCGAGGTACGCATGGGAAGCCGAAACATCCTGGTCACAGGACCAGCCATCAACGAACAAGCCGTAAAACTAGCTGCCGACAATGGCTATCAGGTATCTTACGTTCCTCCTTACACGAGCGAAGACGATCTCGTTCGCATCGTGATGGAACTTGACCCCGTCGGCGTCGTAGTTCGCATGGGCCGTTTCGGCTCCGCGGCAATCGAGGCCGCGCCTTCGCTCCGGGTCCTTTCGAAACACGGGGTCGGCGTCGACAATATTGATGTGGGTGCCGCGTCCCGCCGTGAAATACCCGTTGTCGTCGCCGCTGGTGCGAATGCCCTTTCGGTCGCTGAACATGCGATTGCATTACTCTTTGCCGTGGTGAAGCGGATAGTTCCGCTGGATAGCAGCCTGCGTGCCGGACGCTGGGAAAAGCCGGGTTTCTCCGGCAAGGAACTCTCTGGCATGACCATCGGCCTTGTCGGCTTCGGAGCGATCGCCCGACATACAGCCTTCTTCGCCAAAGGGTTTGGCTTGAAAGTGCAGGCATTCGATCCCTTCACCGATGAAGCGGCGTTTGTTGAGGCAGGTGTTCAACGAGTGGGTGATGTCGATGAGTTGATCTCGTCGTCGGACATCTTGAGCTTGCACTGCCCGTTGACACCCGAAACGCGCAACCTGTTAGATGACCGCCGTCTTGGCTTGATGAAGCCTGGCTCGTTCGTTATCAACACTGCGCGAGGCGGCCTGATCGACGAGGACGCTCTCCTACGCGCTGTCGAGAGCGGACAGATCGCCGGGGCCGGGCTGGACACGTTCCAAACGGAGCCGCCCGCGGACAACCACCCATTCTGGCAAAATCAGCGGATCGTCGTCACGCCGCATATCGGCGGCGTGACTCAGGAAGCCAATGTTCGCGTCGGGGTGGACGCGGTGGAAGGCATCCTTGCCATTGTAGAAGGACGTTCGCTTGGTCGCGAGAGGATCGTGAACCATCGGGCGCTGGCGAAGACGCCCGCTTGAAATCAGACAATCAGGAAGCATTGAGGAGACTACGTTGACCATAGGATTCAGGGTTCGCAACAGGGACAGAGTCGTTGATCAGGAATGGATCGACAAGTTCAGGGAGCTTCCAGTCGCCAACATCAGCGACAGCATGCACCGCATGTATGCGGGCGGGGCTGAGCTTCGTCCGATGCACCGCGACGGCAAGCTTGTCGGCCGCGCGCTGACCGTCAAAGCGCCTCCGGGCGACAACCTCATGCTTCACAAGGCGATGGACATGGCCGTGGACGGCGACGTGATCGTCATGGATGCTGCCGGCGACGTGACCCACGCCCTGATGGGCGAAATGATGCTCGACTACGCGCACCGTCGGGGCGTCGTCGGTTTCGTGCTCAACGGCGCTATCCGTGACGCTGACGCTTTCCTCGAAATGAACATTCCCTCATTCGCAGTGGGCGTTACCCATCGCGGCCCCTACAAGAACGGACCAGGGGAGATCAACACCCCGATCGCCATCGGCGGAATGGTCATTATGCCGGGTGACCTGGTCGTCGGCGATACGGACGGCGTCGTGGTCGTTCCAATCGACGACGTTGCGGAGGTCTACGACAGGACCGTTGCCAAGCACGCGGCCGAGCAGGAGCAAATCGAGAATATCAAAGCGGGGACGCACAAACCGACTTGGTTCAACGACGCCCTCGTTAAGGGCGGATGCGAACTGCCATCTACCAACTGAACGACGCTGGCCGAGGCTCTGGAGGGGAAACGTCGGCCAGTACTAAAGACTCTTGAATACACCGGTAAACAATATCCTGGGAGGATAAGATGAAGCATTTAATTCGGAATACCGCGCTGGCAACGACGCTGCTTCTCGGCACGGGCGTAGCTCATGCTGACTGGCCGACCGATCGGCCTATCGAATTCATCGTGGCGTTCGCTCCTGGCGGCGGCACCGATGTGATGAACCGTACGCTCGCTCCTTATGTCGAGAAAGAACTAGGCGGCAAGATCACTATCCTGAACCGTCCCGGAGCTTCGGGCGAAATCGCCTATACCGCGATGACGCAAGCTCGTCCTGACGGCTACACCGTTTCCTCGCTCAACACGCCGGGCTATCTGACGATGCAGATGGACCGCAAGGTCCGTTTCGACCCCACGAAGCTCTGCCTCGTTGCCCGTATCGTCGAAGACCCCGGTTCCTTCATCGTCCAGTCCGGCTCCAAGTTCAACACGCTCAAGGACCTCGTCGCCTTCGCGAAGGAAAAACCGGGTGCCGTGACCGTCGGAACGACCGGCCTGGGAACCGACGAGCACCTCGCAATGCTCCAGTTGGAGAAGGCCGCGGGCATCGACCTGACTGCCGTCACTTTTAACGGGGCGAACGAAGCCCGTACCGCTCTTCTCGGCGGCCACGTCGACACGATCGGCATCAACGTCGGGGAGTTCGTGGGCAGCGACCACTCTGCGTTCAGGAACCTCGGCCAGTTTGCGGAAGAGCGCGCCTCAATTGCTCCCGACCTTCCGACCGCAAAGGAGCAGGGTTTCGAAGTCCTGATGAGTTCTGAGCGCGGTATCGCTATGAGCTGCGAAGTTCCCGAGGAAATTCGGACGAAGTTCTCGGGCGCGGTCAAAAAGGCTCTCGACAACCCCGAATTTCAGGCAAAGGCAAAGCAAATGTCGCTTGCCCTTTCTTACCGCTCATCCGAGGAGTGGAACAAGGAGCTTCCCGTACGCGGAGAGCGCTTGGGCGCTATCTGGAAACTGGCCAAGGAACAGAAGTAATGGCCGCTCCCCGCAAGGCTGGAGGGACCGGTGACCGACCAGACCTTTTCACCGCAGCGTTATTCATAGGCTTCGGCGCGCTTGGCCTCTGGGCCGGGCGCGACCTGACCCTTGGGACGGCATCCGCCATGGGTCCGGGGTACCTTCCCAGAATAGTGTGCTGGCTTCTGATTACCATTGGCATGGCGATAGGTGGGTTTGGGGCGGTTCGGGCGCGTGTCGACATCGCTAAACCAAAGCTCTGGCCGCTGGTAATCATCCTGGCGGCGGTCGTTGGATTCGCGTTTATCGCTGAGTTCTTTGGTTTCGTTGCGGGTTCCGTCTGGTTGCTTCTTGTCGGCAGCATCGCCGACCGGGATTCAACGCTTCGCGAGGTCATTCTGCTCACCGCCGGGCTAACAGCGTTTGGCGCTCTGGTCTTCATCGTCGGCCTCGGCGTGCAGATGCCGATCTGGCCGTTCTGAGGAGGAAACACATGAACTTCGTCGATCTTCTCATGCTGGGCTTCAGCGAGGCCCTGACGCCGACAAACCTCGGCTTTTGTCTGCTCGGCGCTCTGCTCGGCACGCTGATTGGGGTCCTCCCCGGTATTGGGCCGACGGCGACGATCGCCGTTCTGCTGCCGATCACGTTCTACCTGCCGCCTCTGGCTGGACTCATCATGCTCTCCGGCATCTATTATGGTGCCCAGTATGGGGGCTCAACGACTGCTATCCTCGTGAACCTTCCCGGCGAAGCGTCATCGGTCGTTACCGCTGTCGACGGTTACAAGATGGCTCAACAAGGAAGAGCCGGATCTGCACTTGCCGTCGCGGCACTCGGCTCCTTCTTCGCTGGAACGGTCGCCACTTTCGGCATCGCGATCGCCGGACCGACACTGTCGTCATTTGCGCTTTCCTTTGGTCCAGCCGAATACGTCTCGCTGATGCTGTTCGGGCTCCTCGCCGCAACAATCCTGGCCCGCGGGCCAGTCCTTAAGGCGATCGGCATGATCCTTCTCGGCTTGCTGCTTGGCATGGTCGGGATCGACGCCAGCTCCGGCGAAGAGCGCCTCACGTTCACCGCTGTCGAACTTTTCGACGGCATCGACTTCGTGGTAATCGCCATCGGGCTGTTCGGCTTCACGGAGATCATCGAGAATCTTGAGAATGTCGAAGCCCGTGGCGTGCTGGTCAGCAAGCTCAGCCGCCTGTGGCCGACCCGAGAAGACTTTCGGCGTGCATGGCCTGCCGTCTTGCGGGGAACTGGCGTTGGTACCTTCCTCGGTGTGCTGCCGGGCGGCGGAGCAACACTCGCATCGTTCTGCGCCTACTCCGTCGAAAAGAAGATATCCAAGCATCCCGAGGAGTTCGGCGAAGGTGCCGTAGAGGGCGTCGCAGGACCTGAGGCCGCCAACAATGCCGGAGCTCAGTCGTCGTTCATCCCGCTTCTGACCCTCGGCATTCCGTCAAACAACATGATGGCGATGATGCTAAGCGCCTTCATCATCCATGGCATCACCCCAGGGCCAACGGTCTTGGCAACCCAGCCGGAAATCTTCTGGGGGCTCGTGGCCAGCATGTGGATCGGCAACCTCATGCTCGTCGTCATCAACCTGCCCCTGATCGGGGTCTGGGTGAAACTCCTGACCGTACCCTACCGTCTGCTGTATCCGGCAATCCTTCTCTTTTGCTGTGTCGGGGTCTACAGCATCAACAACCGCATCTTCGATGTCGTTCTGGCTGCCGGGTTTGGACTGCTCGGTTATGCCTTCCGCAAGGCAAAGTGCGAGCCGGGTCCGCTGCTTCTCGGTTTCGTTTTGGGGCCGCTACTAGAGACGAATATCCGGCGTGCCCTGACCATCTCCCACGGCGATCCGAGCGTGTTCATCGAGCGACCGATCAGTCTGGTACTGCTCATCGCCACAGCAGGTGTCCTTCTCCTGATGGTCCTGCCGTCGTTCCGCAAAACCCGGGAAGAAGCCTTCCAGGAAGAAGAAGCCTGAAGCCGATCCACGCGACAACATAATTACTGGCTAACATCCTAGGAAGGCGCGAACCTTGCTTGTATTCAAGGAGCGATGCTAATGCGCCAAATCTTTAGAGATGACCTATATCTTCTGATCTATGATCGACACATCGTCACGACAGGACAAGTCTTATGAAAGCACGTATCAAATGGGTGGAGGATCGGACCTTCGTCGGAGAGTCCGGGAGCGGCCACAAAGTCGTATTGGGGACGGCCTTCGGACCAGAAGGAGTAACGCCGGGCCCTAGCCCCATGGAACTGCTATTGATCGGCACCGGAGGCTGTTCGGCCTTCGATGTTGTCCACATCCTGGAAAAAGGCCGCGAGGCAATCGAGGACTGTGTCGTCGAGATCGACGCAGAGCGTGCAGAACAGGATCCGAAAGTCTTTATCCGCATTCACATGCACTTCATCGTCAAAGGGCGTGGCCTGGCTGCGAAGAAGGTGGAGCGTGCTATCTTGTTGTCGGTCGAAAAATATTGCTCAGCCTCTGCGATGCTGGCCAAGACTGCGACAGTCACCCATGACTTTGTGGTTGTCGATACCGCCGCAACGACTGAACCTTAGTGGAACGGAGATGGATCAGTTACCTCTAGGAATTTTGATCGCGGGAAGCTCGAACGTGGGGAAGCCCACCATGGCTGAAAAGCTGGCTTACGCGCTCGACCGGAGGCTGATCGCCACCGACAATCTGGCGCGGCATCCGGAACGGCTTTTGCGAATGTCCGGGTTCTAACCAAAGTCCTGTTGTGTGAGTATCCAATGGTGAAGTTCAAGGGTATGAAGCCAAGCGGTACGCTGCGCGAACCGGGTTACCTTGAATATTTGGCACGAGAGTATTCCCTGCCTTCGTTCAAAGGACATATAAGTGAGAGTTCGTACATTTCTGTTCTGGCTGGCCGTTTTTGCGGGAGTGGTCGGTGGGTTGATTTGGGGACTTACCCCTCCACGATCTAACTATCCATCAATCGGCGGAGGCGGTTACGACCTGTCTCGGCCGGTCTACACGCTCCTGCTTTTGAGTTTTACCGGTCTCTGGACATTGACCACGTTGCTCATCAGTTGGAACATCAAGAATTCAATCGCCTCACGGCGAGTCTTATTACTCGCAATGATCGGAGCGTTGGCTACTGTCGTCTCGATTATTGTTTATCATGACAATTTGACCTAGTTAGCTTCATTATTCCACGAGTTGGTTGCATTAAGAAAAGTAGTAATGATGTACCTTTATGGCCAACGCACCCAAGAGCAGTCGAGCAAGAAAGGCGCCGCCAGCTTCTAAAACTCTGACCGGCAAAGGCACCGACAAAGACAGCACATCTGCCGCCGCCTCTGCCCTTACTCAAGCGCCCTACAAAAAAGTAGTCGCTTTGAAAAACCAATCGATAAGCTGTCATTGTCGGCTGATCGATTGGTGCGGTCGCACGAAAAGTCCACCCCGGGTTATGAGCCTTGCGCGCTACCAACCTGCGTCATCCTACGAAACCGAAATTATGTGTCCCGATCATCGCTCAATCGTACTTGTTCTAACGGGCGGTGGGCTCTGCCGAAAGGTCATATCGATCCCAGGGAGAAAGGTCATATCGATCCCAGGGAATCGTCGTATGAAGCCGCAACGCGCGAAGCCTATGAAGAGGCAGGGATCTGCGACGAGGTACCTCCGCGATGAGTGTCGAAGCCGTGGTGGAGCAGATCCTAAGAATCTGGTGACGGGGTCGGACGCGGGCAGCCACTCGGGGTGAAAGCGAAGCGAAGTCTTGCCGCCGCATCATTCACAGGTTGCGGGCGGCGAACTGTTCGGGAGATGCGAGGGAATAATCCGACCAGCTTGGACAGGCGCAGTGAAGGCGATATCCTATGGTGGACCTCAACCGGCACCCCGTCAAGGACGCAGCCTCTGCTGCGGTTCGAATAGCCACAAGTCTGGCAGAGTATCGCGATCGATCAGATCCGAGCGCCGCCCGTCGCATCGATCATCTGGCTTGTCGTCCAACGCGCATCGTTCGATGCGAGGAAGGCGATGACGTCGGCGACGTCATCCGCCTTTCCGACACGTGAGAAGACTGAGAGGGCTTCGGCGCCGGCGCGCGCTTCCGGCGATGCCAGCCACTCGGCATTCATATCCGTCTCCGTCACGCCCGGCAGGACGGCATTGACCGTAATCCCGCGAGCTGCAAATTCAGGTGCCAGCGCTAGTGTCAATGTTTCAAGCGCCCCCTTGGAGGCCGCATAGGCGGGATGGGTCGGCGCCGCGATCCGCAACCCTCAGCGAATGAAATCAAACGAGGTGCAAAGGATGAACATGCGTGAGAGTCTCATTGAAATCCTTCGCTCGGGCGCCGACGAGCGCAGAGCATTGTTCTCAACCGCTGCTTCTGATCTTGAGACGCGGGCCGAGAATATCCGTGGGGCATCGAGGGAGACATCAAGGGCTGCTTTGACAACATCAACCACCACTATCTGATGGAACGGCTACGCAAACGCGTCGCTGACCAGCGGGTGGTACGGTTGGTCGGGCAGTTCCTGAAAACCGGCGTGCTGGCGGAGGAGCAGTTCTTCCGCACGGAAGCCGAAACCCCGCAGGGCGGGATCATATCACCATTGCTCGCCAACATTGCGCTTAGCGCGATTGAGGAGAGAAATAAACGGTGGGTGTATCCGGACCTGACAGGGAGGTCTTCACGACAATCGATACTCTCGGCGGCATCGGGTAGACGTATGTGGGATCGCAAAGCAGGGCACTGCGTCTGCTTCCCCGTACGCTATGCGGACGACTTTGTGATTGTCACTTTGCCCTAAAAGGGGGTCTTCCTCAATCTGTGTGATGTTTTTGAAACAGCTGGCTCAGCCCGGATCTGGCAGCAAATTAGTAACCTTAGGCCGTTCCAAATCCGCTACGATTGCCCTTAGGTAGAGCCCTTGGGCCAGTTTCGGTCATCTGTGTCCCCAACCCGAGTAGTCTTCCTGGTGCCTATCGTGGTGATACGGCGCTTCAGCCGTGCAGAACTGTGTGGTCGCTGACTGGAATGGTAGGACGCTTCATCAAGCATTCTTCCGCTACCATTGAGCAAAAAGCTCAACGAATTCAGCAACGTCGACATGTCCAGCTTGCATAGGGAGAATGATTTCGGGCAGTTGATCAGGCCAAGCATCACACAATTTGAGGAAGACGCCCTTTAAGGGCAAAGCGACAGTGGAGAACTGATGCTTCCCAAAGCGCGACTTGGACCCAGGCACAATTTGATATATAGCGACCGGGTGACCATCTACTACTTCAGGCATGATGGTCTGCTGAATGAAGGCTCGCCGTCGAGGTTCAAGCACAACATTTGCATGGCAAGGCGCCTTACGACTACCCACGACGCACTTTGAGCTTGTCTTATTTTGTCAATTCAAGATTTACATAAACGCCGCAGGTTAAAGTAAACTTGATATTCCCTTTGAACTCATGCCATAATGTCCATTATGGATGGACAATCGACGCCAAAGCTAAAGTACCTTATCCAATCAGTCCCGCCGGGCTTCATTGTCGATACGGCTTGGACGGCACGCCATGCGATCTCGCGGCAATCCGTATCGGCGTATATTAAACAGGGCTGGCTCGAGCGGATCGCGCCAGGCGTCTACCGACGCCCGTTTTCGGCAAGAGAAACAACGGAAGCCGTCACAGCCTGGAAAATTCCCTTGTTATCCGCGCAATGGATCATGAGGCATGCATTCCACGTGGGAGGTCAGACCGCGCTTGGATTGCGCGGCCATTCCCACTATCTGCAGCTTAGCGGCGATACACGCGTCTACCTCTATGGCTCCGATATCCCTGAATGGCTACTGACATTGACAACCGATGCCAGGTTCGTCCGACGAGGTTATGGATTGTTCCCCGACGAGAACAACGGCGTCGAGGACAGCGAATTCAGCCTCTCCGATACTCCAGATGACGAACTGGCCATGAGCCCATGGCGATGGCCTATCAAAATGTCGTCGGCAGAGCGGGCGATACTGGAGATTCTCGATGAACTTCCGAAGACCGAGAGCTTTCACAACATCGACATGATATTCGAGGGAATGGTCAATCTGCGCCCAAAAATGTTGACGACGCTGTTGACCCAGTGTCGCAGCGTAAAGGTGAAGCGCCTTTTCTTTGTCTATGCCGACAAGCACGCGCATGCGTGGCTCAAGCATATCGACCGATCGCAGATCGATCTGGGACGCGGTGATCGAGCGCTTGTCCCAGGCGGGAGGCTCCACCCGATCTATCGCGTAACGGTCCCTGCAGACCTGCTGCCAAAGGAAAATATCGATGGCGCGTGATCACTATATGCGGCAGGTCGAACTGCTGGTCCGGACGTTGCCCTACATCGCTCGGCAGGATGTTTTCGCCTTGAAGGGGGGAACGGCCATCAACCTATTCTATCGAGATATGCCCCGCTTATCAGTCGATATCGACCTCACCTACCTCCCCCATTGAGGATCGGGGCACGACGCTCAGCGGTATCGACGCCGCGCTTGACCGCATTCGCGACGACTTGCTGAAAAACCTGCGTGGCGTCGACGTCCAGCGTATCGCCGGCGGCGGCAACAATGACACGCGGGTGCTCGTCCGGCAGGGCACCACCGAGATTAAGATCGAGACCTCGCCCGTCGCCCGTGGAACGGTGCATCCTCCGGAATTGCGGACAGTCACGGATGGAGTAGTCGATGCGTTTGGTTTCGCCGAAATGCAAGTCGTGTCATTCGAGGATCTATTTGGTGGCAAGCTTCATGCCGCCGTTGACCGTCAGCACCCACGCGATCTCTACGACAATGAAGGGCTTACCGATGCGTTGTTTCGGACTTTCCTCATCTACGTCGCAAGCTCCGGCCGCCCCCCGCATGAGCTCATCAAGCCGTCATTGTCCGAACTCGAAGAACCCTTCGTGAAAGAATTCGAAGGCATGACCATCGAACCCGTCAGCCTGATCGAGCTGAAAGACGCAAGAACCCGGCTCATAGATGATTTTCGAGCCCGACTCGATGATAAAGCGATGCGGTTCCTGCTCTCTCTCCATGACACGGAGCCGGATTTCGACGCCATCGGATTGCCGCAGGCAGCGGCACTACCCGCCGTGGGATGGAAATTGATCAATCTTGCGAAGCTGAAGCAGCAGAACCCTGAGAAACACGCCATGCAGCGTGCGGAGATCGAGAATATGTTTGCTTAAGCCGACTACATCCTCAAGGAAGCGGGGCCGCAGGCGTTTTACTCAGATATTAGCGGCGGGCCAGTCATCTACGTTCCTGTCGACGCCGTCGGCGGGACGTCGGTCGTGGCCCACGAGGCAGGCCTCCGTCGAATCGAGCAATCTGGCGGAAAACTGACCAGCCACGTGCAGTTGTACTGTGAATTCCAGCGTGATTGGGCTCGCAAAGCAACCGTCCCGGGTTTCATAGACGTCTTCGAAAGCTTCGATAGGTTTAATCCTGAGAAAGTCATAGCTGTCGCGTCGGCCTAAGGTAAATTGATTATTCTGATAGTAAGTCGCAGCGGCATCGATGTTCGCCGTTGCGACCACTGGTAGTTCTAGCGCGTTCAACCTTTTTCTGACGGTGCCCCCGCCGCCTTAGTCGCTCCTGGCGCTAGGCGGAAAAAGCCTGCAGTGCGCATAACGCCACCATACGCCTTGATTAGGGTCGAACCCGCGACCTACAGATGACTGCTGCGTACAATCAGGGAAGTTGTCAGCAACTCTTCTTTGAAAATGCCGATAATAGGCGACTTTCCGGCGAATCCGATTGGTTCTTTAAATTCTACAATCACTCTTTTGAGCATATCTGGATTGGTGACTCCATTGACCACCGCGGCGGAATCGGACTCATGGCTGTCCACTTGGGAGTTTTTCTCCCATCCTCGTGACGCATTTACCGTCTGCACCGATATAGTTAGCGGATATCCGCTGGTCATTTTGCCGTTCAGCTCAGGCCGTACCAGGTACCTCGACCAGCGCCATGCAGGATCAGGCTTCCCTGCTCGGTCAACGCCCGCAGATGATCCTTCACCGTATTCCGGCTTGCGCCCGTGGCATTGGCCGCCTCCAACACGGTCACACGACCGCGCTCACGTGCAAGTTCGAGGATCGCAACGGAAAGCTCCGGCAAGTCGCCCAGCAGGATGCGTTCGCGCTCGATCTTGCGCTCCAGCCGTTGTTTCTGTTTCTGCAGGCTTCTCAGGAAGAACTCAACCCAGGGGTTCCAATCCTGCTGATCGGTGCGGATCGTCCCTTGCGTACGGCGCAGTGCCAGGTAGTAGGCCTCCTTGTTCTGCTCGATGACGCTTTCGAGAGAGCTGTAGGGCACATAAGCATAGCCAGCCCGCAGGAGCAGCAACGTGGTCAGGGCCCGTGAAAGGCGACCATTGCCATCCTGAAATGGGTGGATTTCCAGAAAAACAACGATGAAAACCGCGATGACGAGAAGAGGATGAAAAATACCGTCCTTCTCCTGAGCCTGATGCCAGGCTACGAGATTGGCCATTCGGCCGGGTGTTTCGAAGGGAGAGGAGGTTTCAAAAACGATGCCCAGGCTCCGACCGTCTTCATCGAAAGCCTCCACATTGTTGGAGAGTGCCTTCCAGCTGCCCCGATGACGCTCATCCTTGGTCGAGTGAGCCAGAAGGTCTCGATGGAGCTGGCGGATGTGATTTTCATCAAGCGGGATTGTGTCGAAGGCCGAGAAGATGGTCTCCATCACCTCCGCATAGCCTGCAACCTCCTGCTCATCGCGGCTTGTAAATGAACCAATGCGCAGGTTCGAAAGGAGTCTTTCGACTTCCCGGTCGGTCAGTCTTGCGCCTTCGATACGGGTTGACGAACCGATGCTCTCGATCGTGGCGACCCGCCGCAAACTGGAGAGACGGTCAGGAGCAATGCGACCCAAGGCACGCCACGCCCCCTTGAACTCGTCGATCTGGGCGGTCAGCGAGAGAATCTCGGGGGTGATCCGCAATTTCGAGAGATCGTGCGCTGGCATCCAATAACCCATCCGTTTCCATCCAAAAACAGATATGGCACGGCAGCATCCATTAATCCATCCATTCCCATCCAATAAAGGCATTTTTGCAATTCTGATCAGAAAGAGAACAGGCCGCGCCGGCGGCGACCGCAATTGCGTTGGAGCCGACCAGATCAGTTGGTAGCACCTTCGCCTTCGACCTCGGGGAGCTCGCGTAGATCGGAGCCGGGAAGCCTCAGGTCCATCCAGCTGACCGAGGGCATTGTCAACGTCACAGTGGTGCTTAATTGGGTTTTCCTCTATGAGGCTGGCGTGAAGGATGCGTAAAGTCAGCTACCATGCCGAAACTGCAATTCGCCAAAATTACGCTCAACACTTGGCCTGCCCGCTTTCGATTGGAGTCGACGCACGACGTACAAATTAATGCTGCTTACAATCAGGGAAGTTGGAAAGCGGGGGTTTTCCCTATCACATTAACTAAGCGCGACAGGCCGTTCCGATAACTGCCAACGTGAGTTTGATCGCTTAATGCGCCAACAGCGGACATCACATCCGCCGATCCGTGTCGTGCCTGCCCGCCCTCAGTTTTGCTGCAGTATCATCCGTGTGCCTTCTTTTCTTCGTGCTCGCACCTTGCCAAGTAGTGGCGACATTGACTTTTTGAAGGATTGAAAACTATGAATCAAACAGCTTCCAACGTGACGTCCCGGAATATCCTCGTGCTGGGCGCTGGAGAACTCGGCATGCCGGTCCTGCGCAATCTGGCCCGTCGCGCAAAGGACATTGACGGCACAACGATAAGCGTCTTGTTGCGCGCCAGCGCCGTAGAGTCTGACTCACCAGCCAAGCAGCGCGACATCGCTGAAATTCGCGATTTCGGGATTGAGATAGTCGTGGGCGATTTGGTGAAGAGCTCGGTTGACGAGTTGGCATCTCTGTTCTCGCAGTATGACACCGTAATTGGCTGCACGGGTTATGCGGCTGGGATCAACACACCGATGAAGCTGGCAAGGGCCGCTTTGCAGTCAGGAATTCCGCGCTATTTCCCGTGGCAGTTCGGTGTCGATTTCGAAGCGATCGGTCGTGGTGGTCCGCAGGACATCTTCGACGCGCAGCTTGATGTCCGTGAACTGCTCCGCTCGCAGCACAAGACCGAATGGGTCATCATCTCCACCGGCATGTTCATGAGCTATCTGTTCGAGCCGGAGTTCGGTGTCGTTGATCTGGAGAAAAACGCAGTCAATGCCCTTGGTAGCTTTGATAACGCTGTCACACTGACGACGCCTGACGACATCGGCGTGCTCACAGCCGAAATCGTCTTTTACGAGCCGACCATCAGCAACGAGATTGTCTTCCTGGCGGGCGATACCGTCACCTATGGCGAGCTTGCGCACAAACTGGCGGCGGGATTAAACCGCCCCTTTAGCCGGTCCGAGTGGACTGTTCCGATCCTTATGGAAGAACTGGCAAACGATCCCCAAAACGTGATGCGCAAGTACCGAGCGGCCTTTGGTATCGGGCGAGGCATGGCATGGGACAAGGCCGACACTTTCAACGTGCGTGAAGGCATCAAGGTCACTGATGTTTCCGATTGGATCAACGCGAACCTGACGCTCAAGTAACGGGGCTTAAGGTGCGATGGGGGAGCGCGATAATCTCGCTTTCCCCCGTCAAGCTTTGTCAGAAACTCCATCTTCAGCACGGGCGTACCTTTTACGATGGCAATCACGGAGCGGCGGCGTCTGTGTCAGGATTTCCAAGGCGTTTGCCAGGACTGCTTCTCTGGTAGACGGGAATCAAAGCCCTCGCGGGACTTTCGAAACTGCTCCGAGTTCTCAACGACCCATGTCCACAGCGGAATCATACGAACGAGAAGACCCATTCCCAATTCTGTTAGTTCGTATTCCACCCGAGGCGGCATCTCAACGAGATCGTAGCGCATGACGAGGCCGTCTCTTTCGAGTTGGCGCAGGGTGCGAGTCAGCATCCGTTGAGTGATGCCATGCATTCGTCTTCCAATATCTGCGTGCCGAAGCCTGCCGTAAACGCCCAGAGTGTGAATGACGCCAAGCGACCACCTGTTTCCTGCGTGGGTCAGAACTTCACGTCTCACCCCGTCTTCATCCTCGCGAAGCCCATCGCAAACTGCTTGCGAGTAGCTAAGGATTTCTTCTCTGGTCATTACTTTTGCCTCCAGTATGTCCTTCGTTTCGTTTTACCAGCCATACAAAAGCGGCCTTGAATTGTCTGATGAATATGGCGGCAGAGTCACGGTGTCGCAGCAATTGGTGGTCACTTGAACAGTCGTTGGCGCTCTGGCTTCCATCGCCCGCACTCGACGCCAGTCAAGCTTGCGAACAAGTCCTCAAACTGCGCATGGCTTAATGACATCATCGCATCCCGGACATCGGACGCGCTTGTTCTTCGATATCGTTGGACCTGAAGGGCATGCTCTAGCTTCGTGCAGATCGAAATCTCGGCCCGACCATGTCAGCTGCGTGTCTCATGCACACCTCGTAGACACCTGCGCTGTCAACCCGTTGGTTGAATACATGTCAAAGAAATTCGTCGCGTCTTGGCGTGAACGTGTCGATCAGCAACCCTTCTTGAAGTGCCACTACTCCGTGAATGAGATTGGGGGCGACGATAAAACTGCTGCCACACGCCAACGTGGTGGTGACACCCTCGATTGTAATTTCAAACACACCTTTGGCTACATAACTAACCTGCGTATGGGGGTGCGAATGAAGTGCGCCAATCGCGCCCTTGTCAAAGCTGAAGGCGACAAGCATCAACTCGGGACGATGCGAAAGAACGGCGCGGCGATTTCCGGGCGACGTTACGGTCCAGATCAAATCATCAGGCAGTGTGTAGCAGTCAGACACCTGTCACTTCCTTTTTGTGCCGGTCTTCTGCCACTGACAGGAAAGACCATGTTGCAAACGCGCGAACGGGCGAAACTGACAATGCCCGCGCACGGCTAGAATTGGGAGTTCATTTCAGGCTTTCCATTGGCACCTTATCCATGTCGGTGAAGCTCATATTGTCTCCAGCCATTGCCCAGATGAAAGAATATCGCCCAGTGCCGGCGCCGGAATGGATTGACCAGCCCGGGGACAGAACCGCATCATGGCTTTTGAGTACAAGATGCCGGGTTTCATGCGGCTCTCCCATAAAATGAAAGATACGCGTCGCTTCTGCCATCCCGAAATAGAGATAGACCTCCATTCGTCTGTCATGCAGATGCGCCGGCATGGTGTTCCACACAGAGCCAGCCTCGAACATTGTCAGTCCCACCAATAGCTGGCAGCTTTCACAAACATCCGGGTGTACATACTGGTTGATCGTTCGGGCATTGGCTTCCCCGGCCGAGCCCATACGTACTTTCTTTGCCATATCAAGCGTAATAAGGACTGTCGGACAATTACGGTGTGCGGGTGAGCTTAAAAGATAAAACTCGGCTGGATTGTCTGGGTCGTCACTCAGGAAAGACATTGCACCCTGCCCCATACCGACATAGAGCGCATCACGAAATGCCAGCGGATATTCAGCATTTGCAACGATGACTTTACCGCCGCCTCCAATGTTGACAATAGCTGCTTCGCGTCGCTCCAGGAACTGGCTGGTGCCCGTTTCCTTGACGTGATCAATCACAAGGGATTTGCTCGTTGGAACGATGCCGCAGACAATCATCCGATCGAGATGGCTGTAGGTAAGATTGATGCGGCCTTCGGAAAAAAGCCCTTCCACGAGAAATCCGTCGCGCAACCCTTGTGTATTCCGCCTTGCGGCATCTTCAGGGCCAACTATCTGGCGCACATTTACTGAAATTGTCACGGCACTTGCCTCTTAATGTTGGAATGTCGTCAAGTAAGCACGACGTATTCTGTTAGCTGACTAATTGTAGTGTCTGCCTTCTTCACGTCGAACACCTTGGTCCCATGGCTCATGATGACAAAACGGTCGCAGACCTGGTAAGCGTGATAAAGATTATGGGTCACCAGTACGCTCGACACATTCTCTGCTTTGAGCTTCAGCACCTGTGCGAGTAGCGCTTCCGTTTCGCGCACGGACAAAGCCGAAGTCGGTTCGTCGAGCAACAGAACGCGGCGCTTGAAGAATACGGCGCGAGCGATGGCAACTGCCTGCTTTTGACCACCGGAAAGGTCACCGACCAACTTATCTGGTGAATCGATCCCGGAAATGTGGACGGCTTTCTCCAGCACTTCCATGGCAATTTGGCGCATCTCGGTCTGTTTCAGAAATCCCAATGCGTTGACGCGCTCTCGGCCCATGAAGATGTTTCGTGTAATCGACAGGGAATCCACGAGCGCAGTGTTCTGATAGATCGTTTCAATGCCTGCATCGGCGGAGTCGGAGCGGCAGGTAAATGTGGTCTTTTCACCGTCGATACTCAGGTGACCAGTGGTCGGCTTCTGTATCCCTGAAATAAGATTGACCGTCGTCGATTTGCCGGCGCCGTTATCGCCTAAGAGACCAACAACTTCGCTGTGGCCAACATGGAAACTCAGGTCCCTCAGCGCAGTCAGGGCGCCGTAACTCTTCGAGATGTTATGCAGTTCCAGAAGATGTGGTGAGGACATCATGCCGCCCCCCGGCGTTCGATGAGATGATTGAAGGCAGCGGCGACAACGATGAGCGTTGCGATGAACATATCGAGATAGAAGCCAGGCGCTCTCAAAAGGAGAAGTACGTCGGTGATGGTGTGGATCAGCATCACACCAAGAAAGATGCCAATGATGGAACCGCGTCCGCCGCTCAATGAAAGTCCGCCGATAACGCAGGCCGCAATCGCCTGGAGTTCAAGACCTGCTCCCTGCCCCGGCTGAACGCTGCCGACACGTGCGGTCGCTATGATTCCCGCCACCGCCGCCATCCCGCCGGCTATGGCAAAGGCAACAAGCTTCACACGGTCAGTATTAATGCCGATGGCCGTTGCGGCGGCACGATTGCCACCGGTCGCGAAAACGTGGTTGCCAAACTTGTGGCGATGCAGCAGCAGATAGAAGCCCACCACAAATAGTATTATCCAGATGAAAGCGGCATTCACACCAAGGATCGTACCAGCAAAAAGGCTGGTGAAGATGGGCTCAGGATCAAACCGCACCTGAACTGCGCCATTGTACAGCAGGACTGCACCCCGCCAGAACAGCAAGCCTCCAAGTGTGACGATGAACGACGGCAGGCCGAAGCGAAGCGTGATCGTCCCGTTGAGAAGGCCGATCAGAACGCCCGTGAGAATGCCAAGAGGTGCGGCAATGAATGCGCTCACTCCGGCATCGACCAATGTCGCCATCAAGATGGCCGTGAACGTATAGACAGAACCGATTGAGAGATCGAATTCGCCTGCAATCATCAGGATGCCAGCGCCAAGCGCCAGACAGCCCAGCACAGGTATAGCCTTCATGAGGATTGTCAGATTCTGCGGCGATAGATAGCGAAAGTCGTCCGGATAGGCGAGTGCGCCAATGATGCAGACGATCTGCAGGGTGACGAAAACCAACAGGATGGCGCCCGCCGGCATAGTCATGATCTGCTTCAGCAGCGATTGTTTTCGGGTGCGCGATTTCGGCACGGCACTGTCGGTCATGGTGATGGTCACTGTCTTATCTCTATTTGCAGGGGGATGACGGTGACCTTTCGGCTCGGCCGAAAGGTCTTCCATGCGTAACGCCTTAGCGATAGCTGCCGATCAGCGGTTTAACCGAACTGATGCGCGATTTATCGAGAAAGGCACCTTGACCCGTATCGACATCGGTCGGCGTCAGGCCGTATTTTTTCGCGAGTGCAATCTGGGCAATCGGATAATAACCCTGCAAGTAGGGCTGCTGGTCCATCGTAGCGAACATGGCGCCCGATTCCACTGCATTGACGATTTCGACCGCGAGATCAAAACCACCAAACGGAATGTTCACGCCTGCGTCCTTGATTGCACCTGCACCGACTGTCGAGGTGACCGAGCCGGTACCGAACAGCGCCTTGACACCGGGATTTGCGATGAGAAACTGGGCAATGATGTTCTGCGCCTCTGCCGGATCAAGGCCTGAACGAACCGTCTCGACGGTGATGCCCTTTTCTTTCATCGCTTTCTCAATGCCACCGCCACGCGCAACCGCGAAGCTTGCTTCCGGAATTTCGCGCGGGTTGAATACGACATCACCCTGCTTGAGACCGAATTTCTCGATCATGCGATTGCCGAGCTCATATCCGGAAGCGAATTCGTCCATTCCTACATATGCCTGACGGCAATTGCCCTTACCGCCTTCAAGATCGTCATTGTTAAAGCCAATGACAATGATGCCCGTCTTGACGGCAGCACATATGCTGGAATCAAAAGCGTCGGAACTGGAAATTGCTACGGCGATGCCATCGACACCACTGACGGTGGCGCTTTCAATCAGGTCATTCTGGCGGACCGGATCATTGTTGGCATATTGCACGTCCAGATCGACGCCGAACTGCGCAGCGGCATCCTGCGCGCCTTTAACCACCGGATTGAAAAACTGGACGCTCGGATCGAGATAGATGATCATCGTTGCCTTGACATCGGCCGCTACTGCGGTAGATGTGAGGGCCGTAGCTGCGCAAGCCGCAAGCATTGCGGTTTTCACTTTGGTCAATTTCATTTGCGTATCCTCCCTTTGGATGTGCAATCGGGTCGAAAGACCCATGTCTTGACTGGCGAGCTCCGACCAAAGATCGCGCCAGTCAAGATGTTCTCCTCCACCTCAGTTTGATAATCGGTGTTATCCGAACCAAGGATCCGGTTTGCCCAAGGTCACGTGAATCCCCTTGAACTGCGAATATTCATCAAAACCATAACGGCCAAGCTCGCGGCCCAAGCCGCTTTTTTTATAGCCGCCGATGGGCAATTCCGGTGCGCCGTCTATGACACTGTTAATCCAGCAGCGCCCTGCCCGGATGCGGCGGATGCTTTGCAGTGCATTCTCCAGATTGGTTGACCAAACGCTGGCTGAAAGACCATATTCCGAGGCATTTGCCATGGCGACTGCCTCGTCGGCCGTCTTGAATGTCAGCGTCGACAGGACGGGTCCGAAAATTTCTTCCCGCGCGATCGACATGTCGGCGGTGACACCGGAAAATACCGTGGGCGCATAGTAAAGACCGGAATCTTGGCCGACACGCACCCCGCCCAGCAACAGTTTTGCGCCCTCCGCCTGCCCTGCTTCCACATAGGAATGCACTTTTGCAGCATGCGCCTCAGAGATCATCGCGCCAATTTTGGTCTGCTCGTTCAGGGGATCGCCGAAGGTCACCTTGCGGGATATATCGAGAAGGCGCTCCAGAAGCTCATCCCGGACATTTTCCTGCACAAGCAACCTGCTCCCGGAAATGCAGCATTGGCCGGCATTGTGATAAACGCCGTAAGCGATGCCGTCGGCTGCGGCTTCCAGATCGGCATCGGCAAAAACAATCTGGGGTCCCTTGCCGCCCAGTTCGAGACCGACGCGCTTAACGCTTCGCGCCGCAATTTCACCAAGCTTCGTGCCAACCCGAACCGAACCCGTAAAGGCGATCATGTCGGTGCCCGGATCTTCTGCCAGCACCTGACCAGCCGGATCGCCATAGCCTGTGACAACATTGAATACACCGTCCGGTATGCCGGCTTCGCGTGCCAGTTCAGCCATTCGGATTGATGTGCCAGAGGTGAATTCAGACGGCTTCAGTACAACAGTACAACCGCCGCCAATCGCCCATGGCACCCGCTCTGATGCAATTATGAACGGGAAATTCCAGGGTGTGATGATACCAACGACGCCGACGGGCTCCCTTAGTACGAGACCGAGCCGATTATCACCTATATTATTGTGCGTCTGTCCTTCCAGCGCCCGTGCCTGGCCCGCCGCATAGGACCAGAGGTCCGCGCAGAAAGTAATCTCGCCCCTTGCCTGGGCAATTGGCTTGCCAACCTCAAGGCTTTCGATCAATGCGATTTCTTCCACGTGGGCAAGAATGAGTTCTGCTGTCTTGAACATCAGGCGTGAACGCTCTGCGCCAGACATGCGCGGCCAGGGTCCCGTATCGAAGGCACGCCGAGCGGCGGCGATCGCGGCCCGAATGTCGTCAGCAGAAGCATCCGGCCACGTGCCGACAACAACTCCGGTGTGACCCGGACTGACACGGTCGATGGTTTTTCCCGAAGCTGCGGCGACAGACTTGCCGTCGACAAGCATCTGGTAACGGGATTTACTCTGCAACCGCGGATCGCTGGAATCAGGGCGTATGAAATTGGGCTGTATCGTCATCAATAAACCGGAATTTCGCCCCGGCCCCTCCGTCTCGCCCGGCGTACATTGCGCCGCGCTTGTGTTCCCGTTTAATTGTATGGTACTGTATGGTGGTTATTAGGGATTGTCAACGAGACGGCAACGGCAAAGAGCATGAACCTCGAAACCTTGAAAATCGACACGGGCGAAACCACTGCTGCGCAGGTGGAGCGCGATCTGCGTGAGGCAATCATTTGCCTTGAGCTCTCACCGGGTTCCCGGCTTTCCGAACAGGACATTGCTACCCGCATGGGGGTATCCCGCCAACCTGTAAGGGAGGCGTTGATTGCACTTGGCAAGTCCAAACTTGTCGAAATCAGACCTAACCGGGGAACCGTTGTCGTCAAGATTTCAGCCCGGCAGATGATGGAAGCCCGATTTGTTCGAGAGGCGATCGAGGTTGCCGTTGCGCGCCGTGCCAGTGAAAGCTTCGACACCTGGACGCGTCGCAGACTCGATGGCATTCTTGACCGGCAGAGAACTGCCATGGAAGCGGGAGATCACAATGGTTTCCGCAGGGAAGATGAGCAATTTCATATGGCGATTGCCGAGGGAGCTGGATGTGGACTCGCCTGGAATGCGATTTCCGACATCAAGGCGCATATGGATCGTGTCTGCAACTTGCAGTTACGCAACCCTGCTTCTATGAGCAATTTAATAACCCAACATGAAAAGATCGTCACTGCCATTGACCTGAAGGATGCAGATGCAGCGGGAAATGCGATGTACACACATCTAAACGGTATTTTGAGCGATCTGCCACAAATCGAGGCTGATAACCCAGGGCTTTTTGATTAGGAAGCTCGCTGTCGCGTTTCGCGGGTGTTGTCATGTCTGGATGGCGCCCGTTTGGCAAGATAATTTTGAGCAATGTTTGAGCTTGGCGGGTCGGGTGCAGTCATGTTTAGCGAAGACGCTGGCCGCCCAGTAATCAAACAACGGCTTGACGAGAGGTAACCGTGGCGGGCTGATCCCCTACCCTGCAACAGCCATGATGCACTTGGATTATATTCTCCACTCAAGTTTAGGGGCATTTCTGGTGGCGCAGGCTTCAAGAATATCGAGATGCTCCTTTAACGTCCGCATGAGGATTGGGGCGCGACCTCGCCACTGCCCGGCGCCGGGTAATCGGACTAGAAATGCAGGGCACATGCCCGACGAATCGCAATCTGCACGGGTGACGGCGGCTCTGTCGGATCAAAACCCCGCGCGGGCAGAAGCGGTGGCTGCGCAAGGAAGCGCGGTTGGCTGCCCCGGTGAGGTTGTGCCGCATGAACCAAAAACGGATGGCAAAGGAAAACCGTACCGGCCGGACCGGTTGCAAGTTCCTCGTCGCAATTGGCAGAGGTCGCATAACCATCGACCGATAGCTGCCTCAACGACAGTCCCGCTTCGCCATAGGGCAAAAGCTCGCGCGCAATGATCTTGTGTGAACCCTTTCGTATCCGGGTGGGGGCATCCTCGTCACCAACATCGGACAACAGGAAAAGCATGAGCAGGGCTCGGTCACGGCTCTTCACATTGGCTCGCAATTCCATGAAATCGGCAGAATCGCCGAAGCTCATGTCCACATGCCAGCCATCGTCATTCGGAGCACTTGCTGATGGAAAGCGGATGGGAAAGGTGCCGAGGCCTGTTGGCCGCAGCCAACGTCCTGTCCCGACAAGAGCATCGTAGGCCGCATGCAACTGCGGCGTGTTAGCTGCCTCGACGAATGGCTGTGTGTGCCGCGATGCAACGCGGACAACAGGCTGTCGCCAGTCCTCGGGCCGGTCAGGCGACAGACCTGTTACCGACCAGAGTTCTGCACGGCAACGCGCCGCAAGCTCGCGGCTAAAGGCGTCGTCGATTCTGATAAAGCCATTATCGATGAATTGCTCGACCTGATTAACGGTCAGGCTAGGATGGTAATGATCGGACATTGACATTCTCCCGATGGCAACTGCACCTGCAGAGCCATTCTGATCTGTTCGAAAAGATTCTGATTGAGGACGTCGAACCGTCAGATCAGCGGGAAAAATGAAGCCATAAACATCATTGCTCCTTGCAGGCAAAAATCGTCCATTTCGTGGCAGTATCACTCGCGCAGCGTTGGCCGCCCGCACAATGCCCAGTTTTCGGGGATCATTCCTGCTATAAGAATGACATAGGCGGCCGATCTGTTTGAGAGGTCCTTGTCTCAGCGGTCACCGCCTTTCTGGACCGATGCCTGACATGGCATGTCCGTGATCGTCGGACATCCGGCCGCGCCTTCCCGCGGATTTCGTGATTGACACCTTTGGGTGCTTTCCCGAACAAGATTTTTCATCGTTCATGACTAATCGACGCAAGACCATACACTCTGTCTATTGAGGATTATCCGCTCTCATAGTGCCGGAAGATCTCCACTGCCGCCGAGACAAGTTCGGCATTGCCACGCGCTACCGCACCGTTTGGAAGGTGCTTTCCGTCCTCTAAGCCCACACGCGTCGAAAGATGTTCCATACGCGCGCGCCGCACAAAGGGCCAGACCGTTTGATCATAACCGTGCAACAGGATCGGCCGCTTGACGTCGGCTTGGCGCAGGACGGACATGATGGCATCGCAGCTCCGCATGGCCGCCTCAACGTCGCTTTCATGATCGAGTTCTACGAGAATACGCAAGACCCGGCGATGATCTTCGGCTTCGACGAACCGGTGTGCATCCGCGACCGTTGCCAGACCCGCTTCTACACCGACACCTTTCCGGTGAAGCAGCTCTATGACGCCAGGCGCGTCGATTTCAGCCAAGTTCACTGAAGCGTAATCCGGAAGGACAGACCACCGGGAAATTGCCTCTCTGGTGCGTTCCTCGTCGCCCTCGATCCATGCACCAGTCGAAACCCCGATGAGTGTGCCGGGACAGGTCTGGTGAATAGCGGCAACTGTTTCGTCAACAGCAGCCAGGCTTTCACGCCCCTCGCTATCGCGAGGATGCACATGCAGTTCCGCAGCACCAGCCTCGAGGACGGCAACAGCATCCCGAACCATGTCCTCAATGGTGGAAGGGAAAAGCGGATGGAAATCCGGCTTTCGGCTGCCATTGATGCACGCTTGGACGATCATGTAGTCTCTCCTCCGATCCTTGCTGCACCAAACGTCCCAAATGTTGCGAAGGTTGGCGCCAGCATCAATTCGATTTATCCCCGTAGACCCTTACTGCACTCTGCCTTACTTGTAATCGCCTGCCCGCTCTCGCTCTGCCGCCCGAAGAGCCTCGAGAAGCAAATCCTGCATGAGACGCTGGAGGGCGTCGGTGGCGACACGGACATCGGCCATCGCCTTCCTCACCTCCACCTCCTTGAGCGGCCCAGCACTCACCGATGCCAGCTCACGACGCGCATCTCTCAACTGTCGAAGCGACTGAATTGTCTTTGCTCTGTTTTCTCGCAAAAGGCGGCGGAACTGTGTGCGGACGTCATCCGGATAGGCTGAGAACGCCCCTTCCGCGAGAATGGACATCGCAGGCGCATCAGATTCGCGTTTAAACACATAGCCCAGAGAGAAGAAGTTTCCGAGCAACGACGCCATAAAGACGGCCAACAGAACCAAACGCAGCCAAGTGAACCTTTTCACGGGTGCCCTCCTTCTTCTTGCGTGCCGATCGACGTCTCTACCAACCCGGCAGGGGGAATTCCTACGGCAAAGGCCAGAAGGGCATCGTCGGAAATGTCGTTTTGCGTTCTCGCGGCCCAGTAGCCACTGGCCGCAGATAGGGTGACGACAAATGCCATGCTTGCCGCTGTCGCCGGGATTGACCACAATCGAGGATCAATTTTCGGCCGAGTCATGTGTCGGGGCATTGCAATTCTTGTCATCACATGACGAACGAGCACGCTCTCGTCGACCGGCGTTTTCGCCGCTTCAAGTACAAGATAGTCGAGCGTTTTATCGTCGCTGAGGGCAGCAAGGCTGTGTCCGGTCAGAAACAGCGACGCCTCCTGCCGAAAAGGGGGCGGCCATGCTGTGATGTCAGGCCCAAACCTGACCTTCAAGTTCTCGAACTCGTCTCTGTTCATTTTGATAACCTTTCGTCTTCCGGTACGGATTCACCAACCTTCGTGAGCCGGGCGCGCAGCGTTCGCCTTGCCCGCACGAGCAGCTGCTCTACCGAACCTGCACTGGTTCCCATAGCTTCCGCAATCGAGGGGACGTCAAGGTCAGCAACTGCGCGCAGGAGCAGCGCCATGCGTTGCCGTTCCGGTAACTTATCGAGACCGGCGCGGACGATGGCCAGCTCCTGACGTGCACCGATCAGCGCATCCGTTGGGGGATCTTCAGAGGCAAACACATCACCCGTGTCTTCGAATCCGAGAAATACCCGGAATCGGCGCCACCGCTTCACGTCGATGCATCGATTGACAGCGATCCGGTAGATCCAGGTGGTAGCGCGTCCTTTTGCGGGATCAAAACGCTTTGCGTTATTCCAGACGGAAAAGAAGACATCCTGAACGACATCTTCTGCCTCGTGGGCACCGCCGAGATATCGCGAAGTGAATAGCTTCAGCCCGCGCCCGTGCCTGTCTATCAGCTGCCGGAGGGCATGCTGTTCGCCAGCAGCAATACGGGCGAGCAGCACCTCGTCATTAAGACGCTCCGGCAGTCTTGCCGGCTCCGGGACGCGCGCTTGGCTCACGCGGATTTACCTCCAGTTGCGGCGGATGACTCCGACTGTTCCGCCTGGGCCATTGTGAACGCCGATAGATCGGACCCGATAGGGACCTCGCGCCGTTGGAGTATTGCCTGAGTAAGTCCGACCATCTCGGCCCGTGGCTGAGTAACTGCGGCGGCAGTGATCGATCAAACCATCACGGCAGGTCGAGCTTGAGGTGTAGGTCCCACCGTTCGGTCCGACGCGCGTCGTTTGTCCCGAATAGATGTTCCCGTCCTTTGTCACGCTGCGGGTGATCGTGCCGCCGCTTCGCGTGTCTCGCGTCAACTCGGCCGACATCGCCGGCATCGCGACCAGCATTACGACAACACCAAATGCGGCAAAGATTTTCTTCCAGCAAGACACCATTGTCATGTCCTTATTACTCATGGAGTTATTGTTTGTAACCACGGTCAATCTCAGCGGTTGAACAGAATTCTGCGAATAACGAGAAATTCGCCATCCGACAGCTTCTCATCCCCGTCACGGTCAGCGAGATCGAAAAGGGGTGCGCGCGCTCGAAACTCGTCTGCGGACACCTTGCCATCGCCACCAGTGTCCAGACGAAGCATCTGGTTTGCGACAAACGCCTGCATCGCCATAGCGTGATCCATGATCGAGTCACGGAGCCGTTCCGTTTCATCTTTATCGATTGCGCCGTCTCCGTTGGCGTCGAGGCGAGCGAACAGTTTCCCGCGGGCCTCCTGGATCTCATCGCGTGTAACAGCGCTGTCCTTGTTCTGGTCGAGCCGCTGCAGAACAGGCAAACCTGTCTGCGACTCTGCCGAGTACGCTGGCCCTGAAAGCGCGGCCATCAGCGCCGCGATCAGTACATAGAATTTCTGTTTCATTGCTTGTGGTCCTTTGTTGCGTTGTTTCAGGCTGCCGTTGGCAAGCGACACGGACTGATACGACGCGGCTGCATGCCTCCTACGCAATCGCCTAACAATTTTGACAGGCGGAGCATGCAACGATGATCGTTGCCTCTCAAACAGAAAAACGCGAGACCGCGCATAGGAGCCGCGGTCAATGCACGTAGAAGACGGCATTGATGCCAATTGCATCTGAGAAAAGAGGTAAATTGAATGAATGCGAAACTTTTTGCCGGCGTGATACTTGTCCTCTCGACTGGTAGCGCTTGTGCGGCGGAGGGACAAAAGCTCCGTCAGGTCTTCCGCCAAATGGATCAAAATGGTGACCGAGCGCTTCAGTTCAGCGAGTTGCAGGCGGCGCGCGCCACTTTGTTCGATCGCGTGGACACAAATCGAAATGGTGTGCTCGACAAAGCTGAGGCACAGGCCGTCTTTGAGCGTGCGAGAGAGGGCGGCAGGCTTCAAATGGCAACCGCTGACGGCTTGGAAACTCGCGCGCACCGCATGGACGCGAATAGCGATGGTCGAATTGCAAGGACCGAATTTGCTCAGTTCCTTCCTGATCGTCTTCTGCAGGCAGACAGCAATGGCGACCGCAGCCTTTCCCTCTCTGAGCTCAGGGCTTTGCGCAAACGTTAATCCGCCCTGTCCTCTCAGATCCAATGACATGAGCAAGACAGTCGCCGCATTGGGCGCAGCTTCATTCCTGCTTTTCGGCCTATCCACATCGCGCCTGAGCGGTTTCTCTCAAGTCCGGAGATGATTGTGACGAGTAGCGGTATCCGCCACGAAATAAAGGTCCGCCACGGGCGTTGTCGTGGTTCGCGGCGTTTCACGATACAACGGCTTCCGTGGCGTCGCCGTTGCGCGTCCTGGTTCCCGCTTTTACAAGGGATTTTGTTTCCCCGCAGCCTTTGCTGCCGGTGTCATCACCAATCGGACTCTCGCCCTTCCGGTACCGCCCGCCGGGCGTTTGACGTCAACGCATGTAATTGGTGTTTTGCCCAATATCGATCTTACCGTGCATATGGCAACACCTTACGGCCCTATATCGGCTCGCGGGAACAGTGTTCGTCACCTTATAATTGATGCGGTCCATTCCGTTGCGACCGAAGGAAGCCATGCTGAAATCAATGAAGCAGAACAACACCAACTTGAGTCCCTGGCTGAGCCTTTCAACCGGCTTGGCCCTGCTGACGGTGTCGGTTTCATTCTCCGTGACCTACGCGGCCACCGGTTCACCCTTCAGCACAGTTCCAATGTATGTCTTGAAAACTTACGGTGGTGTGACGACAGACGATCTTGCCAAGCTCGAAATCTGGCGCCTCGCAACTGCGCAGCTTATCCACGCAAAGCAGGGGCATATGGTGCTCAATGCCATCACGCTTTTGCTCCTGGGAAATCTGCTGGAGCGGCGCGTTGGGCGTACTGCCATGCTGCTTTTATGGCTATTGGCTGGCGGCGAAGCAACAGTAATTAGCCCACTTCTCGTGGCATGGCCGTTTAATATCGGAACGGGTGCTTCTCAGGCGAACTTCGCCTTCGCCCTTTGCCAATCTTTTGTACTACAACCTAAGCTTGATACGGTCTTGGATAGCAAATTTCCTTCGGCCGCACGTCAACGTCCACTATGTTCGGACTGGAATCGATGTGTCGGCCAGCGAAAAAACCCGTCGGGGAACATATTGGAGCTTTTGACGCGGTTAACCATCGCCCCTCTGTCGTCTCGGTTTCACTGAGCTGCTGAACTGAGAACACTAAAAGGAGCTTACCCACTCGGGCAAGCTCCTCAAATACAACCTCCAGACGCACTATACCGAAGTCTTCGAGCATATAGCGCCTGAAAGAAGAGCATCTCGGGCACGCTCTCGGGGCAAGGGAGCCTGCGCTTAGCGTTTTACCCGGCAGAACGTTGCTCAATCAGTCCAGCGCTCCCAACGACGATCCATTCTCCGGTGCACCCTGTATTCGATCCTTGCATCGCGTCGTGCTGCCGCTCTGGGATTGTAAGAGGGCTGATAATAGCGATCGTAGACGACAGGGTCATAGGTGATCATAGGCACACGAACGTGAACTGCTCCAAGGTAGGTGCCACTGAGCCACCCGCGATAGCCATTCCAGCTGACGTCGCACCAACGTCCCCGGTCGAGGCATCCGACTACGGTGACGGTTCGGCCGGCAGGGATTGTTGCGATTGGTTGATACCCGACGCCCGGCCCTGTCCGCAAATTGAGGTCTGCCTGTGTGACCGCCGACGCGGCCAATGCCGAAGTGGCAGTCAAAAGGCCGATAAAGATGAACAGTGATTTCTTGAGCATGATTGTCTCCAGCATCTCGGTTTTAGGGAGTGTTCACGTGATACGGCTGGCTGGCTACGGTCCTACGCGGACATCAGTATTTCTTGTTTCGATTTCCGGTGATGTTAACCAGTGCGCCGCTCCAGAAGGAGAGCTAAGATCGGGACGGGATACAGCAAGCAAAATCAACAAGACAGCAGTATTCCAAATTGTTCTTCTCAGAACTGATTGATGGAGGCGAGCGACCTCCATCTATGTGGTAGGAGTTACGTCGCTTCCTGTGTGCATTCACATTAGTCGCCTTGAAAGGATATGCACCATCGACCGCCTCATTCGATCACTGCGAGAACGGTGATTTATGAAATGATCGATCTGGTCGAGAAGATTATACCAAGCTTGCAGCCACCAGAGAACGCGAAAGAATGATCAACTGGCTTTAGTCTTTTGCAGAGACCATGAGGCACAAAATCGTAAACATGACCTGCGCCGCAATTTGTGCCGTGTTGGTGGTCGTATCATACTGCGGCGCGACCTCGACGACATCGCCGCCGACAAAATCAATCCCCTGTAGTCCTCGCAAAAGCTTCAGTACATCGGCCGGTGTAAGCCCGCCGACTTCAGGAGTGCCGGTTCCAGGCGCGAATCCGGGATCGACACTGTCAATGTCGAATGACAGGTAGGTCGGCCCATCGCCGACGATCTGCCGGGCTTTCTCGATCACGGCGGCCATTCCGATCTCCGCCACCTCCTCAGCATGGATCACGGTCATTCCACTGTCATAGGAGAATTCCCAGAGATACTCTGCTCCTCCCCTGATGCCGATCTGGATCGTGCGCTCCGGATCCAGAACGCCGTCGAGGACCGCCAGTCTGAACGGACCACCGTGCTGGAACTTTGCCCCTTCGTAAGGTCCTGCCGTGTCGCAATGGGCGTCGATATGGATCATGCCGACGGGCCGCTTCTCTCCCACTGCCTTTAGAATGGATGCACTGATTGAATGATCTCCACCGACGGAAAGCGGTCGGACACTAGCGCCCACAAGCCGTCTGTAGAAGGTTTCGATATCCTGATGGCACAGTGCCAGATCAAACCGGCTCTGCATCGGAACATCGCCAATATCGGCGATCTGGGCCATCGAGAACGGCGCACATTTGAGCACATGCTCGTAAGGCCCGATACGCTCGATTGTTCTGACGGCGCGTGGCCCGAACCGGCTACCGTTCCGGTTGGTCACCCCAATGTCCATTGGAACCCCGAGCAACGCGATGTCGATACCGCCGAAATCCGGCAGGTCCTGCGCATCGGGGCGGCAGGGCGCGTCCAGAAATGTAGGAATGCCGGCAAAAGGCCATTTTCGGCGATCACTTCCCTTGAACTGGGCGCGGGCAACAGCTGCAAAGGCCGGATCGAAGATGTCACCGCCGCCGGCCTCGGCATATTTCTTCCGGAGCGCTGCAAGTCTTGCGGAGCTGGTCATCGGGATACCTTTCGAAATGGAGGAGCAGGCTGCACATTGCCGTTAGGCCGACACGTCGAGATAGGAACTGGCAATCATGCGCATGCGGGCACGGGACATCGGCGCGCCGTGACCGCCATAGGCAACGGAAACATCGAGATCCCGCAGCCGGCGCATGGTCGTGCTGTAGGTAGATTTGTCGCAGCCGGGCAGATCATCGACCAATGTGCCGTCATAGATCGCGTCGCCGCTGAAAAAAATTCCTGACGCTTCGTCGAGCAACCCGATGGATCCGGGCGAATGACCCGGCAGATGCAAGACCTTGTATGATGGACCGCCGATATCCACGATGTCATTCTCGGCAAGAACCCCGCCGAGCGGAGCCGGAAGGATCGTGTAGTTGTCCTGCTCGAATGACGGATTCGGCGTTTTTTCCACACCTTGGGGTAATTCACGAAACAGATGTGCCAGCGTGACAGCATCCTCCATCCCGGCAAAACCGTCAGCCTCGGCGGCATGGCCCAGCCGATTTTCGAACTCATGGAACGAGCCGATATGGTCCGCATGGACATGTGTCGCCAGTGCAATGACAGGCTTTCCAATCTCGATATTCAGGAAAGGATGCAGCGGGGCGAGGCCCATCCCGAAATCAATGACCAGATCGGCATCCTTGCCGATGACATGGAAGAGGTTGGCCCTGAAAAACCGGTGCACATTCGGCTCCCAGATGCGCCGGATCGTATCGGTGAGTTGTTCAGCACAAAACCAGTTTGTTCGTTCGTTCATTTTTTGCCGATCAATGTAGAAGATTGCTGAGAAAGCGTTTTGTCCGCTGATGCGAAGGCGAGCCGAACAGTGCTCCGGGCGTTCCCTTTTCAATGATACTGCCGTTGTCCATAAAGACGACCTCGCTTGCGACCTGCCGCGCAAATCCCATCTCATGGGTGACGCAGATCATCGTCATCCCATCTTCGGCGAGCCGAACCATCGTATCCAGCACTTCCTTGACCATCTCCGGGTCGAGTGCGGATGTGGGCTCATCGAACAACATGATGCCCGGCGTCATGCAAAGCGCACGGGCAATGGCAACGCGTTGCTGCTGCCCACCCGAAAGTTCGCCCGGATAACGATGGGCCTTTTCGGGAATACGTACGCGCTTCAGAAAAGCCATCGCAATATCCACCGCTTCCGACTGCGGGCGCTTGCGAACCCAGCGCTGCGCCAGCGTGCAATTTTGAAGAACGGTCAGATGCGGGAAAAGATTGAAGTGCTGGAACACCATGCCGACATCCCGCCGCACATGGTCTATTCTCGAATTGTCGTCGGTCAGTTCGACGCCGTTGACGACGATCCTGCCGCTCTGGTGCGTTTCCAGACGGTTGATGCATCGGATCAGTGTCGATTTTCCCGATCCGGATGGCCCGCATATGACCACGCGCTCCCCCTGCCCGACCCTCAGTGAGACATCGTGCAGGACATGATAGGTACCGTAAGATTTGTTGACGTCTGACAGTTCGACGGCAAAGGGCCGTCGCGCATCGGGCAACGGAAGTGTCTCGATCATGGCGTTCCTCGTTAGGAATAAAGGGAAATGACGAACGGCTTCTAGCGGTGGCCTTTCGAAAGGGCGCGCTCGATGCGGGATTGGAGAATGGTTAAAACCGAGACCATCGCCATGTAGTATACGAGCGCCGCGCCATACCATTCGAGGAAGCGGAAGCTCGTTGCGATAGCGAACTGTGTGATCGTCATCAGTTCTTTTAGAGAGATTACAGTTGCAAGGGACGTTGCCTTTAAAAGCGATATGAATTCGTTGACCAATGCAGGCATGGCAATCCGCAGAGCCTGGGGCAGCGTGATCAGCAAGAAGATTTGCCATTTGTGTAAGCCGAGCGCGGCGGCACCCTCCTTCTGGCCTTTCCCCACAGCATCAAAGGCGCTTCGCAGTATCTCGGAGAGATAGGCGATCTGGATGAGCGTCAGAGCAAGAAAGGCCGCAAAGAAAGGCGTGAACCAGCCCGCCCGGAAAATCGGCGATATTTGCGGCAGCCCGTTCCAGACGAAGAGCAGGATCAACAGAGCCGGAGCACCGCGGAACAGCCAGACGTAAGCGCCAACAAAAAAGCGCAACAGCTTGTTTTTGGAGCCCGCAGCAGAACCGAACGCCATGCCCAATACCAGCGAAACGCACATGACCAGCACGGATAGCAGGACCGTCAGCATAGCCCCTTTCGCAAGAGGCCAGCCGAAGAGTGCGGAGAGGAAGAGGTTAAAATCAAACATCGTACCGCGCCCCACTCAGTCGTGAGTGACGTCGGTCGATGTTTCCGGCAAGCCCCATTTGGCAAGCAAGGTCTTCATTTCCCCGCTTGCCTGCAGCGCCTCGATTGCTTCCTTGACAAGCTTTCGATCACCAGCGCTCTTGCGCATGTAAATCCCGTATGTCTCGCTCTCGTCATACGTATAGGCGATCTTCAGTCGGTCTGGCATCTGCAGCATACGAAACGCGGCGGTGGTATCCTGCGTGATGGTGCCTGCAGCCCGCCCGACCAATATCTGTTCGATGACGCCCGACGCAGACGGATAGGTTTGGACCACGGCCTCTGGCTTGCCGTCCTTGGCGAACTTGGCATTGAGGTCGGCCATCGTTTTTTCATAGGTCGTGCCGGCCTCGATCGCCATGACCTTGCCATTCATATCTTCCGGCGTCTTCGAGGTCTCGTCTGTTTTGGGTACAAGCAGAACTACATGCGACCCGAAATAGGGTACGCCGTCGTATTTCTCAAGGCGGGCCGGCGTAATCATAATGCCGCTTGCGACAAGATCGCAACGGCCACTATCGAGAGAGGGCAGCAACCCCTTGAAATCGCCGACAACAAATTCGGCCTTCGCGCCCCAGTGCTTGGCGATCGCATCGACGACATCGATCTCAAAGCCGACGAGATCAGTGTCACCGGGGTTTTTGTAATATTGCATAGGCGGAAAGTCGCCCGCCGTGCAGACCTTGACCGTTCCGCTCGAAGCAAAGTCCGGTTTGGCACCGTCCGCCTGAACTTGTCCCGCCGCTGCCAGGGCAGCGAGGCCACCAGAGAGCACTTTGGTCACCCATTTCAATCGCTTATCCATTTTTTAATTCCCTCTTTTATTGGGATCTCTTTTTTGAAATCCTTTGCTCATAGCAACACGGAACATTTCAGCAGACAATCTAAATTTTCTGCGATAAAACAAGCAGGAAAACTAAACGAATATTGTAGCTACATCCCGACTGGAGACGAACAATGTCTTTGCCACCGTTGAACGCGCTACGCGTTTTCGAAAGTGTCGCCCGGTTGGGCCACCTTGGTGCGGCAGCGGCTGAATTGCATGTGACGCCCGGCGCGATCAGCCAGCAGCTTCGCACCCTTCAGGACGCTCTTGATGTGCCACTGTTCGAAAAGCGCGGACGACAACTCGTCCTCACGGAATATGGCGCTATCCTGCAACGGTCCGCCCGGCAGGCGATGAATGCCTTGACGACCGGTGTTCAGGAAGTTGCCGCGCAAAAATCGAATGACGCAGGCAAAAGTACGCTGACAATCTCCATTCCCCAGGTGCACGGAGTAGCCTGGCTCGCCACCCGGCTGTTCGAGTTCATGGCGGAGAACCGAAACATCATCCTGAATGTGATAACCGCCGGTCGCGCCAGCGATGTGAATTGGCGAAAGGCGGACATTGCAGTTGTTTATGGGGCGCCGCCATGGTCGGGTTTCTGGTGGCAACTGCTTCACGGCATTCGCATGACGCCAGTGTGCAGCCCGCAATTGTTGCGTGGCCCGCACGCGATCCGGCAAATCGGAGATCTTGGCCATCATCGCCTTCTGCACGAGGACGATGGTTCGCAGTGGAAGATATATCAGTCAGCAGCAGGTGTTACCCAGATTGGCCGCTCCGAGGTGTATTTCGACGATTTCGGGATCGTACTGCAGGCCGCGCGCGATGGATACGGCGTTGCGCTGAGCGACGAGATCATATCCGCGCGCGATCTTGACGAAGGACGGCTGGTCCAACCTTTGGCCCTCACAGTGCCCGCGCTTCAGAATTATTATTGCCTGTGCACGGAATCGAAACGTGAACGACCCGACGTGAGCCATTTTATCGACTGGCTTGTCGCAGAAGCCGGGAAAGCCACCGAACTGAGCAAGCGACGCCTTTTCCTGCCCTAGAAAACGAGGACCAGCAATTCGACATAGCCGCCATGGGCGAGATACCTCACCGATCGCCCTAACGAAATCGGAGCCGTCGATAGGTGGCTAGATCACCGGAATTTCAGACTTATGCATTTCGAAGAGATCCGCTCTCACGGCGAAAAGATGTTTCCGGCCAACTTAAATGTAATCTGGTGGTATAACGCGAAACGAAAAACTGGTTCAAATCCAGCTGGAAACCAACAACTCTGATGCAGAAATCACGCTGAAAGTGTCAATCGAGAATTTGAACTAGCGGCTCTCATATAAAGGAAGATGCCAGACGGAAGATCCTCGCCCGATTTTTTCCAAAACCAAGGCAACCAATGTCGCGCAGCCAGCGGTGCCCATCCCGGTCCGGCTTCATAAAACCGCATGTTTACTATTGGCGATCGTATTTCTGACAGCTGTTGTTATACTCAGCTTCATTCCGGTTGACAGTAACGCGGGAGACGGAGTTGCTCCAATGCATCGGATCAGACGAAGTAAAGTGCATGCGGCGAGTATTATTATCCCAGTCTCGCTTGCTGCAGCCATGTCAGCGTTTGCCGATATGAGTTTGACGAGACCTGTTCGCTGGATTGAGCATGACGTTGCGATAAATCAGCTATCCATCGATCATAAGTCTTCGCTTCCTGTCGGTGGACGTTTCATCTGTTCGGTCGAGCAGGACGAGGACAGAATGGTCAAAGCACTTGTAAAAAAAGGGCTGGCTGTAGTGGATAGTGACCAATGCGAAATCGTTGCATTTCAACGTGTGTCGACGGACAAAGGGGGCGTCCGCGAAACGATTGCATACATGCTTCAGATTGCTGGAGAGTTGGGCTACCGTCTCATCTCTGTCGAAGCCGGCGATTTTGAAAGTGGTAATGCTACCATTCTTGCCAGCGAAGAAGGATACACACCGTGGTGGAAAACAAAGCAGCGCTAACTTCCAGCCGATCGATCAGTTTGTAAGAACCACCATGGTGCAGGCAGACCTCGATGCCGAATCCATTAAGGCAATTGTGCTTTATCTCGACAATCGGGAGTACGAAATGGCTTTCGAAGGTTTGTTTCTGGAGCTTGTCAATTCGGGAAAAACACTAAAACTCAACGTCGATGAATGTATGGCCTTCGCCCTGCAGTTAAAGCTGAATAAGACACCCGTATTTGACGAACAGTTCTGGTCAAAGTTTGTAAAATACCTTCAAGAAATTCAAAATGAACCAAACAGACCTTGAAGTTGGATAGCTACCGGAGCAAGCAAAGCCTGATATCGTTGATGACGCTGAGCTATTTATTGAATACTTTAACTTTTGATTAGTCTTCGTCGCTTTCCAAGGAGTGCCCGCGGGACACCGACGTTCGTACATTGATTGGCACTGTAGGATTACACAGTAGAAAATATCGAAGCACCTGCCTTAGTGATTTATCTTTCAGAGCGGCGCGAAAAGCCGAAATAGGTAACAGCGAGGGCGGGCGATAGGGGACGAAATGAACCGGCCTCGACAGGGGTTGTCAAATGGAATCGACGCTGTTGAGTGCGGCCAACAACCAAACTGTATCACCTCTTATGCGCAGGCCCGTCGTCACATTCTCAAAAGATGCCTTCAAATCGGTCCGAAATCTCCAGATGACAGATTACTGCTGTGTACAAACAGGAAAGTTATCAGCAACCTGTCCGTTGAAAATGCCGATAATAGCGGATTTTCGACCGATTTAGATTGTAGTGCAGATGTCTACAATCCCTATTAAATGCCTGTTGTACTTCGCCTAGTAGGTCTCGAACAGAGTGTGGACTACAGACCCGCTAGTTGTTCCCTCTCTTTCCAAATGAATATTTGATTTGGCAAAAACAGGAATGAAAGCCATCATCCCGAACGTCTTTAACCTCCACTTCCAGGAGCATGCGGAAGGTTGGCCGAGACAATTTGTACTTGACCGATTCATCGATTTACAAAGCCAGTTCCCCTCGCAATGTCTCGAGACGTTCCATAGCGATGACACCATCATGAATTGTCGGCGCAGCACTCGATGCACCGCCGAGGGCCGGAACCACGTCGGCAAGGAGTGAATAATAACCTTTTGGATCTTCATTTGCCGCTGCCGTAAAATTTGGCTTCCATGTTAGAGTGTCGACATCATCGGCGAGAGTTGCTTCCGGATCATCAACCTTGAAGGGCGGATTGCGGTTCCACCGCACCTCAATCACATCATCCACCTCAAGACGCTGGTGATCACTCATCAACTCGATGCGCTCCACCGGGGTGCCCCGCGACTGGATCGTCCCCATGGCGATATTGCCGATGGCACCGCAATCGAACTCGAACCCGACATGAAACAGCACCCTGCCTGGCGTTTTCTCAACCTTCCGAGCCGAGATCGTTTTCACCGGAGAAACAAAAAACGAGACCAGGTCCATGTAATGCACACAGTGGTGAAGAAAAAAACCAGTGTAATCGACATTGCCAGTGAAGTAGCCCGGTGCGGTCATGTAGTATCCTGTAAGGCCAAGCACCGGCCCGAACCGTCCAGACTTGATGATGTTGTGGGCAATCTTGTTGCCAACCGAATACCGTTTCATGAAACCGACAAGCAAAGGTTTACCCGAGCGTTCTGACGCGTCGCGGAGCTCGCGTGCGCCCGCCGCTGTTCCGGACGGGGGCTTTTCCATGAAAACAGGCAGACCCCGATCAAGCGCAAGTTTGCCGAAATGCAGATGCTGGTCAGGCCCCACGGCCATGCCGATTGCATCGATGCCGGAAGTGCGGATCAGCTCCTCGGCATCATTTGTCAAACGGGACACGCCGAACTGGCGGCCTGCATCGGCAAGTCGTTTGCCATCGATATCGCAAAGCGAGACGATTTTTACGTCATGTCGAACCAATTGAGGAAGTAGCATCTGGGTTGCGTGAATGCCGCAACCGATCCAACCGATTTTCAATGTCATCGCCGATATTCCGTCAGTATAAGATGTGATTTGATAAAGGCCGCGCTCGCTGCCAGACGTTCGCTTTCATCTTCATGGGGAGCCCGCCATTGCGCGAATGGAACGCCAAAACGATCATCATTTCGTCGGAAGGGCTCAAGTGAGATCGGTCCTCGGTATTCGATCTCATGCAAGGCTCTTGCAACGGCAACCCAATCAGTCGAACCAGTGCCGGGAAACCCGCGATGATTTTCGTTGGCCTGAAAATGCACAAGATGAGCGCCTCCCAACAGGATTGCCTCGGGGATCGAAGCTTCTTCCATATGCATGTGGAAAGTATCCAGCATCAGCTTGATCGCTGGATGAGCGACTGCATCGAGAAGTTCGATGGCCTGCTGCGTTGTGCACAAAACGTCACTTTCGAAACGGTTGAGCGGTTCGACTGCCAGCACGATACCTGCCTTTGCAGCGTGGTCGCCGGCCTCTATCAGCCCTTGAACACAGCGCTCCTTGCGTGCGAGCCTTTCGCCCTCTGACACAGGCGATGGAGCACGTCCTGCAAACACCAACGGGTTTCCGGTCAGCGGCCCCCCTACAACCGCAGCACCGAGCGCCGCGGCGCAATCGGCCGTATAGCGCAAATAATCGATGCCAGCGCGATGAGCATCGCGATCCTCTGACGAGAGGTTGCGCTGAAGATTGACACGTGCGGCAAGAACGACGCCAAGTCCTGCATCGTCCAGAGCAAGCTTGGCTTCGGCAAGATCCATTTCGCCAGGTTCGGGCACGAGCAGTTCGACAAAGTCGTAACCAAGTTCTCGCATTTTTTTAAATAGGGAGAAATGTTCGGCAGTAAACGGTCTCGCATATTGCATGGAGATCAAGCCAATGGGATTCATCACAGGTCCTCTTTGATAAGCATGGGTTATCCCTTCACTGCGCCTTGGGTAAGGCCCCCGATAAGACGGCGTTGGACAAGAAGGAAAAGAATGGTGGCAGGGAGCGCACCAACGACACCCCCTGCGGCCAGCAATCCCCATTCAATTTGATATTCACCAATGAGGGTCTGAATGGCGACGGTCACCGGACGAACATTGCGTCCGCCAAGCGTGAGGGCGTAGAGATATTCATTCCAGGCAGTAATGAAAATATAGATGCCGGTCGAAATGATACCTGGCATGGCGAGCGGGAGAACGATCCGCCGCAAAGCCTGCAGACGCGAACAACCGTCGATCATCGCCGCCTCGTCGAGCGTGCGGGGGATGGCACCGACATAGCTGGTGAGCATCCACACAGCGAAGGGGATGGCAACGGTGGAATTGGCCAGGATCAGGCCGATATGCGTGTCGAGGAGACCCAGCTTCCGGAACAGCACAAAAAGCGGCAAAATAAGCAGAACGATGGGGAACATATTGACCAGCAAGAACTGCAGCATGATCAGTTTGCGCCCCCCAAAGCGAAAGCGTGACAGGGCATAGGCAGCGGTGACTGAAACCACGAGACCAAGGATGACAGTGCCACCGGCAATGATAAGGCTGTGCAGCATGTTGACAAGAAATGACGTCTGCTTCAGCAACCGGATGTAGTTATCCGTGCTCCAGCCTGCCGGTGACAATGACACGCCTGTTGCCGACAATTGCGCAGTCGGCGTCAAGGACGTCAGGATCATCCAAACGAAGGGTCCGATGGCAAGAAGAATGATCAGAATAACGGGAATGTCGGTCGTGAGAATGCGCCGGAGCGTCGAGGGCTTGTTCATCTTTCCACCTCGCGCAACGTTCGCACGATATAGACCGCGACGATGGCTCCGAGCAGAACAGTAAAAGTCACGGCAATTGCAGTGCCGTAACCGAAATCAAGATTCTGCCGGGCCTTGATAAAAGCATAAAGCGGCAGCGTATGCGTCGCATATCCAGGTCCGCCGCCAGTCATTACGAAGATAACATCCATGGAATTGGCCACCCATATGATGCGCAGCAATCCGGCGGTCGCCAGCACCGGGGCGATGCCGGGAAGCGTTATGTGGACGAACTGCCGCCAGGAGCTGGCACCATCGATCGATGCGGCCTCGTACTGGCTTTGGGGAATTCCCTGAAGGCCGGCCAGGATCATCACTGCGAAGAATGGAAAGCCCTGCCAGGTCAGCGTTGCAATTACAGCATAGAGTGCGAGATGCGGGTCGGCGAGCCAGGGGACTGTCGCATGGATGATCGTCAAGTAGAGCAGTATATCGTTTAGCACGCCCGTCGTTGGATCATAAATCCATCGCCACATGAGGGCGATAACGACGCTTGGCAGTGCCCAGGGAATGATAACCAGGGCACGGGCCAGGCCGCGCCATGGGAATTGGCGATTAAGAAGAAGGGCTGCAACCAATCCGAGGCCCATCTGAAGCGGGACCGTCAGACCGATCCAGATGGCAGTGTGGCCTAGCGAAGTCCAGAAGACCGGATCGCGCAACAGCTTGAAGTAATTGCCAAAACCAACAAAGCGCGTGGCGTTGGGCTTCCACAGTACCAGATCATAAAAACTGGTAACGACCGCCTGCATCATCGGGAAAAAAACGATGAACAACGTCACGAGTACCGCAGGCGCCAGCAAGACATAGGGAATCAATCTGCTGCGAAGCGGGCGAACCTGCGCAAGATCGTGCGGTGCGTTAGGTGCGAATGTAGACATGAACCAGATTCTTTCGGCGGTCGTCAATCAGGAAAAGGGACGTGGTCGTGCTATTGCGCGAACAGGCTTTCGAGTTGCTCCATCATCTGTTGCGAGGTGATTTGGCCGGTTAACGCCTGCTGCATCGACGTCTGCCACGCAGTATTGACAAACTCAGCAGTCGCCGTGCTCTGCGGGAGCACGTGGGCAAAAGGCAAAGACTGGACCGTTGCGTCAACGAAGCGGCGTTCGTGCAGCGTCCAGTTTTCGGCTCCGCTCTTGGTCACGGTCATCTGTCCCGTTGCCTTGTTGAAGGCCACGTTATTCTCACCTTCCGCAAGGAAAGAAATCCACTTCCAAGCAGCGTCCTTCACTTGTGAGGAGGAGAAGACCGCCAAGGATTCGTCGCCATAAGACGTCCATTGCTTGCCACCGCATTTTGGGGCGGGGACCGCAGAAACCTTATCACCCAGCGCTTTGACCAGATCGTTGGACGAGCCAATATGATGTATGGTCATGGCCGTCTTGCCAGCCTTGAACGCCGCTACAATTTCCTGGAAACCATCATTGGGAGCCGATGGCGGGATGACCTTGTCTTTTTGGAACAGGTCGATCAACCATTGGTTGGCCGCAACCGCTACCGGATTGGTCAGGCCATCTGGCTTCAGTTCGGCGCCTTGCGAAAAGACGAATGTTCCCCATTGATCCCATCCTCCCTTGCCGCCGCGCAGGCCAAAGCCATATCTGTCGGGGGCCTTGGTCAGCTTCTGAGCTGCTGTTTTGAATTCTTCGCATGTCGTTGGCGGATTGAGCCCCGCCTCCTTGAAAAGGTCGGCACGATAATAAAGATAAAGCACGACATATTGAATGGGCAGGAAATATTGCTGTCCATCCGGCCCCTTGTTCAATTCAAGAAGATTATCAAGCAGATCGACCTTGCCCGGCCAGGCATCGATACGCTCGCCAATAGGTTCGAGCGCACCCATTTCGGCCAATCGGGGCTGGGCGAAAAGTTTGACCATGCCAGCGTCTGGTGCATTGCCGCCAACCAGCGACGTATAAAGATTATCGTAATAGCTGTTCCACGGCACGTTCTCTGCTTCGACCTTGATGTCCGGGTTTGCGGCCTCGAACTTCGCCACCAGATCCGACATCGGATTTTCCGGGTTGTCGAAGTGATACCAGAAACGCACGGTCTCGGCTGCATTGGCGGCGCTCATGGCCATGCCGGTCACGATAGCGCAGCTGATACCCAATTTTTTAAAAACGTTCATTGCTTCCTCCTCCTTTGTTATGCTTACTAGCCGCCGTGGATCATACCTCGAGCAGCCTCGCCGGCTGCCGCAAGTGCCTCCCGCGCAGCAGCCAGTTCATGTGTGTTTTGCAAAAATCCATGTGTTACTCCCGGCACCACGGCAAGGGGATCGTCGCGACCGACCGCCTTTAATCTTTCAGCCAAAAGAAGCGTGTCCGACAACAGCGGATCAACGCCAGCGGCCATGAGATAAAGCGGCGGCAAAGCGCGCAGTACCTCGTCACCGGCGAGAAGTGGAGCGGCCATCGGGTTGCGTCGAGCGTCTTCATCCGTGCAATACCAATTCCAGTATCGCCGCATCTTGGCACGCGTCAGACCAGGCCCGTCGGCAAATTGTTCATAAGACTGGGTATTGAAATGAGCGCCAAACGCGCCGTAAAATAGGAGAGCGCCTGATGCTTGAAGATGCCCTGCCTTCTGTTCATGCATGATTGCCGCCAAAGCAAGGTTGGCACCGGCAGAATCCCCACAGACAATAAGCGGCCCTGCACAAACACCAACTTCTGCAGTCGCACTGAATGCGGCACGCAGACAGGCAATAATATCGTGTAACCCTTTTGGAAACGGATGTTCCGGCGCAAGGCGATAATCGGGAACGAGAACGGGCAACCTGATCTCGTTGGCAAGGACGCGGGCACACCGCTCATGTGTTTCAGGGCTGCAAAACGCGAAACCTCCACCATGAACGAACAAGACGGCTCCCGCCCCTGCACAGTTTGGAACGAGAACGCGCAGCCGACATGCAGGAGAACCGAGCTGCGCATTCGCCGCAACAACAACCTCTGCCGTTCGTGCCATGGGCGGCAAGTTGATATTGTTACGCTCGTTCAAACGTTCGCATTGCACTCTGCCCTCTTCGGGCGGCAGCAACGTGGGATCGGGCTGTGGTCCAAGCTCGCTTTCGACGCGCAGCATGAGATCGCGCATTTCGGGCGAAAGATCGCCGGAAAGATCGAACATGGCGTTCATTGATCAGCGTCCGGAAATATGGTGGGACCGAAATCTACTATGGTCGCGATATGATGGTGCAAAGCCTGCGAGGCGGCGGACACATCGCCCTGCTCGATTGTTTCGATGATCGCGCGATGGCGTAATGCCGTCGCCATGAGATCGCGTGACCCGATACTCCTTGATATTTTGAAGCGATGATTGTGAACGAGGCAACGATGCAGGATCGGATCCAACGCGGGAAGGTTGGCATCGCGAAAAATCCGCCGGTGGAAATCCCGGTCAAATGCGGCAAGTTGCAGCTCATCGTCGACTTTTGCCGCCTCCACCATATCGTTTGCCAATCCGCGCAGATCGGAAATCAATGTGCGGCTCCTATAGCGCAGGGCGCGCACGATGCCATTGCACTCGATTTGCTGCCGCACCCGGAACATCTCAACCGCTTCATCGACGGTGCAAGCTGATACTTGCGTACCGCGGTGACCTTGACGCCGCACCAGCCCTTCTTCCTGCAATTGCAGCAGTGCTTCACGAACCTTTCCCTGACTGCATTGGAAGCGGGCGGCAAGGTCCAGCTCTGTCAGCGGCTCTCCGGCAACCAATTCGCCGAGCATGATGTCACGCTTGAGTGACATGAACACCACGGATGCTTTGACGGCGGGTGGATTTCGCCGCGAGCCGACCACGCTTGGATCAGGGGAGCTGGACATTGCAATCCTCCTTGGGTGTTGCAGAAGGCCATAATTATCGTTATTGATAATGATATCGATAATTAATGTCAACGGCGCTTCTAGGGAGGAAACCACCGAATGACGGCGATAAGTCTGAAGCAGATCAAAAAGCTTTACGGGACGGTTCCCGTAATCCACGGCGTCGATATCGATATTGCCAGCGGCGAGTTTCTAGTGCTGGTTGGTCCCTCTGGGTGTGGAAAGTCCACGCTGCTGCGCATGATTGCCGGACTGGAGGAAATCAGTGCCGGTGAGCTGAGGATCGGCGAAAAGATCGTCAATGCCCTTCCGCCATCGGATCGTGACATTGCTATGGTCTTTCAGGATTACGCACTCTATCCACATATGAGCGTCGAAGAGAATATGGCGTTCGGACTGAAAATGCGCGGTGAGTCCTCCAGTGAGATTGATCAACGTGTGGCAGGGGCTGCCGATATCCTCAAACTTCAGGACTATCTCGAACGACGTCCCGCCCAGCTTTCGGGCGGCCAACGCCAGCGGGTTGCGATGGGCCGCGCCATTGTCCGCCGGCCAAAGGCCTTCCTGTTCGATGAACCTTTGTCGAACCTCGATGCAGCCCTTCGAGTTGAGATGCGGCTGGAAATCGCCAAGCTACATCGCCGCATGAAGGCAACGACCGTTTATGTCACGCACGATCAGGTGGAAGCGATGACCCTGGCTGACCGGATTGTCGTGATGAACGCTGGTCACGTCGAGCAGATCGGTCACCCGCTCGATCTTTACCGGAAACCGGCAAGTCTTTTCGTTGCGCGGTTCATTGGCAGCCCGACGATGAATACGTTGCCCTGCAACGTTGTGTCATCCGACAATAACCAACTGATTGTACAGTTGCCTGAAGGTAGGGCGGCAATCGATATCCATGACGGATCACTCACGATGGCAGGAACGTTCACTTTAGGCATTCGTCCGGAAGATTTGGTCGTTTGCGACGCCGGCCAGGCATGGTTTAGCGGCGAGTTGGCGGTAGTTGAACGGCTGGGCAGCCAAACTTTCGGTTACCTCGACACTGGCACAGAGAAACTCATCACCGTTGAATTCCCAAGAGCAGTGGAGATCAAGGTAGGACAAAGGATTTCGGTCAGGGGCGACAGTGCCGGTGCCCATCTTTTCGAAAGCGCAAACGGACGGCGGGTCAATTGAACAACGGACCATCTAACCACGCCCTGGCTTGCGCCATATTCGTGATGGTTTGTGCGTGCCAAATTTTCCACAAGGGCAGGATCGCGCTCGCCGACCGCCACGCGACTGGCGACGCGCTTCATTGACAATCGCCTTTTGATTATGCGGAACAGCCTAGAGTGCTCGCAAAGTATGAGTGGCTGCGTGACCAATGGAGCGAAGCGCAAGCCGATGCGCCATGGCGGATGCGAAATTGGCTGAACTAACAATTACCAGAGATAACGTCCGACATGCGTGGACCCATGAAAAGTTAAGTTTGGCTTCCCCCCACCCTTGATTGAACCATTGACCCTGAAAACAATATGCGGAGATGATTCAACGGAATAACAGCAGCTTAAGTGATGTCAGGCCGTCTGTTAGGTTCCTACCGATGACTACTTTAAAACTTACTGCGCTCGTCTGTTCAGTCAGCGACCCTAAGCAGATTCGCTGGCCCAATCTTCATGTCCATGGCGTACTCGGATCACGAAAACGGTTCCACTCTCTTCAAGGCGGTAGACAATCAGATGGGCTTTGAACGGATGGATTCTAACCGGAGGCGAAATCTCTTCTCGCTCACGCGCCATTCGGGGATTCGCAGCGATCAGTTCAAGTACCGCGAACAAGTCATCATGGTACCGCCTAGCCTGTAGAGTTCCGAACATACGGATACCTTGCTCGGTGCAGGCAATGATGTCCTCTTCCGCTTCGATAGAAAGGCTAAAACGCATCAGCTGCTGCTGCGCGCCGTTTCCGTGCGCGCGGCAGCAGCAGCGAACAGTTCGTCCTTCGACCGGCTGCCAACACCACTTTTAAGACCGTCATCAACGAAGCGTTGCATGGCAACAATCTTATCACTACGCGTTTGGTCCCTTCGAATCAGATCGCGCACATAGTCACTAGCATTGGAGTATCGCCCGGTCCTTGCCTGGGCTTCGACCCAATCTTTCATTGGGTCCGGTAGAGACACGTTCATAGTAGCCATTCAGACCTCCATTTGCGCCTAGATTAACTAACTTTGGCAAACTTTGTCAAACTCGATCGTTTTAAGACACCGCGCTTCAGGGGGCAGAGTTCATTCTGACCCCATTACGCTACACGGTGAGTTTCTACTATTAAACGGCGAATTAGCTGGTCAGCCTTGAACGGCATTGAACCCAGCTCCCCCTAAGTAAATCTTTATCATCCTTGTTCAGGATCCGCATTTGCCCAATTGCAAAACCTGTGAGGAAACCTTCCTTTTAAAAATGCCGATAATAGTCAAATTTCGGACAATTTTGATTGTCGCGATAATGTCTACAATGCCGATTAAAAGCCTGTTTTGTCTCGGCTATCCAAGCCAGCTTGGCCAATTCTTGAAAACTGCCGCACCGTAAAGCGCCTCATCGGAGCCATTTCAATTAAGGTCGACTGGTGCCCAAGCTGTCGTTTAGTTTGGCGATGTAGTTCACTTAATGTTGGAAAGCAGATGACACACGGCAGAGAGCATTACCGGCAAGCACAATGCCTTAAAGCGAATCCATTGCCCTGTAGAAGGCGATTGAGTGGTTCGTGCAGTCGTCACGCGGGCGACCGCGCCTGCAACGCCATCAGACAAGCGGCAAACGCGAAGCGATTATTGTCCTGGCTCGTTCAAAAGTTTGGTTATTGCCAATGGCGCACTACAGCCAATGTCGAGTTTCGCCATTGCCAGGGCGTCAGCCCAGAAACACAGGAAGGCGCCACACTCCCGGCAATGAACTGGTGACTGGTCTGAGTCCTCAAGGGGCACCACAGCATGAAGGTATCCGCATTCGGTGCATTTCAGCGGTTCCAGCAGCTCAATAAGGGGAAGGTCTATCATGGCACACGGCTGTCCAGGGTTCTCCCTTGCTATTATAATATTGTTACCTTTTCTCCTGCCGGAAAACAGAGATTGTCGAGAGCCTCTCTTTCCGACGTCTTCCCGAACGCGAGTTTCTGCCAATAGCCCCCAGGTGGTCTTGATATGTAGTAATAGTCGCAGGTTGGAGCTCCGCCCGCGTCAGCATGGTTTCGATGCCCATCTTATCATTCATGGCAGTTCCCGGTCATCGGTTCCATCTCTTCAGTGGTCGTGGTTGCCTCCGCTTCAGCTGGAAGCGCGGGATTGTCGACTTCTCCGGGATCAGACAGCGTTGAGGAAGACACCTTCATCGTCAAGGAAGCTCTCTGAGGTCATCGGAGAATGAGCCGAAGTGTAGTAGCCTGCACCGATCTTGAAGTTCTCGCCCGCGTGGCGATAGAGAGCGACAAGTGCGCAGTAATCGGTGGTTTTGGCTTCAGGCAAGTGCATGACACGGCCTTCCAGGAGGCCGTCCGAGTTTTTGACGATATGCAGATCGGTCCGTGTGATACCAAGATGAGCCGACGAGGTTTCCCGTTCGGAGAAGGAACCGCGATCGCCATCAAGTACCCTTTTTCTGACTTCGCCATCGCGGAAGCCGCAGTTGGCGCCGACCGACAGCCAGTGAACAAGACCATAGACCCCGCTATATTTGAACAGCGCATTGAGGCGATCCTTGTCAACGGGCCTGTGGGCATAGCCGAAGGAGCGATCCACACAGTCGTCGTCTCGGAAGGATTCCTCGCTGTCAGAGTCGGACAAAACCGCATCAACATTGGCAAGGCCCCCCAGTTCTCGCAGGGTCTTCCAGCTAAGACCTGTCGCAAGCAGATAGGTGTTGCGGTTGCGCGTATTGTCGCCTGACTCTTCAAACGGGGCCTTCCTGCGGATGCGCGCATTGATCTCCCGCTCTTCATCCTTGTACCCGACAGTCATTGATATCGCCTTGCGGTCGAAGTCGGAGCGTTCAAAGCCGGCATCGAGATCGCGCGTATCGTCCTCGATTGTTCCGGCCTCAAAACCACCGTCGATGGCCCACTTTCTTGTGGGGCGTATAGACGACGCCATAGTCTTGGACGCGTACTTATTCATCCTGCGAACCGCGGCTCGGGCACGCCCTTGATGCCAAGTCCCGTGATTGCAAACAGGCTGCCACGCAACACGCCATCTTCGGGAAAGCGCGGGAGGGGCGGCTTTGCCATCGAGGTAACATAGAGGATGTCGAGATTCGGACCACCGAACATGACGCTGGTGACCTTTTTCACCGGCATATTGATGATACGATCTACCGTTCCATCGGGCCGGTAGCGGACGACCTTTCCATCATAGACTTGTGCGTTCCACAGGCAACCCTCCGCGTCAACCGTCGAGCCATCGGCGGCACCTCCTGTCGATGTATCGATCTTGGCAAAGGTCCGGCGATTGGAAACGTTGCCGGTGGCCTCGTCGTAATCATAGACCCATATTTCACCCGACCACGAATCCGCGAAATAGAAGAGGCTTCCATCCGGGCTCCAGCATGGGCCATTCGAAACGATGATACCCTCGTCGAGCTTATGCACGCTGAGATCGGGATTGACCCGATAGAGCGCGCCGTTGGGGCCACTTTCCATCGTGTCCATTGAACCGGCAACAAACCTCCCCTGCTTGTCGACCTTGCCGTCATTGATGCGATTTTCGGACTTGTCCGGTTCTGGATCATGGATGAGTTCAACGTCACCCGACTTGAAATCCAAAAAATGAAACCCGCGTGCCAATGACATGATAGCGCCATTGCCGTCCTTGCGCAGGGCCATCGAACCGATCTTCATCGGGACATCCCAAGAGCGGATTTCCCGGCCATCGGCAGTGGCGCGAAATACACGACCATCGAAACTATCAATCCAATAAAGGCGCTGTTGTTCGACGTCCCATAAAGGTCCTTCGCCCAGCGTGGTCTTTACGTCCACCACAACATCGATTTTCATGCTTTCTCCCTCATCCCTTGAATCGCGGTTCCGGCAGACCGCGCACGCCAAGTCCATAAATGGCGAACACGCAACCGGCCTCACGCTCGCGGTGATATTCATTGTTGAACGGCCGTGCCATCGACGTAACGAACGCAATATCGAGGTCAGGGCCGCCAAAGGTGATGCTCGTTGTCGATTGGACGGGCAGGCCGACAATGCGATCGATCACGCCGTTCGGATCAAAGCGGATAAGCCGCCCGGAATAGACCTCAACGCTCCAGACATATCCTTCCGCATCGACCGTTGCGCCATCAGGGTAGCCGCACAGATTATCGAAGCTCGTAAACACACGCCGCGACCCGACTGCGCCGGAAGCGGTGTCATAGCTGTAGGCATATATCGCCTTCTTGTGACTGTCGGCGAAATAGAGCGTCGATCCATTGGGGCTGAAACAAGGTCCGTTCGAGCAGATGATGCCTGTATCCAGAGTACGCAGCGAGAGATCCGCATCCAGACGATAGAGCGTGCCGACCGGATCGCTCTCCTCGAAATCCATGGAACCAGCAACAAAGCGGCCCTGCCGATCTACTTTTCCATCGTTGAGACGGGGCCGGAGTTCCCCCGGATGTGTCTCGTGCAAAAGTTTGACAGCGCCCGACCTGAAATCGAGCGAATGAAACCCATTTCTAAGGGCAACAATCGCACCGCCCTTCTCGCGCAATGCTAGCGAGCCTATCGGCTCGGGCAGGTTCCAGCTTTTGCGGTTGCCGCCTCTGACATCGCAGGAATAGACCGCGGGTGCGTAGGAGTCGATCCAGTAGAGCCGTTGTTCTTCAACATCCCAAAGCGGACCCTCGCCGAGCTGATTTCGATCGTCGCTGAAAACCTCGATACGCAACATTTCGACCTCCTAGAACGCGACCTTGTCGCCGCCCTTGAGTTGCAGGATTTCGCGCGCCTCGTCGGGTGTCGCCACCTGCATGCCGAGCCCTTCGATGATCTTGCGGGCCAGTTGTACCTGCTCGGCATTGGACGTGGCCAGCTTGCCTTTGCCCGCCCAGAGACTGTCTTCAAGACCAACACGGATATTGCCGCCAAGGGCCGCGGCTTGAGCGGCAATACGAAGCTGGCTCGATCCGGCACCGAGCACCGACCAGCGGTAGTTACCGCCGAAAAGCCGGTCCGCTGTTCGTTTCATATGCGCAACATCTTCCGGGTGCGTACCAATCGCGCCAAGAAGGCCAAAAACCGACTGCACGAAGAAGGGAGGTTTTACCAAGCCCCGATCGGCGAAGTGCGCAAGATTATAGAGATGAGCGATGTCGTAGCACTCGAACTCAAATCGCGTGCCATTCTCGTAGCAGGTCGCCAGGATATACTCGATATCCTTGAAGCTGTTACGGAACACCAGATCGCGGGTGGCTTCCAGATGCGGCTTCTCCCAGTCAAACTTGAACTCCTTGTATTTGTCGACAAGGTGATAGAGCCCGAAATTGATCGATCCCATGTTGAGCGAAGCCACTTCCGGTTTGAAAGTGGCGGCCGGTTTCACCCGCTCCTCGACCTTCATATAGGGACTGCCACCGGTGGTGATGTTGATGGCGGCATTGGTGTTTTGCTTGATACGCGGCAGGAACTTGGCGAAGGCTTCCGGCGTTTGGTCTGGCTTTCCGGTTTCAGGATCACGTGCATGGAGGTGCAGGATCGCGGCGCCAGCCTCTGCTGCTGCTAGAGCTTCCCGGGCGATCTCATCAGGTGTGATCGGCAGATAGGGCGACATAGTCGGCGTGTGGATCGCACCGGTAATGGCGCACGTTATGATGACCTTGCCCGTCATGTTCGAACCGCTTGTCACTCGTATCGTCTCACTCATTGTCCGAACTCCTGCGTTGATTTCTTCTTGTGCGCCGCAAGCGCCATGAGGCGGCGGTCTCGCCAGACCTGGCGATTGACCAGCTTTTCCTGCGGCAGCTTCTCGCGGCGCCCTGCCTCGACGATTTCCAGCACTTCACCCGCCCAGTCGACACGGCGCTGCATCTGCGGAAACAGGCGCTCGTAGATTATCTGGTAGCGCTCGACATAATCGCGCACGCCGCCGGGCGCATTGAGATCGATGGTCTCGAACGGCCCCATGAAAGACCAGCGCAGGGCAAGCCCGTCGCGAATACCGATGTCCACATCTTCGACTGTCGCATAACCGTCAGCAACGAGTCGGAATGCTTCTTCCAGAAGCGCGCCCTGCATGCGGTTCATGATGAAGCCATCGAGCTCGCGTTTCATGACCAGGGGAGCATGACCCGCCGCAATCAAAAAAGCCCGGGTTCGTTCAACGACTTCGCCCGAGGTCCAGGGCGCCGGAACCACTTCGGCGGCTGGAATGAGATAAGGCGGATTGATGGGGTGGACGACCAGGCAACGCTGGCGGTTCTTCAGGTGCTCGGTGAATTTCGATGGAAGCAAGGCTGAAGTTGAACTGGCGATAACGGCCGACGCATCGGCGGCCTCATCAAGAAGCGAGAACACCTTGATTTTAGTCTCAAGATTTTCCGGGGTATTTTCCTGAATATGAACGGTACCCTCGAGAGCTTTCGCCAGATCCGTTTCAGCGACAATGCGCGACAGCACTATTTCCGGTGAATTCCCGTTGAGCAGATCGTTTCGTTCAAGATCGGTTAGGACGTCGGCAATATAGCCGCGTGCTTTCGCCACGGCGTCCGGGGCCTGATCCCACAGATTCACCTGATAGCCGGCGCGGGCAAAGCTGATAGCCCACGCTCTTCCGATAAAGCCGCTTCCGATGACCGCCGTCTTTTGCATTGCTACCTCACAGAGTTTCGACATTACCATCAACGCCAAGCGACTGGCCCGAAATGTTGATGCCGGCATTGGAAAGCAGAAAGGCAATCATGGTGGCGACGTCGTAGGGGCTGACCATCCTTCGCAGCGAAACATTCTCCAGATAGCGTTCCGTCATTTCCTCGTGTGAAACGCCCAATTGTTTGGCACGGTTGCTGATGACGTTTTCAATGCGCGGCCCCTCGACGATGCCTGGCAGGATCGCATTGACCCGGATCGCATGGGGCCCGAGTTCCTTGGCAAGGCTTTGGGTGAAGCCGATGACGCCGAACTTGGCCGCAGAGTAAGGCGTGCGAAACGCATAGCCGTGTTTCCCAGCGGCAGAAGACATGTTGACGATCGATCCGCCGCCGGACGCTTTCAGCATCGGCACAGCACGCCGCGCGCAAAGGAACTGCCCGGTCAGGCAGATGTCGATGCAACGACGCCAGTCTTCCGTGGTAATCTCATCCACGCCGCCAGTCGGACCGGCGATTCCCGCATTGTTGATGAGCGCATCGAGACCACCCAGAGACGATGATACTTCCGCAAACATGCGATCGACATCTTCTTCGCGGGACACGTCAGCGAGCGTTGCATGGGCCGGTGAGATGCTGTTCTTCGCCTCGTTCAGCAACGATTGGGATATATCGCAGATCGCGACACGTGCGCCGAGCCTTGAAAGTGTGGAGGCAATTGCATAGCCAATGCCCGAGCCTCCCGCAGTGACCAGTACTCTCTGATCGCGCAATCCGCCCAAGAATTCTTCTACAGATGCTGGAGCAATCCTGTTCATCATTCATCCTTTCCTAAGACCGCTTCTCACGAAGCGCCATAACCGCGCCGAGCACCACAAGACCAAAGAGGATCGCCCGCGTGGCATAAGGCAACGTCGTTCCTGCAAGAAACATTTGGAGCGCGGTCAGCAGCAACACCCCGCCGAGCATACCGAGATAATGGCCACGTCCGCCGGTGATCAGTGCGCCACCAACCACGACGACCGCGATCGATGGCAGCAGATAGTCGTCGCCCATCCCGAGACTTGCCTGCCCCGAAAAACCGGTGAGGAGCACCCCGACCAAGCCGGCGCAAAGGCCGGAAAGAACATAGACCAGAATGAGCGTGCGGCCGACCGCAATGCCCGAGAGTTGCGCTGCCCGCAATCCATTGCCAATGCCGTAAACCCTGCGTCCAAAGGCAGTTCTGCCGAGCAGGAACACAGCCGTAATCACAAACAGCACCATGAACGGGACGACAGGTGTTACGGCCCAAACTTTGCCAGTCATGAACCAGCGAAGCATTGGCGATGAAAATCCGGCTGGTGTACCTTGCGAATAGACCAGGGCGAACCCTTGCAAGATGCCGTTCATTGCCAGGGTCATGACGATCGGCGATACGCCGAGTACCACGATACCTATACCGTTGATCAAGCCTATCATGCAGGCGACAAGAAGGACGGCGGGTAAAGCATAGACAAGAGCCGCGTCGGATCCATTGACGATACCTGCCAGCAGAATACCTGCTATTCCGATTGTCCAGGGAACCGAGAGATCGAGGCCGCCGGTCAGGATGACGGTCCCCTGTCCTAAAGCCAGTATGGCGAGAAAGGTGGACAGGACAGCCAGCGAGTTCCAGTATGTCGGGTTCAGGATTGCCCGGCCCAACCAGAGCTGGGTGAGGATGACAACGGCGAGCAGACACAGATAAGCTGGCAATGCATAGCGTATTGTCTCGCTGTTGCGCGACAGGAATGATGATACTACCGGCTTGCCTTCGCCAGACGATGGCATCTTCATCCGCCGATCAGTGCGATCAAGCTGCGATGGGAGCAGGCCTTGGCGCCATGCGCTGAACCGCGTTCGCGCACTGCGCAACTGCATGGCAAGAATCGAACTGTTCGAGATCGATCCGGCAAGCACAGCAAGTACCAGGATCGTTCCCTCAGCGATGGTCGAATAGTAGGCCGACACGTTGAGAACGAGAAGAATATTTACGACCATCATGAGGATATACGCCCCGAATACGGTACCAAGCGGTCCGCCGCGACCGCCACCGAGACGCGTACCACCGACAACCACGGCCGCAAACATCGACAGGAGCAAGGGATTGCCAACCAAGGGATCGGCACTGCCCGTTTGCGCACTGATGAAAACGCCGGCCAGACCATAGCAGCCGCCGGCGATGACATAGACCAGGAATTTGGCAAGCTTGACCCTGACGCCGATGGCCGCAGCAGCATCCGGATCGCTGCCGACCGCATAGATCGCCGTGCCGAACCGCGTGTTCTTCAGCCAGAGCCAGGCTAGAAGGACGACGCCGATCACCACAAGCGGCATCGGCAGCCAACCAGGAACGGCGTCACCAAGATAGAAGGTTCCAAGGTCGGGCGCGACGAATCCGCCGGGCTTGTCCATCACCAGCAGCGTCAAGCCTTGGATGATAAACATGGTGGAGAGCGTCACCACGATGGGCTGCAAGCGAAAGAATGCAATGAAAATGCCATTGAAAGCGCCCGTCAGCATGCCAACACCAATACCAACGCAGGTCCAATACAGAACACTTATCTCAGTCGCCGCCGGGTCCATGCTTTGGGCAAGCACGACATTGACCAGCGAGATCACTGCCCCTGCCGAAAGATCAAACCCACCAGAAAGAATGACAATTGTTTGTCCGATCGCCGCAATCGCCGAAGTTGCACCGCCGCTGGACAGGAAGGAGATGTCGAAGTAGCTGAGTGGCCCGGTGCTGACGAAACCCACAAGGGTGAGCAATGCAAGAAATACGGCAATGGCTATGAGTACGCTGCGTCGTTCCGGGGACATGCCGAATAGGGAAGCCCAATGACGGTTTGTTGCTGTCGAGGTCGTCATCGTCATTCCGCGGCCTCCTTTGCTTCGCTGTCATGGCCAAGCGCTGGTCGCATGATTGAGGCTTCGGTCAGTTGGTCGCGCGAAAGCAACGCCGCAATCCGCCCGTCATAAAGGACAAGAACCCGGTCGCATAAATGCACGAGCTCGGGAATTTCAGTCGAATGCAGCAGGATCGAGCCGCCTGCATTGGTGAAATTACGCATCATGACGTAGAGTTCGTGTTTGGTACCGACATCGATACCGCGTGTTGGATCGAACAGCAGCAGGATACGGCTCTGGGCGACCAGCCATTTGGCTATTGCGATCTTTTGCTGATTGCCACCTGAGAAAGCTCCTGCCCTGGTCCACAATGCTCGCTGATCAACCTCGACAGTGCCGAAGGCAGTGCGCACAGCTTGTTGCTCAAGATTACCTTGGATCAATCCAAATCGGGAAAACCTGTCGATCACCGGCAAGGATGCGTTGAGCATCCCGCTGAGCTTCAGGAACAGTCCTTCCGTCTTTCGATCTTCTGGCACCAGTCCGATAGCGATATTGGGCTGAAGTGCATCAGCGGGTGACGCGAGCATGACCTTCCGTCCATCGACGAGGATGTCGCCATGGATCACCGGCGTCATGCCGAAACAGGTCAGAAACAGATCAAGTTGGCCCATGCCCTGCAAGCCGGCAACGCCGAGGATTTCGCCCTTGCGCAGATCGAAACTAGCGTAGCGCAGCTTGTTACCCGCCTGGAGGTCGCGAACGCCCAGTACCGGCGGCCCAAAGGCAGACTCGCTTTTCGGTCGCGCTGGAAAAGTCTGAGCAATCGATCTTCCGACGATGCTTTCAATCACCTGCCCGTCGGTGATGGCGTCGACTGCACAGGTTGTGATGTGGCATCCGTTTCGCAAAATCGTCAATGTGTCACAGAACGCACGTACCTCGCGCATCCGGTGCGTGATAAAGACGATCGTCGTACCTGCAGCCTTCAATTTTGCAATGATCCGGCCGAGCCATTCGACGTCACTTCCCGCAAGTGTCGACGTCGGCTCGTCCAGCAGAAGAATTCGCGGCTTGCGGTATAGGGAACGGGCGATTTCGATCTTCTGTTGAATCGCAAGGTCGAGTGTGCCGATTTCGGCATCGAGATCGACCGGAAATTCGATTTCCTCCAAATGTTTCACTATAGCGCGACGAGCCGAAGATCGGCGGACCAAGCCGCTGATCCCCATCGGCGCGTACGGCATTAACATGTTGTCGAGCACCGTTAGATCCCTGACCAGCGTCATTTCCTGGAACGCAGTCTGGACGCCAAGCGCATGCGCTGCCCGCGGCGCATTCAGCGCTGCTCTTTGACCGAAGACGGATATGTGCCCCTCGTCCGGACGAAGAAGCCCCGACAGCAATTTGACTATCGTTGACTTGCCCGCACCGTTTTCACCAAGCAGGGCATGGGTGCTTCCGGGCTCGATACGGAAAGACACGCCATCCACGGCAACCGTGGCACCGAACGCCTTGCGAATATTGGTGACTTCAATGGCGGATTGTTCGAATGGAGAATTCATCCCACCGGTCCTGCTCAGTTGATCGGGATTAGCCATTTGCGCGGAACGATAAACGCTCCGCGCAAGGATACCTCAATTTTCAGGTTGGCCGACCAATGCTGCGTTAAGACCGATCTCAGGTGTTTTCTCCGAGAAGATCGAAGCAAACCAGCCTGGATTGGAAACGATGGATGGCTTGAACGCGTTGCAGCCGTCCTTCATTTCCTGCCACGTTCCTTCCTGGCAAAGCTTGATGGTTTCGTTGGTAACAAGCGGCAGCGGCAGGACAGTCTTCTTCACCACTTCTTTGCCCTCGATCGCATCGACGGCAAGCTTCAGTGCAAGAGCGCCAGAATATGGCGGTGACGCATAGGAAATGCGCGGCGCGCCCATGGGTGCATAGGGAGACGTCGCACCCTCGGCTTCGGTGCCTGCTGGCAGCATTTGAATACGACCGCCATTGGAACCTTCGCCCGCGCACGGAAGAAGCTGTTCCGGCTTCTTGCCGGCTTCCAGCTGCATCGAATTTGCGGTAAAGCAGCCGACCTGCATCCAAAGTCCGTTGATATCGTCCCAGTTGCGCGTTGCCAGAATCTTGGAAAGCTCAGTACGCGCGACGGCCTGGCTCCACATACCAACTGCTTCGCCCACGATCTTGATATCAGGGTGCTTGGCGAATACTTCCTTTGCCGCCTTGGTACGAAGATTATCCACCGACGTGCCAGGCACACCGGTAATTGCAATGATGTTGCCCTTGCCGTTGAGTTTCTTGACCAGCCACTCCGCAGTTACGCGGCCAGCCTCTTCCTGGTCGATTGCTATATTGTAGGCACAGGGTTCTGTAATTTCACCATCATAGGCGAAGACCTTGACGCCCTTGTCACAGGCGTTCTTGACAACCTGATTGAGCGCCGTTGGTGAAATCGGAAAAATTACGATGGCTTGAGCGCCAGCCTGAACCATGGCGTTGATCTGTTGAATTTGCCGCTGGGCATTGGGACCAGCAACCTGGACCTGAAGATCGACTTTATCAGCGTAGTTTTTGTGGGCGGCCATGGCTTTGACCATATTGGCGGCTTCGGCTTGCCAGTCATTGCCGATGAAGCTCATGCTGAGAAAAATCTTGTGTTTTTCCGCAGCGTCGGCATGGCCGACCATGGCCATACTTGACGCAATGCAGGCGCAAGCCGCTGCGCGCCGGATGATTGATCCAATACCCATTATAATTCCTCCCTCGTACAGGAAAACATCTCCAAGCGGGCTCCTCTTCCCTCTTGTCGTTCCTGAAAAGACCGTAGCACCATTTGATCAAAGATCAATGATTAAGTACTATTGATCTTGAATAAGTTTTATTAAATAAGAAGGCACTCTTGACGCGTTGAAGCGAAGCCTGCATTCCAAATCAAAATTCCAAGGCGACGTCGCGGTGAAAAAGGTGAACAATGGCTGAAGCCGGTTATAGGAAACCAGGTGTTGAAATTCTTCCCCTCTCCAAAGAGACGTTGCAGGACCGTGTCTATCGCCAAGTTGCCAGTCTCATACTCGAAGGCGGCATTGTTCCAGGCGAGATGGTTCCAGTGCAAAGTCTGGCAGATGCGTTTGGTGTCAGCGCCATGCCGGTGCGGGAAGCTTTGCGGCGGCTGACGGCGGCCAATGCGTTGACGGTTGTTTCCGGGCGCTCCATCGGTATACCGCGGTTAAGCCGCTCCAAGCTCACAGATTTGCGCAATGTTCGCATTGAGATCGAAGCGCTTGCCGGCAAATGGGCCGCCAAACGCATTCAGAACGATGAGCTCGAAAACCTCCGATCACTGCTGGAAGCACTGGAGAAAGCCAATGCTTCCGGGGATATCAAATCATACCTTCGCGCAAACTACGCTTTCCACTTCTCGATTTACCAGGCCGCAGGCTCGGAGAGTGTTCTCAATATCATCGAGAACCTTTGGCTGCAGGTCAGCCCCTACTTCAACATGCTGCATGATTCCGGCAACTACACGAAAGCCAACGAACACCATCGGGCGATGTTCTCAGCGTTATGCGCTCACGACGAAAAGGCCGTCAAAGTTGCGATACAGGATGATATCGATGCTGCCTATCATGTGCTGGTCGACTTGGTCAGCTAACCCTTTGCTTCCATCTTCTTTTGATCACTGAAGGGAGCAATGACTGCGTTGTGCTCTATATGGAGCGCTTAGCCAGTACATTCGCGGTGATTAACATCATGTCCGACCATTCTAAAACAAACTGTAGTGACGATAACTATCCACGAGAAACGCTGCATCAGAAACGTTCAAAACTACGATTAGTCTTGATTTCATACACCAATGTCCTTGGTGCCAGTTAAATTTCGTATGAAGCGAAGACGTATAAAAGCAACAATCCCTGTTGAGCCCGGATCATATCTGCAGCCCATTCGCCGATGACAACGCAGGGCGCCATTGTATTGCCCGTGGTAATACGCGGCATGATCGAAGAGTCCGCGATGCGAAGACCATCGATGCCGTGTACCTTAAGCTCGTTGTCTACCACCGACGTGCTGTCGCGGCCATCTTAGCCGTGCAGGACTGGTGCCAGTAGGTGACGGCAGATTTCCGGATGAAATCGATCATCGGTGAACGGTCTCAGACGCCTGGCGCTGTCTATCCTGTAACCAGGGGCGTGAGCGCGTTGTCGTTTTCCAGCTCGCAGCATAGTTCCACCGCTGCCAGGGCAGCTTCCATGTCTTCGGGCTCGCTGAGAAAATTCGGTTCGATCAGAATTGCATTGTGTATATCCGGTCCGGAAGCCGCAACTGACCACGGCTTTTCGGTTGCACAAGCCCCATAAACATCGTCCATCCATGCTCCGGCGTGCTGAGTCCTGTTTCGATCGGCGAAGGAACCGCAAATTCCAACTAGCACTGAAGGATATCGAGTTGAACGAGATGAGAGCCGCTTTTCCAGCAAGGCTTTGCCTCGCAACCTCCTCCACCGACGCCTTCAGGTTTTCGATATGCCCAAAAGCAGCCAAACGAGAAATGGTCCTGATGATTGCGACCGACACCCGGAAGGTGCTGAACAACGGAGATATTGTGTGCCTGCAATTCGTCTTCAGGACCTATCCCAGATTGCACCAGTACTTTTGGCGTATTGATCGCGCCAAGTGAAAGCACCGTCTCATAAGGCGACGTGAATCGGCGCCGCCACCCTGCGACAACGGCTTCAACCCCTGTCACCCGTTTGCCAACGATGATGAGCCGCATGACGAGCGCATCGGTGACAAACGCAAGATTTGTCCGCATCATCATCGGACGGATGTAGTATCCGAATATAGATTCCTGCTTGCCATCCCGTATTCTCAACTCGGCAATCGATGCGCCTCCTTCACGCTCCAACATTTGGCCATTTGGCGTATCAAAAATAGGAATGTCCATCGCTGACGCTGCGTCCAGCAAAGGCTCTGCGACTGACTGTAGCGAACATGACTGTGCTACGAATACAGGTCCTCCCACGCCTCGGCGTGCGGCGCCAGGCTTGCCAATCTTCGATCCGCCGATGATAGTCAAGCACCGATCATAGCGCCAAGGTCGTACTGTTATTTTTGCAGGGCTTGGGGAAGGCACTATTGAGGGCCGGCAGGGGCTGGTTGAACGCGACAATTTGCTGGTCGCTTTCAAAGCTCACTAAAGCAGACAACTCGGCTGCCCTCTTGTACCTCCCTGCGGGAATTGGGCTGCTTTTAAGCGTTTGTACAAAAGGGTTTCTACCAACAACCCTTCCTTTGAAAAGGCCGATAATACACGATTTTTGACCGTTTTTAACCTGGGCACGTTGTTTCTGAGCTGAGGTAATTTGTACTTCCGTACGTCGAACCTTGGAGGCACCTCAAAAAGACGTTCGGTTTGGGGTGGCGATTGTTGCGATCTCGACTTAAACTGCAGCTCAGTGTCTGCGGTTGCCTCCTAAGCAAAGTGCCCGGCGATGCAAATGGACAGACAGCGACACAACATGCTGACCATCGCCGAGTGCTGAATGAACATTCCTGATTACAAGGCCGAATACGAAACTGGTGAACAGGCGTTGAATGCTGCCATCATGGAACACCCGTGGATGGACTTTTATCTCGTGAGCCTCGATGAAACCCGTGCAGTGGTCAGGGGCACGCTGGACATGAGTTACGGCTATCAGTTGCAGATCGAGTTCATTGGTGTCGGCTTCATTGACTGTCCGATCAGTTGGAAGTCCGATACCGGCTCCGATGTATTCTACAGGACTTCGCCCGATACACTCGCAGGCGATGCACGCAAGCGCTTCTTCGATAACAACGGCGGCAATGTATTTCGGTTCACTATAGAAGGCTTTTATGGCCCCTGGTACGCATACATCGTGGCCGAGCAGATGCGATTTCGACGCTCCAGTGGGCTGGCATACCTGCCCTGGTGAACATTACAAGGTCCGACAGAACCTTGACTGGTGCTCTCCTCGGTCGCAAAGCACCTTTTGATTGAAGGCATGACCCGCATCGGTCGCGCGCGAAATTGCGAAAGCAAAGCGCATTAACGGCTGACCTCATGCTATAAAATCACTTCCCGTTTTGATGAATTGCCGTTCGTATTTCTACCGAATGTTTTATAAATTACAGCATGGTTTTCACTTTGCAGGTGATATTGTCGAGTGTTGCGCCAAATCAATCCTTGGCTATCCTACATCTGGCGACCTTTGCCATGAACGGCCATGCCGTCACCTCGGAGCTTTATAAACCTCACCCTTTGCAATACATCCGTACAAAGTCGGGGGCGCCAGAAAATCTTCCTTTGAAAATGCCAATAATAGTCAAATTTCGAGCAATTTTGATTGTAGCCCAAATTTCTATAATCCCGATTAAAAGCCTGTTTTGTCTCTAGGGCGTATTTCGCCCCCCTGTTTGAACCGAGGCCAAATTGGTCTGACTTGAGTAAATGCAACAATCGATACGCGCAAGGTTGGAAGGGTGCCGATCATTAAAAATTGGGGGACCTGAATGAGCCTTGACGGGAAAGGCAAGGCAGGAGAGTTTTCTCGGCCTTGTGTTTGTAGCCGGTCGTCACCGGCTGCATTGACGGATAGTCTGCTCACGACCGATCGAAATGGAGTGTAAATGTATTATCTCGATGATCATAGCCTCGGTTACGACCAAATCCGATGGAGTTCCTCTCCTGGAAGCCGCCTTGTGCTCGATTCCATCTATCGTCACGCCCATCTCCCGCTCGTCAATCCGCAACATTCGGATGTCATTCCGTTCTATGAGGATTACCATTTTGGCCGCTATAAGACGAAGCGGTACTCGCTGGCGATTCCGTTTAGCATTGAGGATCTGCAGATGTCCCACGCTTTCCGCGCCGTTGATGCAGCCATGCGAGAAGCCTCTTTTTCACCCAAAATTGCTTGGGATGTCATGGACGCGAGACAAGCAAGGCTGCACGCAACCATCTGTGGAAGGGTGAACGCGGATGAAGTCAAGGAGCTGCTGCTACGCACGGAAGATCATCTTTTGCGCACAGGCTCTATCCGCTTCCGCCTGGCTGGGCCCCTGGTGGGGGAGAAAAATACGGGACGGATTTACTTCCCGGTCTATCCTGAAAACCGCGAAGGCAATCCGATCCAGACCTTACAGATGACACTCGGGCAGCAGATTACCGATGTCTATCTGCTAGGCTACTATAATTTCCGCGATCATCTTGCTGCGAGTGAAGCCGCGGAGCTGTCTTCGATCCTTGCCAAATTCCGAGATGTGACGATCCTTGAGGGTGTTATTTCCGGATTGGTCGCTTTCGAAACACAAGACGACCTCGTCCTGTCTGGATGTGAGATTGGAAGATCCACGAATTTCTCGCAGTCCTGATGCGTCCGGAGCGCAATGCTTAATTGCCACGACAGTGCTCTATTGATTGGGCTAATTACAGGCCGCGATGGGATTCGGTTTGGTGCGGTAGGCACGTGAGCAAATGGGTGCCAACTGCCTGTGAAGTTGCGTCGTCTCGCTCGTTCGCGGGGTAGTCGGCGATCAGACTGAGATAGGCGCGGATTGCGTGTAGGGTCCGGCATAGAGATGCGCCATACTGCAAAGCCTTGAGCGGCAACGAATGCAGCTGCTGCTTCATGCCAGGCAAAACGGCCCTACCCGCGAGTTCGCCGAGCAATAGATCAGGAGTGAGAAAGGAAAACGAGACAGTAGAGGTGTTTATCGATCCTGCGCTTTATCCGAAGCAGGAAAGCGAGCGGTTGCAAGGCTGTTGCCTAATTGGATTGACTGCCAGAAGATCACCTGCCGCACCCCTCAGTCACTCGGAGTGGATTCTCCAAATGTCAAAATATAAAATCGCCCTCGTCGAGCGTCGGAGTGATGGCGTCATCCACCCAGAGGTTGAAATCCGCCGAACCATCCCCGTTCTCATCGATCACGATACGGGTGATTCCAGGTTCTGCAACAAGACCAACCTCACCAGCTTTGCCAGTGAGGTTATTGTAACCAACAAATGTCAGGTCGAGGGGCTCGTCATTAGCATAGTCTCCGTAAAAGCCGCTGAGATCGATCTTGTCGCCTGCAACTGAATCAAAATCGTGAATTGAGCTAACGTTCTTCCAACTGTAAGCAAAGACAAAGGTATCGGCTCCTTCGCCGCCGTAAAGCTCGTCGCCGCCATCAGCATCTTCCAGGGTGTCATCGCCGGCAAGCCCAGTCAGCCTATCACGGCCGCTATTACCGGAGAGATGATTGGCACCCTCTGAGCCTATCAGAACGTCGTCATCATAGGGGCTGCCGATCGCATTCTCAATGCCAATCAATATGTCGCCCGCCGCATCTGCACCTTGTGCGATGCCGCTATTGAGATTGACCCCTACGCCGCGCTCATTATAGGGATCGCCGGAGTATAGGACGGTATCCACACCCGCGCCGCCGTTGATGTAGTCGCCCCCCTCTCCGCCCAAGAACGTATTGTCGCTGGCATTGCCAATCAGCGTATCGGCGTACTCGGTTGCATTGACGTTTTCGACGTTGCTGATCGATTTCTCGAGGAAATCGCCGCGCAGGACGGTGCCCGCATCAAGGTCGACCGTTACGCCTCCGTGCTGCAGTGTCTCATCTCCAGGAAAAGTGTAAAATCCCTGAAACGTGATCGTATCGCTACCGCTGCCGCCATGAACCCGGTCGTTTCCGACGTTGGGATTGAGATGGTCGTCACCCGCCGCGCCGTCGAGGACATCGTCGCCGTAACCGCCATATAGGCCATCATCGCCGGCTCCACCGCGGATGATATCATTGCCATCCTCACCATCCAGAACGACGCCGTTGTCATTTCCGATCAGTGTGTCAGCGAAATCAGTACCCAGCACCCGTTCAATATTGCGGAGAGTGTCGCCCTCGGCCTCGCCTCCGTGGCCCGTTCCGTTTTTCAGGTTAATCTGTATGCCCGCCAGCGAATTCTCATAGGTAGCTCGATCATTATCGCCCTCGCCGCCATCAATCACATCAGCGCCAGAACCACCTTCCAGGATATCATACCCGGCACCGCCAAGCAGAATGTCATCATCATCCCCGCCGTATAGTTTGTCATCGACTGCCGTTCCGATAAGCAGATCGTTGCCTTCGTCACCGCGTAGAGAACTGCCCTGCTCGTTGCTTGGCAGATAACCACCGGTCAGAGCCGTTTGTCCACTGATCAGGGCGTCGTCTCCAGCGCCTCCGTACAGGCCGCCATAGCCGACGATGAGCGTGTCGTTGCCGGTGCCGCCAACGAGCAAGTCACGCTCGCCCTCATTGTTGCGGCCGCCGGTGAGCCAGTCGTTTCCCTCTCCGCCATAAAGGTCGTCAGATCCTGCGCCGCCATCCAGGAAGTCGTCCCCGCCCAAACCATTGATAGTGTCCTCTTCCGCAGTGCCAATCAGATGGTCTTCTCCTTCGGTACCGTCGATAACAGCGGCCGGAATGACTTCATCTGTAGTCGCCAGAATGGGTGAGTGCCTGAGGTGAGCTTCCCACCAACGAGGATCAGTCGGGTCGGAATCCAGCAGATAGAATTCAGTCCGTTGGGAATTTCTCAACAAAGCGGCCATTACGAAGTCTCCTTGGTCAAACCTGAGGGTTACGTCGATGGGGGAGTTGTGATGCGATGTGTTGATTGTTCAAACTAGCATGTATGTCGTGATTGTAAATGGGCGGGCTTCCCGCTTTGACTGTTACTTACTGATGGTTTGGCAGTAAGATACAAAATAATCGTCACACCAAATGCATTTTTTATTTCTACACTCTGGCAATATACTTATAAAATTGAAGTATATTTCCAGAGTGTAGACTAAGGACGATTTAACGCAGTGGGGAACGTGGTGAATTGCCTTGATCGTCATCTTGTTCAGCTCCGATATCAGCCCCGTTAAAGTTCAAAGGCATCGGAAGTGAGTACGTTCGAAGTCCCCTCCAGAGTAATCTGAAAGTCTGCAGTCTGGTCGCCGTCAAGATCGATCTGGACGAGAGTAGAATCCGAAGCCTGGACCAGATTTAACTGACCTGCCTCTCCCGTGAAAGCGCGATAGCCGATGAATGTAAGATCTTGCGGATCCTGATTGTTCAAGCCGTACGGACCGTAGAAATCTGTGAGATCGATCCTGTCGCCGTCGAGGGAATTGAAATCCTTGATCAGACCGCTGTCTCCATAATTGAAGACGAAAACATCCGCACCAGTGCCGCCATAAAGGGAATCTCCGCCGTCGGGGTCGGTGAGAACATCATCGCCACCAGCGCCGAACACATTGTCGATGCCACCGCCGCCGGATAGGCGGTTTGCCGCATCGCTTCCGGTAAGGGAATCTTCATAAGTTGAACCGACGACATTCTCAATACTGATAATTGTGTCGCCATTGGCGTCGGCGCCATAGGCTGTGCTATTTGCTAGATCGACCGTGACGCCAACTCCAAAGGAACCACCACCACCAAATACCTCGCCATAGTAAATGACGGTGTCCGAGCCGTCTCCCCCATCAATGTGATCCGCACCGTCATCACCCGCAAAGGTGTTATCCTTGGCGTCACCAATGAGAATATCGTTGAACTGCGTTGCGACTACATTTTCTATATTGGTGAACGTATCGCCCGGATCAAAGGCACCGCCCGAAGCCGTGCCTGCCTCAAGATTGACCGTTAGCGGGCTAAAAACACCGCTATAGGAGCGAAGCAACATCGTATCTGAACCATCGCCCCCGTCGAAATGATCAGCGCCAGCCCCGCCGGTGAAACGGTCGTCACCGGCGTCGCCGCGCAGAAGGTCATCACCTGCGCCACCATCCAGTTGATCATTGCCACCACCACCGGACAGATTGTCATTGCCGACAAAGCCCAGGAGGAGATTGTTGCCGGCATCGCCAATGAGCGTGTCGGCGAAGTCGCTGCCGCGAACATATTCGATGTTACGGAAAATGTCGCCTTCTGCCACGCCGCCTCGACCGAGGCCTGTTTGCAGATCGATGGTCACACCGGTGTCTGCCGTGCGATAGTCCGCATAGTCCCATCCCTCCCCGCCGTCCATGAAATCAGCACCGGCATCGCCATACAGAATATCCTGTTCATTGCCGCCGAAAAGCACATCATTGCCAACGCCACCGTACAGCCTATCGCTCAGACCGCTGCCGATCAGTGTATCATCGCCCGCGTCACCGTAAACGGTGTCGCCATCGGTATTGCCGGTAACACTGCCGCTTATGGGTCCGCCACCGCTTATGAGGATGTCGTCTCCGTCTCCACCGTGAAGCAAATCGTTGCCGTATCCGGATGTAAGAACGTCATTGCCCGAACCCCCGGACAGAGAATCTTGCCACAATCCATCACCAACAGCGGTATTGAGCCAATCATCACCGTCGCCACCATCAAGGACATCTGACCCACCGCCGCCATTCAGAACGTCGTCGCCATCATGCCCGAACATGCTATCGCGGCCACCATATCCGTTGATGCGGTCATCACCATCCGTTCCGTTTAGAACGTCATCCCCTTGCGTTCCGTCGATGACCGCAAGGGGAACCGTATCTTGTCTCGTCGAGACAAAGACCCCGTTCGAAAAAGAAACCCCTGGCTTATTCGCCTCAATGTCCATCGCAACCTCCCGCGGTTTCCGGTTCAACTCTGGATGACGCATTAAACTGGCTCAAAAGTAGTACTGCAAGCATTAAATCAATATATCGCAAATATTGATCGAAACAGTTTACTAAACCAAGGAAGAAATATACTGCAAACTTGCGTACAATTTAAGGATAGATTCAAAATAATATTGTTTAGTTCTACTGCAAGGATAATCAATATGAAAAACCCAATAAGGGGTTTTGTCCCGCACCGCGCAATCTTTTGACCGCCAGAACGAAGGCTGGCCAGATCACGACAAGGATTATGGGTAACCGCGTGGGGCGCAACTCACGACGATGCTTGCACTGACCTGACGGACCGCCTTTGAGGATACCGGTCCCGAAGCTGCTTGTCCGCTATCGACCCCATCTCGGTCATTGATAGCATTAGTTCAGTTGCCGCAATGACGGGTAGATGATGCATATCCATGGCTCATGGGGAAATCTCACCTCAAATGTCCGCCTCGAGAGGTGTCGAACCACCGATTATTTCAGGCGGTTTCTTCAGTTGTGTCCCGAGGGAGTTTCTGACGCAAGACAGGTAGAGCGGGTGGCCTACTGAAAACTGCGATGGCGGAGCAGACGCCGGCGAATTGCAAAATTGCTCCGATTGCCTCGCCCAGAGATGGGAAACGGCCCTCAAACATGAATCCGTAGCCAAGGCCGAAAATTGTTTCGGCAACGATGAGCTGGGCGGAGAGTACCAGCGGCAAGCGACGGGACGCAACCACCCAACACCACGTCGCGAACCAGGAGCCGGCCAGCCCCATCACGAGCGCCCATACGACAAAGTGGAAAGTTTCCGAAGGAGATGCCGTGCCTGCCAGATCGAAAGACGCCAGCGGTAGCAGGACCAGACTTCCGATCGCTGCACCGATACCTTGTAGCCCTGTCCATTGCAGACCATCCGGCGCGTCGGCGGCCCGCATAACGGCTGCATTTGCCAGCCCGTAGGAAATCCAGATCAGCAGCGCCGCCAAACTGGCAAGCATACCAAGTAGAATCGAAGCAGTGTCGGCAGCGTTTGCCGTGCTGATCGCCGCGACGTTGACGATCGCCACGCCGATTGCAATCAACGTTAAAGGTAAGGCAAGTGTCTGCCATGGTGCAGAACGGTCCCGAAAATTAGCGATGATCGCCAGAAACACGGGCATCGTGCCGATGATGACCGGCGGAATTGCTGCCCCTGCAAGTTGGACGGCAAAGGCGGCGCTGACGAAGTAACCGATATATCCCGCCCCGCCGAGCAGCAATCCGATCAGGAGCCGTGAGCGCGCAATGCCAATGGGCCGAAACCGTCGATCGGCCATCAAAAGAAGGCAGGCCAAGCCGAAGATACCATAGCGGGCAATGGTCAAATCCCATGCCGTGAATGGTGGGATGGCGCGTGGAGCGACGAAGGTCAGTCCCCATAACGCACACGTGGTCAGGCCAGCGATGATCCCAAGCAACATAATTTTCTCCTGTTGGAGTCATCATGCAATGCGATCCGACTAATTTATATGGAATGGTGGGGGCAATTCGCGTAGATTGCTTTTCATGTCGAAGGCAAAAACACCCCAGAACCTTCAAACCGGAAAATCAACGCTCGACGAGACTGACGCGCGTATTCTAGCCGCGCTCGATTCTGATGCCCGCCTGTCGATGAGCGAGCTTGCCCGCCTCGTGGGCATGTCCGCGCCGAGCGTGTTGGAGCGGGTTCGCCGGCTGGAAGTTGCCGGCGTTATCAGAGGCTTCAGTATCGATATCGATACACGCGCGATCGGCTACCAGATAAGGGCCATGGTGAGAATCCGGCCCCTGCCCGGCAAGCTGCATCTGGTCGAACGGCTGATTCAGGAACGACCGGAATTCATCGAGTGTGACAAGATCACCGGTGACGATCCCTTCCTTGCCCGCCTGGTTGTCCATTCGATCGAACAGATGGACGACGTTCTTGAGGCGCTCTCCGAGCACGCTGTGACCAGCACGGCTGTCATCAAGGGAACTTCCGTTAAACGGCGCTTGCCACCCCTATAGCAAAGTCATGACAGCGGGTGATTTTTCATAACCAGGTTTGACGCCATCGGGAATACAAGCCGCCGGCCAGACGTCGAGCACTGTGGGGGTCTGTTCCAATATCTTTGAGCAACTCGGGCTTGCCCAGTATGCTAAGAAACCATCTTCGACGGTCGTTAGCCTTTTTTCGATTATCGAGAAATGTCTTCAAGCACGTCGGCCAATGCGCCATTTTATTTCCTCTACAGCAGTTTCAACTTAACAATGAGGAAAAGATTGACATTGTGAAAATTGATAGAAATCATGAGTGATATTATTATTTTTTATGAAAGCTCGGATGCCGACTACACTTGATAGTGAACTTCTTCGGACCTTTGTCGTTGTAGCCAACAGTGGCAATGTAACTCGCGCGGCAGAACAACTCGGGCGAACGCAATCCGCAATCAGTATTCAAATTAAGAAGCTGGAAGAAACGCTTGGAGAGAGCATCTTTCAGCGCGGGTCGAGAGGAGTCACACTGACGACCCACGGTAAAAAATTGATGGTAAATGCCACCAAAATTATCGGACTATTAGACGACACCGTCGCTACGCTGCGGTGCACGCCACTCCATGGACCAGTTCGGATCGGTATTCCTGAGGAATACGGGGACACGATCCTTCCTCGGGCATTGGCAGCTTTTTCCAACCGGCATCCTGAAGTCGAAGTCACGGTGAAATGCGGATACTCGGTTGAGCAGCTTGCAGCTATTAGTTCAGACGAACTTGATATTGCAGTTGTTTTTGAACCAGGACATCCGGCTAAAGGAGAAATCCTTTATGTTGACCCTACAGTTTGGGTAACATCGGAGGCGCATTGCGTTCACCACAATAGCGTTGTTCCGGTTGCGCTCTATGATAAATCGAGCTGGTGTAAAACATCCGCCCTCGGATCATTGGAACAGAACGATATCGATTATCGGATTGCTTATACGTGCGATACCAGCGGAGGGCTGGTAATCGCTGTAGTATCAGGCCTCGCAATTGCACCACTTGCGCGAAGTAAGATTCCTGTGAACTGTCGTGCTTTGGATGAGAACGACGGCTTTCCGGTGATTGATTCTACAAACGTTGTGCTGGTGCGAAATCCCCGCACCGCGAATATTGCTAGTAATGCCATGTCCGACGTTATTCGAACAGCATTCTCGCAGAGCATGAAAGAACCTATGCTCCCTCCATTGGCGCCTATCATCCGCCAAGGCCGCGCCGCATGGCAGGACACTGGTTGAGACCTTCGGACATTGCGAAGTCAGCCTGTCAGGCCGTCTTCATCTGGTAACTAGGCTTTGATGGTGGAACAGTGTTCCAAGTTGTTCACCAAGACATTGAGAATAAAAGAAAGATTTTGGGCAATATGGCTTGAAACCCTCATGCAGCACTTCTACATCGGAATCAGTCGACGTGGCTCCTCCCAATTTTCCGCGTCGGCTGTTCCCCCTCTGGAGGTTTTTAACCTTCACAATTAAAGCCGGGCTTTTTAGTCCGGCTCTTTTTTGTCTTAACTTGGCTGAACCATTTCGTTATCAAGCCGGCCCGATGTTGGCGTGGAAGCACAGGATCATCTGGCCGATTTGAAAAGCCCCTCGCCTCCGGACCCAAAGCTTAAAACAGAGGTGTTGCGGGTGCTAGCCGCGGACGGCGTTCTCATGTCTGCATGACAGCACCGAGGGATCGATCTTAGCGATCGCTCGCCTTGACAGGAATCGAACCCAGCACCGGGAAACCGAAGAACCTATCACGCTGATTTTACCGCAAAAACACTCTCTCTGATCGTCATAGCTATCGGTCGTTCAAAGAACCGCAGACGTGGAGAGCTTCCCATGAGGCTGCTTCAATGGATCGGCTTTCGTTTGGATCGAGCCATTCACGCTGCTCATTGTGAGTCCTTCGACGGCCAACTGTTCAACTTTTTACCCTTATTTATCCCAGGTCCGAAGACCGGCGATGCTAGTCCTTTTTCCAGAGGCGCTGATGTGGATCGGCACCCAATTTGGAAAAAGGAAAGCATCATGAAAAAGCATCTGCTCGCCACTGTCGCACTTCTCATGGCCATCTCTCCCGCTGCGGCTGAAGCCCGCTGCGTACCGAACACCCCAGTCATAGCCGCGAAAGCCGTTCCCGTTATTCAGTACAAAAACACGACGATCGATGGCGTAAAAATCTTTTATCGTGAAGCCGGCCCCAAGGATGCACCGGTGCTACTGCTTCTGCACGGATTCCCGACCTCGTCCCATATGTTCCGCAACCTCATTCCACTGCTTGCAGACCGTTACCGCGTGATCGCGCCTGACTATCCCGGCTATGGCCAGAGTGACGCACCCGACCACACCCAGTTTTCCTACACGTTCGAGAACCTGACCAACATCGTAGAAAAACTGACCGAAAAGGTCGGCGCCGATCGCTACAGCATGTATGTGATGGATTACGGCGCACCGATCGGATACCGGCTCGCGCTCAAACATCCCGAGCGGGTTGAAACCCTGATCGTGCAGAATGGCAACGCCTATACCGAAGGCCTCGCCGCGTTCTGGGATCCGATCAAGGCCTATTGGGCCGAGAAAACGCCGGAACGCCGGGAAGCGCTCGCCGGTCTGGTCACGCTCGAAACCACGAAATTCCAGTATACCGACGGAATGGGCGATGTCTCACATATCAGCCCCGACAACTGGGTCGTCGATCAGGCCTTGCTCGATCGGCCGGGCAACAAGGACATCCAGCTCGATCTCCTGGGCGACTACGGCAGCAATGTACCGCTTTACCCGCGATTCCAGGCCTTCTTCCGCGACAACCAACCGCCAACGCTGATCGTCTGGGGCAAGAACGACAAGATCTTTCCGGAACCTGGCGCGCACCCCTATCTTCGCGATCTCCCGAATGCCGAGATGCACATTCTCGACAGCGGCCATTTCGCCCTCGAAGACAAGCTCGATGTGATGGCGCCGCTCATCCGGGATTTCCTCGACCGCAAGGTTTGCAACTGATCAATAGCCAAACCGTTCTGCGGGGCCAGCGGCCCCGCAACTCCCCCAATCAAAGGAAAAGATCATGACCAATCCCGTTTCGGGCACCCAGACAGCTGGTGCCCCGTTCCTCTCGATCGTCCTCGTGCACGGCGCGTTTGTCGATGGCTCCGGATGGCAACAGGTCCATGGCGAACTTGTCGACCGCGGCTTTGAAGTTCTCGTCGCTCAACACCCGACGACCTCGCTTGAAGGCGACGTTGCCGTGACCGAGAGCCTGATTGCCGCGGCTCGCCACCCGGTTCTCCTGGTGGGCCACAGCTACGGTGGAGCCGTCATCACCGAGGCTGGCGTCAACCCAAAAGTCCAGGCTTTGGCCTACATCGCGGCTTTTGTGCCGGATGTCGGCGAATCCGTCGCGGCCCTGAACGAAGCTCCTGAAGAGCCCGGCGAAACGAAGGCACCGTTGCTGCCGCCGCAGGACGGCTACCTCGTTGTCGACCCGGCCCGCTTTCCGGAAGCATTTGCCGCCGATGTCGACCTTGCGACCACACGCTTCATGGCGGCGGCGCAACTGCCCTGGGGCCTTGCAGCGGTCATAGCACCCCTCACCCATGCAGCCTGGAAGACCAAACCCAGCTCCTATCTCGTGGCGTCCGCCGACAGGATGGTGCCGCCCAGCGCGCAGCGCCGGATGGCCAAGCGTGCGAGTGCTGCGATCACCGTGATCGACAGCAGTCACGCCGCGATGCTGTCGCACCCGCAGGACGTCGCGGCGTTCATCGCAGCCGCCGCCTCGGCCGCAACGCCGACCGAAGGTGCCGGACAATGACCCGGCCCGTCACCCATCACCGAACCACCAGCGTTGAAGGCGTGGAAATTTTCTACCGCGAGGCTGGAGAGAAAGGCGCCCCTGTCGTGGTGTTGCTGCACGGTTTTCCAAGCTCTTCGCACATGTACCGCAACCTCATCCCAGCGCTTTCCGACCACTATCATGTGATCGCGCCCGACCTTCCGGGGTTCGGTCTGTCGGCAATGCCGTCTTCCAGCGAATTCGAATACAGCTTTGCCACTTTCTCGGATGTTATCGCCGGTCTCCTCGAACAGCTGGGCGCCGAACGCTACGCGCTCTATGTCATGGATTATGGCGCGCCAACCGGGTTTCGTCTGGCGGTCGCGCATCCGGATCGGGTGACCGCCCTGATCGTCCAGAACGGCAATGCCTATGAAGACGGCATGGGGGATTTCTGGGGGTCGACGCGGGCCTATTGGGCCGACAACGGCCCGGTAAACCGCGACGCGCTGCGGCCTTTTCTATCGCTTGACGGGACACGTTTCCAATATCTCGCCGGCACGAAAGATGAGACGCGGATCGATCCGGCAGCATGGTTATACGACCAGCTCTTCCTCGACCGCCCGGGCAGCACGGACATCCAGCTGGGCATCATGTACGACTATAGGACCAATGTCGCGCTCTACCCCGACTTCCACGCCTATTTCCGCGCGCATAGGCCGCCGGCCCTGATCCTGTGGGGCGAAAATGATCCCATCTTCCTGCCGGAAGGCGCACGCGCCTTCCTCCGGGACCTGCCCAAAGCCGAGCTTCATTTTTTCGATACCGGACATTTCGCCCTTGAGGACAAGGCGGACGAAATGATCCCGGTCATGCGCGACTTCCTCGCCCGAAACCTGACCCACTAACTGAAACCCAAAAGAGGATAATGACCATGTACAACAGCAAATCCAAGCCGAGCGTCCTTCCGACCGGCGGCGGCGCAGCCCTCATCGATCCCTCCGACGCGCTGATCCTGCTTCTCGATCACCAGTCGGGATTGTTCCAGACGGTCAAGGACATATCCGTGTCTGATCTGCGCCGGAATGTGGAGATGATCGCCAGGCTCACCACTCTCCTGAACATCCCGGTGATCACCACCGCTTCGGAACCTGCCGGCACCAATGGTCCGCTGATGCCCGAAATCCATGAATTGGCTCCGCACGCCGTCTATGTGCCACGCAAGGGGGAAGTAAACGCGTGGGACAATGACGATTTCGTCGCAACGGTTCGGGCAACCGGCCGCAAAACTCTCATCATGGCAGGCGTCTGGACCAGTGTCTGCGTGATGTTTCCGGCACTCGACGCCCGCGCTGCCGGCTACGACGTCTATGCGGTGCTCGATGCCTCGGGGGATCCGAGCGAAATGGCCTCGCGGATTTCACTCGCCCGCTTCGTGCAGGGCGGCGTCAAGCCGACATCGACCAATGCATTGCTGTCTGAGCTTCACCGCACCTGGGCGCGTCCCGAGGCTGCCGAGCTTGGCAAGCTCTACGGACTTGCCGCACCAAACTATGCCGCCGTGGCCGAGAGCTATGCCCGCGCGCAGCAGGCCGCTAGAGAGGCAATCTAGTACCTTGTGCATCCGACGCCCTGCGAACTGACCACACTTTAGGGAGATACGATATGAGTTACGGTTTTATGGATATCGCGATCACGCCTTCAGTTCGCAGGGCGCAAGCGGAAATGGGAGCGGATCATTTCTGGTCCGACTTCAAGGGACACCGCGAATTCGACCGGTTCACGGCACAGGAGACCGCGTTCATCGCAAAGCGCGACAGCTTCTACATGGCCTCCGTTTCGGAAACCGGCTGGCCTTACGTTCAGCATCGCGGCGGGCCTGCCGGCTTTCTCAAGGTCCTCGACGATCGCACCCTCGCCTTCGTCGATTACCGCGGCAATCGTCAATATATCACCACCGGCAATCTGGCAGAGAACGATCGGACATGCCTGTTTCTGATCGACTACCCCGCGCGCACTCGCCTGAAGATCTATGCCCGTGCCGAGAAGCTGGCCCTTGACGCCGATCCGGCACTTACCGAGGCCATCACCGATAGTGCTTATGGAGCCAAGGCTGAACGAATTTTCAGGTTGAAGCTCGAGGCGTTCGACTGGAACTGTCCGCAGCATATCGTGCCGCGTTACACCGAAGCCGAGTTTTTGGCAGCCTCGCGACATCTTCTGGACAAGGTCGCTCAGCTTGAGCAGGAAAATGCGTCACTGCGGGAGCGCCTCGATTTGCGACGAAAAGATTGAGCACGAACCCAGGATGAATGCAGCAAGGTCAACCAAAGTCTGTGGCATCGATGGCAAGCTGGGTCCGTTTGGTAGCGGCACCTGCACCCATTGCGCGGGCGCAATCCAATGACGTCTGGAAATAGCGCATCGCCTTGTCGGTCCGCCTGTTTCCGGCTGCAATCATTCCCGCAACGCGCCAAAGATCCGGATGCCACCAACGCTCTTCTCGTATGCCAGTTTCTGCAAGCACGGCGCGCAGACTATCCTCAGCAAGCTGCAGTTCGCCTGCGGCAAGATATGCCTCCGCCAACAGGCTCCGGTAGAAGGGCACGCGAGCACGCCAGTTCCCCCGAAGCAATCCGCTGATACTGTCTTGCATCAGGGTAAAACCTGCCTGCTCACCTCGAGAGGACTGGATAGCACCCGCGAAAAACTTGGCTGTCCCCTCGTAAATGCCGACGCTTTCTCGCCGGCTGACGTCGGCCAGTTGGTGCTGAAGCCGCAAAGCAGTTTCGAGATCACCCTCCACGAAAGCGATCGGAAGGGCCGCAAGCGAGATCGCATTGCCCAAGGAGATCATGTGATCGAGATCGGCGGCACGATCGATCGCCTGACCGGCCAGCCGGGAGGCACGATCAGAATCACCCTGCAGCCAAGACAGAAATGCCTGAGAGAAACGAATACCGGCAGGCAAATCGACCTGGAACCTGGACAAGCCATGCCCCTCCTCCAGGTGACCCCAATCATCCATCAGCGCCTCCAGGTGGGCCGATGCCGAATTGAACTCGCCTGCATAGATCTTGATATGCGCTAACAATCGTTTGCCGTCGGGCGCCGTCGTCCAGTCCAGAGCCTTTGCTGCCGCAAACTCGTTCATGCTGCGCAATGCCGTGCGGGGCCGGCCGGAATAGGCCAGAAAAACGGCCTGTCCGCACACCGATCGTATTTGAAATTCCGCGTCGCGCGACCCGTTCGCATGAAAGATGCTTTCGCGCCAAGCATCATCGGTTTGCGGGTGCATGTGGCGCGCCAGTGTCATGGCCCAGGCCCGCGCCGTCGAGAGCTTGGCTCGGCCCAGTGGCGCGAGCGCCATGAGGGCAGCGCTGTTTGACCCGGCAAGGTCGATGGCCTCCAGCATTTCCCTAAATGCCGATAGTTCTTGCCACAGCGGCAAGGCAGCGACCACCAGTTCGACACCCAAAGCCGCATCGCCTGCGGGATCAAACGCCCAGCCAATGGCCGCGCGAACGTCGTCGATCTGCCTCCGATATTTGCCGAGCCATTCGCGAGACGTCTGCGACGACCATTCCCGTTCGGCGATCTGCAGCTTGTCCTTTGTTCGAACGGCAAAATGCCGTCTTGCCTTCTCTCTGTAGAGGGAACCTGACAGACGCCGCGCGGCATAGGCACCCGTGCTTTCGGCAAGTCTGTAATGCACAGTCCCGCCGTCGTATTCCGCTGATACCAGCGACTTTGCCACTAGCTGCGACAGTGCGTCCCGTCCGGTAATCGGCTCCAGGGCGCCGGCGGAATACATCGCCTCCACGTCGTCGGCGTTGAAGCGGCCGGAAAATACCGAAAGCAGACCGAGCAAGACCGCCTCACGGTCAGGAAGAAGTCGATAGCTCCAGTCGAGCGTCGCTTCTAAGGATTGGTGGCGCAAGGGCGCATCCCTTGCTCCCCGGTTCATCGTATGAAAGCCATCCCTGAAGAGGTCATCGAGCGCCGAGGGTGCAAGAACACTGGCCGTACCGGCGGCCAGTTCGATGGCGAGTGCCAAGCCGTCCAGCCGTGAGCAGATCGAAACAACACTGCGGACATATTCATCAGTAGGCTTTGTATCGCCTGAATCGTACGCCTTTGAAATGAACAGCTGGATTGCCGGAAACTGTAGCGCGTCGCTGATGGACAGTGTCGTCGTCTGGTGCGGATAAGCCAATCCTGAGAGAAAATGGATCTGCTCGTGCCGCGTCCGTAACGGCTCGCGGCTGGTCGCAATGATCCGCGCCGAAGGAACGTCCGCGGATATCCGCTCAACGATCGTCGCGGCCATCGCGATAACGTGCTCGCAATTGTCGATGATGAGAAGCAGCCGGTTGCGGCGAAGGACGTCGATCACGCCTGCGATGGGATCGTCAAACCCCAGCGACACGCCGAGGGCCGACGCGATCGCTGGCACCACAAATCGCGGGTCGCTCAGCGTCGAGAGATCCGCAAAGGCGATGGCTTCGTTTGCCCCGCAGGATTGCTCAGCAACCGTGACCGCAAGAGAGGTTTTTCCCGCGCCGCCTGGCCCGACGATGGTGACGTAACCCGCTTGATCGAGCTTTTCCGAGATCTGCCGGGTCGCGTCGTCGCGGCCGAGGAGCGGCCGAACCTGGGGTGCCGCGATATGATGGCTTGTGCTGGCAACCACTTGCCGGGCTAGCGCCGGGCGATCGCTTTCCAAGGCTGCGACGAACTTGTAACCTCGCCCAGCAATGGTTACGATGTACTCCATGGAAGGATCAAGTTCGGCCAGCGAGCGTCGAAGGTTGCCGACATTGACCTTCAGGTTATGGTCGTGGACGATATAATCTGGCCATACATGCGCAAACAGATCAGCTTTGCTGACAACCTCGCCCGCCCGCGCCACGAGCAGGGTCAGAATGTCGAAACCTCGCCCACCGAGGCCGACGGGTTGCCCCTTGTACAGGAGGGATTGAGCTTCTGGCAGAAAACGGAAATCTCCAAACTGGAAAGCGGTCTGTTTCGACAATGTCTGGAACCCGTGATCGTGTGACATCCTGCTCTCACAATTCATAAAAGATTGAACGATATACCGCACTGGCCAGTTTTCAAGGCATATGGAGACATGTTGCACCGCAGGCTGGCTCAAGATGAAGGTTGCCAGGCCTCTTCGCAGATCTTCGATGGTATTGGAAGATCGTCTAGCTCGCTTAAAATCACTCAACGCCAAAGCCGGCGCAAATCCTCGTCAACGGTCGCCCAGACGGGCGTGCAGGATTCGCCGATGGAATTGTTCTATTTTTAATCCGACAGTTCCGTTATCTGCTTTCGGCGAAGTGTCTGCCTTTGGAGTACTCTCTTGGATTCTTGTTCTTCTGATCAGCCCTGCCTTACGCAGGAGGACGCCATTGAGGCCAAGGCTTTCATTGATCTGCATAAGGCCGCCCGCGGCCGATTGGCGGACGAGGAGCGATTCGCATGCGTTTCCAAGAATGGCGGATGCACGATCTCACTACCGAGCGCGCCTGCGATCGGCCTCAACCGTATCCTTGGCCTCACCAAACATGAAGATCTCGACGAAGCCTACAACTGGATGAGGGAAAGGACGGGGAACCGGTTCTTACAGGTCAATACCGACACTGCATCGGACAAGCTGACACGGTGGATCGAGACGAAAGGGTTGGTTGCCTATGGTCCTGGGTGGGCGAAGCTGCGGCGATCCACGGACGCGGTCTCTCTTCCATCGTCAGGCGCCGTGAACACACGAAAAGTTCAGCCCGACGAAGCCGAGGTATTCGGCGCCATGATGTGTGCCGGTTTTGGCTTCCCGGAAAGCCTCACCGCTCTATGGGCAGCGATCGTTGGGCGCGACGGATGGTCTTGTTTCTACGCGTTGGATGGAGACACGCCCGTGGGAACAGGAGCAATGTTCGCTTCAGGATCCTTTGCGTGGCTCGGCGGTGGAACGACCGTGCCGAGCTTTCGAAACCGGGGTGCGCAGAAAGCCTTGATTCAAGCTCGCCTAGAAGAAGGCGCAGACCGTGGCGTGTCGACTTTCGTGGTCGAGACCGAAGTGCCATCGGCCGAAAAGGCCAACATCTCGAACGCCAATTTAGCGAAAATGGGTTTCGTGCATATCTATAATCGCAGCAACTTCATTTTATGACGGACTTTCTGTCAAGTGAGAGCCAAGGTCCTGCATTAGCAATATGATTTGGTTCGGCAGCTTAGTGTGACTGACTGTACGGATATTTATGGGGCCAGTACACTGTAAGGTTACGCCTTGGTCTTGAATGAAACTGAACCGCTGACCTATAGATTGCTGCTGCGTACAAACAGGAAAGTGATCAGCAACCCTTCGGTTGAAAATGCCGATAACAGACTGATTTTCACCGATTTCGATTGTTGTGCAGATGTCTACAATCATCATTAACTCTTGTATGAACTAATTAATTACATGACTGTGTTGGGTGGTGGAGAGTGTGCCCAGCAACCTTGAGCTCCTATAATTTCCACCGCACATTTCGGTTGCGTTGCTGCATCGGAAATCCCCTCTGACAGCGAACCGCAAAACCAGTATGTAGGATGATTTGTTAGCTTAAAATCTGATAACATCAAAGTGAACAGGGGAAAGCACCATGTCATTGGAAACCGTCATTCACCTCATCCAGAGTGCAAGTGTCCTCGTGGTGGCGGCGCTGCTTCTGGCTTTGCTAGGATCGAGGCTGGACCACCGTCCACTGACCAAGGATTTGACGGTTGGCTTGATCTTCGGGATCGCTGGCTTTCTTTCGATGGCCGGACCCCTTGAGATCTTGCCAGGCATCATTTTGGATGCGCGAAGCGTCGTGATCGCATTGTCTGCTGGGTTCGGCGGAATACTCGGCGTGACGGTCACCGCTGTGATCGTGATTGCCGTACGCTTGTGGATTGATTCCGGTGCAATTCCCGCTGTCTTGGGCATCGTGGTAACAGCGATCGGTGGCGTGTCGTACTGGTATTTCGCAATAAAAGATCGACCGCTCAAGCTGCAGGACCTCGTTGCCTTGGGTCTTGTCGCTACTTTACTGCCACTCCCCGCACTCGTGCTGTTGCCCCGAGAAACGGCCCTGTTTCTCATGAAGGATGCTTTGCCTTTTATTCTGCCAATCAACTTTGCGGCGACCATTTTAATGGGTGTTTTGGTGCTAGGGGATCGTCAGCGTCGCTGGGCGCTTTCCTCTATGAGGGGCGCCGTGGCACGTCTTCAGGGCGTCACAGATAATGCCCCGGGCATGTTCTTCCAGCAAAAAATTTCGGCAGAAGGAAAGCCCAACCTGGTGTTCGTGTCGAAAGGCGTCGAACGGTTGCTGGGCGTGTTGCCAGAGGAATTCGTGAACGGCAGTATCGAGCCAATGTCCAGGGTACCAGACGCGTACAAGGAAGAAGTCACTGGCAAACTACGCGACGCGGCTTTGAACTCGACGGCCTGGGATCTGGAAACACCTTATCACAAGAGCGATGGCTCACAAATTTGGGTGCGGGGCCAGGCTCAACCGCGGCAGGATGAAGATGGTCAGACCGTATGGGAAGGATTTCTGATCGACATCACAGCCCAGAAGCAGGCAGAGCAGATGAAGAACGAATTCATCTCGACAGTCAGTCATGAGTTGCGAACGCCACTGACGTCGATCCGCGGCTCTTTGGGTCTGATAACGGGTGGAGCGGCAGGTGAACTTCCGCCAAAAGCCAAAATGCTCCTTCAGATAGCCCAGGCCAATAGCGAACGCCTTGTCAGGCTTATCAACGATATTCTCGATATGGAGCGGATCGAATCCGGCCACATGCCATTCCATATCAAGGCTTATGGTTTGCGGGATCTCATTGATCAGGCTGTGGAGGCCAACAGCGGCTATTTCAACGAGCACAACATTGGCTGGAAGATCCATGACAATGCGCCGGAAGCGAAGATCCTCGTCGACAGCGACCGCTTTCACCAGGTGATGAACAATCTTCTATCCAACGCAATCAAGTTTTCTCCGCCGGGTGGAGAGGTATCGATATCCCTGGAAGCTCAACGGAACGGCGTTCGCATTGCGGTTAGTGACCAGGGTCCGGGCATCCCGGAGGCATTCCGTACCCGAATATTCGGCAAATTTGAACAGGCTGACTCTTCGGATACCAAACAAAAGGGTGGTACTGGACTGGGCCTGTCCATTTCCAAGGCAATTGCAGAACGCCTCGGCGGGGCGCTTTCATTTGACTCTACGGCCGGTCAAGGCACCACCTTTTACGTCGACGTTCCTGTCGCCGAGAAAATCGAGTTACAGCCTTCCCTTACCGAAGGACGAGACAGGGTTTTGGTCGTTGAAGACGATCATGATGTCGCCAGACTGATTAGACTGCTTCTTCAAAACGAAGGAATAGAATGCGACATCGCCCATGGCGTTACCTCGGCAAAACGGCTCATTCGCGAAAACAAATACAAAGCCATCACGCTAGACATTCGGCTTGCTGGTGAAAGCGGTATCGAAGTATTCAAAGATTTGAGGGCAAACAAAGCTACAGAACACCTTCCTGTGGTGATCATTTCCGCAATCGTCGATGAAGCGAGAGCCGCAATCAATGGTTCGGCCCTGGGTGTGGTGGACTGGATACAAAAACCTGTCGATCCCGAGAGATTTGCACTGGCTATTCGCAAGGCTTGCCAAACTTCAGCTGGCAAACCAAGAATTCTGCACATCGAAGATGACGTTGGTGTGCGCGAAGTCATCGCGGCGGCGATAGGAGATGATGTTTCGATTGATGGAGTGACCACAAGTGCAGAAGCATTGGAGCGCTTGGCCAGCAACAACTATTCAACAGTCATTCTCGATCTTTCCTTGCCGGATGGATCCGGTGCCGATCTTCTTCCGTTTATCCCCTCGGGGACAGCAGTCATCATTTTTTCGGCTATGGACATAAGCGATGCTCTCAAAAAACAGGTAACTGCAGCGTTAACCAAGACCAGAACAACTGAACTAGATGTTGCCCGGGTCATACGCGATGTGATGTCCAAGAGTGTATCCGCATCAACCCCTGAAAAGACATGATTGACGTGCCGGTTATACGCCGCCTCGTCATGGCACTTGGATTGCAAGCCGTATTGATTTTCGGAAGTCCACTACCGGCAAATGCGGATTGGATGAATCTGTGCAAAGATAGATCGGGCCCGGTTCTGCTTGGGAACGAGTCTCCCTCCAAGGACTGTGAACGACAGGAAAGCGCAATGAAGCGAGCCGACGTCATCTGGAAGGGTCTTATTGTCAAGAGTGCGACGGAACCCTCCAGCCTTGTCATCGAAGGTTCGTCAAAAGACGACCATTTCGTCCCCGTGCGGGCGCATGGCGGCGGTGACGACGCACTGTCGCGTTTGTCTCTATTGCCCTTTGAAACCAATGTTTTGCCCTTATTGGACTCAACCGTGTTTGGGCGGGAAAACCGTGTGTCAATCAAGAAGGATGGCAACGGGCTGCAATTGATTTGCGAGCCCGGGAAAGCACCTGCGGGATTGATCCTGAAACCAGGAGCACACCGTTTTCCCGGAAGGCTTGGCCAGACGATCACGATTACAGGTGTCGCAGGCGGTAAATTCCGGGTTGCAGCTGTTCCTGCCGGAGCGGACGCGCCACCAGATGCACCGATCTTTCCGCAGGACAGAATATCAAGGATTGAATTATTGCTACCGGACGAGGAGCCTCACGCGGGGCAAATCGTGCTCCTTTGCCCCGAGACCAAAGGAACACTGGATATCAGGTCAATCGTCCTGCGCCCGGATTCAAAACCTTTCCCCTCGATCCTGGCATCCTGGGTCTGGATACCGCAGCAATGGCAGCGAAACCCGTCTGAAATTCTTGCCTGGGCGAAGTCGATGCAGCTCAATCGCCTTTACCTCCAGCTTGAGATCGTATCGGGGCAAGTTGCACAACCGGAGGTGCTTCGGGCATTTTTGAACCAAGCAACTGACCTTGACATTGCGGTCTTTGCTGTTGAGGGTGATCCTGGAATGATCCGCGGCGATGGAAGAAACAATGCACTGGCGCGAACAGGTGCTATCTCCAGATTCCAGAAAGCAGCGCCGCCGGGCGGACAGCTTGCCGGCATCCAGTATGATATCGAGCCCTATATATTGCAGGCATATGCATTTGATCGGCGAACTATCTGGAATGACTGGTCTGCCACATTGAAAGAGCTCCATGCCCTCTGGCGTGGCAAGGTAGAGGTCGTCGTTCCATTCTGGCTGATTGAGGATTTGGACGGACAAAAAGCGATCGAACGCATAAAGCCATTTGTCTCATCCTTGACGGTGATGTCCTACCGGACGGAAGACAAGGCGATCATAGAGGCTTCCGAGCCCTGGCTGGCATGGGGCGCTCAATATGGCGTCGATATTGTCATCGCCCTGGAAAATGGTCCCGTTCCAGATGAGACCCACCGGACTTATGTCCGTTCGCACCATGGCACCGCTGAGCTCGTGCGTTTTTCCACGGCCGACGCCGTGATAGTGTCGGACCTCACTGTGTCATCAAAGGAAAAGATGATTTATAGGTTCAACCATGAGATAATAATACCCGGCAGCAGAATCAGTTTTCACGGGAAACTGCCTGTGCTGCTGGCGACGATCGACAGACTCCGTTCCACATTTCCGGCATGGCGTTCTTTTTCCGGATTTGCCCTGCACGGGCTAAGACAATAATCCCGCAGTGCAAATCTCAAATCTAATTCGGCATACTGGGCTTGGACGACTGCATGACGGAAAAAACAAAAATTTTAATTTGCGATGATGATCTGTTGCTCCTCGAACTTGTTGAATTCAAGCTCAAGGCCAAGGGCTATTCAGTGGTCCGCGCTGAAAACGGTGAGGACGCTCTGACCGTTATAGCTACGGAGAGCCCAGACCTTATAGTGCTTGACGCTATGATGCCGCTTCTCGATGGGTTTGAAGTGCTCAAGCGTGTCAAACAAGATCCGAACTTTACGCCTGTGCCAGTGGTCATGCTCACCGCGCGCAGAGGCGAAAAAGATATCGTCAGCGCGCTTGATCGGGGTGCGGACGATTATCTGGTCAAGCCTTTTATTCCCGACGAGCTGCTGGCGCGTATCTCGCGGCTGCTGGCCGCGAGGCGATAGGCATGCAGGCGCGACGCTCCGCGTGGAGGACCGTTGTGGCTGCCGTGCTGGGTCTTTGTGCGGCATCGGCGCTTGCGCAGACGAGCGATGTAGAGCGGCTTTACAAGGAAGCGGTGGCCGCGCGGCTAGAAAAGAAATTTGACGAGGCAAGGTCCAAACTTGAGGAGGCAGCAAAACTCGCGCCTGCCAACGCTGATGTCTTTGTTCAGTTGGGCTTCACTCACCTCGCTCAAGGAGACATCGATCGTTCGGAAGCAGCATTCAAACGAAGCCTTGAAATATCACCAGCCTACGTTGACGCCAAGTTTGGACTTGCCCAGATAGGCTTTAGGCGCGGCGATCTCGCAGGGGCGCAGCAATTCCTTGATCATGTCCTGACAGAACGGCCTGATGATGCCGAAGCCAAGGCGTTGCAGGTCAATATCGCCAAAGCAGAAGCGGAAAAAGCACGACCCCATGCCGCAAAACCTGCACGGAAAACACCTCCTGTCGCGCGTCCAGACCCGGCTGTTGAATGGGCAGATGCGGCACGCAAACTGCGAACCGAGGCACGCTTCGCCGAAGCGGAGACTTTATATCGCAAAGCATTGGACCGGAAGCCAAGCAATGTCGACCTGCTCGTCGCGCTGGGGCTGGTGCAAGCGTATCAACAGAAGTTCGGCGATGCACGGCTGAGCTTTGAGAGAGCATTATCGCTCGAACCGAATTCGCTCGATGCCAGGATCAGCATGACCCGGCTATCAATCTGGACAGGCAATATTGAACAGGCAGCCGCCCAATTGCAGTCACTGTCAACAGCAGCACCGGATAACCGGGAAATCGAGGGATTGCGCGCCCGGGTTTTGCTTCTGCAAGGGCAAACTGCTGAAGCGGAAACAGCTTTTGCCGCCCTTGTTGCCTCCGATAGCACCGATGTCGATGCCGTTCTCGGCCTTGGAGATGCTCGTCGCTCGCGCGGTCGTGAGAAGTTGGCGCTCGAAGCCTATCAGAAAGCATACGTTCTGAATCCGATGTCGGCGGATGTTCGCCAGCGTCTCGAGGCACCGGCGCCGAAGTTCTGGCGGCTGGACATTGACGGCAACTACAGCACCTTGATCAGATCGCAGCCGGACTGGTCGGAGGGCAGCGTTGCACTATCGCGCGCGTTCGGTCCTGATACCACGCTGACTGCCCGTTTCTTTGCGGCCACGCGCTTCGATCATCACGATCAGCAGGCCGAGCTTAGCATCGCACACAAATTCAGTGACCTTTTTTCCGGATACGCTGCCGCCTCGGTGACGCCCGATGCTGATTTTTTGCCGGAATATGCGATTAGCGGCGGTGGAGCCTATGTCATCACAAAGGGAGGCGCTCGCTTCGGACCTTTAACGGCCACACTTGATCTTAAATACGAACACTACAGCGACGGAAACGTCGAAACGATTTCCCCAGGATTGCAGCAGTCGCTGTGGTCGGACAAACTGGTTCTGACCGCCAAATGGATCAATATTTTCGATCAACAACAGCACCATGCAGGCGGATATCTCGTCCGTGCCGACTGGTCGGTTGTCGATCGCTTGCGCGTGTTTGCGGGCTACTCCAATGCTCTGGAGCCATCTGATGGCGTAATGATCCCGACACGATCTCTGTTCGGCGGCCTTGCTTTCGACGTCAATGAACAGGTGACCGTCCGTACCAACTTCGCGCATGAAGAACGTGAAAACGCCTACAACCGCGACGTTTACGGCGTTGGCATGACCTGGCGGTTTTAAATGCTGTATGGACTCTGGATCCTGTCCATGCTGCTTGCCGCAATCTCATTGTTTGTGATGGCGGGCCTCGTGGCTGCGCGTCTGTTTCGAGCGTACAGGCAGGATCGTCTTGAACGGGCCCGCAGGTGGCTACTGCCTGCTTTCCTCAGCTTCACCGAAGACGGCGACCAAGAAGCTTTTCTGAGCAAAGTTGCCACAGTACCGCTGTCAACCGTCGTCGACTTGGCGCTCGAACTCCTCAACCTCGTGCGGGGCGATGAACACGAAAAACTCGTCAAGGTCCTGAACCGAGCGGGGGTCGCCAAAGAACTCATTTCGCGTGTTACCGGGGGTAACAGGAACCGCCGAATCCATGCGGTCGAGGCTCTGCCGTTTTTTCCCGGCTCCGACACATTGACAGCTCTCCAGATGGCGCTGAAGGATAGATCGGCAGACATACGTCTCGCGGGGGCAATCGGCCTTGTCGCTGGCGGCAGCACCATGCCGCTGTCGGAGTTGTTGGGCGAACTGAGAGTGGGTGATCTGGAATCGCGGCGTCTGGTTGGTCTGTTTCGCCGCCTTCCTTCGGATCGATCAGATGAGTTGCGAGCAATCCTGACATCCAGAGAGACACCGTCGATTGTACGCGCCGCAGCAATAGAGGCGCTTGGCACGTCGGGCGATTACTCGCTCTTGCCCTTGTTTGCCGCCTCCGTAGCGGATGGCGAGCCGGAAGTCAGTGCTGCGGCCATCCACGCGATCGGCGAACTCGCACACCCGGCAGGAGCCGCTACGATTATGCGTGCGCTCGCGAGCGAAGATTGGCAAGTGCGCGCAGAAGCAGCAGCGGCAGCAGCTCGCATTGGCCTTGATACCGCCAGTAGGCAACTGAGCGAGCTCCTTGAGGATAACGAATGGCTGGTTCGGTACGCTGCCAGCAAGGCGCTCTTCAATCTGGGCACTGAAGGCCTCAGCGTTTTGGCGGAAGTTGCAAGAAGCGGTAAGCCTCGCAGTCAGCGGACCGCCGCACTTCTCCTCGCCGAGGAAGGGCACGAGATATAATGAACAATTGGCTCCCCTGGATTACCGGCAGTGCCACAATTATCGCGTGGTTCGTCATCGCTTGTGGTCTGGCGCAGACGGCGGTCTATATGTTGCAACTGGTGCTGGCGGCGTTGGCGCTTTCCCGCCGTCCTCCCGTCGCAAGGGCGACACTGCTTTGGCGGCGCTACAGCGATGTCGCACCGCCGGTGGCGCTTGTCGTGCCCGCCTACAATGAAGAGATGAATGTCGTTGAAAGCGTGCGTTCGCTACTGTCGCTGGAGTACCCGACCTATGAGGTGATTGTCGTCAATGACGGTTCGCGCGATGCGACATTGGATCGATTGACGGAGGCATATCAACTTCAACTGGTAACCCGGCCATACGAAGAAGCCCTGTCACATGCGCCGATCCGGGGAATCTATGCGTCGCGATTCAGTAGCCGCCTGTTTGTGGTCGATAAGGAGAACGGTGGCAAGGCCGACGCCCAGAATGCCGGTATCAACGTTTCCCGGGCCCCATTGTTTTGCGTTATTGATGCGGACTCGATCCTCGAGCCCGACGCGTTGCTGCGCGCCGTGCATCCGTTCATAGAGGACCCCGTCAGAACTATTGCCGTCGGAGGCACCATTCGCATCGCCAACGGCTCCGAGGTGAGCGGCGGTCGTGTATCGAACGTCCGCCTGCCTAGAAAACTGCTGCCGCTCCTGCAGATTATCGAATACCTTCGGGCGTTCCTGATGGCACGGCTGGCCTGGAGCCGCATCAACAGCCTGATGCTGGTTTCGGGAGCGTTCGGTATTTTTCGCCGCCGTGAGGCCGTAGAGGTCGGTGGATTCACAAGAGGTTCGATGGGCGAAGACCTCGATTTTGTGGTGAAATTGCATCGTCACATGCGCGATAATCGTCGCGACTACAGGATAGAATTTATTCCCGAGCCCGTTTGCTGGACCGAGGCACCTGATTCCCTTGACGTTCTCGGCCGCCAGCGCGCCCGCTGGCAGCGGGGCTCGCTCGAAGTATTCTTCCGCTATCGCTCAATGCTCTTCAATCCACGCTATGGCCGTATTGGTTTTCTTGGCTTTGGCCACATATTGCTGGTTGATGTCATCGGACCGGTCATCGAAGTCCTCGGCTATATTCTGATGCCTGCCTTTTGGCTGCTTGGCATTCTCGCCGTCGATTATCTTCTTGCCTTCACGGCACTGGTGTTTACCTATGGCGTATTTATCAGTGTCACGTCCCTGATCCTGGAAGAGGCCGAACTGCGGCGTTTTCCAAGGGCAAGGGATCTGGTGATCCTCACCTTGGCCGCGGTGCTGGAGAACTTTGGCTATCGCCAGATCAACAATTACTGGCGCCTGAAAGGCATGTGGCAATATGCACGCGGCGGTACCGGATGGGGCGAGATGACCCGCAAGGGTTTTGCCAAGCAAGCCAAGTGATTTAGGACTTTTCAACGTCCTGGCTGGTTTTCAACGCGGCGCATGTTGCCGTCACGAGACGACGTAGTGATGTGGTGGCTGCCGCAACGTCGATCGGTCCGTCTTCTTCACGAAGGACTGTTTCGAGTTCAATTGCGGCGTGACTGATCTCGTGATAGCCGAACATACCGCCGACCCCTGCCAGCGAGTGTACAAGCGCTAAAAAATCCTTCTGCTCATCCCCTGTCGCATCGTCAAGCAACAAATGGCCTGCTTGAAGAGCGGGAAGATTTGTCTTGCAGCGCTCCAGAAAACGCTGGCGCAATTGATCGAGCTTGTCTTCCATGATCAGCTTGCCCGCAGGTATTTGCGCACGTCTTCCGCCAACACCATAGGATCAAACGGCTTTGCGATAACGCCTGCTGCACCGAGTTGCAGAAAGCGTTCGACATCGCGCGTCTGTGTTCTTGCTGTAATGAAGACAATAGGAATATCTTGAGTGACTGCATCCTGACGAAGCAGCTCTAAGGTCATCGGGCCATCCATGCCCGGCATCATGACGTCGAGCAGTATCAAATTTGGATTCCAGGCCCTTGCCATATTAATGGCCTCCTGCCCCCCCGCACAGGTTTTCACTTCAAAAGCTGGGTCCAGTTCCAAAGCCATTGAGGCTACCTCGCGAATGTCGCTCTCATCGTCAACATAGATCACACGCCAAGATGCCAACACGTCCTCCAATTAATTGAAACTTGATGATTTGTTTCATTTCGACCTGATCGCCGAGCCAATTCCACAAACGTTCCTGATTACATTACCACATAGGATTCACCAGGAACATCCGCCGGAGTTTCCCGAGCTTCCGTCGCCAAGAAGCGGACGATGTTCGTTTCGCGCTTTGTGGTTGCCGTAGCTAGGAGCGTACGCATAAGGCGTGATGATTATCCAAGGCCGGGCAATTTTCATAAGGTATTGAGTCCTTTTCGAGAGCAACTCCCGCCGAGGTATTCGCGGATCACTGGCAGGGCGCTGAATGAATCCTACAAGCCGGCAATGATACACTTGGATTAGCTCCTCCGAACCAGCCATCATTTAAGTGCGCGCGACCGAAACTATTCGTTCGGGGACTGCCCGGTTTTCGATTGGAGCTCAGCCGTGCAACTCAGCCCCTCCAGAAAGCGGACAATGGCAGTGCGCCCTAGCAGACGCGCTTCTTCGAGTGGTGTTGCATGATCATCGATGCGCGTGCGGATGGATAGATCCGCCCCGTGATCAATTAGAATCTTTATCGCTTCTATTCCTCGCAGTTCGCCGCCTTATGTGCCTGCGTGCAGTCATTGCGGCCATGCCCAGTCACACTGGCACTGCCAATCTCTCCCTTAGATTTTGTGGACTGGAGGCAAGATCAGCAAGGGTAAGCCGGTCGAGCTCTGCGAAAAAGCTTTCCAACGCACCGCGCAAAGCTCCGGTCAGGCGACAGATGCCACTGAACACACAACTGTCGAATTGATCGCCCAAACACGAGACAAGTTCCATATCGACTTCCAACGCTCGCACAACGCTTCCCATACGTATATCTGCCGGGCGCTTGGCGAGGGTCAGGCCGCCGCGCCTGCCGCGCACACTTCTCACCAGTCCCAGCTTGACGAGAGTCTGTGCCACTTTCATCAAGTGATTGCGTGACACCCTGTGCCTGACAGAAAGCTCCTCGATCGTCACAAGCCGATCGTTGATAGCGGCCAGCGCCATCAGAACTCTCAATCCATAGTCTGTATGGGCAGTTAATCGCACGTCTCTCTCCAAATCATGCATTTACAATACCTCTTTTTCAGAATAAGAAAAGGACTATTGGGGAACTGCCAACATGTCAGATGCCGAACGCACAGATACCGTTACCGAAATGCTCGTTGAGCGTCTTGTACATGAGTTCTACCGACGCGTTCGCGACGACCGTCTTATTGGGCCAATTTTTGAAGACCGTTTGGCCGGCCGGTGGGAAGTTCATCTCGCCAAGATGGTGGACTTCTGGTCGTCTGTGGCGATGCGCACGGGCCGGTACAGTGGCAACCCGCACAGCGTGCACCAGCATCTAGGACTCGAACCTGAGCATTTTCTGCATTGGCTGAATCTCTTCGAGAAAACGGTCGACGATATTTGCACGGGATCCGTCGCCGAACTCTTCATCGTCCGCGCAAACCGGATCGCTGATAGTCTACAGATCGGACTCAATATTGGGCCGAACGCTCTCCAACTTGGTCCAAGGCATTCAGTCTCGGTTGCAAGGCAAGAGTAACGTTCCTTTCGTTTTTCCCTCATTCACAACGATACAGAATCTCATGTTCAACCATGGTCGACGGACCACCGGAGCCTAGTATGACTGCTTATGCAAAGAGCACCGCCCGCCACACTGGCCCCGTTATCGCGTTTCCGGCCGCCCTCGTCGCACTTTTCATCGCTGTTCCCGCGCAAGCCCACGTCAAATGGTTCGCCCCTTATATTGTCGGCGCCCCTCCCCAGTCCATTGGCCTTACTTTGAGCAATGTCTGGTTCTGGACGGGCATCGTTCTTGTCGTTGCATTCTTCGTGGCGACGCGTGCGCTCGAAAAGTCCAAGGCAGGCGAAAATATTCTGCTTGGACTTGACCGGCTCTCTGATCCGTTGTGGACGCGTCTTGACGATTTCGTCAGGGTTGTGATCGGTGCTTTCTTTATCGCCATTTTCGCTGTCGGTGGCGTATACCTGACGCCGGATCTGAAAACGCCCTCGGAACTAGTGTCCTGGGCGCAGTTGCTGATCGCAGGTTTGATCTTTTCGCGCAGGACGCAGCCTTTCGCTGCGGCGGGGATCATCGGGCTGTGGCTTCTGGCACTGCGTGACTATGATGTTTTTCACCTGCTCGATTACCTTGCACTGGGCGTCGGTGTTGCGGCCTATCTGGTTCTTGAATCGTCCTCAAACCCGGAATGGCGCAAGCACCGGTTCCAGGCGTTGCGGTGGGGCGTGGCGATCGCCTTGATGTGGTCGAGCCTAGAGAAGTTCGCCTACCCTGACTGGTTCTATCCACTGGTCGTCGAAAAGCCGTTCCTCACATTCGGGCTTCCGCGGGACGTGTTCATTCCGATGGCGGGTGTGGCTGAGTTCACGATGGGATTCGGATTGCTATGGACCCCACTGGTCCGGCGTCTGTCAGCCATCGCCTTGTTCGTCATATTCAATGCAGCGGTCTACCCTTTTGGCCGCATCGACCTCATCGGACACGCACTGATCATGGCAATCATCGTCGCCATCGCCGCCGATCACACCCGAGAGGTGCACTTCCTTCCAACTCTGAAACGCAAACTTGCAGGGGTACCCGCCGGTCTCGCAGCGGCCCTCATCGTTTTCGTCTGCGGATATTGGGGGTTGCATGCTGCCTTTTACGGCCCTGCTGGAAATGTCGATCTTGCAGCCAACCGCCGGCTCACACACGCGCCAAATGTCGAGAATCCCCACGGGGCTTCCGGTCATGGCGACTCAGTGCCGGACGTGTCACAGGATGCAGGTATCGCCTATCGGGCAGCCATGGATAAAATGCATGGGCCGATGATCACCGGTATAGGCAATGCCGATCCCGACGCCGCATTCGTGCTGGGTATGATCCCTCATCATCAGGCCGCCATCGACATGTCGGAGATCGTACTTAGGTTTGGCAAAGACCCTCAAAATCACCATCTTGCTGGGGAGATCATTGAAGCTCAGAAGCAGGAGATAAAGGAAATGCGCGAATGGCTTGGCACTAGGAAACTGGCGCAACCTTGATCGGACTGAGCCCGTTCCTCCCAGACTGGGCGCGAGCTTCTCCGGAAAGCGCGGGGCCTAGAGCAGCTGGAAAACCGGGCTGAGTAATCACTGCGCTCCTTTTCGGCTTGCTCCAACCGACTTAACAAATCCAAGAATTTTTCGTCGGTCGGCACGAGAAGCATTTCCGTCGAATTGCTGCCGTAAAATTGGTTTGAGCATTTCTCGGCGGAGAATATGCTCGTCCCACTTGGCTTTAGAATATTGTCAGCCACGACGCACCTTCAGGATTTGTCAGTGAACCCCAAGCAATGGGTTAGGTTCCCTATCAGACATAGGCTAGACTCTTCTGAATGAAAGCGTAAACTAATTGCACCATCGAGACTGCGCATTGAGCTGGCGGTCGATGTTTGAGAGATTTTACGTGCTCTCCGCCTAGTGGGAGGAGCACGGTCATGCCTTTCCGTAGACAGGTCTACACCAATAAATATTCATCCCTTGACTGGGATGGAATGGCGAAAGCCTATGAACTCGCAATTCAGCAAATTGGAAAAAATCCATCCTTGCAACGTGACCGGCTGGCGCGGTGTATCATGACGTTCTTTGACAGCGGAGTGCATTGTACGAGCACATTGAGTTCGCTGGCAATGAGCCGGGAGATGAGCTTGATTGATGTCGCACGCGCACGCGACGTTCCTTCACATTGCGATAATGATATCTCTAGCGAAAGTGGGCTCTACTTCACTGAGGCGATGGAGAAATGGAAAGACTCGACCACAAGCTAGACTGCAAGGATTGCGGTACGATTTACCTGACGATTCCAGCGACGGTAACAGGCGACAGCCCTATATTTTGCAGCACCTGCAAATCAGTTTATTGGACGCTGGGCCGAGCTTGAGCGCGATTTCAATGCGCAGGGCGGACAAGACGGCATTTTCAAAATGAAAGACGGACAGATTGAAAGAAAAGCCTGAAACCGTCACAGTTTAACGAAGTTTAACTGCCCTATATTCGCACGTGTCAGTGCCCGCGAGGCGCGCACGTTCTTTTACCAGGGCGTCGATTGCCCGTCGCACTTCCTTAAGAACCCAGCCAGACAGCTGAGCCTCATCCGCAATTACTTGCATTTCTCGTGTTGAAACTTCTTCAAGAAATCGATTGTGAAGCGCTTCCCTACAATGGGCATGACGCTCCAATCTTTTCGTCGCAGGTTTCATCGGTTCGCCTTCGATGAACATACTGAGAGGTCTGGTCGAGGGCGTCGTTGCCGCAAAAACACGGCTGGCGCGCGAACAATCAGTCAAAATCGGCGTTCGTCCGGAACACCTGTCGCTGTCCGGCACCAAGGATAGTCGCATCTATCCAGGCGATGCTATATCTGTGCTGGCTGCAGGACAGCAGTTCGATTATCCCGCGCATCAGATCGCTTTGCAGGAAATGGTCGAGGCGGTGCGCCTCTCGAAGGAGCGCTTCGAACGATTGGGGAAGGTGATTGAGGAGTTTATCCCCACTTGGTCTCTCGCGCCCGTCGTTCGAACTCTACAGACGTTACGAGGGGTCGATTTGTTCGTCACCGTCACCTTCGCGACGGAAGTCGGCGACGTGACCCGATTTAAAAGCCCCCGACAATTGATGGGCTATCTCGGCTTGGTTCCTGGTGAGCGATCAACGGGTGAGACAGTCAGGCGGGGCTCCATCACCAAGGCAGACAACGGGCGTGTTCGGCACATCCTGGTCGAGAGCGCCTGGACATATCGTCATCCGACGAAGGTTGGTGCGAGGAAGCTGTACCGTATGGAGCAAGCGCCGCCGAAAGTGCGGGAGATAGCATGGAAGGCTCAGAGCCGGTAGACGGCTTGTTATCGAACGTTGACCAGGCGAGGAAAGCGAACGACGGTGGTTTGTACCGCCATTGCCCGCGAGCCGAGTGGCTTCATGTGGGCCGTTGCAAGGGAAGCGCAGTCGATCGGATCGTAGATCGCCGCCTCGAACTTGCACTCGCGCATGGGCGGGGGCGGAACAACGGCAGGGAATACCCGTCAGACGCTTTGTGGCCTGCATTCGACCGACGCCCGCAGTAAGATCGGAATAGCCCCGGACGCATAATCGGGAATGCGGTAGCCAACCCGCGCATCAGAGCTTGATCACCGACGTCCTTGAGTTCCGCCTCCACCCATGCGCGATCATCATCATGAGCAGCCGTTTCTCCGGGACGATAGTTTCCTCGCGCGCAAAGCATTGACAACGGACATCAGAGCGTTGTTTTCCCCGCACATTGACCCAGCGTGTTGGGCGTTTCGGACACTCCCGCTGTGACTGAGATGTCAAGAATGCGCGAGAAGCGGACATTGACATTGCACCTACCTACTCCTCGGGATGGAAGGAAGCGCGTGCCAAAGGCCATCCCGTACGCCTTTAGCTATCGCGCGCATGAGGAACGTGGCAAGTAGCGCACCCAATGGCGGCACGCTACGAACCCGTTCAGGGTTTTCTAGCAGTTGTCAGGGCAGTATCATCGGTATCAACGACGAAAACCGCCAAAAGTTTGGCTGGCTCCGTCTTGCTTGCATTCGCGCTGACGTCATGCAAATCGCCTGGAAGCTCTGTGAAGTTCTGCCCCTTCGTGAAAGTTCTGACTTCGCTTCCATTGAGCCCGCTCAGGACCGCGCCTTCAAGCACCGTGGCGTAGATAAGCGCCGACTCCGCATGTGTATGCGCTGCATTGTACCCGCCAGGCTCGTACTCGACAAGGACGCCCTTGACGCTCTTGCCAGGAACGTTTGGAAGCGCATGGTCGTAGACCAATGTCACTTTGGTGCCCTTCGATTCGTAGGCGAGGTCTCCTTTTGCGAGGTCATGGGCAAAAGCTGCTGAAAACGGCAGAGCAACAGCTAGTAAGGTAGAAAGAATGGTCTTCATTGCACAGTCTCCGTCTGTTTCGAGTTGGCTTCACTTTGAAGGAAATCGGCAAGCGTAAGCTTGCCTTGGATTGCATCACCGGCAGGAACGAGCGAGGTCTCGTTTATTGCGGCACCAAAGTATCCGATCCCGGTTTCTGACCTGACCGACCGGGTATCGCCCTTCGCCTTGAGATAAGAATTCATCAGCGACGCGAAGGACGCGCGATCCGGGCCGGCGAGATCGATGATGCTGTTATGAGGTTCACCAAGTGCGACACGAACCAGTGTAGCCGCCACGTCGTCAGCAGCGATTGGCTGAAACTGCACATTGGGCACGACAACCGCGCCGTCCTTGTCATACGCGCCAGCCAAGGTTTCCATAAACTCGTAGAACTGCGTAGCCCTGAGGATTGTGTAGTCCTGACCCGAGGCTTTGACCGCATCTTCCTGAGCCTGCTTGCCGCTCATGTATGGGTTAGCAGAAAGACGGTCAGTTCCAACGATGGACAAAACGACGTGGTGGCGGACGCCGGCAGACTTTTCGGCAGTCGTCAAATGCCGTGTCGAGGTTTCGAAAAAGTTCCGGATGACGGGTTCGTCGAAGGACATCATGTTCGAGACATCGATAACGGCGTCAGCATCAGCCACGGCAGCCTCAAGGCCGTCTCCGGTGAAAGCATCGATGCCATTTCGAGGGCTTGCGGCGACGGCCACGTGACCGGCGTCGAGAAGGATGGTAACGACCTTGGAGCCGACAAGCCCTGTGCCGCCTATAACGACAATCTTTCTAGATATGCTCATTTTGGGTTCTCCTAAGTTGATATGCGGTGGGCTGCGTTCGTTTGTTAAAATCAGAGAAAGCGGATCGTGACTGTCAGCTCGAAATCGTGCTGTATGCCATTGCGACGCCCAGGCCAGAGAATGCCAGCACCACTCCAGGCGTTAAAGCCTGTTTGCGCAGTCCAGCCCTCAAGAGCGTCGCGATTGCTGCGACCATAACAATGGATGCCAGACCTGCCCCGAATATACGAGTGCCCGGAATGGCGAGCAGGATGGCTGCGATGAATTCCAAGGCGGCCGTCACGTAGTGAAAACCATCCGGGTAGCCCCAGCGGCGGTAGGTCTCGCGGAGATTTTCGCGAGCCAGAAAGTTGTTGAGGGCTCCATAAAGGAAGAAGATGGCGAGCGCCCAGAAAAACGATGCAACGACGATGTTCATCACGAAGCCTTTCTGGTGATTGTTGATAAAATTTCTTCGGACGCCCCCATGGTCGGGTAATCGGTGTAGCCCTGTGCACCACCACCGAAGAATGTCGCCTTGTCCGGCTCATTGAACGGTGCATGGGCGCGAACGCGGTGCGCAAAGTCAGGGTTGGCCAGCGTCATCGAGCCATAGGATTCCATGTCAGCCAGTCCTGCGGCCACATCAGCGCCAATCTGCTCACGCTGCCGACCCGGACGGTTCAGGATCAGGACCTGGTGCCAGAGCTTGCGTAGATCGGAGAGCAGTTTTTCATTGCCCCAGTGCATCACGTCCAAGAAGGCAAGGCCAAGTTTGTCCAATTCACCAACCAGGTAGCGATACAGCGCCGGACCTTCAATGCTTTCATCGAGATCGCCGAGAAGGCCACCGGGCGAGACGCGAAAGCCCGTGCGCTCTGCGCCGATTTCTTCAATCACAGCGGCGACAATCTCAATGGCAAGTCGAGCACGATTTTCGATCGAGCCACCATAGGCATCGGTGCGGGTGTTGGCATTGGGAGCGAAAAACTGCTGGATGAGGTAACCATTCGCGCCATGGACCTCCACACCATCAGCTCCGGCTTCGATCGCGCAACGCGCTGCATGACGATAATCTGCAACGGTCTGCTTGATCTCCTGCGGCGTCATCTCGCGTGGCGCGGGCACATCCTTCATGCCATTCGGGGTGTGCAGTTGCAGTTTGGGCGCAATGGCCGACGGCGCGACGGCTTGCAGATTGCCAACCACGTTGTCGGGATGCGACATCCGACCGACATGCATGATCTGAATGAACAGACGGCCGCCCTTGGCGTGGACCGCCGAAGTGACCTGCTTCCAACCTTCTACATGTGCCGCGGTATAGATGCCGGGCGTGTTGACGTTTCCTTGCCCAATGTCAGAGGGCTGGGTGGCCTCGGTCAGGATTAAGCCGACGCCGGCTCGCTGGGCATAATACTCGGCCACGAGAGGCGTTGGCGTGCCGTCAGCCAAGGCGCGGCTGCGGGTCATGGGAGCCATGGCTAGACGGTTGGTGAGTGTATAGGACCCTACTCGGAGGGCAGAAAACAGGTCAGGCATGCATAAATTCCTCTGTTGGGTTGCTATTGTTTAGGGTCCACGGGCAATCCCGAAGCATTCCGGTATTTTGTTTGACGTCAAGAATCTTGAAGTCGAGATAAATCTGCATCTGATTTATCTTGATGTCAAGAGGCTTGACGTCGAGATAATTATGTTGGCATTGTCATGCTGCTGAGACGAAACGAGAGCGGACAAGAAATTATGGATCAAGTCGATAAAGTTATCGGACAGTGGCGCGTAGCGCGCCCCGATTTGGACATGAGCACGATGGGCCTGATCGGGCGGCTGTCACGCGCGACAAAGCAGATGCAAGCCGTTGCGGAGCGGACGTTCACCACCCATGGCTTAAACATGGCTGGTTTCGATGTATTATCGGCTCTGCGGCGCTCAGGCTCGCCCTACGAGCTATCGGCGGGCGACCTCTTGGCCTCGATGATGATCACGTCGGGAACAATGACGAACCGGATCGATCAGTTGGAAAAAGCAGGTCTTGTGCGACGGGAGAACGATCCAAACGACGCCCGCAAAGCCATCGTGTGTCTGACGCAAGAAGGTTTAAAACGGATAGAACAGGCCATCGTCGATCATGTCGCAGCGCAACGCCAAATTGTCCTGACAGCATTGACTACTGACGAGGTAAATCAGCTCGACGGCCTGCTTCGGAAGCTGACGCACTCGCTCGGTTTGTAGCAATTGGCGCACTTCCCGATCATGCCCCCCTAGGGCCGACAGCAGACTTCAGCCGTTTGTTCGTCCCGAATAATTCCACGGCAAAAGCTCATCGATGCGACTCTGCCTGTGACCGTTGACGATGGAGGCGAGTATGGCGGTCAGATACGTAAACGTATCGACAGCATTGAGCTTGTGGGTTTCGATTAGCGAGGCGATGGTAGTGTAGCCACAGCTTTCACCCGTGCGTCGTAATCGGCCGCCGTTTGTGGCATCCACGCACTAAAGATCGCTCCGAGCGATGCAATCGGCTTGTTGGCATTGCGCACCCTGAATGGAACTGAACCGCAGACCTACAGATACTGCTGCGTACAAACCGGGAAGTGATCAGCAACCCTTCCTTTGAAAATGCCGATGACAGCCCATTTTTGGCGTTTTTGATTGTATCATGAAAGTCTACAATGGCCTTAAAGTTCGAATCAACAGCCTGGTAC
>NZ_JCAXDZ010000009.1:0-159916 GCF_059758635.1 Phyllobacterium sp. GQ127
CCTGCGGACCATGGCCGAGGGACGTGACCGGCGCCTGGCCGAGGCGTGGCCACGTGACCAGCAGCGCTGCCGCGCTTGGTTCAACACAATCAACGAAGCCTATGTCAAGGCGCGCTATTCAGAGCACTATGAAATCAGCGACGAGGCCCTGCGCTGGCTCGGTCAGCGGACCAGGATCCTGCACGATCTTGTCGAAACCATCTGCAGCGAACATTTGGCGGTTCTCAAGAGCGCGGCGGGCGCTTGACAGGACCGATGCCGGGAGGCATTCCTTCAGGATCGACATTTGCTTTCCGCTATTGTTACCAACGGTTAATATGTTCTTCGTCGTTGGCACCGCTCGCAATCTGAAACGTAGCAATTCCCTCACAGGGGGCGTTTTCGACTCAGCGTGAGCTACCGCGAGTTCGAACTTTTTGGGTCAGGTGATTGGAAGGCTCGTATCGAAAACCGCACCATGCAGGCGCATCAACTGGTCCGTTCTCGTCGGTTCATCTTCAAAACGCTGTGCGGGCAATGTCACAAGATCGCTCGGAAGGACACGGTCGTAGAGCGCGTAGCAAACCTCGCCGTTATTATGTCGGGAGCGATAGGCCAAACCGCCCAAATCCGGGTAATCTTCGTGCAAAGCCAGCGCGAGCGCACGAGACGGAGTGTAGTCTGCGCCGGCACTGATGGAAGCATCGACCCCGTGAAAGAGCAGCCCTTCGTCCATTAACTTCGCTAGGACCAACTGACGCTGCAAGCGAAGCGGTGTCCATATGCGCTCCTCCACGAACGCTCGCCGAACGATGCGGTTTGCAGGCCTACGAAGAACAGTTTCAACAAATGCCCCTTCCAGACGTTGCGCGGCGTACAGAAGCCGGTACTGGCTCGCAGGTGCATCGAAACGACCTTGGGGCGGAGCACCGGCTAGCGGCCCGAAAAAGATTGCACCATGAATCTTCTGATGGACGCGGACGATGACGTCGCCCGCGTCCAACGCAGTAATTCTTAGTCCCGAGGGAAAACGGGCTGTCGGCGCAGTAAGAATTGGCACTCCTCAACCCTCGTCCATGCCAAGATAGGCTTTGGCCGCCGCTACGACGTCGCCAACACGCCCTTCAGCAAGGATTCGCTCCGGCGTATCAGCCAGGTTGGGATCAATGCCGATTAGAAACTGCAGCATCGACCAACGACCTGCGCCGCTATCATCAAAGAGCTTGGTCACCTTGGCCAACCCCTCTACCAAGCGCGTCTCGCTGTCGATGGTAACGAACTGAAACTTGGGAAGAACGATTGCAGATCCGTGCATAAGACCCAATGCCGAACCCAACTTGACCCGCTTATGGAGGGCCTGGCGGGTCGTGCCGAGCATTTTTGCGCCTTTCGTCAGAGAGACCGCGCCGCCGGAACGATCCAGAAGAGCAGTGCTGATGTTGACGAACCTTTGCTCGTCGCTCAATTCAATCGCACTGGTTCCTCCCTCGACCTCCGCCAAGAGATCAGCCGAAAGCTGAAACTGGTCGGCGGCGAGATCGATGTGCTTGGCAAGCTCTGAGAATGCGCGGGGCCTGTCATATTGGCACAACCGCAACAACTCGGTACGAGCCGGTGTCAACTCGGTCAACAGAACGAAAGCATCGATAGCCAGCTGCTCGGCGCGTGGGGTGGGGGTCCACCTGTGCAACAGAGCCTGTCGAACCTCCCTCGAACGCGCCAGACAGTCGTCCACAATGTGTGCGTACCAGTTTCGCCTCTTCTGGACACGGTGAACCGATGAACGATGATGCCGGGGCAGCTCGAAGTCCGACACTGACGCCTCGTGAAACGCAGCCCCCATAAGAAGTGCCGCCGAGTGGAGCCGCGAATTAAAGACGAACACAAGTTTCAAGGTAGCGCTCGCCGAAACATCAGGGAGACGCGTCTCGTGAACGCCCATGTTCCAGCGGTGAAACTCCCCACTGTCTGCCCAATGGTGGTTCAATCGCCATCGACGATCCGCCCACTTCTCGAGTCCTCGATCCAAGTCTCCTGCAGTTGGTTGGTTGAATACGAGATTGGCAAGGTATTGAGAAAGTGTCTGCCCTGCTTCTCGAGCATGCAGTTCGGCAGCAGCGCGCACGACCGGATCGATGTCCGTCGCAGATATCGTATGTTCACTCATAACTTACTCACGGCTCTCGCCGTCGCGGGAGCAGTACGTGGTTGATAGTCAGGGTTGATATATACGGTTGTAAGTGCCAATTATCAACCCCAGCTATCAATGGCTCCTCTCGCTTCGGTTTTCATCCGAGCATGACAGCGCGAAATGTAATAACTCCTCGCCATCTCCGGCGAGTTAATCACGCAGAGATCAAGCGCTCACCGACTGTACCCTGGTTCGAGTTTCTCCCCGGTTGCAGATGTTGTTCGGCGTGGCTTCGGCGAGTGATCGGCCCAATCGCCTGATCTCGGTGGAGAAACCGGCCTTGATGAGTGCGGCGACAATCCCGTCACATTGCTGAAAATCGGGATCGCCGGCCCACGTGCTTTCACCGTCACCGTTGTCTCCCCGACCGATGCGGCCTCAGTCCTCGAATAGATAAAGGGACAGTGTCTCGTCTGCGATCGTCCTTGCAATGATCGAGGCATGAGGTTTGATTTTAACGGGTCGAGGTGGATCGGCGGCGTGTTGCCGCGTTGACCGCCAAAGATCGTCGCCGCCGCTCTTGTCAATAAACGGCGCGATTGCATGGTCGATCATGTGACTCGGCGAATATGACGAAATCAACGAACTGAGGTCGGCCTAACAAATCGGCGAACAAGGTAAGTGAGCGTAGCAAGTCAACCCCGAAGGATCAGCCGAACCCGCTTAGCGTAGCGAAGGTGAAAGTCCCTCTGATCAAATGGGGGCATGATGCTGGCGGAACCCTTCAAGGCCAGCAGCCGATGCCATGCTGCATCAAAGGCCGGACACACTGCACTCGAGATGCGCTGCACGACCGGACCAAATTCTCTCCACGCGGGAGCCTTCCATCCCATCGATTTTAATCAGCTCTTGTTCTGACCCTGGTACAACTCTCCGAGGTCTTCGCCGGTCTTTCCAGAATACGCCAACTGCCTCATTGCAGAACAAGAGCAGGCATAACAGATCACTCTCTGGCTGCAATTCCGGCCCGGAGACAGTACGCCTCTCGCCTCGACGAAATCTCCATACGATCATGAACAAGCCTGAACAGGGCAGTGCTACACGTGCCTCGTCCTCAACGATGAGGCTCGATTCCATTGGAGGCCAACATGGCTCTTACTGGCAAGTTCACCGCTGCATTGCTCGCTGTGATGTTGACCTTCACCAGCAACTTTGCGCATGCCGACGACTGGTCCTATTACGAAGACAGCGATGGTGACTGGTACTATCATGAGAGCGGCGCGGATTACCGGGACTATCCGGATATCAGCGGTTCTTTGGCCGTTGGCGTGGTTGGTGGACTCGCCCTCGGAGCGATGGCTATGAGGCCCGCCCGCACTCCGACTATCGTTGTTCGGGAAGAACCGGATTGCTATCGGACCTGGCAGCGAGTCTGGAGCCGGTATGAAGGTCGGTATTTGCGCCAGCGAGTTCTAATCTGCGACTGATGCGATCCGGCGTGCCCGATTTCTGGGACGGAGTGGTTCGTAACGGTTTAAGCAGCAACGCAGCAGCTCGAGCGCGCCGGCAGCAGGATCAATGGCTATCGGGAGCGGTCGATATGGCCGTTGCTGCGACCGTCATGAACGCCTGATTGGCGGTATCCGCGACGCCCGTGAGAAAGAAGTCGAGCCAGACTTCCCACGCGCCATGCTCGCGCACTTCCTGAAGCAGGCGGTAATAGTCGGCGCGATGGGTTTTGAGATAGAGGCTCAGATAGAGCAGCGGTTTGCGCAGCACGCCGTTGACGCAGAGGTACAGCGTGACGAGCAAACGACACAATTGCCGGGAGCGCTAAGGCGGACTGGTCATTGGATCGGCTGTCTCGACTTCGTCCTCCGTAGGCCAGCGCAGGGAGACGAGTCCCAACCCCAACCCTGCAAGACCGATGGCGGCAGCAATCACAGCGAGCTCCTGCACGTCGGCGACGTCCAGAACGAGCCCGCCGATCCAGGCTCCGATGCCGATACCGGCATAGATCAGCGAGCTGTTGAGGGCGAGAACGAAAGTGCCGCCTCCCCCGGCATGGCTGAGAAGTCTGTGCTGGACCGGAACCAGGTACATGTAGCTGACCACACCCCAGAAAAAGCCGAGCACGATGGCGGCCGGTCCGCTGGAGCGGAAGACCACCAGAGCCGCGAGCAGAGCGATCTGCAGTAGCACCGACGCAATGAAGACGACGGCAGGTCCGAGGCGGTCCGTCAGGAGGCCGGTGATGACATTGCCTGAAACCGCACCGAGGCCGTACCCGAACAGCATGATAGGAACTACAGGCAAAAGGAGGAACTTGGTATCGGCCAGGAACACACTGACATAGGAGTAGACGGTGAATTCCGATGCTACGACCAGGAAAGTGGTTGCCAGGATGGCGTAGACGACCGGCGGCAAACGCCCCCTTGTGATTTCGTCGGACATCGTCTCTTGTCGCCTGGGTAGCCCGCCCATAAGCGCAAACAGCAAGACCATGGCGGCAAGGCCGCAAAGCACCACGAAGTGGAACGCATAGCGCCAGCCTAATACTTCTGCCAGCCAAGCGGTAAAGGGCACGCCGGCAACCTGAGAGACCGTCATTCCGCCATAGATGAGTGACAGTGCGAAACCCTTTTGCTCTGGTTTTACCAGTTCGATTGCAAAACTGGTAGCAGCAGGCGTGAACATCGCCGCCCCAAACGCCGAGACCACCCGGCCGGCGGCAACCATTTCGAAGTTGACGCCAAGTGCGCACATGGCGTTGCCGATGACAAAAAAGCCCATCGAAACGACGAGAACCGTCCGCCGTCGCAAGTTGCGGAACAGACAGGCATTGAGCGGAGCAAAGATCGCATAGAAGATGGCGTAGAGTGATACGATCCAGCCGGCCTTGCTGGCGGAAATCCCCAGATCCCGGGCCACATGATCCAGAGCGCCAATAATCACGAATGTGTCGAGACCAATAGCGAATTCGGCGATGGTTAGCGTTACGAGCAGGGTCCGAACATTATAGGACCTTATCAAAGCGGTCGTCATGTCACATCCAATTGAATTAGCTTGATAACTGCCGCCCTTTTTCGGCGCAGGCGTACGCGGATCGTGTCGTCAACTCTGGAAAGGGGACGGCAATGATCTGCCCACTGTAGCGTGGACGGCATCCGTAGAACTGAACACAATATAACCGAGCGAACTTCATGATGAATTCCCGCGCAATTTTTGCTGCGCCCGCAAGCAAAGATAATCGACGGCGATGGTCGCCGCCGCCAAGGCCGTAACGTCGCTGTGATCGTAAGGCGGCGAGACTTCGACGATGTCCATTCCCACAAAGTTGATATCAGTCAGCCCACGCAAGATCTCTCTCGCTTGGTAGGTTCCAAGACCCCCGACAACCGGGGTACCCGTTCCCGGCGCAAACGCTGGGTCGAGACAATCAATGTCGAACGTCAGATAAGCAGGGCCAGAACCGACGACACGTTTAATTTCTTCCACCGTCTGATCAATACCGTTTTTGTGAACCCAGTTGGCATCTCTTATCGTGAAGCCGTGCGATTCGGGATTGTCAGTTCGGATCCCCACCTGGATAGACCGAGACGGATCGATGATCTTTTCCTGGGCGGCAGTGAAAAACATGGTCCCGTGATCGATCCGCGGCGGTCGACCATTGACGGGATCATCGCGCCACGTATCTGAATGGGCATCGAATTGAACGAGGGCGAGTGGGCCATGGACTGCATGATGGGCTCGCAACAACGGATAAGTAATGAAATGGTCGCCGCCGAGTGTCAGCGGCGACGCGCCCGAAGCAAGGATCTTTGCTGCATGCGATTCGATTGCCTCTGATACGGTATCGGGGCGCCCGATATCAAACCAGCAGTCGCCGTAGTCAATGATTGCGAGCGTCTCGCAAGGATCGAGATCCCAAGGCCAGCGCCGCCCCCATGCCAGTGAAGTAGACGCTCCTCGGATCGCGCGCGGCCCGAACCGCGTGCCCGGGCGACCCGTGGTAGACGTGTCGAGGGGCACGCCGGTTACAGCAATATCCACGCCCTTTAGCTCTTTCGTGTAACGGCGCCTTAGAAAGCTCAGCGCGCCGGCAAATGTGTATTCGGTGCCGGTATCGTGGGGATCTGTAGCCTGGAAAGCAAAGTCATTTTTTATTTCCATTGTATTGCTCCTGAAGTTGAGTTGCGGGCTAAATCTGCAAAGCAGGCTAACCGGCAATCGGGGGACCGACGAGTATCAAAGGCCAGCTTTGCTCTCTTTCTTCGTTGACGCGTATCGCGCATCAGCTGGGAACCGTGTCGAGTGGCCCTTCTAACGGATCTTGGACTTGCCGGCGTTGAGTACCGGATCGTCATTCGGAAATGTTGGCGAGCTGAGGGATGAGGGGACTTTGTCTCGGTCCAACGCCCGCAAGATGGCTAAACCGCCTGACCAAAATGCATTAGAATCCGGCCTTAATTTTGGCCCACTCTTCATTCACTCGCGCCGCATAACTCGGCGTAAAGGGCTTAGAGAGATGGCCCTTCTCCAGCACGTCCGTCGGTTTGCGCGACATCCCCGCCGCCGCCAAATCCTCGTCGTCCACCAGCCCGAAGGCCTCCGCATTCGAGTGCGCAAATCCGACTTCTGCCAGTATGTATTTGCCCGCATCCCTCGATATCATCCCGTCGATCAAAGCCAGTGCCTTGTCGACGTTCTTGCTGTTCTTGGACAACAAAAGTCCGCAGAACCAGATTAGGGCGCCCTCAGATGGGTTGCCAAATACGGCGTTGATTCCTTGTTGTCGAAGGAGATGCGGTACATCTGCCCAACTCATGGCGGCCGCCACTTCACCTGAAGCCATCGCCTGAGCGAGCGTGGTTGTATCGGCCGAGATCAAACGTACGTTCGGACGCAGCAAGCGGAGCTGTTCGGCAACCTTTTTGAAACCTGGTTCATCCAGCTCTGTGACACCCGAGTATATCATTCCTATCCGCCAAATGTCAGAGATGTTGTCGACCAAGGCTACTTTGTTTGTGAGCTTCGGGTCCCACAAGATCTTCCATGATTCGCCCTCTTCAGGCAGCTCCACCAGATCAGGACGATAAGTCACGGAAGTAGCGCCCCAGTCAAAAGGCACGATGTACGTCTGCCCTTCTACGCGATCGAACTCCATCTTTTTCAGAGGGTCGAGCACACGTTCCCAATTGGTGAGCCTCGACACGTCGATTGGCTGTATGAGCCCCGCCTCCCTCCACCGGGGGACATCGTCACTGCATCGGTAGGCAACATCAACGTACAAACCCGCCCGAATGCGTTGAAGCGTCTCTTCACCGTCATTGCTCGGTATCATGACGGGGTCGACGCCATACCGTTCTTTGTAATGAGTTTGCAGTTCCGTTATGCAGTAGCCGCCATAGCCGATAAAAACGGCTTGGTCTGCCGCGAACGCAGTGCGGGTAAACCGGGGCGAGAGACAGAATCCTCCTGCGGCTGCCGCTCCATTTAGTAATAAACGACGGTTGATCACCGGACCAGGCATTGTATCCTCCCTTTGCTCCCAGCAGGCAATGGTCGGATCATCACGTTGTTTGAGTAACATTGTCAATAGCGACAGCAGCATATAGAGCAGACGCGAAATACGGATGAACTCGCGAAACGAAGAGAGCAAACTGTACGGCGGTGGACGCCTGCAATTAGGATACGGCCACTCCAGGGATGAAGCTGCGAAAGGCCATTGCCTGCGCAGCTTTCAGAAGCGATTACCTCTTGTCTCCTTCCGACCAACCCGATTAACTGCCGCTATGGCATTCACCTTCCGGCAGTTGCAATATTTCGTCGCCGTCGCGGAACTGGGGTCCGTCACGCGCGCGGCACAGAATCTCTCGATTTCGCAGTCTTCGATCACGGAAGCGATCAAGGAACTCGAGTCCGATCTTGGCGTGGCGCTCTTCGATCGCCATCCCCGTGGCCTGACGACGACGCACCACGGCCACCAATTCCTGCGCCATGCAGCGAAAATCCTCGCCGATGTCTCTGATGCACGCCGCTCCTTCTCCGACAACCGCACGGCTGAAAAGGGCCAGCTCAATCTCGGTGTCACCTCGCTCGTCGCCGGTTACGTGCTCTCCGACCTGCTCGCCCGCTACCGCCGTGCCTTCCCCGGCATCGATGTCAGCGCCATCGAGGACAACGGCTCCTATCTCGAGCACCTGCTGGTCGGCGGCGAGCTTGATGTTGCTGTGATGGTCATCTCGAACCTGCGCGACCGCATGGCGCTTCAGGCCGAGATCATCGAAACCTCGCCTTATCGCCTGTGGCTGCCAATCGGCCACCCATTAGTCTCGGCCGATATCATTTCCGTCAGCGATATCGCCAAGGAACCGCTGATCATGCTCACGGTCGATGAAGTCGAAGAGAACACGGGAAAACTCCTCTCGGTCCTCGGCGCCCGCCCCCACGTCGCATTCCGCACCCGTTCCGTGGAAGCTGTACGCAGCTTGGTCGCCACAGGTGCCGGTATTGCACTCCTGCCCGACCTTGTTTACCGCCCCTGGTCGCTCGAAGGCGACCGCATCGAGAGCCGCGACGTCTCCGGCGCACTGCCCGTCGTGCAGGTCGGTATGGTCTGGCGCAAGGGTTCCAGCCTGCCGCAGGCCGCGCGCGATTTTGTGGGGCTGGCGGCGGCGCTGCGCAACGGGCGGGGTAACTAACAAAGCAATGATACGCTGAGATAACTTCCTGCAAAAAATGCTTGGTATCGGAATTTCCGAAAGCAGTTTTCTGATTAATGAATTTGCGAAATGAGCGGAAGCGAGGCACGTTTTGCCGGGAACAATACCGCACCAAGCGGATCAAACCGGGAGACTTGTCATGAAGCGACTTATGCATTCCTGCACCGTGCTTGCCCTTTCGCTCGCCTTCACCACATCAGCCATCGCCCTGGAGCCGCTAAAGGCGCTTGGCAAGGGCGAGGGCGCAGTGAGCATAGTCGCATGGCCCGGCTATATCGAACGCGGCGAGACCGACAAAAATTACGACTGGGTCACCAGCTTCGAAAAGGAGAGCGGCTGCAAAGTCTCCGTCAAGACCGCAGCCACCTCGGATGAAATGGTGTCGCTGATGAACGAGGGCGGTTTCGATCTCGTCACGGCGTCGGGCGATGCCTCACTCCGCCTCATCGCCGGCAAGCGTGTCCAGCCGATCAACACCGATCTCATCCCGGGCTTCAAGACCGTCGACGAGCGCCTGCAGAACGGCCCGTGGTATACGGTCGGCAGCGTGCATTACGGCGTGCCCTATCTCTGGGGACCGAATGTGCTGATGTATAACACCGATGCTTTCAAGGACAAGGCACCGGCCAGCTGGAGTGTTGTCTTTGAGGAACAGACGTTGCCCGACGGCAAGTCGAACAAGGGCCGCGTCCAGGCCTATGACGGGGCGATCTACATCGCCGACGCGGCCATGTACCTGATGGCCCACAAGCCGGATCTCGGTATCAAGGACCCTTATGAACTGACCGAGGACCAGTACAAGGCTGCCCTCGACCTGCTGCGTGGCCAGCGCAAGCTCGTCTCTCGCTACTGGCATGACGCAACGATCCAGATCGACGACTTCAAGAACGAAGGCATCGTCGCCTCCGGCTCCTATCCCTTCATGGTCAATCTGCTGAAGGCTGACAAGGAGAAGATCGCATCCACCTTCCCTGAGGAAGGCGTTACCGGCTGGGCCGATACCACCATGCTTCATGCCGACAGCGAACATCCGAACTGCGCCTATATGTGGATGGAACATTCGCTAAAAGCCAAGGTCCAGGGCGATGCCGCCGCCTGGTTTGGCGCCGTTCCCGCCGTTCCCGCTGCCTGCAAGGGCAATGAGTTGATGGGCGAGACCGGCTGCGCAAACAACGGCTTGGATCACTTTGACAAGATCCAGTTCTGGAAGACGCCGGTCGCCAAGTGCACCACGCAAAGTGAATGCGTGCCCTACCATCGCTGGGTCTCCGATTATATCGGCGTGATTGGCGGGCGCTGATATAAACAGCCCTCACCCTCATCCTCTCCCCGTAACGGGGAGAGGAACGTGCCCCAAGCAGTTTCGCTCAACGGCAATGGGCCTAAGCGGAAACGTGTCCTCATGTCTCCTTCGCCCCGCTAGCGAAGTGCCGGCAGGCGGATGAGGGTCAAACGCAAACTGCCCGGAGCCCCCCAATGACCGCCGTTCTGTTCCAACAAGTCTCCCGCCATTTCGGTGCCGTGCGCGCCGTCGACAGCGTGGATCTCTCCATTGCCGAGGGCGAGTTCTTCGCCATGCTCGGGCCGTCCGGTTCCGGAAAGACGACGTGCCTGCGCCTGATGGCCGGCTTCGAGCAGCCGACGGCGGGTCATATCGAGATCTTCGGCGAGACGGTGGAGGGCGTGCCGCCTTACCGGCGCAACGTCAACACGGTGTTCCAGGACTACGCCCTCTTCCCGCATCTCTCCATTCTTGAAAACGTAGCCTACGGCTTGATGGTCAAGGGTGTTGGCAAGGCCGATCGCCTGAAGGCAGCGGAAGACGCGCTCGCCATGGTGAAGCTGCCCGGTTACGGCACGCGCCGGCCCGGTCAGCTCTCGGGCGGCCAGCGCCAGCGCGTTGCCCTCGCCCGCGCCCTCGTCAATCGCCCCCGCGTGCTTCTGCTTGACGAACCGCTCGGCGCACTCGACCTGAAACTGCGCGAGCAGATGCAGGAAGAGCTGAAGACGCTGCAAAAATCCTTGGGTATCACCTTTGTCTTCGTTACCCACGACCAGGGCGAGGCGCTGTCCATGGCCGACCGCATTGCCGTGTTCAGCGACGGCAAGATCCAGCAGCTCGGCACGCCCGAAGACGTCTACAAGCGGCCACAGACACGCTTTGTTGCCGACTTCGTCGGCTCCTCCAACGTGCTGCCGCCCGATTTCGTGGAAAGCCTCGGCTATGGCCGGCACTATGCGAGCCTGCGGCCCGAAGCCGTCATCCTCGGCGACGGCCTCGGCCGCAGGCCGTTTGCCGGCCGCGTGACGGCGGCAAGCTTCCTCGGCTCGGCCAACCGCGTAACGGTCGAGGCGAACGGATCGCGGGTCGTCGCCATGTTGCCGGCCTCCATCGCCGTGCCCAACGAGGGCGACACGATCACCCTCTCCTTCCTGCCGGAAGACCTGCACACCATGGATGGCGCGCGATGAGCATCGTCACCGGCACCTCCATCCTCGCACACCGGCAAAACGCCACCGGGCGGCTTTCGGATTTCTTCTGGCGCAACCCGAAAATCCTCCTGCTCCTGATGCTGACGCCGCCGCTGCTCTGGCTCGCCATCATCTATCTCGGCTCGCTCTTTGCCCTGCTCCTGCAGAGTTTCTTCTCGATCGACGACTTTTCCGGGCTGATCAACTACGAGTTCACACTCGCCACCTACCGGCAACTGCTCATCCCGTCGAACTTCGACATCATCATCCGCACCGTCATCATGGCCGTATTGGTGACGCTTGCCTCGGCGGTCATCGCTTTCCCGATCGCCTACTATGCGGCACGTTATGCCAAGGGAAAATGGAAGGTGATCTTCTATCTCGGCGTCATGCTGCCGCTCTGGTCGAGCTATCTCGTCAAGATCTATGCGTGGAAGCTGATCCTCTCCAAGGAAGGCATCGTCACCTGGGCGCTCGCCAAGCTGCACCTGCTCTGGCTGCTCGATGCCTGGCTGGCCCTTCCCATCGTCGGCGGCTCGTCGCTGTCAATCAGCTATACCGGCACCTTCATCGTCTTCATCTATGTCTGGATGCCCTTCATGATCCTGCCTATCCAGGCCGCCCTGGAGCGCGTGCAGGGCAACCTGATCGAGGCCTCGGCCGATCTCGGCGGCAACCCGGCGCAGACCTTCCGCTACGTACTGTTCCCCCTGGCGCTGCCCGGCATTATCGCAGGCTCGATCTTTACCTTCTCGCTGACCCTCGGCGACTACATCATTCCGCAGATCATCGGCTCGTCGCGGCTCTTCATCGGGCAAGCGGTCTATGCCCAGCAGGGTACCGCCGGCAACATCCCGCTCGCCGCCGCCTTCTCCGTCGTGCCTATCGTCATCATGGGCTTCTATCTCTGGATGGCCAAGCGACAGGGAGCCTTCGATGCGCTCTGACAAAAACACCTCCGCTCCGCTCGGTCTGAAGATCGCCGCAGGCGCGGGCCTTGCCTTCCTGCACCTGCCGATCCTGCTCATCTTCCTCTATGCCTTCACCACGGAGGAGAAGAGCTACCAGTTCCCGCCGCCGGGCTATACGCTGCAATGGTTCGGCGTGACCTGGAACCGGCCGGACGTCTGGGAAGCGATGGGGCTTTCGGTGCGTGTCGCCGCGATCTCAACGGCGGTCGCGCTCGTGCTCGGCACGCTCTGCGCCGCCGCCGTTTCCCGCACGCGGTTCTTCGGCCGGGAGGCGGTCTCGCTGCTCGTCATCCTGCCGATCGCGCTGCCCGGCATCATCACCGGCATCGCGCTGCGCTCGGCCTTTTCCTTCGCGGAAATCCCCTTCTCCTTCTGGACCATCGTGCTCGGCCACGCGACCTTCTGCGTCGTGGTCGTCTACAACAATGCCGTCGCTCGCTTCCGCCGCATTTCGGGCTCCTTGATCGAAGCATCGATGGATCTCGGCGCCGACAGCTTCCTGACCTTCCGCTACATCATCCTGCCGAACATCGGCACGGCGCTGCTGGCCGGCGGCATGCTCGCCTTCGCGCTGTCCTTCGACGAGGTCATCGTGACGACCTTTACCGCCGGCCAGCAATCGACACTGCCGATCTGGATGCTTGAAGAGCTTGTGCGCCCGCGCCAGCGCCCCGTGACGAATGTCGTGGCCATGGTGGTCGTGCTCGTCACCTTCCTTCCGATCCTCTGCGCCTATTACCTCACCCGCGACGGCGACCAGATTGCCGGCGCCGGCAAATGAACCAAACGACAAGGGAGAACGTCATGGACACCCAGATGCTGATCGGCTCGCGCTTCGAGGCCGGCACCGAGGCCGAGGAACACATCTTGAACCCGAAGACCGGCGGCAAGATCGTCGACCTGCCGGAAGCCTCCCATGCGCAGATCGATTCTGCCGTCGACGCCGCCGAGAAGGCCTTCGTCTCCTGGGCCGTGACCACGCCCGCCGAACGCTCCAGCTACCTGCTCAGGATCGCCGACGCCATCGAAATGGACGCCGATGCCTTCGCGGCACTGGAATCGCTCAATTGCGGCAAACCGATCAATGCCGCCCGCAACGACGAACTGCCTGCCGTCATCGATTGCTGGCGTTTCTTCGCCGGCGCCATCCGCTCGCTGCACGCACCCGTCGCCGCCGAATACCTGCCCGGCCTCACCTCCATGGTGCGCCGCGACCCGGTCGGCATCGTCGGCTCCATCGCGCCGTGGAACTATCCGCTGATGATGATGGCCTGGAAGCTCGCGCCCGCCATTGCCGGCGGCAACACGGTGGTCTTCAAGCCCTCCGAACAGACGCCACTGACGGCACTCAAAATGGCGAAGCTGCTCGCCGACATCCTGCCGGAAGGCGTCGTCAACATCGTGCTTGGCCGCGGCGAGACGGTCGGCAACACGCTCATCAACCACCCGAAGATCAACATGGTCTCGATCACCGGGGACGTGGCGACCGGCAAGAAGGTGCTGGTGGCAGCGGCCAAGACCGTCAAGCGCACGCATCTGGAACTCGGCGGCAAGGCGCCGGTCGTCGTCTTCGACGATGCCGACATCGACGCCGTCGTGTCGGGCATCCGCGCTTTCGGCTACTACAATGCCGGCCAGGACTGCACCGCCGCCTGCCGCATCTATGCGCAGGACGGTATCTACGAAAAGTTGGTCGCCGACCTTTCGGCCGCGGTTTCCACGATCAGGTACAACGATCCGGACGACTCGCAAAACGAGATCGGCCCGCTGATCTCCAAGCGCCAGCGCGACCGCGTTGCGAGCTTCGTCGAGCGCGCAGCCGAGGTGAAGCACATCGAGATCACCACGGGCGGGAGGGCCGGCAGCGACGACGGATACTTCTTCCAGCCGACCGTGGTGGCCGGCGCCACGCAGGATGATGAGATCGTGCGCCGCGAGGTCTTCGGGCCCGTCGTCTCCGTCACACGTTTCTCCGAGGCGGACCAGGCGATCACCTGGGCAAACGACAGTGACTATGGTCTCGCCTCCTCCGTCTGGACGAAGGACATCGGCAAGGCGATGAAGGCGTCCGCCCGCCTGCAATACGGCTGCACCTGGGTCAACACGCATTTCATGCTGACCATCGAGATGCCGCATGGCGGTGTCAAGCAATCGGGATACGGCAAGGACATGTCCATTTACGCGCTGGAGGACTACACCGCCGTGCGCCATGTTATGATCAGCCACAGCTAAGAACGAGCCTTTGTCCAGGTTCAAGACATATGAGACGGTTGATGGGCTCCGCTGCTGAAGGTTTGTAGATAATCGGCCGGCGTTTGTCCGTCGGGAGCGTCGCGTGGTCTGTGATGATTATATCCAGGGGCGAAGGGGCCGCAGCTTGTCGATCCGGTGCGGCAGATCGTGGACGGTATAGAATTCATTGCCCATTGAAGGTCCGGACGAATTCCCGGTTGCAGCGTTTAGAAATGGCCTTGATGTGTGCGCTTCCGAAAACGGCAGCTTCGACCGTAGGCTGTCAGTTCCCAAAGTCCGCGCCGGCAGGCATGGCGGCTTTTCGTGAAAGAAGCGTCCTGTGAACCAGGCGACTCGCCTTGCATCGCTCTGTTGGAAAATATGCTGCTCGATCAGGCAATTGCCGACAGGTGCTCATGCACAGCGAGCCAGCGGCCTTCCAAATCGCGAGAAAAAACGATCGTTTCGCGCTCATTGTTCGTTATGATCCTGCCACCCACCGAAACGTCGGTTTCCACCGCATGAGTGAAAATGGCCACATCGCCGACAAGCTGAATCCGGCGACCCGTAGAGCGGCAACTGAGCACTCGAAAACCATCGCGCTTTTCCCAGAGCGCCCATTCGGCCTCATAGGCGGCGCGGTCGCCGAGAGTGCGGTCGAGATTGTAGAAGAGGAAGGTCGCCTCCGGGGCGAAAGCCGCGAAATACGCGTCGCGATCATGTCGGGCAAAAGCGCTGACCAGCGCATCGGCGGCGTTGAGGACGGCGGATTCCGTTTCGGTCAAATTGTCCACGTGAACCTCAGATGATCTTGATGATGCTGATGAGTGCCGCGATGGGCGCGTGCTGCGCGTTGACCCGCGCCTTCAGCTCTTCGATTGGCATAGCATCCACCTTGCAGAACTCTATGAACATCATGTTGAGGTTGTTGAAAAATACCTCGCCCATCGCCTTCGCGTTCACGTCGGCATGGACGACGCCGCGCGCCTGCAAAGACTCGACAAGACGGATGACCTGGGCGCAAAGCTGGCCGTCGAGTTCAGAATAGCGTCGCGAGAGCGGCATTTCCGGATGTTGGATCGAGATCGCCATGGCGGTGCGCCACATCTCCTTGGAGAGATAGAACAGCGAGTGGTCGTAATACTGCTCGATCAACGTGCGCAGCGCCTGCGCTACATTCAGCGGCGGATTAGCGACGATGCGAGCGCCGCCCTCCAGCACCTCCGTCACTTCCATCGCAACGGTAGCGACGAGGATGTCGCCCTTGTTTTGGTAGTAGTTGTACAGGGTACCGACGGAGACTTCGGCCATCTCCGCGATGTCCTCGATGCGGGCGCTGTCATAGCCCTGATCGCGGAACAGCATCGTGGCGGCTTCGAGAATCCGGCGGGTCTTGTCCGCCTTTTGTTTCGCGCGCAATCCGGTCATGGAACTCTCCGTTGGAATCTCTTCAAAAATAGTATTGACTTAAAAAATGAATTGCTTCAATCTTTTTCTGAAAGCGCCGTGAAGAGTGCCATTTTGCTAGGCCAAAGCCTTCAGCCAGAGGGACAGATGATGAAGAAAACCCTTTCTCGCGGGATTTCCCGCCGTATGCTTCTTGCCATTGCCGCCGCTATTGCGCTTTCTTCCAGCGGCGCTGAGGCGCAAGATGAGCTGAATGCGCTCGTCTGGTGCGACCATACCGACCCGGCGCTCATCGAGCCTTTCGAGAAGGCCAACAACGTCAAAGTCAACCTCAAGGAGTTTGAGGGCACCGGTACGGCACTCTCGATCATCGGCCAATCCCGGCCCGGTGACTGGGATGTGCTGGTAATTGATGCCGTCGACGTTCGCCGTGCGGCTGATCTGGGTGTTCTTGCCGAATTGCCAGCCGACAAGCTTCCCCTGGATGACCTTTTCCCGGAAGTACGGATGGAGGCGAGCAACACCAAGGACGGCAAGACTTATGGCGTGACCGAAAAGTTCGGGTACAACACCATTTCGTACAACAAGTCCAAGGTGGATCTCGCCGACATGGACGACCTTTCGGTCATGTGGTCTGACAAGTACAAGGGCCGTATTGCTATCTATGATTATTATCTTCCGGTTATTGGCTTGACCGCTATCGCGATCGGCAAAGAGACTGCAAAGCTCACCCAAGACGATCTGCCAGCGATCAAAGAAAAGCTGTTTCAAATGAAGAAGGTTTCGCGCCAGGTTGGTGAGATCGTCGCGTCTCAAACCGCCTTGGCCAGCGGCGAGGTGGATATCCTCGTAGGAGGCGGCGAATTTGCGACGGCGCGCCTTGCGGTGGAAAAACCCGAGCTCGACTGGACTGTGCCCAAACAAGGCGCTGTTCGTTGGGCGCAATCGATAGGAGTGGTAGCTGACTCTAAGAAAAAGGACCTTGCACTTAAGTTTGTTCAGTACATCGTCAGTCCAGAGGGGCAGGCGCGGCTCGCGACTTCCTCCTGTTACTGGGCCATGCCGGCGAACTCCAAGGCTGGCGAGCATCTCAGCGACCAGCAGAAGACTGTGCTGCGCTGGGATAAGCAAAAGACCTATCTGAAAAACGCCCAGCTTTATCCGGTCGTAGACGAACAGCTCGACGCGGCAATGCAGGACCTCTGGACGGAGATGCTCCAGCAGTAGCTGTCGATGCGACGGGCGCCCCTCAGCTCCTGGGAAAGGCAATGCCCGCAGAAAGTGTGCTTTGGAAAATGCGGAAATTCGAACCACGCCCCTTGGGCCGTGAACGGAGCATGATGCCATTGACCGCCACCACCCTTGAGCGCGCGGAGCGCCGCAAGGCCTGGGCCTTTGCCCTGCCGGCGCTGCTCTGGACGGGATTCTTCTTCCTCGTGCCCTTCGCCTATATGGTCGCAATCAGTTTCTGGACGCGGCAGGGGCGCGAGATCGTCGCAACCTGGACGCTCGACAATTACGTCGCCTTCTTCGAAAAGGCGCATCTCTTCAAGGGCCTGATCGTCTCGCTGGAGATCACAGCGGTCGTCACCGTCATCTCGATCCTGCTCGCCTATCCGCTCGCCTGGATCATCGCCGAGCGCGTGCCGAAGAAGTGGCAGCGCTTCGCGCTCATCATGGCGATCTTGCCCTTCTGGACCTCCTACGTGGTACGTTCCTATTCCTGGCTGCTGGTGCTGTCCAAAGGCGGCGTCGTCAACCAGGCGCTGCTCTGGGTGGGCGTGATCGCGGAACCGCTGGAACTGTCGGCCAACCGCACCGGCACGATCATCGGCTTCGTGCACTTCTTCGTCATGCTGCTGACGCTGACGATCTACGCCAACCTCATCCAGCTTTCGCCGAACTATCGCCGCGCTGCGGCGGACCTCGGGGCAAACGCCTTCCAGACCTTTTGGCATGTCGTGCTGCCGCTGGCGCTGCCCGGCATCATGGTCGGCGCCTTCCTGACCTTCGTGCTGTGCATCGGCGACTACATCACGCCGCAGATTCTCGGCGGCAATAACGAACTGGTGTTGCCGCAGGTCATCATGCTGCAGCTTGGACGGCGGGCGGATTTCCCGATGGCTGCCGCACTCTCGCTGGTGCTGATGGTCGTCGTCACGCTTGCCTATATCGCCTGCGCGCGCTGGCTGAAGATGGAGAGGACCTGACCCATGCGGCACCTCATCACGGTGTTTGCCGCGCTTTATGCCGGCCTCATCTATCTCTTCATCTTCCTGCCGGTCGTCGTGCTGGTGCTGTTTTCCTTCCAGGACGGCACACTGCCGGTGCCGCCGCTGAACGGCCTGACGCTGCGCTGGTACGAGGCGATCTTTTCCGACGGCAAGTTGATGGCGGCGCTCGGCAATTCGCTGCTCGTCGCGGTAATTTCCTCGGCGATCGCCTGCGTGCTCGGCTTTCTCGCGGCCTATGCCTTTGCCCGCTACACGCTGCCCGCGTCGGGCCTGCTGCGCGGCCTGATCGTCGCGCCGATGACGGTGAGCGCGCTGATCATCGGCCTCGGCCTGCTGTCGATGCTGAACGTCACAGGCATGCGACTTTCGCTCGTCACCGTCGGCATCGGCCATGTGGTGATCAACCTACCGCTCTGCTTCGCCATCATCTACGCCTCGATGGGTGGGCATCAGGTGAACATCGAGCGGGCGGCGCGCGACCTGGGCGCGAAGGACTGGCAAGTCATGCTGCTCGTCACCGCGCCCATGCTGCTGCCGTCGATCCTTGCCGCCTTCTTCCTTTCCATCACCTTCAGCTGGGACGAGTTCATCGTCGCGTTCTTGCTGTCGCGCTTCGACGTGACGCTGCCGGTCGAGATCTGGAGCATGCTGCGCTCCGGCCTCGACCCCAGGACCAATGCCATCGGCAGCGTCGTCTTCCTCATCTCGGTCGCGTTTCTCATCCTCATGGAACTCACCGTCTTCCGCAAAACCGGGAAATCCTCATGACCGCCGACGTCTCCATTCGCAATGCCACGAAGGCCTTCGGCGCGTTCCGCGCGCTCGACGACGTCTCGCTCGACATCGCCGCCGGCGAGTTCATCGTGCTGCTCGGTCCCTCCGGCTGCGGCAAGACGACCCTGCTCCTGATCCTCGGCGGCTTCATCGAGCCGACCTCGGGCACCATCGCCATCAACGGTCGCGACATGACGCATGTCTCCCCGGCAAAACGCCCGACGACGACCATGTTCCAGGACTATGCGCTCTTCCCGCATATGTGCCTGCGCGACAATGTCGGCTTCGGACTGAGGATGCGCGGCATGGGCAAGGCCGAGCGCCACGAGAAGGCGTTGTCCTGTCTCGATCTCGTCGGCCTGAAGGCCTCTTCCGCCAGGAAGCCGCACGAACTCTCCGGTGGCCAGCGCCAGCGCGTGGCGCTCGCCCGCGCGCTTGCCGTCGATCCGGACGTGCTGCTCCTCGACGAGCCGCTCGGCGCGCTCGACCTCAGACTGCGCCGCCAGATGCAGGACGAGTTGAAGGCGATTCAGAAGCGTGTCGGCACGACCTTCGTGCACGTCACCCACGATCAGGAAGAGGCGATGGCGATCGCCGACCGCATTGTCGTGATGAACAAGGGGCGCATCGAGGATGTCGGCACGCCGGCCTCGATCTACATGCGCCCGCGCTCGCTGTTTTCCGCCGGTTTCATGGGCGAGGTGAATTTTCTGCCGGCCAAGGTGTGCGGCAACGCCGGCAACGAGGCGGAGGTGGAAACGGTGCTCGGCCGCGTCGTCCTCCCCGCCTCCGCCTTCGTTCTCGGTGTGCCTGTAGCGGGCCGAGACGTCACGCTCTGCATTCGTCCAGAGCATTTTCGCAATGCAAATACGGCTGTGCCGACCGTCTCGCTCGGCCGCGGGCGCATCACCGGCAGCGCCTTTTTCGGCACGCATCACCGCTGCCATGTCGCGGCGGACGGATTGGCGCTGACGGCGCACCTGCCGCAAACAGATACACCGGAAGTCGGCGCGGAGCTTGACCTTCGCCTGAAGGCGGATAGCATCGTGGTGCTTCAGGACGGAGCGGGAGGGGCAGGGTAAAATGCAGCACATTCGCCCGGAGGACTGGTATAGCGTGCGGCGCCTCGGCGACGATGTGACCGCCATTTCCGAGCCCTATATCCAGGAATTCTACCGCTGCAACATCTGGCATGTGCGCGGGCGCGACCGCGACATGCTGGTGGATAGCGGCATGGGCGTCGTCTCGCTCACGCAATGGGTGCCGCTTGTCGCCGAGCGCGACTTGGTCGCGGTGGCGAGCCATACCCATTTCGACCATATCGGCTGCCATCACGAATTCGCGTGCCGCGCGGTGCATTCGGCCGAGGCCGATCTGCTCGCCAACCCGACGCGGGAGAACACGCTTGCCGATCCTTACGTCACCGACGAGATCTTCGACGGGCTGCCGCCGGAACCCTATTGCTCGAAATGCTTTGCTGTAAAGAAGGCACCGGCGACCCGCATTCTCGAAGATGGCGATACGATCGATCTCGGCAACCGATCCTTCGAAGTGATCCATACACCTGGACACTCCCCGGGTGGCATTGCGCTTTATGAACGCGCCACCGAAATTCTGTTCTCGGGCGATATTCTCTATGACGGGCCGCTGATCGAGGACACCTATCATTCCAATGCCGCTGACTACATGACCTCGATGGAACGGCTGATGACACTTCCGGTGCACCTCGTTCACGGCGGGCATTTCCCAAGCTTCAGCGGCAACCGCTACCGCCAGCTCATTCGCAACTGGCTCGACGACAAACAGAAAACGATGTGACGGGAGAAATAAATGCTCGACAAGCGCAAATTTTACATCAACGGCGAATGGATCGATCCGGTCAAGGCCAATGACCGCGATGTGATCAATCCCGCGACGGAAAGGCCGATCGCGGTCATCTCCATGGGCACCGCCGCCGACATCGACCGCGCCGTCTCTGCCGCCAGGAAGGCCTTCGCGACCTACAACCAGACCAGCGTCGACGAACGCCTCGCACTGCTCGAAAAGCTGCTCGAAATCTACAAGCGCCGCTACGACGAGATGGCCCGCACCATCACGCTCGAACTCGGCGCACCGATCACCATGAGCACCGAACAGCAGGCCGACGTCGGCGTCGGTCACCTCCAGGGCTTTATCGACGGGCTGAAGCGCCTCAAGAGCCGCGAAGTGCTGCCTAACGGCGACGTGGTGCGCCGCGAGCCGATCGGCGTGTGCGGCCTTGTCACACCGTGGAACTGGCCGATCAACCAGATCGCGCTGAAGGTCGTGCCGGCGCTCGCCACCGGCTGCACTTGCGTCTTGAAGCCCTCCGAATTCACACCGCTCAATGCGCTTCTCTATGCGGAAATGGTGCATGAGGCCGGCTTCCCGCCGGGCACATTCAACCTCATCAACGGCGACGGCCTCGAATGCGGTTCGGCGCTTTCCAAACATAAGGACGTCGACATGATGTCCTTCACCGGCTCCACCCGCGCCGGCATTGCCGTCAGCAAGGACGCGGCCGATACGGTCAAGCGCGTAACGCTGGAACTCGGTGGCAAGTCGCCGAACCTCGTCTTTGCCGATGCGGACCTCGAAGATCGCGTCGCCGGCAGCGTACGCGAATGCTTCAACAATTCCGGCCAGTCCTGCGATGCGCCGACCCGCATGCTGGTCGAGCGCTCCGTCTATGACAAGGTGGTGGAAATCGCCGAACGTGTCGGCAAGGAAGCCAAGGTCGGCAATCCGGAACAGGAAGGCGAACATATCGGTCCGCTGGTCTCGGACATCCAGTTCGGACGCGTGCAGGCGCTGATCGATGCTGGTGTTGCGGAGGGCGCGCGGGTTCTCGTCGGCGGCCCCGGCAAGCCGGACGGCTTCGAGACCGGTTATTTCGTTAAGCCGACTATTTTTGCAGACGTCAACAACACCATGCGCATCGCCCGCGAGGAAGTGTTCGGCCCTGTGCTCTCCATCATTCCCTTCGACACGGAAGAAGAAGCAATCGCGATCGCCAACGACACGGCGTTCGGCCTCGCCGCCTATCTCCAGACCGGCAATTCGGAGCGGGCCGAGCGTGTTGCCGCGCGGCTTCGCGCCGGCATGGTGCACATTAACGGCGGCCCGCACCGCTATGGCAGCCCGTTCGGCGGCTATAAGCAATCAGGCAACGGCCGCGAGGGCGGGCTCTTCGGCATTGAGGACTTCCTTGAGGTGAAGACCGTTCACCGGCCGGATGCGGCCTGAAAGTAGTGCGTGGCTTTTCGCTTAAGCCGCTCTCCGCGACAAAAACCAGCACGTTAAGTGACACTCGCTTTCCGAAGCGGAATGTCAGAGCAGCAGAGAATCTGTTAATTTGGGATGTTGAGATGCCGACAAGAATCCTCAATCAGCCGCTCGGCGGCAACGAAATGCCTCGGTTCGGGGGCCCCGCCACGATGATGCGCCTGCCGACGCAGACAACCACCGAAGGGCTCGATGCCTGCTTCGTCGGTATCCCCATGGATATCGGCACCTCGAACCGGCCGGGCACACGCTTTGGGCCGCGCCAGATCCGCACCGAATCCTGTATGATCCGGCCCTACAACATGGCGACCCGCGCAGCCCCCTTCGACAGCCTCCAGGTGGCCGATATCGGCGACGTCGCGATCGACACATTTAACCTCCCCAAATGCGTCGACATCATCACGGACGCCTATCGCGACATCATCGCCAACGGTTGCAAGCCGCTGACGCTGGGCGGTGACCATACGCTGAGCTACCCGATCTTGCGTGCCATCGCAGAAAAGTACGGTCCTGTCGGCCTCATTCATGTTGATGCCCATGCTGACATCAACGAACACATGTTTGGCGAGCCGATCGCCCACGGCACCCCCTTCCGTCGCGCGGTGGAAGCCGGCGTGCTCGACACCAAGCGCTGCATCCAGATCGGCGTGCGCGGTACGGGCTATGCCGCCGACGATTTCGACTGGCCGCGTGAGCAAGGCTTCCGTGTGGTGCAGGTGGAAGAGTGCTGGCACAAGTCGCTGACGCCGCTGATGGAAGAAGTCCGCGGGCAGATGGGCGCAGGTCCGGTCTATCTGACCTTCGACATCGACAGCCTCGACCCGAGCATTGCGCCCGGCACAGGCACGCCGGAAATTGCTGGCCTCAACACGATTCAGGCACTGGAAATCATTCGCGGCTGCTGGGGCCTCAACCTCGTCGGCTGCGATCTCGTAGAGGTTTCCCCGCCCTATGACCTGTCGGGCAATACGGCGATCACGGCGGCGAACCTGTTGTTTGAAATGCTCTGCGTGCTTCCGGGCGTGCAAAGAAGGTGACGATCGCAGTAGCGCCAATAAGGAAGCGTCACAGCCAGCATACTTTCAACGCCTGCAAACGGTCGAGCGAATTCCGGGCAGCATTTTTACCTTGAGCACTTACCGCGCCTTGGTTCGGTTCATCTTGAAGGCGATGATCGCCACTACGAGAGAAAGCGCGAAGATGAACACACCAATCACAGCGATCTGAGGGGGCATCTGCCGCCTCATCAATCCATAGAGCCAGGTGGGAAACATGATCGTATTGCCGGCCGTGAAATTGGTCAGCACGAAATCGTCGAGCGACAGCGCGAACACCATCAAGGCACCGGAAACAATACCCGGCCAAATTGCCGGGAGCCACACAGTCGCGAATACGCGCGCAGGCCGTGCACCGAGATCCTGTGCCGCCTGCTCCAGCGATAGATCAACGCCCATGACGCGGGCCCGGACGTTGATAATGACGAAAGACAGGCCGAGTGTCACGTGAGCGATGATCACTGTCGGCAGGCCGAGGGGGAAGAACAATCCACCGGTGACCGATTTCAAGGAGGCAATCGTTGCCGTTGCCACGAACACGAGAAGTAGCCCAGAGCCGAGGACAACCTCGGGTGTGGCGAGCGGCAATATCGTCATGGCGGAAAGGGCCGATTTTCCAGGAAGTTTTCCGCGACCCAGCAGGTATCCAAGTGGTGTGCCGACCAAGGCCGAGATCAACGCGGCCGACAGTGCGACGATGAAGCTGTTTGTCAGTGCTACATCAAGTTGGCTTACCGCCAAAGGATGCAACCACGCATTGAGCGAGAACTGTTTTAGCTCGTAGTTAAAACGACCTCCCGGATCGTTCAGCGAGAAGGCTAGCATGACGAAAATCGGAACGAAAAGGATCAGCAACACGCTCGTAATGGTCGCGTAGGCAATATATCGACTGGATGATGCACTTCTATACGACATCAAGCGCCTCCGATGCTTTTACAACTCGAAAGAACCCCAGCAGCAGCGCCACCGAAAACGCCAGCAACAGGGAGGCGAGAGCCGCGGCGCCGGCATAGTCGAGCTCGATCAGGAACTTCGCCTGGATAACATTGCCGGCCATTGTGGTCCCGATATTGCCGAGGATACCTGCATTAACGTAATCGCCGAGAGCAGGCACGAAGCTTAACAGCGCGCCCGCAAAGACACCGCTCAGGCTGAGAGGCAAGACCACATAGGCAAATGTCTCGGTGATAACGTAACCGGCAGCTCCCCCGAGAAGAACTATGATGGCCATCATCGATACCTGTGACGCGTTAAGTTCAAGGTTCTTTCCGCTGACCACATAGGTGAAGAGCAGGCCAAACAAGAAGGCGAGTGCCACACCCCATTTCAAGCCGCGCAGCCCGCAGCGCCGCGCAAACAGGTCTTCCGAAGCGGCGCACAGATTTCTGTCGACGCGGTCGAATGCCGTATACATCGGAAGAAGGACGAACGGGAACAGCTGGTAGGCGAGCCCCAAAACGACCGCCAACGGCGTACCGAGCAGGACACCCTGGAGCCCGGTCATTTTCTCGATCGTGCCGAAGATGGGGCCGTTTGCACCTAACAGCGTCTGCAACATAATCACGCGCACGAGGTAGCTCGTGAGGAACGGTGCGATCGCGGCGAACACCAGGACGAGGCGATACCGCCCTCCGTAGAACGAGATGAAATATGCGAGCGGCATGGCGACGGCAAAGCAAATAATGGTTGCCGTCCCGCCGATGATCAGCGAGTTCCAAAAGTTTGCATAATAGGTTCCGATGACGTCAAGATAGTTGCTGACCGACCATCCTTCCGGGTTCAGCGCCCCTGGAGACGCGCTGAACGACATCCGGAGGATTGTGTAGAGCGGAGCTCCGACACAGACTAGCATCCACATCAATGCGGGCGTAACGATCAACCCACGTACGACGCGCGGCGGCACCGCGAGACCCAGCGCGCTTTTCCTTGACATCGTTCGCTCAACCACTTGTTATTTCCGTCCATCGGCGAGAGATTTTGGCCCAGATTTCCGGGCTCCATGCGGCGCCGTAGGGATGGAGTCTCTGCCTTATGTCCTCCGGCATGAAGATGAGCGGATCGGCAGCAAGCCCGGGATCGACTTTTGCCATCTCCTCTTCGACGCCGAGGGAAAAAGGGTTCTGGAGGGTATAACGAAGGAAGTTCACAGCGTTCCTTGGCTCGAACCACCAGTTTATCAGTGCAAATGCAGCGTCAGGATTTGCCGCATTTTTAGGAACACCGAGCCGATCAACATAGACCGGTGCTCCTTCCTGAGGCACAGAGAAGCCGAGCAGGTTGAGATCGAGCTGCGAGATATTCACGGCGGGCGCTATCGAGGCGACCATGTCGCCGCTCATTAGTTTCTGTCCGGCATTCTCACCTTGCGAGACGAGTAAGTGGCCGTTCTTGATATGCGGCGCAAGAAATTCCAGAACCTCCATCGCCTCCTCGTAGGTCATGTCTATCGGAAGATTATCGATGACCTTTTGTGCCTTTAGATATAGCCCCCAAGCGGCGATGTTTGCTTGCGGCATCGTATAGAGCCCAACCTTACCCTTGGCCACGGGATCAAGCAGCTCCGCCCATGACGAAATCCCGGCGGGGAAGGCCTTCTTGTTGTAGCAAAGCCCCATCGCGGCGTGATCGAAGGGAATGGCAACGTCGGCGTTCCTTGCAGACTTCAGGGAAGGCAGAAGATATTTTTCGACATTCGGCAACTGGCCTGGCTTCGGCGTCAAGAGAAAATCGTTGGCGGTGTAGAACGTGACCAAGTCAGTTGAAATGCAGATCAGATCGTAGCCGATCGGCAACCCCGCCATGAGCTGAGGCTTGGCACTGGCGAAAAACTGATTGGCGTCGGAAATTACTTCCCGGTAATCGACTTCGATCCCTGTTTCCTTGGAGAAGCGCTCAAGGTCTACAGGGTCGCATTCACCGGGATTCGTCGCCCAGAGGACAGGGCCGGTCGCTGCGCGCGCGACCGACGGTTTCAAGAGTGATTGTGTGAAAAGGGCACCAAAGGCACCTACACCGATTGCTCGAATGACGTCGCGACGTTGGGTCATGTAGCTCATCTGAATTCCCCTTTGGTGTCCTGTTCGTCGATGCAGCTCTGCCGCCCGGCTTTAGTCCTTGACGTGGATGAAGAACTTCTTGATCGGGCCGGACTGGTGCCATTCGCCCGTATCGGTCTCGCTGTAGATGAGCAGATCACCCGGCCCGGCATGGTGCTTCCTGCCCTGCGCGTCCGTCACGGTCACCTCCCCGTCAACGACAAAGTCGAAGCATTGTCCGGTTCCGAGCAGATCGCCGATATCGGCGTCACGGCTCCACAGCCCGACCGTTATACGTCCATCAGGAGAGGTCCAGCCGTCGGCATGTCGGCCAACAGGATTTCCGGGAGTACGGTCGTTCGGCATGTCCCCGTAGTCTTCCCAGACAAGGTTCTTATCGCCGAACTTCACCACCTTCACTCCGCTCGAGGCGTTCGAAACGATGGGCGCTTTTTTGTCGATAGGCATTGTTGTCACCTTAATATAGACCCGTTTTGTCACCGGTCGGGCCTCCCCGGTATCTTCACTGAACCAGATGCGCGGATGCAGGATCCCAAGACAGGCAATGCTCGTTTTCAAGGCCTGCCAGAGGGGTCTTGGAGTTGAACCGGATCTGCTGTCCAGCCGCGGTCACTGCCTTCACCTCAAAGCGCTCTCCGACATAGGCATGATCGACGACCTTGATTTGCAATAGAGGCTTTCCTCTTCCATCAATGCTGCTCACCACATGGAGGTCTTCCGGCCGAATCATGAGCTGTCCGTGGGCGCCAACGATCCCGCGTTCGGCACGAACCGGCACAATAGCTCCGTCTTCGAGCTGGACCGCGACTTCTCCGGCCGAAACAGAGATCACCTGGCAGGCCAACAGATTGGCATCCCCGATGAAGCTGGCAATAAAACTTGTGCGCGGCGTACGATATATTGCATCGGGCGACCCGACCTGCTCGACCCCACCATCTTTCATAACGGCAATCCGGTCTGACATGCTTAGTGCTTCGGACTGGTCATGCGTCACAAAGACGGTCGTCGTACCGACCTCCTTTTGGATGGTTTTCAGTTCGTCCCGCAATTGTTTTCGCATCAGGTAATCGAGAGCTGACAGGGGCTCGTCCAGCAACAGAACCTTGGGCCGGTTTGCGAGCGCCCGCGCCAGAGCCACGCGCTGCTGCTGACCGCCTGACAAGGCGGCTGGCAGCCGAGACGCGTAAGCGCTCATGCCCACCCTCTCCAGCTCTGCGCTGACGCGCCGACGGCGTTGGTTCGGCGGCAGCCCCTGGCGTTTGAGGCCATATTCGATATTGGCCGCAACGGTAAGATGCGGGAAAAGGGCGTAATTCTGAAAAACATAGTTTGTCGGCCGGTCGGATGCAGACAATGCAGTTACGTCCTGGCCGTCGACGAGGATGGTGCCGGAATACGGCCGGATGAAGCCTCCGACCATCTTCAGCGTCGTGGACTTGCCACAGCCGCTCGGCCCAAGAAGGGTAAAAAATTCGCCCGCCTCGATGGTGAGGTTTACCGATTTAACGGCTTCGAACGCACCGAAACGGCAGGTGAGCTGCTTCACTTCGAGTTTTACTGGCATTGTTCGGTCCACTCCAAGCACCGGGCCGTGCTCGACACGGCGATTACGGTCAATAACGCTGTTGCATGCGGAGGCATGGAGATCGCTCGGGCGACCGTGACACGGTCGATCCTGCAAATGGTGAGCGTGCAGTGCACTCAAGGCGGACCCGGCTATAGATGAGATATTTGACGCATATTGGAGACATTTTGGTTCCCTCATTCTTATTGGACTTGTTTTAGAAATATAAATACGTTCGGATTGAAAAATCAAGTAAGAATGTTAAAAGAGGTCGAAACGCACGTTTTTGTCCGCAAACGGACTTAGGAACGCGCAAGGCTTGCTGACAGCAACGAAGGTTGGCGCGCGTTAACATGATCCGTGGAAACGGAGCGGCCGCGGCGCCGAGAGACCCGATCAATGGGGAGGAAATCGTGGGACGAAAGAAGAATATAGATCCGAACAGCATTCTGGATGCCGCGGAGTACGTCGTTGCGACCCAGGGCTCTGCAGCTCTGACCATCGACGCGGTCGCAAAACAGGCTGGCATCACCAAAGGCGGCGTCCAGTATTCCTTTGCCAACAAGAATGTGTTGATTGCGGCCATGTTCGAGCGGTGGGACGCCAACTACAACGCGATGTTCGAAAAACACATCGCCGGAGCAGACGGGCCTATTTCCCTCGTCCGCGCGCACATCGACGCCTCATTAAATGTAGATGAGACCTCTCGCTCGAAGGCGGCCAGCATGATGGCCGCTCTGATACCGACACCTGAAAACCTGACAAGCGTGCAGTCATGGTACCGTACGCGCATCGAGGCCTTAGACCTCTCCTCTCACGAGGGACGACGAGCCTTCGCAGGCTTTCTAGCCACCGAGGGGCTTCTCCTCCTCCGGTATCTCGGTTTCATGGAGATAAAAGATGAAGAATGGGACGCCGCCTCGCGTGGCATCAACGAGCTGTTCAATCCGAGAGCCGAGTAACTCCGTCCTCTCGACGAACCCAAGGATGCTCCTGACCCATCGCGCGGCCATTCGTGGGTGACGGCATGCAGAGCTTTTGACGCCCGCCGCGCGTCCTGTACAGCCGCGCGCACGCACGGTCAGGCGGGACTCTTAACGTTCGGCTTCGGAAAGAGTTAATGCTTGATAAGCGGCGATTCTACATAAACGGCCAGTGGGTCGACCCAATCCGAAGGGACGTTCTACCCGTCATAAACCCTGCGACGGCAACAACGATCGCGGTCATTTCCCGGGCATCACCACCCGATCTCGACTGGGCGGCCGCAGTCGCCAAACGTGCGTTGGCCTCCTATAGCCGGACGCCTGTCGACGAACGATTGGCGCTGTTGGTACGTTTTGAGGAGATTTACATCTTGCGTTGCCACGAACTGGCCCAGACGATCTCGATGGAGGGTGACATCCTGATCGCGATCGGCATGGAGCAAACGATGGCCGGCCTCGGTCATCTGAGGGCACTCATCAAGCAGCTGACACGGGCTATTGGCACTGAGGAAGCCAGGCCACAAGCCAGGCGCGGAGGCAAGGTTCCTCTCTCCGTTCAGGGTTTGATCACCTCCTGGAAGCAACCGGTTGACCAGATCGTTCTAAAGATTGCACAGATCCTTGCCGATGGTTGCGTGTGCATTCTGAAGCCATCTGAGATCACTCCGCTCAGCGCAATGCTCATTGCGGAAATGATTGACGAGGCCGGCTTTCCTTCAGGGGTGTTCAATTTGGTCAACGGGACTGATATCGACTGCGGCGAAGCTCTCTTTCCAGACACCGCGAAGTCGACTTGAGCATAGAGCGACTGAGATATTACATGACTGTACGCCTCATGATCTGCCCGGAACACGCGACTGCAGAAAATTTCACGGTTGGGCTTTCTCTGTAATCCGGGTCACGCAGCAGCCCTCCTGTCCGGGAGACCAGAGTTCAATCCCAAAGTCGAAGCCCGCTGCTTCCAACGTCACCTCGTCAAGTGCGGAGGCGCAGTAAAGCAAGGTGACGATTTCCTCTTGGCTGCATCCGGCATCAACCCATGCATCCTTGATCGGGCATGCCATCATCTTCACTTCGAGGCATGTGCTGTCGAGCCGCCTAATTTCCGGGCAAAACACCGACCCGTCATCCGGTGATTTTGCAAAGCCTCTTGCCATACATTCGAAGTCCCTCGGGGCGCAGACCGCGAGCGATTTGCCGATATAAAGACCATGGGCGCGGCTTGCACTTCGCATCACATCCTTGGCTTCATCTTCGCCGTAGCGGGCTTTGAGTTCGCGAAAGACCATCAGATAGGCCGTGCCTCGGTCCTTGATGGCGTCATACAGCAATTTGTTGGTTGGCTTGCTGGGCAAATCTTCCCCTCAGAACATCGTGTTTAACTGCTGTTTCGAAATTCCCGCAGACCTCCCCAAAACGCTGAGGTCGATTCCTGCTGGTGATCCCACATGTGAGATTCTCGCCATGGCACATCTTTCTGGAACGATCGGTCGCAACTGCTGCTTCTGCCTGAAACTGTTGACGATTACGTGGGAATGATTTTTGCCGATCCGGACGTATCCGTTTGTACGCTCCGATACGCCATAATTCATTCAAATATAAAGTTAATCGTCACCGTGTCTATCGAGGGGGCAGCGCTCCGATTTGACGGTATAGGGGAACTTGTTCGATCGGGAATTTTGCTATACCGTCACGGCGAAGGATCGGCGGCGAGTAACGTGCCGTATTTGCACCTATGCGCTGGCGGCACCCTTGCTGCCGGTAGCGGCTAGCGGGCCCGTCCACCAGCCATTCCAATGTGCAAGTTCGCACGAGGGGCCGATTAAAATGTTGGGTGCAAGACAATACAACTTACCTAACTGCGGAGGCAACGGAGCATGGCTCCTTCAATTGCGGGCCGCAGAGCCGGCAACAATATATTTGTCGTAACAGGCAGATCATCCGTCATGGTTTGGCAATGTTCCCAATGTTGAGTCTAGAAAAGATATCCTAACATATCAATCTTTCCGTTTGGCCAATCCCTGGACTGTATACCCTTTACGAGGAAGCAATCTGCAAGATCCCGTTCAATGACTGCTATACTTTCAACCTCTTCAACAGCTAGCCATTTCGTCATTGCTGGAGAAATACGCTCGAAACCATTCGACTTGTAGAGAGCGCCATTGTCTCATCAACACAAGGAAATCCACGTTGGATCTTACCGCGAGCACCTCGACGGCATGCAGCAAATTACCGCCAATGCCGGCACGGCGATGATCGGGTTTAACGCAAAGGTCAATTATCCCGAAAATCCGAACAGCGGTGACTGGCGTCATCGATGTGAACACCAGAGGGCGGAGATCCATAAGCGCCGATAAATAGGGTAATATCTCGGGTGATTTGTTGGTCCGGATAAAGTGAAGCAAGCTGCTTTGCATGAATACTGAAAAACTCTTGCAGCATACCGGACCACTGCAGCGGACCGTTAACAATCAGACCGGCATTTTCGCCAAGCTCCGGCTTTCCTCCACCAAAGGCCGTTGAAATCGATCTTTGTATTTTTTGAGGAGCACGATCATAAGTCAGGAATCGCTCTGCGGGAGCATAATCCTCTTTACCACCGACGTATCCGCGATAGTAGTTCAGTTTGGACGATCCCCGATCGCGCTTTGCGCCGTCCAATGCATTCGATATGTGATCAAAGGTGACCGGGAATGCTGTGAGATCACGAGCCAAATAAGGCCCAGTGAGCCAGCGGACTCATTGTACAAATCCCTCCACATTCCCGATCTCCTTAGTTCTTAGGTGCGCGGTCCGGAGTCGAAAACCTGTATAGTCTTCCGTATCATCTGAAATTGCTTTCAGGGCGCTTGCGAAAGCCTTGTTATCTTGCAACGCGGCCTTCTCGTTTTCGATATTGGTGGGACGCTCTTTCAAGGGGCATCGAAATCATCTTTGGAGCGCCCATTAACGCCGCTCTTTCGGAGAGACTACTTTTGCATTCTAGACCTCCTATGTGGAACGAGGATACAGGATTCATTGGAGTTTGGTGTACGTAGCAGTAAGCGCTTCCAAGGCGGTGTGGACAGCAGCTTCCCCAATGCACAAAGGCAGCAAGGCGCGCGGATTCGCTGCGGCGGCGCGTGATCGATATGCTGCTTACCGACCGTGACGGCTACGATCTCGTCTTCGACGACAGTGCTGGAGAAATCGCAGGCGTCGTCACGTTGCGCTTCGCCAAGGGACTGATCGATGTCACGCTCTATCACCGCAAATATTCGAGCGCGGAAGCGCCGTGCGCCCGCGTTAGGGGTCTTTACGAGGTCTGCGGACCGGCGCGGAAGTCGGCTGGTGTCAATCGTCCTAATCGGTGGTAATGCACATGCCGAAGCACGAAAAGCTGCGCTTCGAAACAAGGGCAGCTCGCTGAACGGTCGCTGCTGCGTTTGCGATACTATAGCGCAAAGGATGGATGACCTCGCTCACGCAAGACCTTCCAATCATTTCGACGACGCGAGATTCTAAGTTTCGGGGCAAGATCTGCTACATTGAGAGATCGAGAACGGTGATGACCCATCAAAATCCGTGGAGGGGATCGATGTCGTTCAACCGGAGAAGCCGGTCAATCCGGAACACAGCCGGCTGCGTCAGCTACGGGTCGAGACACTCGCGGGCTACGGCGACGCACGCGACTGGGCGCTCGACCTCAAGTCAGACCTTCAGCTTTGGCGCGGCGGTGGGCTGGCCTGGGGCGAGATCACAAAGTTTGCGCGGGAATCGAAAAAACGGCGATCAAAACACGATCACAATGTCCCTTGGGGTTGCGCCAAGAATCAGCGACACGTTTAAGTTATCGCAAGCCATTTATGGAATGTTCCGCTAAAAGGTGTGAACCGTCTGAGAATTGCATGTCTCATCGGTAGATAAGATCGAGAGTTAGACTTGAACAACATCAAAACCATCACTGACCCTCACAACAATTTATTGCCCGGAACGTTTGTGCGAATCCGTTCGAAGAGCTGGGTCGTTGAACAGAGTGGTAGGCTTGGAACAATACCTTTCCTCGATCTCATATCCGTCGAGGACGATGCGCAGGGTGAAGCTCTCCGGGTTACCCTCGGGTCAGAAGTCGATCAACAGGTTATTGATCCCAATGATTGGTCAGCGCTGTTTCAGACCAAGTTTGAGGGACCGGAGCGCCTCGGTGCGTTTCTGAGGGCTACTGAATGGCGTACCGCGTCAGCGGCCGATCGCAAGTTGTTTCAAGCCCCGTTTCGGGCGGGTATCCGCCTCGATGCTTATCAATTGCTTCCTTTGGCCAAAGCCTTAGACTTGCCCCGAGTGAACCTGCTTATCGCTGACGATGTCGGTCTAGGTAAAACGGTTGAGGCGGGGTTGATCGTTAGAGAACTTCTTCTCAGACGAAGGGTCGAAATCGTTGTCGTTGCAGCCCCCGCGTCGATGTTGCTTCAATGGCAGGACGAGCTGTCGCAGAAATTCGGTTTGGATTTCACGATCGTAGACCGCGAGTATTTGCTGGAGACGCGTCGCACGCGAGGCTTCTCCGCCAATCCTTGGAGTGTAGGTTCACGGTTCCTGGTTTCTCACAGCGTGTTGTCAGATGAGACCTACATGTCGGGGCTTCGTGATCTGCTGGGCGAGTTTCGTGCGAGGTCGCTGCTGATTCTCGATGAAGCCCACCACGCGGCACCTTCCTCTGGTACCGTTTGGGCAACCGAAAGCCAGATGACCCGCGCCGTACGACAGATCGCTGGTCGCTTCGAACATCGCCTTTTTCTGTCGGCGACGCCGCATAATGGCCATTCGAACTCTTTCGCGACGCTTCTGGAAATCCTTGACCCGCAACGCTTCACCAGAGGCATTGACGTCGATGCGAAGGAACTCGAACCGGTCATGGTTCGCCGACTGAAAGAGGACCTTCGACTTTTGGGACAGCCTTTCCCAGAGCGCATCGTCAAGCCGATCAAAATTGAGAACTTGCCTGCCAACGCCCCCGAACTCACGCTAGCGGCGATGCTGGACGAATACCGATCGTCATCCAGCGGCGGTTCGCGGGCGCGTTTCCTGTTTGCGAATCTCCAGCAACGTCTGTTCTCCTCGATTGCTGCATTCGACAGAACATTGAGGACCCATCGCAAGACGCTCAATCGCAAGCGCGAGGAAGCCGTTGTCGCTGGAGACGAGGTCATTGATCTGGCTGAAGACAACGATCTCATCGATATGGCGACAGTCGAAGCATGCTCAGAGCTCGGGGATATTGATGCCGCGATTGCGCACGTCGACCACATGCTGGCAATTTCCAGTGCCGCGAAGGACGGTCCTGACGGCCGCATAGAGGCAATCCTGGATTGGGCCGAAGTTGAGATGCTGGACGACACGCATCAATGGCGGGATCGTCGTCTTATCCTCTTCACGGAATGGGACGATACGCGCCGCTGGCTCGTCGATCGATTGAAGGAAGGCCTTCTCAAGCGAAGCCGCAACAAGATTGACCTCGACGGTCGTATCCTTGTCTTCACCGGCCAGACCAACCTTGAGGAGCGGGATCGCATCAAGATTGCCTTCAATGCGCCTTTTGGTCAGGAGCCCGTGCGCATTCTGGTTTGTACGGACGCGGCACGTGAAGGCCTGAACCTTCAGGCGCGATGCCAGGATCTGATCCATGTCGACCTGCCTTGGAACCCCTCGCGCCTTGAACAGCGAAACGGGCGAATTGACCGAAAGCTTCAGCCCTCGAAGACCGTCAACTGCAGTTATTTCTTCTACACCCAGCGTGAAGAGGACCGGGTTCTCGATGCTCTGGTGCGCAAGACTGAGGTCATCCGAAAGGAACTCGGGGCCTCGGGTGAGGTGCTGCGGCAGACAATTGAGAAGCGCCTGTCACGAGATGGTATCCGTCGTGGTGAGGCGCTGCGCATCTCCGCCGAGATCGAAGCCGAGAACTCCTCCAAGGTCTCGACTACGGAAAAGGAACTCGGCGACGAACAGGAAAAACGTCTGGCGCGGTTGAAGGAAGAGCAGGACCGACTTCAGCGGCTGCTCGAGCAGGCACGTAAGCGGGTTGGTGTAGACGGAGCCGAAATCCGGCAGGTGGTCGAGATCGCCTTGAAGGATGACCAAGCTTCGCTCTCTCCGGGCCACTTCAGCGTGCCGGAGGCTCTGGCGCTTGACCCGCAACATCCTGCATTCGCGAAGGATCGCAGTTGGGCAACACTGTTCGACGAACTGCGCCCGGGTCGCCCCGCACGTCCCTATGAGCGGGAGAGGTGGAGACAGAAGACACCGGTTCGTGGTCTCGTCTTTGAACCTCCCTACGTCAAGGAGGGGCAGCCGGAGCCCCAGGACGTTGTGCAACTCCATCTGGAGCACCGGCTGGTCAAGCGGCTGATATCTCGGTTCTCGTCGCAGGGCTTCCGTTCCAATATTGGCAGGGTCACCGCCATAATTGGTCCTGGCGCGCAACCGCGTGTCGTTTTGATCGGCCGGCTGTCGCTGTTCGGTCCCGGTGCGCGCCGGCTGCATGAGGAAATCATCCCGATCACTGCTGCCTGGCGCGATGTTCGTCGAGATGAGGCCCCTCTGTCGCCTTTCGCAGAAGCGGGCGAAATGACGACCATCGCCCAGTTGGATGATGCCTTGCGCACAGGGCGCACGCCGATCCAGAGCGTCGTTGATCGACTGGAGAAAACGGTGGAACTCGACATCCGTGATCTTCGCCCATACCTCGAGACCAAAGCCGAGGCGTCGGAAAAGACGGCCCTGACAGAGCTTGCTGAAAACGGTCGCCGTGAGGGGGAAGCCATGGCCGATCTGCTCACGCGACAGATTCAGAAGGTGCGAGAAGCGATGCGAGAGAAGAAGCCCATCGACCAATTCGCCTTCGATTTCTCGACGGAAGAGCAACGTCAACAGTCCGAGAAGGAAATGCGGCAGATGGAAGCCGATCGCCGCACTTGGGATCAAAAGCTGCTTCGTCTGCAGGATGACCTCGATAACGAACCCCAGAAAGTCAAAGACGGGTATGAGGTGAAGGCGCGGAAGTTGGAGCCGCTCGGCATCGTCTACCTCTGGCCCGTGACGAATTGAGCAGTCCCATGAATTTTTACGCACCCGCAGACGAAACCACAGAATGGCTGAATTACCTTCAGCCCGAAGGTCTAGTCGTTGGGCCCAATGTCCTTCGGGACAAGGGCCTGACACCGATCCGACAGACGCCGCTGGATACCGAGGCGGTTGCCGAGGCGCTGGAGCTGTCTCCCGAGACCAGGCGAGAAGACGACAAGTTCTTCGTGATGCGCAACACCTGGGGCTTCCTTGAGACGGTGCTCGGCTGGCCCGCCAAACTGGTCGCCGGCAGTCCAGCGGGGCCCGTCGTCGCAGCCGATCTGACACGGGTGGTTCCCGAACATGAAACCCTGCTCGCACCGGACATGGTCGTTCTATGGAACGACGTAATGGAAGAGGGCGTGCCTGCGCTGATGCTGGTCTCAATACATCCGAATCTGGATGCCGATGGTCGTGGCCAGTTCGGCGATAGCGAATGGGAAGCAAGCCCGCACCAGCGACTGGAACGCCTGCTGCGCGAAACCGGCGTCGGCGTCGGTCTGCTCGTCGCGAAAGGTACTCTGCGTCTTGTCTATGCGCCACACGGGGAAACGGCAGGCTGGATATCCTGGCCGCTGGCCGCACTTGGGCGGGTGGAAGGACGGTCCATGCTGGCCGGTCTCAAACTTTGCCTTGGCCGGAACGCGCTGTTCACCGGCGCACTGGACAAGCGGCTTCGTCCGGTTCTCAAACAGTCCCGGGAAGCCCAGAACGAAGTTTCGGAAAAGCTGTCGGGCCAAGTGCTAGGCGCGCTACACGAACTGCTGCGCGGTATTCACCAGGCTGATCCCGAACGCATAGAAGGGCTGGCGGAAACGCAGTCGCATCATCTCTACGAGGGCCTGCTTACCTGCCTGATGAGGCTCGTTTTCCTGCTTTACGCGGAAGATCGCGACCTCTTGCCGTCGTCCCCCGATCCTCAGTTGAGAATGCTCTGGGAGGGTGCCTATTCGATCAAGACGCTGTACGCCAAACTCCTCACCGACGAAGCGCTCAATCCGGATACGATGGATGAGCGTCGTGGTGGCTGGGGCCAGCTTCTCGCCGTCTTCCGCATCATCCATGAAGGCCATGGCGATTGGGTCGCCCGCCGAGGCGGTAAGCTGTTCGATCCGGAAATCTTCCCATTTCTCGAAGGGCGCGATAAGGGCAGCACGAAGGACGACGCCAAGGTTCTACCCATCTCGGACGGCTGTATCCTGCGCATTCTACATGGGCTGATGACGGTAGAAGCCCGAAGCCTGTCGGGCGAAAAAATCCGCGAACGCCTGTCCTACCGCTCCCTCGATGTCGAAAGCATCGGCTCGGTCTACGAAACGGTGATGGGCTTCACCGCTCTGCGGGCTGACGAGCAGATGATAGCGCTTCGCGACGAGAAGAAGCTGCCGACCTTCATCGGCCTCCATACGCTTCTTGCCCAAAAGCCGGGAGACCGGCAGAAATGGCTGAAGGATCGCGCGATCAAGCTGTCACCGAAACAGGCGAAGGGAGTGAAAGAGGCAGCCGATGTCCCGGCGCTGCTCGACGCTTTTGGTGGCCTGATCGATCTTCGCGCCATGCCGGATGGCTCGGCCATCAGTCTCGGCGCGCCCTACCTTCAGCCGACCGAAGAACGTCGCCGGTCAGGCTCGCACTACACGCCGCGTTCGCTGACCGAGCCAATCGTCCGCCATGCTTTGGAGCCGGCCTTTGAGCGGATCGGCGCAAAGGCCTCGCCCGAGGCTGTGCTGTCGCTCAAGATCTGCGATCCTGCCTGCGGTTCTGGCGCATTCCTTGTGGAAGCCTGCCGCCAGCTCGGCGCGCGGCTGGAACAGGCCTGGAACATGTATGGTGCGGAGAAACCAACCATTCCGCCGGATGAAGACGAGGCGTTGCATGCGCGGCGTTTGGTCGCCCAGAAATGCCTCTATGGCGTTGACCGCAACCCAATGGCAGTAGACTTGGCGCGTCTATCCCTGTGGCTGGCGACCCTGGCGCGGGATCACGAATTCACCTTCCTCGACCACGCCATTAAGAGCGGCGACAGCCTAGTAGGCTTGACGCGTCACGAGATCGAAGCCGTCCATTGGGATGCCTCGAAACTCGGCCTGCCGCTGTTCCGCAGCATGATCAAGGAGGCGGTAGATCGCGCCCAGGAGGGGCGCGAGGCCATTCGTAATGCGCCGGATGATGTAACCCGTGCTGTGCAGGAATCCCGGTTCCGCCGAGTCGAGACCGAGGTGGAGCCTGCACGCATTGTCGGCGACGCCGTCATAGCGGCCTTCTTCGCGGCTGATAAGGCGAAGGCACGTGAGATGGAGCGGACCAAGGTCGAAAGCTGGATTGGCGGCCATCTTCAACCGCGCTGGGACCTGTTGGAGGCAAAAGCGAATGCCTTCCGGGCCAAACAGGGGTGGCGACCGTTTCATTGGGGGATTGAGTTTCCAGAGGTTTTCGGGCGCGACAATTCGGGGTTTGATGCAATGGTGGGTAATCCACCGTTTGCAGGTAAAAACACGATATCTGCTGCGTCTGGCCCGCGTTACCTACCATGGCTGCAACAACTGCATGAAGGCGCGCACGGCAATGCGGACCTCGTTGCCCATTTCTTCCGTCGCTCTTTTGATCTTTTGCGAGAAGGGGGTGCCTTTGGCCTCATCGCGACCAACACAATTGGTCAAGGGGACACGCGAACAACGGGTTTGGCAACGCTTCTTCGGCAGGGCGGCAGTATCCTACGAGCAATCAAACGGTATCAGTGGCCGAATGAGGGCGCGGCAGTTGTTGTTTCAATCGTGCATGTATTGAAAGGCCCGCACGCGCGATTACCAATTCTGGATGGCCGCCAAGTTGACCGTATCTCTGCCTATCTGGTAGCCGGCGACTTTGACGGTGCGCCAGCGCAACTGATCTCAAATGCCCGTAAAGCATTTATCGGTTCATTTTTGCTTGGCATGGGCTTTACATTCGATGACACGGCTGCAGCAAAGGGTGAGGGAGAATCGCTTGCTGACATGGAGCGTCTCATTGCAATTGACCCTCGAAACCAAGAACGCATCAAACCGTTCATTGGCGGCGAAGAAGTTAACAACTCACCGACACATGCTCATCATCGCTATGCCATTGACTTCTTCGATTTTCCTCTCGAGCGTATCGGTGAATTTAAGTCGTGGTCCACTTGGAGCGAAGAGCGAATCAGACTTGGTCTGCGAGAAGGGCGAGTTCCGCTGGATTACCCCGGACCGGTAGCAGGAGACTGGCATGCGCTTGTCGACATTGTACGCAAGCGGGTAAAGCCAGGTCGCGACGAACAGACACGTGATGCTCTGCGAATTCGTTGGTGGCAATATGCAGAAAAGCGGCCTGGCCTCTATCGCGCAATTGAAGGTTTGCCGTTTGTCTTGGCAACAAATTGTGGCGCAGCGCCTCACTTGGCGTTTGGACGCATGCCAACTGGATGTGTCTTCGCGCACACCCTTGCTATCTTCGGTTATGCCGATTTCGCTCCCTTTGCGGTCTTACAGTCACGTGTGCACGAAGTTTGGGCGCGGTTCTTCTCATCATCGATGAAGGACGATCTACGCTACACCCCATCTGACTGCTTCGAGACCTTCCCGTTCCCGATCGCGTATGAGAGGGATAACTCCCTAGAGGAGTCCGGAGCCGCGTATCATGACTACCGTGCCGCGCTGATGGTGGCTGCGGAAGAGGGTATGACCAAAACTTACAATCGGTTCCACAAGGTGGACGAGCGGGGTGAAGCGATCGAACGGCTACGCGAACTTCATAATGAGATAGATTGTGCTGTCCTTCGTGCCTATGACTGGCACGACCTTGCCGATGTACTGCGTCCCGAATTCTTGTCTGAGGAAACGGAGGACGATCACACCTATCAGGGCCGATACTTCTGGAATGCCGAAGGTCGCGATCGGGTGCTCGCCCGCCTTCTGGCGCTTAATGCCGAGCGGCGTACGGAAGAGGTTCGGCAGGGTGTAGCACCGAAAGGCTCAGCACGGATCGATGAGGACGAGGACGGTTCTGAAGGGGGGGTGCTTTAGATGGGCGGGATAATGAATAGTCACGTCGAATGGGCCGTCATCAACCGGCTAAAAGCAATGTTGGACGAACCGCCGTCGACAAAGTTCAACGTGACCCAAACCTTTGCGCTTTTCAGTGCGGTGTTGTTATGGACGAAGAACCGAGGCTGGGTCGCGGGGAACAACGTGGGCAACGTGAACTTCGCTGATGCCGCTGATCAGGCCGCCCACAAATTTCGGCAGCTCCTCGGGAACGAAGTCATCACCTCGCAGCCATGGTCTTTGCCGCTCCAAGAGCCTCGATTTATCGTGGTAGTCGAGCATGAAGAAATTGCGGCAAATCCGATCAATGGCGACTTCAAGGACATGCCAGTCGAGAACTTCGTCAAGTGGTTACGCGACGCGTTTGGACATGGAGACGGCCGTACGATCCGACCGCTCCACAAGACAGGCAATCGCGGCGACCCAACTTGGCTGAGCGGTTTTCGCGTTCAATTCAATGAAACGCAGAACTCCAATCGAAAACTCGATCTCCATTTTTACGAAGCGGACATGAGACGCATCGGGTCGTTGCTCGCGGATCGATTTTGCATGGCCCTTGCTGCAGCGCCAACATATTACAATGAAGACGTTGCAACGCGCGTGCTTGAAGCTGAAAAAGTGGCGGAATGCGGAATCGATTTCGCAAGAAAATCTTGCAATCATAATTTTGCAAGACTATATGAGACTAGGAGTATCTCATGACCACGACCATCGGCGCACGCATCAAATCGCTCCGCGAACAGCGTAGACTGTCGCAGGAAGACCTGGCCGAGCAATTCGGTTTCAAGGACCGCCAAACTTTGTCGGCTATCGAAACGGGCGATCGCAAGGTCGCCGCGGATGAACTGTTGCGTGCCGCCCAGGTCTTCGGCGTGTCGATCGATTATTTCACTGATCCCTTTCTACTGGCTGGCGAAGGTCGGTTCTCCTGGCGACAGACGGGCGTCGATGGCAACCGGCTGCGCGGTTATGAAGAGTCGGCGGGTCGTTTGATCGCTGCATTCCGTACCCTTGCCCGCCAGACCGGCCACAAGCCTCCACTCATGCGGCCAGCGCTCAGTCTCTCGAAGCAGTCGAGCTTTGATGATGCGAGTGCTGCTGGCGAACGTTTCGCCGCTGAATGCGACCTTGGAGAAGTGCCTGCGCGCCGGCTGGCTGATGTCATGGCAGAAAAGCTAGGCATTTTGGTCTTGATAGTCGACCCGATCGAGGGTGTTTCGGGCGCGGCCTGTCGCCTGCCCGAACTGGACGTCGTGCTCATCAATCGCAACGAGATCACGGGGCGACGCCATTTCGATCTCGCTCACGAGCTCTTTCATATCCTGACGTGGGAGAAAATGCCGCCCGAACACATCGAGGAGGCCATGCCGAAGAAGCGCAGTCGCGTTGAGCAACTGGCGGACAATTTCGCATCGGCGGTCCTGATGCCTGGAGCTGTGCTGGATCGGTTTGGAGAATGGGGAAGTCTGACCGAAGAAAAATTGGTCGACCACCTCAATGAGGTGGCAGATGAGTTGCTGGTGACATCCCAGGCGCTCCGTTGGAGGCTAGTCGGCATGGGGCGTCTGAGTCGAGCGCAGAGTGATGCAATTTCCGACGAGGTCCTGAGAAACAATGGCCGGGTGAAACCCAATAAGCGGGAAGCGCCCCCACTTTTCTCCAAGCCATTTGTTCAGATCGTTGCTACCGCTTTGGATGAAGGCCAGACCTCGATGCGCCGGATTGCCTCGATCCTCGGCCTCGCCATTGACGATCTTGCCGAGCTGTTCGTATCCCATGGCGTTGAAGCGCCTTACGAGCTGTGAGGCTGCATGGCACGACACCATGGTAGCGTTCTCGTTGACACCAACGTCATCATCGAGTGTTGGCGTGTTTCTGCGTGGAAAGCGCTCTGTGGCGGCTACGCGGTTGAGACGGTCGGCGACTGTTTCATCGAGACGCAGACCGGCTACCAGCAGCGTCGACCCGAGGAGCAGATTGACAGTGAAGTGCTGACCAAAACGCTCGCGGCTGTTCATGCAGTCCATGATGTTGACCGCGCCGAGGCGGTGACCAAAGACCCGTCAATCGCTTACCTCGATGCTGGCGAACGCGCGCTCTGGGCACATGCGATCAGCTGCAAAGACGCTTGGGTGTTGTGTGGCCCGGACAAGGCCAGTCTCCGGATCGGCATTCGCCTTGGCCTCCGGGAACGTCTGGTGTCGCTTGAGCGATTGCTCGGCGATGTCGGCTTCAAGCCCAGGCTGGTCCTCAGGACCCCTTATACACAAAAGTGGCTGGATCAGACGTTGACGCAACTTGCGCAACTGGAGGGGAAGTAATGTCGAACAATACGCCCACGACATCGTCGCAAGATGCGCTGAGCATCCTCCCCAAGCCGGCAACCGCCGTCGAAGTTCGTGAACGCTTGATGGACCTATTGCGCCGCGATCTGGTCGGAGCGCATCCGGACCTCGATCCTGATCTCGACCGGGAGATCATTTCCGGTACCAGCCCCGCCACTTGGTACCTGACCGGCTTTCTCGCCCCCCGCCGCAAGGACAGCCGTGAACGTCGTGCCGAGAAAATTCTCGGAAATGGCGCAGCCGACGACGAAAAGGCAGAAGCCCAGCTTGATGCGCTGCGCTCGGCCGAGGGTATGGAACAGGGCGCACCTGGCTCCGGCAGCGCCGTCGATGACGGCGCGAGCGAGCGGCCGCCGATGCGTTCCTTTATTCCCTCTTCACTGGGACTGACGGTGCTGCTGCCGCGCTCGGCGAAGACGCTTCAAGCCCGCGTCACCTGGGGAGACTACGTCACCGAGCCGCCGCTCGACAAGGCCGTGTTTCTGCCCGACGAAAGAGAAAAAGCCGTCCAGGCCGGTGAGCAGCCGAAGGAGCCACCAAAAAGTTCGCTGGATTGGCGGAGGATTCCGCGCGAAGAACGCCTGACTATCGATCTGGTCTCGCTTCAGGAGGGTATACCCCAGCAGATCGTCGTGCCGGAAAGCGCGGCTCCGCAGGTGCCCGGCGGAGGTCTTGAACTGGTGGTTACCATTCGGCCGGCCCAGACGGCAGGCATCGATGGCATCCGAGACGATGTTCTGGCAGTCTCTGTCTTTCTGGTGAACGCCCGCCCGGAAACTTATCGCCGCTTCGGCGACATCGCTTTTTGCTTCCAGGCTCGCGTCGAGCTGCATACCGTCGATGGCTTTGCTCCCCGCGACGACCGTGCATCCTACGATGCCCAGGATTTCGATGAACGCCTTGCCGACCTCCATTATCGCGATGTCTGCTCCTTTGCAGTGGGTCACAACACCTCCGCTGACTGGTGTGCGCCTGACGAGCGTGGTCAGATCGTCACCGTCTTCACCAATCCCATCCCGACCCAAGAGGTGGAAAAACTCGATGCCGATATTCCCGTTCCCGGGGTGGAGCGGAGCATGGAAGAACTGGAAAAGGCGGCGGGGAATGTTTCCGGCCTAAAGGCCGCACTTTCCGCCTTGCCAGTGGAATATGCCAAATGGGCCGTCGCGCAGGATGGGTCAATTGCCAACGTCTCAGGAGCGCGCCGTCAGGACGTCGCACGCGACTGTCTGGTGAAAATCCGCGGGGCCTGCCGCCGCATCGAAGGCGGCATCGATCGTATGGTGAATGACCCGGCGAGCCGCGAAGCCTTCCGCATCATGAACAAGGTGATGGCGCGGGCGAACCGCCAGCGGGCTGCAGCCGCCAACAAGAAGCCGCTGACTGCGCAACACGCACCGACCTGGCGCTTGTTCCAGCTCGCCTTCATCCTTCTCAACCTCGACGGCTTGGCTGACCCCGGTCACGAAGACCGCCCGATTGTCGATCTGCTGTTCTTTCCAACAGGTGGCGGCAAGACCGAAGCCTATCTGGGCCTCGCTGCCTTCGCCATCGTCCGTCGCCGTCTGGCCAATCCCGGCCTTGAAGGTGCGGGGCTGTCGGTCGTGATGCGCTATACGCTTCGGCTTCTGACACTCGACCAACTGCAACGCGCGGCCGGTCTTGTCTGCGCGCTTGAATTGGAGCGAAAGGCCAATCCCGAGCTCGGCACCTGGCCCATCGAGATCGGGCTCTGGGTTGGCGGTGGCGCGACCCCCAACGCGCTCGGCGACGCAAAGAACAAGAACCCAAGTACAGCCGTTGCCTGGTTGGCGGAGCACCGCAGCCGAAATGGGCCTGCACCGGCCCCGATGAAGAACTGCCCCTGGTGTGGTGAGCGCTTCAACAAGAACAGTTTCCAGATTCACCCAAACCTCACGAAGCCGCAACGCCTGGATATTCGTTGCGACAATCTGGACTGCGAGTTCTCTGGTGCTGACCGGCTGCCGATCGTCGTCGTCGATGATGAGATTTATCGTCGTCTTCCGGCCTTCATGATCGCTACCGTCGACAAGTTTGCCAGCGTTCCCTGGGAGGGGCGTGCCGGCGCATTCTTCGGTCACGTCGCACGCTCGGATTATTCCGGGTTCTACGGTGCCGGTGAGAGCGAGGGGACCCGCATGTCGCGGGAACTGAGGCCTATCGACCTGATCATCCAGGACGAATTGCATTTGATCTCCGGGCCGCTCGGCACGATCGCTGGCCTCTACGAGACGGCATTCGATCTGCTGGCCTCGCGCCAGATCAATGGCGAGCGTCGTGGCCCGAAGATCGTGGCGTCCACGGCCACGGTCCGCCGTGCGGAAACCCAGATCAAGAACCTCTTCGGTCGCTCGAAGACCGCGATCTTCCCGCCTCCGGGCATTAGCCGCCACGACTCCTTCTTTGCCACGGTCGATCGGGAAACCCCGTCGCGCATCTATGCCGGGATCGCGTCACCGGGGCGCGGGCCGAAACTGGTCTATCTTCGCGCGTTACAGACCATCCTCTCCGGTGCCGCTGCGCTTTCGACTGGCAAGGACAATGATCCTGCCGACCCCTATCTGACTGCGCTCTGTTACTTCAACGCTCTCCGAGAACTCGGAGGCGCGCGGCGTATCGTCGAGGATGAAGTGCGGACGCACCTCACCAGCTACGGTACCAGTCGCGTTCGCAAACAGCCAAGCGGCCGGCCCTTTGCTGATCGGGCGTTGCGTGAAGTGCAGGAGCTGACATCGCGTTACAGCACCGACCAAGTGTCGGAGGCACGCACACGGCTGGGCTATCCGGTCTTGGACAAGAACGCGGTCGATGTCGCACTGGCCACCAACATGATCTCTGTGGGTCTGGATATCGGCCGCCTCGGTTTGATGGTCGTGCAGGGACAGCCGAAGACCGCTGCCGAATACATTCAGGCGACATCCCGCGTCGGCCGCGAAGCCTCCAAGCCCGGTCTGGTCATCACGCTCCTCAACATCCACAAGCCGCGAGACCGGACGCATTACGAACAGTTCCGCGCCTTTCATATGTCCTTCTATCGCGCGGTGGAGGCGACAAGCGTCACACCATTCTCTCCGCGAGCTCTGGACCGTGCGCTTGCCGCAACACTGGTGGCCGGCACGCGCCATGTGGAGCCTGACCTGAGCCGGAACGATTTCGTTGACCGGCTGAAGGACAATCCAGCTGCCTACGCCAAGGTCCGCAAAATCGTTGAAGAAAAGATGGCGGTGGCAGAGCTCGAGCAAGAATTGGTCGACAGGTGCCTAGTTCGGCTCGATGAACTGCGCGATGCGTGGATATCGATTGCCGACAGACAGACGGAGAACGGGGATCGCTTCGTCTACGCGAAAGCTGAGCCAGTCCAGCGGCTTCTTCAAGACAGCTTGGGTCTACGCGGAAATAATTTCTTCATCGCGGCGCGATCAATGCGCGATACCGAACCGGTAGCGCTACTGAAGATCAGGAGGCCTGACGGCCGCATGTTCGAGTAGCGGGAAGAATCATGGCAGACATCACACAAAGCTTTAGCCAATTGCTTTTGACCTATGGCCCAGGCGCTATGCTTGACCTCCCGGATCAGGCCGTGATCGTGTCGGGGCTACAGGGATGGCGCTATGGCCCCAACATGAAGACCGTTGCCGAGGATCGGCTCATTGCCCTTCTTCGCGATCAGTTGGGCGACAAGCTGAGCCCGACGTTCTTCGGCCTTCGCCAGCCGCCAGAACAGGACGAGGAGCGACGTGATGACCGCGCACCCGGCGTCGAAGTCCTGCTCTTCCCGAGCTGGTTTACCGTAGACGAGGATGGCAACTCTTCTGATGGCGATGGCGATATGGCAGCGACCAACATCGAGAAGCGCCGACGGATGGTTGAGTTTGACCATCTGACTGTGACCAAGGGTGGGAAGCTTTCCTACAAGGACGATCGCGGAAAGCGCCGCGAGGTGAATCCCATACGCTTCGTCGCCGCCTGCACGAAAGGACATCTCCAGGACATTGGCTGGCGATATCTAGTTCATCGCAACGGCGATCAGGCTTGTCGCAAACCGATGTACTGGGTTGAGCGTGGCGTTAGCTCTGATCCGTCGGATATCTCTGTCCGCTGCACCTGCGGTTCGATGCTGACCATGGCGGACCTCTACAAGCCGAAGTTCCTCGGCACCTGTCGCGCCGAAAGTCCGTGGCTCCAGCCGCAGAGGCTGCACGACGAAGAATGCGGCATTGATCTGCGCCTATTGCCAAGGTCTGCCACCAACACCTATTTCGCTCAGACTGTCACGGTCATTTCGCTGACTAATTCGGATAGCCGCGTTCGACAAACGGTTCAGGAACATCGACCGACCATCGACTCGATTCGAGCGTTGCCAAACTTCATAGATGTCCTTCGCAGTTTGCCGCACACCAAGGAGGCATTTTCAGAGTTTTCAGACGCAGACATTTTGAGGGCGCTCGATGAGGAAGCCGGGGACGCTCCTGCATCTGCAAATCCTCGCATTGCCGAGTTCGACATCCTGGCGTCTGGCGCTCGATTTATTGGACACGACGGTCCTGCGTCGCACCTCTTCGCCGAAACCATGCCCATTGACGAACTAGAGCTGGATCAGCTTTGGCGGGATTTTCTGGCGGGGGTCGTCAAGGTTCATCGGCTTCGAGAAGTAACCTGCCTATATGGATTCACGCGCCTTGAGCCGCCCCCAACGGCCGCGGAGAGCGAGTTGGATGAAATCCAACTCGCTGTTGACGGGGCTGACCTTGCTCGGAACGTCGAATGGCTTCCGGCGACAGAGCAGTTCGGCGAGGGCATCTTTCTCCACGTGAACCCTGACTTTCTGAACCTGTGGCGCAATCAGGCTGCAGTGGGCGAGCGGACGCTGGTCTTGAAGGAGGGGGAAAGGCTCGACGCCGAACGGTTCGGTCGACCTCCTTCCCATCTAGGAATTGCGTACTGGGCTCTCCATTCACTCTCCCACGCGCTGATGTCCGAGCTTTCATTGGAATGCGGCTACCCGCTCTCATCCTTGAAAGAGCGTGTCTATTCCAGCGGTGCCGGGCAAGCCGATCGATATGGACTGCTGATCTACACGTCTACGGCCGGTGGTCAAGGAACTCTTGGCGGGCTCAGCGGTATGGCGCACCGTGTTGGCGAGCTGCTGACCCGTGCAATGAAGCGACTGGAGTTATGCTCGAACGACCCAATCTGCGCTGAGCATTCTCCCGATGGTGACCATGACGACAGACACCTTCATGGTGCTGCATGCCATGCGTGTTTGCTCATACCGGAGACATCGTGTGAAGCCCGCAATACGCGGCTCGACCGCGGATTGCTTGTCCCGACCATTGTTGGCTCGCATTTCGCGTGCGTTGAAATTCCTTGAAACGAGCAAGCGGGGGAAGATTGTGGCAGATACGCTGAATATCCCTGAATGGACGTACTATGCTAAGAAGGGGCGGGCTCGACCCGCTCGGCATGCAAAACAGCAGTGTGACCCTCTTTCAGCTGCTTATCCTGCGCGGTCTGCTGGTCGGGACTGGGTACTTTTAATCGCCAACGCCAAGATGACAGTTCGACGGAAAATTCTGTCGAGAGGGTCGATTGTCCCCGATGGTTGCTGAAACCACAGAAAAAATTTTGCGTTGATTTTCCCTTTGAAATCAAAACGTAGCATTTTGACAGGCCCGGCGTCGGAGTTTTCTCGTCGCTGAAATAAATTTACAAGCATTTTCAGTTAGTTATATACTGTTTAAACAATAGAGTGGGACTGGGCAACCCGGTCCGCTTCATCGAGGCTTTCGTCGATGGCATCGATTTTAACGCCGCTAGCTTCGCGCAAGTAGCGGCGAACGACCCGACCGGCCGGATTTTGATCCGGCCGGTTTGCTCTGGATGCACATATACGACTATGTGAATCGGATGCACTCTGGCCGCCGCCTGAGGCCAAGACGCATCGCAACATTGAGGCCTTTCGGCGGGTGAACTGTTCGGCCTTCAGGAAGCTCGTCCGCGAATTTGCTATCCTGTGCCGCAGTTCGACCTTTTCGGGCGGGCAGGAGTTGCGGGCGGTCGATGGCACGCGCATCAAGGCGATCAATAACAAAAACCGCAACTTCACCTGCGTCACTGTCAAAGTTCATCCGGAGGCCGACGAGAAGCTGGCTGACTACATGGAGCGTCCCGATGACGGCGATGTCGAGGAAGCGTTGATGGCAAGAGGGCGATTCCGGGCTGCGGAGATGGCAAGCTCGCCGAGAAGATCGCAGCGATCCGGGGCAAGCGTGCCCCTGCACAAGGCCCTGCTGGAGGAATTGGACGCCCGCACCATGGCGTGCTTCGTGTCCACGGCAAGTCGGACATTATAAAAAGCGCGTCAGCCGCCGTTTCGTAGTTGCTAGCAATACCCTTGCTCGTCGACGTTATCGTTCCGTCGATAGCTGGCCGTCTTGGAGACATGTTCGGAAAGACACGTATTCTCTCCGGGATACTATTCCTGTTCTGCCGGTGATCAAACCGAACCGGTCCTGTTGTCTGCTACCATTGCTGTGAAAATCCGCAGCTCTGCCTAAAAAGATCTCTCATAATTCGAAGGTGGCCTTTGTCAGGAGGCCCGCAAATTCAAATGCATGTCGGAAGCCCGATCGGAAGGAAAGACAAAGATTCTGTTTTACGCTGCCCCATGAACCGCGACGCAGACATTAATCGGCTTCGTCCGGCTCAAAAGGCGGTTATGTCCTGGGTGGGAATGGCTGATTCCAAAATATAACCACAAGAACGTACAGTTTTGATTGGACAGGGGCAGCGGTCCGTTTCCAGAGATTTTCTCAAACGGCTCACGTGGACATCGACCCTTCGGGGATCCACACGCTCTTTCGCTTGGTCCCACAGCACATCGGTAAGGTCCTCACGACTGTGGACGCAATTTGGATATCGCAGCAAATGACCAAGCAGCCGAAACCCGATCGGCGACACGTCGAGCCTGCGACCATCCAACGTGACGGTACGAGCGTCAAGATTGATAGCAAGAGGGCCTTGGCTCAGAATATTCGGAGTATGCGGCAAAGGCTGCCCTGCTGCTTCCTTGGTTCCCGGCGTAGCTCCGCGCAGAAAATGCAAAAGGTTGTCCGGAACCAGCGGCCGAACGAGCCCATCATTGACTCCGGCTTTTAATAATTTCACAAATTGATCCGCTTTGCCCGGACCTATCAGCGCGGCGATCGGGATAGCTTTGGTTGCATCCTCGGTTTTGATCTGTCGACAAAGCTCGATGGCATCAAAGTTTACGGCCGAACAATCGAGGATGATTGCGTGCGACCGAGCGCCGTTTGACACGCCGGCAATTTCCGACAGCGCACCGACTAGAAGGCATCGATAACCCTCCGCCGCAAGTATGTGTCGCAAGAGCATATAAAGCTCGGGATCCTCTGAACACAATACAACTGCCGGTTTCATCTTGGGATTTGCCTTTCATCGAATAGTCGCAATAGCAATGCGGACCGATTACTTTTTCCCTTTCTTCCGGCCTCGCCTTGTTCTTATCGAAATAGCGTGACCAAGCCCCTGTTCTACGGCATATCCCTTCTTAACGGCGCCTTATGGGGCAACAAATTCGCCGCCGTTGATATCAATCGTTGCGCCATTTATAAATCCCGACGTTTTGCCAGCCAGAAACGCGATAAGACTGGCCACCTCATCAGGCTTGCCAAAACGCCGCAATGGAATCCGGTCCAGGGCCGCCAGATTTGATGCACTAACAGCCGATCCTGTCATGTCAGTCATTATTCGACCGGGCGCCACAATGTTGATGGTAATGCCTTTTATCGAAAAAGGCTCGATCAGGGCTCTCGCCAAGCCGGCCAGCGCTGCTTTTGAGGCAACATAGCTTGCTCCGGCAATCTTTGGACGTCCGCGAGCAGCCACAGAACCCACGAGAACGATGCGGCCAAACCGGTTCTTGGCCATCCCGGGCAGCACAGCCTGGCAGCACAACATCGCGCCTGTCAGGTTCGTGGAGATGACCTTATCCCATTCATCCAGCGCGATGTCGGTAAATGGCACGGCGCCATTCGGCCCTTTTGGTGAGATACCCGCGTTACAAACGAGAACAGAGGGTGCTGTCCATGCGGCAGTCACCTCGGCAAAAAATGCGCGGATCATCTCGGGCTCCACGATGTCGGCGGTGCCGGCAAAGACGTTCTCTGGTCCGAATTCTCTGCCGAGCGCGGTTTCAGCCGCAATGACATGATCTTTGCTCTGACTGAAAACGGCGACCCGGTGCCCCGAGCTGAGCAGAGCGCGGGCTGTTTCAAAACCGATACCGGAGGTTCCGCCAGTAACGACAGCGACGGGAGGACATTTGCTCATGATGGTGCCTAGTCCTTGCCTGCAAATAAGGAAAGTGGCGGATAGGCATCAGGATCGGTCATTATCTCAAGCAGAAGCGGATACTGACCCTGTAATCCCTGCTTCAGTGCCTGAGCAAGATCCGATGGGTCGCTGATACGGGCAGACCTGCAGCCGCAGGCCCGCGCGATAAGGCTATGATCGACGTTACCCAAATGACAGGCACTGGTGTACTGGCCAAATTTGACCGTTTCCGCGTCCCGCTGAAATCCGAGAATTCCATTGTTGAGAACGATGATCGTTATAGGCAGATGTAAGCGTACCATTGTCTCAATCTCTGCCCACGCGTGGGCAAATCCTCCATCGCCCACAATGCACACGACCGGATCGGACGGCCGTGCGGCCTTGGCGCCCAGAGCCAGAGGCAGGCCCCAGCCGAGCCCCGCCAGACCGCGCGGTGTGACAAATCGCATACCAGATGACATGGCACGTAGTTGTCCCGCGACCCACATGGATGAATAGCTCGCATCGGCTACCACGATCGTTTGCGGTGTGAGCAATGCCTGCAATTCGGTCATTACCCGTTCCGGTCTTATCGGAGACGCCTTCGAGAAAGCGTGTTGATGGTTTTCTGCTTCAAACCGTTCCCAGCACGATGCAATACGTTCGGCAACGCTTTGGCGTGAGCCAGAGCGCAGGGTTAAATCCCCGTTGAGCAGTTCCGTTCGCAGCAGCCGTAATGTCTCACACACGTCGCCGACAAGACGCAGCGCTTCGTAAGTCCGTCCGATTTCCACAGGATCAATATCGATATGGATTACCTTTGTACCTTTGGATATTTGACGCCAATTATCAGTGCCATTCTGATTGGTTCGTGTACCAACCAATACAAGCACATCAGCTTCCGCGACAAGCGAAGCAGTGTGCCTACCCAAGGCACCTGGACCGACGAGTGCACCCAGCACACCGGCCGACAAAGGATGGTATTCGTCCACCGCTCCCTTGCCCATGTTGGTGGTCAAAACAGGAATGGCACAGTCTTGTTGCAGTGCTGCAAGCACGCTGGCCGCACCACTGCAATGAATACCGCCTCCAGCGACAATAACAGGTGAGCGAGCAGCCGCGATGAGCGCGGCTGCCTCACTGATCTGCGCGTCTTGTGGGCAGGGACGGTCGAGTGGCCACGTTCCCAGGGTCATAGTCCGGGAATAGGAAGGTTCCACCGTCTTTTCGCGCAAAAGATCGGCGGGCAGAAGCAGCACTGCTGGTCCCGGACGTCCGGACCCGGCAACGGTAAACGCGGCGTCGATATAATCGTCTATTCGCTCGGCAACGATCACTTTGCGCACCCATTTGGCGCAGGTCTGGAACAATCCCAATTGATCCAATTCCTGAAACGCATTGCGATCGGCCTGGTTACGCTCCACATCCTGAACCAATGCGACGATGGGAATACTTGCTTTCAGCGCCTCTGCCAGCGGCGGCACAAGCAAAGTAGCGGCCGGCCCGTTCTGAGCCGCTACAACGCCTACCCTGCCTGAGCAGCGCGCATAACCATCGGCCATGGCTCCGCCCATATTTTCCTGGCGATAGGCAATTTGTCGAATGCCAAGTGCCTCGGCCGCAAGAATCACCGCGGACGGCAGGCTTTGAGCAAATATTTGGCTGACACCGTGACGTTGAAGCGCGAGCGCGATCCGTCCGGCAACTGTGTGCTGTAACATAGAATTCATCATCATTCCCTGGCTCGTTCATGGGGTGACATCGAGAAAGTCGCCGAGCGCGGCGATGATCTTGTCAATGTCGGCTTGGGTCATCGCGGTGGACAAACACGCTGCTGCGCCATTGGGTAGTAAAATTCCCCGCTCGCGGAAAAATGCCGACATGCGCGTCATCATGGCGGCACCATCGGCGTCAAGATATGCCTGCCTGAAATCGGTGGGGATTGTGGGTCGGGGATGTATCCGAAAAAGCGAAGCGTCACCGGTAATACTGAATGAGGCACCCTGACGCCTGATTATCGCCGCCATCTCGTGCCGTATGTACTCGCCCATTGCAGCAAGCTCATCGAACTTTGCCGGGGTCATTGCCTGCATGGCGACATAACCGGCGATCATGGAAATCGGATTGGCTGAAAAGGTCCCTCCCTGTGGCAAGGCGGGTTTTCCTCGCAGTGTGCTGAAGACCTCCATCACCTCCGTGCGTCCACCGATCGCCCCGATCGGAAAGCCGCCCCCTATGATTTTTCCCAACGCCACAAGGTCCGGGACAAGTCCATGACGTGCGCTGGCTCCGTGAAACCCCTGCCGGAGGTTCAGCACCTCGTCAGCGATAATGAGAATATCGTATTTTCTTGCGACGCGGCCAAGCATTTCCACAAAGGAGGGATCAGGATGGAGCAAACCTGCCCTGCTGGGCATGAGGTCAACCAGGATACAGGCAAGTCTGTCGGCGGACTCACTGAGGCGTTTCTCGGTGTTGGCGGCATCGTTAAACGGGTAAACAATCACGTCGTCACGAACTGACGGTGGAGCACCGCGATAGGCTGGCACCGGGTAAGGGTGTCCGGCTGGCCCCCAGTTGGAATTGTTATTGCTTTGCCCTACTTCCGCCCAGTCATACGCCCCGTGAAAGGCTCCTTCCGCACGAGCAATAGCCGTTCTGCCGGTAAAGGCGCGCGCGGCCTTGATAGCAAACATGACCGCTTCGGTGCCGCTGTTGACAAAGCGAATATGTTCCACCGCCGGAATGCGGGTTGCGAGAAGTTCGCCAAGAGCGATTTCGCTTTCCGTTGGATTGGCATAGCAGGTGCCGTCCCAAAGCGCTGCGGTCACCGCTTCGACCACCGGCCTGAAGCCGTGGCCGTGAATGAGGGTGGTAAAATTGTTGTTGAGATCCAGAAAACGCCGGTCGTCGACATTGATCAGATAGGCGCCCTCCCCGCGTCTGACATAAGAGGGATGGGGTCGCCTCTCTACCGTCACCCGGGTCGTCCCGTCCGGAAACACGTGGAGTCCACGCTCATACAGCCGCATGGAGGCTGCACTCTCGTGCAACTCTTGCGGCAATGCATCCAAATTTGCCATCATTGTCCATCCCGATGATCCGCGCATTGGCGGCTTGCTATTTTGTTGCAACAAAAAGCATGGAAATAAAAATGATGCAACAAAAATGTCGCATACAAGCTGTTTTATATGATATCGGCGGCTTTTCCTGCCTTTTTCAGCCTGCGAAAACCATCCCGGATGTCGCTTTCGATAGCGGCACGTAAGCCCGGGCCATCGTTTTCGGCCACGGCTTCGATTGCAGCTCGATGGTTGTGCACCCCGTATTTTGCCTCCGCAAATTCTGGATAGAGACCGTTGAAGGACGGGCCGATCCTAAGCCAGAGTGGCTCGATCATCGCCAGCAGGCGAGGCAGGCCTGACAGGCCATAGATAAGAAAGTGAAATTCCTTGTTGTGCCACAACGCGTCCGTATAGCGCCGCTGCTCGAGTGCAGCATCGATCATCACCTGAATCTTCTCCAATTGCGAAACGGTGTCTGCCGTGGCTCGCATTGCCGCGCGCTCGGCTGCCAATCCCTCCAAAGCCAGCCGTATCAAGGTAATTTCTTCAAGTGCGAGGGCATTCAGATGCGGCACGATGACCGTTTTTGCCCCTGTGTAGACGAGCGCGCCGTCGATGGTCAAACGGTTTATGGCATCGCGCGCGGGTGTGGAGCTAACCCCAAGAGCCTCTGCTGCTGCGCGCACCGTCAGCTTGTGCCCGGGCTGGTAGGCGCCACGGATCAGGCGCTCTTTCAGCTTGTCGTAGGCTATATCCCCTAGACGAATCTGTTGCATGCTGGGAGCCATATTTTCCGACGGTGTGTTCATGATCATTCCCCACGTTGACATTGTAAATATTTTGTTGCATCAAAATACAAAAATGATGCAATAGTTTTCTAATGTGACATCACAATGTCATATCACTTTCCGGAGCATTCGTCCTCTGGGGAAATTGAAAAACGGTCGATCGTTGAGATCGCGGCCGTGCAGCCGCGCTTTGTCACGGCAAGTGCGCATAAGCCTATGTGGAGGAGACAGCAATGATCGGACGGGCGCTTGGGCTCAAGGAATTGCAAAAGTATTACGGTCAGACACAGGCAGTAGCTGATGTGACATGCCACATCGAAAGCGGCGAGTTCCTCTCCATCCTTGGTCCGTCGGGATCAGGCAAATCCACGCTGTTAACGTTGATTGCGGGTTTCGAGACGCCCAGTTTCGGATCCATCACAATCGGTGGCGCAGACGTTACTTGTTTTGCGCCCAACCGACGCAACATAGGAATGGTCTTCCAGAAATATGCTCTGTTTCCACATATGACTGTCGCACAAAATGTCGGATTCGCCCTGCGCATGCGACGTGTATCCAAACGGGAGATATCGGCGCGCGTGGAAAATACCCTGCGCCTGGTCCAACTGGATAATTTGGAACAGCGTTATCCAAACGAGTTGTCCGGAGGCCAGCAGCAGCGCGTTGCCTTGGCCAGAGCCCTCGTTTTCGAACCGCCCGTTCTTCTGATGGACGAGCCGCTGGGCGCCCTCGACAAAAGCCTGCGCGAGGCAATGCAGCTGGAAATCAAGACACTTCAGAAAAAAGTCGGCGCAACCGTTGTCTACGTGACGCACGATCAGGATGAGGCGCTGACAATGTCAGACCGCATAGCGGTCATGGCCGATGGTAAACTGGCGCAGGTCGGTACGCCGCTTGAACTCTACACGCGGCCAAGAACGGCTTTCGTTGCGGATTTTATAGGCAAGATGAATTTCCTTGATGCGGAATTTCTGGGCTGGAGCGACGGTTTTGGCACGATACGTCTTTCAGACACATCGACGCTCAAGGTTCCACTGCACAATTTCACAGCGCACGCGACATTGAGCAAGGGCGCGTGGATCCGCATCGCTATACGCCCAGAATCATTGAGTTTTGTTCAACCGCAGCAAGCACGGAACGCCATCACCGGCCATGTCGAAGCAAGCATTTTTGTCGGCGCGTCTCGCAAGATTCTCGTCCGCTGCGTTTCCAGAGGAAACCCCATCATTCAGGTGCAGTTGGGCGCAGCAGATCCGGTCCCATCCGTCCAAGCGGGGGACGCCGTCGCTCTTTGTGTCGATGTGGGATCGATGCAGATATTCCCGGTAATTGAGGCATGACCACTGTGACAGATCGTTTCAACCTTCGTTCTCTTGGTAAAAGCGGCCCACAAAGCTGGTTTGTTCCACGATCCGCTGGCCACTATTCGCCGCTTGTCACATTGATGCTGTTGTCGCCGCTGCTTGTTCTTCTGCTCATCGGCTTCCTCTATCCGATAGGCTATCTGGTAAAGCTTAGTCTCTTCAGCCCGCTTCTCGACTTTTCACACTACCGGCGCATGGTGGAGGAACCGCTTTATCTCGACGTCTTGCTGCGTACCGCCAAGATTGCCCTTGTCGTGATGGTGGCGAGCCTTTTGTTGGGTTATCCAATTGCCTATATGATGGCCCGTGCAAAGAGACGCTTTGCGACACTCGTGACGATGTGCGTGCTGATCGCGCTGTGGTCTCCCGTCCTCGTAAGATCCTATGCCTGGATCGTGCTTCTGCAGCGTAACGGCGTCCTGAACTCGATTTTCAGACAAACGGACATCACCGAAACCGGGATTAAAATGCTCTATACAGAGGGCGCCGTGATCCTCGCCATGACTCATGTTCTCATGCCATTCATGATCCTGCCGATTTTTGCCGCCTTGCGTTCAATCCCTCGCCAATATGCGCAGGCAGCACGTAATCTTGGCGCTGGCCCCATTGCAGCATTCATGCGTGTCACGCTTCCGCTAAGCTTGCCAGGCGTGTTTGCCGGATGTGTGATGTGCTTCATCCTGGCATTGGGTTTTTACGTCACACCTGCACTCGTCGGAGGGCCCGGTACGTTGATGGCTGCCACGCTGATCGGGCAGCAGGTCACTGTTCTTCTCGACTGGCCCTTTGCAGCGGCTCTGGCAACGATGCTCCTGGGGCTGACGCTTCTTCTCGTTCTTATCTTCAAGCGGGCGCTCGCAACCAACAAAGGATTTCACAGTGTCAACTGAACAAGCGATCCTGTCCACTCAAGCCGCAATTGCTGTCATGGGCCGAAGCCACTCTACCTGCCGACGGACCCTTGCGAGGTTGGCCATTGGGCTAATAATCGGTCTAATCCTGATGTTTCTTATCGTGCCTACTTTGATCGTCATCGGAATTTCGGTCGGATCTTCATCGGTCATTCAGTTCCCCCCTTCCGGATTGAGTCTGCGCTGGTACCAAGCCTATTTCGATGATCCCGCATGGCTGGCTGCAACTTTCTTCAGCCTGAAAATCGCACTGGCGACCACAGCGACTGCGACTCTCGCCGGAACATTGGCGGCGATCGCAATGGTACGGGGCTCCCTGCCCGGCAAGCAGATAATCCAAGCAGTCGTCATCGGCCCTCTCATAATCCCCCATATCGTCTTTGGTGTTGCACTCTTTTTGGTCTTCACCCCGCTTCACCTGACAGGTAATTTTATTGGGTTCCTTGTCGCGCATACAGTATTGGCTGTACCTTACGTCTTTATCAGCGTAACGGCGTCGTTGCAGCGTTTTGACGTCTCGCTGGAACTGGCGGCACTCAGCTGTGGTGCCAACCGGGCACAGAGCTTTTATCACGTGGTACTGCCCAATATTTTGCCTGCCGTTTCGACCGGCGCTGTTTTCGCATTTCTGGCCTCTTTCGACGAGGCGACTGTGGCTTTTTTTCTCTCCGACGTGGGCGGCCAAACCATCAGCAGCAAGATGTTCGAGGATATCGATTTTAATCTGACGCCTGTCATAGCCGCCATCTCCACTGTCCTTACGGCCATCTCGATCTTGCTAATGGCCCTCATTCACAAGACGAAGGGCCGCTGAGAATAAGGCCTTGTTTATCAGTACAACAGCCCGTGGGAAGCAAAAGGATCAAGTTATGCGAATGCGTACAAACATGTGTTGGTTTCGACCGAAAATCCTGTTAGGGGCGGTCGGAATTTCGTGGCTGGCAGCCGGAAGTGGTGCTGACGCGGCCGATCAGGTCGTCATTGCAACGACAGGCGGAGCCTATGAACGGGCACTCAAAGAGGCCTGGTTTGATCCCTTTACGAAACAGACTGGAATCAAGGTGGTGACCGTACCTGGGTCCAACGCGCAAATGCGCGCCAAGGCAGCGGCTATGGTGCAGGCTGACAATGTCACCTGGGATCTTTATCTGCAGGGAGAAATTCAGGCTAGTTCAGAGCAGCATCGTCAATCGGCGCAAGACATAAGCAGCTTTTGCAAACAATTTTCTGACCGCGCCGACCTGCCGGAAGACGCTTGCACGGCCGCCGGTGCCCGGCTTTTGTCAAATGCAACATTGCTGGCGTACCGCACCGACACATTCGCGGGACGGGCTCCGGAAAGCTGGGCAGATATGTGGAACACAGACCAGTTTCCTGGCGGCCGCTCCTTTCCGAATTTCGACGATCCGTGGCGTGTCATGGCCGCGGCCCTGCTTGCAGACGGCGTTCCTCGCAAATCGCTTTTCCCGCTTGATATAGATCGTGCGCTCAACAAGCTGGAGCAAATACGCCCGGCAATATCATTATGGTGGAAAAGCGGCGACCAAAGTGTCCAGGGCTTCCGCAGCGGCGACTATACGATGGGACAAATTTGGCTCACCAGGGCGCAGGCATTGAAAAGTGAAGGGCAACCCATCGCATGGTCGTACAAAGCCTCTTTTCTTGTTGCTGACCGTATTGCCCTTATCAAAAAAGCCCCACATCCCGATAACGCCCTCAAGCTAATCGCTTATTGGCTCAATTCACCGGAGGCACAGGCGAAGGTATGTGAGGCACTTTCATGTACGCCTCCTTCCAGTACCGCGCTCACCATGATGTCACAGAGCGCGCGCAACGCCATGCCCAGTGCCGAAGAGCTCCAAGATTCCGTTGTCGTTCCTGATGCCAAATGGATCAATCAAAACGCGGTCGGGATGCTGGAGCGCTGGAATGCATGGATTCAATGAGATCACCGAAAACGAGGAAAACTAGAGAATGAAACACAATTCAATGCGTGTTCTGGTTGGACGCCTGTGGCATGAATCAAATGGATTCAATCCGAAAGTGACGATTGAGGACGATTTCCAGATTGTGGAGAATGAAACACTGATCAAGGCTGCGGCTTCATCAGGCTCAACGCTTTCAGGAATCATCGGACAGCTGCAGCTGCGCCAAGCGGAGGTGATTCCGAGCGTGTCGGCAATAGCAGCGCCCGGTGGGCGCGTGGACCACGTATTTTATGAAAAAATGAAGGCGAGGCTTCTGGACGACATCGAACGCCACAAGCCGGACGCCATTGCACTGGAACTTCATGGGGCAATGGCGACTACGCAGCTGGACGATGCGGAGGGAGATCTTCTTGCCTGCCTGCGTGCCGGTGTCGGCAACGCCGTTCCGATAGCGATCGGGCTTGATCTGCATGCCCATGTAAGCACGGCCATGCTCAACGCGGTCGATATTTGTATTGCCTGCAAGGAAAATCCACATTCGGATGTGATCGCCTGCGGCCATAAGGTTGCTGACTGTCTTCTTGCGGTGCTGGAGGGGAGCTTGTGTCCCGTGACGACGATGGCCAAGGTCCCCATGATTCTCCCCGGAGCCGCCGAGACCGCGTCAGGTCCCCTTTTCGAAATGCATGAAGAGGCGCGGCGACTGGCTGATGCAGACGATGCGATATGGGACATATCGCTGTTCAATGTCTTTCGCTATTGCGACGACGCTGATATCGGGCAGGCAGCCGTGGTGCTTGCGAACAATAACAACCTGAGTGGCGACGCTGCGGCTTCACTTGCCAATGCGTTCTGGCACAAGCGTGACCGCTTTCAAGATGATTTGCTGTCTATCAACGAGGCGCTGTCCAGGATTTCGGTTATGCCCGGTGACCGTCCCTTTGTTCTTGCCGATATGGGTGATCGCGTTCTCGCGGGAGCACCCGGTGACAGCACGGCCATTTTGCAATCTGCGCTGGAAAGAAGGGACGAACTGCGCGGAGCAATGACGGTCACAGACCCGGGATCCGTCGAGGCCGCGATCGAAGCTGGCATCGGTCAAGAGGTTTTGCTCGATCTTGGCGGAAAGATCACTCCCAACTTCCGGCCCTTGCCTGTCAAAGCCACGGTCCTCCATGTCAGCGACGGGAACTTTATTCTTGCCGGCCCCTTTCAAGGTGGAGAGCCAAGCGCTTTGGGCCCCAGTGCAACGATACTCGTCGACAACCGTCTGAATGTGGTCGTGACAACCAAACCTGCTTTCAGCCATGATCCAGCTGTTTTCACCACCCAAGGGGTTAACATCGAGTTGCTCGATTTTATCGTCGTCAAATCCGGTTATCATTTCAAGTTGAACTTTGCCGGGCGTGCCACACCCTTGCTCGTGCGCACTCCTGGCATTGGCTACTACACCAAAGGGTCGCTCAACTATAAGAACGCCCGTTTTTGGCCAGAGCACAGTATCGCCGATCCGATCGCTGTCAGCCGGGCCTTTCAGCGCAAAAGGCTTTGCGCAGATCAGGCAGGTAAGGAACCGGCGAGCAATTTCACATGATCCTCTCATCTGCCTCAAGCTCATAGCGTTGGTACGTGATGCCACGCTCACGGCACATCGCCGTGTAAGTAAAACCAAGCTTCTGCAGGACCCGCGCGGATTGCGGATTGGTCGGCCGCACCAAACCGACCAATTTGGAAAGCCTGCAATGCGCAAATGCAAATTGGACAATCCTGGCCGCGGCTTCCGTTGCCAGCCCCCTTCCCGAGGCCTGTGTGGTGAAACAATAACCGATCTCCACATCTTTTCCATCGAGATTGCGCAATCCACAACGTCCGGCAAAATTACGGTCGCCACTGGTTTCTTTTTCATAGACAACGAAGAAACCGAACCCAAACCGTTGCCACTCGTGCAAATAAAGTGTCAATCGTTCGTCCGATTGAGCTCGCGACATCGCCACTCCGTTTGAAGTAAGCCGCACGACCAGTGGGTCATTGTGAAGCCGATAAAGTTCTGCCGCGTCGAATTGTTGAACGGGACGCATGTACAGGCGCTCTGTTTCGATAAGCAACATATTTTCTCCTTATGCCTCCTCGACGGCGGCCGTGATCAAGGCGCAGCCGGTCCAATGGTTTGAAGGATGGATTCCGATAGTGAAATAATTTCTGCCTGACTGTGGCCGGCAGTCGGACAGATACGAAGTCCTGCCTGCCCTTTGGCAACGGTTGGAAAGAACACCGCCGACGTATAAAAGCCCTGGTTCAGGATTGCTTTGGCAGCACCGATGGCTACCAGCTCATCACCGATTTTGATCGTTCTGATAGGTAAAACAGTGCCGGCAAACTGCGTGGGAACCAGGTCGTCGAAAAGTCTAATTCGTTCTCTCAAACGGTTTTGCAGCATGCCAAGCTCAGGAGTCCGATGCAAAGCTTCCGAAGCGAGGGCAGCACCGATCGCTGCCAGATTGGGAGAGGCCGAAAAGGCGTGAGGAAGTGAAAAACGTCGAAAAAGCTCTGCTTGACGGGAGGTTCCAAGCATCAATATGCCACCTGATGCACCAAAGCCCTTGCCAAGGGACGCTGCGATGATCGTGCGCGCTCCCAGACTGTCGCTGGCTTGCGAGCGCGCATAGCCCTCTCCCCTCTTGCCAAACAACGAAATCCCATGGGCGTCATCAATATAAAGGAAAAGACCATAACGCGCTTGCAGCTCAAGAAGCAGATCCACAGGTGCCGCGCCGCCCATTGAATACACACCGTCACATATATATGCGACGCAACGATGTTTGCGGCAGATGTCCTCCAACGACTGCAGGTCGTTGTGCTCAATCGTAATCACCTCCGTTTCTTCGGCCAGCGTACCTTTATGGAACGCGAGCGTTGCATGCGCCAGCCGGTCAAAGACCATGACCGGCTTGATGCCATCCGTCAGATGACCTGATGCCAAAAGAGGCAAAGCTCCCATATTGGCAGCAAGGACGGACGAATACGCGATGACATTGGCTGCGAAAAGACTGGACAGCGCCTCTTCCAATTGTCCAAGGAGGTCGAAATTGAGGCGGGTGCGGGCGCAGGACCAATGCAATGCGCCGCTTTGCGTCACAGCTTCCAATGCACCTGCAATAATTTTAGGGTGATTATCGAGCCCTAAATAAGAACAGCGGACAAAATCGACGACTCGGCATCCCTTTTCCGCACCAGTGGCCAGCTCAACTGCACGACCAGCGAGGGGCCGGGCATATACAGCCATGAGCCCCTGTAGATGTGCCGCAGCAAAATTCGAGCCAGCACTATCGATCATTCTGGTTGTATTGCGGTGACGCCGAATTGTCTGCGACGCGATATTCCGTTGTCCAGTCATGTTTTCTTCCTTGAAAGGAGCGATGAATCCGAGAAACTTTCAAGGTGATTTTATTACGCCTGAGGATAAAACCTATAAATTAATGGCGAATACTTATGAAAATACCATCGTAAAAGTGACAACTTCTGCCTTATACGAAGTACGACTGCAATAAAAAGTAGATTTAATGGATTTAATGAAGAAATATTGTAGACATTGACAGCATATCCCGGTCGCTCTGTGAATACCAAATGTAGATGCAGAGTCCTAGAGAAGTTTCCTCTTCGCTAGGCGCTAGCTGCACGTCCAAATGTCGATTTTACAGGTGGATAAGAGTCTCTCGACATCTTCTAACGGCAAGTGCTCATCGACGTCGGTATGAAATTAGGATGGTCCGTAGCCGCCATGAGGCGTCAGAGTCCTTCATCTGCGCTTGACCACATTGCAGACATTTCCAATATTAGGATATGGAACTTACAACACCACGTCTCCGCCTGCGTCATTGGCATCCGAACGATCGCGAACCTTTCTATGCAATTAACTGCGAACCTAATGTGCAACGACACCTGACTCCATTGGACCACGAAGGTTCGGATCGGATGCTTGATAAAATTGATACGCAATTCGCCGAGTACGGTTGGGGGTTCTGGGCGCTTGAAGAACGCGAAAGCGGGAAGCTAATCGGTCTGTGCGGGCTCGCTCACGTTGGATTTAAAGCGTTCTTCGCGCCGGCGGTTGAGATTGGATGGCGGCTCTCTACCCCCTGGCATGGTAAAGGATTAGCTTTCGAGGCCGCAGATCGTGCACTGGATTTCGCTTTCAGCACGGTAGGTTTGTCGCGCGTAGTCAGCTTCACAACGCCTGCCAACACGGCTTCCTGGGGCCTTATGGAACGGCTCGGTATGACGCGCATCGGGGAATTTGATCATCCTAACCTGGCAACCACTCATCCATTGTCCAGGCACTTGGCCTATGAAATCCGTCACATTGCTCGATAACAATTCTCAAGAACCATCTTGGTCGATCATCCGTCCTGATTTCAGGAATTATTGGTAACGGCACCAACCTGGTTAGACCAAGAAGCAAAGACATCATATATTTCGCACGCTGTCATAAAATGGGCGAGGAACCTAAACTTCTCAATCGAGGAAGGCCGGTCGCACCTCCAGAGAACAAGCCCTTCATCGCGCCAAAATATGGTAACCACCTGAGCGACCGGGCTAAGCTATAGAAATTATGCTCTGTTATACATGGCATATCCTTCTGATCTCACTGTGCGAATGAGATTGTGACCGGTTTCTCTGGTCAGCAACCGGCGCAGCCTACCAATGTGAACATCGACAGTTCGCAACTCAACGAAAATGTTATTTGGCCATGCCGCACGAATGAGATCATCCCTGCTGAAGACCTGGCCGGGCAATCGAGACATCTCGCGAAGAAGTTTGTATTCTATCGGGCTAAGGTGGATGTCCTTGCCATCACCGCGTTGCACGCGATGCTGGTCTGCCAAAATCTTTATTTGCCCAAATGAGATGATATTGTCGTCTTTCTCGTCATGATTGTCCTGTCCTTTGCGAGAGGAAACCGCCGAATGCATATAGGGTAGAAACAATTCAGGAGAGATCGGGCGCACAAATGTCTGGTCAATGCCCGCTTTCAGCAGTTCAAGGTAGCCCTGTTTGGATTCGTTTGTCACAAAAGCAAAAATTGGCACATTGTCCATCGACTCGTGGGATTTGAGTTGCGCGCAAATGGCAGAAGCGAAGGTTGAGTGCGGCTGGCAATCCAGTATTACTGCCGATACGTCACCCATTTCCACGCGTTGGACCGCCTCATTGGTTGACTGTGCCATGTCGGTTTTAAAACCATGGATTTTCAGCACGTATCTGAGAAAGAGACAAAATTCAGCGTCGGTCGAACAGATTAATATCAAAGCATGCATTTTCTGTTTCCCGTAATTATGCCATCAGTGTTGCACAATTTGATGCCAAGGATTTTGTTGCAACAAAATATAGCAACAACTTGAATGTGCAAAGGGATAATTTTAAAATGGGCGGTGTTCGGAACAAATACTGCGTGCTTCGCCTGCTTCTCGCCTTCGCCATAACTGAGGCTGGAACATCCTTGCTTCGTTAGCCAAAATTTGAAATGATATCCGGATGGCCACCGCTCGCTCAGCGTTGTACCGCTCGCCTGTTCGACTGCCAGGGACGACACGTAAAGCAGAGAACGTTTCTCTGACGTGACTCACGCCTCGTGATGGAAAACGTCCGGCAACCGACAAAGAATCCTGCCGGCTTTACGCGGAGCGCGACATGGCTGAGGTGAATGATGGAGTATCTGTTTGGGATTACCGAGATTCTGAGAAGGCAATGAAAACCGTCATTTCAGTATACGGTAAAGATGCGAGCATTGCGGCCGCCTGGTGCGCATTGGCCGCCCGTTGCGATGGACGAAGTCGCGATTACCGGTTCTGGGTCGAAATCTTCGAGCGGCTTCAGAACGGGAAGAGTTTGGAGCGTTGTTTAGACGTTTAGGACTGCAGGTCCTTACGCCTCCCCTGCCGGTCATATCAGGCGGGCCAGATCACTGTTTTCTGACATGTCGTGGCTGCATATTGTAACGGCGCTTGAACGCGGTCGCGATATTTGCCGAGCAGGAATATCCGGCGATCAGGCTCGCTTCATAGACGCTGGCTTCTCCGCTTCCCAGGGCCTGGAAGGCCTGTTCCAGACGCAGATTGCGGACATACTCGAAAACGCTGCATCCTTCGCCGATGCCGAACAATCTTTGCAGCCCGCTGGTGCTCGCGCCCGCTGAGCGGTCGATTGTCTCGACGCTCAAGAGTGCCGATAGGCTCGTGGCAATGATCTGCTTGGCGCGCTCCAGTCGGATCCAGTCCTGAAGGGTCAGGTGCCCCTGGCCTGGTCCTGTCGATCACCATTCAGGAGGGCCACCAGGGTCTCGGTGACGATTTCGATGCATCTGCCTTCAAGAAACAGATTGTGCAGCGATGGCATCATTTCCGGCGGCGCCAGTCCCTGCTGTATGATCTGGCGCAGTCGTGGGGTGAGCGGCCACAGATGGTCGGCAAGTTTTTTCTTTTCAGCTGACGCACCAGGCCGCCGACTGCGACCGTCCATGTCGAGCCAGTCCGGCGTGACCGAGACGACCAGATGCCTAACATGCTGCCTGCCATGCGATATCCGCTGAAAGCGCTCTTCACCCGTATTCATAGTTGCTGCGCCTTCGACCGGCTGGCGCTGATCGCCCCTGAACGAGAAATGTCTGTCGCCGACATTCAGTTCCACATGGCCCTCGAGGAAGAAAACGCATGACAGGCCCTCCTTGAGTAGGGAGGTCACCGTAAACGCATGCTCCTCGATCACGTCCCCAGCGTGCACGTCCCCAGCGTGGATATACAGTCCGCGCCGCACTTCCCGGTGAAGGAACCTGCCCCTGATCAGGGTATCGGCGGCGCACGGCCGATCACCCTTGTTTGGAGTTCGCGTCCCGCCATGCCTACGAAATCACCCACGAGCACCCGCTGATTGCCATCTTTCCGCTCAGCCATAGGCAATTGGTCTTCCATTGGTGGTCTTTTCTTCCTTGCCGCCTAGGGACCCGAAACTTTGGCTGCCGCGCAAAGCTTTCTCGCTGTTTCGCAAAGGTCCGAACGTTGTCAGCAGTTCCTCAATATCATACTAACCAGGTTAATCTGAAAATAAAAGTCAAGGCTCGGGGCGCAGAATGACAAGCCCGTCGGATGTACATATCTCGGAAAAGAAAAACAGGAAGTCTCACTCGCGTGCCCGCCGCTATAGAGTCCTTCTCGGATCAACCGTCTTTTATGGCCTGCAGATATTGACAAGTTCCCCTCTCCTCGCCCAGCAGGCCGGCGAAGGCGACAGCATTCCTGCTCAATACTCCGCAATGGCCATCCGTCGGCTCCAGTGGCACGATCCGCTGGGAACAGTCGGACAGGCAGCCGGCACACTAGACATCGACTTCGTCCTGCATGCCGTTGACCGCCCCGGATCTGGTTTTGCAAAAAAACCATCAACGGTCAGAAGGTAGGCGTGCTCGGTCCCGGCGGCGGAGGATTGATTGCCGCGGACTGGTATCTCATGGCTGGAGACGAAACTGCACTACCTGCCATAGCCCGGATGCTCGCCAGCCGGCCCTCCCATGCCCGAGGGATTGCCCTCATCGAAATCGCCGATCCGCAGGAAATGCAGCCTCTTCCCTGCGATGCCGGCATCCAGATCAAATGGCTGTACCCCGATGAGCGCAATGCGGAGGCTGGCCATCTGTTGCTGGACGCGGTTCGAAATATTGCTATCCCAACCGATGGCCCCCTTAATCTATGTCTGGGCGGGCTGCGAATTTGCTGCGTTCCGCAGCATACGCACCTGTCTGCGCAATGTGTGGAATCTGAAAAAGCATGAACATCTGGTCGTCTCATACTGGAGAGAGGACCCAGTGGGGAATTAGAACGTCCTATCAGACTGCTCGACAAGACCGTATTGCCACTGTGCAGCGCTTCTTAAACGCATGCCGGTATGAAAATCCCATGCTTGCATCGCACGAATTAGCGAGTTCCTCCGTGCCAAAAACTGTCGGATCAGTAATCCAGTTGACACCGACGATGCATCAGGCATTCTGAACGTCCATCCTGAATTGTCATCCTCTCATGGGACCAGCGCATTCATAATCGTCATAGCTTTCTGTCGGTCCGAGCCGAAGTTTCAAACCAGAGCGGCATCGTCGCCTGGGCACAATGATCAACGGGCGAGGATAAATATGGGGCGCCGAAGTTTCTTCAGTCGCGTGAAGTACCGGAAAACGGGAATGAAATAAATGATACGCGATGGGATAAATCGCGACCTGATTGAGTTAGCACATGACATTTCGATAAGATCACTGGAAGACAAGTCGAGATTGTTGCTGGAGGCATCCGAGGCAGTCGGATGGGCTTCGAGACTTCTCTTATCCTCTGGTGCAGAACTAGAAGCCTGTGATTTTGCAGTCGAACTTGCTGACTTCGCGCATGGCATAGAGTTTCGATACGATGATGAAACTGCCGCTATATTGCTTGAGGCGGCCCGTACAATCCGGCGTTTGCGACTCATGCTGGGATTAAAGCAAGAGCGATAGCGTAGCGCTGGCGCAAATATTGGTTGGCTTGCACACCGGAGCGATGGTCAGAACTTTATTATTCATCCTTTTGTGCAGGATATCACCAACTTGTTTCATAGCGGGTTGCCTATCTGATCAGCTCTGCCTTGAGTACTGAGTTACCCAAGCGTGGCAGAAGCCAGCGTTGCAAAGAGTAAACGGGGCAGATTTGGTGGTATGATCAAACAGCAGCGACTGCTGCGTGGCTCCTCTGGTTCGCGCAGAGTGGGATGAAAGCGCTTGACGCGAATCAGGTGGCAGTTCAATTTTGAGGGGAAGGTTGATGTTACCGGCCGCTCACACCCGGCAGCGAAGGTGAAAGCATCAGATTGGCCATTAATTTCTCGCGAGAGATCGGTCCGTCAGCAATGTGAGCACTGGCCAGGTGGTCCGATCCATCACGGGAAACACTATGCACATCTATCGAGACGCCAAGAACATGGCGAAGTTACTCGCAGCGATTTTGCGCGAAAGAAGGGTCGATATCTCGCACGGCGAAGCTTTGGACATCGTTGCGAAGCAATTCGGACTGAACGACTGGAACATGCTTTCCGCTCGCATCAAACAGGCTGCGGCCACCGATGTCAGGCGATTGCAGGCGTTGCAAGGATGGGATTTTGTCGGCGAGCATCCCATGGAGTTCGACTACGGTGTGGAAGACAATGCGCTTGGTTCAGGCCACCGTGCTGCCCTTATCCGCTATAAGGGAACTAGGCCCACTCGCTACAGGGACATAAAGTGGGTCTTTGGTACCCTTGCTCAAACAGTGTCAGCCATGCCGTATCGTGGAAAGCGTCTCGAGATTTGCTCCAGGATTACCACTGAACGGGTATCACATGGAGCGACGATCTGGGTCCGAGTCGACAGGCCCCCCGGTAATATACTTGTGTTCGACAATCTAAAAGATTCATCCGATCAAGATTGGCTCTTTGGTGACAATAGCTGGACCCGGCGAAAGATTGTCATCGACGTGCCGGAAGATGGTGTCTCAATGCAATTCGGTTTTTTCCTCAAGGGCACCGGCACAGTTTGGTCCCGGCGATTTGCTCTGTCCGATGCGGCCGAAAACAAACAGCTCACCGGACAGGCGTACCAGGTGTCCGCTCAAAGCGCTGTCTGGCTTTCACCAACCAATCTCGACTTTTCAAAGGTGGTTTGATCTAGTTCTTTAACAGCTGGTGGCGAGCGAGACCTTTCTCGCTCACCTTTCACTCAAGTGAAATCTCACATTTGGTCGAGCGCAAACGTTGGGATCCATAAGGTTCCTACGTAACGAGCCGCCGGGAGTCGTGCATGAGACCTTGTTCGGAGAGTGATTGTTGGCTTGGGGATTCCCGTTTGGCGCAAATTATGATTCCTTGTCGTCATGAAGAAGAAGCTGCCCCTGCTCGAGCATGCGGATACGCTGTCGCTCAATGCGCTGCGCAATCTTGTGTCCGGCTTGCCGCGACTGTTCAGGCGAGCGAGGCCCGGCTTGAGAGGCTGGAGGCAGAAAACAAATCTCTTCGCGAAGAGAACACGCAACTTCATCTGGAAAGCACACACCTGAAGGCCGACAACCAACTTTTGCGTGATGAGATCGCACGGCTGAAGAACATGCCGCCCCGGCCGCCCTTTCGACCTTCGGGCATGGAGAAGGCGACGGATAAGAAGAAGCCGCGTGGCCCGAAGCAGGATGTGAAGCGGGTGAGCGGGAGGAGATTGTGCGCGCCGATGTTCCGGACGGTTCGCGGTTTAAAGGCTACAAGAGCTGCTTCGTACGCGAACTGGTTTTGCAAGCCGAGCTGTTTCATTACCGGCGCGAATGCTGGGTAACGCCGGATGGAAAGACGGTTATTGCGCCACTGCCTGCCGGGGTCATGGGTGGCTATGGTGCGAATCTGCTTCGGCTTTGTCTGATGTTGCATGCGCAGGGGCAGGTAACAACCGAACGACTGACGACATTCTCAATGACATCGGTATCGAGATCTCGAAGGTCAGGTTGTGCGTCGGCTGACAAAGGATCTGGATGGATTTGTTGCAGAGGATGCAGCCGTTCTGCATGCCGGGCTTGTGTCGGCCCCGTTCGTTACGGTCGATGATACCGGCGCACGCCATGCCCATGATAATTTCTACACGACACAGATCGGTGGAGAGCATTCTACCGCCTTCCGCACTGCGAAATCAAAGTCACGCCTGAATTTCCTGTCACTGCTGCGCGGCAACTATCAGGATTATGTCCTCAATGATGCTGCATTCGCGTATCTGGAGCAGCGCAAAGCCGACCCAGCCCTTGTTGCGGATCTATGGTCACGTGCGCCGCAACACTTCGCCTCGCAGGCTGCATTTCTTGAGTGTCTGGTTGGCAAAGGGCATTGATATTTTCGACAGGCCCTTGATACGGCTTGGGGGTGAGGCAGGCATTTGGGGAGCTATCCGCCACCATGGCCTTTTGGGCAATACGGTTATCGTTTCCGACGATGCCGGTCAGTTCCGTGTCCGCCAATCATGCGCTGTGCTGGATTCATGCAGAACGACTTATTCACAAGCTGATGCCGGCAACACCACGTCAGGTGAGCCAGGTGGATGCAATTCGCGATCTGGTCTGGTGTTTCTACAAGACACTCAAAGCCTTCAGGCTCAAGCGCTCCCCCGGTCTGATCGATGCCATCCGGCAACATTTTGACCACATCTTCTCTATCCGCACAGGCTATGAAGATCTCGACAAGCTTCTGGCGCGACTGCAACGGCGCAAAGACGCGTTGCTCAAGGTCCTCACGCATCCGGAGGTTTCCCTTCATACAAACGCATCCGAGAACGATCTGCGCAGCTTTGTCACCAAGCGCAAAATCTCCGGTGGTACCATGAGCCGCGATGGCCGTGTCGCACGCGACACCATGCTGGGCTTGATGAAGACCTGCAAAAAGCTTGGCCTTTCGTTCTACCATTATCTGGGTGACCGGTTGGGGATTGCAAACGGTGGTGCTTCCATCCCGCCTTTGGCTGCCCTTGTTCTAGCCAGAGCCTGAAGTCCCCTTATTTCTTCGCTCGCTTCTCAATGGCAGAGTTGCTCCTGCATAAAGGGGGGCTGTCATCCAACTTTTGCAGAGACCGTGCTTTACTGACAAGCAGCAGGCGCAACATCCTTATTGCTCGTAAAACCGTCACTGCCACCAAATATGCCCCGCTTACTTGCAAAGAGTAACCGGACCGAATTCCCGGGCAAGATGGTTCGAAGGGGCGCCGCGATGACATCCACGTACTTGGGTACAGTTACTAACGTTCTTGCCGAGCTTTGGGTGACCTGTTCCAAGGAGATTATCTCATCGGGATTTAAGGGCGGATACGTTCCCAACCTATTGATCATACCGGATCTTATCATCGGCGCAGTACGGGTACGCTTGATCGTCAGCACTATTAGCCCCGACAATATAGATCAGAAGATCGCACATGCGCTTGGGAGGATGTTCGATCATACCGAACGGTGGCGCCCAACTTTGTACCTTCGTGGTCATCAATTGCCTGAGCGGCGCGAGATGCATCTTGCCGCGTTCGCCGACAAGCGCGAATGCATAGGCTAACTCGTACAGGCGGCGCTTTGTTTTCCAAGGAACGATGCCGTCTTTTGGCAAAGCAGACAAGGTGTCTGCCATCATTCGTTCAATGCGGTCCAGCGCCAATCGGTGACCGGCAGCAGCAGCGATTTGCGCCGCGCTTGTTCCCATAGAGTCATTCGCGGACATTTGTTTATATGCAACGTCGGCATATTCGGCCGATCTGTCACGGAAACCAGCCAGAACGGATCTGGCCAAAGGTCGAATATCTCGATTATCGAAGATTCCGGACTGCTGTGGTGAACCATTGAATGCGGAGCTAGCAATTTCTGTCACGATATAGGGGTCCGGTTTGCTGAATCGGGCCGCCAAATTCAACTCGTACTCAGTCAGTCGTCCCGGATCGAGCATCCTGTATTCGGAAACAAGATGTGCGACCCGATCATATGTACCCTCAGGATCACAGACAGCGACGGTTTCTTCTGTGCTACTTCTAAGAAGGCCAGATCCTAGAAATTGCTTTGCGCCGATGCCCAAGCTGTTTAGTCGCCCTTGAACCACCTCCAGCGTTTGGACGGCAACTGAGAACAACGCCATCTCATCGGCGTTTGGCTCAACACATCGCTCAAAAGGATTCAGCGAGAGCGGAATTGCGTCCCCAAGCTCAATGGCCGGCGCAGGTTTCTGCAAGACGATCGGAGATCCAATGATGAAGCCTGCACCTATCAAGAGTAGCGCGAGAATCAATCGTTGGATGGCGACCTTCATCAAGGTTCTCCTACAAGATTTAGAAACATTAGGTTGCCACACAGCGCTGGTCGCGGTTGCGCTTTGATCGGGTACGTCTAGATATAGCAATAGCCGTTAATGCCCTTTTAAGTCAGGCCGGTCAGTTTTCCTCAAGCCGACGACGCCCCCGGTAACGTCATCGTAACCGGACAGATTTCCAGGCATTGGCGATTCAGACAAATGCGGCGACAAGATCGGCGAGTGGTGGGATCTTTTGATTGGCGGCATTGAAGCTGAGACGATCGCCAATGTATGAATAGAAAGAAACGCCGAGCTTTCTGCAGGTCTTCATCAAGCCAAGCATGACGTCGCGAGCCTGGCGGCCTTTGTCGCTCATGGTGCCGCCGGAGATCTTCCGCTTGATGACACAGGCACGAATGTCGTTCTCGGATGCATTGGTGTGCAGCGGGATGTCCGGCCGGTCCAGAACCTTGAGAAGTTCGGGCTTACGCCGGTGCAAACGCACCAGCAATTGATCCAGATCCGCGAAACCCGTGCGCAAGGTGAATATACGATCAAAGCGTTTGCGGAACGCCTGGGCCGCTCCGGGAGATGGCCTTTCCTTCCACGCCTTCAATGCTTGATAGAAACACCAGATCAGATCACGCACCGTTTCAACGGCTCGAGCTTGTTTTGGCGTTGCCGGCATCAGGTTGTGAACGAGCCGTTCTGCGTGCACCCAACACAATGCATGATTGGGGATGCGGAACTGACCGGCACCGTCGGAGACGACAACGGTCGTTCGCATCAGTCCATGGTGTCGGATCGCGCCCCAGAGTGCACCTTCGCTTAACGCCCGCAGCAGCGCCCTGTCGAAGATATCGATGGTACAGCGTGCCAGATGTTCCAGCCATGCACTCTGCGATGCGAATATCTTCTCCGGGTGGACGGAGAGTTTCTCGATCAACGACGGATCAACCTGACGCCGACGCAAGTAGTCAAGAGCAACCGCATTGATCACGTAGTCTTCATGGCCGGCTCGCAGCAACGATAGGAAGCTCAATCGGGATTTCGACCGGCCTGTTCTGAAGACGGTAAAGCGCTCGCCGCCAATATGGGTTGTTATGCCCTCGCGCCGCGCATGACGGGCACCGGTATCGTCCACCGTGATGAATGGCGCTGTTATCAAGCCTGCTCGCAAGACTGACAGGACTTCTCCTGCAAACATGTCGAGATCCGTGGTCAGGATGCGAACGATCTGGCTCTTCGATATCTCAACGCCAATACCGTTGAGGATGGATGTCAGCCGTTCCGTCGTCACCTGACCCTGCGCATGCATGGTCAGACAAAATTGCCGCAGGCCAGGACCGATGCCGCCGGCAATGCCGTCCGGCAAGGGCGCAACAATTGTCTTGCCATCGGAAGTGATCCAGCGCTCGCGCCTGTAACGCACGACTTCTGCCGCAACAACCAGCTCGCGCACCAAGATTGTTTCGTATCCCTTGAAGCGTGACCCTTCCGGCTTGTCCGCCTTGATCACCACTTCGCGGGTCACCTGGTCTCGATCGCGTTTGGCGCCGCAGGCTTGCTCGCGTTCTCCATCCCCGATGGCCGAAACGGCGGTCGGGGCGGCAAATTCTTCAGCCGGGCGATTTCGTCTCGAAGCAATTGGTTATCGAGGCGCAGACCATCGTTTTCAAGTCTCAGTCGTTCATTGTAGTCACGTAGGCTCTGGTTCTCGACGCGCAGCGCTCCGACGTCCGCTTCGAGCTCGTGCATCTTGCCGACCAAACCCGCAACCAGCCGGCGCATGGCGCCGAGCGACAACGTCTCAACAGAATCAACAGATGGCAGCTTCATGCCACCTTGAATCAGAATTCGCTGCGCTTGAAAATCTATCTGCCCGGGAATCTGGTCCGGTTACTTGCAAAGAATTGAACCGGATGGTCTAACAGACAGTCATAAGCCATTTCCACATATAGTCCTTTTTTCGTATACCGAAGTGATAAGGCTATTTGCTTCCGTTGCATGTCTTACAAATTTTTTGGATACACGCCTTTTGACCGAAGCAGTAGTTGCCAAGCGCAAGCTTCGCGCAGTCTGCCCCGAGCATTTTCCCCCTGTCCACTTCCCCTGTACGCAGGTGCGTATTCCAACGTCTAAGTTTGCCGACGGGGCGGAGGGCGAACGTCATGACCACCATTTCGGCTTCTCCAGACTTTTCAGTAGCGATGCGGATACCTCCACCCTCTCGCAGTATTCCGGTTCTGCCGTAGTCTGTGCTTGCGATCTCATGCCTTCGTCCATCCGAGCGCTCAACAGGGCCGTGATCATCGGCCAGGGAGAAAATTTTCCCTCACGGGCCCGTTCCGTCAGGCTTCGCAAATACCCTCCGGAGTTGTTGATCTGCTCCGCACGCTGATAGATCGCCGCGAGGGTGATTGCCGCCTGAACCTTACCCATAACCTCGCAGGCGTCTTTCCAGGCACTTGGACTGACGCCGAGCATGGATCTGATTATTTCTGCGGCACTCATAAAATCGTGCCAATGTCGAATTTCTCCATTCTGCCCCAGTTCACGCAGGTTTTGGCAAGCGTCCAACACGACACCCAATGGCAAATCGCGTTTTGGCAAACTTTCCAGGTTGTGACAGTTTGGATGGCTGCCACTTGTTTCATTCTTTTTCCGAGCTGTTTTTTTTAACTCACAAATGTTTTCGGGATTTGTACTCTTTATGTGACGCTCAGAATGAGACTCATTGGCGCTCGATTTGCGTGTTTTTGCGAAAGATTCCAACAGCTCCCGGGTTTCAGCATAAAGCTTGTGGAGATCGGCACAAACATCCTCGAGCAGCTGTCTTGGAGCCGTCCTAGGGAGCCTAGAGATAATCGACTGATAGGTCTGCAGTACACTGGCCCAATCGCCTGGCACCTTCTCTTCTGTCCCGACGTCGATCAACTTAACAAGATCGCGACGGAGCAGCGTTAGGCGTTCTCGCGCAACACGGAAGGCTTTTTTTTCGGACTGCACGGTTTCTGCTATTGCCTTGAACTCCGTAGCGCGGGCGATAATCGGCGACAAATCAAAGCCATAGGCCTGCTCTATCTCTCCTCCTCGGCCTCTACGGGCGAAGCGCTTGCCGTTTGGACTGTCCCTACGAATAATCAGACCACAGTCGACCAAGACGGCCAGATGACGTCTAAGTGTTGCGGGAGAGATGCCGTTTGCCCGTGCCATGAGTTGCTCGTTTGACGGCCAGACGACGAGCTCTTCCTGGACAGACAACTCTGTCTCTCGATGGAATGAGAGCAAAGCGTTGAGGATGGCGAGCGAACGGTCAGTCGCGCCCAGCAGTTGTCGGCCCTCCCGGATATTCTGGAATACTTGCCATTTATTGGCAAGCGTCGCCTTCGGTATTGCTCTTGCCTTTGCTTGACTTGCAATCTGGTCAAGCGTCACCGGCCGCCGCCCAAAGGGCGTCGTTGAAATATATGTCTGCATTGTCCTTCACCTATCGCTAGGCAAAAGAAATCTGCGCGCCAAAACGACACTTTCCCTCACGGGACTCTTGACTGTGATTCGCGGAAGTGCGATTCTCTGGGTGCTAACTTGGAGAAGGGCTTCCGGACGTTGTTTCGGGGGCCTTTTTCTTTTGCTGTGTGTTACTCCTATTTCCTGAATCCCTTACCCTGCCTGTCGTTTACTCAGATACTCTTCGAACAGGCGAGGAAGCTCGTTTGTCACAAACTCCGCAAACTCCGGAGATGCACGGCGGTCCACCATGAGGGTGACCTTTTGTTTTGATTGGACAAGCTGGCCGATTTCATCTCCACTAGAGGAGAGAAGCGCTTCTGTACCCTTGGTCAGGGGCATGTCCTTGAGTGACTTAGCAACAGCGTCGAACCGCTCTTTCGATGAAAGCAAGTTGAAATCCGGAGCTATGGTACGATTTCGAGCCTTGTCGATGCTGCGTTCGTCAGCGTACAGGCCATCGGCGAGAGCAATCCAGCTGCGTCGCCCTATGCCGTGCGCCGGGCCGATAGCATCGATCAGATCAGCCGGAATCTTCGCGGCAACAGAGAGCATGTTGGATAGATCGCTTTTGTAAACGGAAAGCGACGACATGATGATGTCCCTTGGAAATTGCTGCTCGAGCCTTTGCGCAAACCGGGCCTTTTCGATGTATGAAAGATCTTGGCGTTCATTATTCTCCTGGCCCTGGGCCACGACCAGTTCCTGATCGCTCAAGGGCCGAACGATTGCCTTAACGGGAATGGCGAGCTGGATAGCTGCTCGCAAACGCCGGTGTCCGAACGCAACTTGATACTTTCCGGGTTTTTCGGGATGCGGACGCACAAGGATCGGGACCTGCTGTCCCTCCCTTTTAATCGCGTCGACGAAGCTTCTAAAAGCATCATCTTCGGTTGGCATGCGATCTGGAATGAACGACGGTTCTACCGTGCCGACATCGAGCTCGATTATGGTCTGTCCGGAGGCGAGCTTTTTCTCTATATCTTCAGCGCGCTTGGTGCGCTCCGTCAGCTCGCCGAGTGACTGCCCTAACGCGCCAACCGGAGTGCGATCACCATCGTTGATCAGATCAGGCGACCCGAGGAGCGGTCGTATCCGGGATGGCCGCCGAGGCGCTTCGAGCCCACTGTCGCTATCGGACTTTTCCGGTGCTACCTCAGAGATTGACGGGACTAGATTGGCGAAAATCTGTTTGCGGCTCATGAGGTCCTCCCCCACGCCCTTCTTATGAGCGTCTCGATTTCATCATTGACACTTTCGATTGATTCGATCGCGCGATCGTAGGTCGAGCGCGTAAACTGGCTGCGTTCGACCTCAAATATGGTTTGGTTTGTAAGACCGGCGTCGGAGATTGCAGTGCTCTTCAGCATTGGATGGTTCAACACATGATCCCCAAATATCGAACGAAGGAATGCGACCATTTGATTTTGGGGTCCGTCGCTGGGCTCGAAGCGAGTCACGAGGTATTTCATCCACAAATAATGCGACGATGCACCCGCCCTGCTTATCTCATCGAGCAGATCGCCGGTCATCGCCAGGAATTGATTCATCGACATGACGTCGAGCATTTGTGGATGAACGGTGATCAAGACAGAGGTTGCGGCCGTCAACGCCGACATGGTGAGAAAGCCCAGCTGCGGCGGACAATCGATGACCACGACGTCATAAAGTTTCTGCACTTGCGAAAGAGCTTGGCCAATGCGGGCAAAGAACAGTGTATCGCCCGACGCGCGATTCATAAGCGCCTTCGGGGTATCATGCTCGAATTCCATGAGCTCAAGGTTGCCAGGGATCAGATGCAAATCCGGAATATAGGTGGCGCGTACGATCTCGGCGACGGGCCGTTTTTCCGCGTCATATCGGATCGCTCCGTAAAGAGTTTCGTTGGGGCCAACGTCAAGCTCGGGTTGATGTCCAAACAGCGCAGACAAGCTTGCCTGCGGATCGAGATCGACTGCAAGGACACGATAACCTCTCAGAGCAAGATACTGTGCCAGATGGGCTGCGGTGGTAGTTTTTCCGGAGCCTCCCTTAAAATTCATAACAGTGATGACCTGAAGCTGCTCGCCCTCTGTCCTCCAGGGGACATAACGGCGATTCCCGCGAGCGCCGGAATCGAGGAATTTTCTTATTTCGTGAATCGCATCGACCGAATATGAGCGTCTGCCTCCACTTGACAGGGTGGAAACATCGGGCATTTCTGCCGCAACCTGCCGGAGGTAGCCTTCAGTGATTCCGATGAGCCTGGCTGCTTCTGAGGGCGAGAAATGTCGAATGCTCTTTTCCGCGTTGGGCGAAAAGGTGGTGAGATGGTGAGCCTGTAATTGTGAGGCCAGAGCAGCTGAATGACGTTGAATGAGCGTCTTGAGCTGGTCTGCTGGGTCGTCGATAACTGCTGTGGCTGGAATTCCCATCGAATTCTTCCATTAGGTAGTTGCGGAAATGTGTCGAGACTGCGCAATTTTCCGCAGATAGGGAGCACTATGCCCGATTCGTTCCGATGTGCAACAGGATTAGGCGCGGACATATCCCAACTGAAGTGGCTGCCTCAGGAATCTTGCAGTTAGCCGCGGCTAACTCTACGGATACTTCTGGGGGCGATCACAAGGCTGCGGAGGGGTGTGTTGACGGCTAGAAGCCTGGCGCAATTGTTCTGCCTCGCCGGCTTCCACTCAATTCCCTGTACAGTCGATTGCGCTCAATGGGTCCGGCAATGCCAGGCGCACAAGATCGCTGGCAATGCACATCGTAGTGGAGGCAAGCCTCCTATGCCATGACCAATTTAGCCGCTAGAGAGTCGGCACGTTGTTCATGGAACGCCATCGGCCCCCTGCGTGTCGAATGCGAACCTTGTTGTATAGGCGAATGCGCAAGATCGGAACAGATGTTGTGTCTCGTCGTTCTTGAGTGTTGTCAGGGCGAAGCAGCGCGCCATGTCGAAGGCTGCACCTCCACTGCAGGCCGATGATCTACGACTTGCTATGAGAGGCGCCTCGACAACGTTTGACGCTTGTTACGGGGGGCTGGCGCAGGATGGTAGCAAAGGGAATCTCCGACGAACTGGGGTTTGTCATAACCTCCAAATGAAATTGACCAGCGAGAACTCTGCCATATGAGCAAAATCATCTGGAAGTTCGTTGGGGCCTTGGTGTCTCAGCATAAGAGATGGAGGAGACCGCCTTGCATCCTGGACAAATGCATTGCCAGAAGAGACACGCCAAGCGTTGGGATTCGTGGTGTTTGCTGGCCTCTAACGGGTCGCTAAAAAGTCTGCGCTACCGCTGGCGCGTTTTTAAAAGGCCGTTTCGTGGTTCTGGGCGAGGGCTGGGACCAAATGCCTCTTAAGACAACGCGCTTAAAGGGAAATGCCAAGAGCCTTTTGTTGGCGGTTTTTGAAACATGCGCTATAAAAGCTCGATTGTGTTTGTGCTAACTGCTTGCTCCTTTGTCAGTCAACCTTGTCAGATGATCACATTTGCCATCCTTAGAAGAATATGTTGGCGGTGTGAAAAAGCGGCAAGACGGATCTTCGCTCGTGCGAAGATTTCACGGTAGTCCACGGGAAGATGCGATTCGAAGACGCGTCATCTTTCTGATCAGAGGCGAAACGCGACATGCGTTATTTTGTACGGGTTAGGCCATCAAATGATCTCCCGCCAAGACCGTCCACCAATTTAGTGATTGACAAGGCTCCAGGTGGATGGCCAAATCGGTTCCGGTCGGTACTTCAATGGCCGACCGTCGTGGCTGTTCAACAGATCTGGATCGACGAGAAGGTCAATAGCATGATAACCATCATCCGTGATTGGATATCGTCGGGCTAGAGGATCAGTCTTAGAATTTGATCTGAAGATTAGGCGGAGACGGGTGGTCCTTGATACGCTGCAAGGTTTGGCGCTGTAGGGTTAGTGCCCCGCCAGAAAGGGTCATGACGGAAGAGAACCGTCTATTAACTTCCGTATTCCAAATTAAAGTCCATAATAACAGGCGGCTACCATGTGACCGCGGAAGACCTTCCGGCACTATAACAAAATATACCTTATCGCTTTTTTCTTTATGCCTGCAATTCGAAAGTTGTCGCGGCAGTTCCCATGAAGTGTTGGTGCTGCCAGGAATTCTTCATCCCGATCAATGGAATAAAGGTGGACTGCAACTGGACCCGTTGGCGATGGTGCAAAGAACTAAGGTTACGCTCAAATGGTCAAGGGCGGGCCGCCGAGCCTTTCGCAACGCTCATGGAATACTGCTGACATCTCGGCGAGAGCGAACGCTAAGGTCAAATAAAAAAGAGGCTGGAAGGGGACGATGAATACAAGGCCACTGCGGTATGGTTCCCGATTGGTAGCGACGGGGTGTCAGACCGATCCAGGCAGCGGCAGTGCGTCCCGAACTAAACACCGACGGATCACCAATTGCACCCACGAAACCGACTGCCGTCAGGTAGCCAACTCCAGGGACTGTCATCAACAATCGGCATCGTGAATCCGCTCGAACGATGGCTCGAATAGCTTGTTCATGGCGAGCGACCTGTACCCGAGTGGGCCGCCAAGCTTCAAGCAAGGCCCACACGATGACATTGAGATCAGCTCGACCCGAAAGATGTGTGACTACTCTCTGTTCAAATGCCTTGGCTCCACCATTACCAGTGCCAGTGGCTAGTGGAAGACCGAATGTGCGTAGTGCCCCATGGATTGCATTGGCCAAACAGAGGGTACAACGTAGCATGGTTGCCCTAGCACGCAACACGGTCCGCTTGCGCATATCCTTCCAGCTCTTGACCCGCACTTCCCGGTAAAGTCCTGTGCGCAATAAATGAGCCAGCCCACGAGCATCATTCGTATCGGTCTTGTTCATGGTCACAGGGAGCGCCGCATGTGCCTGCCGAGCGTCCATGCACGTCATCGGAAATCCGCGCTCCTTCAACTCGTGCCATAACCATGTTGTCCAGCAGCCCGTTTCCAGCCCAACTTTATCGAGATGGACGGAGAACGGTTTCAATGCTTCCGCAATCGCTTCCGGGTTTGTTAGAACCTTCCCTCGTCAAACACACGTCCCCTTGCTATCGGCAATATGGATCGTTGTATCTCTTTTCGAAACGTCCAACGCGGCAAATATGGTCATGGCATCCTCCAATAATGTTGCCATCGCAGTATGCACCAAAACGTGAAGTGAGCGCTGCCGCGGTTACCTTTTGTCTCCACCGAAGGACAAACCCTTGACCAGCAGCGCGCGGCGCTGAAGGCCGCCGGCTGCAAACGCGTGTTCGAGGAAAAGGCATCCGGCGTGTGACGCAGCCCGAGAAGCCATCGGATTTTCTGAGTGGGTTGAATTTCAGTCTGTCACGTGACGGAGTCTCGTTATCGAGCTTTCCGTCACGCCGGCTCAACGGCAAACGAAACCTAGGCAGCGGAGGGCGAAGGCGGCGCAGCCCTGAAGAAGAAAGGGCCGAGAAGCAGACCCAGCAGCACGACAAACGCCGAGGTCAGAAGTACCGCGTAATTCTGGTACCACACGGCGTCTGGCGTGCGCGGCCAGGCGAGATTGATGATTGCGCTGACCCCATAGACCAGTGCGGTCACGTTGATGAGCGCGCCCCATTTGCCGAGATTGAAGGCGCCAGCAGGCTTCCAGCCGCCGAGGCGGGCAAACATCGCGCCTGCCACCACGAGCTGGAAGGCGATGTATATGCCCACCGCCGCGAATGCGATGACCACCGCAACCGCGTTGGCAAGGAGATACCCGCCGACCGCGATGATCGCCGGAGCGATGCCGCAGAGCAGCAACGCCACATACGGGACGTGGACGGAGTTGAGCTTGCTCAGCGCTTTCGAGCCTGGCAACATGCCGTCACGTGCGAAGGAGAACAACAGCCGACTTGCTGCCGCCTGTAGGCTGAGCACGCAGGAGAGGAAGGAGATCAACACGACCAGCAGCACCACACGCGCCCCGCCTTCACCGAAATTGGCCGTCAGGATCGTCCAGACCGGGTCGGTATCTTTGCCGGCAATGACCGCACCGATATCTTTGATCGACAGGATCAGTGCCAGGCAGACGAACATCGCAGCCGCGCCGCCAATATAGATCGTAAGCCGCATGGCACGCGGAATGGCGCGCGTCGGATTGGGCACTTCTTCGGCGACATCGCCGCAGGCCTCAAAGCCATAATACTGGAAAATACCGGCGAGCGAGGCGGCCAGGAACGCAGGCAGGTAGCTGCCTTCTCCAACGACGGCGGCGGTATCGAACAACACAGAGAACGGCTGTTCGCGACCGAAGAGAAGCAGCCAACCACCAACGACGACGGCCCCCCCGAGTTCGCAGATAAATCCGATCATCGCCACTTTGGCCAGGACTTTGGTGCCCGCAAGATTGAACAATGTCGACGCAGCAATGATCAGTAGCGCCGTCAGGGTACTGACTTCAGGAGATGGCGAGTAACCGAGCAGCACTGCCAGATAGGGCCCTGCGCCCATGGCGACGCCCGCTACTGTCGTTGCCAGCGCCCATATATAGACCCAGCCGGTAAGCCAGCCATATCGGTCGCCGACCAGCCTCCGCGCCCAGGGATAGACACCCCCGGAAATCGGATATTGCGAGACGATCTCCGCGAAGATCAGGCAAACGAGAAATTGACCCATGCCGATAAACAGGTAGCTCCAGAACATCGGCGCTCCGCCCGTGGCGATGGCAAATGCGAACAGGGTGTAAACCCCTACGACCGGAGAAAGATAGGTGAAACCGAGCGAGAAATTCTCCCACATGCTCATCGTTCGATCAAACGAGGCATTGTAACCGAGCGCCCTGAGCTGAGCGTCGTCGCTGCTTTCCTTGATTGCTTGCTGGCTTGTCATTTTAAACCCCTCTGTTTTGTTTTTGGTTGGTCTTGATTTTTGAGACGAAAGGCAGCGGGCTGCAGCGCAGCCGGATCAGTCCCGGCCGAAACCGGAGGTGGTCGGTTCGCCGTCATCGAATTTCGAAAGATATTCGACCATCGAGGTGTGGTAACGGGTCATTCCCTTGTAATCGGCGAGGTCCTGATGCAACGATTTCATCACGCGGTGCAGGCGGCGCGCCCATTTGGGGTGGGTCACGAGTTCAGAGAGCGGCGCGAGATAGGTGCGGATCGGAAAGACGATGGCGTTGGAGCGCGGCAGCCTGTGCAATGGCTGAAGTTCCACGCGCAGGTGAACCAACTCGCCGGCGTTCTCAGGCGTGACGATGGTGCGGTTTGGACCCCACTCTGGTAACGTTTCTGCTGAAGTTTCGAGACGGGGATGAACAGTAGACGTCCAGTTGAGGCGGCGAACCGGGTGGCCGGTGCGCAGGCGCAGCATGAATTTCAGCGCCTTCTCAAATACGCCGAGCTCGTGGGCGAGCGGAACAGGGCCGTGGAATTCGTACCAGCTCATGCCGAGATCGAAGCGGATCGAATAGTCGGCGCGTTCGGTAGTCATGCCGGCGCCGATGTAAAGCGTGTCATCGCGTTCCTCGAGCAGCACCCAGTCGCCCTGCGCCTGGCGCGAAGCATATTCGAAAGGTTCCATCGGGAGGGTGGACGCATGGCCGAAGGTGAAGGTGTCGCGGATGCCGAGCGGCCGGTTGGTCCAGGTCCAGCGAGCGCCGTCCTTTTCCAGCTTGAAGTGTTCGGGGAAGTCGTGCGCGTAAGATTCGAAGATCAGCTCAAGGACGTCCCACTGCGCCTGCATCATGTGTGGCAGCGAAACGTAGTGCACACCCGGATGCGCGGCGAGCGCCCGCGCCCGCTCGTTACATTCAGCGACATAGTGTTCGTCGATGTCGAAAGCTGAAGCGAAAACGCCATCGCCCACGCGAACATGCGGCTCCAGATTGACAGAATACATGTAATCGTCTTCGGGAAAGGGAAAAGGAAAGCGGCGTTGACCTTCCGGCGAATTGCCAAAACGATAGGGGTCGAGAAAGGATTCTTCGCGGTTAAAAGGTATGTTCACAGCAAGCTCCTTGAAAAAGGCAAAATCGGACTCAGAGGTCGAGGACGACCGTGCCGCCGTCCATGCGGGAAATGCAGGGCATCATGTGGGAATTGCAGGCCTTCACCTCGTCGGACAGCCAGACGTCGTGGTGTTCCAGCCCACCGTGCACTTCAATCACGCGGGTTTCGCATTGGCCGCAGGCGCCACCCCTGCAGAGATAGGGGATAGGAATTTCGTGGGCCTCCAACACTTCGAGGATGCTTGCTTCCGGCGGAACGTCGAGCGTTATACCGCGCCGGACAAGCACGACCTCGAAGGCGACGCCGGACTTCTGTTCGATGAAGTGTTCAAAATGGATGTGGCTTTGCGACCAGCCCAGTGCTGCGGCGACCGAACGTGCGTCTTCGATCATGCCGGAAGGGCCGCAGACATACATGTGGCTGCCGAGCGGGCGTTTGGAGAGAATATCCGCGAAGTCCGGACGACCCTCGTTTCCGCTTAAGGTCACCTTCACACGTTCGCCGTAGAATGCCTGCATCTGGCGGGCAAGGCCCGCATGGGTTTCGTCATGCACGGTCAGATGCACCTGGAAAGCCGCGCCGGCCTGCGCAAGTTCCTCGACCTGCGGGAAGACCGGGGTGATGCCGATGCCGCCAGCCAAGAAGATATGCAGCCGGCCGAGCTTGTGGAGCGGGAAAAGATTGACAGGCGGGCTAATCGAAAGGATTTCGCCCTTGCGGATCGAGTGCAGCCAGCGCGAGCCACCACGGCCACTGTCCATTCGCCGCACGGCGATCCGGTAACTGCTGGTGTCGTAAGGCGAACTCATCAGCGAATAGGCGTTTCGTAGCGGCGTGCCGCCATCGATCGGAATGACGACGGTAACATGGCTGCCACCGGAGAACCCAGGCAGGTGCTGACCATCTGGGCCAATGAGAGTCAGCACCCGGGTATCGGGGGTGACGTCGTCGATTTTCGAGACAGTCACCGGAATGAGGCCAACGGATTGGACGGATGCGATAGCGTTCATTGACATCTCCTCAGCTGTCGAGTTCGCCGTTCTCTGGCAATTCGCCCGGCATTTCGGCATCCGCCTGGACGCCCATGAAGCCACCGAGATGGCGCGAATAGTGGTCGCGCACGATTAAAGACCGGTGGCAGCCGCTGCACTCGAATATCCGGCGGGTGATATTTTCGCTGAAGGTGTCGCAATGGACGCACCAGACCCGGCGTACCAGGCTGCCGCAATGTTCGCGGAGCACCTCGTCGTGGTTGAGATCGAAGCGGGCCGCGACCTTCATGGCGCTGCCGATAAAGCTTTCCGATCCGGCGAGATAGAGCCGCGTTCCCATGAGCGCGCGCTCCAGCCGACATTCGAGATCTCTAATCAGCGCTTTAGTTGTCTCCGATACCTGGATTTCGCTCAAAGTCGTGGCACGGAGATTCACCAGGTGGTTGTGGCTTGTGAAGGACTCTGTCGAATAGAGGACCTCGACAGTATCCGACGGTTTGAATTCCGACAGCAACCGTATCATGGCGCTGCCACCTGATCCCTGGCCGGCAACAAGATGCATGACGCCATCGTCGAACGGCGTGAGCACGTCATATGTGGGGCGACTTTTGATACCAGTGATGAGCAAGGTTCGTTCCTTATATTTTTGCTTGTTCCCAATGCGAACATTGCAAAACCCATGCCAATCCAAGAGTTACCGCAGGAACAACAGCTTACAGGTTTACCTGCTTTTCCTTGGACCGCAGTGTTGACAATTATCAACACTAGTGTTTCGAATATGCAGCATTTGCCGCCAGGCGCCGCTGTTGGGGGAGGGCTCCGATGACTGAACTCCGCACTGAAGACATTTTCCATTCGCAACTCGCGGGCATCCTCCACGACCGCATCGATCGGCAGCTCAATATTGTTGAGATCAGCGCGTCCGAGGCTGATCTGCTGGGGCGCTCCGGTGCGATGCTCACCGGCGGACCGGCCTCCTCGATTTATGATGCGCGCAGTCTCGATCGGTTCGCGACACTTCTTGCGGCATCCTCAGGGTCACCGGTCTGTTGTCCGGTGGAGCTTCTGCACACCGATGGCAGGTCGTTCCAGTTCGCCGCCTTCGTGGTTCCCGAATGCACCGACGATGGCGTGGCCTGCCTGGACATCTACAAGGCACAGGCGGTCGACCTGAACGATGAGATCCAGGCATTGGTCGAGAGCAACAAGCTGATGGGAGGCATCATCCAGATGGCGCGCGAGGCGATCTGGTGCATCGACTACGAGGAACCGGTTAATGTCTCCGGCTCGCAGGATGAGATCATCGACGGCATTTTCGAACAGCCGTGCGTCTGGAGCCTTTGCAACGTGGCGATGGCGCGAGCCTACGACTTGCCGGACGCGGATCATCTCTCCTCGAGAAGCGTCCGCTTTCACTGGCCCCGCAACCCCGTCAATGAAGCTTTTGTTCGAGAAGTTATCGCCAAGGATTTCCGCGTCGACGGAGCTCTATCCGAGGACTATCGTCTGGATGGTACGCCGATTTTGGTGGAGAACGATGTGCGTGCTCACATCGTCGGCAGCAAGCTATATCGGCTTTGGGGAACTTTGCGCGAAATAGCGCCAACTGCGAAGATTGCCACGCGAGAAGCTATCGAGCAGGCTGCGAGCGGGTTCGAGCTCCTACCCATCGCCGCAGCGATGATTTCAAGCGGCGGCGTCCTGCTCAACGCCAATGGGCTTTGGCAGGCGACCTTCGCCAAGGCGCCTGATCCCGTTGATCGCGTCGTTTACCGTTGCCTGACAGGCAATGGCAAGACGATGTCGTCGGGGGGACTGACCCCTCCCAGGCTGATCATGCTGCGCGACCACGGGGCCCCAGCAGGAACACTTTATTCTATCCGTGGCCGCTGGTTCCATGCTGGAGGAAAGGGAGAGAGCACGCTCGTGGTTACTGCCACGCCTGCCGCGGAAGGGGGAAGGGCGTGAAACCTCACTCCATTCCAGCTTTCCGCCCGCAACACAAGCGTCGTGGCCTGACGGCGGCCGACATGACGAAACTGTTGTCCGATGAGTCTGCCTGCGCGTTGCTCGAAATGCTCAACGATGGCGTGATCGTCTTCGACGAAAAGGGCCGGGTCACATTCCAGAGCCAGACCGCCCTTCGTGCCCTCCCCGAGCGCCTGGCGCCGTCCGGCCTAACTTCAGAACATAAGACAGCGGAGAGTCTGTCGGTGCGCACCGGCTGCGATCTCCGGCCGCTCGTTACCGGTCAATCAACGGGCATACGCTCCCTCACGCTCAAGCGGCCCGACGAGCAAGGTAGCGAGGAGTTGTCCGCCATCTTGCATAGCCTGCCGGACGAAACCGGCGCGCCGTCCATGCGGGTGGCCTTCCTGAAGGTACCTGCGCGGGACAAGGGTCAGACGGCCTCTGCGGAAAAGACACGGCGCGGCGAAACAATTCCGGTATTTCAGCAACGTCTCGAACCTTTGATTGAACTGGGTCTCAGAGCATTCAGAGCCAGGAGGCGCATCCTGCTGCTTGGTGAGACCGGAGTAGGCAAGACAACTCTTGCTATGCAGATGCACCACCAGAGTGGGCCCGCCGGACGGCCCTTCATCCACATTAACTGTTCAAGCATCAGCGAAAACCTGTTCGAAGCAGAAATGTTCGGCTATGAGCGCGGGGCCTTCACGGGCGCGCTTGCAAGCGGCAAGGCCGGCTTCATCGAGGCGGCTTCAGGCGGCACTCTCTTCCTCGATGAGATAGGCGACATGCCGCTCTCCCAGCAAGCGAAGCTTCTCAAGTTTCTTGAGGACGGTACAATTCAACCTGTCGGCAGTCCTCGATCAAGGTCCGTTGACGTCTATGTCGTTTGTGCCACCAACAGAGATCTTGCCAAAGAAGTCGCCGCACGACGGTTCCGGGAAGATCTCTACTATCGCATCGCGATGATCCCGCTGGAGGTCCCTCCGCTGAGAGCCTATCGCGGGGATCTTCCGGCAATCATTGACACATTGGTTGGCAACCTCAACTTGTCTCGGTACAAACCGCTTCGCTTGTCTCAGGAATGTCAGGCGCGAATGATTGCGCACGACTATCCAGGCAATATGCGCGAACTCATCGGAATGATTGCCCGACTTGACGTTCTGGCGGACGACGTTGCCGAGGTTCACCAGTTGCCGACGGCCATGCTGACATCGAATGCTGTCGCGGACGAAGGGCCGACGTCGTTGTCCAGTGGCCAGTCGCTCCGAACGCTGGTCCATGCCTATGAGAGGCGCCTCATTGAGCAAGCGGTTGCAGCATCGAAATCGAAGCGACAGGCGGCGAAATCTCTTGGAATGGACGTGGCCTCTCTTCTCCGCAAGCTCGCGCGCGACCAGCCAGGTTGAAACATTCTGCCCGCGCCGTAATCAAGAGGTAGGGCAGATTGCGAACTCAGATCCAAACTGGCGAGGGAAGCTCGCCCGCGGCTTGAGGCCTGGAGGATGCTGAGTGGGCGGCAGGCTTCCTTCCTGGCAAGCTGGGCTCGGCGTAAAAGCTACATATTCTTGCTATCCATCGCAATGACGACGTCAGCAAGAGACTTGCCACCATTCGCGGTATCGGAACGCTCACTGCATCCTGTCCTTCGGCCAACGTTCCGGATGCGAGCGTGTTTAAGTGTGGACGGAGTTTGCGGCTTGGATGGGTCTCGTCCCCAGACAATTCTCAACGGGCGGTAAACCGCGGCTCGGTTCCATTGCCAAGATGGGTAACCGGCGTTTGCGAGCGTTACTCGTAGTGGGAGCCCATGCTGCGCTCTACAGGATGAATCCGGCAAGACCCAAACTCCGTTGGCTGACTGGGCACGCTCGCTGTTATCAAAGAAGCCCTTCAAACTTGTGGCTGGGGCTCTCGCCAACAAGATGGCGTGCATTGCATGGGAATCCGGCCATTCATGATAGCAGAAAAAAGTAAATCCGCTCAAGAGTCGGGCGAATTCCTTGGTGGCTAGTCGTTAAGGCCGCCAGATTCGAAAATAGTGACAGTGGGCGAGCTACCCTGCATTCTTAACTGTCCGTACACTTTAGATGTTTTTCGATCGTGCGACGCAATCCGTGCTTATGTGCCATATGTTGGATCATCTTCGTTGTCGCAAACGGGAACTCTTCGAGAAGCGTCTGCCATGACGAGTTTGGGAAAAGCTGGCGCAAACGGCTGATCTCCTCGTCTGTCCAATGATGTCTCGAAGTGGAAAGGCCCAGCCGTCGACATTGAACACGAATTGCAGAACGTGAGCGGCCCGGAAGCTTAGCCTCTAAAATTGTATAGTTCGGATAAAATCGACGGCAGATTTGCATCTCTGCCTTCGTCCAATAAATTATCGCCTTCTGGGATTGCACGTCAGTTTGACCTTGCCAATTCATATCTAAAGACATCACACCATGCGTCGAATTGCAATTCGTCCCGTGCATCAAGCTCGACGACGGGGCAGAGCACCGCTTTGCCGATCTTGACGAAGGGCAAGCAGCATGGCGCGCCAATTTCTGAGCGTTCCGTTCGAAATTTCACCAAGATAACGCTCAACTACTTCTTCCGGAGGCAGTCGAAGGTGCCGGATTCATGTGAATTCATCTGCAACCGGTTTTTTCTGAAACGATCTACGCCCATCTTCGTTCTTTCAAAGTGTGAAGCCGAGCCGAACGAGAGTTGAGATGCTGTCATGTCGAACGGACAATCGCTCAATCTGGTAGAAACGGCCGCTATCGAAAACGCTGCCGAACTCGCCTTGAGGCTTTCTTCTGGTGGCGTGCCGATATTCCGCAGGCCATCTGCGAGGCTTACTAGCGCGACGTTCACGGGATCATGTTCGCTCGTGTTCCGGGCCATGTGGCAGTGCCGACAGCTACGTCTAGCTACCAATCGCTCCGATCTCTGGCTCACAGTGCCGGGTGGTTCGTTTGAAGTGGTGGACGCGGCTCGGCTGTTTTAGCAATGCCGCCGGTCGGTGCCGCGAACTGTCAGGCACCAGTCTTGATGGAATGAGAAAAAGGAGAATGCGATGTCCATGCATCGTTACGCCCTCATCGAGGCGCCTTCCACGCTGGGTCTGGCGACCGACGGCGTCGAAGGCCTCTCCGACAGACTTCTCGGATTCGGCCTTGCCGACCGTATCAATGCACGGCGCGCCGGCCGACTTCAGGTCCCGCAGAAGAATCCGGTGCCCGATCCCGGCACGCGAATACTGAACGCCAAAGCCATCGCGGATTGGTCACCCAAGTTGGCGGATACCGTAGAAGCGGTGCTGGATGCGGGCGAATTTCCGGTGGTGCTGGGCGGCGACTGCACGATCTTACTGGGTTCGATGCTCGCCCTCAGGCGGCGCGGTCGCTATGGGCTGCTCTTCATCGACGGTAATGCTGACTTTTTCCAGCCTGAGGCGGAACCCAACGGCGAGGGCGCGTCCATGGACCTGGCCTTCGTTACCGGATATGGGCCAGCGCTGTTGAGTGATATCGAAAATCGTTCTCCACTGGTGCGGCCCGAAGATGCCGTGGCGTTCGCCTTTCGTGATCACGAAGATCAGGCGAGCTTCGGCAGCCAGCCCCTTCCCACAGACCTTCGCGCCTATGATCTCCACGCTGTTCGTAGCATGGGTGCGGAAAGCGCCGCCCGCGCCGCGGTTGACCACTTGATGCGGGCGGATCTGGATGGCTTTTTCATCCATCTCGACGCCGATTGTCTCGACGATGCCATCATGCCGGCGGTCGATTTCCGCGTGCCCGGCGGACTGTCGTGGAATGAACTTGGGACAGCGCTCCGCATTGCCCTGGAGGGCGGAAAGGCGGTCGGCCTCGAGGTTACCATCTACAATCCGCGCCTTGACGAGGATGGCAGCGCTGGCCGCGGCCTGGCCGACGTGCTGGCGGCCGCACTCGGAACTGTTGCGAGTTGACGCTACTTCAGGTGATGCTAGATCACGAAAATAGGCGGCAAGAATGCAATGTCGGGGATCAAAAAAGAGGCGTGATACGAGGCCAATCCTGTAAACGATTTGTGGTGTCACAGGAAACGATAGCCTCCATGTTGGTCTGACTACTGTCGATGACAACGCGGTCGGGTCGGCCATTACGTGCTAGCGCTCTTCTGAAGAACTGCTTTGCCGATGGCAGGTCACGCTCCGCTTGCGTAGGTTGAAACGCTCCTGCAGTTGCAGGGCATAACGGACCGTCCAGCGGTGAATGGTCGTGTGGTCGACGGCAATGCCCCGCTCGGCCATCATCTCTTCCAGATCACACAAGCTCAGACTGTAGGCCAGGTACCAGCGCTGGTAGTGAAAACGTTGCAACATGTATGGACGCCCCGGTGGGTGCAAGAAGAATCTTTTAGAAGAGATATTGCGTGTAGCCGGGTGCTGACATGTATCCGGCCTCCTGATGCAGCGTTCAACATGCCGCGGGCCTATATGGGAGTTCGCAGACCGGGTCCAATTCACAACCGCGTGCTCAAGGCACTTTGTTGCAATCTGGTTTTCCCGATCTCGTCTCGTCGACCGTTACGCCATATCCTCCATCTGACCTTTCTACACCTCCGGCAGCCTCACGATCGTTGCAGGGTTACTCTGCCGCGATCTGAGCTCGATAAATTCCACCTTTGGTCATCAAGCCCAGACGATACGAGCCATCTTGTTGGCAAACGCAAACCTCACCAGCATGGGCGGTTTGCGTTTGAGCATACTCGCCAGCCACGATCCTGCCACGGCTCCTTTCGTGCTGCCACCGTACAACGGCACTCGCTCCGATGATGAGCAAGCGGCGCAAGATTCGTTCCCCCATCTTCGAGGTTCTGCCAAGTCGCTGTTTACCTCCTGTGGAATGTTGCAGTGGTGTGAGCCCGAGCCACGCCGCAAAATCACGTCCGCGTTTGAACGTCTCGGCTGCCGGTGCCAACGCCGTCAGCGCCGTGGCGATGATTGGACCAATCCCGGGAATGGTCATCAGGCGACGCGCAACTTCATCCTCTTTGGCACGGCGGGCAATCTCGGTATCCAGAAGCCTGATGCGCTCATCCAATGTACGCAGCATTTCGACTAAAACCTCAAGCACCGGACGCGCCATATCGGGCAAAAGCCCCTCCGGCTCCTCCACAATCATTACCAGCTTGGCAGCGTGGGCCGGACCCTGGGCAACAATAATTCCGAACTCGGCTAGATGCCCCCGCAGCGCATTGATGATCTGGGTTCGTTGCCGTACGAGAAGATCGCGTGCCCGGAACACAATGGCCGCAGCTTGGCTCTCCTTGCTCTTCACAATGACGAAACGCATCTTGGGCGAAGCGCTGCTTGACAGATTGCTTCAGCATCAGCAACATCGTTCTTTTGCCGTTTTACAAATGGTTTCACATAGACGGGCGGTATCAAACGAACCGTTTGACCGAGTTTGCCGATTTCCCGACCCCAATAGTGACTGCTGGAACAAGCTTCCATCGCAACCGTACAATTCGGCTGTTTGGCAAAGAATGCAAGCAACTGATCGCGCCGAAGTTTCTTGCGCAAATGCACGCAACCGGCCCCGTCAGAGCCATGGACCTGTAACACATTCTTCGCCAAATCCAGTCCGATAATGCTAATCTCTTTCATGGACGCCTCCTTTAAATGGTGATCAACGTCTCCATTCTGGCACATAGATGCCGTCGGGGGCGTCCACCCCATCACAACCTACTCGAATGGTGGTCGAGATTTCCTGGCACAACATAGACTCCGACAAGATGAGCCTCGAAGCGGCGTGCGAATTCTGCAGCAATGCGAAGACGTCAAACACTTGTAGGTGTCGCATCGAAGAAACCCACGATATTCCCGAAAGTCGTGAGGTCCCCGAATGGGTTCGGTTGAGCAAGAATAAGTTGAAGAGTTTCTATTCCTTTGGCTTGAGGTGCAGCATTTTTATCAAGCTTCGCATTCTTTCAACGTTGCTTTGTGCATTGTCGGCTATAGAGGAGGTATTCGCGCTGGGCACCTCGCTATCCAGATAGTCCATAATTCCGGACAACAGGTGAGGGCTCTCTGAGGCCGCGATCAGCGCTGTGGCTGCCAGGGGGTCAATAGACGTGTCCGTGTTCATTTTCGCATTTTGACTATAGTATTTTAGCATTGCTGCAATGAGGTCGCCTTTTGTGGAAAAATGATGAAGCAACCCCCCTTTGCTGATGCCCGCTTTTCTGGCGACAGATGCTAGGGTGACATGGCCAAATCCTTGTTCCAGTGCAACACACAGCGCGGCACAAAACAGCTTCTCCTGACGAATATTGCCCTTGACTGTTCGCCACTTGGGAGCCTTTCGTTTTGCATGAGCAACTGCCATTGTCTTTACTCTGCCGGAACTGGTGCTTCATCAGATGCTGAATATTGTTTTTTCTCTTTGCCTTCGCCGAACAGTTTCATCACGAAGACGAAAAAGACCGGTACGAAGAAAATGGCAAGGACGGTTGCGGAGATCATGCCGCCGAGCACACCCGTACCGATTGCATTCTGACTGGCAGCACTTGCACCCGTTGCAATCGCCAGCGGCACGACACCGAGCGTGAAAGCCAGCGACGTCATGATGATCGGCCGGAATCGCAGGTGGCAGGCTTCGATCGTCGCTTCCAGCAGTGGTTTACCCTCGGCACGCAGATCCTTGGCAAACTCGATGATCAGGATGGCGTTCTTTGCCGACAGGCCGATAATAGCGATGAGACCCACCTTGAAGTAGACGTCATTGGGCATATCGCGCAGCATGACCGCCGCAACCGCGCCGATAACGCCGAGCGGAACGACCATGATAACCGAGATCGGGATAGACCAGCTTTCGTAGAGCGCCGCGAGCAGCAGGAAAACGAAGATGATGCTGAGCGCGATCAGGAATGGCGCTTGCGAGCCGGACTGGATTTCCTGAAGTGACTGGCCGGTCCATTCATAGCCAAAACCTTGAGGAAGGTCGGCAGCAAGCCTTTCCATTTCGGCTATGGCGGCACCGGAGGAGTAACCCGGCGCCGCCTGTCCGCCGATACGCACGGCCGGATAGCCATTGTAACCGACAAGCTGGGCTGCGCCCTTCGACCACTCGACATTGGCAAAAGCCGATAGCGGAACCATTCCGCCGCTGGCATTGCGCACATTGAGCTTGAGAAGATCATCGGTCTTCATGCGGTTACCGCTATCGGCCTGAACCGTCACGCGTTGCATGCGCCCGGCATTGGGAAAGTCGTTGACATAGGACGAGCCGAGATTGGTCGAGATCGTCGAATTGATATCGGCAAAAGTGATGCCGAATGTGTTGGCCTTCTCGCGGTCGATGACGAGGTGGACCTGTGCGGCATCAGGCATGCCCTCGACACGCAGTCCGGTGACAATCTTGCTTTTTGCGCCCTCGGCCAGAAGCTGGGCCTGCGCGGCCAATAGAGCAGCGGTGCCCTGACCGCCACGATCCTGCAACCGGAAGGTGAAGCCGTTGGAATTGCCGAGGCCCTGGATTGGTGGCGGAGACAGGGCGAAGGAGATAGCGTCCTTGATCTGTGAAAGCGCACCATTGGCCCTGCCGGCAATCGCCGCAGCCGCATTTTCCGCATCGCGTTCGCTCCAGTCTTTAAGTGTGACAAAGGCAAGGGCGGCATTGTCGCCTGCACCGGAGAAACTGAAACCGCTGATCATGACCATCCGGTCGACGCCGGGTTCTTTTTCGAAGGTTGCCTCGACATTCTTGACCACATCGCTGGTGCGGTTGGCGCTGGATTCAGCCGGGGTCTGCATGTCAACGAGCACGAAGCCCTGATCCTCATTGGGCAGGAAGGCCGATGGCAGCTGGATGAAGGACCATCCCAGGCCGATCAGCAGCGCCACATAAATGAGCATGAAACGGCCGGACCGGCCGATCAGCCAGCCGACAGTGGACGAGTACTTGTGCGAAGTGCGGTCGAAGCCGCGATTGAACTTTCCGAAAAAGCCCTTCTTCTCGTGATGTCCCTTTGGGATTGGCTTGAGGAAGGTGGCGCACAGCGCCGGTGTCAATGACAACGCCAGAAAGCCGGAGAACAGGATCGATACGACCATGGTCAGGCTGAACTGTTTATAGATGACGCCAACAGCCCCGGGAAAAAACGCCATGGGAACGAAAACCGCTGTCAGCACCAGCGTGATGCCGATAATGGCGCCGCTGATCTGTTTCATGGCCTTCTTGGTCGCCTCCTTCGGCGACAGCCCTTCCTGAGCCATGATGCGTTCGACATTTTCCACGACGACGATTGCGTCATCGACAAGGATGCCGATGGCGAGGACCATGGCGAACATGGTCAGGACGTTGATGGAGAATCCCGTCGCCAGCATCACCGCACAGGTTCCAAGCAGCGCCACCGGCACGACGAGGGTGGGGATAACCGTATAGCGGAAGTTCTGCAGGAAGAGGAACATCACCACGAAGACAAGCGCGATGGCCTCAAGCAGCGTGTGAATGACCTTCTCGATGGAAACCTTGACGAAAGGCGAGGTATCATAAGGTACGGAATATTCGAGCCCAGCGGGGAAATAGCGAGACAGTTCCTCCATCTTGGCGTTGACGGCGGTTGATGTGGCCAGTGCATTGCCTGTCGGTGAAAGCTGCACACCGATGGCGGCGCTCGGCTTGCCGTTGAGACGCGTGGAGAATGTGTAGCTTTCCGCGCCCACCTCGATACGGGCGACGTCACGCAGACGCACCGAAGACCCGTCCGGATTGGCGCGCAGCACGATCGAGCCGAATTCCTCGGCAGAGGTCAATTGCCCGCGCACAAGAACGGTTGCCGATATCTGCTGGTTGACAGGATTGGGCTGTGCGCCGATGCGGCCCGCTGCAACCTGCGCGTTCTGGGCGGTGATCGCACGCGTTATATCGTCAGAGGTGAGATTAAGTCCGATCATCTTGTCCGGATCGATCCACACGCGCATGGCGCGCTGCGTGGCAAAAAGCTGTGCACTGCCGACGCCATCGATGCGCTTGATCTCACTGAGCACGTTGCGGCTGAGATAATCGCCAAGACCGACGGCGCCGACGGAACCATCGGTCGAACTGAGAGCGACCAGCATCAGGAAGCCGCTGCCGGCCTTGTCGACGCGAATACCCTGCTGGGTCACCGATTGTGGCAATCGTGGCTCGACGCGGCGGACGGCATTTTGAACATCCACCGATGCCTGCCCGGTTTCGGTGCCAGGTTCGAAGGTGGCGGTGATGGTTATCCGCCCGGCCGAATCCGATGTGGATTCGAAGTAAAGCAGGTTTTCAACGCCATTGAGCTCTTCCTCAATGGGCTTTGTCACACTTTGGTACATGTCCTCCGGCGAGGCACCCGGATAGCTGGTATTGATCGAGATTTGGGGCGGCGCGACGCTCGGGTATTGCGCGATCGGCAGGAACGGGATGGAGATGACACCCGCAAGCATGATGAATATGGCGACCACCCATGCGAAGATGGGTCGTTCAATGAAAAATTGTGGCATGGGATCGGCCTCTAACCCTGGCGTGATTTCGTTGTGGAGGTTCCGGCTGGATCATTTTTCACCGACGCATCGCCGTCCTTGGCCCATTTTGATGGCTTGACGGGCGCACCCGGCCTTATCTTCTGAAACCCTTCGACAATGACACGGTCACCGGCGGCAAGACCCTCTTCGACGATGATACGCTCGTCGACGACACGGCCGACACGCACCGGCTTGAGCTGTGCAACGTCGTTTGCGCCGACAACATAAATCTGAGCATTGCCGCCCGTATCGCGTTGGACCGCCTGCTGCGGCACGGCGATGGCATTTTGCTGAACGCCTTGTTCAATCTGAACGCGGACATACATGCCGGGCAGGAGATCGCCATCGGGATTTGGAAACTCGCCGCGCAGTGTCACCTGACCGGTGGTCTCATCGACGGCAGCTTCAGAAAACAGGAGCTTGCCCGCGTCCTTATACTGGCTGCCATCGTCAAGCTTGAGGTGTACGCGCGCTGCGCCTTCGCCGGTGCTGGCGATTGCGCCCGCCGCCAATGCCTTGCGGAGCCGGATCAGGTCGTTTGAAGACTGGGTGAAATCCGCATAGACCGGATCGAGCTGCTGGATTGTTGCAAGGTTCTCGGTACCGTTGGCGCTGACGAGTGCGCCTTCGGTGATCATCGCCCGGCCGATACGGCCCCTGATCGGGGCCCTGACATCGGCATATTGCAGGTTGAGCTTTGCTGCAGCCAGATTGGCCTCAGCGCCCGCCACATCGGCATCGGCCTGGGCAAGCGCTGCAACCGCATTGTCAAGCGCCTGGGCGCTGGCAAAATTGCTCGACTTCAGCGAATTCTGCCGGTCGGCCTGCTGGCGGGACTGCAATTGTACGGATTTTGCCCGCAGAAGCGTGGCTTCCGCGCTCTGGACCTGAACCTGAAACTGCGCGGGATCGATCCTGTACAGGACATCTCCCTCATTGACGAGACTGCCCTGTTCGAAGACGCGTTCCACGACAATGCCAGATACCCGCGGGCGCACCTCGGCAATGCGTGTGGGTGCGATACGGCCGGGAAGTTCGTTGGTGATCGAGATGGGTTCCGCCTTCACGGCAATGAAGCTGACCGGCGAGGGTGGCGGGGCAGGGGCCTTTTCGGCTGAGCTCTGCGACTCGCTGCAGGCAGCGGCAAACAGAGGAAGAAGCAAGGCAAAGGCAATTCGTGTCGCGTTCATGGGTTGGTTTCCGTGATATTCATCTTGGGAGGATGACAATGGGAAGGAAGTGGTTGGGGTGACGTCTAGGACGCCTGTATCTCGGGCAATTTCTTATCCGCTTGCGGTTCAACATCGATCAACCAGTTGATTTCACGCAAGATCCGGCTGCGTTCTTTCTCCGGCCAGCTGTGAAGGTCGAGATACTCGAGCAACTTGAGGCCTTCCAGCGCAAGGTAGGCAAGGAGGGCGCCGCGGGGATTGGTGGACGTTTCCATGACTTGAGCGATCATTGTCGCCTGTTCTTTTTGAATTCCGGATCGCAGTTGCGCATCCTGCGCCAGAGCTGAACATAGATTGAGTGCAACAGCGCGTACCTCATCCTGGAGCGGGGTGGACGCCGCGAGAACACGCCCGCGCATAATTGCACTTGGCATGTCGCCAAGCCCGTCCGTTAATTCCTGAATAACGGCCTTGTCATGGGCGACGCGGCGTTCGATGATGGCCTGGATCAACGCCTGTTTGGACTTGTAGTCGTAGATTACGCTGGCTTTGCTGATGCCGGCCTGTTCAGCAACAGCATCAAGCGTGAGACGCGCTGCGCCATCCCGCACGACCACGAATTCTGCCGCATTCAGAATCTCTTCCTGATCGATGACGCGTTTCCGTCCCATGGTACGAAGCCTGTGAATAATTTATTTCCGACCGGATGGTTTTTAATGTTGCGATGCAAAATGTCAAGCGATAAATGGGCTGATCTCCTAAATGTGATATGACGCGGCGACTTTCCACTCGGCCATGGTGCCGAAGCGATGCAAGTGGAATTGAAATGCGGACCGGCTTGTGCGAGTGGGACGAAGAGATTGCGGACTGCAAAGAAGTTCGAAATGAAATCGTGCAGGCTGCCCGGCGAACAGAAGGCCTGCATCACTGCTTCGCTTTTTCTCAACGGCACGTGGGAGCTCTCCTCCCGGTTATTCAGACCGATGTTCGACGTGGGCCGTGACCTGACACCGGGCAGGTCCCCAACAACGCAGTTGCCGGCGATCATCCGATTGGTCGGCATGCCTTGTTGTCTGCGGTCGTTTGAGCAATCGCCTCGCTGCCTTTCCGTTGCGGCGGCTCTGGACAATTTCATCGAGGACATATCTGTTCTGATCAACAGCACGCCATAGGCAATGCTTTTTGCCATTGATGCTGATGACCATACTTCGTCGAGATGCAAGATATCATCACGGCCCGGTTGCTTGCTATGGCTGGGCATTCAGACGGCCGTCTGGCCACCATCACGTGGCTGTCCTCGAAACTTCAGCCACATTGCGCCGGCGATACAGCGAGTACTCACTTGACCATTTCTACGTAAAGAACCTTGCTACGCCGGGAGATTCAGGCATCTCTCCACTTAAACCTTTGGCATGCCCATGGGCCGCATGAAACGCTTCTGCGCGGCGATGCGGAACTGCGCATTTGGCGCGCCGTAGCCCTTGTAGCCGCCACGACGCTCGACGATCTCGAAGAAGAAGCCTTCCCCATAGTTCGGGCTGTAGAGCTGGAAATACTCGCCATGTTCATCAAAGGTGATCGCAGCCGCCGACGGCCTCGTCAACACGACGGCGCTGGGCATGGCGAAATATCCCGGTACTCCTTTTCCCGTCGAGCTTCTGAAGCCACGCTATTGGGTTGCGGATATCGTCTATTTCCCGCCGGAGACAGAGCTTCTGCGCTGTGCCAGCAGGCTCGGCTGCAAAGTTCTTCCTGGTATCGGCATGGCCATCGGGCAAGCCGTTCGCGCCTTCGAGCTTTTCACGGGGCGGGCTGCGGATATGAGCGCCATGGCCAGTCACTTCGAGGCAGCTGCATGAACCTTACGCCCCGCAAATCGCCGCATAGAGGGCACGGAGAGCCCGGCGAAACGCGCTTAGACTTCTAGTATAAAAAAGGGAGAACTATGATGATTATCAGTACCAACCGCCGGCAATTTCTGATCGGCACAGGAATAGCGGCAACTGCGGTGGCTTTTCCCGCCTTTGCCGAGGATAAACCGAAGCTGCGTTTCTCGGCTGTCTTCTCGGAGCAGGACATTCGGGCCGAGATGATGCAGAAATTCACCGACGGCATAAAGGACGATTTTGCCTTCGAGGGTTACTATGGCGAGAACCTTCAAGCAGGGGACCGAGCTGGTCGCCATCCAGCGCGGCAATATCGAGATGGGCAACTTCGCCCCGCAGGACATCTCCAAGCAAATCCCGGCCTGCTCGATCCTGACGTCCGCCTATCTCTTCCGCGATGCCGGGCACCTCAAGACCTTCTTCAACAGCGATCTCGGTGCAGAGATGAAGAAAATGGCGGAGGAGCAGCTTGGGATACGCGTGCTGGGCCCCACCTATTTCGGCGCCAGACAGGTCGGCCTCAAGCCGGACAAGGAGATCAAGACTCCGGCCGACACGGCGGGCATCAAACTGCGCATGCCGAACGGCGACGCGTGGCAATTCCTGGGCCAGGCGCTCGGCGCAAATCCGGTTCCAATGGCCTATGCCGAAGTCTATACCGGACTTCAGACGGGCGCGATCGACGGCCAGGACAATCCGCTCCCCAATGTCGAGAACATGAAGTTCTATGAGGTGATATCGCAAATCGTGCTTACATCGCATCTGGTTGGCTTCGATCTTCTCGTCGTTTCCAAGAAGATCTGGGATGAGATGGGCGCCGGAAAGCAGGCGCGCTTCCAGGCCGCTGCCGATGCGGCGATCGATCTCAGTACCGATCAACACCTTGCGCGCGAAGCCGAGCTCGTCGAATTCTTTAAGGGAAAAGGGCTCAAAATCTATGAGCCCGATGTTAGCGCGTTCCGAACCCACGCGCAGGAAAAGTACCTGGCGTCGGATCTCGCGAAGGATTGGCCACAGGGCATGCTCGAGAAGATCAGCGCGCTTTGATCGTTACGAGGGCTGAGACCGCACGCTCAGTCCTCGTTCATTCCTTTTGAATCTCCGGAGGGGGCATGAATTTGACGAGAGGCAGCGTTGGCCGCTGGCTTTACCGGCGGGCGGAGAATGTGCTTGCGGCGATGCTCGCCGCCTTCCTACTGCAGATCATCCTCCGCTATGTGCTTAACCTGTCGATCGGCTGGACAAATGAAGTAAGTGTGGTCCTCTGGATCTGGATAGTGCTTTGGGGCGCGGCATCGTTCTTCGCGAGGAGGAGATCCGCTTCGACGGGCTCTTCTCGATCTATATCGTCTTCATGGTGGCCGTCATCATCCGCTACATCTGGCTCTGCTGGCGAGCCATGCGCAGCACCGAGCCGCAGGAGTTGGATCCCGCCAATATAGGGTCCGGACTATGAGCTCGCCAGTCCGTTCTCCATCTCGATCGTGGCGATCACAATCCTTGCCTTCCTTGGCCTGCCGATCGGCCATTCAATGATTGCAGGTTCGGTTCTTTACCTCTTGCTTGCCGGCCTCGACATGGGCACGGCAGCTGGGCAGCTGCTCAATGGGATGTATTCCAACTACATCATCCTCGCCGTGCCTCTGTTTGTCCTTGCGGCCGAGCTGATGAACATCGGCTCCATGACGGAACGGCTCCTGAAATTCTGCGATGCGGTAGTAGGCCGCTTCCGGGGCGGGCTGGCGCATCAATATCCTGCAGAGCATCATCTTCGCCGGCATGTCGGGCTCGGCGATCGCCGACGCCGCCGGCACCGGCAAGATGATGCAGAACATGATGACCGCCAACGGCAAATATCGCGCAAGTTTCGCGGCGGCGCTGACGGCTGCCACCGCGGTCGTCGGCCCGATCATTTCGCCCTCGATCCCGATGGTGCTCTACGCGCTCGTCTCCGATGCCTCCATCGGCTATCTCTTTCTGGGCGGGGTAGTGCCTGGTCTTCTCATGGCTCTGGCGCAGATGATCATCGTGGTGATCGCCGCCCGCCGCGAAAATTTACCCGTCGAAAAGCCCACGCCCCTGCGCGATCTTCCAGGCATCACCTGGCGCGCCTTCCCGACGCTGATGATGCCGGTTGTCCTGCTCGGCTGCATCTATACCGGGGTCACCACGCCGACCGAAGCGGCGGCGATCGCGGCGGCCTACGCACTCATCATTTCCGTGGTGCTCTACCGTAGCGTGAGCTTCCGCGACTTCTACGGTTCGGTGCTGGCGAGCGCCCGCACGAGCGCTTCCATCGGCATGCTCATCGCTGACGCACTGGTTTTCAACTACGTCGTGACGGTGGAAAATATCCCCAACGACATCAGAACATTGTTCATGTAATGGGGTCTGTCGCCGACCACCTATCTCATTCTTGTGAACATCCTGCTTCTGCTGCTTGGATGCCTGCTGGAAGGCACGACGATCCTTCTCGTCGTGATACCCGTACTCGTTCCCATAGCACAGGCTCTCGGCATCGATCTCGTCCATTTCGGCGTGATGGTCGTGGTCAACATCATGCTGGGCCTGATTACGCCGCCCTATGGCCTTCTGCTCTTCGTTATGACGCGGATCGCCGATGGTCTCATGAAGGACCTCGTAAGGGACGTTCTCCCGTTCCTCTTCGCCATGATCGGCGCGCTCGCGCTCATCACCTTCGTCCCCGACGCGGGGCTCTGGCTGCCCCGACTTCTGGGCTATCAGGCCTGAAAGGAAATCCCCGATGACCACCAAATCAATTTTCGTCCTCAACGGCCCCAATCTCAACCGTCTTGGAAAACGCGAGCCTGATATCTACGGCAGGACGACACTCGCCGAGATCAAGGCAATGTGTATGGAGGCGGCGGGCAGCCGGCCCCTCCGGTTCCACCAGTCGAACTTTGAAGGCGAGATCGTCAACTGGATTCACGAGGCGATCGATGAAGGTGCTGCAGGGATCATCATCAATCCGGCCGCGCTCACCTTCACGTCCATCGCGATCCTCGATGCATTGAAGATGTTCCCGGGGCCCATCATCGAGCTCCACATCTCCAACATTCATCAGCGCGAATCTTATTATCACAATTCCTTCGTGTCCAAGGCCGCGACCGCGGTGATGGCTGGTTTTGGTGCACACCGTTATGCTGTAGCTGTTCGGGCTATTGAAGATCTCTTGACCGGATGACCGCCCGTTGCCCTGCTTCAGGTTCGATCCCTGTTGATTCGGACGATTTTATCGGCAAGAGCCAGTGCCAGATTAAGAGCGCTGCCTGATGCGGCGACAATGGTGAAGACCCGAAATCTGCACGGCATTAAACCGAGCCAGACTGACCAGAACCTCGGCTGCGACCGGATTCTGCTTGTGCGGCATGGCCGACGAACCGCCGCCAATTACTTTTCCTGCGCGCGGGTTCGGAATGTGCTGACATCGGGCTGATAGATTTTGAGCCCTTTTCCCTTAAAGAACTCGACGAGCTCGGATCCGCGCGCAAGGTGTTTATCGGTACTGAGGGTCGGGATCGGAATTCATCAAGGAAGTCCACCTCGTGAAATGCCAAGATGCCGCCGGGCCGCAGCCGCGTAGCCGCGCGGCGGATCGTGTCGACCGGGTCCGGCAAGTAGCATAGGATGTAGCGGCCGATGACGGCGTCGAATTACTCCAGTGCAGAATGAATTCCGGCCTAGTTGGGCTGCGGATTCTTCGACCAATATTCTATGGAGTTGTCGTCTCGGAATCTTCCGAGCGAACGCAGGTAAGCGACGATCTCGAACCTGAGAAAATTCTGGTCGCCGTACTTTTGCTTGATTCGCCCCACTGGTTCGCAACTTTATCGTAGTCTTCGCCGGGTATGTCGGCATCGCAAATTACGTCCATATCGCCGCCGCCCGCGCATATATCGCACCGGCTTCGATAACCTTAATTATCACGAGCCGCATCAATCCTGCCTTCCTATGATTGGGATATATGAATTTAAATATTGACCATTATTATCATGTTTAATAACTCCCTACTGAAACACATTTGACAAGATGGACTTATGACAGGTTTCTTCAATTCACGTCCCGTGTTGCTCGGCAATACAACGTTTCACGACGTCACCTCCGAACGGAATGGTCAAACCTACCGGATATTCATCTATTGTCCCGGTGGCGAAGCGCCAGCCAATGGTTGGCCGGTCCTCTATATGACCGACGGAAATGCAGTGATTGGGACGGCTGTCGATGTGATGCGGGCGCAACCAAATTATCCCAATGGCACCAATGTCGCAGAGGGTGTCATTGTGACCATCGGCTACCCGCTTGATGCCGCCTATGATCCCTTGCGCCGGTCCTGGGATCTTGGACCGCCACCCGGCAAGACCTATCCTCCTTTCTTTGAGAACAGCCCTGAGGTGAAAACCGGGGGAGCTGAAGATTTTTTGAATTTCATTGTGGATCAGGTCAGACCGGACGTCGAGGCGATGCTTCCTATTGATCGCAACCGTCAGGCATTGTTCGGCCACTCTTTCGGTGGCCTCTTTGTGCTTTACAGTTTTTTTACAAGGCCAGCGGCTTTCACAATCTGGATCGCCGCCAGCCCTTCCATCTATTGGGAAAACAAGTCGATTGAGCGGTTCTATCCGGATTTTGAAGCCTTGCCGGCAACAAGTGCCGGCGCGCAGCTATTCCTGTCCTGCGGAGAATATGAGACTGAAAAACTAGCGCCGTTTCAAATTGGGGCTGCCGATGAGGCAGAGCGGCTGGCGCAAAAGAAGGTTACCCTGAATGATGTCTACGCTGCCGAACTGACGGACCGGCTGAACAGCCTGCCAGGGCGGCCGGTATATGCGCAGTTTGAAATTCATCCAGGCGAAAATCACATGTCGCTTCTGCCGGTTGCCGTCAATCGCGCGATCCAGCATGCCTTTGCTATCAGGAAGCAGGTGAATGCTGGATGAAATGAACCGAAGGCCAAGTGCTATGCTGCTTGGCGATCCAATTACAAGCTTGCCAGATATTTCTGCTTTTGTGCCGGAAAAGGCCGGAGCATGTGTCGATATCTGGTGGTGGCCCTATGAGAACGAGGTGAACTGGAACAGCATACGCTCGGAACTGACAACAAGTGAGCAGGAGCGAGCTTCAGCGTTTCATTTTAAAAAGGATGCCATTGCTTTCATGGCAGGACGGTATCTGCAGCGTTCAATACTATCACAATACACCTCAGTGCCTGCAAAGGATCTGACCATCGCCATTGGGCCGCAGGGCAAGCCATATATAGCCAACACCAGGATCGCTTTCAATTTGACGCGTACTGAAGGCCTGGTGGTCTTTGCGATCAGCCGCGACTGCATGACATTAGGTATCGACGCTGAATCGATTGAGACAGCTATCGAGCCGGACACATCCTTATTATTCTGTTCGACTGCGGAATCGGAGATTCTGGAGGCTCTTCAAGGCAAGGAACGCCAATTGCTCCTTATAAGCTATTGGACCTTGAAGGAAAGCCTGCTCAAAGCAGTGGGCAGCGGCCTTATGGCAGCTCCAAACGAGCTGAACATTTGGCTAGACCGGACAGCAAACGCCATTCGCATTGATCAGAGATCAGCGCGCGATAGCGCCTTCTGGCATCATTGTCTGCTGCAGGCGCCATCCGGTCATTCGATCGCCATTTCGATACAGTCAGATCAGGCAAAGCTGACTTTGCGCCAGCAGAAACTGCCTGATCCAGAGTAATTTTCAGTAATCAACGACCATGGGCTGGTCCATAGCGCTGTGACCGCTGGACAGCCAGTTAATCTGTGAATCGTGCGGTTCCAGATCAAAGTGATCACGTCCCAGCATCGCGTTGATGATATGTGCGCTTCGCCAGGCCATGAGACTGAGCTGCGAATCGGCAATACCATGGCTGTATCGTCCGGCATTTTGTGCAAAAATCCGGTTCTGTTTCGGGCCATTCCAGTTCAGGCAATAATCATCGCTCAGCACCGGCCTGTTATGGCGGTCGATCTGGACACTGTCCTGTAATCCGCCAAACGCATCGGGGAGTTTGAACTGATAGCCTGTCGCTAAAACAATTGCATCGGCATGGGCTACTTCGACACCGCCATCAAAACGGTTGCGTACGATCAGGCGGTAGCCATCCTTATCGGCTTCCATCTGGATGACGTTGCGGTTGGGCGAAAGCTTGGCATCAATGGTCTGGTTTTCCAGATAACGCAGGCTGTAAAGCCGCCGGTAAATGGCGTTGATCGTCGAAATGGACAGCCCGTCACTGGTCAGGATCGAAGCTTTCAGTGCATCCAGCTTCTGGTCGCTGTTGAGATGGAGATAGGCGTAGACATATTCCGGCGAGAAGACCTGATTGGAAAACGCCGTATCGTTGATCGGCTCGAAATTATGCCGGCGGCTGAACCAGTTGAGTTCCTTCAGCGTCGACTTTGAGTTCAGCAGCGCTTCCACGACTTCGCCTCCACTCTGTCCACCGCCAATGACTGCGATGCGCGATGCATTGAGGCCAGGCAGGCGGTGCTTTGCCTCCGAATTGTGGAAACATCGTTCACCGAGGAAGGGTGTGGCCCAGGACGGTACGGACGGCGTTGTACCCGTACCGAGCACGAGATTTCTGGCGGTTACTGCACCGTTATCGAGCCGGACGAGGAATTTGTCCTTATTGAATTTAACCTCCCTCACGGTAGAGTCGAAACTGAGGCTTTTTAGTCGGCTGGCTACCCACTCCAGATATCGCGCAAATTCACGACGCGGCACCGCATCGTACTGGGCGTTGAGAAAGGCATAGAGCCGCTTATGGGCAACGAGGTAGGAAATGAACGACCATGGGCTGGTCGGCATGACCGGAGTGACAAGGTCCTTTAGATAGGAAGACTGCAGTTCGACATCCGGTAGCATCATGCCTGGATGCCAATCGAAACTTGCGCGGCTTTCGTAGAAGTGCGCGCGGACATTCCCGACGCCGTCAAGGAGCGATGCCAGGCTGAGATTCGAAGGTCCGATACCGATACCGGCCAAATCCAGGGTGTCGCTGGCGGGACCGGTTCGATCATTGTTTGCAAACATCGCAGTCATCAGAATTCCTTTCGGTGACGCGTTGATCAAAGAACTTCATTCAGCCGGTGTGCCAGCCGGCTGTGAAACGCCTGGGAGCCGATCACGTGCAGATGGTTGGTACCGGAGATGATTTCCGCAGGGGTGGCTCGAGGGGAATAGCGGCGCCAGTCGATGAGGTTGAGACCCCGGTTCAGACTGTCGTCGGCCGCCCAGGAATGGATGGGTACATTGTGAGGCTGCAGTTGATGACGCCGGAAGATCAGGGCGTTGTCGATCAGGATCCAGAACGTGTGTTCGCGACTGCTGATATCGGGACCATCTGTCGGGAGTTCATCCTTTTCGTCGCCGACAAAGCGCAGGAACTGGTTATAGGTATCCGCGTCCATGACACCCAGCAGCCGGTCCCATTCCCCGCGCATCGCGGTTCGCGCCAGCCATTCCTGTACCATCCCGTGCAGCTGATCGCGTTCTCCGGGCTTGAATCGAGGCGTTGAGCCAATGGCGAATTCAGTTCCAAGGTCACAAACGTCGACCATGGTGATCAGACGCAGATCGATCTCGTCGCCTAGCCTGCGCGCCGCCTCATAGGCAAGCAATCCGCCCCAGGACCAGCCGAGGAAATAGCAGGGCTGGCCTTTGCTGTGGTTCCGGATGTAATCAACATAGCTCTCGATGATCTCATCGACGGAGGCGCCGATCCGCTTTTGTTCGGAGAGCGAGTAACAGATGAAGCCGGTCGCCGGCTGGTCAGCTCCGAGATAGTCAACCAGCTTGACATATTCGCGCGTGCTGACAAGCAATCCGGGGAAGCAATAGAGCATGGGCTTCGTGCCCGAGGCGCGCAGCACGATCACCTCACTTCCCGCCTGTTCGTTGCCAGCCTCGATGATTTTGGCGAAGGAGCGAATTGTCGGATTGTTGAAGAGATCGGCAATTGTCGTGCGGTTCTGCGGCTTGCGCTGACGTAATGCGGAAAGAATCCGGATAGCGCCAAGCGAATTGCCGCCAATGGCAAAGAAATTGTCCTCGACGCTGATTGGACTGACATTCAGGATCTGTTGCCAGATATCGAGAACTTCCGCCTCCACCGCGTCCTGTGGCTCGAGGATCGTTCGCTTGAGGGGTGTCGGCGCAGGGAGTGCGAAGCGATCGAGCTTGCTGTTCGGATTGATCGGCATGCTCACGAGCGCAACGATCGCTGAGGGAACCATATAGGCGGGCAAAGCACGCTCGAGCGCCGAATGAATATCGGCGATCTCCAGTTCCCTTCCCTGTTTTGGCACGACATAGGCGACGAGCATCTTCTGTTTGGTGGCTTCATCGTCACGCAGAACAACGAGTGCTTCGCCAACCCCATCCTGTTGCAGCAGTGCAGCTTCGATCTCGCCGAGCTCGATGCGATAGCCTCGCAGTTTCACCTGATGGTCGACGCGGCCGACAAATTCCACAGTGCCATCCTCGCGCCAGCGAGTGAGATCGCCGGAACGGTAAAGGCGTCCACCTTCTTTTGAAAACGGGTCGGGAATGAAACGGTCGGCGGTAATGTCAGGCTTGCCGATATAACCGCGGGCCATGCCTTCGCCGGCGATATAGAGTTCACCTGTCACTCCGACAGGGCAGGGGTTCAAATCAGGATCAAGCACATAGACGCGGCGATTGCCAACCGCGCGACCGATCGGCGCGTAAGTCCCTTCGAATTTCTGACCAGCTCGCACTTTCCAGACCATCGGCGTCATGATGGTTTCGGTGGGCCCATAGCCATTAATCAGCCACTCAGACTTCAACGCTTTGGACAAAAGATCGAAAGTCTGCTGGGCAAGACCTTCACCGCCGAACGAATAAAGCCGCATCGGCGGCGCACTGTCGGTAAGATCAGCCCATTCAGCCAGTTGCTGCAGATAGGTGGTGGGAATGCTGGCATTGTTCGCCCCATGCCTGCGCATGGCCGTCAGCGATTCTTCCGGCGTCCAGAATGGCTGGTCGGGAAGGATGATACTGCCGCCTTCCATGAGTGGGTTCATCCAGCGTTCGTGCCCGCCATCGGAACTGAAGGGCAAAAACGGCAGTTCGCGCGACACTTCACTCATACCGTAGACGCGAGAGGTGTTCTGCATGTGATGGGTCAAGGGACCGTGTTCGACGGCCACTCCCTTTGGAAGCCCGGTCGAACCGGACGTATACATAATATAGGCGAGCTGGTCCTTGTGAACCTGCACATCAGGGGCTGTGTCGGGTTCGTTGCTCAGGTCCTGTTTGTCCAGCTCCAGAATGATGGCATCGAGCCCTTCCGGAATACGTTCAAGCAGCCAGCTGTTAGTCAGAATTACCTTTACACCGCCATCCCGCAGGATGTGGTGATTGCGCTTTGTTGGATGATCAGGTTCGACGGGAATGTAGGCACCGCCTGCCTTCAGTGTTGCGAGGATGCCGACAATAGCTTCAGGCGATCGCTTTACAGCAATGGCGACACTTACATCCGCGCCGACACCAAGTTTAATCAGCCGGTGTGCAAGCCTGTTGGCGCTTTTATCAAGCCTCGCATGGCTCCAGACCTCGTCAGCAAAGATGATGGCGGTCTTGTCCGGTGTCCGCGCCGCATGGACGGCGATATGTTCATGCACAGGCCGGTCATCATTGACACCATCATCCTCGTAGGGAGCGGAGAGGATGTCGAGCTCGTCCTCGGTGAGGAGTTCGATATCCCGAATGCGGACGCCTCTTCCGATTACAGATTGCCACAAAATACGGCCGAAGTGGGTAGCCGCGCGTTCAATCAGTGCCGGTTCATAGATATCCTCGGCATAGTCGAAAAGCCCATCCAGCCCGCCGGACAGATTGGGAGAAACCACAAGCGCAAGTTCGGCATCGGAACGGGGTGCGAGACCAGAGAATAGCCCTGAAAGGAGAGCCGATTGGGCACGAGGCTCACGAAATTCGAACAGGGATTTGACGATTGCATCCTGTTCGCGTTCCTCATGCGTCTGGATTTCTTGCACAAGCCGTTCGTAAGGAATGAGGTGCTGTGTGCCTGTTGTGATAGCAGAGGTCACTGCGTGGCAAACGTTGTGCATGTGCATGCTGGAGGTAAGTTCAAGCTTCAGCGGCAGAATTTGCTCGGTGCGGCAAAGAGTTTGCCGGCAGTCATCTTCGCCGTAGCAGTCGGTCAGCAGGACGCCGTACTGCAGCCCATGGGTGCCACTATAGCGACCAAGCAAGACCGTGAAGGCTGCCGCCAGGACTACATCTGCCTTCACACCGTGGTGCTTCGCATAAACGCAGATGTTGTTCCACAGTGCTGCATCCAGCTGGAAGGGGAAGCGGCGGCGCCGGGCGCTCGCATAGCCACTGGCGTTGAAACGCGTTGGCAAAGTCGTTGCATTATACTCTTCGCCCATCAGTCCATGCCAATGGGCAAGAGCCGACGTGAAGTCTGCTGTCTCCAGCCATTCTTCTTCGCGAAGGCCATGCTTCAGATCATCATCACTGGCAGGAACGAGCGCTTCGCCCTCAACAAGGGCAATCAAGTCTCTTTGCAGGATCGCCAGTGCACCTTCGTCGCAAACGATAGGGTGCAAGGCGATTGCGGATATGAGTGCGCCTTTCGATACTATCAGCTGACAGCGGGAAGAAACGCCGTCAAGCAGGTCGAAGGGACGAGACAGAAAACCGTTACGCTCTGCTTCTGCCTCTGCTGCGGGGAGGGGATTGCTGTCACTGCCAAGGGTTTCTATCGGAGGCACGTCGCCTACGACAGAGAATTGCTCGATGCGCCCGCCTGCGAAACGGCGAAAGCGCATCCGCAAGGCGCTGTGGCGTTCGGCCAGTTTGGCCAATGCCTGCTGCATCTGGTCGAGAGAGACAGTTATGTTCCAATGCAAAGACAGAATCTGGGGCGGAAAAACCGTGTTATTGCCGATCTGCTCGAGTGACCAGATGCGCCTTTGTGCCAGGGTGAGAGGAAAGCTGTCGGAGTTGGCGTGGCTTGGACTGTTCACCGCCATTAGGTTGTTTTTCGTGTCCGGTGCAAATAGCTTGTTCATGTCTTCACCCGTCTGATATCTGGATAGAGGTTGAGTGCTCAGGCCATCGCCTGCCGCAGGCCAAGTGGCCGGGGATCAACCCAGATTTCCTTGATCTTGTGCAGACATTCATCGCGGGTTCCACGGAACGGTTCCCTGTCCCAGCCGACAGGCAGTGTCTTGCCATCGGGCCAGACGGAATAGCGATCTTCCCGGTCGCGAACGATACTCCAGCTCTCTGGCATTATTTTTGCTGCGGACATCATGCAGGCTCCCTGAACAAGACAAACATGATCAAGAGACGAACATGCCTGCATTAGATTTAAGCGAAAAGGGAGAAAAAATTTTCAAACATTGGCCTAAATCAGAAACCGCTCACCGCGTCTCTTTTACAAAACCATTTGAACGATTGTAGCGCTGGTGCTGCGGAGTATGCCATGACTATCATATCCAATTTTGCAAAGGAGGCGCGTGTTGAACCGTTTCCTGCCCGATCTCGGTTCCTGAAAACAGGTATGTTGCTGGCGCCGGAGCAATTGCAGGTTTCAACCGCAAGTGGCACCTACACTCTCTCGGTGACAACCGCACCGGTCGGTTTGAAATTGGGTTTGCCGGATATCGCACCAGAGGACGCTGTCCCGGTTCTCTCCTCCGCTGTCGAATTTCTGTCAACCCAGTCGCGTGAGGCTCGTATCGTTGAGATTGAAAATGTCCCGGAGCTGGAATTTGCGCCTGGTTCATTCGATGGAGATCGCTTGACGGTTGATCCGCGAGCGTTCTGGCAATGGCCAGCACCATGGGTTGCAAAGCCGGCTTATCCAAATCCGCAGGTGCATGTCTTGAGCAACGGACAATATCATCCGAAGCGGCCGCGAAAGCCGTCGGGCATTGTCTATGATCGGTATATTCCATGGCTCGACCAGAGCCTGTCTTTTCGGATCGCCGACCCTGTGGCCGATCTCGAGCATTTCCATCGCTGGATGAACGACGAACAGGTCAATGTGATCTGGGAGGATGGCGGCGACAGGCAGAAGCACGCGGCTATTCTCGAGGAGCGCCTGATTGATCCGCACATGCTCGCGCTGATCGGCTGTTTCGATGGTGTGCCATTCGGTTATTTCGAGGTCTACTGGGCCAAGGAGAACCGCCTCGGGTCCTATTATGACGCGCAGGATTATGATCGTGGCTGGCATGTCGCCATTGGCGAGCCGGCCTATCGAGGCAAACAGTGGATTACTGCCTGGCTGCCATCGCTGATGCATTTCATCTTTCTCGATGATCCGCGCACGCAGCGCATTGTCGGCGAGCCGCGCGCCAGCCATGAGCAACAGATCCGCAATCTCGACCGCTCGGGATTTGCCAAGGTCAAGCACTTTGACTTCCCGCATAAACGGGCATTGCTGGTGATGTTGACGCGGGAGCGTTTCTTTGACGATCGTTTATGGATTCCCGCAGCATGACGGCCAAGCCAAAGCGGGCATATTTTGCACCGGATGATCTGAACGATCCGGCACTGACGCGTCTGATTTTCCGGCTTGGCATGCCTGCGGTAGCAGGCCTGTCGATCAACGCCGTGCATCACACGATCAATATGGTCTTTGTCGGCATGATCGGAAGTCATGAGATCGCGGCGATCACCGTTGTCCTGCCAATCCTGATGATGGTCGGCGCGATTGGCGAGGGGCTCGGCGTTGGTGTCGCCACGGCCGTCGGCCGGGCCCTCGGTGCTGGTGATCCGCAGCGTGCCAGCATCGCGGCGTCAACGCTCGTCATGCTGGCGATACCGCTTGGGCTCGTGCTGACGGTTGCAATTCTCCTCTTCAAGCGTGAGTTGCTTATCCTCTTTGGCGCCAGCGAAGCCATCTTGCCATTGGCCGAACACTATCTTGCGATCGTCGCCTTTTCGGTCACGCTGACCATGCTGCAGATACTTTCGGATTTTATCGCCATTTCAGAGGGCAACACGCGCTTCAGCATGTGGACGCTAATGAGCTGTTTCGCCCTCAACATCGCACTCGATCCGATCATGATCTTCTGGTTCGATTTCGGGCTGGCGGGTGCAGCAATCACAACCATCATCTCGCAGATTGCAGCTCTCGGTGCCTATTTCATCTACTTCCGCAGGCGGATAGGCACCTTGCATGTAGCAGCGCGGTTCATGGCCTTTCGCACTGATGTTCTCAAACCGGTCCTGCTCATCGGATTGCCGGTAACGCTCACAAGCATGTTGAGCAGTATCAGCTTAGCTGTACTCTTCACTTTCGCCGGATTCTATCGCGGGGACGACGGGATTGCCGGGGTGGGCATTGCAATGCGCGTCCTTAACCTCGGCATGCTGCCGATTGTCGGCCTTTCCCTGGGTGGGCAGGCGGTACTGAGTTTCGCTTGGGGCGCCAACAATTCACGGCGCCTGCTCGGGGCGTCTGGAACGCTGCTCGTTCTCACGTCCGCATTTGCTTTTATATACGGTCTTGCTGCCATATTGCTGCGCTATCCTGTCGCCGCGATTTTCACGAATGACGTCGAGATCGCAGATATTGCCGCGCAAACGCTCGTTCTCACGCACATTCCGTTTGTTTTCTTCGGTGCTAGGCAGATCCTGCTGGTACTGCTGCAAGCGCAGGGCCGGGCGCGTCTGGCGGGATTCATCAGCGTTGCGCAGAACGGCTATTTTCTGCTGCCGCTTCTCTTTATCTTGCCAAACCGGTTTGAATTCGACGGCGTCCTGGCCAGCCTTTTTCTTGCGCCGGCTCTAACTGCGCTCATGTCCGTGGGCATCCTCGTCACGATCCTTTGTCAGCTCCGTGACCAATCGTCATCCAATCCGATCACCAGTTTCAACAGCACCGTGTCTGAGAGGGTCTCATGAACAAAGCCATGCCACCGCAAGATTTCAATCCCGGAATGCCGGACGATCTATTCACGCCGGTCGATACAGCAGCTTTCAACGCGGTGTCACCGCCGATATTCCAGACTTCCCTGTTTACCTATGACACCTATGAAGCCATGGAAGATGTCTTTGCCGGCCGGTCCCGCAACTATATCTATTCGCGCGGCGATAATCCTACGGTACGGGAGTTCGAACTGCTGACCGCCCGGCTGGAAGGTGCCGAGGACGGGCGGGGTTTCTCGAGTGGTACGGCAGCTATTACAGCTACGATCCTAAGCCTTGTCGAAACTGGCGATCGGGTCGTCGCGGTGCAACATCTCTACAACGATATTTACCGGCTGTTCGTCAAACTTCTTGCCCGTTTTGGTGTCACAGTGGACTTCGTCGATCCGTCCAACCATGACGAAGTACGTGCTGCGCTGCCGGGCGCGAAGCTGCTCTATCTGGAAAACCCGACATCAATGGTTTTCGAACTGCAGGACATTGAAGCTCTGACAGCCTTGGCGAAGGAATATGGAGTGACGACCGTCATCGACAACTCCTGGGCGACGCCACTGTTCCAGAAACCCATTCAGCATGGCGTCGATATTGTCATCCATGCAGCATCAAAATATCTTGGCGGACACAGCGATACCGTTGCTGGCGTCGTCGTCGGTTCGCGTGATCTGATTGCCAGGATCAACAGCTCGACCTACCCCTATGTCGGCGCAAAGCTCTCACCCTTCGAAGCCTGGCTGCTCCTGCGCGGTATGCGGACATTGAAGGTGCGGCTGAAGGAACATATGCATAACGGGCTCGTGCTCGCCAAGCATCTTCAACAGCATCCTGACATTGCGCTTGTCCGTCATCCAGCTTTATCTGATCATCCGGGCAAGAAAACGCTGACCGGTTTTTCCGGTCTGTTTGCATTCGACCTCAATCCGGACATCGACGTTGCGCGGTTCGTCAATGCCCTGCGCCATATCAGGCTCGGCGTCAGCTGGGGCGGACCGGAGACGCTTGTGGTTCCAGCCAAGGCTGCCTTACAAATTCCTGACCGCATGACATCCTTTGTGCGCTTTGGTGTCAATCCTCAGACCATCCGTTTTGCAGTGGGACTAGAGGAACCGGAAGGGATTTGGAGCGATATCCAGCAGGCACTGCATAACGCGCGGCTATAGCTTTTAGGCCCCGCTGCAAAGGATTTGCGGAACGCTGGAAAAAACGCTGGCATTTTCCTCATCGCACCTTGACTTTTATAATATGATGAATGTAGTCAACTTTAAATATGACTTTAAAACTCATGTAAAATTATCAGCAGGATCCAAGTATTATGAGGGGTACGGTTGTGCAGGGATACGGGGCGACAGTATGGAATGGGAACGGTTCAATAGGATATAAGCACCGTACATATTGGCTGTTGACAACATCGATTGCCGGATTGATGGCGGTCAATGCTGCGTTTGCCCAGGATGCGTCCAGTATTCAGCTGGACACCATCGTGATTGATGGCGATGTGAGTCCTGTCGGGCCCGACCAGGGTTATATCGCCAGGAACACCTCTACCGGCACGAAAACCAATACACCCTTGCGCGAAATTCCACAGTCCGTGTCTGTAATCACGCGTGAGCAGATGGACGACCGGATGTCGGGCACTGTTGAGGATACGATTGCCTATACAGCCGGTGTGACCGCATCGCCCTGGGGGGTGGATGATCGCTTTGACCAGTTTTTGATCCGGGGATTTGATATCGGGCCCTATGCAGTTTTTCGCGATGGGCTGCCGCAAAAAGCCCTCGATTTTTCCGGGTTCAAGGCCGAACCCTATGGGCTTGAACGGGTTGAAGTCCTCAAGGGACCGGCGTCGGTTCTCTACGGCCAGAATGAGCCGGGCGGTCTCGTCAATCTCGTGACAAAACGGCCAACGGACGATCCGCTTTACAGCGCCTATGCCGGATATGGATCGTTCAACACCTATGAGGTTGGCATCGATGCGGGAGGTCCGCTCGACAAGGAAGGCATATGGACCTATCGGCTGACCGGAATGTTCCGCGACGGAGAAAAAGAGAAGGATTTTTCCAAAAACAACCGTGTTTTCATTGCGCCTGCCATTACCTGGTCCCCGAGTGCGAATACATCCCTGACGATTCTCGCCAATTATCAATGGGATGAACTTACCCCCAATACCTTCGTGCCGATAGCCGATCCGACTCGGCCTGATCTGAAACGATTTTCGCGCAGCTTCACTGCCTCCGACCCGAATTTTGACCGATTCGATGCCAACCATGGTTCGATTGGCTATGACTTCGAACACAGCTTCAACGAAGCATGGACAATCCGGCAGAAGCTTCGTTATTCGCAACAGGATACCGACTACAGGCATCTTTATTATTCTACCATGAGCAACGAACATACTATGAACCGGACGGCGTTCACCGTCGATGAGACAGCCACGATCTTCAGCGTCGATAACAACGTCCAGTATGATTACGAAGGTTCCCGCATAAAGAACACTTTGCTGCTGGGCCTGGACTATACCCGTCAGACCGTCGATGGGCGCAACGGGTTTGCCAGCGGACCTGGTCTTGATATCAACAATCCAGTCTATGGTATCGATGTTCCTGCACCGCCTGTTTATCTTGACCGCAAGCAAGCGATCGATCAGTTTGGATTATACGCTCAAACCCAGACGAAGCTCGACGATCAATGGTTGCTGACACTTGGTGGCCGCCAGTCATGGGTGGAGAACAAAACCAAAGACCATCTGAGCGAAACCGTCACCGAACAATCCGATAATGCCTTTTCCGGCAAAATTGGACTTGGATATCTGTTCGATAATGGCCTGACACCCTATGTCAGCTATTCCGAATCCTTCGTACCGGTCCTTGGTAAAGGCCGCAGTCAGCAATCATTCAAACCCTCGGAAGGCAAGCAGTATGAAGCAGGCGTGAAATATGAACCGGACTTTTTCCCGGGATCGGTGACAGCATCAATCTTCGAAATCACCAAGACCAATGTTCTCACACCGGACGGTGCGATCTATCAGGTGCAGACGGGAGAAGTGCGCCATCGCGGATTCGAGGTGGAGGCCACAGCGGATCTGTTCCATGGCATCAGTCTGACCGGCAGCTATACTTATGTTAATGCCGAGATAACGTCGAGCAATATTGGAGGTGAGGTTGGCAAACGGCCAGCGATCGTACCGGAACATCAAGCAGCTCTCTGGGCCAAGTACAGCTTTGAATCCGGCATGTTCGAGGGGCTGAATATCGGCTCCGGTGTGCGCTATGTCGGCAGCTCCTACGGCGACAATGCCAACCGTATCAAGGTTGCGGACTACACTCTTGTCGATGCGGCGATCAGCTATGAAAAAAACGGCTGGAAGGGGTCGCTCAAAGCCAGCAACATATTTGACAAGGACTATTATTCGACCTGCAGCAACGACGGCGGCGGCAGCCCGATGTGCATCTATGGAGAGGGCCGCGTTATCAAGGCAACGCTCTCAGCAAAGTTTTGAATAGCTGCTCGCTGACCCGATCATTTTTTTGCAAGCTGAGCCCATGACTGTCATCCGAAGACGTGATTTTTTAGCTGGATCAGCATCGCTTGTTTCCTGGTTTATGCCAGGACAGGGCAGGGCATCTGCTCCAAGGGTCGTATCGCTGGACTATGGTCTGGCACAGACCCTCATCGAGCTTGGCGTTCCTCCGGTCGGCCTGATCGATACGCCAGGATGGGCGGATTGGACCGTAGAACCGCCACTGCCGGCAAGCACCGCAAACATCGGATCAGCCCATGAAGTTAGTATGGAGCTGTTGCAACTGCTGAAACCGGATTTGATCGTCTCAACCCCTTATCTCGCGTGGGTCAGGCCCCAACTGGAACAAATCGCCCCGGTCAAATCATTTCCGATCCATGCGCTCGGTTCTTCTCCCTATCCGCACATTGTCGATGCAACACTGGAACTGGGCCGCATACTTGACCGCCAAGGGCAAGCCGAAGCGCTGATAGAGCGTACGGAGAACCAACTGCGCACCGCGAAAGCTGCAACACGGCATTTGGGCAGACTGGCGATCGTCACTTTCATAGATGCACGGAATGTCCGCATTTATGGGCCGGGCGGTATTTTTCAGGATGTGTTCGACCGCCTTGATTTGCGAAACGGCTGGACAGAACGGACCAACGAATGGGGCTTTAACGACGTCGGGATGGCCGATCTTGCCAGTATCGGCGACAGCCGGCTTTTTTACATGGATCCGGTTCCTCCGGATGTGCTCGCAACCCTGGACGGCAGTCCGCTCTGGCAGAGCATGCCTTTTGTGAAAAAACAGCGTACTCAACGCATGGCGAGCGTCCTTATGTTCGGCACGCTGCCCGCAATCACACGTTTTGCCAGACTCCTCACCGAAACCCGCACATGACAAAACAGTTCTCCAATTCTTGGTTCTGGCTCGGTGCATTGTGGTGTGTTGCACTTGGCGCAACCGTGTTCAATCTCGGGCCGCTGATCAGGGATATCGGCTTCAATGCCGTGTTCTCGTCCCCCTTGCCGGGTGACAATCAGGCAGTGCTCATATATTACGGCCTGCTCCCACGGTTGGCCATATCGGGAATCTGCGGCTTTGCATTGGGATTGTCGGGTATGCTGTTTCAGCATGTTCTTCGCAACCCGCTCGCGTCTCCCTCAACCCTGGGTGTGGAGGCAGGTGCGCAGCTTGCGCTCGGTATTGTGATGCTATGGTTCCCGGCAATTCTCGGCTGGAGCCGTGACACGGCAGCAGCGTTCGGCGGGTTTTCTGTCACGGCCATCGTCTTTGCGGTCGCCTGGCGATTCAAATTCCAGCCCGTTGTGGTGATCCTGATCGGATTGGTTCTGGGTTTGTATTGCACGGCTATCGTAACCCTGTTCACGCTAACCAAAAATCATTACCTCTCAGGCCTATTCATCTGGGGTGGAGGGGCATTAAATCAGAATGACTGGCGCCCAGTTGCAGGACTTCTCCCCAAAGTACTCGGCTGCTCCATGTTGGCATTGCTCCTCATACGTCAGTTAAATGTACTGACATTGGGTGACGCAGCGCAAAATCTTGGCATTAAGCTGCAGTCAGTCCGTGCCGTGGCATTGTTCGCCGCGATTCTCCTGACTACCTTCACTGTCAGCGCGGTTGGCATCATCGGGTTCCTCGGCCTTGCGGCCCCCGCAGTCGCACGCGCTATGGGTGCCCGGCGGATCAAGACCCAGCTCGTTTTGGCGCCCCTTGTTGGAGCGGCATTGCTGGTTGTCATCGACCAATTGCTGCAAATTTATGCCGCAAAATCGGGCAATTCTCTGCCGACCGGTGCGATTACGGCTCTGATTGGCGTGCCGGTGTTGCTGATTGCAATGATGAGACGCGGTAGCACCTTGCAGGCTCCCGTTGAAGACCCGGCAATTATTGTTGCAGGTCGGCGACCCGTACGGCTGATCGCATCGCTCGCAATTCTACTAGTGACGATCGCGTTAGTCGCAGTTTTCGTCGGGCGGGATGTGGATGGATCCTGGGCAACTCAAACTGGTGCGACACTCAATTCGCTGCTGCCGTGGCGCTTGCCGCGGCTTGTAGCGGCAAGTTCCGCGGGTATCATGCTGGCACTGGCGGGAAGCTTGCTGCAGCGTCTGACGGGCAACTCCATGGCAAGCCCGGAGGTTTTGGGGGTGAGCGCCGGTACGGCCTTTGGATTGCTTTGTGTGTTGTTCGCAGTCGCTGAACCGTCCTTTGGCGACAGGCTGGTCGGCGGTTTTTCCGGTGCGGTGGCGGTGCTCGTCCTCCTCTTTATCATCGGACGCAAGGCGCAGTCCGGCAATCAGTTTCTTATTCTTGGCGTGTCTCTGGGTGCGTTTCTGACGGCATTGATTTCCGCGGTACTTGCATCCGGCGATCCGCGAGCACTGTCGCTCATCAGCTGGATGGCAGGCTCAACATATGGAATTGACAGTTCTGCAGCCTCGATAGCATTGGGTTTCTCTGCCGTCGGCGTCATTGTATCCGCATTGATCGTTCGTCCGCTACAGCAGCTGTCGCTCGGTGATGTATCAGCCCGCTCACGTGGCGTTGACATTGCCAGGTTCCGGCCGGCAATCCTTGGTTTTTCTGCTTTGCTGACAGCCGTCGCCACTTTAATAGTAGGGCCTTTAAGCTTTGTGGGTTTGATGGCACCGCATCTTGCGCAGCGTTTCGGGCTCGCCCGCGGATGGCACCATTTGATCGGCTCGGCGCTCTTCGGGGCGTTGTTGATGGCGACTGCCGACTTTATCGGGCGGACAATCTATTTCCCGTGGCAATTGCCGACGGGCCTTGTCGCGACTTTACTCGGCGGTCCGGTTTTTGCGGTACTGCTTGTTCATGGACGGCGTCACGCCGTCCGCCATTGAGATTTGCTGGCAGGTTCGGTGTGCATCCTTGATCATGAAATTGACCAGCGTCCTCGATACGCCCAGTTCCTCGGCAATGTCCTTTTGCGAAACACCATCAATACGATGGCGTACAAAGGCGTCCCGCGTACGTTTTGGCAAATTTTCCAGTGCGTAGAGCACTTCATCCAGAGCCTCTGCGGACAGCATGCAATCAAGCGCGCTGACGCCTCGTGCGGGAACAGAATCTATTCCTCCTGCCGGTATCGTATGGAGCTTTTCATGAGATTGTTTACGGGCAGCATCAAGGGCGAGATTGTAGACCATACGGCAGGCATATCCGACCGGACAATGAATACAGCTGGATTGCACACTGCATGCCTTGACGACGGCATCGTGAAATATATCTTCTGACTGTGCATGGGAGCGCAGGACTCTCTCTGCAATTTTTACAAGTTTCGGCTTGGACTGAATGAGCGTTCTGACAAGAACGTTGCCATCGTGGGGGTTTTGTCCTGTTTCCATTTTAAGTATACTGTTGCCTTCTTCTCCAGGGTGGGAACAAAGTTAGCGACTCTCGCTTAATTTAATTCAAGATTGCAAGTAATTCCAATCATACCCTATCTACCGATATTTATATTTTAACATGATAAAACGAGTCAAGTTATTAGAAATGATTCATCACTGGCTGATCCGAGAAGCGGATTGGCAATGCAGGTTGCAGCGACAAGCATTAGAAGTTCGCTCGATAAATTTCCGGAGTTGTCTTCGTCTATATACCTGAAGAGCCCGCCGCCCAATTCCAGCCGGTGTCTGTCAGTTCAGCGTCATGAGGGGAAAGATGAAATGATATATGAAGTTCAACTTGCCGGGGACAAGACCCGTCTATGCAGAGAAATCATGAACGAGCTGCCAGAATGGTTCGAAGCCGCGGAAGGGATAATTGCCTGTTCGGAGGCGGTCAAAGTCATGCCTATGTTCGCAGCATCCGTTAATGGGCAAATGGCAGCTTTCGTTGCACTTAAGAGCCATCCTCCTGTAGCCATGGAGATTTTTGTAATTGCTGTGCGCAGGAAGTTTCATGGCCAGGGAACGGGGCGCGCATTGTTGCAAGCTGCTGAAGCCTATGCTTTGCGCAAGAAATGCCGCCTTCTTACTGTTAAAACACTTGCCGCGCGAGATCGGGACGAACCTCACTTCGACGGGACTCGTGCATTTTATCGGAGCAATGATTTCTTGCCCGCCGAGACATTCCAGACGCTATGGGCCGAAGGCCATCCCTGCCTCTTTCTGGTCAAGCCCTTGTAAGAAGTGTTCACATTTCAGACTGCTTGCTTGTCTCCGATAATCGATCTCGGTTTTTTCGCGATCCGAGGTCAACTGCAAAGCGAAATCCTCAGAGGTCACGATGACTAGGCGATGCGTAATCGCGATGATCGTCTCAGAACCGGCGATCTTGCGCAAATCGGAAACGATCTGTTGTTCCGTCAACTCATCCAGCCGGTCGCCCGGATTAACGCGTTTTTCGAGCACGATACAGCCCGCACCGATGACAACATCCCCGCAGACCGTCGCGTCCTGCGCGACCCAGGCATCCGGATCGATCGAGGGTGATTGTTCTTCGTATGAAATAATCAAGGTTTATTCTCTCCTGCCTCGATTTCGGTTGCTCGACGGCCAATCGGACAAATATTGGCACCACAAAGATCATGTTCGCAAAGCCGACACGTCGTTCTTGCGAAGGCGCGCGATGTCGTTGCAGCGGCCAGCACTACATCAAGCAGGGACACGAAGAGCTGCTGCTCGTCCGGTTGCAACGCACCCAGCAATCCATCGAGAACGGCAAGTCGGCGCGCCTGCAATGCTTTCGCCGCGAGGTGGCCGGCTTCCATCAATCAACCGCACTGCGGTCGGCTGGCTGACGCCAACGACTATGGCGAGTTCGCTTGTCGTCAGTCCCGGCTTGAAATGGAGCATCGACAGGACGGCCGCGGCACCGGGTGAAAAATCACCTAATGCCCCCTCGATCTGGTCGCGTATCAGAGTGCCGAATGCACCAATAGCCTGCGGTCTAACTCCCGCCGTCGCTGCTCGTGGCGTGCCGGAATGCGCACGTGAACTGCTGACGCTATCCTCTTTGTAGCCGGTGTTTAGCCACCACGTTTTGTTGGACTTCCTGATCTGTCATGAAAGGCATGAATGGATAGACGGAGTTTCTCCATGGAGCCTCGCATGGAGTTTCTCAAATCTGGTTAGAGTAGGCGCGAGGATCATCGCCACTGGCGATTGGGCAAGCCTTAAGGAATGACCACCACTGGTAAGTCTCGCGGAGCAACGATGGATAAGCTTTCCTCCAAAAAAATCTAATGAGCAGACCGGCGCTGCAAGTTCGTTGACGTTCAAGAGCATTGGGCTGGTCCTCCCACACGATTGTCCGGTCCATTCAAACTTCGTCTGACCCCATCAACCCACGGCCTATGTTACCACGTCGATGTGTGATGGCGGATCGCGCGAGCTACCTGATATCGCTCGCGCAAATACATATATGGACCGGCGAATGGACCTTTCGAAGATAGAAACATTGATAGCTTTTGTCGGAAGGTCCAATATCACCGAGCTGACCGTCAGAGAGAAGGGCACTACCGTCCGGATATTCCGCGATAGACGCCAGGAAGCTCCTCTGCTCGCGTGCGAGAATGTAAGCCTGCCCGGTGAGTCGCTTCATCTAGCTGATCTATCTGACTCGGGCTTTATTGTGGCCGCTCCAATCTTCGGCCTGTTGCATGTGGCCCCGGCTCCTGGTGATCCGCCGTTTGTTGCTGTCGGTGATGACGTCGTCGAGGGCCAGACGCTCTTTATCATCGAGGCGATGAAGGCATTCAACAGGATTGCTGCACCGCGCTCCGGAAGGATCACGCGCCTAACGCACGTCAATAGCGCTGAAGTCGAGTCTGGTGACATGTTGGCGGAGATCTCGTGATGCAGTTATCACAACGTTTCGACAAGGTTCTGATCGCCAATCGCGGCGAAGTCGCATCGCGCGTCATCCGCGCCTGCCGCGGGATGGGGCTCAGGACGGTCGTCATTTGTTCCGAGGCCGATCGTGATTCCGCTTATGCCGGACATGCGGACCAGTCGCTCTGCATCGGTCCGGCTGCAGCATCGAAAAGCTATCTGAATCAGAACGCAATCCTGCTCGCAGCCCGTCTGTCTGGAGCTGGTGCAGTTCACCCCGGCTACGGGTTTCTGTCAGAGAACGCGCGGTTTTCGGCTGCGGTTGAAGAGGCGGGTCTGACGTTCATCGGCCCAGACGCCAGTGCCATCGCGACGATGGGTGACAAGATCGCGGCCAAGAGCGCCATGATTGCCGCTGGCGTTCCTTGTGTACCGGGGCCAGACGGGGAGCTGCCGGCAGATCCGGAGGCTATCCGGACGACTGCGGCGGAGATCGGTTATCCTGTTATCGTCAAGGCTGCCGGCGGTGGCGGCGGGCGTGGCATGCGCGTCGTGCTGGATGAGGCCGAACTGCTGGAAGCGGTGGCGCTGACGCGCGAAGAAGCGCGCAAAGCTTTCGGAACGCCGGCCCTGTACATGGAGAAATTCCTCCAGCACCCGCGTCATATCGAAATTCAGGTTTTGTGCGACAGCCAGGGTCATGGCGTTTGGCTCGGCCATCGTGATTGCTCCATGCAGCGACGCCACCAGAAAGTCATCGAGGAAGCACCGGCGCCCCGCATTTCCGATGCATTGATTGCCCCTGTCGGAGCCGCCTGTGTCGAGGCTTGCCTGCGGACCGGTTATCGCGGCGTCGGCACGTTCGAGTTCCTTTATGAAGAAGGTGCCTTCTATTTCATCGAGATGAACACCCGCCTTCAGGTCGAACACCCGGTGACCGAGGAAACCAGTGGCGTCGATATCGTCCAGCAGCAGCTGCGTGTTGCGCAAGGCGAGCCGTTGACGATGAGCCAGCCTGATGTGACCTGCAAGGGTCATGCTATCGAATGCCGCATCAATGCCGAGGACCCGGTGACATTCATGCCGTCTGCCGGCGTCATCACGGCGCTTGAATTGCCGCAAGGCGAGGGCGTTCGTGTCGATACTCATGTAGAGGCCGGCTACAAGGTTTCTCCTTATTACGACTCGCTGATTGCCAAGCTGATTGTACATGGCTGCGACCGAGCCGACGCCATGCAGCGGACACGGTGGGCCCTGGCGTCCTTCAAGCTGGAAGGCATCGCCAGCAATCTTCCGCTGCTTCGCGACCTGTTCGAGGACGCGGAATTCGAGCGTGGCGAAACCGACATTCACTATCTGGAAAAATGGCTGAAAATGCGGGGGAGTGCATGAGCAAGCTGGATTTGAGCGATCCCGCCATCATTGAACGGCTGACTGCGGCCCTTGAAGCCGCCGGTGTCGAGGGTATTGAAATGACCCGTCCGGATCAGAGCCTGCTGATCCGTTTGTCGGGTTCGGCCATTATCTCGGGGCATCAGGTTCAATTCCGCAGAACAGAAGTTGCAGATGCCCCGGTGACCGTCAAGGCGCCGATGGCCGGTAAATTCTGGCCGTCGGATTTCTCCCGCACAGGTACGCCCGGTGCACCGGTTGCGAGGAACGAGATCGGTTTCCTGCAGGTTGGCCCGATCCTGTTGCCCGTAACGGCAGGCCCATCGAAGCGCCTGCGCCATCATCTCGTTCAACCGGGAACGATCGTCGGTTTCGGCGATCCGATAGCAGAAGTCGAGGCGCAGGAATGAGTGCTTCGCTTGTCAAAATCACCCCGCCTGCGGAAACGCCAGCGCTGGATCGCAACGGCGCGCGCGTTTCACCGATCGGCTCCCGCGCCTTCCTTCTCGAAGCGACGGGCGAATTCGATCTGGCTGCGCAACGCCGCATCTGGGCCTTGTCGAAGGCGGTCGAACTGTGGAGCGAGACTGCCGAAATCGTGCCGGGCATGACCAATCTTCTCGTCGTGCTTGTGGCAACGCCGGGGGATCCCGAGGCGCTGGCCGTTCGTCTGCTCGAGGCCTGGGAGCATGCGGAAAGCATCGATCTTGCCGGCAGGACGATCGAGATCGCTGTTACCTATGGCGGTGAACACGCCACCGACCTTGCGGCACTCTGCGATCGTTCCGGCTTGCCGGATCGTGAGGTCGTGCGTATCCATTACGAGGGCAGCTATCGGGTTTTCGCACTAGGCAGCGCACCAGGCTTTGCTTACCTGCATGGGCTTGATCCGCGCATCTACATGCCGCGCAAGACTGTGCCTTCGCTCAACATGGCACGGGGCTGTGTGACCATTGGCGGCATGCAGACCGGCGTCGCCGTACTGACTGGCCCCAACGGCTGGAATTCGATCGGCTTTGCCGAATTGCAGATGTTCGACCCCATGTCGGCCACACCGGCGGTCATGGCACCGGGCGATACGGTGCGCTTCGTGCCTGCGAGCATAGAACTATGATAGAGATTGTTCAAACAGGACCGTTCAACACGGTACAGGACCTTGGTCGTCAAGGCTTCCGCAATGTCGGTGTGACGACCAGCGGCGCGATGGATCCGCTGGCGATGAAAGTGGGCAACAGCCTGCTCGGCAACGATACCGGTTGTGCCGTCATCGAGGTGCAGACCTACCCGTTCAAACTGCGTTTTTCGGAAAGAACGGCTTTTGTGGTGACCGGTGCGGATTGTGCAGCCGCGCTGGACGGGCGCACACTTCGACCGTGGTGTGCCCTTTCCGTCGAGGCGGGGCAGGTTCTGGAACTGGGCCAACCCCGGTTTGGAACACGCGCCTATATCTGCTTTGCCGGCGGAATCGATGTCGCTGTGGTGATGGGCTCGCGAAGCACATCGCTCAGAGGTGCATTTGGAGGCAATGACGGACGTTCGTTGGCTGCCGGCGACAGGTTGGATTTTGGTGAGGCTGACGCAACGCCGGAGCTGCCGGGTTCTGGTCTTGCCGTTGTCGATCCGGTCCATGCTTTGTCACATGTTTTTCCAGAGCATGAAGACGGAGTGCTGCAGGTGCGGGCCATTGCCGCCGGCGAGCACGAACTATTCGGAGGCGATGCCGAACGGTTCTGGTCGCAGATCTGGAAAATTTCCCCGCAAAGTGACCGCACCGGTTATCGCCTGAGCGGCGAACCGATCCGGTTGACGAAACCGGTGGAAATGCGCTCGCATGGCATTGTGTCCGGAGTGGTGCAGGTGCCGCCGGGCGGCGAGCCGATTATCCAGATGGCCGATGCCAATACCGCCGGCGGATATCCGAAAATCGCCGGTGTCATCGAAGCCGATCTGTGGCGGCTCGGCCAGGCCCGCATCGGCAGCAGGCTGCGCTTCGTCCGCGCGACGCACCAACAGGCCGCTGACATCGAGAAGGCCGTAGCCAGCTTTATCGATGATGTTGGCAGGACGGCACAGATGGTCCGGGACGCGCTTGGCGTTATAGGCTGAGACGAAGGAGGAATGAATGAAGATCGATCTGAATTCCGACATGGGCGAGGGTTTCGGGCCCTACAGCTTGTGCGACGATGAAGCGATGATGAAGGTGGTCTCCTCGGCCAATATCGCCTGCGGTTTCCATGGCGGCGATCCCGAGACGATGGCGCGTATGGTGCGGCTGGCCAAGGCAAACGGCGTCGGTATCGGTGCCCATCCCGGCCTGCCGGATCGCGCCGGTTTCGGCCGCCGCGAAATTCCCTATTCCGCCGACGAATTGCGTCAGCAGATGCTCTACCAACTTGGCGCTTTGAAGGCTATTTCGGCCAGCGAAGGCCAGCGCGTCGCTCATTTCAGTTTTCATGCGGCTATGGGCAACATGGTCAACCGCGACCCGAAGCTGGCAGATATGATGATGAATGCGATCTGCACTGTCGATCCACAGCTTATCATCTTCGCCACGCCGGGCAGCGAGATCGAAGCCGCCGCCAAGCGCGTCTCGCTTAAGACATTACTTTTGTTTCTCGCCGACCGGACTTATGATGCACAAGGCCGTCTGGTCGCCCGGGGACATCCGGGTGCGCTGGTGAAGGACGAGGACGCCGTGCGCGCCCGCGTTCGGCAGTTCCTGGTCGACCGAACCGTCGAGGCCATCGACGGGACGACCATAGCCATGCCGGCCAGGTCGATCCTCGTTCACAGTGATACGCCAGGTTCTCTTGAGCTGGCGCGGATCGTCCGCAGCGAGATCGAAGCCGCCGGTGGCGCGCTTGCGCCTGCATCGGATGTCGTCGGCTAACGCCGTCGGCTGGTTTCTTTTTCACCAAGATTGCAAACTGGAAGATCAGACCATGCCTGCCATTACCGATCGTTTGAAGAATGTCTCCATCTCCGCTTCCGCTGCGATGACGCAGCGTGCGCGTGAACTGGCCGCCCAAGGGATCAAGGTTGTCAGCCTGTCCTCCGGCGAGCCGGATTTCCCGACCCCACCCCATGCCATTAAAGCAGCCTACGCTTCGGCATTGGCGGGCGATACCAAATACCCCACCATGGACGGCACGCCAGCCATGAAAGCGGCCATCATCCGCAAGTTCAAGCGCGAGAACAATCTGAGCTACGAACCGGACCAGATCGTCGTCTCGGGCGGGGGCAAGCAGGTCATCTTCAACGCCATGCTAGCCACCTGCAATCCGGGCGACGAAGTCGTCATCCCGGCGCCTTCCTGGGTCAGCTATGCGGATATTGTCAAATTCGCCGGTGGCGTGCCGGTCTCGGTGCCTTGCCCGGAAAACGCCGGTTTCAAGCTACGCGCCGAAGATCTGGATGCAGCCATCACGCCGCGTACCAAGTGGCTGCTCCTGAATTTCCCGAACAATCCCACAGGTGCTGCCTGCTCGCGCACCGAAATGGCGGCAGTCGCCGAAATCATGCTGCGCCATCCGCATGTTTGGATCCTGACCGACGACATTTACGAACACCTCGTCTATGACGATTTCGAGTTTTGCACGATCGCCGAAGTCGAGCCGCGTCTTTATGATCGTGTGCTGACAATGAACGGTGTTTCCAAGGCCTATGCCATGACCGGCTGGCGGCTCGGCTATTGTGGCGGGCCGAAGGATCTCATTGCAGCGATCAGCAACGTTAACGGCCAGAACAGTGGCGGTACCTCTACGCTGACACAGGCAGCAGCTGTTGCAGCTCTGGATGGCCCGCAGGATCTGCTGCAGGAACGTTCGTCCATCTATAAAACGCGCCGGGATTACGTGCTTGGCCGTTTGGCCGAAATCGATGGCCTGCGCGCCCACAAGCCGGAAGGCGCGTTCTACATTTTCCCGAACATGTCCGAACTGATCGGCAAGACCACCAAGGGTGGCCGCAAGATCGAAACCGATGTCGATTTCGTCATGGGTCTAGTAGAGGAACACCATGTTGCGACCGTACAGGGTGCGGCATACGGCATGAGCCCGTATTTCCGCATCTCCTACGCAACGAGCATGGAAATGCTGGAAGAGGGCTGCAACCGCATCGCCCAGTACTGCAAAGAGATGAAGTAACCGTTTTCCAACCGGTTCTGACGGTCAGGGCTTCAGCCTGGCCGTCAGCTCAATGAGAATGTCTTTGACCGCAATCGCCGGTTCCGACAGCGGCGTCTGGTCGGAAACGCAAAGTGACAAGGTCTCTTCGATACGCGGGGAGACGAGGCGGCAGATCAGCTTCTCGCTGGATTCGGCAATCAGCCGATCGGCAATCGCCTTGGGCATGATCGTGGCCCCCAGCGCCCTGTCGACCGATCGGCCGAGTGTCCGGACGATTTCGACTTCCGCAACCACTTTCAAATTAATCTTGCTGCGCGAAAACGCGGTATCGACCGCACGGCGTACGAAATTATAGGCGGGCGGCATCAGAAATGGCAGGCCGTCGAGTGCCGTTGCGGGAACCGGCGCATCGCTTGCCTCGACAGCAAAGTCCGGATGGGCGACGAGAAAGAACTCTTCCTTCAGCAGCGGCTCGAAGCGAACGCCCTTGATCGGACCGACACCGTGGATAAGCGCCATTTCCAGACGACCGTTCATGATCATCTGGCTGTAGGTCTGGCCGACGCTTTCGGTTAGATGCAGCAATATCCCCGGATGCCGCTTTCGTGTTTCTGCCAAGAGTTCAACCGACAGTGTCGCCGCGCTGCTGAAGGGAACGAGACCGACGGAAACGCGTCCGGCCAGGGATTGGCTGGCGGTGGCGACATCGAACTGTGCCTGTTCCATCTGCCGCAAGATGATCTGCGCGTGGCGATAGACCGCCTGACCGGCATCGGTCATCGTCACACCCTGCTGGCTGCGGAGCAGAAGCTTTTGTCCAAAATGATCCTCAAGCGCTGCAAGCTGCTGGCTCAGCGCCGGCTGAGCAAGATGCAGGATGTCGGCAGCACGTGTGATGCTGCCGCTGTCGACTATGACGATGAAGGATTTGAGGCGCCGGATATCCATTCTGGTCGATGTTGCCTTTGCTGGATCACATGATTGAAGCGCCCACAATGCTTATGCAATCTGCCGTGCAGTCGTTGGCAAAAAACCTTAGCTGATTGATTTGTAACGTGCAAATCGCTTCGGCCGCAAAGCAGCACGCGCGCCATAACGCTTCCTTATTAGCCCAAAACTAATCGGTCTTAGGCAAGTCAACAAAGCTTCGCTAGTCTCATCTCAACAAAGGGGATCTTAATGCCATTTTCCGATTACAAGACTGCTCTGGTGACTGGTGCCTCATCGGGAATAGGCGCTGCCGTCGTGGAAAGGCTTTGCCGCGAAGGGCTGGAAGTCCATGCAGTAGCCCGTAGCGCTGAACCACTTCGCAAGCTCTCCGAACGTACTGGCTGTATCGCCCATGCAATCGACGTCACCAACAGGGAAGCGCTGGCCGAATTGACCGGCCGTGTGGCATTTGACGTCCTTATCAACAACGCCGGTGTCGATCGTCCTAAGAAATTTCTGGAATCCGAAGATGGCGATATCGATCTGCTGATCGACGTCAACCTGCGCGCGGTTCTGCATCTCTGCCGCATGGTCGTACCGGGCATGGCTGAACGTGATCGCGGTCACGTAGTCAATATTTCCTCCATCGCAGGCAACTATAATTTCGGCGGCAATTCGATCTACCATGCCGTCAAGGCCGGTGTTGCCATGCTGTCGAACCAGTTGCGCATTGACACGTTCGGCAAACGGGTCCGGGTCACCGAAATCTGCCCCGGCCGTGTCGCGACCGATATCTTCAATCATGTCCATGGCAACGATCCCTCGATACGTGAGCGGTTCATTGATGGTTTTGAGCTGCCGCAGGCTTCCGACATCGCCGATGCGATCGCTTTCGCAATTGCCGCGCCAGTCGCAATGAATATCGGGCATATGGAAATCACGCCGACGCTTCAGGTCATGGGCGGTTTGCAAACGGCTAAACCGCAGACGCCTCCTGCCGGTTCCGAAGGTTCCAAGCGGTGAGCGGGTTTGATCTTTCGGCAATCCTGACCAATCGGGAATATATCTCGATGCTTGTGCATGGCGTCGAGATGACCTTCATCATCTATATCGGTTCCTGGCTGTTGGCGATGACGCTGGCCATCTTGCTTCTGACCCTGCGCCTCTCCCCGCTGCGCATCGGTGAACCGATCGTCGCAGCCTATGTTTCCTACCACCGCAATGTGCCGACGCTGGTGCAGCTGATGCTCTGGTATTTCGGCATCTTCACGCTGATGCCGCAGGGTCTTTCCGACTGGCTGGCAAACAACAATGCGGAGGCGATTTTTGCGGTGATTGGTCTGGGTCTTTGCCAGGCTGCCTATTTCAGCGAAGACCTTCGCTCGGGTCTGCGCTCGATCAGCCCCGGCCAGATGGAGGCGGCACAGGCATTGGGCCACCGCTACGCCTCCGCCATGCGCTTCGTAATCATGCCGCAGGGCGTACGAAATGCGCTGCCACCGTTGATCAACCACAGCGTCTCGCTATTCAAGAACAGCAGTCTTGCGATTGTCATCGGTGCGCCTGAACTGACCCATGCGGTCAAGGAAATCGAGAACATCAGTTTCCGGACCTTCGAGATCTACATGATCGGCACGGTCACTTACCTGTTCTTCTCGCTCATCATCATGGGGATTGGTGCCTACATCGCCATGCGAGCCGATCCGGCGCGGAGGGCACGCGCATGATCCATGATTTCATCACCATCATTCAGGATTACTGGTTACTGCTTCTGATCGGCCAGTACCCGAACGGCGCGCTCGGAGGCCTAGCCAACACGCTGATTCTGTCGGCACTCGCGATCGCTTTTGCTTTTCCAGTCAGCATCCTTATGGCGCTTGCCCGTCTCTCGAAGTGGTGGTTCTTGCGCTGGCCAGTGACTGCTCTCGTGTATGTCACCCGCGGCGTGCCGCTTCTGATGCTCATCCTGTGGTGCTATTTCGTCATACCGCTGTGGACCGGCGCCGACGTGCCGAGCTTCCTGATCATGCTGGTGACGCTGGTCATCTACCAGGGCGCTTTTCTTAGCGAAGTCGTCCGCGCCGGCATCTTATCGCTGGGGCAAGGGCAGATGGATGCGGCAAGGGCACTCGGTCACGGCTACATGAGCGCCATGGGCTTCGTTATTCTGCCGCAGGCTCTCTACAACATGATCCCGAGCATGATTTCTACCTTCGTGTCTACGATCAAGGATACGACGCTCGGGTACGTCATCAACGTGCCCGACCTGACGTTTGCTGCAAGCCAGGTAAACAATCAGCTTCTGACACAGCCTTTCCAGGTCTTCCTCATTCTTGCAGCGGTCTACTACATCCTCTGCTGGAGCCTGACTTATGTCGCTAACAGCGTCGAGCGGCGGATTACGTGCCGGCGTGCCGGGCCGCGCAATGTCCGCTTTCCGGTCGAGGCCGTGTCTCTCAAGACCATTACGGAGCAGCTATGAACACCTCAGTGTCCGAACCGCAGATTGCCCAGGCGATCCGCATTGCCGATGTTTTCAAGAGCTATGGTGACTATCCGGTGCTGAAAAATATCAACGCCGAGGTGGCCCGCGGCGAAGTGGTCGTCATCTGCGGTCCGTCCGGTTCTGGCAAGTCAACTCTGATCCGTACCGTCAATCGGCTGGAAGAGATCAGCAGCGGCAGCATCAGCTTCGAGGGCCAGAATATCCATGCGCCGATGCGCAGCAGCGAACTAAACAAGCTGCGTAGTCGTATTGGTTTCGTGTTCCAGAGTTTTAACCTGTTCCCGCATCTCTCGGTCGTTGAAAACGTGTCGATGTCGCCGATCCGGGTGAAGGGTGTGTCGGCAGATATTGCTCACGACAAGGCGCTCAAACTGCTCGACCGAGTTGGGCTGGCCGACAAGGCGAATTCCTATCCCGGCCAGCTTTCTGGTGGCCAGCAGCAGCGCGTGGCCATTGCCCGCGCGCTTGCCATGGAGCCACCGGTCATGCTGTTTGATGAACCGACCAGCGCGCTCGATCCGGAAATGGTCGGTGAAGTGCTGAGTGTGATGAAAAGCCTGGCGGCCGACGGCATGACGATGCTGTGCGTGACCCACGAAATGGGCTTTGCCCGCGACGTCGCTGATCGGATCTGGTTTATCGACGCGGGCGAAATCCTCGAAACTGCGCATCCCGAAGACTTCTTCAAAAATCCACGACATCCGCGCGCTCAGCGTTTTCTTGCTGATCTGCGGCACTGACTGCCTGCCATATAAAATAACAATGGAGAACAGCAAATGAACTGGAAATTAGCAACTCTCGCAGCGCTCGTCGCCAGCACCGCTGCCGTCGCGACCGCCAAAGCCGACCAGCTTGCCGACATCCTGTCGGTCAAGAAGCTGCGCTGCGCAACTTTCGCTGACGTGCCGCCATTCTCGGCGCCGGATCCGAAGACCCGTGAAATGGCCGGTTTCGACGTCGACCTGTGCAACGCAATCGCCAAGGAACTTGGTGTGACGGCGGAAGTGAAGCCGGTTTCGGTCGAAGCCCGCGTACCAGAAGTCAAGCTCGGCCGCGTCGATATCGCAGTCGCCAACCTTGCCTATACGCAGAGCCGCGCTGAGCAGATCCAGTTCAGTGATCCCTATTATCTCGCCAAGGAAATGCTGATCGTTCCGACTACCGACGAGGGCAACGCCAAGGCTGATTTCGTCGGCAAGCGTATTGCCTCGGCCAAGGGGTCCACCTCGGAAATGTCGATCAAGCTCAACAAGTCCGAGCCGCTGACGTTCCAGGATACCGCTTCCGCTTATCTTGCCGTGCAGCAGGGCAAGGCGCGCGGCATGGTCGCCAACACGATGACGACGACCAAGTTCGTCAACGAGTCAAAGACCCGCGGCAAGGAAATGCGCATGATCGAAGAGCCGATGCTGTATCAGCCGATCGGTATCGGCATGCAGAAGGACCAGCCCGCGCTGACCGCCAAGGTTAACGAAATCCTGCGCAAGCTGGATGCCGATGGAGAGATCAACAAGATCTGGGACAAGTGGCTCGGCCAGGGCACCGAATACAAGATGACCCGCACCGACAAGGTCGTTCCGCTCTCCGAGCTGAAGTTCGATCCGATTCCGTAATGTGGCGGCGCACAGCGCCTTCTGTTTTCAATTCAACCGCAATCGAAAATTACCGGCAGCGGCCTTGCCGCCGTGTGGTTTGCCTATGGCCCGAGGAGAATTCAATGACCCACATTAAAGATATTCCCGAACGTCCCTCCAAGGAGGATTTGGCGGCAATTGCGAAGTTCTCGCCCGCCACCATTCACGAGGCACAAGGCCGTCGAGGCGCATTGTCATCGCAGCTGAAGCCCGTCGACTACCGCATGAAACTGTGCGGCCCGGCCTTCACGGTGAAATCCTCGCCGCGCGACAACATCATGCTGCAGCTGGCGATCAACTATGCCAAGCCGGGCGATATCATCGTCGTTTCCGCAGGCGAATACGAAGAAGCCGGCTCGTTCGGCGACGTTCTTGCCAATGCCTGCCTTGCCAAGGGCATCGGCGGTCTGGTCACGGACACCGGCGTGCGCGACACGCTGCAACTGCGCGATCTGGGCTTCCCGGTCTTTTCGCTGAGCGTCTGCATCAAGGGTACCGTCAAGGAGACCCTCGGCACGACCAATGATTCCATCATTGTCGGCGGTGAGGTTATCAATCCAGGCGACATCATCGTTGGTGATGCCGATGGTCTCGTCGTCGTGCGCCGCAACGAAGTCGCCGAAGTGGCAAAGCTGTCGCAAGCGCGCGAAGATGCTGAGGCTGGCTTCATCAAGGCTTACAAAGCTGGAACGTCGGTCATCGAAGTCAGCAAGCTGGAGCCGGTGCTGAAAGCCAAGGGCCTTATCGTTGATATATAAAACAAAGGAGGGGGCTTTCCTCAGCGTGATCAAAGCCCACTCAGTTGGCAGCGCAAGCAAAATGGCGGCCATGCGGGTCGCCCTTTTGCTTTAAGCCGTTGCGGGGCCGTTCTTTAGCCCGCCGATCGCCAGACCGGTAATCATTTCCGGCGTATTGTTGATATCGACAACCACGACACCCACTTCCTCATCCGGCCTCTCCAGCGTCGAGAACTGGCTTTCCAGAAGACTGATCGGCATGAAATGGCCTTCGCGATTGCCCATGCGCCGGATGAGCAATGATCTGTCGCCATCCAGAAAAACGAAAGCCAGGTCCTCGCCGGCTGCTGCGCGCAGTCGGTCGCGATAGGCCCTCTTCAGTGCCGAGCATGTCAGAACGATACCTGTCGAAGCGTGCGCTGCCAGAATTTCGCCGATGCGGTCGAGCCAGGGCCAACGATCCTCGTCATCGAGCGGTGTACCTTTCGACATCTTGGCGATGTTTGTCTGCGGATGGAGATCGTCACCCTCCTGATAAGGCAGGCCGAGTGCCTCGGCGAGGCGTGTACCGACCGAACTCTTGCCGCAGCCGGCAACGCCCATCACCACGATGGGACGTCGGGCGACATTTGCCTCAGAGACTGATGGTGATGCCGCCATCGACATAAAGGGTGTGTCCGTTCACGAAAGAGGAGCCCTTGCTGGACAGGAAAACAGCAGCGCCGACGAGTTCATCAACATTGCCCCAACGGGCGGCCGGCGTCCGCTTTTCCAGCCATGCGGAAAATTCCGGATTGTCGACCAGCGCTTGGTTGAGCGGGGTCTTGAAATAGCCGGGTGCGATGGCATTGATCTGCAGGCCGTGCTTGGCCCAGTCGGTGGACATGCCCTTGGTGAGGTTTTTGACAGCGCCCTTGGTGGCTGTATAGGGCGCGATGCCCGGACGGGCGAGTTCGCTCTGCACCGAGGCGATGTTGATGATCTTGCCCCGGCCCCGTGCAATCATGTGGCGGGCAGCGGCTTGGCCGACATAGAACACGCTGGAAATATTGCTGGTCAGAAGCTGCTGCCATTTGTCGATCGGAAAATCCTCCAGCGGCGAGCGGTGCTGCATACCAGCATTATTGATGAGGATGTCGATCGGGTCGATCTCGGCCTCAACCCGGTCGATGCCGGCGGCAACCGAAGCGGGATCCGTGGCGTCAAAGGCAACGGTATGCGCCGTAAAGCCGTCATCGATAAGCTGCTTGAGAGCGGTATTCAACTTGGTCTCGTCGCGGCCGTTGAGAATGACGGTGGCACCATGCTCGGCAAGCCCGCGCGCCAGGGCCTGGCCAATGCCTTGGCTCGATCCGGTGATCAGCGCGGTTTTACCCGTCAGATCGAACAGCGGAAATGACATCAGAAAATCCTCCCGGTCCATAAGGTCGTTTCTCATTGACATAGATGTTATCGATAACATAAGCAATCAAAAACACAACTCAGGAGAGAGAAATGAAACCGCAGATCCTCGTCATCGGTCTTTATCCGGAATGGGACATGGTGGAGCTCGAAAAGAGCTACGCCGTGAGCAAGCTCTATGAGGCGAGCGACCGCGATGCCTTCATCGAAAGCGAGGCGAAGCAGGTAACGGCAATCGCAACGCGCGGCGAACTCGGCGCCTCGGCCGAACTGATCGCCAGATTGCCCAATCTGCAGATCGTTGCGGTCTACGGCGTCGGTTACGACGCGGTCAATCTGGATGCTTGCCGCACCCGTGGCATTCGCGTCACCAATACGCCTGATGTGCTGACCAACGACGTTGCGGACCTGGGCGTCGCCATGATGCTCTGCCAGTCGCGCGGCATGATCGGCGCGGAGCAGTGGGTCAAGGATGGAAGCTGGGTCGCCAAGGGGCTATATCCCCTGCAGCGCAAGGTCTGGGGCCGCAAGGCAGGCATTCTCGGTCTCGGCCGTATCGGTTTCGAAGTCGCAAAGCGCCTGGGTGGCTTCGATATGGACATCGCCTATAGCGACGTATCAGAAAAGCCCTATGCCGAGGGCATGAAGTTCATTGCGGATCCTGTTGCTCTTGCCGTACATTCCGACTTCCTGTTCGTGACACTGGCCGCCTCTGCCGCGACCCATCACATCGTCTCGCAAAGCGTCATCGAGGCACTTGGCCCGGAAGGCATGCTGATCAACATTTCGCGCGCTTCCAATATCGATGAAGCGGCACTGCTCGACGCGCTCGAAAACGGCACGCTCGGCTCCGCAGCGCTTGATGTATTCCAGGGCGAGCCCAAACTGGATCCGCGCTTTCTGACGCTCGAAAACGTGCTGCTCCAGCCGCACCACGCATCGGGCACGATCGAGACGCGCAAGGCGATGGGGAAGCTTGTCCGTGATAATCTGGCCGCCCATTTTGCCGGTCAACCGCTTCCCACCCCGGTCATTTGAGGTCGCGTCATGAAAGCCGTCGTCATTCATTCCGCCAAGGACCTGCGGGTCGAGGAGCGCGAAGCCGAAACAGCCGGCCCCGGCCAGGTGGATATCGCCATCGAGGCCGGTGGCATCTGCGGTTCGGACCTGCATTATTATCATCACGGCGGTTTCGGTACCGTGCGGGTGCGCGAGCCGATGATCCTCGGACATGAGGTCGCCGGCCGCGTCGTGGCACTTGGAAATGGCGTCTCCCATCTCGCCGTCGGCGACCGTGTCGCCGTCTCGCCGAGCCGTCCGTGCAATAGCTGCGACTACTGCCTCAAGGGCCAGCAGACCCATTGCCTCCACATGCGCTTTTACGGCAGCGCCATGCCGATGCCGCATATTCAGGGTGCGTTCCGCCAGCGTCTGGTCGCAGAAGCGTGGCAGTGCCAAAAGGTGAACCAGGGCATTTCCATCAACGAGGCGGCGTTCGCCGAGCCCTTCGCTGTGACGCTGCATGCGGTCTCCCGCGCCGGTTCGCTACAGGGCAAGCGGGTGCTGGTTACCGGCTGCGGTCCGATCGGTATCCTGTCAATCATTGCCACGCGTCTGCATGGCGCATGCGAAGTCGTCGCAACGGACGTGATGGATGCTGTTTTGGAAAAAGCACGGGTTATAGGCGCCGACCGCACCATCAATGTCGCATCCGAGCCAGAAACGCTAAACGCCTATACGGCTAACAAGGGCTATTTCGACGTTCATTTTGAGGCGTCTGGCAATGAACGCGCTGTGCTCTCGGGCCTGGAAGTGCTCAAACCGTGTGGCATTCTCGTGCAACTCGGCCTCGCTGGCAATGTCTCGCTGCCGCAGAACACGATCGTTGCCAAGGAAATCGAAGTGAAGGGTACTTTCCGTTTCCACGAGGAATTCGGACAGGCCGTCGATCTCATCAACCAGAAGCGCGTCGACTTCTCGCCGCTGCTGTCCGAGATTTATCCGGTTGCCGATGCGGTGAAAGCCTTCGACGTTGCGGGCGACCGCAGCCGCTCGATGAAGGTTCAGCTCAGCTTCTGATCCAAATAAAAACTATGACGTGCTGCCGCGAAGCAGCACGTCATAGTTCGTTTTAATGGTCGCCGCAGCGCTGCGATTTTCCAACATTGCAATCATCTGCCCGGCGGCTTGTGCACCGATCCCGTAACTGTCGACATTGACCGTGGTGATGCCTGGTTCAGATACTGAGGCGATTTCGTAATCGCCGAAGCCGGCGATAGCGATATCGCGCGGCACGACCAGCCCCATTCTCCGGCATTCCATGATCGCACCGAAGGCTGGAAGGTCCGATACGCAGACCGCGACATCCGTATCGGGAAAACGCACCAGCAACTGCCGGATCGCTTCCCCTCCATGCGACATTCGGATGGGTACAGCTTCGATGTCAACTATCCGCGAATTATCGAGACCGTGCCTGGCAAGCGTTTGCTCGAAACCCATCCGCCGCTGATAGCCGCGGGTATCGGCCTGTTCCGAGCCGCCGATGAAGCCGAGCTTGGAATATCCCCTTTCGATGAGACTGCCGACAAGTGCTTCCATTGCAGCCGCGTTGGAAAAACCGACGACCGTATCGACAGGATCCTCCGGCATGTCCCATGTCTCGATGACCGGAATGCTGGCATTCGAGAGCATGCTCCTCGCTTTCGGTGTATGTTTGCCGCCGGTCAGGATGATGCCTTCGGGACGTCGCCGCAGCATGGACTCGATCAGCTCTTCCTCGCGTTCGACCGAATAGTTCGTATAGCCAAGTAGCAGTTGCATGCTTGTCTGCGCCAGCGTGTCAGTGATACCGCGCGCGGTATCGGCGAAGTTCGAATTGTCGATCGTCGGGACGATGGTGGCGATGAAGCCGCTGCGGCCCGACGACAGGCTGCCGGCCGACTGGTCGAGGACGTAGCCGAGCCGGTTTACCGCTGCCCGGATGCGTTCCAGCGTATCCTTGGCGATATAGGAATTGCCCTTGAGTGCGCGCGATACCGTCATTGCGGATACGCCGGCAATTCGTCCGACATCCGCCATGGTTGGGGGGGCATTGTTGCCTTCGCTGCGCCGCTGCTCCTGCTCGGTCGGCATCTCTTGTCTTGTCACGGAATGCTCCACGCCAACTCGTCAAGTGCTATATCGGTTTGTCGGAGTTATTGATAGTCTACTGATGCAAAACTCACGCAGATTGTCCGAAAACTCAGAGCGCGAATTTCGGGTGTAAATTTCGTGGCGCTGAAGCGACATCAAATAAATGAAACGGGATCCAGCTTATGCTTGCGTTCATTTCATAAACCGTGTCTGAACGCGATGACGGAAGGACGGTCACGACATAGCGTCATATCGACACCTGCCGGATCATCTAGCCGCGCGTTTAGCTTGCATTGATGCAAGAGTGCTGGTCACGACCGGATCGATCCACCTGTCCGGTGGTGATGCCGAGACTCGCGAAAACCACAATTCCTACAGATTCGAGGGCACCACCGTTCAACCGCTCCGATGTTCTCAGTACCTCCAGGCCATTTTCCTCGAACAAAGCAATTCCTTGGTAGGTGACGTCGGGGAGGTCATAAAAGGCTTCAATCTCGCTGAACTGATCATGTGCATACCTTACTATCGGCGCACGGCTTCTTCTAATCTCAGTCAGGCTTCCGCTTCGAAGACGTTTCCTTGTCCTCTCAGGGGTGCCGAAAATGGCTCCAACCTCCGCGACGCTCATACCGGAGCGGATGGAATCCCATGCAATCAAACGATTTTATCTGCCAGCTCATATGTTCCATGGGTTCAAAGCACTTCTCGCAAAACACCAGCAGAGCTTCCGAACACCCCCGCCGGATTCCGCATAGTAGTCACTCGTGGTAGAATTTTCCATGGCACATCTTGCCGCCAAGCTCTGGGAAGAACACCGGCCGTACGAGCGACGAGACTTCACCACCATTGATGAATATCCCTCGCGCCTCTCCATGCTGGAAGGCTTTGTCGGGCATGCCGAGCAAGCCAATATCCGCGTGTGCCGGTATGGGGGGACGGAAGGTGCCTTACGGGACCGGAAGGGCGCCGGAAATCTGAACGGTAGTTGCAGAACTATCCTGTCGCGCGAAAGGATGGTAAATCGCTGGAGTTTTCAGTGGATCAGCCAATCGTGCACGGCTTCATGCCAACATCCCAAGAAGAGTTCTGCAACAGCTGAGCCATAATTAAAGCGTCTCAATTCACATGAGCATTCAAACTAGCCCCTGACAGTTGCCAAACGACGACCTCCAAGTTTCATTGACATTTCTCTATGGCCTTCAAGGCGGCAGATGATCCGGCCAACGAATAATTGTACCGCGTTTTCGTTCCGTGCGTCGATACGGCGTTCACTGTCATCTGTTGGGCGGAACGAAGCAGGGTCAGCAGTAGCTTCCTGTCCTTGACATCAGCCAACCAGGCACGATCGCCCTTCGTTATCATCGAAAAACTCCGATCACCAACGGTGACTACCACCTTGTCCGATCGCAGCTGGCAACTTTTAGTTCGGGTTGCAAAATGCCTGGGTGAAGTTGATTGCCGACCATGAAAAAATTGTCGCCATGATCTACGTTCGATGGCTGACTTGCGCTACATCAATTGGCCAGGGGGTTGTTTAAATACGCCTGGAAAACCAATACCGCTCATGAGAGCTTACGATATCGCACCGCTCTTGTTCCGACCCCGGTCTGCTAACTTGGAGTGAAGTCCGGCGCTAATTCGACCACTTCCCGCTTGAATGGCACTTCGTCATTCTGCGCTTCTGGCTCACCTAGCGTGCGCGAGAAACGATGTCCGGACCACACGGCCTGCGCAATCGTGTCGGGGCTGTAGCAATCACCGATGCGGGCGACCTTTTTTAAACCATGCCGATGCCAATCTGCTTTGCGGCCGACCAGGTCGAAATAGAGCGCATCATCTGGAAGAGGGGTCGTGACCAGAACGACAGATACGGCCTCAATTTGTCGCTCAATCCCGGTGTACTCATAGGAAAGGGTGACATTGTCCGAACCTATCGCCTTCAACGAGTGAAGCGGTACGATTTCAACACCGATCCCATGGAGGCGCATTTGGATACGACCTTGCTCCAGATTCCACTCGGTCCATGAAGAAGCTACGGGCATGGTGGTAACAAGTGTCACCGGCAGACCTTTTGCTCGGAGGGCCTCCGCAATGACACCGCCCATATAGTAGTGATCGGTGTCATAGACGACGACGGGACCCTTGATCTCCACCCCTGCCATAATGTCGTCGGGCGTATAGACGTTGCCGCGATCCCAGCCGGGAACAGGCTCGTATTGCCCGCGGCCTACACCGTCTCTGCGCCAAGTTGCACCCGTCGCAATGGCCACAATGGAAGACTCCATATCCAAGATCAGGCCTGCATCCATTCTGCTCTCCCGAAACACCTGGACGTTGCTCATCTGAGACAATTGATAGGCGCGATAATCGCGGACACGTCCCCAGCTTGCCAGCCCCGGCAACCTGCACTCGCGGGCAACGCGGCCGCCCAGTTCCGAAGAAGCCTCGGCCAGGACGACTTCGTATCCACGCTTGCCCAACGACATCGCGGCTTCCAGGCCAGCAGGACCAGCCCCGATGATAAGGACCCGATCGTCCGAATCTCGCGACGGGATGTATTCTGGGTGCCAGCCACGCCTATACTCCTCGCCGGCAGTGGGGTTTTGGGTACAGCGCATCGGTACAGGAATGCTGGAATATGCGACGCAGATGTTGCAGCCTATACACTCGCGAATGTCTTCCACACGCCCCTGCCGGATCTTCTCCGGCAAAAACGGGTCGGCAATCGAGGGGCGTGCGGCGCCGATCATGTCGAGGATGCCACGCTTGACCAGCGAAAGCATCCGGTCGGGAGAAGTGTACCGACCAACAGAGACCACCGGTTTTGTGGTGATGCTCTTGACGAAGGACACGTACGGTTCCTGAAATCCTTCCTCGGCGAAACGCGCAGTAATCGAGTCGTTCTCCCATTTACTGCAGTTGACATCCCAAAGATCCGGCAATTCCGCGAGCAGAGATATGATTTCCTGCCCTTCCTGGTCATGAACGATACCCGCTTCGCCAAGCATTTCATCGACCGCGAGGCGAACGATCACTCCGCAGGTGTCGCCGATCGCTTCCTTCGTATCCTCGATGAGCTCGCGCAAGAGCCGCGTCCGATTCTCTAGCGAGCCGCCATATTCGTCGGTGCGGTGATTGTGACGGCGCGACAGAAAATGCTGTGCGATCGAAAGATCGTGGCCGGCGTAGACGATCACGCAATCATAGCCGGCCTTCTTTGCCCGAAGCGCCGCGTTGCGATGCCATCGACGGAGATCTCGAATATCCCCCTTATCCATAGCACGCGCGTAACCTGGATGGATCGTTTGGCCCGCCTGTCCGGAAGGCGACATCATGGGCTCCCGGCTGTAGGAATTGCCATAGTTGCCCATATGAACGAGTTCAATGGCAGCGAGGGATTGGTGCTCATGCACCTGATCGACCATGCGTGCGAGGTACGGGATATCGCGATCGTCCCAAAGCCGGATCTCTCCGCTCACATCGCTGGTCCAATGGATGTCGCATTGCTCGGTACAGACGACCGCCCAGCCACCCTCCGCCTTGACGCCGCGCATTCTCGCCATCGAACTTGGGTAATTGCGCCCCATGCCATTGCAATGCGGCACCTGGTAGAAGCGATTGCGCGCGAGCTTGGGGCCGATCTTCAAGGGCTCGAAAAGCAAGGCATATGGGTTATCGCTATTTATCATGGTTAACTCTCTCGCTCACCTTCGGCGCGCTCGCAATCGCACCGTTTACTTGCACCGCGGCAGGCTGGATTTTCGATTGTGCGTGCCGTCCTCAGGCGACGCTGGCTAGTGCTCGACCCACGCTCGGAAACCTCTGCGTTGCACATTTCGACGCATTGTGCGCGGTGGACCGCGGCGGCGTCCCGCGCGCAGATGAACATCAGATATGATCTAAAAAATCACGTATGCTTTCCGTACCTTCGTTACGTTTTCCCAAGTGACGGTAAAATCCTTTGGGATCACGAATGTATCGCCGGCACTGAAGGTTTTTGCCGCGCCTGCCGTATCGATCAGACGAAGGGAACCTTCTATGAGATGGCAAAGTTCATCCTGTGTGCTGGTATATGTCTCCGCTCCGGGATCACTCTCCCACATACCCGCAGAAGCACCACTTTCTTTATTTGAAAAGTGCTTCCAGGTTTTGGTGCGGTAAGGCGCAGACAGAACGTTGGGGTTGTCGACCAACTCTTCGCTTGGGGCGATTTGGTCGGGCTCAAACAAGATTACAGAATCGATGGAAGTCATTGGTCACCTGTGAGAATTGAAGCCGTTGATGATTTCCGGTATTCGCGTACAATTATCTCCCTCAGCGGCGATTCTGGGATCGAATGTCGCGTAGGGACCGGCACAGCCACAACTTGTCGGACATCAAAACCCGGCCTTGATCTTCGCCCACTCCTCGTTGATCTTCGCCGATTCCGCTAATGTGAAAGACGCAGCAAATTGCCCTGTCTCCAAGATCGGCCTGGGGTCCTTCGCCATACCGACCGCAGCGAGCTGCTTCTCGGAGATGTTCGCGAACGACCTTACGTTGGAATGGCCGTAGCCGAAGCTGTTAATCAGGTGGTCACCTGCCGCGGGCGATAGCATGCCGTCGATCAGGTCGTACGCCTTGTCCAGATGCGTGACCTTCGTTGACAGAACCAGCCCGCACGAAAACACTTGAACCCCCTCTTTCGGGCTCGCATAGCGCACGGGAATGCCCTGATCGATCAGGAGCTTCGGGACATCCGCCCACGTCACAGCTGCCACGACCTCGCCCGAGGCCATAGCTTGAGCGAGAGTGGTCGTATCGGCTGAGATCAGTCGCACGTTTGGACGGAGTTCTCTAAGAGCTGCGGCGACTTTCGCTATCGATTCATCATCCGTGCCCTCCGTTCCGGCATAGAGCATCGCGCTCTTCCAGATGTCAAAAACGTTATCGACAAGAGCGATTTTTCCTTTGTACTGCGGATCCCACAAGATCTTCCACGTTTCCCCCTCGGAGCCAAGATTCACGAGATCGGTCCGGTAGGTGAATGAGGTCACGCCCCAATCGAAGGGAGCGAAATAGTGTTTTCCTTCATGAACCCCCGTAGGGATGTTTTTCAACTGCGTCATAACGTCAGGCCAATTCTTGAGACGAGCTACATCAAGCGGCTGGATGATCCCGGCTTCACGCCATCTCGGGATATCGTCATTGCAGCGATATGCGACATCGAATTTGAAGCCGGCTCGGATCTTCTGGAAAGCTTCCTCACCGTCATTGACCGGCATCATGACCGGATCGCTACCATACTTCGCTTTGTAGGCCGTCTGGAGCTCGGGGATGCAATACCCTCCATAGCCCAAGAAGACGGCTTCGTCAGACGCAAAGGCTGTCCTGGGCAATGTCGAGGACACCGCGATGCCAACGCCAGCTGCACTCAATCTTGCGAGCAGCTGGCGTCGGGTAAAATCGGCAGCTGAACCGTGGAATCGTCTGGTACTATACCTCATGGTCACCCTCCCAAAGGCGCTTGCATTGTACTTGTCCCCTCGCGCCGACATACCGCTTCTGGTTTCAGCTTGCGACGTGTAACTGAGCACAGACTTTCCGATCCTGCATTCCGGCAGGTCCGCAAGCTGGGCCCGGTTCGGACAAGCTGCACGGAATATCCACGCTGAACAATCTACCTCGCGCCAGCTGTATTCACCGCATTTGCTGCAGGCGCATCCATGACCGTTCCTCACCATTAGTTCCATTTACAATGCGTCGGTTGCGTGACACCGGTCATATGTAAATGCTACAAGCACTAGAGTTCCGTTGGTATCCAAGACTAGCCCAGCACTCAACGTCCTGCAAGAGGGAATTTTCACTTGTCCAAACTACTTCACAAAAAGAGCCCGCCGATTGAGCCGTCTGCCAAAAGTGTCCCATTGTTTGACGTGGGCTTGACCGCTGCGACAGCAGTGGCACGCCTCGGCACATGACTGCGGTTTATGCAGTCCGAGGTGGCGGAGCAATCGTCTCGAACTGGAAAGCCGCCAAGTGATCTGTTCATGGAACTGCGCTACAAGCTCGATCTCACCTATCTTTTTGTCAGCCACGACCTCGGTGTCGTTGAACACATTTCAGACCGCGTAGCTATCATGTACCTCGGTCGCATTGTGGAAGAAGCTCCAGTCGACGAGATCTTCCGACGTCCTAACCATCCCTACACGCAAGCTTTGCTGGCTGAAGTGCCCCACATTGAGTCTACAAAAAGGAGGTTTCAGGTGGTCAAAGGAGAGCTGCCCAGTCCCCTTAACACTCCGCAAGGCTGCCATTTCCATCCGCGCTGTCCATTCGCAATGGATAGAGGTCACACGGAAGTGCCCGTAAGGCGAGAAATCGCATCGGGCCATATGTCCGCGTGCCACTTAAATGGCTGACGCCTGTGACAGATGGACGGCGGCGCAGCCCGTTGCCCTACCAACATGCTTCAAATGAGAAAAGAGTTGGGGCCGTTTGGAACACCGACTGAGCGCCATATTCGCTGCTGACATTGTTGGCTATGGTCGTCTGATGGGAGACGATGGGGCGGGGACGCTTGATAGCTTAAAACGTCATCGTTGCGAGCTTATAGATCCATTGATCAGTGAGGATCAGGGCAGGATATTCAATTCCGTAGCTGACATCGGTTGCGGTGTTGGACATTGGAGTGCACTGATCTACGCGCGTCTCACACCAAATGCACACATCACTGGCATCGACCGCGAGGAGACCTATCTTTCCCAGTATGTGAATCGTTTGCTGGCTGTTGGGGCCTCACCTGCAACAGTTCAGGCCTTCCAAGGTGACGCGACTAAAGTGCCTTTGGCTGACTCGTGTGTGGACATGGCTACTCGTCACACCTTGCTGCTCCATCTGAATGAGCCAATGGCGGCAAGTCAGGAAATGGTACGAATTACGTGCCCGGGCGGGCTCGTTGTCTGTGTCGAGCAAATGCAGTGGCTCGTTGCCATTGAACGGAATGCTCGCCAAGCAGTCGCTGAGCGCGTTGTTCGACTTTCAGAAATGGCGTGGCGGTTTGCCATCGGACGGCCACGTCGGGGCAAGGGATCGGAGTTTATTAGGGCACAGCTTCCCGGTATGGTTGCCGAGCAGAACCTGGTCGTGTGGTTGTCAGACAAGGCTGCGTACAGTGTGCCGCCATATGGCAGGGACGAGGAGCGTACCGCCGCCAATACGGATGATCGATGGCGCGATGAGCAAATCGGCCCGTTTGATAGGGACGATATGCGAAAAAGTGTGCTCGCCGGCGGTGGGAGCGAAGAATTTTTTAATATGGCTTGGAGGAACTTTCTAGCGGCGGAGCGTTTTTCTACATCGTAGCAGGGCGGGTCCCAAATGGCATCAAACTATGATGAGCACGAGCACCACGAGGATGCGGCCGAGATAGAGCTTGAACAGCGCAAGCACGCGGTGTCAAGACACATGGTGCGTCATTTGTCATCTCCGGCCAAACAGCGGACCTCCTCCGACGGCCAGGCGCAGGAAGAACGCCGCGATGAAAAGGATAGCGGCTGCCACGCCGATAACGGCCACGAATGCCTCGTCGAAGGCGGAGCGTGCGAGCGCACGCAGGCTGTCGGCATCCGGGCCTTGCAGCCGCTCGGCCACGATCAGCGCCTGGTCGAGCCCATCATAGGCGATGTCGGGCGTCCCGAGAGGCAAAAACAGCGACGCGGCATAAACAGCTGACATCAGACTCCCGAGGATGGCGATTCCGAGAGTTGCGCCCAACTCGTAGGAGACCTCCTCGACCGAGGCCGCCATCCCCGCGCGATCGGCCGGCGCAGAGAACATGATCATGCTCGAGGCCGCCGTCATTGCGGCGCCCGCGCCCAGGCCCAGCCCGGCGAGACTCACGATCTGGTAGATTCTTGCGCCGTCGAGCAGCAGAAGATATCCGCCGAGCCCGATCGCGGCCAAGAGCAGTGCGCTCCACAGGATGACCTCCCCGCCCCATCGCGGCAGGGCGATGCCCGTCAGCGGACCACCTATGAAGGCGGCGATCGGAATGGGCAGGATGAACAATCCCGCCTCCAGCGGCGACAGGCCAAGAACCAGCTGAAGCCGTTGGCTGACCACCAGCTCGACACCGACCACGGCAAGAGAAGCGATCAATGCCGTTGCCACGCCGGACGAAAAACGGGCATCGCGGAAGAGCGAGAAATCGATCAATGGATGAGTGGAGCGGTTCTGCCGCCGCACGAACAGGAGCAGCGCCACAACACCGATGAAGCTGGCGGCCGCGACGCTTTCATGGGACGGTGCTGGCTTGGAGAACTCCTTGATCGCATAAACGACGCCGACGAGACCGGTCAGGATTTGTAACGAGGCGATCAGATCCCACGGACGATCGCTCTGCTTCAGCCCTGTCGGGATAACGAATACCCCTAGAGCCAAGGCGACGAGCACGATGGGCACGTTGATCAGGAAAACCGAGCCCCACCAGAAATATTCGAGGAGGACACCGCCCACAATCGGACCGAAGGCAGCGCCGCCCGAGGCGACGGCCGCCCAGATCCCGATCGCCATCGATCGCTCGCGCTCGTCGAAGAAGGTAAGGCGGATGATGGAGAGTGTCGCCGGCATCATCATTGCCGCGCCGATGGCCAGGAGGACCCGCGCCGCGATCAGGATGGACGGCGTAGAGGCGAAGGCAGCGGCCACGGAGGCAACACCGAAGACGACGAGACCGCCGATGAAGAGCTTCTTGTGCCCCAGCCGATCGCCCAGTGTTCCCAATCCGGGCACTAGGCCAGCAACCACGAGCGGGTAGGCATTGACGATCCAGAGTTTCTCGGCACCAGTCGCGCCAAGATCGTGCGTCAGGCTCGGCAATGCAATATAGAGCACCGTCATGTCGATGACGATGAGTAATAGTGCGGTGGATACGATGGCCAGTACTAGCCACCGGTTTACGGAAGTCATAATGATCACCGATGTTCGTGAGCGGGCCAACTCAGCCCGCTTGCTATTTTGAAAGACATGTATAGATACGATCGTATTGAAACTCAAGGGGCATTGATCGGGTCGACCGCAACAAGCTTCTTGATGCCGCCGAGGCGGTCGTCAGCGAGGTCGGTGCCGCAACCTTTCAATCGATGCGGTTGCCAAGGCCGCCGGCATCACCAAGAGTGAAGTCCAACACTGCTTCGGAACCAGGCAGCACTGATCGACGGATGTTCGTCATCAAGGAGGATATCTACTCTTGAGGCGGCAAATACGCTGGCGTCGTGGTTGATCGCGTGCCCCTTCGGATCAATGTTGACACTCTCCCAATAAAACACCGGCGCTGAGCTTGATTGCCCAAGCTCCTTCGCGTCCTGCGGTGAGGGCTGGCGGCGCGAGATGCGCGTTAACTTGCGGAGCACACCGACGCTGCTCCCCCAAGCTTATGGTTGCGTCCCCGTCCGGTTGCATTGGCCAAAGAAAATGGCGAATCGTCAGGTGATACGATCATCCCAGTAGCTTAAGATCGCGTGTGATCAAAAAAGGTAATGTCAAAACGTTCATCTATGTCACGACCGACGACTATGCTGAGCGCTGCCACGCCGAAGACGGTAGCCGTTCGCTTGAATGTTACAACTTTTCGGAGAGTATCAAGGGCAAGGGGTGAGGGTGAACATTCGCGACTGTCGTGACGGTATGTGGCGCAGACGGATGATTTAGAAATTCTGCCTGCCTGCGGAGATGTATAGTGCCAAGGTGGCACGACGAGGCAGTTGTTCTGAAGTGTTTTGGGTGGGTTGATGCAGAAGTGTTTTCATGCAGTCAAACAGAAATTTGACAGTTTCATTGGCGTCGAAAAAGGCGAGAGGAACAAACCGGGGCTGTTTTGCCTGTTTCTTTTTGCTGCCGGGCTCACCATCCTCATATTCGGTATCGCTATCATATGGAGCAAAAGCGCCGGCCAGCTGGGGCCGGTCGGCGACTTCATCGGTGGCACCCTTAACCCGCTGCTGACCTTCCTCACGTTCATGGGCCTCTTGGTGACCCGTTCTCCAGCAGACGGAACTGAAAGATACGCGGGTTGAGCTGGAGCGGTCGGCAACCGCCTTGGAAAACCAACTTCAGGCGACCGACCGGCAGAACTTCGAGTCTACGTTCTTTCAGATGCTCACGCTCCACAATACTATCGTTAACTCGATCGACCTTTACTACAGTGGCCGAGAGCGGGCGGCGGGCCTCGATATTGATAAGGGCCCGCGCGTAACGAGAGGGCGCGACTGCTTCAGCCAGTTCTTCAACAATTTCAAGGTCGAATATGAGGAAGCCAAGGGCCATCCGGATCGCCTACGATGCATTCTGGAAGTACCGACAGCAGGATCTCGCCCACTACTACCGTTACCTCTACAATGTCCTGAGGTTCGTTCATGAGGCGAAAGGGATCAAGGACAGAGGACCGTATGTAAAGCTGCTGAGGGCGCAGCTGTCGGACTATGAACTGGTGATGCTGTTTTATACGGCCCTGAACAAACACGGCATCAACTATTGGCTCTACATTCACGAGTATCAACTCTTCGACAATCTGCGGGAAGGGATGCTTATCGACCCAAACCACGCGGCGGACTATTCCGAGCAGTCTTTCGGTGAACCAAAGCGACAACGGCCAGCTGAATGGCCACTGCAATTCTGGCTCTGCACTATGACGCCGCACAGAAAAAGATGAAGCAGAGGTTGGCTTGCAGGTCTTCCGGAGGTGGAGGAGCCAACCCTTGACGATATCCTGAACGCAGAGTGATTGACGGGGAAGACCGTCGGGAAGATGACCGCATCCGCCACCGTTGGGCGCAATTTCCATTTGGCAATTGAATAGTTCCAATATTCTTTGAAACCCGACCGGTGAAACTGGGGGAATAATGCGGCGTTGGTCGCATTGAAAGATTTGAAAAGGTATTGCCACCGATGGCGGTACGTCACTTACCGCCCTCGTGCTCTTCAGAGAATGCCAAGCTTCGAAGCTTGGCAAAACTGTAGGGTTCGACATCAGGATCCTGTGACCGTTCGATCTGCTTTTTCAGTGCATTGCGCAGGCCGAGGGCTGCGATTGACAACGGCATCGCCTCCAGTCGCGCCAGTCCAAAACGCTGCGTCGAGCGTGGCACAAATGGACGCTGCACGATCGGCAAATCGCGGAAGAGATTGGCGTAGAAGCTGCTGATGATCGCCACACCCAGCCCGCAGGCGACATACGAGCAGGCCGAACTGCTGGTGTGGGTTTCAATCTTGACGAACGGCCGGACGCCGCTTTGGACGAACATCTGGTCGAGCGCCACACGATTTGGTCTCTGCCGGCCGATGAGAATGAGCGGAACGTTGGCAAGATCGGCCGGCGTCACTTGCTTATGAGCACTCAAAGGATGTCCGACAGGAATGACGCAAACATTCTCGCCGGTTGCAACTTCGTCCACAATGATCCCGGGACCACAGTCCCCCTCGATGCGCGTGAGTCCGAAATCGACCAAGCGATGCTCTACGAGCCTCGATATCGCACTTGCGGTATCGAAAAAGGTCTCAATCCTGACGCCCGGATATTTTTGTGTGAACTCCGAGAGCATGGCCGGCGCGAAATGTTCCCACATGCTGATCGGCAGAGCAACTCGGACGATTTCGGACCCTGTGTTTCCTTTTCGCAGATCTTCGGCCCGTGCCGACATCCGCTCCAGCCCGAGCAGGATCTCCTGCGCGTCCTTTGCCAATATGGCGGCTTCCGGCGTCGGAACCAGGCGGCCCTTTTCGCGAAGGAATAACGTCATCGAAACATCCGCCTCAAGCTGCTGGAGCAAACGGCTGACGCCTGATTGACTGAGCCCAGTCGCTTTTGCCGTGGCGATCGTTGAGCCCGTCATCATCAGCGCCCTGAGAATTTCAAGCTGATTAAGATTCATGAGTTTCCTTACCAAACGAGAATGAGGTTGAGAGTTAAGGTATGAAGATATTCATACTATTGCACCTATCCGCACAATTTGTCATAGTCTAATCAATAATGCTGTGCGGGCAATCCTTAGACAGCGAGGGAACTCTATGACACGTTTCATTTTAGGCCGGCTATTGATGGCGCTGCCTACTATCGCTCTCGTTTCGATAGCCTTATTCGCGTTGATCCGCTTTATTCCGGCGATCTTGCCGCTGGTGATGTCCCGCTTCATGGTCAGCGCGCAGATCGTCGTCGTCGCGGTTTTGCTCGCCAGCCTGATCGCGGTGCCGGCCGGTGTGATTGCAGCATGGCGGCAGAACGGCCCGACTGATGTGATGCTCGTCGGCACGCCGACGGTGCTTCTCTCCATCCCGACCTTCTAGCTCGGTCTGCTACTTTTGCTGTTCTTCGGCCTCAAGCTCAGTTGGCTGCCCGTTCTCGGCTATGTTTCCATCAGAGACGACCTTGTCGGCGGTATGCTCTACCTTGTGCTGCCGCCGGAACGGTCCTCTGATTCGCACAGGACCGGCCGTTTGACGACACCTTTGTAACCGGACGCGCGGCACTTTCATGGAAGTGGAACGAGGAGATGCTGAGTTATGCATCTGTTGCGCGCGGCTATTCTTCAGGCGGGTTCGAGCGCTATACTTCGGATGCATATGCGGGGTTGCGGCAAATCCATTCAAGGCTGCCACCGTGTGGACATACGAAATCGGCACAAGGCAAAGCTGTTCGACGATCGACTCGACCTGAATGCCAGCGTTTTCTACAATGACGTAAAAAACGGACAGGTGGCCACATTCGATCCGGCAAGCTTCCGGTTCCTGTTAGCCAATCAGGATTTGCGCAGCTACGGCTTCGAGGTCGAAGCAAAACTGGTGCTTGATGAGTACTGGAAATTCACAGGCGGTATTGGCGTAACGAAGTCGGAACTCGTCAATGTTCCAGCCAATGCGTCGACAGGTGCGAGGGATGGCTATGACGCTCCCAACGCGCCGGAACTCACGGCGAATCTGGGTATAGAATATTCACGTCCTCATTCAAGCTGGACGCTTATCAGCTGGTGAATGCGCAAGTCGGCTTCGAGGCAAACAAGGCTCTATCGCCGGGGCAAAAAGATGATCTGACGACGCGAAAACCTACGTTTCCCGGTAGCTCAATGACTGAGGATTGGAATCTGTCAGAAAACAAATCGGCACCCTCGGCCCGGGCAAATGTCTGGCAGTAAAATGAACAGGGCCGTGAATATCGGCTATCACACCCCCCTGCGGCTGTTTTTGCGGCTGGTTGCAAGATGAGCGGTCACCACACCAACCGCGGCGATTGCGGCAATGCCGAAGATAACATAGCGTGCGGAGATTAGTCGATCATCACCTGCCAAAGTCATGAATCCGCCCGCCAGTGCGGAGGTTACCGCAAAAGCCATGGTTTGGATCATAGCCAGCCCGGCAGCTGCCTTGCGTCCCTCGCTCGGATCGCTGACGCTATTCATCGCCGCCACCGCCAGGAACGGATAGGACATGCCGATGCCTATCCCTGCAAGGAACAGAGTCGCCAGCCATAGGGCAACCAGCAACATCGAGGCGTCGTTGGCCTGAAGCAGGGCATAGGCGCTCAGCGCCGCCGCCAGCAGAAGCGATCCGGCACGAACCGCCAGACGCTGCTTGGCCTCGTCTTCGACGGAGACGATGAGAATTTGGGCCACGACCCAGCCCGTGGAAAGCACCGCGCCCAGAACTCCGCCCCAAAGCGGACTCAGCCCGCCGAGGTCCTGCGCGAAAAGCGGGACGAAGTTCTCGATCATCACGCCGGCGCATAAAAGCCCGGCTGTAAGATAGGTCCATTTGAGCGGGTTCCCCACCTGGTATGTCCCCGCGGCCAGAATGGTGTTCGGCCCCCGCCGATCGATCATGACGAAAAGAACGAGAATCGCCAGACCCGACCCGACGGCCAGGAGCATCGGCCACCCGGTGGGAACGAGGGAACTGAGGCCGATCGTCGCCGCCGCGAGAATCAGCACTGTCAGCGAGACGATTGGGATAGGCTGACGGTGCTCCCTGACGACCAGGCTGTTGCGCAGGGCATGCAGGGCCATCAGCGCCAGTAAGGCTGCCGCGGCGGCGATGGTGCCATAGGCCCAGCGCCATGCGCCGAACTCGCCGAACAGCCCGCCGAGCAGGGGGCCGAATAAGGCGCCAAAACCCCATGTGGACGCCGTCATCCCGGCTGCCCGCGCCCACAGCCGCCGAGGCAGGACGGAACGGATCACCGCATAGCCGAGACCTGCAAGGAATCCGCCGGCCAGCCCCTGCGCTGCGCGTGCGGCAAGCAGCAACTCGATCACCGGACTGAGCGCATTGGCGGCCGCTCCGGCTCCAAACAAGACGAAAGCGGCGACAAAGCAGGTCCGGGCTCCGTAAAGGCCGAGAGTACGGTCGACCAGCATGGTGCCGGAAATCGCGGCCAGCACATAGATCGTAGTTACCCACGCATAATAATGCATGCCGCCAATGTCGCCGACGATGGTCGGCATCAGCGCCGCCGTGAAATACATGTTCATAGCATAAAGAAGGGTGCCGCCGGCTATGACGGCCACGACGGCGAGCCGGCCCTCTGCGAACAGGTCCGCCCAGCTTCCCGGCCGCGCCTGGAACGGTTCTGGGGGCTCTTCCTCGCGGGTCGCTTCATCTGGGCCGGCATTGCTCATCTGCGTGCTCCTCCTTTGTCGGCAGCAGGCGTCCGCATGTAGCGCGTTGCTGGAGGGCGCGGGGTATGCTGTGCAGGAGTGGAAAGAACGGTTGGATGCACCGCATTTGCTTCGGCTACAATCGAAAAATTGGCGTCTCCTGCCATCTTGAATCCCCAGCCTGCGAGATCTCACCAAATCCATGGCCTTGACCTATTCTAGTGGTCTGCCCCTCCAGGCATTGCGAGCGCGCAGGATCAGCCATGCTTGGCTGACGAAGCAAAGCGACACTACGACCGCTATTGCAAGAAGCCCCAACGTTTGCAGGAGGACGCCATCCATTCCCGATTCTCCCCAGAGGGCGATTTGCGACAACGATCCGAAGCCTATCGCGAGGCCGAACAAGAGCAAGAAACCAAATGTCGGTCCGGCCAAGGTGATGCACAGGAGAACCAATAGGATGACGATCCCGGCCATCATGTTGCTACGGGTGAACCCTCCTATGAGGAGAGCCAATAATCCGCAACCGCCGCCCATGATCGACAAGAGCCCCCACTTCGGCTCAAAGCTTAAAAGCCTAAAAGCAAGCACGGAAATACAAGCCAGAAGCAAGAGCAGAGCGGTGGTCTTGAAAAGAGCAGAACGGTGCAAGTTTGAACTCCCATTTGACGAGGTATAAACAAACCCGAACAAGTCGCTTTTCTGGTGACCGATGCTCCTTTGGATCTGGCCGTCCGGCCAGATCATCGCCTCTCCATAGCATCGCTCAAGGGTCCAGGGCCATTGGTATAAGGACTGTCAGATGCCACTTTCTTCTGCTGGCTTCAATGCGTTGCGCTTACCAAGCCTGCACAGGCGCCACCGAGAACAAGCAATCACTCATAGTTGCGGCGCTCGACCACTCGTCCCTTGACCAACACGATGATCTGGTCGGCCTGCGCTAGATGTTTGGCCCGTCCATAGCCTTGCTCGTCCATGCCCAGTGTCTGGGCGCTGCGCAGCCGCATTAAACTGCTCACACTGATGAGAGCTATATTGCGCGAAATCACTGTCCGGTTGTAAGTCTGGTCCAGGCCCGGGTGATGATCCGCTGTTGCCTCTGGTCCGGTGGCTGTACAGTGAAGAGCGTTGCCATGGTCGCCTTGTCAGGATAGATCGCCGGATTCTGGCGAATGGCTTCATCGACTTTGTCCTGGGACGCCAACACGCCGTTGGCGAATTTTACGAAGTTGGTGTTCCGTGCAGCGATGTCCGGACGCAGCATGAAGTTAATGAAGGCGTAGGCCTCCTCCGGGTGCGGTGCATCTTTCGGGATGGCCATGGTATCGAGCGACATAAGCGTGCCTTCCTTTGGGATGACATAGTTGATGTTGACCAGCGGCTTGTCCGGCGAGGTCTGATGCGCTTCCAACGCGCGATCTCGTGCCTGGAAGGTGTCACCTGACCAGCCAACCGCCAGACATACGTCACCGTTTGCCAACGCGTTGATATATTCGGAAGAATGAAATTTTCTGATGTATTTACGGACCTTCCCCAGCAACTCTGCAGCTTTCTCAATATCAGCTGGATTCTTTGAGTAGTCTGGATCGAGTTTGAGATAGCGCAGCGCTGCGGGAATCAAATCTTCCGGTGAATCGAGCACATAGACACCACAATCTTCGAGCTTCGAGATCGTCTCCGGATTGAAGATCACACCCCAGCTATTGACTGGCGTATCGCCGAGCCGCTCCTTCACCTTGTCAATATTGTAGCCGATACCAGTCGTGAACCATGTATAGCTGGCCCCGTGGCTGTTGCCTGGATCGTAGACTGCAAGCCGCTTGTAAACGTCCTCCCATGCATATTGCAGGTTTGGCAGTTTCGCCTTGTCGAGTTCCTGTATGGCGCCCGCCTTGATCTCACGCTGCAGGAAGGTCGCTGAAGGCACGATCACATCATAGCCGGAGCCACCTGCATAAAGTTTGGTTTCGATCATCTCGTTCGAATCGGTTGTGTCGAATTCCAGTTTGATGCCCGTCTCTTTGGTGAAATCAATCAACACGGTCGGATCAACATAGTCAGACCAATGAAGGACATTAAGCGTCTTCTCCCGAGCGTCAGCAGGCTGTGATAAAATGATGGTGAATCCTACCAACGCGGATCGCGCAACGTAAGAAGCCAGCATGCGGTGCTTCATAAACTTCATCGGACTGCTCCCATTGCGTGCGCACAAGCCTTCGTATCGCCTGTCAACAAGGGATGGCTCCTGTGCGCAGGTTGATAACGGCGTATTTTCGATCTTATCGGCACGAATAAAACATCTTCATATTCGCACGTCAAGAGTTTCGATACAGACGTATCTAAAAGCGGGAGCCTTGTGAAAGCTCGTCCTAGCAAAGGGTTTGCCTGGGAGCCAAGCGTGCCGGATGCTCCGTTCCCCATGTGGATTCCGGCGTGTGGCAAGGACGCAAGAATGACGTCGATCCAAGCGCCTGTCTCCGCTAGGAAATCCGCGATATTTCCCCGCGGTGTCACGCTCGTCGGCGGACGCCCTTTCCATCTCCGTGCCGGCGGAGGGCCTGACTCAAGCGCTGGCGTGGAACGATCACCGAAAAGAGAGCATCCAAAGGCCTCGCTTTGCGTTGACGTGCCTTCGGTCAATCGGTGCTCGGCCGTGCTTTCTTGCCATTCTGCAAGCGAATGGATAGATACGAATCGTATCGAAACTCAAGAGAGTAGATAATGGGCCGACCGCGAACAATTGATCGTGACAAAGTGCTGAATGCCGCCGAGGCCGTGGTGAGCCAGGTCGGCGCGGCCGGCCTCTCGATCGACGCGGTCGCGAAGGCGGCAGGTGTCTCCAAGAGCGGAGTGCAGCATTGTTTCGGAACGAAGCACCAACTGATCGACGCCATGTTCGATCGCTGGGAGACCGAATTCGATGAGGAGGTCGTGAAGCTGGTCGGGATCGACACTGATCCGATCAATCATATTCGCGCCGACATAGAGGCGACCCTGCGAACCGATGAGGTCAACAACGCCCGATCCGCGGTGATGATGGCGGCGCTCGTCCAGACGCCGGAGCAACGCCAAAGAGCGCAGAGATGGTATCGCAGCCGCATGGAAAAGCTCGACGTTGCGACGGAGATCGGACGGCGTACACGTCTTGCGTTCCTGGCTTCGGAAGGCATTTTCATGCTGCGGAGCTTTGGCCTCATGGAGGTCTCCGAATCTGATTGGACGTCGATCTTCACCGATATCCTCGCGCTGCAGTCGGGCCGTTTGGGGATCGACCGCTGATCGACTGAGAAACAGATCGGCGTTGCTGTCACAATGGCGGCTCTGCACGGGGCGCCGCCTGGATGATCCGATGCCGCGCGGCGAAACCGTTGGCAATGCGGTCGATTTAGGCTGCGTAGCAATCGCCTAGGCTCCGAAACTGGACTGTCTGTCGTGCAATTCCTGAAACCTACATCACGTTCGCAGCGGCCCGGATTCCGGGCCGCGAAGTGTCGCAAATGTCCGTCGCTAAACTTTCACTTTTGCACGCGACTTTTGCGATGGAAATTCCCCTGAAAAATCAATGCTGGCGCTTTTGTTGCGAAGGTCAGGAATGGCGCGACTGACTTTGTGAGTTGTGACAAGCGGCATGGCCAAAATTGGCGTGGACTCGTTTGATTCGACGGTCGTAAATATTTGCGCAATCTGGCATTCTTTGGGTCACAATATGATTGACCGGAGGATAAAGACGATGAGCGATCACCAAGAACACAATCAATTTGACGGCCCTCAGATGCAGGGAACGCATTACAAGCGGGCTAATATGTCAGGCGCTAATTTCGATGGCGTAAACCTTGCAGATGCACAGTTTTACGCCGTGTTGACCAAGGCAAGGTTCACCGACACTAATTTAAGCGAAGCGGTTTTTGACGATATCACCCTTGCAGATGCGCGCTTTAATAACGTCAATCTGTCTGGAGCCGCCATCACGAATGCCAATCTATCGCGATTGACCATAAGTGGCGTCACGTTGGCAGATTCGGACATCAAAGATGCCGATTTGACTGGGATGAGGATCAATGGCGTTCTCGTAACCGATCTATTCATGGCCTATGAACAGGCAAAAACCTGAAAGACGTCGCAATAATGACCGAACCTGCGACACGTCGGAATCCGCAGGCCTCGGCATTCTTGATCTGTTCCGCAACGTAGAGAAGGTCGCGCGTCGATCGGGTGAGGCGGTCTAGCGTCGTGACCGTCACCCGTCGCCAAGTGCCACTGGTCGAGGTCCTGGCCTTGAGTGGAAACGTTGTCCGAATATCTCAACTTCGACTCGTCTCGGAAAGGCGACCTGGATCGCCTAGATGATCTGATCCAGAGATCGGCCCCTACACTCAAACGCTATTTTCACAAAGGAACCCCAGCGGGTGACGCCGGCATGCGAATGAAAATGATAGGCTATCGGAAGTTCCGGTATTCAATAAAATCAGGCAAATCTACGGATTGGCCGATCGTCGGCGTCGCTCTCCAGAAGAGCTATATCAGCGTCTATTTCTCAGTCACAGTCGATGACCAGCCAATCTTAGATCGCTACAAGGGAAGCCTCAGGGAAAAAAGAGCGGGTCGAAACAACGTCAGCTTTGTAAGATTTGACGATGTTAGGGAGGAAGCATTTTCCAATCTGATTGTCGAAACGGCAGCAACAGTTCGGTCAGATCCCGATAACCCAATTCGCTATTGCGAAGGCCCATAGACGTCTGGTTTCCACCATCTCGGACGTAGGATGTCGGGTAAATCCCAAATTTTGCTTCCGATGATATGCCGACATCTGTGACGTATTAAAACCTAGGAATTTCCCGACAAATTTAGCGATTGGCCGCTTGCTCGACACGCCGCGCGCGGGACTTTGCTTTTTTGGCTCCGGTCACGGCCTCTACATATTCTTTTTGATGCGAATAGCTCAACGCATCCCAATTCTTTCGACCGGCCGCGGTCAGGGCCTTTTCAAGATCGGATGGAATCGTGATGGTCCGTTCATCAGTATCGAGTTCAATCGTCACGTCCAAAACTTCTCTCCCTTCAAGGCCCGCCGCCTCCCGATTTCTGCATCAGGTTATACGCCAACTTTTGCGACACAGCAAAGGTCAGGATTTCCGCGACAAATTCAGTGGGATCATGTGTTGATCTGCCGTTTGATACCGATTAAGTTAAATGTACGTTGCTAGTTATCATGGGAGCGTATGGCCGGCGCTGACCGACGCGAGAAAATTCTAAACATCGCCGCGATGGAGTGCGCAGAATATAGCCTGCACGGAGTTTCGGTAGAGGCGATCGCGCGCACGGCCGGCGGGATGCTCTGACGCAAGCAATCTGCACGTTTCGGCAAGGCCGCATTATCGAACGCAGCCATGAGGCGCAGCAGTATCGTGCGTCCGGCCTTACTCTCGTCATCGCAGCAATTGTTTACTGGAACTTCACCTATATGGCCGACACGCTTGCGTATCCACGTTCGGGCCGGCAATGTCGTGGACGATGCTCTTATGGACCACACGTCGCCGTCGGATGGAGGATATCGCGTTCTCCGGCGGTTCCTCTGGCAGCAGACCGCGAAAACAGATCACGGAAAATGCTGGTACTCCCGGAAGAGCACTGGCGGCCTGACTGTTCTTTCCCTGTTCACGCCAACCGTTGTTCAGCGGGAAGCCATGCGATGCTCTCTGCAACCGGACTGATGATCGATCACTTGCCGAAAGAAATATCCTGGCAGATTGGCACGTTCAGACGGAAGCAGATGGCTTATCTAAAGTGCCGCTTCTCGGTTGTATGCTGCGCTCAACAGTGACACGTTCCGCCCGATTAGGGCAACTGCCACGGCCACAGTGCTGCGGAAAGATGAAACGCATGCAAGTAAAGATGAAAACAAAATCATATTTTGCCAGTGCAAAGGCTTGATCCGCGATAGGTGAGACGATAACGGTACTGTTCAATTTATCGGGAGGATTTATCGTGGCAACAGGCACCGTGAAATGGTTCAACGCAACCAAGGGTTTTGGTTTTATTCAACCGGACGACGGCAGCGCGGATGTTTTTGTCCACATTTCTGCCGTCGAGCGCGCCGGAATGCGCAGTTTGAGCGACGGACAGAAGATCAATTACGAGATTGCGCGCGATAATAAATCCGGCAAAATGTCCGCCGACCAGTTGAGCGCAGGTTAAGCAGCCACAGCAAATTCGGGTCAAAACGAAGGCGGAATTTTGTCCCGCCTTTGTTCTTGCGCCTCGGCAAACGGTACGGTCTGGAAGCAAGAAATCCATATGCCATCGATCAATTCAATGATCCCTCACCTGATGAGGTTCAACCCCGTCTGCCTAAGTTAAAATGAGAAGATAAGCAGGTCTCAGGACAGCGTCCGGGAACTCGGCAAACCATCGATTGCAAGCAAGACGGATAGGAAGGCTACGCTTCCGCTGGATGTCCCGTCACTGCCAAAACCGTAAGCTTGTGCAGTCGCCCATCCCGTGCAACCCAATCCATCATCTGACCCGGGGCCAGGCCGAGGAGAGCAGTTCCAATGGGAGTAAAGATGGATATCTTTCCTTCAGAAATATCCGCGTCTCCGGGGAACACAAGCGTCACTTTTCGCATGTTTCCCGTATCCGTCTCATACTCCACAGTCGATCCCATGCGCACGACGTTGCCAGGTACCGAGGCGTCAGTTACCACACGTGCACGTTCCAGCTCGAGCGAAAGGCCATCGGAGGTCTCTGGAAAACGATCGGCTGCTGCCAGCGCAAGGTTGCTCAAACGCTCGTGATCAGTCTTGCCAATCACGATTAACGGCTTTCGCGTGTTCTTGATGCGGTTCTTCATGGTCTTGCTTTCATTCCGGCCCTGCCACAGCCACCCGAGCGTGTTCGAGGGCCGTTCAAAATAGTCGATACGTGCGATATGCCTTTCGCTGTGCTTTTCCCCCGCGATCGGAGCTGATTTGCCGCCGAGCCGGGGGTCAGTCTCCCGCTATGGGACAAACCCTGAAAATTATTGTTTCGCAATGGTTGGAAACCAAAAACATTTGCAGACCATATCCACTTCAATCGAAATGCGTAACATTGTACTTCAGTCTGATAGTTGGGGGTTACTCCTTGAAAGTCAAGGTGCCGTCCATGCTGACGCTTTAGTTATAATTTCGACGGTTTTACTATCGCTGAGCTGCAGGTTACATGCGTTTCATTTTATGCATTAGAAATGACATGTTGAGTTATTACTGTTTCGCTTCAAAAACAGAAAGGTTCCTCACCCGCAGGAGGCAAACAGGACTTTGATGAGCTTCAGAAAATAGCTTTCAACGCCGGTGACCCTGAAGGAATGCCTCCCGGCGGGGGCTCAGCCGGCATCGGTCCTGTCAAGCGCCCGCCGCGCTCTTGAGAACCGCCAAATGTTCGCTGCAGATGGTTTCGACAAGATCGTGCAGGATCCTGGTCCGCTGACCG